>CAWFNB010000009.1:0-970499 GCA_963817125.1 uncultured Actinomycetota bacterium
GCATGTAGTGCGCGGGGTCGGTCTCGAGCTGCTCGAGGAAGACGCCGTCGGCGGTGATCTTGCCCAGCGCCTGCCGGTCCGCCGAGCAGGAGACCGCGAGCGCGACCGGGCAGGAGGCGCCGTGCCTCGGCAGCCGGACCACGCGGACGTCGTGGCAGAAGTACTTGCCGCCGAACTGCGCACCGATCCCGAACGACTGCGTCAGCTTGAACACCTCCTCCTCGAGCTCGAGGTCACGGAACCCGTGCGCGCTCATCGATCCCGAGGTGGGCAGGTGGTCGAGGTAGTGCGCCGAGGCGTACTTCGCGGTCTTGAGCGCGAACTCCGCCGACGTGCCGCCGATCACGACGGCCAGGTGGTACGGCGGGCACGCGGCCGTCCCGAGGGAGCGGATCTTCTCGTCGAGGAACTGCAGCATCCGGGTGGGGTTCAGGACGGCCTTGGTCTCCTGGTAGAGGAAGGACTTGTTCGCCGAGCCGCCGCCCTTGGCCATGAAGAGGAACTTGTACTCCGGCTTCCCACCGTGCTCGGGTCGGGGTCGAGTAGAGCTCGATCTGGGCGGGCAGGTTGGTCCCGGTGTTCGTCTCCTCCCAGGTGGTCAGCGGCGCGAGCTGGGAGTAGCGCAGGTTCAGCTTGGTGTAGGCGTCGTACACGCCTCGCGAGATCGCCTCGGCGTCGTCGACGCCGGTGAGCACTCCCTCCGACTTCTTGCCCATCACGATCGCGGTACCGGTGTCCTGGCACATCGGGAGCACGCCACCGGCGGAGATGTTGACGTTCTTGAGCAGGTCGAGCGCCACGAACCGGTCGTTGCCCGACGCCTCGGGGTCGTCGATGATCCGGCGCAGCTGGGCGAGGTGCGCCGGGCGCAGGTAGTGGGAGATGTCGTGCATCGCCTCGGCGGTGAGCCGCTCGATGGCCTCCGGCTGCACCTGCAGGAAGGTGCGGCTCTGCCCGTCGACAACAGCGTCGAAGGTCGAGACCCCCTCCGTCGTGAGGAGCCGGTAGGGCGTCTCGTCCGGGCCGATCGGCAGCAGGTCGGAGTAGCGGAACTCGGGTTCAGCAGCCACGATTCCCAAGTATCGCCTAGGTCCTAGGCTGTCCCCATGGCGGGCGAGCTCCAGCACCCGGGCGCGGGTGACGACCCCGCCCAGCTGCGCATCTCGGACGCCGAGCGGCACCAGGTCGCCGAGATCCTGCGGGAGGCCGCCGGCGAGGGTCGGCTCGACATCGACGAGCTCGACCAGCGACTGGAGGCGACGTACGCCGCCCGCACCTACGCGGACCTCGTGCCGATCACCCTCGATCTGCCGAGCCACCCCTACCAGCGACCCGTGCCGGTGCGGCCGGCCGCCTCCTCACCGGCCGTCGTGGCGGGGCCGGCGCGCGAGCAGCACTTCGCGATCCTCAGCGGGCTGAGCCGCAAGGGCATCTGGGTGGTGCCCCAGCAGATGACCATCTTCGCGATGATGGGCGGCGCCGAGCTCGACCTGCGCCAGGCGCGCTTCGCGGCGCCCGAGGTGGTGATCACCATCAACGCGTTCATGGGCGGCGCCTCAGGTGATCGTCGGGCCCAACGTGCGCGTGCAGATGGAGGGCACCGGGATCATGGGTGGCTACTCCGGCCCGTCCGGCCTGGTCGAGGCCGACCTCGACGACTCGTCACCCCTCGTCCGGATCAAGGGCGTCGCGATCTGGGGCGGCGTCAGCGTGGAGCGCAAGCACGGATAGGGTCAGCCCGGCGCCGCCGTCGACTCCGCGCTGGACCAGCCGCAGCGCGACGTCGACGTCTGACGACCCGGTCGGCACCCGTGACCAGCTGAGCGACCAGCTCTGCGGCCATCCGGCCCTGGCCGGCGACGTCCTGGTCGACGGTGCTCGCGCCGAGCAGCTCGCCGAGCGGGTGGCCATCGACGCCGATGACCGAGAGGTCCTCGGGCACGCGCAGCCCGGCGGCCCAGGCGTGCGAGATCGCGGCGAAGGCCAGCTCGTCGGAGTAGGCGAAGACGCGGTCGGGGGCACCGGACAGTTCGAGGAGCCGAGCCACGGCGCGGGCGCCGGCGTCGACGCCGTACGACTCGGTGACCAGGAGCTCGTCGGGAGCGTCCAGCCCGGCGGCCGCCAGCGTCTCGCGCCAGGCCCGAACGCGCAGCAGGTCCGAGGACCACGTCGTTCCGTCGGTGTCGCTGGTCCGGATCATCGCGATCCGGCGATGACCGAGGTCGATCGAGGTGCTGTACGGCGGTCCGACCGACCTCGAGGTCATCGACCCGGACGTGCGGGTAGTCCCGGACCTCCCCAGCGGCGACCACGACGTGCACCCCCATCAGGTCGAGCCTCTCGACCTCGGCCTGTGCCATCGGCAGGGCGGTGAGGATCACCGCGTCGGCCTTGCGCCGGGCAGGCAGCTCGCGCAGGAACCGGGTACGCTGCTCCTCGCCCTCGACCTGGTAGACGAGCATGTCGAGCTCGGCTCCGCGCAGCACCGGGGCCATGCTCGCGAGCATCGCGCTGTAGAACCACGCGTCGAGCTGCGGCATCACGATGGCCACCCGTCCGGTCTGACCCCGGGAGAGCGCGCTGGCCTCCGGCGAGATGACGTAGGACAGGTCGTGGGCGATCTGCCGGATCCGCTCGCGGGTCGGCTGGCTGACTCCCGGGACGCCGCGGAGAGCGCGCGAGACGGTGGCGATCGAGACGCCCGCGTGCCGGGCGACGTCGGCCATGTTCACTTCCCCGGCCTGAGCCGGCATGCCCCCGCTCATGGGGGCGACGATAGCGATTTCGCAAACGTTTGCCTACGGCTATTGACGAAGCACTGTGACGTGCGCCACGCTTCGCCCCAGACCGACGTAAACGTTTGCGTAAATGGCCGCCGAGCGATGGTCGCCCACCGGGACGACTCGGCTTTGACCTGTACAAACGTGGGCGCGGTGGGTAGAGAGGGACAACAGAGAATGTGATGGCGCTCACGCCGTCACACACGGGGGCCGTCCGGGACGGCCCTGGTTCATCGAAGGATTCATCGAGCAGGGAGATGAGATGGCAGTACGAAAGCAGCGCCTCGCGGCGCTCGGGCTGGCGCTGGGCCTCGGCCTTGCGATGTCGGGATGTCTGCAGTCCGACGACGACGGTGGCGGCGGGGGCGGCGCCTCCAACGAGGAGAGCGGCGACAAGAAGGTCACGATTCTCGGCGCCTTCGGTGGCGACGAGCAGGCTGCCTTCGAGGAATCGCTCGCTGACGTTCGAGGAGGAGTCGGGCATCGACATCGAGTACACCGCCGACCAGGACTTCACCACGACCATCGTGCAGAAGGTCGGCACGGGCCAGGCTCCCGACATCGGACTCTTCCCGCAACCGGGCGGCCTGCTCGACCTCACCGACGACATGACGCCGCTCGAAGACGTCATCGACATGGGCGCGATCGAGGAGACCCTGATCCCGGGCTTCCTCGAGGCAGCCACCAAGGACGGCAGTGTCTACGGTGCCCCGATGCGCATGGCCGTCAAGAGCATCGTCTGGTACCCGAAGCCCGCCTACGAGGACGCCGGCTACCCGACCGAGGTGGCCAGCTACCAGGAGCTCATCGCGCTCTCCGAGCAGATCGCCAGCGACGGAACCCCGCCGTGGTGCATGGGCTGGGAGTCCGACCAGGCGACCGGCTGGGTCGGCACCGACTGGCTCGAGGAGATGGTGCTCCGCATCGGTGGCCCGGACGTCTACGACCAGTGGGTCAAGCACGAGATCCCGTTCGACGACCCGGCGATCGTCGAGGCTCTCGACGCCTACGGCGAGATCGCCAAGAACGAGGACCTGGTGCTGGGCGGCGTCAACGGCATCCTCAACACCGGCTTCGCCGACGCGATGACCACCGCGTTCGACGCCAAGCCCGGCTGCTACCTGATGCGGCAGGGCAACTTCGCCACCGGGTTCTTCCCGGACGAGATCCAGGCTGACCTCGACGCCAACGTCGGCACCTACTACTTCCCGCACTACGACGGTGGGTACGACGGTGACCCGGTGCTCGGTGGTGGCGACCTCGCGGCGGTCTTCACCGAGGGTGACGACGACGTCGACGCGGTCATGGAGTTCCTCACCAGCGACCAGTTCGGTGGTCCCTGGGCCGCAGCCGGTGGTTGGCTCTCGCCGCACAGCACCTTCGACACCAGCCCAGTACGCCGACGAGACGACGCGGGGGATCGCCGAGTCGGCGGCCAGCGCGGACGTCTTCCGGTTCGACGGTTCCGACCTGATGCCCGCGGACGTCGGTTCGGGCAGCTTCTGGACCGGCATGGTCGAATGGATCAGCGGCCAGTCGAGCGAGGAAACGCTCAAGGCCATCGACGAGTCGTGGCCGAGCTCGTGACCTGCAGTTCCTGAGCGGGGCTCCGGCGCCGGCCTAGCGCCGGCGCCGGAGCCCTCCTCGTCCCCTTCCATTGCTCGGAAAGTGGTGATGCGCATGACCGACGTCCACGACGACGCCCCCGGCGACGTCCAGGAGCTCCAGGCCGAGGCGCCCCTGTCAGAGATCAGCAAGGCCGACGTCTACGGCAAGACCAGCCCGCAGAAGATCCTCGTGGGGCTCGCCGGCATGGGCGTGGTCGGGTACGCTGATGTACACGATCTTCCTGTCCTTCGGGCTCCGACCGGAGTGGTACTTCGACAGCAAGTTCCTCATCGGCATCATCGCCATCGCCGTCGGTGTCGGCGGCGCGGCGGTGCTGTTCTTCTTCCTCAACATGTTCGTCGAAGGGTTGCCCCAGAAGGCGTCCCTGGCTTTGATCCCCTACGCCTACCTGCTGCCGGGCTTCGGCCTGATGTCGCTGATGCTGCTCTACCCGGCGGTGCGCACGATCCAGGCGTCGTTCGCCAACGAGGACACGACCGCCTACGTCGGCCTCGAGAACTACCGAACCATCTTCGGGGAGCAGGGGTTCCGGGACCGCCCTCTTCAACAACCTGCTCTGGCTGATCGTGGTGCCTGCGATCACCGTCGCGCTCGGCATCGCGGTCGCGGTGCTGGCCGACAAGCTGTCCAAGCGCGGTGAGGCCCTGTCCAAGGGGATCATCTTCCTGCCGATGGCGATCTCGTTCGTGGGCGCGTCGGCGATCTGGAAGCTCGTCTACGCCTACGACAACCCCGGCTCGAACCAGACCGGCCTGCTCAACGCCATCTGGACGGGTCTCTTCAACGCCGAGCCCCAGACCTGGCTCAACAACGACAGCCTGCACCTGAACTCGTTCTTGATGATGGTGATCCTGGTCTGGCTGCAGGTGGGCTTCGCGATGACCCTGCTCTCCTCGGCCATCAAGGGCGTCCCGGAGGACACCATCGAGGCGGCGCGCATCGACGGCGCCACCGAGTGGCAGATCTTCTGGAAGGTGGTGCTGCCGCAGATCAAGGGCACCACGATCACGGTCTTCATCACCGTGCTGATCCTGGTGCTGAAGGTCTTCGACATCGTCTACGTGCTGACCAACGGCCGGTTCAACAGCGACGTCATCGCCAACCTGTTCTTCATCACGTTGTTCAAGGGCGGCGACAACGGCATCGCCTCCGCGATCGTCGTCGTGCTGCTGCTGGCGGTCGTGCCGGTGCTCATCTACCAGGTCCGGCACTTCCGCGCCGAGGAGGCGAACCGATGACCAGCGACACTTTCTCCACCCAAGCGGGGATGTCGGGCACCACGTCGGTGCCCGAGGACAAGCCGAGGCGCGTCCCGCGGTCTGATGAAGGACGGCCGGCGGCGCAGCTGGGTCTCGATCCTCGCGATGGTCTCGCTCGCCATCCTCTGGACCGTGCCGACCCTGGGCCTGCTGGTCACGTCGTTGCGCACCCGGATCGACGCCTCCCAGTCGGGGTGGTGGACCGTCGTCTGGCCCGGCAACTGGAGTGACTCGGGGTTCACGTTCAACAACTACAGCGAGGTCCTCAGCAAGACCAACCCCAAGCTGGACACGGCGTTCATCAACAGCATCGTCGTGACGATCCCCGCGACCGTGATCCCGATCATGTTCGCCGCGTTCGCGGCGTACGCGTTCACGTTCATGGACTTCCGGGGCAAGGACATCCTGTTCATCGCGATCGTCGGGGTGCTGGTGATCCCGATCCAGGTGGCGTTCCTGCCGATGCTCGAGCTGCTCGGTCCCGAGGGCCTGAACATCGTCAACCAGTACTTCGCGGTCTGGTTGCTGCACACCGGTTTCGGCATGCCGCTGGCGATCTACACCTTGCGCAACTACATGTCCACGTTGCCCAAGTCGGTGATCGAGTCGGCCAAGATCGACGGGGCGTCGCACTACCAGACGTTCTGGCGGCTGATCGTCCCGATGTCGGTGCCGGCGCTGGCGGCGTTCGCGATCCTGCAGTTCCTGTGGGTGTGGAACGACCTCCTGATCGCCAAGCTGTTCCTCGGCTCGGGTGACAACGGCACGGTCATCGTGGCGGTGCAGGGTCTGCTCGGCACCCAGGGACAGGGGCAGGAGCTGCTGACCGCCGCGGCGTTCATCTCCATGGTTCTGCCGATGGCGGTCTTCTTCGGGATGCAGCGCTTCTTCGTCAGGGGTCTGACCTCCGGAGCGGTCAAGGGCTAGGCGTGTCTCTCGATCCCTGGTCGAGCCACGCGTCGTCAGACGCGTGCAATGGCGCGGCGGCGGCGCGAAGGCATACTTTTCTCGTATTTCGAGCGCCCGCCAACAAAGCCAGTGTGCGTGTATGGCGGCGCGGGGCCGGCCAGGAGATCGAGAGAGGCGCCTAGGCATCGACCAGGTGAACAGTCCAGTCCACCTGACGCGGGAGGGCGTGAGCATCGTGCTCGCGCCCTCTCTCGTCGGAGACCCCGTCCTGCTCCACTGGGGACCCGCGCTCGACGACCTCGGCCCGGCCACCCTGTCCGGGCTCGTCGAGAGCCATCGGCCCGGGGTCCCGCACTCGGCACTCGACGCACCTCGGCAGCGTGGGCTGCTCAGCGACAACGCGCCGGGTTCACCGGCCTGCCTGCGCTCGAGGGCCTGCGTCCCGGCCGTACGACGGGCGCCTGGGCGCCGCGGATGACCGGCTGGAGCTGGACCGTCGACGACCACGGACCAGACTCCGTGGTGGTGCTGCGCGGCTCGGATGCCGAGGCCGGGTGGGAGGTCGAGCTGACCCTGGAGCTGAGCCGCGAGGGGTTGGTGCGGCTCCGGACCTCGGTCACCAACGCGGCGGGAGACCCGCTCGTGCTGGCGAACGTACGCAACGCGTTGCCGGTGCCGGCCCGGGCCGGCGAGCTGCTCGACATGACCGGACGCTGGTGCCGCGAGCGGACGCCACAGCGGCGGCCGTGGCTGATCGGCACGCACCTTCGCGAGGGGCGGCACGGCCGCACCGGCCACGACGCGACCCTGTTGCTCGCCGCGGGCGTGCCCGGATTCGGCTTCGGCCACGGCGAGGTGTGGGCCACCCATGTCGCGTGGAGTGGCGACCACCAGTCCTACGCCGAGCGCACGCCCTGAGGGCGAGTGCCTGCTCGGTGGCGGCGAGCTGCTCGGTCCCGGTGAGGTCGTGCTGGCGCCCGGTGAGACGTACGCCGCCCCCTGGCTGGTCGGCACCTGGTCGGCTGCCGGGCTCGACGACGCCTCTGCCCGGCTGCACACCTGGCTGCGCCGGCACTCGCCACGGACCCGACGTACCAGGCCGGTGCTGGTCAACACCTGGGAGGCGGCGTACTTCGACCACGACCTCGACACCCTGACCGGGTTGGCCGACGCGGCCGCCGAGGTCGGCGTGGAGCGGTTCGTGCTCGACGACGGCTGGTTCCAGGCGCGACGTAGCGACCGGGCCGGGCTGGGGGACTGGCAGGTCGACCCGCAGGTCTGGCCCGAGGGGCTGCATCCCCTCGTCGACCACGTGACCAAGCTGGGCATGGACTTCGGGCTGTGGGTCGAGCCGGAGATGGTCAACGACGACTCCGAGCTGGTCCGCGCCCACCCCGAGTGGGTGCTGCACGGGCGCTGCACGCCAGCGCCGACGTGGCGGCACCAGCAGGTGCTCGACCTGCAGCACCCGGACGCCTGGGCCCACGTCCTCGGCCAGCTGCGTTCGCTGCTGGACGAGTACGACATCGCGTTCCTCAAGTGGGACCACAACCGCGACCTCGTCGATGTCGCGCACGCCGGCCGGCCGGCGGTGCACGGGCAGACCCTCGCGTTCTACCGGCTGCTGGACGAGCTGCGTGCGACCCACCCGGACCTCGAGATCGAGTCGTGCGCCAGTGGTGGCGGGCGGGTCGACCTGGAGGTGCTGACCCGGACCGACCGGGTCTGGCCCAGTGACACCATCGACGCGGTCGAGCGGCAGCGGATCCAGCGCTGGACCACGCTGCTGGTGCCGCCGGAGATGCTCGGCGCCCACCTCGGCGGACCGGTCGCGCACACCACCGGCCGGAGCCACCGGACCGGTTTCCGGGCCGCCACCGCGCTGATCGGCCACTTCGGCATCGAGTGGGACCTGCGCGGCCTCGACGCCGAGGAGCGTGCCGAGGTGGCGGCCTGGGTGGCGTTGCACAAGGACCTGCGACCGCTGGTCGCGAGCGGCCGTCTGGTCCGCGGCGACCATCACGACCCGGCGGTGCTGGTGACCGGCGTCGTCGCCACCGACCGCAGCGAGGCGTGGTACGTCGTGGCCACGGTCGACACCCCGATCACCCAGTCGGTCGGCGCGGTGCGGCTGCCCGGGCTCGATCCGGGGCGCAGCTACGCGGTGGTCGACCGGACGCCGGCCGGCGAGCGGCACCGCGCCGAGATCGGTGCCACCTGGCTGGACGGCGAGGGGGTGGAGCTGGGAGGGCGGACGCTCGCCGAGGTCGGTGTACGGTTCCCGGCGCTGCCACCCGAAGCCGCCCACGTCCTGCACGTGGTGGCTCGCTGACCAGTCGCTGAGACCGCCGAGGCGCAGACCTGTCGCAAACGCTTGCGCACACCTAGGGTGACCGACGTCACTTCACTACGGATCGTCCGGCACGTACCTGCCGGTGAAGGGAGCAACTCAGCATGGCCACAGTGACTTTTGACAAGGCACAGCGCTGGTATCCGGGGGCGGACAAGCCCACCGTGCCCGGCATCGACCTCGAGATCGCCGACGGCGAGTTCATGGTGCTCGTCGGACCCTCCGGGTGCGGCAAGTCCACCACCCTGCGGATGCTCGCGGGGCTGGAGGAGGTCAACGAAGGCAAGATCTTCATCGGCGATCGTGACGTCACGAACACGCCGCCCAAGGACCGCGACATCGCGATGGTCTTCCAGAACTACGCCCTCTACCCGCACATGTCGGTCGCCGACAACATGGCCTTCGCCCTGAAGATGGCCAAGGTCAATCCCGAGGAGCGCAAGAAGCGCGTCGCGGAGGCGGCCCGCATCCTCGGCCTCGAGGACTATCTCGAGCGGAAGCCGAAGGCGCTCTCGGGTGGCCAGCGCCAGCGGGTCGCCATGGGCCGTGCGATCGTCCGCAACCCCCAGGTGTTCTGCATGGACGAGCCGCTGTCCAACCTGGACGCGAAGATGCGCGTGCAGACCCGCACCGACATCGCCAAGCTCCAGGCCGACCTCGGCGTCACCACGGTCTACGTCACCCACGACCAGGTCGAGGCGATGACCATGGGTGACCGCGTCGCGGTGATGAACTTCGGTGAGCTGATGCAAGTGGACACCCCGCTGCGGCTCTACGACAAGCCGGTCAACCTGTTCGTGGCCGGATTCATCGGCTCCCCGCAGATGAACCTGATCCAGGCGAAGGCCGTCGAGGGCAAGGCCAAGATCGGCGAGTACCTGGTCCCGGTCGACCCGACCGCGTCGAAGAAGATGAGCGGAAACATCACCGTCGGCGTACGACCCGAGGCGTGGCGGCTGGTGTCTGCCCAGGAGGGTGGCCTGCCGGTCAACGTCACCGTCGTCGAGGAGCTCGGGGCCGACGGCTTCGTCTACGGCACCTGCGACGTCGAGGGCACGCCCAGCAACGTCATCGTCCGCGTGAGCGCCGCTCGCGACTCGGTGGGCAAGGGCGACGCCATCTACGTGACCACCGACCCCCACCACGTGCACGTCTTCGACACCGAGACCGGCGAGCGCCTGTCTGAGTGACTGATCCCTGATTGACGCCGAGTCGGGGTTACTGATGCGCAGTAACCCCGACTCGGCGCTATCGCGTTGCTCGCGATGCAGTGCGCTTGATGCCGTCGGCGAAGGTCTCGTAGAGGGCCGGGGGCAGGTCGTGGCCCATGCCGTCGATGACCAGCAGCTCCGCGCCCGGGATCGCGGCCGCGGTGGCCCGGCCGCCGGAGACGTGCACCATCTTGTCGGCCAGGCCGTGCACGACCAGGGCCGGCATCGTGAGTGCGCGCAGCTTGGGCGAGCGGTTGCGCTGGGTGAGGACGGCGACCATCTGACGCAGCGTCCCGCTGGCGGTGACACCGCGGTCGTAGGTCTCGGCCGCTTGAGCGCGAACGCGCTCCTCGGTCTTCGGGAAGGCGGGCGAGCCGATCCGCTTCCAGATCAGCACGCTCGACTCGATGTAGGCGTCGCGGCCGCCATGCCTGCCGATGAGGTTGGGCAGCAGCGACGGGTGCTGCCAGCCGACAGTGCGCTTGCCGGTGGTCGACATGATGCTGGTCAGCGACCGCACCCGCTGCGGTCTCTTGAGCGCCATCGTCTGCGCGATCATCCCGCCCATCGAGACCCCCGCGACATGGGCCGACTCCAGGCCGAGGTGGTCGAGCAGGCCGAACGCGTCGTCGGCCATGTCCGTGAGCGAGTACGGCGCGCGCACCCGCTGGCCGGCGAACGCTCGCATCAGCGTCGCCCGGGTCACCCGGCCCTCGGCCCGGCTGGAGCGACCGCAGTCGCGGTTGTCGAAGCGGATGACGTGGAAGCCGCGGTCGACCAGCAGCCGGCACAGCTCGGGGTCCCACCAGGTCATCGGGCCACCGAGGCCCATCACCAGCAGCAGTGGCTCACCGTCGGGATCGCCATAGGTCTGGTAGCACAGCTCGATCTCGCGACCGACCGGCGCGAAGAGCTCCTCGGAGACTGTCACCGTCCTCGTCACACCAAGATTCAACCAAATGCGTGGATGTCCGACGACTCCGGTACACCTGCCCGTAACGTTGATGGCGTGGGCCAGTCAACGGCGACCAGCTCCCGGCGGGACAACCCGAGCCTGGGTTCCTTCCTCCTGCCGGAGGGGTTCCAGCGCCCGCGCCCTCTGGACCTGCTGCGCGAGGCCAGCGTGGTCCTGGAGGCCAGCCGATACGCCGTCGAGTCGCTCGACGAGCGGCGCCGCAGCTGGAACATGTCCTACGCCACCCGCGCTGTGCCGCGCGCCGAGGAGCCGGTCATCCTGGTTCCCGGGTTCATGGCCGGTGACGCCACGCTGGGGGCGATGAGCCGCACGCTGCGCCGCCGTGGGTTTCGCACCTACCGTTCGCACATCCACGCCAATGTCGGCTGCACCCTCGCGGCGGCCGCCGAGCTGGAGACCCGGATCGAGTCGATCGCGATCAAGCGCCAGTCCCGGGTCCGCATCGTCGGCCACAGCCTGGGCGGCATGCTGGCCCGCGGCCTGGCCGTGCGCCGTCCCGACCTGATCGCGGGGATCGTGACCATGGGCAGCCCGATGCTCGCGCCGGGCGCCCACCACCGAGTGCTCACCGCCGGCGTCGACATGCTGGTCCGGCTCAGCCGGGCCGGCGTACCGGGGTTGATGGCGGAGGAGTGCGTGGCCGGGAGCTGCGCGCGGCAGAGCTTCGACGAGAGCCGGGAGCCGCTGTCGGCCGGGGTCTCCTTCACCGCGATCTACTCCAGGCGCGACGGGGTCGTCGACTGGCGCGCCTGCGTCGACCCGGAGGCGCACGCGGTCGAGGTGACCGCCTCCCACGTCGGCATGGCCCTCGACCCGCACGTGATCAGGACCGTCACCGAGGCGCTGCAGCTGCCGGCCTACGCCGGTCGCCCCGGCGTCGCGGGGCGGCATCTCTCAGTGCTCGAAGTCGATAGCGGAGAAAGCGCGTAGCTTCGAGAGCTGGTGCTCGCTCTTGATCGAGCGGATCGTGCCACTGCGCGACCGCATCACCAGGGAGTCGGTGGTGCAGCCGCCAGCCCGGTAGCGGACCCCACTCATCAGATCGCCGTCGGTGATGCCGGTCGCGACGAAGAACACGTCGTCGGCGTTCACCAGGTCGTCGGTGCTGAGGATGTGCTCGGGCGCCAGGTCATGGCCCGCGTCCAGCGCCTTCTGGCGTTCGGCGTCGTCCTGCGGCCACAGCCGGCCCTGGATCACCCCACTCATGCACTTCATCGCGCAGGCGGCGATGATCCCCTCCGGCGTGCCGCCGATGCCCAGCAGGAGGTCGACGCCGCTGCCGGGGCGGGCCGCGGAGATCGCACCGGCCACGTCGCCGTCCACGATGAACTTGATCCGGGCGCCGGTGGCGCGGATCTCCTCGGCGAGCTTCTGGTGGCGGGGACGGTCGAGCAGCACCACGGTGACGTCGGAGGGGTTGGTGCCCTTGGCCTTGGCCACCTGGTGGATGTTCTCGGACACCGGGTAGCGGATGTCGACGACCTCAGCGGCCTCGGGGCCGGTGACGAGCTTCTCCATGTAGAACACCGCCGACGGGTCGTACATCGAGCCGCGCGGCGCCACCGCGAGCACGGCCACGGCGTTGCTCATCCCCTTGGCCGTGAGCGTGGTCCCGTCTATCGGGTCCACCGCCACGTCGCACTCGGGGCCGGTGCCGTCGCCGACCCGCTCGCCGTTGTAGAGCATCGGCGCGTTGTCCTTCTCGCCCTCGCCGATGACGACGACGCCGTTCATGCCGATCGTCGAGATCATCACCCGCATCGCGTTGACCGCGACCCCGTCGGCGCCGTTCTTGTCGCCGCGGCCGACCCAGCGGGCGGCCGCCATCGCGGCAGCCTCGGTGACCCGGACCAGCTCGAGGGCGAGGTTGCGATCCGGCGACTGCGGGGACGGGACGAGACTGTCGGGCTCGCTCATGCGGCGAGCCTAACTGCCAGAGCAGGGTCAGGGGGACGTGGCGACGGAGACCTCGTCGACGTCGCAGCTCGCCTGGTCCCCGTAGGTCACGAATCCGGCGGTGGTGGGGATCTTGAACTCGGCGTCGCTGACCGTCGCCACCCGCCGCCCGCCGAGCAGCACGGCGATGACACCGTGGTCGCCGGCCAGCGTGAGGTCACCGCTCGTGTCCGGCGGCAGCGTGAACGGCTGGGTGTGGGTGATGCCCACCCGGCCGAACCAGCCCAGCAGGCCGGTCCCGGCATCCCGGTCCAGCTGCACGGTGAGCTGGATGGCACCATCGCCCGCGGTCACCCCACAGCCTCCCCGGCTGCGCCCGGGGGTCGCCGTGACCGCCCAGGTCTCCCCGACTCCGGTCACCGGCGCCGTCGACCACGCCGTGTACCCGGCGCCGACGCCGCTCACCTCCATCCGGAACCTGCCGCCCTTGATCGAGGTGGTCAGCGTGCCGGTGCCGAGCTGCTGCTCCCCGGACGCGAACGCCGAGGTGGGGGAGTCGAAGGTGTCCTGCAGCACGACCGTGCGGGGCGTCGCGACCGGTGGTACGGCGCCCACGTCGGCCGAGGTCGACACCGTGAACGAGCTCGGGGCCGGCGGGGTGGCGGCCGGGCAGGGCGGGTCGAGGTCCTCGTCCCCGAAGGCCAGCTGCCAGCTGTCGGCGTCGATCCGGCCGCCGAAGACCCGGCACAGGTTGTCGGGCATCGAGCCGGTGACCTGCTCGTCGGCCGGGCTGGGGTCCCACACCCGCAGCGAGCCGTCGACGCTGGCGGTGAGCAGGTTGCCCGTCGAGGTGAACCCGGCTTCGGTGACCAGGGAGGTGTGGCCACCGGTGAGCAAGGTCAGCAGGTGGCCGTCGGTGGTGTCGAAGACGAACCCCCGCCCGGCCAGGTCGAAGGCGGCCACGTGGTCCGCGGCCGGGCTCATGGTCGTGGTCCAGGTGACCGGCGGCAGCGACGAGGGCGGTGCCGCCCGGGTCGCTCGCCCGGTAGCTCTCCACCGTCGCGCCCGACTCGAGGTCGACGACCGGGACGTCCCCGAAGCTCGTCGGCGAGTCGAGGAGCACCTTGGTGGCGGCGAGGTCCGCGTCGAGGTGCTGGACCGACGTCTGGCTCCGACCGGGGACCACGGTGCGCGACGACCCGTCGCCGAGCGCGTCCCAGACGTTGAGCTGGTCGCTGCCGCCGGACGCGACCACCCGGCCGTCGTTGAGCACGGCCAGGGCGGAGGGCTCGCCACCGATGGCGTGCCAGGCGGCGACCCGGCGCGGGCTCGCGGGGTCGCGCATGTCCCACAGCGCCACCCACCCGCGCCGTGCCTCGGCCAGCAGCGAGCCGTCCGGGGAGAACTCGATGATCGGGACCGACTGGTCGTTGGCGCTGAAGACGGTGAGCGCGGTGAGGGGGTCGTCGCCTCCGGCCGCGAGGTCGTAGACGCTGAGCCCGTCGACGTCGTCGGCGGCCACGTAGATCCGGCCGTCCGGCCGGACCGCCAGCGACGCGGACTGGGGCGCGCTCCGGACCGTCTCGTGCAGCGTGTCCCACACCAGCGTGTCGTCGGAGGTGCTGACCACGCCCACCTGGCCGCCAACGGCCAGGTTGAAGAAGCTCGTCTGCTCGGGCCCGCGGGTCACGTCGCGCGCCGGCGAGGTGAGCAGGGTCCGGGCCAGGGTGAGCAGCTCGCGGTCGCCCGGGTCGAGGGACAGCCCGCGGAGCAGCGCCGCGGCGGCGGCCGGCGGGTCGTGCACGATCTCGCGCTGGGCGATCGCCGCCAGCTCGCCGACCCGCGCCTGCTCGGCGCGACGCCGGTCCGCGCGGGCGTTGACCAGCAGCACCACGACCAGGCTGGCCGCCAGCGCGGCGACGACCACCGCGACCCCGGCCTTGATCATGCGGCCGCGACGCTCGCGGGTCGCGGAGGAGTCGACGTACGCCGCGACGTCGGTGGTCGCCATCTCGGCGTTGCGCTGGCGCCAGTCGCGGGCCTGGTCGAGCTCGAGACCGGACAACAGCCCGGACTGGGTGGCTCCGCCCTCGCGCCAGTCGGCGGCCCGGCGCTCGAGCCGGCCACGCAGCACCAGGTCGTCGCGGCGGCTCTCGATCAGGGAGGCCAGCGGCGGCCAGGCCGAGAACAGCGACTCGTGCGCCGGCGCGTAGACCTGCTGCTCGTTGACCTCGTTGATCACCACCAGCCGGGCGTCGACGAGGTCATCGAGGATCGCCCGGTGCTGGGGCGGTACGTCGGAGGCCGGGGCCAGCCGCTTGTGCGGCGTCGCGTCGGTGAGGCTGACCAGGTGCAGGATCGCCGCGGCCACCTCGGCCTCGGTGCGGCCGCCGTGGGCGACCTCGCTGGCCCGGGACGCGATCGCGCCCTTCACGCCCCCGATCGCGTCGTACTCCGCGTGCGTGAGCTGGCCGTCCTCGGCGTCGGCCGTCATCCGCGCCAGCGTGAAGGCGAGCAGCGGCAGCGCGTCTCCGGAGCCGGTGTCCTCGACCAGCCGCGGCCACGAGTCCGTCCTCGATGGTCAGGTGCGAGCGCCGGGCCGGCTCGCTGATCACCTCGGCGAGATCCGTGCGCGAGAGCGGCGGGACGTGCAGCACAGTCGGCGCCACCGACATCGCGAACTTGGTCGTCTCGGCGGCGACCTTGTCCCACATGTCGGTGCGCGCGGTCATCACCACCCGCAACGGGGACGGGGCCGCGCAGCTCGTGGTGAGCGCCTCGAGGAACGCGCGGCGCTCGACCTCCGTGGTCATCGTGACCAGCTCCTCGGCCTGGTCGACCACGACCAGCACCTTGGTGTCGGGGGAGGCCTCGCCGTGCTCGCGCAGCTCGCGGACGTACTCCGCCATCCCACCCTGGGTCTGCAGCAGCTCACGGCAGCGGTCCACGTCGAGATCAGCGTCGTTGAGCTTGGCCGCATGCGCCAGCGCGAGCGACATCTCGGCGAGCGGCACGTCGGACGGCGTCCAGGGGTCGGTGATCACCCAGTCCGGTGAGACCCGCAGCGCGGGCACCAGGCCGGCCCGGACCAGGGACGACTTGCCGCTGCCGGAGGGACCCAGCACCGGGATGATCGCGCCCTCGTTGCTTCGGCTGGGCGGGTCGACGAGCTGGCGGAGCTGGTCGATCTGGCGGTCCCGGCCGAAGAACACGGCGGCGTACGACTCGTCGAAGGCACGCAGCCCCGGGTACGGCGACCGGGAGGCGTCCCAGCGCGCCTCCTGGTCGAGGCCGAGCGCCATCAGCGCCGAGCGAATCCGGTCCGCGTCGATCCGGTCGGAGGTCACCTTCATGCCCTGGAGGTCGGCGGTGAGCGAGTGCGGGGGGCAGCCGTCGACGAGCAGCGCGAGGATGGGCTTGCGCAACCATCGGGTCAGCGCCAGCTCGGAGTGGCACCACTGGCTGGCGTTGGCGGTCGGGGTGGTGATGAAGACGACGGCGTCGCAGCCGTCGAGGTTCGTGAACAGCTGGTCGCGCCAGGCCTGGCCGGGGATCAGCCCGCCGGTCGGGTCGAAGTCGAGGAAGACCGACTCGTAGCCGAGGTCGGCCAGGGCGTCCTTCACCTTCCCCGCGAGCGCGTTGTCGGCGGAGCTGTGGGACACGAACAGCTGTGCCACCACTCACCTCCCCAGATCCTCGCTGTCGTGGCAGCCGGGTCATCCTCGCCGACGAATGACGCCTGTGAAGATAAACGGCGTGAGCGAGCAACCGGCGGCGACACCCGAGCAGCCGAGCCGGTACAACCGCAGCTTCGGTGGACTGCTCGCCGCGATGATCGCCACCGTCGTCTTCGTGGCGGCCTATGTCGGCTTCCGCGCGCTCACCCGCGAGCAGCCGGACATCCAGCCCCAGGTCGACTACCTGTCCTGCGTCGCCTATCTGCAGGAGGCCGACGCGGCGATCGTCTACCCCCGGGCGCTGCCGGAGGGCTGGACGGCGACGAGCATCAACTTCGAGCGGGGTACGCCGCCGCAGTGGCGCATCGGGATGGTCACCCCCGACGACGAGTTCGTCGGTGTGGTCCAGGAGGAGGACGACGTCGACGACCTGCTCGACCACTACGTGGACGCGAGCCCCAGTCAGGGTGCGGACGCGTCGCCCGACAACGCACTGGACGCGACGTCCTGGCAGACGTGGTCGGACTCCGGTGGTGACCACGCCTTCTCGACCGAGCTCGCCTCCGGGCCGCTGGCGGGCCAGACCCTGCTCGTCTACGGCTCGGCACCGGTGGCCGACCAGGTGGCCCTGCTGGGGGTGCTCACGCTCGACCCGGTGTCCGGCGCTGCCACGGCTGCCGACTGCGACACCGACGACCTGTGAGCGAGTGTCGTCGGGCCTTCAGTCGTCGCTGTCGTCGCTCCCGAGCGTCTCGTTGAGCCGCTGGCGCACGCCGTCGAGCCACTGCTGGCAGACGGTGGCGAGGTGCTCGCCGCGCTCCCAGAGAGCCAGCGACTCCTCGAGCGTGGTGCCACCGGCCTCGAGCCGGCGGACCGTCTCGACCAGCTCCTCGCGGGCCGCCTCGTAGGACAGCTCCTGCTCGTCAGTCATCGGTGGTCTCCTCGAGACGTTCGGTGCGGGTGGTGGTCGCGTGCACGCGGCCGTCGGCCACGCGCACGCTGATCCTGCTCGTGGGCGCGAGGCCGGCCACCGACGTGACCACATGACCGTCCGCGTCCTGGAGGACGGCGTAGCCCCGCTCGAGGGTGGCGAGCGGGGACAGCGCCCGGGCCCGGGCACGCTGGTGGGTGATGTCGTCCTCGGCGCGGTCGAGCCGGTGGCCGAGGGTACGGCGGGCGCGGTCGAGCAGCTCGCGGACCTCGGCGTCGCGGTCGTCGAGCAGCGCGCGAGGGTCGGCCAGGACCGGGCGGGAACGGAGCGAGGCGAGACCGGCCTGCTCGCGGTCCAGCCAGCCACCGAGCACGTGGCGGAGCCGGTGCCGGGCGACGGTCACGAGGCGCAGCTCCTCGGCCACGTCGGGGACGACCAGCTTGGCCGCATCGGTCGGAGTGGAGGCACGAACGTCGGCGACCAGGTCGAGCAGGGGCGCGTCCTGCTCGTGGCCGATCGCCGAGACCACCGGGGTCCGGAGCTGGTGCACGGCGCGGACCAGGGCCTCGTCGGAGAACGGCAGCAGGTCCTCCACCGAGCCGCCGCCGCGGGCGACCACGATGACGTCGACGTCCGGGTGCCGGTCGAGCCGGGACAGGGCCTCCATCACCTCCGCGGCCGCGCGCTGGCCCTGCATGGTGGCGTGGGCGACCTCGAAGGCGACGTTGGGCCACCGTCGCCGCGCGTTGTCGAGCACGTCGCGCTCGGCGGCCGACCCCGGGGCGGTGACCAGCCCGACCCGGTGCGGGAGGAACGGCAGCGACCGCTTCAGCTCGCGGGCGAACAGCCCCTCGGCGGCCAGCAGCTGCCGGCGCCGCTCCAGCCGGGCCAGCAGCTCGCCCAGCCCCACCATCCTGATCTCGCGCACCGCCAGGGAGAACGTGCCGCGGTTGGCGTAGTAGGACGGCTTGGCCTGCACCACCACGCTGGCCCCCTCGACCAGCGGCGTGGCCAGGCCGTCGACGGTGGTGCGCGGGACGGTCAGCGGGACCGAGATGTCGGCCACGGCGTCGCGCAGCGTCATGAAGACCGTGTTGAGCCCCGGACGCCTGCTGATCTGGGCGATCTGCCCCTCCACCCACACGAGGCCGAGGCGGTCGACGTACTGCGAGATCAGGTTGGCGATCTGGCGGACCGGCGCCGGCGACTGCGGCGAGGTCTCCAGAGTCATGGTCGGACTTTAGGGGGTGGCACCGACCGCCCGTAGGCTTGGGGACATGACCACCGACCTCGGTACGCCGCTCGTGCTGCCCTCCGACGAGGCCGAGCGCGCCGTGCTGCTGGCCGCACCGCGCGGCTACTGCGCCGGTGTCGACAGGGCCGTGGTCACCGTCGAGAAGGCGCTCGACCTCTACGGCGCGCCGGTCTACGTCCGCAAGCAGATCGTGCACAACAAGCACGTGGTGTCCGACCTCGAGTCGCGCGGCGCGATCTTCGTCGAGGAGCTCGCCGAGGTGCCGTCCGGCGCCACGGTGGTCTTCTCCGCGCACGGAGTCTCTCCTGAGGTGCACCGGCAGGCCGAGGAGCGCGAGCTCAAGACCATCGACGCCACCTGCCCGCTGGTGACCAAGGTTCACCACGAGGCGAAGCGGTTCGCCGGCGACGACTACGACATCCTCCTGATCGGCCACGCCGGCCACGAGGAGGTCGAGGGCACCGCGGGCGAGGCGCCCGAGCACATCCAGCTCGTCGAGAGTCCCGCGGACGTCCCCGGGATCGAGGTCCGCGACCCGGCCAAGGTGGCATGGCTCTCCCAGACCACCCTCTCGGTCGACGAGACCCTGGAGACGGTGGCGGCGATCCGCGAGCGGTTCCCGCTGTTGCTCGACCCGCCGAGCGACGACATCTGCTACGCCACCCAGAACCGCCAGATCGCGGTCAAGGAGATCGCCCGCGACGCCGACCTGGTCATCGTGGTCGGTTCCGCCAACAGCTCGAACTCGGTACGTCTCGTCGAGGTGGCCCTCGAGGCGGGCGCGGGCGCGGCCCACCGGGTGGACGACGCCAGCGAGATCAACGAGGCCTGGCTCGACGGCGTACGCAACGTGTCGGTGACCTCTGGCGCGAGCGTTCCGGAGAGCCTGGTGGACGAGGTGCTGGCCTTCCTGCGAGAGCGCGGCTACCCGGACGCGCGCGCGGTGCACACCGCCGAGGAGTCGCTGATCTTCGCGCTCCCCAAGGAGCTGCGTCGCGACCTCAAAGCCGCGGGACGGTCCTGAGCCGGGCCGACAGCGTCAGCGACGCCATCCGCGCCGCCGCTTGATCGGCAGGTGGTTGGGGGGCTCGAGCGGCTGGGCCGGCTCCGCAGGTGCGACCGGACCTGGTTGTTCCGCGTACTGTCTGTCGGCCCAGCGCCGCCGCGGCGGCGCGTCGTCGCGCTCCGCGATCTCGTCGGTTGACTCGTCCGCGTACTCCTCGCTTCCGCGTACTCCCCGTCCGCGTACTCCCCGTCCGCGTACTCCCCGTCCGCGTACTCCTCGTCGGCGTCGGCCTCGGCGTCGACGCCTTCGTCCCACTCGTCGAACGTGTCGTAGTCCTCGTCCGCCTCGTCGGCGTCCTCGTAGCCGACCGGGTCGTCGTCGCGGCGGATCGGAGGCTCGACGCCGTACTCCTGCACGTCGAGGTCGTCGACGTCACCCAGCTCGTCGACCTCGTACAGCTCATCATCGGCGAAGGCCGGCTCGTCGCGATCGTCGTCGTCGCGTCCGCGGGCCACCCGCCGGTCGCGGCGGATCGCTCTCACCACCTGCAGTGCCAGCGACAGGAGCAGCAGCCCGATGGCGACCCCGAACCACTTCGCGTAGGACGTCTCCTCCTCGGCCACCTGGTGCGGCGCCAGCGAGCGGCTCGCCGTGACGAAGGCGGGGTTGGCCGCGTCGGCGATGACCAGGTCGCCGTCGAGCTGGTGCCAACCCTGGTTGACCACCGCATCGACGACCTTCCGGGCCAGCTCGCCCGGCGCGGCCCTGTTGCCGGGTGCCCAGCTGCCCAGCATCAGCACCAGCCGGTCGTTGCGGTCGACGGACTCCAGGGCGGCGTACGGGTCCTGTGAGGTGAACTCGACGACGGAGTCCTCGCGGTCCAGGAGCCGGGTGGCGGAGAGCTCGAGCGGGGCGTCGAGAGCGATCGAGTCGGCGTTGAGCGCGCCGACCATCAGCCCGGACCGGTCGTCGGCCAGGAACGTGTCGGGATCCATGAGCTGGATCTCGAGCGGGGAGCCGGCCGCGCGCTGCAGGGTCGCGATCAGCGCCGCAGCGTTGATCGCGGCACCGGCCTGACGAGCCTCGGAGCTGCGCAGCGCGACGGGGAGCGTGCCCTCGAAGACCTGCGGGAACAGCTGGAACCCCTGCGCAAGCCCGGTGCCGTGGCCGACGGTGACCGTCGACGCCTCGGTGTCGAGGTCCAGCTCGGCCGGCGGGACGGCCGGTGGCGTGCAGGCGGAGCCGTCGGGCGCGAGCGCGGTGAGGGTGAGCTCGAGCTCGTTGACCGAGCGCATCTTGCCAGTGGGGATCTGGACGGGGAGGTCGAAGGTCGCATCGTCGCCGAGGACGGTCGACCCGACCAGGGCGCCGTTGGCGCGGACGTCGAGCCGCGCGCCGCTGGCGTCCGGGAACGCGGTGTGCGACCCCTCGAGGTGCAGGTCCATCCTGGAGACCGGGACGCCGAAGGAGTCCTGGCGCAGCTCGAACTGCTGGGTCGTCGAGCCGTAGCCGCTCAGCGTGACGGCGTCGAGGCCGAGGTCCTCGAAGGTGCGGGTGCGGGCCGTGTTGCGGGGCTTGGTCTGTTGGGACGGGTTCTCCGCGTCGGTGCCGGACAGGCCGAGGGTGTCGGTCGAGAGTGAGCGGGCCGCGTCGATCAGGTCTTCGCCGGTGCCGGTGAACGTCAGCAGTGGGATGCCGACCGTGGTCGACACGGCGGTGGTCACCTCGCCCGGTGGGCCCTCGACCAGCGCCACGACGCGCTGGGTGGCGGTGGCGGTCTCGGCCGGCGGCACCTGGAGGGACAGCGCGACCGGGGTGTCGTCGTCGTACCGGTAGGCGAGCGCTGCGACGGCGGTGAGGCCGGCCGTGATCATGTCGGGGCCGGCGTCCTCGGGGATGATCACCGAGATCCCGGCGGACGCCGCGGGGAAGAACGTGCCGACCGACGTCGGGGCGACCTCGGTGCCCCGGTAGTCGAGCTCGATCTTCCGCAGGGACGCGACCCCGCCGGCCGGGAAGCAGCTGGCACCCGGAGCGACCGGCCCCTGGGTGGTCATGGTCAGCCCGATGGTGCCGTCGGCGATCACGTCCGGCGGGTCCACGGGGATGCGGACCTTCTGGTAGAGCGCGGACGGCACCGTCTCGACGACCCTCCCGTTGACCCTGAACACCACGCTGCCGCCCTCGACCACCTCGGACATGGTGAGCACACCGCTGATCGCCCTCGGCTCGACGCCGACCGGGACAGGGACCGCGAAGCTGCTGGTGTTCTGCGCGGCGGTCGACATCGTGCCCGGCACGCTGGTGGTGTCCGCGCGTGCCGAGGTGGCCGGGAGAGCAAGCAGCGCGGTGGTCGGCACGGCGGCGAGCGCGGTCACGACCGCCCACGCCCTCCGGCGCCGGCGGTCGAGCAGACGGGCTCCCCGCACGAATCCTCCCGGTCCAGATGCTGTCACAACGTGGCGGGCAGAGCCGCCATCCGAACCCTAGACGGCACGCGCCACTAAGGTCGTCTTGTGGCTCGGTACGTCGACATCCACCCGGAGAACCCGCAGGAGCGGCTGCTCCAGCAGGTGGTCGACGGGTTGCGCGACGACGCGCTCATCGCCTATCCCACGGACTCGGGCTATGCGCTCGGCTGCCGGATCGGCAACCGGGAGGGCCGCGACCGGATCCTGCGGATCCGGGGCCTCGACGAGGGGCACCACTTCACCCTCGTCTGCAAGGACTTCAGTCAGCTCGGAGCACTGGTGCACATCGACAACTCTGCGTTCCGCGCGATCCGAGCAGTCACGCCGGGTCCGTACACGTTCATCCTCCCGGCCACCCCGGAGGTCCCGCGGCGGCTGCTGCACCCGCGCAAGCGCACGGTCGGCGTCCGGATCCCGGATCACACCGTCGTGCACGACCTGCTCGCCATGCTCGGGGAGCCGCTGCTCTCGAGCACCCTGATCCTGCCCGGCGAGACTGAGCCGCGGACGTCGGGTTGGGAGCTCAGCGAGGAGCTCGACCACGCCGTCGACCTCGTCATCGAGGCCGGCGAGACGTCGGCCGAGCCCACCACGGTCGTCGACTGGTCGAACGGCGCGCCCGAGGTGACCCGCGTCGGCGCCGGCGACCCCGCGCGGTTCGTGGCCTGAGACTCCGAGATCAGGCGCGGACGAACCGGTCGCGGATCGCCAGGCAGACCAGGCAGACGGCGTATCCGACGCCGAGTGCGACCGCGTGGTGCGAGAGGCCGGTCACGACCGCCTGGACCACGCCGTCCTCGATGTCCGCGATCGTCACCGGACGGGTGGCGGCGAGCAGCGCGAAGACCACCAGCATGATGAGGGGCGGCAGCACACCGACGGTGAAGAAGTCCTCGGGCCGGACCAGCAGCGCCACCGCGAGGCAGACGCCGACGAAGGCCAGGTCGAAGAGGAGCCCCACCCGGCCGTCGATGCCGACGTCGAGCGCCACCACGGTGAGGGCGAGCGCCAGGCCGAGGGCCACCACCTGGCGGCCCGGTTCGTGACCCTCTTCCCAGAGGGTGCGAGCCTCGCTCACACCGCCACGGTACGACCGCCCTCCGGGGGGTCGTCGGCGCCGCGCCGCCCCCGGCTACTCCAGGTCGACGACCACCGGCGCGTGGTCCGAGGCGCCGGTGCCGGCCCGCTCGTCGCGGTCGATGAAGGCGTGCACGACTCGCGCGGCCAGCGAGGGGGAGCCGAGGACGAAGTCGATGCGCATGCCGCGGTTCCGCTCGAATCGCTGCCGGTAGTAGTCCCAGTAGGTGAACACCTCCGGTCCCGGAGCGTGCGGGCGGACCACGTCGACGTACCCGTCGTTGACGAAGGCCTGGAACGCCGCGCGCTCTCGCGGTGTGACGTGGGTGTCCGTGGCGTAGGCCGCCATGTCGAACACGTCCTCGTCCTGGGGCGCGATGTTCCAGTCGCCGACCAGCGCCACGTCCTGGTCGAGCCAGTCACGAGCCGCGTCCCGGAGCCGGGCCAGCCAGTCCAGCTTGTAGAAGTAGTGCGGGTCGTCGATCTTGCGCCCGTTCGGCACGTACAGGGACCACACGCGTACGCCGCCGCAGGTGGCGCCGATCGCCCGGGACTCGGCCGCCACCGGGTCGCCCCAGCCGGGCATCCCCTCGAAGCCGACCTGGACGTCCTCGATGCCGATCCGGCTCACGACCGCGACGCCGTTCCACTGGTTGGTCCCCGCGTAGGCGAGGTCGTAGCCGAGCGACTGAAGCCCCATCAGCGGCAGCTGGTCCTCACGCGCCTTGGTCTCCTGGAGGGCCAGCACGTCGATGTCGTGGCGCTCGAGCAACCGCTCGACGCGGTCGATCCGCGAGCGCAGCGAGTTCACGTTCCAGGTGGCCAACCGCACGTAGCCAACCTAGTGACCCCGTAGCGTGACCCCACATGGACCGGGTGTGGGCGTGGCTGGTGCATGCCTACACGACCGCCGGCGTAGTGCTGGCGCTGCTGATGGTGCACTTCGCCTATCAGGGTGACGTCCGCACCGTGCTGTGGCTGTTCCTCGCCGCGATGGTGGTCGACGGGACCGACGGCATGCTGGCGCGGCGGTGGCGGGTCAAGGAGCTTGTGCCCTGGTTCGACGGAGCACTGCTGGACAACATCGTCGACTACCTGACCTACGCGTTCGCCCCGATGGTGCTGCTGTGGAGCGCCGGCTACCTGCCCGACGACCCCTGGGGAGGCGGGGTTGCGGCGCTGCCTCTGGTCGCCTCGTGCTTCCAGTTCTGCCGCACCGACGCCAAGACCGACGACCACTTCTTCATGGGGTTCCCTAGCTACTGGAACGTCGTGGCCTTCTACGTCGTCGTCTTCGACCTGGGCGAGGTCGCGACCACCGCCGTTCTGCTCGCGCTGACGGTGCTGATCTTCGTGCCGATCAAGTACGTCTACCCCTCGCGCACCGAGACACTCTGGTACACCAACATGGCCCTCGCCACGGCGTTCCTTGTGCTGTTCGGGGCGATCACCTCCCAGCTTCCCGACGTACCGGTCGTGCTCACTGGGCTCTCGCTCGCCTACCTGGCCTACTACGTCGCCATCAGTCTCTGGCTGACGCTGCGCACCGGGAGTTCGGTGGCCGCATCGGTCGCTGAACCAGCACCATGAGCCGTAGCTTGCGCTCATGAAGCGGACCATCGAGGTGATGCTGGTCGGCGCACTGGTCCTCGACGTGGCCTACTGGTCGATCTGGTTCACCGACCGAGACGTGCTCGCCAGCGAGCACCGGCAGGCCTACTACGAGTTCGAGAACGCCTTCCCGCTCGCGGACGCCTGGCTCGGGCTGGCGTGCCTGCTTGCCCTGGTCTGCCTGCGCCGCAACCTGCCGGCCGCACACTTCTGGTTGATCTGCGCGGGCTCTGCGGCGCTCTACCTGTTCTCGATGGACTTCCTCTACGACATCCAGCACGGCATCTTCACCTCCGGCGGGGGCGGCGCGATCGAGGCCTGCATCGTGGCGGTGACACTGGTGTTCTCGCTGACCGTGCTGCGGTTCGCGTGGACCCGCCGCGATGCGCTGCTGGCGGGCTACCCGACCTAGAGTTGCCCCTCGTGGCTCTCACGATCGGCATCGTCGGACTCCCCAACGCCGGGAAGTCGACGCTCTTCAACGCCCTGACCAAGAACGACGTGCTGGCGGCGAACTACCCGTTCGCCACGATCGAGCCCAACATCGGTGTCGTCGGCGTACCCGACGACCGCCTGCCGCGGCTCGCGGAGCTGTTCGGCTCGGCCCGGGTGCTGCCGGCCACCGTGGAGTTCGTGGACATCGCCGGCATCGTGCGCGGCGCCTCGGAGGGGGAGGGGCTGGGCAACAAGTTCCTCAGCCACATCCGTGAGTCGGCCGCGATCTGCCAGGTGACGCGGGTCTTCCGCGACGAGGACGTCACCCACGTCGACGGTGAGGTCAACCCGGCCAACGACATCTCCACGATCCAGACCGAGCTGGCCCTGGCCGACCTGCAGACGCTCGAGAAGTCGGTCCCGCGGCTCGCGAAGGAGGCCAAGGGCAAGAAGGATCTGCTCCCGATGGTCGCGGCAGCCAAGGAGGCGCAGGCCGCCCTCGAGGGCGGCACGCCGGTGATCGCGACCGCTATCGACCGCGCGCTGATCCGGGAGCTGTCGTTGCTGACCGCGAAGCCGTACATCTACGTCTTCAACTGCGACGCCGACGAGCTCTCCGACGACGCGCTGAAGGCGAGGATGCAGGCGCTGGTCGCGCCCTCCGAGGCGATCTTCCTCGACGCCAAGTTCGAAGCCGAGCTGGTGGAGCTCGACGACGACGACGAGGCCCGCGAGATGCTCGCCGAGATGGGCGTGACGGAGCCGGGCCTCGACGTACTGGCCCGCGTCGGGTTCGACACCCTGGGCCTGCAGACCTACCTGACAGCGGGCCCCAAGGAGTCCCGGGCCTGGACGATCCCGAAGGGCGCCACCGCCCCCGAGGCGGCCGGTGTCATCCACACCGACTTCCAGCGCGGGTTCATCAAGGCCGAGATCGTGTCGTTCGACGATCTGATGGACGCCGGCTCGATGCTCAAGGCCAAGGAGCTGGGCAAGGTCCGCATGGAGGGCAAGGACTACGTCATGCAGGACGGCGACGTCGTCGAGTTCCGCTTCAACGTGTGAATCAGCGCGTCGGTGCGATTGGAGCTGGTCGAGTACAGCGAAAGCACCGTCGAGTCCACGCCTATCGACGTGATCGAGGAGCACAAGGCGACAATCCGGTCGCGGGCGGCGGAGCTTGACGCCGACCCATCGATCGGACTGACCTGGGATCAGCTCAGGGTGCGGGTGGCTTCGCGCCGTGGATGACGCATCGCCCCACTGTCTTCCACCCTGGTGTGGGAGACGACCTCCACGTCAGCCCTGCACTACTACGAGGCCTTTGATCCCGCCCTGCCAGGCCGCGTCGAGACCGGGATTGTTCGGCTGGAAGCGCTGCCGTTTGCGCTGGCGTCGGGGTTACCCCGGTTCGCCGCGACCTGCGCCAGCGACCGTTTCAAGAGCCCATCCCATTCAGACAGACTGGGGTGATCTGAGCCTCTCGACCTGCATGTCAGCAACAAATCGTCTCACTGTCAGCCGATCGTCTGCTCTTGCCCTACTTGTCTGGACCCGGTCTTGCGGCGCTCCTAGCCTAGCTGGCACTCCGACGTCGGACCGGAGATTCAGGCGGAACAACCTTTCCCTAGGAGTTCACCGATGAAGTTCCCCCCAGGCTGGATCGACATCGTCCCTGCGGAACCGGACCGCTCGGACACCGCGATCGAGGGGCAGGTTGACGGTGCGCTGGTCGGGGCCGGCCTGAGGGGAACCTGGGCTGCCCTGCACCTGGTGGGCAAGGGCGCCGAGGTGGCGGTGCCCGAGGGTCACACCGTGTGCTGCAGCATGTCGAACCGCAACGGCGACCCGTTCACGCCCGCGTGGCACGACTCGGTGGTCCTGGACGTGATCCCGAGCGGCTTCCTGGCCGATCGTTGGCGGCCGGCGACCGGGGGCCGCACCTTCCCGGTGTACAACCCGGCCACCGAGGAGGTCATCGCCCGTGTCGCTGACTGCGGCGCGGAGGATGCGGTCACCGCACTGGATGCCGCGGCCTGTGCCGCCGACGACTGGGCGTGCACGAGTCCACGAGAGCGCGCGAGGGTGCTGCATCGTCTGGCTGAGGTGATGCTCGATGACCGTGAACCACTGGCCAGGCTCCTGTGCCTGGAGGTCGGAAAGACGATGGCCGAGGGACGGCGCGAGGTCGACTACGCGGCCGGCTACGTGGGTTGGTACGCCGAAGAGGCCGTCCGGCCACACGGGCGCAGCACCGTCGCGCCGGACGGTCAGAGCCACATCCTGACCGTGGCCGAGCCGGTGGGCCCGTGCCTGCTGATCACGCCGTGGAACGCGCCGCTGGCCATGGCAGCGCGCAAGGTCGCTGCGGCACTTGCTGCCGGTTGTACGGCGGTGCTGAAGCCGGCCGAGCTGGCACCGTTGTCCTCGTTGTTGTTCGCGCAGATGGCCCGCGAGGCGGGGGTGCCTGCGGGGGTGCTCACCGTGGTCACCAGCAGCGATCCGAGCCGGGTCACGATGCCGCTGCTCTCGGACCCGCGGCTGCGCAAGCTGTCCTTCACCGGGTCGACCCCGGTGGGCAGGCTGCTGCTGGAGCAGAGCGGCCGGCGGGTGCTGCGGACCTCGATGGAGCTGGGCGGCAACGCCGCGTTCCTGGTCTTCGACGACGCTGACCTGGACCTGGCGGTGCGGGAGGCGATGATCGCGAAGATGCGCCTGGGTGGGCAGTCGTGCGTGGCTGCCAACCGGTTCCTGGTCCAGGACGGGATCGCCGACCGGTTCGTGGCCGAGCTGGCCGAACGGATGGCCGCGACCCGGGTGGGATCACCGTTGTCTGAGGACGTCGACCTCGGCCCACTGGTCGACCGCCGGGCCGTGGAGAAGGTGCGGCGACTGGTCCAGGACGCGTTGGCCAAGGGCGCCGTCGTGGTGGCCCAGGCCACGACACCCCAGGGTCCGGGCCACTTCGTGCCCGCGACGGTGCTGGACCACGTCCCTGCAGATGCGGCGATCCTGGCCGAGGAGGTGTTCGGTCCGGTGGCAGCGATCCGCCGCTTCGCCACCGAGGCCGAGGCAGTCGCTGCGGCCAACGACACCGAGCACGGTCTTGCGGCGTACCTGATGACCGCCGACCTGGACCGAGCACGCCGGGTCTCGGGCCGGTTGCAGACCGGGATGATGGGGCTGAACCGCGGCCTGATATCCGACGTCGCCGCACCCTTCGGCGAGATCAAGCAGTCCGGACACGGCCGCGAGGGTGGGCCCGAAGGGCTGCAGGAATACCAGCAGTTCAAATACCTCTCCCTGCCGGGGTTCCACAGCTGACCACACCGGCGACGCCCGACACAGCCGGCCGCAGCGGGTGGACGTGGGCCTGCGCCAGCCAAAGAGATCATGCGGCCGTGGTCTCCGCAGCAAGTCCGAACCGAAGTCCAAGACAGGATGACAGCCATGCGCGCCACCACCATCCACGCCCCCGGCGACATCCGGCTCAGCGACGTGCCCGACCCGGTGCTGTCGGCCGCGACCGACGCCATCGTGAGGGTGGTCGCGGGCAGCATCTGCGGGTCGGACCTGTGGCCGTACCGCGGCGAGAAGGCCATCACCCCGGGCGCGACCATCGGCCACGAGTGCGTCGGCGTCGTCGAGGAGGTCGGGGCAGAGGTGCGGGACTTCCGTCCCGGTGACTTCGTCGTCGTGCCGTTCGTCCACTGCGACAACAGCTGTGCCCACTGCCGCGCCGGCGTCCAGTCGGCGTGCGTGAATGCCGGGGGCACGCGGAGCGGCCAGGGAGAGTACGTCGTCGTCACGCAGGCCGACGGGAGCCTGGTGAACACCCAGGGCATGCCGGACGCCGACCTGGTGCCGTCGCTGCTGACCCTGACCGACGTGATGGCCACCGGCTGGCACGCCGCCGTCGCCGCCGGCGTACGTCCCGGCGGGACGGTCGTCGTGGTCGGCGACGGCGCGGTCGGGCTGTGCGGCGTGATCGCCGCGGTCCAGCTGGGCGCGGAGAAGGTGGTGGCGATGTCGCGTCACGAGCCGCGCCAGCGTCTGGCCCGCGCGTTCGGCGCCACCCACCTGATCGCCGAACGCGGCCAGGACGCGACCGCGGCGGTCAAGGAGATCACCGACGGCGTCGGGGCGGACGCGGTGCTGGAATGCGTCGGCACCGGCCAGTCGATGACCACGGCCATCGACGCCGCGCGCCCGGGGTCGACCGTGGGATTCGTCGGCGCGGGGCACGGGGTGGACCTGTCGGTGCGGAAGATCTTCGAGAGGAACGTCGGGCTGGCCGGGGGTATGGCCCCGGTGCGCCGGTACCTTCCCGAGCTCCTCGCCCTGGTGCTCGACGGCACAATCGCCCCCGGACGGGTATTCGACCTGACCCTGCCCCTCGACAAGGTCGCGCAGGGCTACCAGGCGATGGACGAACGACGCGCCATCAAGGTGCTGCTGCAGCCCTGAGCCGGGGCGCTCAGGTCGTTGCCCGCGATACTCAAACGGCCTCGCAGAGGATCGCGATCGGTGCCCTGGCATCGGCCTGGAGCGCATGAAGCAGGGCGAGGTCTATCGAGTCGATTGGACGCTTCGCCTCTCGAGGCCCTTGAGATCGCACTGTCGTACACCACCGTCTTGCATCGTTGGATGGCATGTCCCAGATCGGACCGCAGCTCCGCGCCCGAGTTCAGTTCCTTCTAGCGCGCTCGCGCGGCGACTCAGACAGATGGGCGCTCGAAGCCGCACCTCGTTGTACAGATCAGCGCTCAGCCAGTCATACGCAAGCCGATCATCTGGACTTCGCGCTCACCACCTGACGCGATCGTGATGCGCCCCTAGCCTCGTGCTCGGCGAGAACGGCCGGCACGCCCGCACCGCCATCGGTGTCGCCAGCCTGTCGCGGAACAGTCCGGTGGAGATCAGATGGTCTGCACAACGACGTAGGCCCTGTCCGCGGCCGCCAATCACCCCCGTTCCGAACTGTGAGGAGTGCAGCGTGCACCGGCTTCAACGAGTACTCAACGGCCTGGTCGACCGGGTGGACACCCCGTCGCCGATCGTGCTGGCCGACGTGATGCAGCGCAACATCGAGCGGATGCAGGGCTTCGCCGTCGAGCACGACCTGGACCTGCGGCCGCACGTGAAGACACACAAGTGTGTGGAGGTTGGTCGACGTCAGGTCGATGCCGGGGCGGTCGGGATCACTGCCGGCAACGTGGGTGAGGCCGAGGTGTTCGCGGCGGCCGGGTTCGAGGACATCTTCCTGGCCTACCCGGTGTGGCCCGCGGGTTCCAAGGGCGACCGGATCCGCCGTCTGGCGCAGATTGCCCGGATGCGGGTGGGGGTGGACAACGCCGCCGCGATCGACGCCCTGGCCGACGCGATGGGGGATGAGCCGGACCGGCTCCAGGTCGTGGTGGAGGTCGAATGTGGGGCCCGTCGTTCCGGGGCGCCGCCCGAGGCGGCGGGTGACCTCGCCCTGATCGCCCGTAAGCGTGGGTTGGTGCCGGTCGGGGTCTACACCTATCCCGGGCATGGCAGCGCTGGTCCGGGTTCGCGTGCGCCCGCGGCGCAGGACCAGGAATCCGCGCTGACCGCCGCGGTGCGCAGCTTCACCGACGTCGGGGTCACCGCCGAGGTGGTCAGCGCCGGCTCCACACCGACGTTCGCGTTCTCGACCGGGGGCGTGATCACCGAGATCCGTCCGGGCGAGTACGTGTTCTGCGACCTGGGCAACACCCGGCTCGGGGCGTGCGAGGAGGACCAGATCGCGCTGTTCGTGGCGGCCACGGTGGTCAGCGACTGGGTGCCTGGCCAGGTCATCCTCGACGTCGGCACCAAAGCCATGGGCCGCGAGGGCACCCCTGAGATCGGGTACGGCGGCATCGCCGGCAGCGAAGGCGGTCTTGGCCAAGCTCAACGAGTACCACGGGTTCCTGTCGGTGCCGGGCGGCGAATCGCGTCCGAGCGTCGGCACGGTGCTTCCGGTGGTGCCCAACCACGTGTGCCCGGTCGTGGCCAGCTTCGAGGAGCTGATCGTCACCGACAGCGACGGCACGATGCTGGAACGGTGGCCGGTCGATGCCCGAGGACTCCTCAGCTGACTGGGCTGCGCACGCCCGCCCCCAAGACCCACTTCGAACCACAGGAGCAGCCAGCATGAGACTCGAGAAGGTGACAGCGCTGGTCACCGGCGCCAGCAGCGGGATCGGCGAGGCGGTGAGCTCCCACTTCCGCCGCGAGGGCGCGCGGCTGCTGCTGACCGGTCGTCGCGAGCAGCTCGGCACCGCTGAGCCCGACGACGTCTACGTCCCGGGAGACCTCAACGACGAAACCTTCGTGGCCGGTCTGGCCACCCTGGCCGCGGAGTCGTTCGGCACCGTCGACGTGGTCGTCCTCAACCACGGTCTGCAGGCCACCAGCCCACTGACCGAGATGACGTATGACGACGCGAAGGACGTCCTGCACAGCAACCTGCTCAGCGCGTTCTTGGTGCTCAAGCACTTCGCGCCGCTGATGCCCGCCGCAGGGGGCTCTTTCGTCTGCGTCGAGCTCACGGCTCGGCATGGTCGGCAAGCCCGACGAGGTCATGTACTCCGCGGCCAAGGGCGGCCTGATCATGCTCGCCAAGGGCGCGGCGATCGAATGGGCCCCGCGCAACATCCGAGTCAACGTCGTCGCTCCCGGCCTGACCGTCACCCCGATCATCGAGGCATCCATCCAACGCCGGCCCGACCCCGAGGCCTACCGCCTCGAGCGCGAGGGTCAGATCCCGCTGCAACGCCTCGCCACCCCCGAAGAGGTCGCCGACGCCGTCCTCTTCCTCGCATCCTCGGAGTCGTCCTACATCACCGGAGCGGTCCTGCCGGTCGACGGCGGGTACACCGCCTTCTAGGCATCCCCACAGACATCACATGCTCGGCAACACAAGCGTGCGTTCCGGTGTCTGGTTGAGCACGAGCAGCGTGCGTGCGCCGCCGATCCCGGGAATCCGCTGTCGCAGCTCCTCTGTGATGAAGCGCTGCAGGTGCTCGGCATCGCGCAGCCTCACGAGCAGGAGGAGGTCGAATTCCCCTGCGAGGTCTGCGGCGTACTCGACCTCGTCCATCTCCTCGAATATCGGCACCAGCGACGACCACTTCTTCCACTTGTCCGGCGTGGACCGGAGCAGCACGACAGCGGTGACGTTGAGCCCGACGCGCTTTGGGTTGACGGTGACCGTGAGGGATTCGATGACGCCCTCCTCCCGCAGCCGGGCCAGACGTGCGTAGGCGGTCGCCCGAGAGACGCCGACCTCGTCGCTCAGGGTGCCGATCGGCGCTCGGGCGTCCGCTTGGAGTGCGCGCAAGAGGGCCAGGTCGATCTCGTCAATCGAACGATCTCCTCGTTCGGAGGGCTGCCTTTGCCGCATCGTCCACCGCTTTCCGGGATTCCTCGCCGTGCTGGCGCCCAGCGGTCCTCAATGTCGGACCCAGGGTCACGCTCAGGCTATCGATCTTCCTCGCCCCGGGGCGTGGCGAACTTCCGGGTCGGACGATATTGCGCTCTAGGCGCCTGATTTCGCCTGATCGGAGGGTCAGAGCGCCACCTTGAGCCAGTTCGGCTCGTGAACCCGTCGGGGGCTGTACCAGCTCCCTCGGCGATGCCTAGTCTGCCGGGCACGGAGCGCGTACTGAAGGAGCTGGCTGTGACCACGCGATCGACCCGAAGTATCGCGACTCGCCTGGTGCACGGCGGCCGGGACGGCCACGGCACCGTGGTCGTGCCGGTGTTCGACAACGCGGCGTTCGTCCTCGATCACATGGAGCACCACGACGAGGTGCTCCAGCAACCCTCTTCCCGGCCCTACTACTCGCGCGGCTACAACCCGACCGTGGCAGCGCTGGAGGCACGCCTGGCTGACGTCGAGTCGGCATCGTGGGCGCTCGCCTTCAGCACGGGGATGTCGGCCATCGTCACCACCCTGCTCACTCTCTGCCGCTACGGCGGTCACATCATCGTCTCCGACCAGGTGTTCGATACGACGAAGCGGTGGCTGTCCGAGAGCTTCGAGGCCGGCGGCGGTGAATTCACCTTCGCCGACTTCACCGACCTCGGGAAAGTCACGGCGGCCTTCCGGACCCAAACGCGGGCTGTGTTCTTCGAGGAGTTCACCAATCCGGCGCTGCAGGTGCTGGATCTGCCGGCGCTCGTGGATCTGGCGCACGATAACGGTGCTCGGGCGGTGGTCGACAACACGTTCGCCTCCCCGGTGTTGTTTCGGCCGATGGAGTACGGCGCCGACCTGGTCCTGCACAGCGCCACCAAGTATCTGTCCGGCCACGGGAGGGTCTTGGGTGGCTCACTCGCCGGCCACGACCAAGAGCTGAGGGCAGAGATCGCTGAACACCGACGCCAGACCGGCGTGATCATCACGCCGCAGAACGCGGCAGGGATTCTGCAGGGGATGGCGACCCTGGAACTGCGGGTGGAGCGCGCCTCGGCGACCGCAGCGCGCCTGGCCCACCTCGCGGTGGACCATCCGGCTACGGCAGAGGTCAACTACCCCGGCCTCCCTGAAAGCGTCGGCCATGACATCGCGACGCGACTGACCGGAGGTCGTTACGGCGGGATGTTCTCGTTCACGCTCATGGACCCCAGCCGCAAGGCTGCGGTGTACGACGCGTTCGAGCTCATCGTGCGGGCGACCAGCCTGGGCGACGTCGCCAGCCTCGTGGACGCCGCTGACAACCCGGACGTGCTGCGGATCTCCACAGGTATCGAAGATCCCGACGACCTCGCCGCGGATCTCACACAAGCGCTCGATTGCGCCCTGTGACCAGAACGACCAGACCGACCTCGGACCCGGACACGAGGAGCCGACCATGAGCATGGCCACGGAGAACCCCCGACTGCCCACCGACGATGGGCTAGGAGTTCTGCACGAGGTGCAAGACCGGCTGCTCTGGCTCGCCACGGCCATCGTCCACCATGCAAACCGGGTTCGGCCCAACTCGTCGGGGGTGAAGGTCGGCGGGCACCAGGCGTCCTCGGCCTCCATGGTCTCCATCATGACCACGCTGTGGTTCCGTCACCTACGGCCAGAGGACCGGGTATCGGTCAAGCCGCATGCAGCGCCGGTGCTGCACGCGCTGAACTACCTGCTGGGCGATCTGGACGCGTCGTACCTGGAGCGGCTGCGTGAGCTCGGCGGCCTGCAGAGCTATCCCAGCCGCGTGAAGGACCCTGATCTGGTGGACTACTCGACCGGGTCGGTCGGCATCGGAGCGACCGCGCCAATCTGGGGTGCGATGGCACGGCGGTACGTCAACCGGGAACCGGGGCGGCAGTACTCACTGGTCGGAGACGCGGAGCTCGACGAGGGCGCCGTGTGGGAGGCGGTGCTCGACCCGAACGTGGCCGAGCTCGGTGAGCTTGTCTGGGTCGTTGACCTGAACCGTCAGTCCTTGGACCGCGTGGTGCCGGACATTGCCGCCGACAAGCTGAGCGGGCTGTTCGACGCAGCTGGCTGGCAGGTCATCACCGTCAAGTACGGCCAGCTCCTGCGAGAGCTCTTCGACCGTCCGGGCGGACCGGAGTTGCGCGCCCGCATCGATGCGATGACGAATCCGGAGTACCAGCGCCTGCTCCGATGTGACGCGGCCGAGCTGCGCCGGCGGCTCCCCGGAGACGACGCGCAAGGCCCTCGGATCGCAGCGCTGGTCGCCCAGCTGGACGATCAGCATCTCGTCGACGCGATCGCGAACCTGGGTGGTCACGACTTGCAAGCGCTTGACGACGCCTTCACAGCGATTGACGACGAGCGGCCGACGGTGATCCTGGCCTACACCGTCAAGGGATTCGGACTTCCGACCAAGGGGCACCCTCAGAACCACTCTGCGCTGCTTAGCCACGACCAGATGCTCGAGCTGGCCGCGTGCCTCGGCGCCAGTCCCGATGACCCGTGGCGTGGTTTTGCCGCGGACCGCCCCGCCGCGACGTTGTGCCGGCAGACCGCTGCCAGGCTGCGCCGCCCCGAGGTGTTGGACAGCCGACCGCTCGCGGTGCCGACTGACACCGGTAGAACGCCCGGCGGAACCGCCACGACCCAGGCCGCATTGGGACGGACTCTGCTCGACCTCACGCGCCAGGCGCCCGACGTCGCTCGCAGGATCGTCACCGTGAGCCCCGATGTCAGCTCGTCGACCAATCTGGGGGGCTGGGTCAACAAGGTTGGCGTGTGGTCGGTCCGCGAGCGCCAGGACTGGTTCGCCGACGACGGCGAGACGATCCTGCACTGGCGGGAGATGCCTGCGGGGCAGCACATCGAGCTCGGGATCGCAGAGGTGAACCTCGTTGGACTGCTGGGGGAGCTCGGCGCGACCTGGAGCCGGTGGGGCGAGCCGCTGCTGCCGATCGGAGTGGTCTACGACCCGTTCGTGGAGCGAGCGCTCGAGCCATGGTCGTACGGGATCTACGCGGGCGGCCAGTCGATCCTCGTCGGCACGCCCTCAGGCGTCTCGTTAGCGCCAGAGGGTGGCGCCCATCAGTCGATCAAGACCCCCTCGATCGGATTGGAGCAGCCTGGATGCATCACCTACGAGCCGGCCTTTGCGATCGATACCGAGTGGACGCTCCTGGCCAGCATGGCTCGACTCGGGCGGCCTGACGGCTGCTCGGCGTACCTGCGGCTCTCGACCAGGCCGGTGGACCAGTCACTGGCCGAGGTCCCGGCCGACCCGACTGCTCGCGAGCGGCGTCGCCGCCAGGTGGTTGCCGGCGCCTACCGGCTGCGGCGGCACCCCTCCCCGGCCGTGACCATTGCCGCGATGGGAGCGATGGTGCCGGAAGCGCTCGCAGCAGCCGACCGCCTGGCGACACAGAACGTGGCGGTCGAGGTCGTCTGCGTGACCAGCCCTGACCTGCTCTACCGGGCGTTGCGTGCCCGGCAGGGCCACGAGGCGGCGGACACGTCGGTGCTCGACCAGGTGTTCCCTGCAGACAGAGCGTCGCCGTTGGTCACCGTGCTGGACGGCCATCCCCACACGCTCTCGTTCTTGGCGACGGTCAACCAGGTGAAGCACTCCGCGCTCGGTGTCACCAAGTTCGGGCAGTCGGGATCGCTTGAGGACATCTACCGTCTTCATGGGATCGATGCCGACTCGATCACCGCCGCCTCCCTGGACTTGGTGGACTAACGGTGAGCACCTTGCCGCCCACATGCCTCCTCCTCGACCTTGACGGCACCCTGGTGGACTCCGCCCCCGGCATCACAGCCAGCGTCACCGCCGCGCTCACGGAGATCGATGTTGCGGTTCCCGCTGCGGACGTTCTGCGAAGCTTCGTCGGGCCGCCCATGCGCCAAACGTTTCGCGAGCTGGTCGGCCTTGACGAGGTGACGGCCGAGCTGGCTTTGGGGGTGTACCGGCGCTGTTACGCCGAGATCGGCGCCTTGGACAGCAGCCTGTACGACGGGGTTCGGGACCTGCTGGAGGCACTGTCTGCGGCCGGGTGGCCTATGGCCGTGGCCACCTCGAAGGTCGAGGACCAGGCTGACCGAGTCGTCGAGCACTACGGTCTCGCGGCACACATGGTGACCGTGTGCGGCACGTCGGACGCGGAAGGCCGGACCACCAAGCGCGAGGTCATCAGGGAGTGCCTGCGCCGCATGCACGAGCGTGGAGTCGACGTCTCCCGCCCGCTGATGGTGGGGGACCGTGGCTACGACGTGCTGAGCGCCGCCGCCGAAGGCGTGCCCGCGATCCGTGTCCGGTGGGGATATGGGACTCCGGACGAGTCGGCGGAAGCCCTCGCGACCGCCGAATCGCCCCAAGCTCTGGTACGCCTACTGCTGGGCTCGAGCGGATCGCTAGCGCCCCCCGTCGCGCGCTCCTTCTAACGGACCGTGAGGGATCACCCAACTGTGGACGCCATCGATCAGAAGATCATCGCCGAGCTGAGTCGAAACGCGCGCGTCTCGCACGCGGAACTGGCCAGCAAGGTGTTGTTGTCTCGTAACGCGGTGCGCCAGCGGATCGAACGGCTGGAACGTCAAGGACACATCGCCGGCTACACCATCGTCCGCGCTGGCGACGACACCGGCGATGTCGTATCCGCGCTCGTCCTTGTCTACCGCCAGGACCGTATGCGCGGCGGGGACGTCCTGGCTGCGCTCAAGCGCATTCCGGAGGTCGTCATCTGCGAGGTCCTCAGCGGCGACTTCGACATCATGGTGCGCCTGGAGGCGGCCTCGATCGAACGCGTACGCGGCATCTGGGAGGACATCGCACAGATGCCAGGCGTACGGGACACGGTCACAGCGCTCGCTCTGTCCACGCTGGTGAACCGCCCAGGCGGCAGGGGTCATCTCGGAGCTTGCTAGGAGCGGTTGGTTCAGACGACCAGTCCAGTATCGGTTCACTGGACGCACAGAAGTCCGGCCGCGGCGGCACGGAGGAGCAATTTTGTCTGGATCGGTTCGTCAGATCTGGACCGTTGCTCTTCGTGGTGCGTAGCGTCGCGGTACCAGCCGGGGGTATTGCGGATGTGTTCCTGTCGGCGTCGGCTGAAGCCGGAAAGGTGTAATCGTGTTTCGAGATGAGAGCCCGAAGAATGGATCGTCTGCTGCGGCCGGCCCTCCACCAGCGTCTGACAACCCGTGGGCGCGGAGCCTCTGGCTCGACGGAGTGGTCCAGGATCTGACCCCGCGAGAGCAGCTTTCGGGCGACCACACCTGTGATGTCGCGATCGTCGGAGCCGGGTTCGGCGGGCTGTGGACGGCGTACTACCTCAAGGCGGCCGACCCGTCCCTGCGGGTCACCGTGGTCGAGGCCGAGATCGCGGGATTCGGCGCTGCGGGTCGCAACGGCGGTTTCGTGTCTGCTGGTATTGCCGGCAGCGGCGCGCGCTACGCACGCGTCAGCGGTTGGGACAGCGTCCTCCGAGCCGAGCGCGAGACCCAGCACGGGGTCGACGAGATCGGCCGGGTCGTGTCGCTGGAAGGCATCGACTGCGGCTACAAGAAGGCGGGGGCGCTCACAGTGGCGACCACCGAACCGCAGCTTCAGCGCCTCAGGGCCAGGGTCGAGGCAAAGCATCGTTTTGGGCTCGGGACCGAGGACGTCAGGCTTCTCACCGCCGATGAGTGTGCCGACCATATTCGTGGGGCCAAGGGGGTTCTCGCGGGGTCCTTCACGCCGCATGTCGCTCGGGTCGACCCGGCCCGGCTGGCTCGCGGGCTGGCCTCGGCCTGCGAGCGTCTCGGGGTCAAGATCTATGAGCAGAGCCCGGCAGAACACGTGGGCCCGAAGGCGGTCCAGTGCAGGAACGGACGGATCTCGGCCGATGTCGTGGTCCGGGCAACCGAGTCCTACACGATCCGCGAGCGGGGCCAGCGACGCAGCTTCCTGCCCCTCTACTCCCTGATGATCGCCACCGAACCCCTGCCACAGCAGACCTGGGACGAGCTCGGGTGGCGGGACGGTCTCGGGGCCGCAGACATCAGGCATCTCTATTACTACGCCCAGCGGACGATCGACGGCAGGATCGCACTGGGCGGCCGAGGAGCGCCGTATCGGCTGAGCGACCCCATCTCAGCTCGAAACGAGCAGGACGCCGAAGTCTACGAGCGGCTGTGCCAGACCCTCCACGAAGCGTTTCCTGCCGCGGCGCAGGCTCGGATCACCCATCACTGGGGCGGTTCCCTCGCGGTCCCACGCGACTGGTGCATGAGAACAACGTTCGACCGCCAGACTGGTCTGGGATTCGTCGGCGCGTTCGGCGGTCACGGTGTGACCGCCGCCAACATCTCCGGCCGCACGATGCGCGACCTGATCCTGGGCCACAGCACGGACCTGACATCGCTTCCATGGGTCGGACACCACACCCGGAACTGGGAACCCGAGCCCCTTCGGTTCATCGCCTCGAGGCTCATCGCCAAGACGCTCGACGCGTCAGACGCCTACGAGGAGCGCACCGGCCAGCCCGCCAAGCGCGCCCGGCTGGTTGCGCCGTTCCTGCCACCGAGCTAGCTGATCCCACGGCATTCGCACAAAGCGTCAACGACCCGTGTCGGTCGATCTGTGGACGTATCAGCGTCGAAGGGGATGACCTCGCCGGTGTACGGGTTGTGCACGGGCGCCACGTCGGCCGCGACCTCGACGGCAGGTTTCACAATGGTGTCAGTCACGGAGGACCTCCTGAAGCACTCGCAGCGCGTTGGCATCGCTGCCGTTTGCGTGGTGGCGATCGTGGATTGCGATGATGTCCGAGAGCAGGGCGTAGGCGGTCTCGATGCGGCCGGCGCCGGGACCGGACACCGTGACCGTGCCGAGGAGATCGGTGTCGAAGGCCACCGCGTTGTTCGCTCCGGAGGTTCCAGCGAGTGGATGGTGAGCGGGAAGGGCATGGGGCGCCACCCTGGCGTCCACCGTGCCATCCGCGCGTCGTTTCGCCGAGCCGACCAGCTTCCAGCGCAGTCCCTTCGATGCGGCGTCCTGGACCTCTCGGGGTGTGATGCCAGAGATGCCCTCGCACGGGACGTCCTCGCGGCGCAGGCTGGCGCCGAGGACCTCGTTGGCCAGGATCATGACCTTGAGCTGAACGTCGTGACCTTCGAGGTCGGCGGTGGGGTCGGCTTCGGCGTATCCGCGTTCCTGCGCTTCCGCGATGGCGGACGGCAGGTCGAGTCCTTCTTCCAGCCGGCCGAGGATGTAGTTCGAGGTGCCGTTCATGATGCCCTGGACGCCCTCGACCCGTAGTCCGCCGAACATGCGTCGGGCCGTTCGCAGGATGGGGGTGCCGCTGACCACGGCGCCCTCGAACTCGAAGCTGACGCCGTACTCGGCGGCAAGCGCCTTGAGTGCCTGGCCGGCGAGGGCGACGGGTCCCTTGTTGGTGGTGCACACGTGCTTGCCGGATTCGAGGGCCCAGCGCACATGGGAGAGGGCGGGCTCACCGTCGGTGGGGTTCGTGTACGTCGCTTCGGCCACGATATCCGCTGGCACGTGGCGGATCACCCACTCATTGCGCGGATCGGCACTTCCCGCGGCCCGGTCAGCGAAGCTCAAGTCATCGGGCTCCGTGGCGAGCAGCGGCACGAGGTCAATGCCGTCGACGTCGACCAGAGAACCGGCCCGCAGGTCAGTGATTGCCACGATGCGCAGAGTGAACCCCAGCTCCCGAGCAAGGTCGTCGCCGCGCTGAACGATGAGCTCGGCGAGCGCCCGGTTGACACCGCCGAATCCGATGAGGGCGAGGTCGTAACGGTTCATGTGATCACTCCTTGGCAGGGCGCCCCCACCCTTTGCAGTGGGGCTGCTCAGATCTTTACGTCCCGGCCGGTCACCTGCTCCATGTCAGAACGGCCGAACGGCCTGCCGATTTGCACCTCGGCGCGACGATTTGCCCGGCCAGCCCGGGAGTCCGCGGAACCCTCGACGAACTGGCGGTTGTTGGTGCGCCTGCCGCTCGCCTGACGCCGGCAGTCCGCAAATGGTCCGCAAGAAGTCCGGCCGAGACCAAGAGCGGTCAACGACGGCCAACGACGACAATTCTGCGTTTATGCAGGTCAAGGGCCATTCGTCAACGTGGGCCAACAATGGTCAGTGGCAGCCAGAGTCGCGCGGGAACGTTCCGCTTCAACGTCTGACCCGCGGCAATGCCGTCACGGCCGGGCGAAGGACCAGACCGGGCGGACCGTGGTCTCGACGGCGTTGAGTCCTGCCTCGGTCAACAACGGTCGCAGCACGTCGTCGGCGTAGAGCCGCCCCTCGGTCTCCGCGCGCCACACCTCGTCGATGACGAATCCGTCGTCCGCGGGGTAGACCACGTGCGACATCAGTCCAGCCGGCGGACCGCCTGCCTGCGCCATCGACTGCCCGACCTGGGCGTCGAGCTCGTTGAACTGATCCTGGGTCGCAGGCGCGACGGCGAGCTGGAGATGAACGGCCATGCTGCGCAGCCTCGTCCATCCCCGCGCAGGACGGAAGACCTTGCGGACGCTGGCACGTCAGGAGCCGTGGACCCACAGACCGCCACCGGCTGGCCGGCGGTACCCGAGAGCGGCGTACGTCGCGTCGACCAGCGCCTGGCCGCGCTCGCTGAGGCCGACGCCCGCGCCCTGCCGGTTCATCGTGTATGCGAAGGACAGCCGGGCCCTGGGATCGGCGAAGCCGATCGAACCGCCGAAGCCGATGTGTCCGAAGGCTTCTTCCGACAGCAGGACGCCCTCGGCGTCCGCGGGGGGCAGGTGGCTGTTGTCGACCGCCTTGACGAAGCCGAGGCTGAAGCGGCTCGGCACGAGGACGACGGCGTCGACCGAGGATGCCGAGCTGACCGCCCCCATCCGCGCGATCTGGAACTCGTCGACGAGATCGCCGCCACCGTTCGCGAGGGGGGCGTACATGCCGGACAGGCCGCGGGCGTTGGTGATGGCGCCGGTGGCGCCGATCACGGCGGCGTGCGCGTCGCGGGTGTCGGCCTCGCCCGGGTCCATGTAGCCGCCGTTGTTGAGCAGCATCGTGCCGGCCAGCGAGGATGGATGGGTCATCGCGGCGACGTACAGGCTGGGCACGGGAGTGCCAGGCGCCATCAGGTCCGGCGGGATGGTGTGCGCGACTCGGTGCTCCTCGGAGTCCGGGAGCCCGAAGAAGAAGTCGAGGCCCAGTGGCTCGGCGATCTCAGTGCGGAAGAACTCGTCCAGGGGTACGCCGGCCACCCGGCGGACGACCTCGCCGACCAGGAAGCCGAAGGTCAGTGCGTGGTAGCCGTGCCGGGTGCCGGGCTCCCACAGCGGTTGCTGACGGGCCAGGGTGCTGGTCATCAGCTCCCAGTCGTAGAACGCCCCCCGCGGGAGCGGCTCGGTGACCGCGGCGAGTCCGGCCTGGTGGTTGAGCAGCTGCCGCACCAGGATCTCTTCCTTGCCACCCTGGGCGAACTCCGGCCAGTAGTGCGAGACGGGCAGCTCGAGGTCGAGCTTTCCCCGCGAGGCGAGCACGTGTGCGCACAGGGCCACGGCTCCCTTGCTTCCGGACCAGATGTGCACCAGCGTGTCCCGCTCCCACGGCGTACCGGCCGAGGGGTCCTGCAGGCCGCCCCACAGATCCACCACGGGTACGCCGTCGACGGTCGCGTGCACCGCGGCCCCGACCTCGGCGTACTCGGCGAAGTTCTGCTCGAACGCCTCGCGCACGCTCGCGAACTCGGGTGCGCAGGTGCCGTCAATCGTCATGCTTGCCTCCTGGGTGTCTGATCACCGGAGCTCGTAGAGCTCATAGCTGAGCGTGGTGCCGACCAACGAGCCCTTGCCGACTGCCTGGAGCTTGTTCAGCCAGCCGTACCGCTCGTCGCCGGTCTCGAAGCGCGGGGTCGAGTAGAGCGGGGCGTCCGCGCCGCCGGAAAGGTCGACGCGGCCGTGGTACTGCAGGAACACCAGGGCGCCGTCGTCGGTCTCGACCAGGCACCGCACATCCAGGGTGCCGGTGCCGTCCGGCCCGACGAGCAGCCAGTCCGCGGCGGAGTCCCCGACGAGCTTGGCGTTGAGCCGCTCGCCCGAGATCGACCCGGAGGCAACCTCGTAGATCATCCGTGTGCCCGCAGGCGTGTCCGGCAGCACCAGTGGCGGCCGCAGCTCGGCGACCATGGTGGCCAGCGGCACCAGGGTGAGAGCCGTCCCGGCACTAGGCGGCATAGCTGCCGCCGCTGACCGACAGGGTGTGGCCGGTGATGAACGAAGCATCGTCCGAAGCCAGGAACGCCACTGCTGCGGCCACCTCGTCGGCAGTTCCGCACCGGCCAAGCATCGTGCCGGCCACCATGACGTCGCGGATCCGGGCGCCGAGCTCGGTGCGTGCGAGCTCATCGAGCATCGGCGTGTCGACCGGGCCAGGAGCGACGGCGTTGCAGCGGACGCCGTACCGGCCGGCCTCGCGTGCGATCGCCTTCGTGAAGCCGAGGACCCCTGCCTTCGCCGCGGAGTAGGTCGCGCCCGCGGCCAGCCCGGTCCGGCCGGCCTCGCTGGACATGTTGACGATCACCCCGCGGCGCCGGTTCTGCATGCCTGGCAGCACGGCGTGGGTGCATGCCATGGTGCCGCGAAGGTTCACCGCCAGCCAGTGATCCCAGTCGGCGGGACTGGTGTCGACGAAGTACGCCGAGGTGTCCCCGCCGGCGTTGTTCACGAGGACGTCGACAGGACCGAGCTCACGCTCGACGGCGTCGAGACCCTCCCGGATGGAGTCCAGGTCGGTGACGTCGATCAGGACTGCGCACCCCTGCACTTCGTCGGCGACCTGTTTGGCCCGGTGGCCGTCGACGTCGGCGACCGCCACGGCCGCTCCCTCGGCAGCCAGCCGGTGCACCGTGGCTGCGCCGATCCCCGATGCGCCGCCGGTCACGACGGCGACCCGGGCCTGGAGACGCGACATAGCGTCGACAATAATCGACGCTCCGTCGAAAAACAAGGATCAGTCAGCCGCCGTAGATCGAGCGCAGCCAGACCGTGGTGAGCGTGTCGACGATCTCCCGGTCAGCAGCCCGTGAGCGGCGGGACCGCGAGTGCTCGTAGAACACCTCGTCGTTCATCGACACCAGAACCTTGGCCAGCATCCGCGCAGTGGGAGGTCCAGGCGGTGCTGCACCCGAGGCTCGCTCGGCCTCGATCCGGTCGGCGACGGACCCGATGAACCTCTTCGCGACGTCGTTCCAGAACGCCTGCATGTGGGGATTGGCCCCGCGGGCTCGCACCGCGGCCCGCAGCACCGGCCCGTGCGACCGCCAGTAGTCCACCGACCCGCTGGTCGCACGCCGCAGGGCGTCCTCGGCCGACTCCCCACCACGTTCGGTCCAGGCCCCTGCGATCGCGTAGAGGTCGCCGACGACCTGCTCGGACAGAAGGTGCAGGACCGCCTCTCGGGACTCGAAGTGGAAGTAGAACGCCGATCGGGAGATCCCCGCACGCGAGGCCAGCTCGTCGATCGTGATCTCGGTGATGTCGCGCTCAGCCAGGAGCGCCGTCGCGGCATCGAGGATGGCTTGAGAGGTCCGGTCGCCCTTGCTCGGCGTTGTTCGGCGCACCCCAGGAGTAGACATGTGTCGATCCTGTTGGACAGAGCGTCGAGAATCAACGACGCCTCGTCGAGGCGACCCGGCCAGCCCATCCACCGAAACCGGGTATTGCGGACGCCTGTGAGCGGCGTTACAGTTCATAACTAAACCGAACTCAGTTCGCTCACGGAAGCCGGGATGCGATGACCAGCACGACAGCAGATGGCCAGGTGGCCCCCGACCGGGTGCCCAGCGGATGCCCGGTCATCCACCTGGATGCCTCTCCGCCGCTCGAGGTCGGCAGCCACTGGCAGAAGGCCAACGAGCTGCGAGAGATCAGCCCGGCGTTCTTCAACACGCACGCGCAGGGCTACTGGGTCTTCACGCGGTACGACGAGGTGCGCGAGATGTACCAGCACCCGGAGATCTTCTCCAGCGAGTCCATCACCCCGTGGGAGCCGGACCCGGCGTACCGGTTCGTGCCCACCCAGATCGACCCGCCGGAGCATGCCAAGTATCGACAGCTGATCAGTCGCTGGTTTGCTCCCAACGCAGTTGCCCGGATCGCCCCGCAGGCCCACGAGATCGGCCGGCGGCTGGTCGCCGACCTCGCGCCACGAGGGGAGTGCGACTTCGTCGCGGACTTCGCCATGCGGCTGCCCACCGAGATCTTCCTGACCATCATCGGCGTGCCCAACTCCGACGCCGATCTGTTCGTCCCGTGGGTCGAGGACTTCTTCGCCGGCTTCGGTGGCGACCTCGAGCAGCAGCAGGCAATGGGCGCGGCACTCGGCGGGATCCGGCAGTACTGGGTCGACGTGCTCGAGGCCCGCCGGGGCGAGGCCCAGCCTCGCGAGGACGACTTCGTCTCTCTCCTGCTGCACTCGACCATCGACGACGAGCCGTTGGAGGACGCCCTGATCCTGGACATCCTCACCGTGCTCGTCCTGGCCGGTCTGGACACCACGCGAGGTCAGCTGGGCTACCTGTTCCGCCACCTCGCCGACAACCCGGACGACCGGCACCGGCTGCGCGAGGAGCCGGAGCTGATCCCGTCGGCGGTCGAGGAGTCGCTGCGTCTCTACACGATCATCTTCGGCGACGGCCGCAAGGTCACCGAGGACACGGAGTTCCACGGCTGTCCGCTCCGCAAGGGCGACATGGTCTACGGGCTGGTCTCGGGGGCCAACCGGGACCCCCGGGTCTATGACCGCCCCGAGGAGTTCGTCGTGGATCGCAAGGCCAACAACCATCTCGGCTTCGCCGGCGGCCCGCACCGGTGCCTCGGCGCGCACCTGGCCCGCATGGTGATGCAGGTCGCCGTCGAGGAGTGGCTCAAGGTGATCCCCGACTTCGAGGTCGTCTCCGAGGAGCCCCTCATGGAGCGCGGTGGCGGCGCCATGATGACGCTGCTCACCCTCCCGCTGGCATGGGAGGCCAAGGCATGAAGCTCGAGGTCGACGCCAGGCTCTGCCGCGGACACGGCCGCTGCTACACGGTCGCCCCGGACCTTCTCGAGGACGACGACGACGAGGGTTTCGTGACCGTCCGCGGTCAGGTCATCGACGTCCCGGACGACCAGGCGGACGCCGCCCGCGACGCGGCCGGTTCGTGCCCTGAGCGCGCGATCACCATCCACGAGGACTGAACGTCGGGTCAGGTCGCCAGGCGTCCGGCCGCGATGCCCCCATCGATCACCAGGTTGGTCCCGGTGACGTACGCGCTCTCGTCCGAGGCGAGGTACAGCACCGCTCGGGCAACCTCGTGCGGAGTCCCACGGCGCCGTAGCGGGATCGTCTGGACGTAGGCGTCCCAGTCGACGTCGGAGAAGCCGGGGATGTCGGTGATGGCAGTGTCGATGCTGCCCGGGCAGACCGCGTTGACGCGGATGCCTCGCTCCGCGAGCTCGAGGGCGGCGACGCGGGTCAGCGCGGAGACCCCGGCCTTGGAGGCGACGTATGCCCCGAGGCCGGCGGTGGGGAGCACGCCGTTGAGCGACGAGATGTTCACGATCGCTCCACCCCGTGCCAGCCCTCGCCCGGCCAGGCTCATGCCCAGGAACGTGCCGGTCAGGTTGAGGTCGACGATGCGACGGAAGTCGTCGGGCGAGGTGTCGAGGAGGGGCCGCTTCAGGGCGGCGCCGGCGCTGTTGACCAGCGTGGTCAGCGGCCCGGCCTGATTGATGCCGTCGAGGGCCGCGGCCCACGACGCCTCGTCGGTGACGTCCAGCCTGACGAAGTCCGCGCGGTCACCCAGCTTCGCCGCCAGTGCGCCACCAGCGTCCCGGTCGACGTCGGCCACGTGCACCCGCGCACCCTCCTGGTGCAGCAGACGGACCACCGCCGCGCCGATCCCGGCGGCCCCGCCGGTGACCAGGGCGGTCAGGCCTGCGGCTTCGGGCATCAGACGAGGGCGTTGAGTAGCCCGGCAACCTGGTGCGGCGCGGACACCATCGCCATGTGACCGGTCTCGAGGTAGCTCACATTTCCGCCCACGCGTGCGGCCGACCGTTCCTGGAGGTCCGGCGGGTAGCAGTGGTCCTTCGTCATTCGGACGTAGGTGCGCGGAACGTCGGCCGACAGCCCGCTGAGGTCGACGATCTCCGTGAGCAGGGCTGCGGAGTCGTCGACGACTCGGTCGAGTGTCCAGTCGGTCTGCTCGGCGTCCATGTCGTTGCACAGCATCGCTCGGGCACCCTCGCGGTCCTGGGAGTAGATGCCGCCGACGATCGACGCACGCACCAGCTCCCGGACCGCAGGGTCGATCTGGTCCAGCACCGCCGTGCGGTCGGCCGGCACCACCGCGGAGAGGAAGACGACATGGCGCAGCCGCGCCGCGAGCTCTGCCATCACGCGCGGCACCGAGACGCCTGCGAACGAGTGTCCGACGAGCACCAGGTCGTCCGCGTCGACCGCGGCGACGTCGTCCAGGATGGCGCGGGCGCAGTCGTCGAGGCGCACGGAGGCAAGGTCGACGTCGGCACGGCTGCCGCGTCCCGGCAGGTCGACCGCGATCGCGGGTCTGTCCAGATGTGGCAGCAGCCTGTCCCAGCAGTTGGCGCCGCCGCCGGCGCCGTGGACGAGAACGAACATGTGGGTCTCCTGCCGTGGATTGCTGTTGTTTGCTCGGACGGCGGGGCCCGGCATCGAGGTTCTCGATGCCGGGCCTGCCGTCAGTCGGTCAGGCCTTGCCCCAGAGCGCCTTGAACTGCGCCTCCGTGTCGAGCACGAGCGGGAACGGCTTCGACGTGTCGTCGGGAGCCGTGTCCTTCTTGACCAGCCAGAACTGCGGTCCGGCCTCGCCGACCGGGACGCCCGCCCAGTGCCGCGCCAGGGCGTCGATCATCAGGTAGTCGTAGGCGTAGAGGTCGGTCGGGACCAGCGCCTCGATGTCGCCGGCTTCCATGTCGGCGAAGTTCTGCGAGCCGCCGCCCTGGCCGACGATGGTGACCTTGTCCGCGAGCCCGGCGGCCTTGAGAGCGGCGGGCAGACCGGCGCCGAGTGCGTCACTGACGGACAGTGCGATGTAGTTGACGTCAGGGTGGCTGCGGAGGTACGAGACGATCCGGTCGGGGGCGTCCTTGCCGAGCGAGGTCAGGGGGATGTCGAGGGAATCGACGGTGCACGAAGGGCAGTACTCCTTCATCCCTGCCTTGAAGGTGTCGCCGACCTTTGCCAGGATCTGGAACGCCGAGATGTTCACGTAGAGCGCGTCGGCTTTGCCGCCGCTGTCGCTGACGACCTCGGCTGCGAGGTAGTCACCGATCGGAGCGTTCTGCGCCGAGGTCGCGGTGTTGAAGAGGAGCCCGTCGCCGGTGGTCGCGAGCGAGCAGCAGGTCACGAACTGCACGCCGGCTGCTGCGGCATCGGAGATCTGCTTGGCGTAGGCGTCCTTGTCCGCGGCGTTGAGGATCACGGCGTCCGAGCCGTTGCGGATGGCTGCGTCGATGGCGCCCTGCACCTTCTCGGGCGACCCATCGGTCGCCACCTGGTCGACGGTCCAGCCGAGGATGCCCGCAGCTTCGGCCAGGATCGGTCCCTGGATGGCGCAGGCCTCGACGCCGCAGCTGACGAAGGTGATCCTCTTGCCAGTCGGGATCGGCTTGTCGATGGGCGTCGTGACGGTGATCTTCGTCGGCCGCTCCGCGGCCTTGGCGACCGTGGCCTTGGCCGCCTCGAGGCCGGCGTTGTCGACCGGACCTGCCGAGGCATCGCTCTGGGAGTCGCAGGCGGAGGCGGCGAGCAGCAGGGCAAGGACCGAGACGGCCGTGCCCACCCACCTCGCCTTCCTGACGGTGCGAGGACGGTGTGCGGACATGATTCCTACTTTCTGTGTGGACTGCTGAGTCCCGAGACGTTGAGGGGTCCGTCGCTGAGGGTGGGCGCGAGCGGTCATGCCGGGCCGTCCTGGGTCTTGGCGGCAGTGCTGGAGGTCTGGTCGGACGGGTCCTGGAGAGTGGCGGGACGCGCGGCGAGCGTCGTACGTCGTTGCAGCCCGGTGACCATCAGCGCCGCGATCAGGACGACCCCCACGAACAGGGCTCCGGACCACTGCGGCGCGTTGGCCAGGCCCAGCCCGGTCGTGCCGGTCCCGAGGAGCAGCACCGCGATCAAGGTCCCGCCGGCGTTGAACCGGCCGTTCTTGAGCTGGGTGGCGCCCAGGAAGACCGCCGCGAAGCCGGGGAGCAGGTACGGCGTACCCGCCGTGGGCGAGCCGCCGCCGAGGATCGAGGCGAGCACGATGCCTGAGGAACCGGCCAGCACTCCGGACGTCACGAGCGCGAGGAACTGCAGCCGAGCGACCTTGACGCCCGCCAGCCGGGCGGCGTCAGCGTTGAAGCCCACGGCGTAGAGGCGTCGCCCGGTGGCGGTGTGCTCGAGGAGGTACCAGATGCCCACCGCGACGACCGCGACGTAGAGCACGGGAAGGATCAGGCCCTGGGCCGTGGTCTGCCCGATCTTGGCGAACCCGCCCGCCAGCTTCACGTCGCTGATCGGGGTGTCGTTGGTGACCAGCGTGATCAGGGCCTGGATCAGGGATCCGGTCGCCAGGGTGGCGATGAACGAGTCGATCTTCATGACCACGACGACGGTCGCGTTGATGAGCCCGACGAGGAGGCCGATCAGGACCCCCAGCCCGACAGCCGCCACCAGCGGCACCCCATCGATGACGAAGTGCGCGACGGCGACCCCGCAGAGCGTCATGTTCAGGGCGAACGACAGGTCGAAGACCCTGGCCGCGAGCGGGATGGTCACCGACAGCGCGGCGAGAGCCGTGATCGCGTTGGAGTTCAGGATCTGCTTGGCCGTCGTGACGTTGGGGAACGTCTCGGGGACCCAGATCGAGAACACCGCGATGATCGCGAGCCAGACGTAGATCGCCCCGACCTTGTCGAACGCCAGGCGGGACTTCCATCGGGAAGCGGGAGTAGTGACTCCTCTTCCCTGGTCGGACTGCTCGGTCGTCGTCCCGACTCTTTCGTCGACGTTCACGCTCATTGCTCCGCTCCTTCGATGGCCCTGATCAGCACGTTCTTGGTCAGCCCTGCTGCCGCCAGCTCCTCGGCGACCACGCCGCCGCGGAGCACGAGGATGCGGGTGCACAGCGCGAGCAGGTCCCCCTCGTCGGAGGAGGCGACGATCACCGTGAGACCGCTGGCAGCGAGGTCGGCGATGATCTGGTAGATCGCGACGCGGGTGCCGATGTCGACGCCGGCGGTCGGCTCGCACATCACCAGGACCCGCGGGCCCACCGCCAGGCAGCGCGCGAGGATCACCTTCTGCTGGTTGCCGCCGCTGAGCGTCGAGATCGGGGCCGACGGCCCTGTGCTCACCACTCCGAGCCGGCTGCTCCACGAGTCGACGAGCTTCGCCTCGGCCTTGGCCTGGAGACGGCCCCGGCGGCCCAGGCTCCGTAGCGCTGAGAGCGAGATGTTCTCGCCGACGGAGAACTCCGCGACGACCGCTTCGGTCTGCCGGTCGGCCGGGACGAGCGGGATCTCGAGCTGCGCGGACCTCGAGACGTCGAACCACTCGGGGGAGATCGCGGGGAGGCGGATCTCGCCCCTCGCGTGGTCATCGGACTTGCCCGCGAGCACGTACGGCAGCTCGAGAGCCCCGGCGCCGGCCAGGCCTGCGATGCCGAGGATCTCTCCGGCCCGGGCCTCGAGGTCAACGCCGCGCAGCCACTTGCCGTGGATCCCGCGAGCCTGGATCGTCACGGGTTGGTCAGTCTGGTCGACGACGCCGGCCCGGAAGTCGGGGTCGATGTCGTCGCCGACCATCGTGCCGGCCAGGGCCCGCGCGTCGAGGGTGTCGACGTCGTAGGTGCCGACCCGGCGACCGCCACGCAGGACGGTCACTCGGTCGGCGATCGCGAAGATCTCGTCCATCCGGTGCGAGACGTACAGGACGCTCATTCCGCGCCTGCGCACCTCGGCGACCACCTCGAAGAGTCGCTCGACCTCCTCGTGCGGCAGGACGGCCGTCGGCTCGTCGAGCACCAGCACGCCCCCGCCCTCCCAGCCCTGGAGCGCGGCCGCGATCGCCACGACGGTCCGCTGCACAGGGGTCGCGGCGGCCAGCGGGCGGTGGATGTCGAGGTCGACGTCGAACGCCGCGAGCACCCGACGGGTCTCGACCTCCTGCTGCTTCCAGAGGACCCGGCCGCCGAGGCCGCGAGCGAAGCCACCGTGGAGCGCGAGGTTGTCCTGGGCGCTCAGCTCGAGGATCAGGCCGAGGTCCTGGTGGACGAAGCGCAACCCGTCGGGCACCGACCGGCCCACCTCGAAGGGGACACCGTCCAGCTCGGCCTGAGCGTCCGGGTCCGCCGAGTGGTAGGCCGCGAGCAGCTTGATGAGCGTGGACTTCCCCGAGCCGTTCTGGCCCATGAGCGCGTGGACCTCGCCCGGCGCGACGTCGAGCGAGACGTCGTCCAGCGCCCTCGTCCCGGGGAAGGTCTTCGAGAGGTGGCGGACCTGCAGGACCGGATGCCGCGTGGTCGGGACTGCCGTGGCCGCCGGGTCCAGATCGGTGCGGGGATCTGCTTGAGAAGCGTTCACCACGACCTTCGCCTTCCGTCCGTTGCTAGGCTAACTGAGTTCACTTCAGTTTGAAGAATAAACACGTTCTCCCTGTGATGGCAACCACTCCAGAGCTTCTCGGTGATGTTCCGATCAGGTCTTGTGGTCGCCGGCACCACTCGCTAGATTGAATCGAACTAAGTTCGTTTTGGGAAGAGGGTGACCTCCCTCGGCCCTGTCATTGAGTGGAAGGTCATCCCATGGCAGCCATCGATCACCAGGCGTTCTTCATCGACGGCGCCTGGCGTGCCGCGCAGACCGACGACCGGTTCGACATCGTCTCGCCGAGGAGCGAAGAGGTGATCGGCCACGTCCCGGCCGCGTCCCGCGCAGACATCGACGACGCCGTGGCAGCGGCCCGGCACGCCTTCGACGAGGGGGAGTGGCCTCGGCTCTCACCTGCCGAGCGAGCCGACTACCTGACCCGGATGGCCGACGCCATCGCCAAGCGCCAGGAGGAGCTCGCCGAGCTCATCACCGAGGAGCTCGGGTGCACCCTGTTCCTCTCGCAGGTCTACCAGGTCGTGTCTCCGGTGATGAGCCTCAACTACAACGCGGAGATCGGGCGCGGCCTGGACACCTCCCAGGTGCGGCTCAGCGATCTCGGCCCGCTGGCGGCGAGCTCCGAGGGCGGCAGCATCATCCCGATGGCCGGGGCCAGCCTGGTGGTCCAGGAGCCGGTCGGCGTCGTGGCTGCCTTCCCGGCCTACAACTTCGCATTCCCTGCGGTGCCGCAGAAGGTCGCGCCGGCGCTGATCGCCGGGTGCACCGCGGTGGTCAAGGTCACCGAGCCCAACCCGCTGGCGACGTTCATCTACGGCGACATCTGCGAGGAGGTCGGCCTGCCGCCGGGCGTGATCAACATCGTCGCCGCCCGTGCGCCCGAGGCCGAGTACCTCGTGCGCCACCCGGGCGTGGACATGGTCAGCTTCACCGGGTCGGTGCAGACCGGTGCTCGCATCGCCGCGGCATGTGGCGAGCTCATCAAGCCCTGCGTCCTGGAGCTCGGCGGCAAGTCGGCGGCGATCGTCCTCGACGACGCGAAGCTCGAGGACGCCCTGCCGGTGCTGATCGGCGCCAGTGTCGGCACGAATGCCGGCCAGAGCTGCGTCGCACTGACCCGGCTCGTCGTGCCGGCCGCGCGTTACGACGAGTACGCCGAGGCACTCGTGGAGGGCTTCCGGTCGTTGAAGATCGGGGACCCGATGGAGGCCGACACCGTCATCAGCCCGCTGGTCACCGAGCGTCAGCGCGACCGCGTGGAGGAGTACGTCGAGCTGGCCCGCAAGGAGGGCGCCACGATCGCCACGGGCGGCCGTCGCCCGGCCGGGCTGGACCGCGGCTGGTACTTCGAGCCGACCCTGGTCACCGACGCGGACAACCAGATGCGCGTCAGCCGCGAGGAGATCTTCGGACCCGTGGCCTCTCTGATCCCCCACCACGGTGAAGAAGACGCGGTGCGCATCGCGAACGACAGCGAGATGGGGCTCTCGGGCGCGGTCTTCACCGCGGACGACGCCCACGGGTTCGAGATCGCGCGACGCATGCGCACCGGGACGTTCTCGGTGAACACCTTCGCCGCCGACCTGGGGTCACCGTTCGGTGGCTACAAGAAGTCGGGCATCGGGCGCGAGCACGGTCCGACGGCATACCAGGAGTTCCTGCACTACAAGACCATCTCGGTCGACCCGAGCCGACAGCTCCCCGAGTCCGTCACCGCAGGCGTACGGCGCGGGACGGGCCCCGGCACCGCGGCCTGAGCGAGCTCCGCGCCGGCCGGCCGCTCCCGAGACCCGGCCGGCGTGGCACCAACCCCGCACCCGACTCACTGAACGCAGGAGCGACTGATGGAAGACAGCTTCCCCACGTCTTCTCGCCGTTCCGGCTCGGTGGGTTCGACGTGCGCAACCGGCTCGTCGCGCTGCCCGCGGGGACCAGCCTCGTCGAGCGCGGCATCCCCACCCACGGCGACGTGGAGCACTTCGAGCGGCTGGCCCAGGGCGGCGTGGGGATGATCATCGCGGGCGCGATGGTCGTCCACCCCACGTCCGCGCTGCGGTCGGGCAAGCTGGTCGAGGCCTACCTGGACGCGGTCGTGCCTGCGATGAGGGACAAGGCCGACGTGGTGCACCGGCACGGTGCCCGCCTCGTCGGGCAGCTGGTCCACCTCGGTCGCGAGTTCATCGGCGGCGAGTCCGACCAGCCACCCATGGCGCCGTCCCCGATCAAGACGACGCGCGACGCGTACCCGCCACACGAGCTCACCGTCGCCGAGATCGACGACATCATCGAGGGCTGGCGGGTCTCCACCGAGAACCTCGTCAAGGCCGGCCTCGACGGCGTGGAGATCCACGCCGCGCACGGGTACCTGCCGGCGCAGTTCATGTCGCCGCTGACCAACCGGCGCACGGACAGCTTCGGGGGGTCGTTCGACAACCGGATGCGCTTCCTGCACCTGGTCGTCGAGGCGATGCGCTCGGTCAGTCCCGAGGGCTTTGCCCTGGGCGTCCGGCTCAGCGGCGAGGAGGAGATCCCCGGAGGCATGGACCTCGAGGACTGCGTGCGGATCGCCGAGGACCTGGCCGCGCTCGGTGGCGTCGACTACTTCAGCATCACCCACGGCACCCGTGGCTCCTACGTGAAGGACTCCACCGGTCCGGACGCGGTCGCGGTCCCGTCCGCATCGAGGGTCCGGGCCGCCACCGGGGTGCCCACCCTGGTCGGCCAGCGGATCCGCGACGTGGGCACGGCCGAGCACGCGATCAAGGCCGGCCATGCGGACCTGGTCGGCATGGCGCGCGCCCTCTTCGCGGACCCGGACCTGCCGGTCAAGTCGCAGACCGGCCGGCTCGAGGAGATCCGCGGCTGCCTGGGCATCAACCAGGACTGCCGGGCCTTCGACCCGCACCTGCACTGTGCGGTCAACGCCGAGGTGGGCCGCAGCCGACCCGCCACCGTGGGGGTCCAGGTGTCCCGGCCCAAGGAGATCTACGTGATCGGCGGCGGCCCGGCCGGGCTGGAGGCCGCGCGGGTCAGCGCCGAACGCGGCCACCGGGTCACGCTCTTCGAGCGCGACACCGCACTGGGGGGAGCCGTTCGGGTCGCGGCTGCCTCGCCCCACCGCGCGACGTTGATCGACATCGTCGACTACCTGGACCGGGAGACCCGGCGGCTGAAGGTCGACGTCAACCTCGGCGCCCAGATCGCGCCGGACGACCTCGAGGAGATCCGGGGCATCGCCGACCACGTCGTACTGGCGACCGGCTCGCGCGTCGCTGCGCTGCCGCCGGGTCCGCAGTCCCGCGGCGCGGTCTCCGTCGACGACGTGCTGACCGGCAACCACCTGCCAACCGGGCCGGGCCCGGCGGTGGTGTACGACGAGGGCGACGGCTTCTGGCCCGCCTACAGCGCCGCGGAGGCGCTGGCGCAGCGGGGCTGGCAGGTCACGTTCGTGACGGCGCTGACCGCTCTGGCGCCACGCGTCCCGCACGAGAGCATCGGTCCGCTGCTGACCCGGCTGGCCGCCGCCGACGTAGCGATGCACGTGGCCACCCGGCTGGTCGTCCCGGACGACGCGACGGAGCCCGTGGCCCTGCGTCCCGTCTTCGGCGGACCCGATCTCGAGCTGGAGCCGGCACTCCTGGTCTGGCACCAGCCACGGGTCGGCGACGACGAGCTGGGCCGCACCACGTCGGCGAGCGACACGCTCACGACCATCGGAGACTGCGTGACCCCCCGGCGGATCGGCCACGCCATCGCCGAGGGCTACCGGATCGGGGCGATCGTCTGATGCAGCACACCCAGGAAAGAGGAACACCCATGACCACTGTCGAGGAGCGCATGCTCATCGAGGACACGCTCTACCGCTACGCGTCCTGCATCGACTCCGCCAACCCGGACGGCCTGTCCGACGTGCTGCACCCCGACCTGTGGGCGCAGTACGGCAACGCCGAGCCGGCGGAGGGCGCCGACACCGTGATCGGCTGGATCCGCGATGCGACCAAGGCCTGCGTCTGGCAGCACCACCTGCTCAGCGTCTACCACGTCGACGTGCAGGGCGACCGGGCGACGGCGCTCGTCTACCACACGTCGTACCAGAAGTTCGAGGGCGACGATGACGTCTGCCTCCTGGTCGGGCGCTACCACGACGAGCTCACCCTGCACGAGGGCACCTGGAAGATCTCCCGCCTGGTCTTCGAGATCATGTGGGGGGAGCGTCGGGCGGACGCCGCCGGCTACCTGGAGTCCGTCGGCGGACGCGGCCCGCAGGTCCCCTCCTGGCCGTGACCGACCTGATGCCGGCGTACCGGCTCCCCGGGTGGGGCCGGGCGCTCGAGCGGGTCGACGTACCCATCCCGAGCCCGCACGGGCGCGAGGTGCTGGTCGAGGTCCGGGCCGTCGGCCTGTGCCACTCCGACCTCTTCGTGATGACCTGCGGGGAGGGCACTCTTCCCTACGACCTTCCGCTGACCCTGGGACACGAGGTCGCGGGCCGGGTCGTGGCGGTCGGCGCGGCAGCGGACCGCTCGCTCCTGGGTCAGGACGGGGTGGTCCACGGCGTCTGGTCCTGCGGCGACTGCCACAACTGCCGACGCGGCCACGACAACCACTGCGTGGCCCTCGACGGCCGGGTCGGCTGCGGCCTGGGTCGCGACGGGGGACTCGCGGAGTACGTCCTGCTGCCGGACCAGCGCCACTTCGTGGCGGCCGCCGGGGTGCCGGCGACCGTGCTCGCGCCGCTGGCCGATGCGGGTCTCACCGCCTACCACGCGATCCGCTCCCACCGGGAGGTGCTGACGGGGGAGTGCACGGCGATGGTCATCGGCGTCGGTGGACTGGGCCACCTTGCCGTGCAGATCCTCCGGGCGACGACGACCGCCCACGTGGTCGCCGTCGACCCACGTCCCGAGGCCCGCGCCCTCGCCAACGAGCTCGGCGCCCACCGCACCGGGGCGTCGGTCGAGGAGGCGATGGGCGAGACCGGCGCCGACGTGGTCCTGGACTTCGTCGGCTCGGAGCAGACCATGGGCGCCGGGGGGTCGGCGCTCGTCCCGGGCGGACGCCTGGTCGTGGTCGGCGGCGCGCGCGGCACCATGCTGGTGGGCAAGGGCCTCGCCCTGCCGTTGGGATGGCAGGTCAGCGCGCCGTTCTGGGGGAGTCGCGAGGACCTGGTCGCCGTGGTCGAGCTCGCCGAGCGGGGGCTCCTGCGCCCGGTCGTCGAAGCGGTGCCGTTCGGCGACGTCGCGCTGGCCTACGAACGGCTGGGCGCCGGAGCGGTCACCGGGCGTCTTGTCGTCGTGCCGGACTCGAAAGGGACGACGTGACAAAGGTCGAACAGCGGATCCGGGACAAGGTCGTGCTCCTCAGCGGGGCCACCGGCGGCCTTGGCCGGGCCACGGCCGAGCGACTCGCCGAGGAGGGGGCGCACCTGGTGCTGACCGACCTCGACGAGCAGGCCTGCCAGACCCTTGCCGAGGAGCTCGGTGGCTCGCGCGGACGGCACCTCTCCGCGCGGCTCGACGTCGCTGTCGAGGCACAGTGGATCCAGCTCGCCGACCTGATCCGGCGGGAGCACGGCCGGCTCGACGGGCTCGTCAACAACGCCGGCATCGGCAGCCTGGCGACCGTCGAGGAGGAGACGGTCGAGCACTGGGACGCGGTGATGTCCGTCGACTCCACCGGAGTGTGGCTCGGCATGAAGCACCTCGGGCCGCTCATTGCGGCGTCGGGAGGCGGCTCGATCGTGAACGTCTGCTCGATCCTCGGCACGGTCGGCGGGCTCGGGAACAGCGCGGCCTACGCCGCCGCCAAGGGCGCGGTCCGCACACTGACGAAGAACGCCGCGCTGCACTGGGCGACCTCCGGAGTGCGGGTCAACTCCCTGCATCCGGGCTTCGTCGGAACCGCGCAGCTGCTCGAGCGGTACGAGGGCACACCTCGGCACCGGGCGATGCTCGAGAACACCCCGATCGGAAGGCTGGGCAGCGGCGACGAGATCGCCGCGGTCGTCGCGTTCCTGATCAGCGACGACTCGACCTTCATGACCGGCTCGGAGGTCTACGCCGACGGCGGGTACACCGCGCGCTGACTCGGCTCAGCCCTTCTTCAGCTCCTCGGCAAGCATGAGGATGATGCCGCTCGGGCCGCGGACGTAGGTGAGCTTGTAGACGTCCTCATAGGTCGCCACGCCGCGCAGCGGGTGGCAACCGTGCCTCGCGGCGATCTCGAGGGCCTCGTCGATGTCGTCCACCGAGAATGCCACGCGATGCATACCGATCTCGTTGGGGCGGGTGGGTTCGGTCTCGATCGCGTCAGGGTGGATGTACTCGAAGAGCTCGAGACGACCGTTGCCGTCCGGCGTCTGGAGCATGGCGATGTTGGCATGGTTGCCGTCGAGGCCGACGGCTGTGTCGGCCCACTCGCCACTGACCGTGTCACGGCCGAGGACGGTGAGCCCGAGGTCGGTGAAGAAAGCGATCGTCGCTTCGAGGTCGCGGACGGCGATCCCGACGTTCTCGAGTTTGACGGGCATGCGTCGCACGTTATCGAGTCAGTACGGTTCGCTCTCGCGTGAGCTAGGCGGGGAACTCGACCTGTGGGGTGCGCCCGATCAGCAGGCGCCGGCACCTGTCCGACCCCGGGTCGATCAGCGCCGAGGCGTTGAAGGTCGCCTCGAAGGCGCCGTCGCGCATCGTGCGGCCCAGGACCAGCTCGACGTCCCCCACGCGCGCACCGTGGGTGACCTCGTGGACGAGCACGCTCTTCTCACGCTGCTCGAGGTAGGCCACCAGGCCGGCCCGGTCCCCGACGAACTCGGCGGACTGGCCGTCACCCTTCGAGAACTGGATCGACATCACGAAGTCGTCGGTGATGCGGTCCAGGACCAGCTCGGGGGTGTCGGAGTCCATGGTCCCGAACCAGGCCTCGAGGAACGGCGTGGTCATGCGTCCTCCACCAGGACGTGCTCGGTGTCGAAGGTGACCTGGTAGCTGACGATCAGTCCGTTCGTGCCCACGCGGACCCCGGACAGGAACCGACCCGTGGTGGTCCCTGCGTCGGCCACGCTGCCGTAGACGAACTCGACGTCGTCGTCGCGCGACTGCCGCAGGACCACGTGGGCGCGGTCGGCAACGCCGCGGCCGCCCAGGTAGGCGCCCATCTCGTCCCGCCCGTGACCACGGCGGATGCCGGCGGGCAGGACCATCACGAACCGCACGTCCGGGTCGAGCAGCTGCAGGGCGTCGTCGATCCGCCCCTCGTCGAGGGCGCGGTAGTACCGGGAGAGCGTGGTCTCGACCATGAAACTGAACTTAGTTCAACTGGCATGCGATTGTCGAGACGCACTTGCCGGAAGCCCGAGAGATGGCCTAACTTGAACTCAAGTCAGTTCAGTTTGGAGGGAATCGTGACCGCGCAACCGTGGCCCGTCGCCGACGCGTCCGTGCTGGCGCCCGTGCAGGAGTACGAGGAGCTGCGCACGGTGCTGCGCGATCTCCTCGAGACCCACGCTCCCCACGACGAGGTGCGCCGGGCCGCCGAGCTGCCCGAGGGCTGGTCACCCAAGCTGTGGTCGCTCCTCAACGAGGAGATGGACGTCGGCTCGCTCGCCGTCGCGGAGGAGCGGGGTGGGCAGGGGTTCGGCGTCGCCGTGCTGGCGGTGCTCCTCGAGGAGGCCGGTCGAGCGCTGCTGCCGGAGCCCCTCCTGCTGTCGTCGGTCCTCGGCGTGCGGGCCGTGCTCGCGGCGCCCGCGGGCGTGGTGCCCGACGAGGTAGTGAGCGGTGTGGTCGAGGGCCGGCTCGTCGTCACCCTGGCGCTCGAGCACGAGGCCGACACCGATCTGAGGCTGTCCGAAGACGCCGGGTTCGCCACGGTCTCGGGCCTGGCCGCCCGGGTGCTGCTCGGCGGGGCGGCCGACCTGCTGGTCTTGGGGATCGGACCTCGGGGACGCGAGTCGATCCACCTGGTGGACCTTCGAGCCGATGGTGTGGTGTCATGCGTCGAGCTCGAGGTCCTCGACCTCACCCGGCGCCAGGCCCGGCTCGACCTCGACGGGGCTCCGGCGTACGTCGTCGCCGGCCGGGACGAGGCGGACGCACTCCTCACCGAGCTGGCGATCCTGCGGCGGGTGGCCCTGGCCGCGGAGCACGTCGGGATGATCGAGGCGATGCTCGAGCTGACTCGAGCCCATCTCCGGCAGCGGCACCAGTTCGGCCGCCAACTGGCGTCGTTCCAGGCGATCAAGCACCGGCTGGCCGACGTGCTGGTCGACCTCGAGCGTGCTCGCTCGGCGGCCCGCTACGCGGCGGCGGTCTTCGACCAGGACCCCTTCTCGGCCGAGCTGCCGTCGGCGGTCGCGGCGGCTGTCTGCACCGACGCGGTCATCCGGGTGGCTCACGAGACCGTCCAGCTGCACGGGGGCATCGGCTTCACCTGGGAGCACCCGGCCCACTACTTCCTCCGAAGGGCCCTGGGTGACGAGGCCGCCTTCGGCCCGGCCCGTGCGGACCGCGCGCTCGTCGCAGACCTGCTGGGCATCTGATGACCGAGCTGATGAACCAGGTGGCGGAGCGACCCGAGGTCGCCGAGGTGCGTCCTGGCGAGGAGCTCGACTGGCCCGCGCTCGAGCGGCATCTGCGGCAGCGGCTGCCGCAGCTCGACGGCGACTTCTCGGTGCGACAGTTCCCCAACGGCTCGGCCAACCTGACCTACCTCGTCCGGTTCGGGGAGGTCGCCCTCGTGGTCCGTCGGCCTCCTTTCGGCGTGATCGCGGCCGGTGCCCACGACATGCTCCGGGAGTACACGGTGCTGTCGCGGTTGCACGCGGCGTACCGACGCGCCCCGCTCGGTGTGCACTACTGCGCGGACACGGCGGTGATCGGGGCCCACTTCCTCGTCTCGGAGTACCGCCAGGGGGTCGTGGTCTGGGACCGGGTGCCCCCGGAGCTGGCGGTCGGCGCGGAGCCCGGGCGCCGGATCGGCTTCGCCGTGGTCGACGCCCTGGCGGACCTGCACCTCGTCGATCCGGCCGGGTGCGACCTCGGCTACCTCGGCCGTCCCGATGGCTATCTGGACCGTCAGGTCCGGGGCTGGCAGCGGCGCTGGGAAGCGGTGGCGACCAAGGGCCGCGGCACCGTCGACCGGGTCGGCGGGCTGCTGGCCCGGCACCTGCCCGAGTCCGGCCAGCCGGCGCTGGTCCACAACGACTTCAAGGTCGACAACTGCCAGTTCGCCGCGGGCGACCCCGACCAGGTGGTCTCGGTCTTCGACTGGGACATGGCGACGCTCGGCGACCCGCTCACGGACCTCGGGACGCTGCTGAACTACTGGCCGGACGGCGCGACCCCCGCCGAGGGAGTCCCGGGCGTCGAGAACATCGGGCTGCCGAGCCGGGACGAGGTCGTCGAGCACTATGCCGCGCGGACCCGGCAGGAGCTGAGCCGCGCTGACGTCGCGTGGTACGAGGCGTTCGGCTGCTGGAAGACGGCGATCATCATGCAGCAGCTCTACGTGCGCCACCTCCGGGGCGAGACCGCCGACGAACGCATGGACGCGCGTGGCCGGCAGGTGGTCCGCATCGCCGACCGTGCTCTGGCACTGGCCGAGACCCTGCCCTGATGACGATCGACCTGACCCCCGCCCCCCAGGTGGCCGAGCTGGCGGCCCGCACCGCGGCGTTCGTCCGCGCCGTGGTCGCTCCCGAGGAGGTGCGGTTCGCCGGGGTGGTCGGCGCGGGTGGCGAGGCGCTGCGCACCCACCTCCAGGAGGCCGCCCGCGGGGCCGGCGTCTTCGCGCCGCACGTCGCCGCGGAGTACGGCGGTCAGGGCCTCGACATGCGCGACCGCGCCGTGGTGTTCGAGGAGGCGGGATGGTCTCTGTTCGGCCCGCTGGCCCTCAACATCGCCGCGCCCGACGAGGGCAACATGCACCTGCTCGATGCTGTCGCGACCGCCGACCAGAAGGAGCGCTACCTCCGCCCGCTCGCGCTGGGCACGGTGCGGTCCTGCTTCGCGATGACCGAGCCTTCCCCGGGCGCAGGCTCCGACCCGGCCGCACTCTCGACGACGGCCAGGCCGACCAAGGGCGGCTGGCTGGTCAGCGGACGCAAGTGGTTCATCACCGGCGCGGACGGCGCGGCGTTCACCATCTGTATGGCCCGGACGTCGGGGAGCCCGGGCGACCGGGGCGGCGCCACGATGTTCCTCATCGACGCGGACACCCCCGGCCTGCAGATCACCCGGCACATCGACACCCTCGACGAGGGCTTCTTCGGCGGCCACTGCGAGCTGGACCTCGAGGATGTCTTCGTCTCGGAGGAGGCGGTGCTCGGCGCGGTCGACGAGGGCTTTGACTACGCCCAGGTCCGTCTCGCGCCCGCGCGCCTGACCCATTGCATGCGCTGGCTCGGCATCGCCCGGCACGCCCAGGAGATCGCGGTGTCCAGAGCCGCGGAGCGCGAGCTCTTCGGCTCCCGACTGGGCGACCTCGGCATGGTCCAGGCGATGGTCGCGGACTCCGAGATCGACATCGCGGCATCCCGCCTGCTCATCTGGCAGGCCTGCGCCGAGCTCGACCAGGGCCGCAGGGCCGCGCAGTCGAGCTCGATCGCGAAGACGTACGTCGCCGAGGCGGTCGGCCGGGTCGTCGACCGGTCGCTGCAGATCTGCGGCGCGCTGGGCGTCTCGGGGGACACCCTGCTCTCGCGCTACCTGCGGGAAGTCCGCCCGTTTCGCATCTACGACGGGTCGTCAGAGACGCACCGCTGGGCGATTGCGAAGCGCGTGCTTCGACAGGCCACGAAAGTCACCTCAACCCTGCCTTGACATCGCCGCCGCTGAGCCTCAGACTGAAGTGGATTCAGTTCAAATACCCGGAAGGACGACCATGACTCTCACCGACCACGTGGTGCTCGAGAAGGACGGCGAGATCGCCCGCGTGTGGCTGAACCGGCCGCACAAGAAGAACGCCGTCACCGTCGAGCTCCTGCACCGGCTCGACGAGATCATTCGCGAGGTGGACAGCGACCCCGACCTGAGGGTGCTGATCCTGCGCGGACGGGAGGGCACGTTCTGCTCGGGCTTCGACCTCGACGAGCTGCTTGCGGACTACGTCGGGACCACCACCGCGATGGAGGTCGCTGTCCTGTCGGCCAAGGTGTGCGACCGCCTCTACTCGATGAACACCCCGTCGGTGGCTGTGCTCGAGGGCTTCGTCACCGCGGGCGGGTTCGAGCTGATGATCTCCTGCGACTTCGCCGTGGCCTCCGACGACGCACAGATCGGCGACTTCCACATCCGCCGGGCGCTGTTCGGTGGCGCCGGCCCGATCTATCGGCTCCCGCGGATGATCGGCATCCGCAAGACCAAGGAGCTGATGCTCACCGGCAAGCTCCTGTCGGGCCGCGAGGCGGTCGACTTCGACCTCATCAACGCCTCGGCGCCGGCCGACGAGCTCGACCAGCTCGTCAAGGACTTCATCGCCCCGCTCATCGACAAGAGCCCGTTCGCGATGCGGCTGACCAAGATGACGATCGACCGCGGTCTCGACGCCGACATCCAGTCGCTGATGGTGATGGAGCACCTCGCCGTCGGCAACGCGCTGCAGTCCGAGGACGCCCGCGAGGGTGTCAACGCGTTCCTCGAGAAGCGTGAACCCAAGTGGGTCGGTCGCTGACGGGAAGCCGCTGCCTGCACTGCGGGACGGTCGCCTTCCCTCCGGCCCGTGGCTGCCAGCGCTGCGGCCATGACTCGTCGGAGGAGCTGGAGCTGAGCACGCGCGGCACGGTGTGGGGCTTCACCGTGCAGCGGTTCGCGCCCAAGTCACCGCCGTACGTCGTCCCCGAGGGCGGGTTCGTCCCGTTCGCGGTCGGCTACGTCGAGCTCCCGGAAGGAGTCAAGGTGGAGGCCGTCCTGGACTGCGCCGACTTCGCCGAGCTGGACGGGGCGGCGGAGGTCACGCTCGTCGCCTCCGAGCCGGTGCCCCGCTTCGCCACCGAGGGGTCGCGGTGAGCACCGGGGTCTCCATCGTCGGGGCCGGGCTTTCCCGGTTCGGCCGGCAGCCCGGGCGCACCGGCCGAGAGCTGGCCCTCGACGCGATCGGGAACGCCCTGCGCGACGCCGGGCTCGAATGGACAGACATCGAGATCGCCTTCGGCGGGAGCGACGGCGCCGGCCTGGCCGACACGCTGGTCGCCGACCTCGGCCTGACCGGGATCCCCTTCACCAACGTCAAGAACGGCTGCGCGACCGGAGGAAGTGCGCTGATGTCGGCGGTGCACGCGATCCGGTCGGGAGCCGCCGAGATCGCCTTGGCGGTGGGGTTCGACAAGCACCCGCGCGGCGCCTTCGACCCGCGCCCGGAGGACTGGGGCCTGCCCGTGGCGTACGGCGAGGCCGGCCTGATGGTCACCACCCAGTTCTTCGGCATCAAGATCGCGCGCTACATGCGCGAGCACGGGATCAGCGCGCGGACCCTCGCCCTGGTCGCGGAGAAGGCCTATCGCAACGGCTCCCTCAACCCGAACGCCTGGCGGCGGGAGCCGATGTCAGCGGCCGAGATCGAGGCTGCGGAGATGGTCAACGACCCGTTGACCCGCTTCATGTTCTGCTCGCCGGGCGAGGGCGGCGCTGCGGTCGTGCTGGCCAGCGACACGGCGGCCGTCGGGCTGGGCCGCGCGGTGCGCCTGCTCGGCGCGGCCGCCCGCACCCGCCGCTTCGGGTCCTTCGAGGTCTTCAGCCCCTCGATCCATGGGACCGGCCGGCCCTCCAGTGTCAGCGCCGACGCGGCCGCCGCCGCGTTCGCGGCCGCCGGCGTGGGCCCCGAGGACGTCGACGTCGCCCAGCTGCAGGACACCGAGAGCGGCGCTGAGGTCATGCACCTGGCCGAGTGCGGGTTCTGCAAGGACGGCGAGCAGGAGGCGATGGTGGCCGCGGGCGAGACCGAGATCGGCGGTCGGCTGCCGGTGAACACCGACGGCGGCTGCATCGCGAACGGCGAGCCGATCGGCGCGTCCGGCCTGCGCCAGGTCCACGAGGTCGTGACCCAGCTCCGCGGCGAGGCCGGCCAGCGCCAGGTCAAGGCGCCTCGGGTCGGTTTCACCCACGTCTACGGGGCTCCCGGCATCAGCGCGTGCACGGTGCTGGCGGTCTGAGGACGACGATGGCCGCAGACCTGATCCCCGCACTCGACGAGTTCGCTGCTGACGCCCGGCAGTGGCTGTCGTCGGTCGCCGAGCCGCGCACGACAGCGCTGTGGGGCGTCGGTCCGGACTCAGTGGCCGTCTTCGAGAACTGGACGGCCGAGGAGGAGCGCGCGCAGACAGACCGGATCCGCGCCTACGAGCAGGTGAAGTACGACGCGGGCTGGGGCGCGCTCACCTGGCCGGAGGAGTACGGCGGCCGCGACCTCCCCACGTCGTACGCGCTGACGTTCCGCCAGGAGGAGGACACGTTCGACGTCCCGCGTCGCACCGAGATGTTCTCTGTCACCCAGCAGCTCGTCGCGCCGGCGGTCGCCCAGTGGGGGACCGACGAGCAGCGGAAGCGCTTTGTGCGGGCGATGCTGCGCACCGACCTGATCGCCTGCCAGCTGTTCTCCGAGACCGAGGCCGGCTCCGACCTCGCAGCCGTCCGCACCCGGGCCGTCGAACGCGATGGGCACTGGGTGCTCGACGGCCACAAGGTGTGGACCTCCGGCGCGCCGGTGGCCGACATCGGTGTCGCGGTCACCCGCACCGACCCGACCGCGGCCAAGCACGCCGGGCTGACCGTGTTCCTGGTGCCCATGGACGCTCCGGGCATCACCGTGCGGCCGATCCGCCAGATGACGGGAGGCAGCTCCTTCAACGAGGTCTACCTCGACGGGGTGGAGCTCTCCGACGACCTCCGCCTGGGTCCGGTCGGAGCGGGGTGGAAGGTGGCGTTGACCGTGCTCGCCGCCGAGCGTCTCGACTCCGGCAGCCTGGGGCTGGCCAACGCCGACCGCGCGGTCGAGCTCGCCCGCCACCTCGACCGCACCCTGACCGAGCTCGAGCGGGACCGGGTCGCCGACCTGGTGACCCGCAGCTACGTCCAGCGACTCACGGGGATGCGGGTGGCCGCGGCGATGGTCTCGGGGCGTGACCCGGGTCCCGAGGCCTCGGTGGGCAAGCTGCTGGCCACCGACACCATGGCCCGGACCTCCGAGGTCGCGCGGCTGCTGCTGGGGTCGCAGCTCGCGGCCGACTCGGGCGGCTGGGGCACCTGGGCGTGGACCGAGCACCTGTTGGGTGCCCCGGGCTACCGGATCGCCGGCGGCACCGACGAGATCCAGCACAACATCATCGCCGAGCGCGTGCTCGGCCTGCCACGGGAGCCGCAGGCATGAACACCCCACGAAATCGCGGGCTCCTCCCGCTTCGCTCCTCCCGCCCACGATTCCGAGGGGACCCCGAAAAAGCATGAGCACCGAGGTCTACGAGCGCGGGCTGTGCGAACGCGTCGGCGCTGCGCTGCGTCGTCAGTGGTCCGACGTGGAGGTGGGCCTCTTCGCGCGGATGCCCGGCGGGCACTCGGGCCTGACCTACCGGGTCGAGACCAGCGCGGGCGCGCTGGTGGTCAAGTCGGTGCCGCCGGGCCAGAAGGCGATCGGTCGCCACGACATGCTGCGCCAGGCCCGCATCATCGACGCGCTCGCCCCGACGGCTGTGCCCGTGCCGGCCATCGTCGCCACCGACGAGAGCGAGCCGGCCTGGTTCGCCATGCAGCTGGTCGAGGGCGAGTCCCTGGAGCCGGTCCTCGACGATCCCCCCGTGGCTCCTTCGCTGGCCGCCGCCCGGATGCTGCGCGCCGCCGAGACGCTGCCGGCCCTGCACGAGGTCCCCCTCGACAAGGTGCCGGTCGACGCGGAGCCGCTGTCCCCGCTCGACGAGCTCGGTCGCTGGGCCCGCACGATGGCGGCCGTCCCCCCGGACCTGGTGCCGGGCGCCGGGCGGCTGCACCAGCTGCTTGCGGACACGGTGCCGGCAGCACTCACCCCCACGCTGGTCCACGGCGACTACCGGCTCGGCAACCTGATCTGTGGCGGCACCGAGCCGGCTGCGCTCATCGACTGGGAGATCTGGAGCGTCGGCGACGCGCGGGTCGAGCTGGGCTGGTTCCTGGTCTTCGCCGACGGCGCGAACTTCCCCGGCGTGGGCCGCGACGTCCCCGGGTTGCCGACCGCCGAGGAGCTGGTGGCGGCGTACGCCGCGGGCGGCCGGCCGGTCGAGGACCTCGCGTGGTTCAACGCCCTGGGGCGCTACAAGATGGCCGCGATCATGGGCCACAACCTGCGTCGGCACCTCGAGGGCCGTCACCACGACCCCGACCAGGAGCGCCTCCCGGACACCATCCAGCGGCTCATCGAGACCGGTCTGGCGGCCGCGTCGTGAGAACTGACGAGACGAGAGACTGACGTGGACTTCGAGACCTCCGCACGGACCCGTGACCTGCAGGCCCGCCTGCAGGTGTTCATGGACGAGCACGTCTACCCCGCCGAGCCGGTCTACGACGCCCAGGTGGCCGCGGCGGCCAACCGGCACGAACAGCCTCAGATCATGCGGGACCTGCAGGCAACGGCCCGCGAGCTCGGCCTGTGGAACCTCTTCATGACCCACGGCTCCTGGGGCGCCGGCCTGACCAACCTCGAGTACGCGCCGCTGATGGAGCTGGCCGGCCGGTCGATCATCGGACCCGAGGCCCTCAATTGCTCGGCCCCCGACACCGGGAACATGGAGATCCTGGCGATGTACGGGACGCCCGGGCAGCAGGACCAGTGGCTGCGGCCACTGCTCGAGTGCCGGATCCGCTCGGCGTTCGCGATGACCGAGCCGGCGGTGGCCAGCTCCGACGCGCGCAACATCACCGCGACGATCCGGCGCGACGGTGACGGCTACGTCCTCAACGGCCGCAAGTGGTACACCTCCGGCGTCCTCGACCCGGACTGCCGGCTGATCATCTTCATGGGCAAGTCCGACCCCGACGGCCCGACGTACCGCCAGCAGAGCATGATCCTGGTCCCCGCCGACGCCCCCGGCGTCGAGGTGCTGCGCGACCTGACGATGTTCGGCTACGAGGACCGGCTCGGCCACGGCGAGGTGCAGTTCACCGACGTGCGGATCCCGGCCGCCAACATGCTCGGCGCCGAGGGCGACGGCTTCGCGATCGCCCAGGGACGGCTGGGCCCGGGCCGGATGCACTACGCGATGCGAGCCATCGGGTTCGCCGAGCGGGCGATGTCGATGATGTGCCGCCGTGCGGTCGAGCGTGAGGCGTTCGGCGGCCCGCTGGCTGACCAGGGCGTCGTCCGCGAGTGGATCGCACGCAGCCGGGTGGAGATCGACCAGGCGCGGCTGCTGACCCTGAACGCGTCGTGGCTCATGGACACCAAGGGCAACGCGGCCGCACGCTCCGAGGTCGCCGCCATCAAGGTCGTCGCGATGGAGGTCGCGCACAACGTGGTGAACCGGGCCGTGCAGACCTTCGGTGCTGCAGGTGTCAGCGAGGACACCGTGCTGGCCCGGCTCTTTGCGATCACGCGCGCCCTGCAGATCGCCGACGGGCCGAACGAGGTGCACCTGCGCACGATCGGCAACCTCGAGCTCGCCGGGTATCGGCCATGACCCGCCTCGACGGCCGGGTCGCCATGGTCACCGGCGCCACCCGGGGACTCGGCTACGCGATCGCCCTCGGCCTCGCCGAGGCCGGAGCCACGGTCGTGGTCTCCAGCCGCAAGGCCGAGTCCTGCGAGTCCGCGGCCGAGGCGATCACCAAGGCAACCGGGGTGGCGGCCGTGCCGCTGGCACTGCATGTCGGGCGGTGGGACAGCATCGAGCCCGCGATCGATCGGGTGTACGCCGACCTGGGGCGGCTCGACATCCTCGTCAACAACGCCGGCATCGCCCCGCTCTCGCCCTCGCTGGAGTCGGTCTCGGAGGGACTGTTCGACAAGACCATCGAGGTCAACCTCAAGGGCCCGTTCCGGATGATGGCCGTGGCCGGCGCCCGGATGGCCGCCGCGGGTGGTGGCTCCATCGTGAACATCTCCAGCATCGGCGCAGTGCGGCCGAGCCCGCCGGAGGCGATGTACGCCGCGTCCAAGAGCGGCCTCAACGCGCTGACGCTGGCGTTCGCACAGGAGTACGCCCCGCACGTCCGGGTCAACTGCGTGATGCCCGGAGCGTTCGCCACCGACATGGCCGACGGGTGGGACGAGGAGTTCGTCGGCAAGGTCGTCGACCGGCTGCCTGCTGGTCGCCTGGGGCGGCCGGACGAGGTCGTCGGCATGGTCGTGCACCTGGCCGGCGACGGCGCGGGCTACACGACCGGGGCAGTCATCCCCGTCGACGGCGGCCGGACGGCGGTCTACTGATGGTGTCCCAGCTGTTCGACCTGACGGGCGCTGTCGCCATCGTGACCGGTGCGTCGTCGGGGCTCGGCGAGGGCTTCGCGCGCACGCTGGCCGGCGCCGGAGCCACCGTGGTCGCGGGCGCGCGGCGGCTCGACCGGCTCGACGTGCTCGCCAAGGAGCTCGACGGCAGCGCACCGGGGCAGGGGCCGCTCGTGCCGGTCCGCTGCGACGTGACGTCGGAGGAGGACCGCTCACGGCTGGTCGAGGTGGCCACCGGGATCACGGGACGGGTCGACGTACTGGTCAACAACGCCGGCATGCCCGGCGTGCCGAGCGCGGAGGACGAGACTGTCGCCGGCTTCGCCGCGCTGCTCGACCTCAACCTCTCCGCCGGCTTCCACCTCGCCACGGAGGTCGCGGCCACCGTGCCGGAAGGCGGCTCCCTCTCCGTCATCAACATCTCCTCGGTGATCGGCCTGGTCTCCACGGCCCCCATCGGAGGAGCGAGCTATGCCGCCTCGAAGGCCGGGACCATCGGCCTGACCCGTGAGCTCGCGGGCCAGTGGGGACACCGCGGGATCCGCGTCAACGCCATCGTCCCCGGCTGGTTCGACACCGAGATGACCGACGGCCTGTTCACGAACGAGAAGTCCGCCGGCTGGGTGCGTCGCAACACGATGCTCGGCCGGGGCGGCAGGGAGGGCGAGGTCGACGGTGCCCTCCTCTTCCTCGCGTCCGCGGCCTCCAGCTACGTCACCGGCCACGCGCTCGTCGTCGACGGCGGCTGGACCGCGCGGTAGACACTGAGACCAGAAGGAGGACGACGGATGCAGCTGCTGGCGCAGGAGTACGCCGAACGCGCCGCGTCGGCGCCCGCTGACCTGGCCGTCATCGACCCGCTCGGCGAGCACACCGTCGGCGAGGTCATGCGCCAGGCTCACGTGCTGGCGACCGCACTCGAGGACGCCCTCGGCGGGTCCCCGACGGTGCTGGTCCAGGCGGACAACACCTGGCGGACTCTCGCGACGGCTCTCGCCGTGGGGTTGCGCGGCGGCACGCTGGCGGTGCTCAGCAGCCACGCCGTGGCAGCCGAGTTCGAGCTGGCGATGGAAGACATCGCACCGGACGCGGTGGTCGCCTCCGACGACGTGCTCGGACACTGGAGCGTCTCGAGCGAGGCGATGCCGGACAAGCAGGCGGCGCTCGACGGCTGGGCGCTGGTCACCTCCGGCGGTCCGGTCAGCGACGTGGCTCGCTGGGGCGGCGGCGTCGCCATCGCGATGACCTCGGGCTCGACGGGCCGCGCCAAGTGCGTCGTACAGTCCGAGGAGTCCCTGCGGTACGCCGGCCATGCCACCATCGAGGCGATCGGGCTGGAGTCCGGCGACGCCGTGGGGGCCTTCGTCCCGCTGTCGTCAGTGGCGGCGTACTGCTTCGGGATGTACCTCCCGGCGATGCTGGGCGGTCCCATGGTCTGCATCGAGACCTGGCGGCCCGACGACGCCTTGGCGGCGATGGCCTCCCACGACGTCCGCTGGACCATGCTGGTGCCGACGATGGCGCTGCAGCTCTCGGTCCGTCCTACGGCGCAGGACCGGCTCTCCTGTCTCAGGGCGATGACGGTGGGCGGTGGCCCGATGGACGCCGGTGCCCTCGGTCGCGCGGAGCGGGTCCTCGGCACGCGGTTGATCCGGGTCTTCGGCATGTCGGAGTGCCTGGGCCACACGACCACCCGTCCAGACGAGGAGTCGGAGGCGAGGCTGGCCTGCGACGGCCGGCCGTTCCCGGGCACCGTGGTGCGCGCGGTTGACGAGGACGGGACGCCGCTCCCGACGGGCGAGGTCGGCCCCGCCCAGGTGCGGGGCCCCAGCTTGTTCGTCGGCTATGCGCGCGATGGGCGAGCCCAACCTCCCCAGCTCACCGCTGACGGCTTCCTGCCGACCGGCGACCTGGTCGGGGTCAACCCCGACGGCACGATCACGGTCCGGGGCCGGCAGAAGCAGGTCATCATCCGCGGCGGCCGCAACATCGACGTCAACGAGGTCGAGGCAGCCGTCGCCAGGATCCCCTCCGTGGCGCAGGTCTGCGTCGTTCCGGTGCCTGACGAGATGCTCGGCGAGCAGGTGGCCGCGCTGGTGGTCTCCACCGGCGCACCACTGAGCCTGGCCGAGGTCACCGCCCACCTGGCGGCCGAGGGGTTCCCCAAGGCCAAGTGGCCGGAGTTCGTCTTCGACGTCCCCGACCTCCCGCAGAACCGGGTGGGGAAGCTGTCCCGGCCCGACGCGACCCGGCTCGCCGCAGAGATCCGCAGAATGACCTGAGTTCATCTCATCTTGGTAGCATGCATCACGATCGGAGAAGGCAGTGCCCAGAGCTCAGACAGACTCGGATGGAGTGGCCACGATGACGCAGACGCTGGCACAAACGGTGGCGGAGACCGAGGGTCCGCGGTCGAAGCGCGCGGTGATCCTCACCGCGGCGATCGAGAAGTTCGGCAAGGACGGCTACGAGCACACCAAGTGGGCCACCATCGCCGACCAGGTCGGCATCGGGCAGACCGCGCTCTACCACTACTTCGAGTCCAAGGCGCACTGCCTGCTCACGATCATGAGTCTCGAGCTCCGGCGTTCCCTCGAAGCGTTTCGCCAGGTGACCGCCGACGTCGACAGCGCTGACAAGGCGCTGGAGGCGGCGATCGCCGCGGCGTACGACGTCACCCCGCGTGAGGTCCTGCAGATGCGGATCCTGCAGAGCCACATGGATCTGCTGGCCACGCCGCGACCCTCCGAGAAGGAGGAGGTCGAGCGAGAGAAGGCACGCGCACTCGTGCGGGACATCGAGGGCGAGTGGACCGCGCTGCTCAAGAGGGGGATGGCGGCGGGGGACTTCCCGAAACGGGATGCGCACGCGATGGCGACGTTGGTGCTCGCCGTGGTGGTCAGCGTGTGGCGGTGGTACCGACCCGGCGGTCCGATGACGCTCGACGAGGTGCGGGAGCTCTACACCGGCGCCTGCCTGAGAATCGTCGGGTCGTAGGGCCGCCCGCATGTACAACCTCATCGTGCTCGCTGCCCGACCCGGTGACTGGAGCCACGAGCAGTTCATCGAGTGGTGGCGCGGGGAGCACGCCGAGGTCACCTACCCACTCCCGGGTCTGCGTCGGTGGCTGCACACCGAGCTCGTCGACGGGCTCGACGAGAAGTCGGCGGGCTGGGACGGCATGTCGGTGCTGAGCTTCGACTCGCGCGACGACCTCGACGCTGCGCTCGCCAGCCAGGAGTGGCGGACGGCCGTCGAGCACGTCGGGTCGATGCGGGGCCGCCGGATGATCCTGTCCGGCGACGAGCAGACCATGGTGGCCGCCCAGCGCTGATCGGGGCGTGCCCATCACGTGGTCGTCCCACCGGGGACATCGTTGACGTGCCGGAACGGTGACGCGACCAGCATCAGTGCCGCGAGCCCGAACACGGCGGCGGCAACGACGAGGGCGGGACGGTTGCCGACCTGGACGGCGAGCAGGCCGCCGAGTGGTGCCGCGATGACGACGACGGCGCGGTTGAAGGAGCGCATGGTCGTGTTGGTGCGGGCCTGCAGCGGGTCGGGGGTGAGGGCTTGGCGGTAGCTCATCTCGTGAGAGTTGCTGAAGCCGATGCCGAAGCCGTGACAGGCCTGCCCGAGAGCGAGGACTGACGCCGCGGCCCAACCGTCGGTGCCGAGACCCGCCAGTGCCATCAGTCCTGCGCCGGTAGCCGTCACCAGGTGCGCGGTGATGATCGCGCCGCCGGTGCCGAGGCGGCGGCCGCCGGCTGTCGTCGTCGTCGCGCCCACGAAGCCGCCGACGCCGGCCAGCGCCATGGCGAGGCCGAACTGCAGGGGGTTGAGGCCCAGGCTGAGGAGGGCGAAGGGCGCGACGACGGCGCCGAGTACGGCGTTCGCCGCGAACCAGACGTGGGTGGCGCTGGCCAGCACGGCGAGACCGGAGCCCCGGTAGACCCAAGGACGCCCTCGCGGATCTCGCGCCGAAGGCTCGGGGTGGCGCTCGGGGTTGGTTCCGGCTCGTCCACACGCAGGGTGAGGACGGTGGCAGCGGAGAACAGGTACGTCGCGGCGTCGACGAGGATGGCCAGGGGCGCTCCGACGACCCTCACGAGGACTCCGGCGAGGGCCGGGCCGGCGGTCTGGGCCACGGCGTCGGCTCCGTCGATGCGCGCATGGGCACGCTGCAAGTGCGCGCGCGGCACGATCCGCGGGACGAACGATTGCGACGCGGCATCGTTGACCAGCGACGCAGCGCCGTAGCAGGCCACGACGACGAGCAGCAGGGGCAACGACAGGAGGTCCGCGGCCCAGGCCACCGGAATCGAGACGAGGAGCACCGCTCGGAGGAGATCGGTGGTGATCATGACCGGTCGTCGTCGGCAGCGGTCGACGAGAGCGCCGACCACCAGGCCGAGCACCAGGTACGGCAGCCAGCGCACCGAGTTCAGCCACCCGACGTCCTGGGCCGTGCCGTCCAGTGTCAGCACCACGAGAGTCTGCAGAGCCAGCAGCGTCACGTAGGTGCCGAACGCCGAGACCGTCTCCCCCCACCAGAAGCGGGTGAAGTCGGCCGTCGGGAAGCGCACCCTCTCCCCGGTCAAGTGACCTGAAGCCCGGTCACCTCGTGTGTCCCACGGATCAGCGCGGTCGCCGTGGCGGCAGCGACCATCGTGTCGTCCTGCACGAGCTCGCCGGCCAGGAACGCTACTGACCGTCCTCGGCGTACGACGCGAGCCCGTCCGGTGAGCCGCCCGACCCGGGCCGGGGCCAGGAACTGGGTGTGCAGGTCGAGGGTCGGTGCCCACTGGTCGGGTCCGAGGCAGGCCACGAGGCAAGGACCGAGGGTGTCGTCGAGCATCGAGCAGAGAATCCCGCCCTGCACGTCGCCGACCGGGTTGCAGAACTGCTCGGTCGCGGCAAAGGCGATCTCGATCGTCCCCGCGTCGGGGTCGACGGCGACCAGCTCGAAGCCGAGCAGGGTCGCCACAGGCGGTGGTTCGGCCCGGCCTTCGACGAAGTCCCAGAACGGTCCGGTGCGCATGACACGCGACTGTAGGCGGACCCACGGACAACATCCGGAGCGGCGGGGTAGCATGGGTCCCGATCCCGGCCGCGGACGGCCGTGGACGCGCCGTTCAGGCGCAGCATCGCGTCGGAGGGCCAGCCAGGTCTTTCCGTACGGCACCCGCCCGCCGGTTCACTCCCGGTACGGCGCCAGGCAGTGCCGCGACCGAACGGGTCGTGGCAGTGAAAGGGAGCTCCTTGGCCAGACGAGGCCAGCGACAGTCCGGTACCACCCGGGCTGCACAGGGCAGCCAGCGCAACGCCCGTCGACACGGCGACAACGAGGGCATCATCCCGGTGCTCGCCCGCGCCGTGCGCGAGGTCGAGGCGCGCGCCCAGCGCGGTCCGGTGTCGCCTTCCGCGCGCACCAAGTTCCAGGTCGTCGCGCTGCTGGTCCGCGAGGAGCGCGCCCGCATCAAGGCCGACACCGAGCTCACCGAGGCCAAGCGCGCCGACCAGCTCAAGCGGCTCGACGGCGTGGCCACGATCCTGGCCAAGACCGCCGCCAGCGACACCACGCTGCTGTCCCTGCTTGCCGAGGACGCCACCGTCTCCGAGTCCGCCAAGGAGCTGCGCCGCGAGATGATCGCGGCCGCCGGCATGGAGCTGGAGGAGGACGAGGAGCCGGAGTCCGACGAGGCCGAGCTGCTGGCGTCCTCGGAGCGCCGCAAGGTCCCGCAGTCGGTGGCCCAGCGGCAGCTGTCCAACCCGTTCCTCACTCCCGACTTCTCCGCCGCCGAGGACCGCCGCCCCAAGGCGCGCCGGCTGGCCACGTGGGAGCTCCTCGGCCCGCTGTTCCGGTCCTTCGAGTACGGCGGCAGTGCACCCGCGTGCATGCCGCTGCCCGAGCCCGGTGACATCCGCGTCCCGGGCCGCATGGAGCTCATGCATCACCAGGCCCAGGTGATCCAGGCCGCCGCCGACGGACACCGGACCTTCCTGCTCGCCGACGAACCCGGACTTGGCAAGACCGCCCAGGCGCTGCTCGGCGCGCAGGCAGCGGGCGCCTACCCGCTCCTGGCCGTGGTCCCCAACGTGGTCAAGACCAACTGGGCCCGCGAGGGCAGCATCTGGACACCGAGCCGGCCGGTCACCGTCATCCACGGTGACGGTGACGACGTCGACGGCTTCGCCGACATCGTGGTGGTCAACTACGAGATCCTCGACCGGCACGTCGGCTGGCTGGGCGACTTCGGATTCCGCTCGATGGTCGTCGACGAGGCGCACTTCATCAAGAACAAGCAGTCCCAGCGCTCCCAGAACGTGCTGCAGCTCGCCGACCGGATCCGGGCCCGCACCGCGCGGCCGCTGATGATGGCCCTGACGGGCACGCCGCTGATCAACGACATCGAGGACTTCCACGCGATCTGGGAGTTCCTGGGCTGGATCGACGACAAGAAGCCGCTGGCCAAGCTGATGGACAAGCTCGAGGAGACCGGCCTCACCCCGGCCGACCCGGGCTTCTACCCGGCGGCACGCAACTGCGTGATCGACATGGGGATCGTGCGGCGCCGCAAGGTCGACGTCGCCGCCGACATCCCGGCGCGTCGCATCGCCGACCTCCCGGTCGAGCTCGACGACGAGATCGGCCGCTCGATCCGCCAGGCCGAGCGCGAGCTGGCCCGCCGGCTGCTCGAGCGCTACGACATGGCGATCGCGACCCGTCGTACGGGTTCGGTGGTCGAGGGCATCGACCACGAGCTGGTCCGCCGGGTGGCCACCTGGGAGCGCGAGGACACCACCACGACCAAGTCCGACGAGAACGTCTTCACGATGCTGCGCCGGATCGGCCAGGCCAAGGCCGGGCTGGCCGCGGACTACGCCGCGCAGCTGGCGCGCTCGGTGGGCAAGGTCGTCTTCTTCGCCAAGCACGTGGACGTCATGGACCAGGCCGGCGACATCTTCGAGAGGCGCGGCATCCGCTACTCCGAGATCCGGGGCGACCAGACGCCCAAGGCTCGCGAGGCGGCGATCAAGGCCTTCCAGGAGGACGCTGACGTCCAGATCATCGTCTGCTCGCTGATGGCGGCCGGTGTCGGCATCAACCTCCAGATCTCCTCCAACGTCGTGCTCGCGGAGCTGTCGTGGACCGACGCCGAGCAGACCCAGGCCATCGACCGCGTGCACCGCATCGGCCAGGCCGAGCCGGTCACCGCCTGGCGGATCATCGCCTCGCAGACGATCGACACCAAGATCGCCGAGCTCATCGACAGCAAGGCCGGCATGTCCGCGCGCGCCCTCGACGGTTCGGACGAGGAGATCGGCTCGTCGGTGGACATCCAGCTCGAGGCGCTGGTCGCCCTGCTCACCGAGGCGCTCGAGGAGCGCGAGGGCACTGCCTAGTACCGCGACCGGCAACGATCGCCCGCTTCGCGCCGCCCAGGCGGCACGCTGGCGGCGTTGCCGACGCTTGGAAGACGCCCAGTCTGCCTGCGCGCCGGGCGCCTTGCCATCGCACCACCTGGACGACGCGCAGCAGGGCGAACCTTGCCGGTCGCGGTACTAGCCACCTCTGACCACAGCGTCAACCGACGTTGTCGTCGAGCCAGGTCGCCACGTCGTCGACGAGGGTCTCCCAGCCGGGCTCGCCAATGATCCAGTGCCCGCGGCGTTCGTGGATCCGAGGCCGGACCCCGTAGTGCCTGGCCGTCTTCCTCGTGAGCGCGGTCGAGATGATCCGGTCCTCGGTGCCCCCGGCGACGTACACCGGGACCCGCACCTTGCGGGCATCGACCCGCACCGACCCGAGCATCAGGGCTCGATAGACCTTGCCGGACTCGTGGGTGAGGTGCGCGTGGACCGCGGGCCGCTGGTCCTCGGGCATCGCGTTGAGCGCGAGCGTCGAGCAGGAGCCAGGCCCCATGATGAACGGGCGACCGGTCATGATTCTGGGCATCTGTGGCAGGAAGTGCGGCAGCGCGGCGGCCTGTGCCGTGAGCATCGCCGGAGGCGCCGGCGCGATGAGCACGATCGCGCGGGCCCGCCCTTGCTCGGCAAGACGCTGTGCGAGCAGCGCGCCGAGACTGTGGCCGACGAGCACCGCCGGCTCGTCGAGTGTGTCCAGGACCGAGACCGTGTCGTCGATGTAGTCATCGAAGGTGAGCCCGGCTGCCTTGTCGGGACCGACGCCGACCCGGCCACGCCGGGCCGGAGCGATGGCCGGTCGGCCGGCCTCGGCGAGGCGTTCGACCCAGCCCCGGAAGCAGTCCTGGTCGGCGAAGGCGCCATGGAGCAGAACCACGGGCGCCTTGCCAGTCTTTGCCGGCGACGCCTCGAGGGTCGGGAACCCGGCGCGCATCGTCTCCTTGATGTGGGGTGCTGCGGTATCCATGCGAGAAATAGTCAACCCCCTTGCCTAGTTTGTCAAGGCCCTTGCCTACTCTGGCACACTGCCACCATGCCCGAGTTCCAGTCGATGACCACCGACGAGATCCGCGCGCATCGCGAGACGGTGTTCCTGCGACTGCTCATCCGCGTCTCCCAGATCGAGACGATCGAGCTGGTGGACAAGCTGCACGCCCGCGGCCACGGACGCGTACAACGCGCCCACATCGCCGTGCTGGGCAACATCCACACCGAGGGGACCCGCCTGGTCGAGCTGGCCCGACGACTGGGCGTCACCCGTCAGGCGGCCAGCCAGATGGTGCAGCAGATCGAGCAGAGAGGCTTCCTCGAACGCACCTCCGACCCCGAGGACGGGCGGGCCGTGCTGGTGCGGCACACACTCGCCGGCCGCGCTCTGCTGCTCGACGCCCTGACCCTGATGGACGAGATCGAGGCCGGGTACGCCGACCTGGTGGGCGTCAAGACCATGGACCAGATGAAGCGGGCGCTGCGGGAGATCGCCGAGTCGGTGGACGCGTCGACCGCGCTCTGACGACAGGCCGGTGCGACTCATCGGCTCTACCCTCAAGTCGTGTTGGACATCGCCGTCCTCGGGCCTCTCGAGGTCACGCGCGACGGCGAGCGGGTGCCGGTGCCCCGGGGGCGGACGTCGCAGCTGCTGGTGCGGCTTGCGCTCGAGGCCGGATCGTTGGTGAGCGCAGAGCGGCTGGTCGAGGACCTCTGGAGAGACACCGCCGCCGAGAGTCGGCGCAACACGCTGCAGTCGAAGATCGCGCGGAAAGCCGTTGTCCACACGGGATTCCGAGGTTAGTTCGAAGTATTCGCTCGGGTCGGCTCCCAGCTTTGGTTGCGGGTGATCTCGACGGGCTCGATCAGCGGTGGCGCGGTCCCAGCCCTCGTTGCTGTGATTTCGAGACTCAACCACCGATACGGCGCCGAACGAACCCGACTGGTTGAAGACCGCAACTACGCTGTCAGCACCGTGGGGGCGTGGGGAGAGGGACCGTGAGACGTCGGGCGATGGCGGCACTGGTCACGTGCTTGGCGGCGGTCTGCCTGAGCGCCTGCGACTCGGCGGCCGGGCAGGACCTCCGGCTGGTGTGGTCCGACGAGTTCGACGGCCCCAACGGCAGCCTGCCGAGCTCGGACAAGTGGGTCCTCGAGCAGTACGCCGACGCCACCGACACCGAGAAGCAGTGCTACACGAACAGCTCGGACAACGTGCACCTCGATGGCGGGGGTTACCTCGTCATCGCCGCGCTCTACCAGCCCGACCACTGCGCCGATGGCTGGTACCGCTTCATCACCTCGGCGCGGCTGACCACCAAGGGCCTGCACAGCTGGAAGCACGGCAAGTTCGAGATCCGCGCCAAGATGCCGAGCGGAGTCGGCACCTGGCCGGCGTTCTGGGCGATCGGCGAGGAGAAGGGCAAGGAGTGGCCCGAGGTCGGCGAGATGGACATCTTCGAGTACGTCGGCCGCGACCGTTCGCACGTCATCGGGACAGTGCACGGCGCCACCGACGACGGCGAGCAGTGGTTTCTCCAGGGACGGACCGACAGTGACAGCCCGCTGAGCGCGGACATGCACACCTACGCCATGGAGTGGGACTCGGAGCGAGTGCAGTGGTACCTCGACGGCGAGGAGTACGCCCAGGTCACCCGCGAGGAGGTCGAGGACGTCGGGAACTGGGCCTTCGACCGGCGGTTCTACCTGATCCTCAACCTCGCGATGGGCGGCCATCTGGGAGGCGAGGTGCCCGACTCGCTCACCTACCCGCAGTACCTCGTCGTCGACTGGGTCCGCGTCTACCAGTAGCTAGGGAGTGTCCCGCAGACGCACCCGGGCGTACCGGAACCCCACCATCCGCTGGAAGTGCCGCAGCCCGTTGGTCTGCTCCGGTGGCGTGGCCGTGTCCAGCAGGTAGCGCACGCCGCGCTGCGCCAGCTGCTCGACCAGGGCGCTGCTGGCCAGGTACCGAGCGTCGCTGTGCGCCTCGCTCATCCCCAGCGTCCGGAAGTAGCGGAGGGTGGCGAACTCGCCGTCGTACGGCGTGACCGCCAGCAGGAGCGCAGTGCCGTTCGCATCGTCGACCGTGAGCCACACGTCGTGCTGCAGCAGGTCGTCGTTGTTCGGTGTCGGGACGCGGTACGACGGGTCGGCATGCGCCTGCTCAGCCTGGTTCGCGACGTCGACCAGGGCTCGCCGCTCGTTCTGGTCATCGATCCCGCGGACCTTGAGGCCGCGACGCTCCGCCGCACGGATCTTGCGGCGCAGGGTCTGCGCGCGCCGGCCGAGGAGGTAGTCCGCCGGCTCGAGCGGCACCTCGAGCACGGCGGTGCCGAGCAGCCGGCCGGGCACGCCGTACGACGCGCGGGTGTCCAGCACGCCCCGGACGGCCCGTCCGCCCGGCATGTCCGACGGTCTCGCCTCGATTACCGGCAGCCGGCGGACGGCCGACCACGCCTGCCACGACTCGCGCGGGCGGGAGAGCCCATGCCGCACCCCCCGGCGTCCCGCCTCGACGTACTCGTCCCAGTAGGCCGCCAGGCGGTTCTCGGAGTCCTCGTCGCCAAACGTCAGCATTGCCGTGCGAGCCTAGGGGACCTCCCCCGTGCGCGTCCGCGGGCCTGGTGCATAGCCTCTGGGGCATGCCGCACGAGTTCGACCGGTCCATCGCGGTCAGGTCGGGCGGCGACGGGCGCTACGACGCTGACCTGTCCGACGGCTGGGTGGTGGGCGGTGGCGTCAACGGCGGCTACCTGCTGGCCGTGATGGCGAACGCGATTCGAGCCGAGGTGCCGGCCAAGCCCGACCCGATCGCGGTCAGTGCCCACTACGTCTCGGCGTCCACGCCCGGACCGGCGGCTCTCCGGGTCGACGTACGACGGGAGGGCGGGTCGGTCGCCACCGTTGCGGTCGAGCTCGTCCAGGACGAGACCACCCGGATCACCCTGCTGGCCACGGTCGGCGACCTGGCGCGCTTCGCCGAGCGAGCCGGTGACGAGGAGCGCTCCTGGGCCGAGGAACCGCAGCTGCCGCCGCGCGAGGAGTGCCTCTCCAGCGCGGATGCGCCGCCGGAGGTGCGCGCCTTCGTGCCGATGCTGGACCGGTTCGACCTGCGGCTCGACCCGGCGCATGCCGGCTGGGGAAGCAGTGAGCCCGGGATGACCGGCTCGATCGCCGGCTGGTTCCGGTTCGTGGACGGCCGCGAGCCCGACCCGATCTCTCTGCTGACGGTCTGCGACGTGCTGCCTCCGGTCACCTTCGACCTCGGGATGCCCGGGTGGGCGCCCACCCTCGAGCTCACCGTGCACACGCGGGCCCGCCCGGCGCCGGGGTGGCTCAAGGTCCGTCACGCGACGCGCACCATGGCCGGCGGCCTGTTCGAGGAGGACTGCGAGGTCTGGGACTCCGCCGGCCGGCTGGTCGCGCAGAGCCGGCAGCTGGCCCTGGTGCCCCGTCCGATGGCTTAGTCGAACCACGACCGCTTCATCGCGTAGACCCACCGCCGCCGCGGGTGCTCGGTCACCGACCAGAGCAGGTCGGTCGACGGCCACCAGGCGATGTCCTCGGGACCCATCGGAGTGGCCCAGCGGTATCGGCGGAACGACCCGGGCTGGCCGACGTACACCGAGCCGGGCACCCAGGGTCCCGTCGACCGAGTCAGGTACCACTGGCCACGGGCTATCGCGGCACCCTGAGTGCGAACGACGCCACCGTCGTCCAGCACGAGCGGTCGGGACACGCCGTCCTCCCCCTGGGCAATGAACAGCGTCTCCGGGTCGAGAGGGAACCGCGCCAACCGTCGGGTCTGGGAGTTGTTGCCGTACTCGCCGACCACCAGCTGCGGCGGGGTCGCCCCGCGGTCCAGTGACATGAAGGAGTAGCGCAGCCGCTCAAGCCCGTCGGTCGTCACGGCCCGGTAGGTGAACCGGACCGGGAGGACGTAGCGATAGCCGTACGACGACACACTGTCGGCGTCCACGCCCAGCCGGGACGGGTCTCCGGCACGGTCGTCCGGAATGCGGAGCAGGTCGTCGACCCGGCAGCTCATGACGCCACGCGCGGTGGCGGCGATGTGGAGGTAGGGGCCGCACCAGACGATGCCACCGGCGTGCACCCGCAGCGGCTCGAGCGAGAGGACGCCGTCCTTCATCACGGGGACGACGAGCAGCACGTGCCGGTAGCGGCGCGTCTCCAGGTCGAGGAAGGTGATCCGGGACCCGTGCACCAGGGGGTCGCCGGGCAGCGCCTTGGCGTACCACGACACCACGAGCATCCGGCGCCCTTCGACGTCCTCGGTGTCCGAGGCGTCGGCGGAGCGTCGAAATGCCTTGTGGCCACCAGCGCGGATCACGCCGGTCCGCGGCGTCCCAGGTGATCGCCCGGCGGACCGCGCGGCCGGGGGCGAAGCCGCGCCGCCCGCGCCGGTCCAGGTCGGAGGCGACCCCGGCCAGGCCGACGCGCCCGCCCAGCCTGGTCGCGAGAGCGTCGATCTCGTCGACGTTCTCGTCGGTCCGCACCAGGTGGACCCCGGGCTCCCGGTCAGACATGCCGGACAATCTAGGCATGGACGAGCGCAAGGTCGTCGTGGGAGCCGCGATCGTGCGCAACGGTCGGGTGCTGGCCGCGCGGCGTACCGCCCCCGACGCCGCCGCGGGTCGATGGGAGTTCCCCGGTGGCAAGGTCGAGCCCGGCGAGACCGACGCGGGCTCGCTGGTCCGCGAGGTCGACGAGGAGCTCGGCGTGCACATCCGGGTCGAGAGCTGGTTGGCCGGCGAGGAGCCGATCGGGGAGCGCCACCTGCTCCGCGTCGCGTTGACCTCGCTGGTCCGCGGCGAGCCGACGCCGACCGAGCACGACCGGGTGCGGTGGCTGGGCGCCGACGAGCTCGACCACGTCGACTGGCTCGAGCCGGACCGACCCTTCCTGGCCGAGCTGTCGTCGCTGCTCAATAGGCTGGCGCCGTGACCGACCAGAGTGACCGACCCGCGCACAGGCTCCTCCTCGTGCACGCCCACCCGGACGACGAGTCGATCGGCCAGGGCGCCACCATGGCGCGCTACGTCGCCGAGGGCCGCGGGGTCACCCTCGTCACCTGCACGGCCGGCGAGATGGGCGAGATCCTCGTCCCTGACCTCGAGCACCTGGCCGCGGACAAGGAGGACCTTCTGGGCGAGCACCGCGCCGGCGAGATCGCCAAGGCGATGGAGACGCTCGGCGTCACCGACCACCGCTGGCTGGGCGGCTTCCAGACCTATCGCGACTCCGGGATGAAGTGGCACCCGGACGGGCATGCGATCCCGGCCGACCCTGTGCCTGACGAGGATGGCCACGACAACACATTTTGGAAAGCCGACCTCACCGAGGCGGCCGACCACCTCGTCGCCGTGATCCGCGAGGTCCAGCCGCAGGTGCTGGTCACCTACGACCCCTTCGGCGGCTACGGCCACCCGGACCACATCCAGGCCCACCGGGTGGCGATGTACGCCGCCCAGCTGGCCGCGGTGCCGTCCTACCGCCTCGACCTCGGCGAGCCGTGGGACATCGCGAAGATCTACTGGGGTGCGATGTCGGAGAGCCGGATGCGGGCCAGCCTGCGGGCGCTGCGCGAGGCCGGCGACACCACCACGTTCGAGGGCATGGACCCCGAGGGCCCGCTGCCGCCGTTCGTCACCGCCGACCAGAACCTCGCGGCCGAGGTCGACGGGAGCGACTACCTCGACCAGAAGATGGACGCGCTCCGCGCCCATCCGACCCAGATCAGCCTCGAGGGGCCGTTCTTCGCGTTGTCCAACAACGAGGGCAACTCGGTGTGGGGGCTGGAGCACTTCCGGATCGTCAAGGGCCAGCGTGGCGAGCTCGGCGACCACGGCCTCGAGACCGACCTCTTCGCCGGCGTCTAGCCCGCCCACACATGCACACCCGGCTGGCCCCGATGACGCTGCTCGCCGGCGTCGCCGCCGGTGTGGCCACCGTCGCGGTCTACCAGTGGTGGTGGGGGCTGCTGCTCGCCGTGGCGGCCTCGCTGCTCACGATCCTGGCGGCGCCGGCCGGCTGGGCCACCCGGCTGCCGTTCGCGCTCGGTTTCGCCGGCGCGGTCGTCCTGCTCGCGCTGCCGCGCGGCGGGGGCGACTACCTGGTCGCCTCGACCGGGCCGGGCTACGCGGTGCTCGCCACAGCGGTGCTCGTCGTGGCCCTCGCGATCGCGACGCTGCCGCGGCCGGGCCGGGCCGATCGGCGACGTACCGAGGGAAAAGCCGAACAGGAGTGATTCCTGTTTCTACAGTGATTGGGTGAGGCGTTCGACACGACGCGGGCTCGGCCATGAGGCCGAGGGCGGCCGGGCTGTGGTGCTGATCCTCCTCGTCGTCCTGGTGATGGGCTCCGGCGGCTGGGTGGCGGCGTACGCCGGCGCCAACGGCAAGGTGCCCCGCGGCACCAACGTCGCCGGCGTCGACATCGGCGGCCGGGACCGGGTCGCCGCCGCCAGCGCTCTGGCGCGCGGGCTGCAGGCGCAGATGCAGACGCCGATCACGGTCACCGTCGGGACCGTGACCACCGAGGTCGCGCCCGCGAACGCCGGGCTCTCGGTGGACTACGTCGCCTCGGTCGCGAAGGCGCTCGGCCCACGCAGCTGGGACCCGCGCCAGCTGTGGCGCTACTACACCGGCGGCGACGAGATCGAGCCGGTGGTCAACGTCGACGAGGGCCGGATGGACGCCCTCCTCGACATGCTCGACGAGCGAGCCGGCCAGCCGGCGCGGGACGCGGGGATCACGTTGACCGGTGCCCGCATCGACGTCACCAAGCCGCGCGACGGTGTCCAGCTCGACCACGACCGGGCCCAGGCCGCGATCGTGGAGGCCTGGGCGGCGGGTCTGCCGGCGGTCACGCTGCCGCTCCTGCTCACCCCGCCGGACATCGACGCCGCTGACCTCGAGGCAGCCATCCGCGGGATCGCCAACCCCGCGCTCTCAGCCCCGGTCACCCTCGCCTTCGCCGGCTCCCAGGTGGCGCTGAGCCCGCGCGAGTTCGCCGACCTGCTGAGCGTGGTCCCACGCGACGGCGCCCTCGCCCTCGAGGTCGACGCAGAAGGGCTGAGCGGCCTGGTGGACCCTGCTGCCCAGGACACCGTCGCGATCGACGCCACGGTCGCCCTCAAGGACGGCGCGCCCGCCGTCGTCCCGGCGGTAGCGGGCCAGAGCTACGACGCCGCCGGCGTGACCGGGGCGTTCCTGCAGGGCGTGACCGCGGAGGGCGCCGCCCGGACCGTCCCGGTGACCGGCACCGCGACCAAGGCGAGCTTCAGGACCCGGGACGCCAAACGGCTCGGCGTGGTTGAGCCGGTCGCGTCGTTCACGGTGCCGGTGCCGTCGACGGTGGGACCGGCGTTCGCCGATGCGGCCGCCCGGCTGTCGGGAGCACTGCTGCGGCCCGGCGACACCTTCTCGTTCAACGGCCGGGTGGGCGCACAGACCGGCTCGGCCGCCCGGCTGGCCACCGCGACCTGGAACGCCGGCTTCCTGGCCGGCCTCACCGATGTCGCCCGCACCTCCTCAGCCACCTACACCGACGGGCTGCCGGAGGGCCGTGACGCCACCGTCGACGCGAGCACCGACCTGCAGATGCGCAACGACTCGTCGTACGGCGTGCTGCTGTCGGCCCACGCCACGCCGGGCTCGCCGGGCAGTCCCGGCTCGGTGGCCGTCGACGTCTGGTCGACCAAGGAGTGGGAGGTCACCGCGACAACCAGTGCGCGCTACGCCATCACGCCGCGCGCGACCCGCACCGACGCCGAACCGACCTGCGTGGTCCAGTCCGGCGCAGACGGGTTCGCCGTCGACCTGGTCCGGACGTTCAGCCGGGTCGGCGTCGCGACGCCGGTGCGCACGGACACCGTGACCACGACGTACGCCCCGGTCGAGGCCGTGGTCTGCCAGGCGGCACCGCCGCCGGTGTGACCCTCTCCCGCCGCCGCCGGTGTCGGGCATAGGTTGCTGGCATGTTCTCGGGACTGAACCTGCCGCGCGCCCTCATGCGCCGCACGACCATCGGCCTGACCACCCTCAGCCTCGCGGCGTCCCTGGCCGCACTCGGCTCCGCCAACGCTGTCGCGGTCGACCACGGGCTCGCCTGGCGAGACGTCGACACCGCGTCGACCGCGCAGTTCCGCGGCCTGGCTCCGGTGTCGCGCCGGATCGCCTGGGTCAGCGGCACCGAGGGGACCGTGCTCCGCACCACCGACGGCGGTCGGCACTGGGTCGACGTGTCACCGGGCGGGGACACCGTCGACCTGGAGTTCCGGGACATCGAGGCGTGGGACGCGAAGCACGCGGTGATCCTCTCGATCGGCCCCGGCGGCGACTCCCGGATCTACCGCACCGACGACGGCGGTCGGAACTGGAAGCAGGGGTTCCGCAACCACGACGAGGACGCGTTCTACGACTGCCTCGGCTTCTGGGACCGCCGGCACGGGCTGGCCATGAGCGACCCCGTCAACGGGAAGTTCCGGATCCTGGTGACCAAGGACGGCGGCCGGTCGTGGCAGCGGCGCGGCTCGGCCGGGATGCCGGCCGCGCTGGACGGCGAGTTCGGCTTCGCCGCGAGTGGCACCTGCCTGGTCACCGCCGGTCATGACGACGCCTGGATCGCCGGCGGCGGGACGGCAGCACGGGTCTTCCACACCGACGACCGGGGCGTGACCTGGTCGGTGGTGGACACCCCGGTGGTGCGCAGCGACGCGGGCGGGATCTTCTCGCTGGCGGTGCGCGACACCCAGACCCTGGTCGCGGTCGGCGGGGACTACGAGAAGCCGGACCGCCGGTCGCACACCTCGGCGTACTCACACGACTCCGGTGCGACCTGGGCCAACGGCGGCCGGCTCGGCGGCTACCGCTCGGGTTCGGCCTGGCTCCCGCGTACCGAACAGGACGAGCCCTCCACCGGTGTGATCGCCGTGGGCCCGACGGGCACCGACGTATCGCTCGACGGTGGCGTCTCCTGGTCCAGGGTCAGGCGGGCCGGGAGCCTCGACTCCGTCGAGTGCACCCGCGACGGCGCCTGCTGGGCGTCGGGAGCTGACGGCCGGGTCGCGCTGCTCACCGGGCTCCAGTAGCCGAGTCTCTGCGCTGACGCCGTGCTCCTCCACGTGCGGCTGACGGTGCCGGCCGACCTGGTGGAGTGCGACGTGGCCAGAGAGCAGGCCGGGTCGTTGCTGGAGGACCTCCTTGCGCTGGGTGTTGGCCAGCGCGGCGGCGTCATCCTCACCACGCCGACCGGGGCCCCGTTCGACGCCGCCGCCCGCCTCGAGGCCGCGGCACCTGAGCCACCCCGACGACGCGGTGATCACCGACTCGGGGGTGCTGGTGGTGGGGGCGATGGTCGTCGGGCCCGAGTTCAGCGCCGTCGCGGCGGTGTCCGCCGGCCTCGTCCTGCGCAGCGCGGCACTGGTCGGGCGCAGCATGAAGCTGCTCCTGTACTCGTTCACATTCGCCATCACCGTGGTGACCCTGCTGGCCCGGCTCGCCGGACTGCTGGACGGGGCCGACGTCACGCGTCCCCGTCCCAACACCGGATTCATCTGGCACCCGGACGTCTGGTCGTTCATCGTCGCGCTGCTTGCGGGGGCCGCGGGCGCCCTGGCGCTGGCGATCGAGAAGACGAGCACGATGGTGGGAGTCTTCATCAGCGTCACGACCGTCCCCGCCGCGGGCAACCTCGCCCTGGGCCTCGCGGTGTGGGAGACCGGCGAGATCGCCGGCTCCCTGGAGCAGCTCGGGGCGAACATCGCCGGGATGGTCGTGTCCGGGACCATCCTGCTGGCGCTCATGCGGTGGCGATGGCCGCAGCTGACGGCGTTCTCCGAGCGGGTGTTCGGGAGCCGATCGCGCTAGTGGGGGCAGGCTGTCCTCAGCGGATGATCCACCGGCTGAAGTGCAGGGTGTGGACCTCCATCACGAGGTCGCCGTCGCTGGCGATCTCGCTGTGACCGGTCCGACGGTCCACGCAGGCCCGAGCCTTCGCCGGCACGTCGCCAGATGCCGTGCAGTCGGACAGCGTGCGGAAGGCGCCCTTCCACCAGACGTCCACCGCGGCGCTGGCCGTGGTCCGGACGCCGATCACCGAGGCGTCGTAGCGGAGCTTTAGGACGGCCGGACTGCGCCGGGTCACGTCGAGGTCGTCCGCCGTCACCTCGATGGCCACGTCGGTCGCGCTAGCGATCGCGGCGTCTTCGGAGATGCTGACCTGGGTGTCAGGAGCCGACTCCGGCAGGGTCACCGAGGCGACCTCGGTGTCGATCGTGGTGGCGGAGGCCTCGCAGGCGTAGGTCCCCAAGCCGGGCGTGGAGCAGCTGCCCGTGGAGTACGTCGTGCCCGCATCGAGCGTGGTCTTGACCTTCGGAGTCGCGATGGCGACGGCGAGGCTGCCGACCTGCACCTCGGCGCGGACCACCTTCCGCGTGGTCACGGCGCCCTCGATCGTGCTGGTCTCGGTGCCGTCGACCTTCGCCACGGTGGCGGCGTTGAGCGACACCCGGGTAGGAGTGTCGAGGGCGAAGGGGTCGTCGCCCTCGAACCAGCCGCCGTCGTTCTCGAACACGAGGACGGGCTGGACCGGCCGACCCGCGACCGGGCGGGCCCGGCGCAGGGTCAGGCTGGTGCCCGCGTCGGCGTTCACCCGGCCGCCGGCGCCGGCCATCAGCACCTGGCCGCCCGCGACGACCACGTCGTAACCGTCGGTGACCAGGGTGAGCCCGCGGTTCACCCGGAGCCGGCCGCCGCCGGTCACCAGGAGGGTGCCGACCCGGCCGGCCGTCGACGGTGGCGTGGTGCAGGAGCCGGGGGCGGGCACCGCGCCGCACTCGCGGGTGGTGAGCACATTGGTCCGCCCCTCGATGGCATCGAGGACCACCTCGCCCTCGGCGCGGATCAGACCCGCGCCGCCGAGGGCGGCACCCTTGAGGCGCAGCCGGGAGCCGGCGGCCACGTGTGACTTCGCGATCTTCGGCGAGGCGCCGACGTAGAGGCCGTTGGACCGCAGCACCACGACGTCGGCCCCGCCGCCGATGTCGATGGCGGCGACGTGCACCTGCTGGCCGGCACCCACGGGGAGGACCACTCGGGCGGCGGTCCTGATGCAGACGACCTGCCTGGTGGCCTTGCGGCCGGGAGCCTTCCCTTTGTCCCAGTTCGAGTTCTTGGTCCAGAGGCCGATCTCGTCGGCCGCGTCCTGGCCTATCCAGTTGTTGACGACGTACCCCTCGGGGGCCACGCAGTCCGAGCGTCCGGCCGGCTCAGCCGCGGCTCGGGCCGTCGGCAGCACCGCCGCCACGACGAGGACGCCCGCCAGGCCGGCGCACCACCGAGTCGTCCGTCGCACGGATGCAGGCTCTCACGGAGCCGCGAGGTAGCGGTACCGATGATGCACTGTGAAGCCGAGCCCGTCGTAGAGCGCGAACGCGCGGCTGTTGTCGCCGAGCACCTGGAGGTACGCCGTCGTTGCGCCGCGCTCGGCGCCCCAGTCCAGGAGCTCCGCCATGACCGCCAGCCCGAGGCGGCGTCCGCGCTCAGCCGGCTCGACCTCGATGCTCCGGAAGCCCACCCAGTCGTCGGCGTACGCCGCCACGCCCCGGGCCACCACTCGTCCGTCGGCGGTGGTCGCCTCGGCGGTGACCAGGTGGTCGTCGCCCACGATGGCGACGTCGACGTCCGGGAGGGTCAGCCCGTGCAGCGAGCGGCGTGCGGCCGCGACCCCGGCGAGCTCGAAGACGGTGTCGTGGTCGTGGCTCTCGAGGACCCAGCCGTGCCCGCGGAACAGGTCGTCCTCGGCCGAGTCCGGGAGCACCGCCGCGATCGGCCGCTTCCCCAGCCCTTCGTAGAAGGCCACGACCCGCTCGTAGTCGTCGGCCACGCCGGACGGACCCATGGTCAGCACCGAGTTGGCCCTGCGGGCGGTCGAGGTCGTGGAGCCGCGCAGGAGCCAGTCGCCGACGGGCTCTGTCTCCAGGTCCGGCCAGAGGGCCAGAGCGCGGCGCTGCGCCTCCCGCGGCGTGACCCGGTGCCGCGTCGAGGCACGGGGCGGGACCGGCTTGCCCGAGACGATGTCGGCCAGTGGGATGGTGACGGGGTCGTGAGGGCCGTCGCCGTCGGGCTCGACGACGCAGACGCCGTCGCCCCACGCCGTACACGTGCCGAGCACGTCGGTGAGAGCCGGTCCACCGCTGGGACCGGTCTCGCCAGGCACGATCCGGCGGACCACGACCCTGTGGCCTACAACATGCGGACCGAGCATGTGGGACGACACGGCGGGATACTAGGCTGCGGGTCAGCGGCCACGCCGTTCTGCACCGCACCCACGACACTGGAGGAACCCCCCGTGACCTACGTCATCGCGCAGCCGTGCGTCGACCTCAAGGACCGGGCGTGCGTCGACGAGTGCCCCGTCGACTGCATCTACGAGGGGAAGCGGATGCTCTACATCCACCCCGACGAGTGCGTGGACTGTGGAGCCTGCGAACCGGTCTGCCCGGTCGAGGCGATCTTCTACGAGGACGACACGCCGGAGCAGTGGAAGGACTACTACGACGCGAACGTCCACTTCTTCGACGACCTGGGCTCGCCCGGCGGCGCGGCGAAGATGGGCGAGATCGACAAGGACCACCCGCTGGTGGCCGCGCTGCCGCCACAAGAGCACGACGAGTAAGTCCTGCTGACCGTCTCCTCCCGGCTCCCGGACTTCCCCTGGGACAAGCTCACCGACCACGCCGAGCGGGCGCGGTCCCACCCGGACGGCATCGTCGACCTCTCGGTCGGCACCCCGGTCGACCCCACCCCTCTGGCGGTCCAGGACGCGCTGCGTGCCGCCGCGGACTCGCCCGGCTACCCGCTCACGATCGGCCGGGTCGAGACCCGGCAGGCCTGCATCGACTGGCTGGCCGGCTCGCACGGCGTGACCGGCCTCGGGCTCGATCAGGTGCTTCCCGTGATCGGCTCGAAGGAGCTGATCGCGTCCCTGGCGGTCCACCTCGGCGTCGGGGCGGGCGACCTGGTGGTCTACCCGGAGCTGGCCTACCCGACCTACGAGGTCGGAGCGGCGCTTGCCGGCGCCCGGTCGGTGGCCACCGACTCCTTGACCGCCCTGGGACCCGAGCGCCCGGCGCTGCTCTGGCTGAACTCGCCCTCGAACCCCACGGGTCGGGTGCTCCCGCCCGCGCACCTGCGCAAGGTCGTCGACTGGTGCCGCGAACGGGGGGCCGTCCTGGTCTCCGACGAGTGCTACCTCGAGTGCTCGTGGGAGGCGGAGCCGGTCTCGGTGCTGCACCCCGACGTGTGCGGCGGCTCCAGTGACGGCATCCTGGCCGTGCACTCGCTGTCGAAGCGGTCCAACCTGGCCGGCTACCGATGCGCGTTCGTCGCGGGCGACCGAGCGCTGGTCGGCGAGCTGCTCGCGGTCCGGAAGAACCTCGGCCTGCAGATGCCGGGCCCCCAGCAGGTCGCGATGGCAGCGGCCCTCGCAGACACCGCGCACGCGCAGGAGCAGCACGCGAGGTATGCCGCCCGCCGCGGCGTGCTGCGCACCGCCCTCGAAGGCGCCGGCTTCCGCATCGACCACTCGGAGGGCTCGCTCTACCTGTGGGCGCGGCGTTCGATCGACGGGGGTGACGAGAACTGCTGGGACACGCTCTCCTGGCTGGCCGACCGCGGCATCCTGGTCGCTCCGGGCGACTTCTACGGCCCTGCGGGTGCCCGCCACGTGCGGGTGGCGTTCACCGCCCAGGACGAGCGGGTCGCGGCCGCAGCGTCGCGCCTGGGCTGAGGCCGTTCAGGCCGAGATCGTGACGAGCTGGTCGTGCCCGTCGGGCGTCAGGTAGTGCCCGTCGTCGAACAAGATGATGCCGTTGCACAGCCGGCACCAGCCCTGGCCGCTGCGGTCGGCGACCACATGGGCGCGGCAGCAGTCAGCGTCGTGTACGTCGGGGCAAGCCGGGTGGTGGCTGCACATGGTCGAATCCCTCCCCAGGATCGAAGCGTGTCCTGAGTCCATTGAATGCCCCCGGGCAAGGGTTTGCACACGCAGTGCCGGAATCGGTGTGGAAAATCCTCCGAACGGACTAATCCTCCGGCTGTTGTCCTGACCCGAGGGTGCTGGGGGTCACTCATACACGTCGACGTGCACGTGGTCGCGGTGCTCGAGCACGGCCCGGTCGCCGGGACGCTCCGGTGGGTCGTAGTCGCGCCACCCGTCGTCGGAACGGCGGCCCGAGGTCCAGACCCGGTCGTCGAAGATGACGGTGCGGATCTCGAGCCGGTCGGCCTGGCTGACCAGGTACTGCGCGATCGCCCAGCCCCGCTCCTGGTTCGTCTTGTTCACCGGCCGGACGAGGACGTCGATCGCGCGTCCGTCGTAGTGCGCCGAGCCCTCCATGTGTCCGGTCGAGACCCCGCCGGGCGCGAAGCCGCCCATCGGCTGCTGCGGGAAGACCGCGGCCAGGTCCCGGCGTACGGCGTCCGCGCGGTCGGTCAGCCCGGACGCGGCCAGGTCCGAGGATGCCGAGTCGCTCTCACCCAGCCGGCAGCTGAACGCCGCCGGGGAGTTCCCGCTCAGGGCCGAGGCCAGCGTGCGGGCGTCGGCCTCGTGGTCGGCGTACGCGTCCGGGAAGCCGGAGCGCTGCACCCGCTGAGCGGCGTCGGTGATCTCCATCTGCTCGTAGCCGTCGACCTGTGCCAGCGCGTCGTAGAACGCGTTGGTCGCATGGACCGGGTCTCGGACCTGCTCGATGCTGCCCCAGCCCTGCGACGGCCGCTGCTGGAACAGCCCCGCCGAGTCGCGGTCGCCGCCGGAGAGGTTGCGCAGGCCCGACTCCTGGTACGCCGCCGCCAGCGCGATGGAGGCCGCCCGGGCAGGTAGTCCGCGCTGGACGGCGATCGCGGTGATCAGCCCGGCGTAGCGCGCCGCCGACGGCTCCATCACCACGGTGTGCCCAGCGACGTCGGCGTGGCACTCGTCGTCGCCGAGGAACGGGATCACGTCGCCGCGCAGGGCGACCCACCCCAGGACCGCGAGCAGTGCGACCACGGCGATGCCCGCCACCACCACGCCTCGCCGCTTCACGGCTCCAGTGTCCGGACCGGCGGAAATTGCGAGGCCTTCGGGCCACGGGGGACTGACTCGTTTCGGCCTTTTCGAGCCCGCATCTGGAATACGCTTGGAGTCCTGACCTTGCCCGGAGGCGACCGTGCGGCTTCTCACATGGATGCAGCCTCGTGACCTTCAAGCCGGACGGCGAGTGGTCTCGGCGCTCTGTGCTGTCGGGCTGGTCGTCACGCTGATCTTCCTTCCGCTCAGCCCCCAGACCGAGCCCACCCACGTCGCCCTCGTCATTGCTGCGGGCGTCGCCCTGCTCCTCGTCGGGGCGCTGGCCGTCTTCGCATGGTTCTTCAAGGAGGCGAGCCGGGTGGCCTGGGCCGTGTCCCCGTTCCTCGCGATCGCGGCGATCGTCATCGTCGACCTCGCCACTCACGACGCCACGGTCTCGGCCCAGATCTTCTTCCTGTTCCCGACCCTGTACGGCGCCGCGCTGCTGCCCAGACCCGGCGCCATCGCCGTCACGTCCGTCGCCATCTGTGGCGAGGCGATCGTGGTCGGGGTCCTGCTCCCGCCCAACGCCGCTCTCGTGGAGGGCGGCTACGTGTCAGCCGCACTGGTGGCGACCGCAGCCATGCTGAGCCGGGGCGGGGAGCGCCAGGTGGCCCTGATGACCGCGCTCGAGCGTCGCGCGGAGATCGACCCCCTCACCGGCCTGTTGACCCGATGGGTCTTCGACGAGGCCACCGAAGCAGCCCTGAGGAACGAGGACACCGACGCCGGGACGTCACTGATCCTCCTGGACGTGGACCGCTTCAAGAAGATCAACGACAGGTTCGGACACCCCGGGGGCGACGAGGTCCTGGTCCAGCTGGCGCACCTGCTGGCCCGGAAGGCCCGGCGGGGCGACGTGGTGTGCCGCATGGGTGGTGACGAGGTGGCGATGCTGCTGCCGGATTGCACGCTGGGCATCGCGCAGCGACGCGCCGAGGAGCTGGTTGCCGAGGTTCGCTGGCACAGCTTCACCCTCAGCGACGGCTCGGTCCTCAAAGCCTCGGTGAGTGCCGGGCTGGCGCATTCGCCGACGCATGCCGACACCGCGCTGTCCCTCTACCAGGCGGCCGACGCCGCGCTCTACGAAGCCAAGCGTGGGGGGCGTGACCGCCTGGTCGCGACTGACATTCCGGCGTGATCAGTTCGCGTGCAGCGCGGCGTTGAGCGCGACCCCGTCGCTGTGCCACGGCACCGCCTCGACGGCACCGGTGACCGAGTTGCGCCGGAACAACACGTTGTCTGCGCCGGAGAGCTCGGCCGCCTTGACCACCTGGGGCTTCCCGTCGAGGTCGGCCACGGTGACCTTGGTGCCGGCCGTGACGTAGCAACCGGCCTCGACCACGCAGTCGTCGCCGAGCGAGATCCCCAGCCCGGCGTTCGCGCCGATCAGGCACCGCTTGCCGACCGAGATGACCTGCGTGCCGCCTCCGGACAGGGTTCCCATGATCGAGGCCCCGCCGCCGACGTCGGACCCGTCGTCGACGACCACGCCTGCCGAGATCCGGCCCTCGACCATCGACGCACCGAGCGTCCCGGCGTTGTAGTTGACGAACCCCTCGTGCATCACCGTGGTCCCCTCAGCCAGGTGCGCCCCCAGCCGGACCCGGTCGCCGTCCCCGATCCGGACGCCGACCGGCAGCACGTAGTCGACCATCCGGGGGAACTTGTCCACGCCGTACACCATGACCCGCTGGCCGGCGGCCATCAGCCGCGCCCGGGTCTCCTCGAAGCCGGACACCGCGCACGGCCCGGCCGACGTCCACACCACGTTGGTGAGCAGCCCGAAGATGCCTTCCATCGAGATCGTCCGCGGCGCCACCAGCCGGTGGCTCATCAGGTGCAGCCGCAGCCAGGCGTCCTCGGTGGTGGCAGGGGCTGCCTGGAGGTCGGCGATCTCGACGAGCCGGACCTCGCGGGTGACCCGGCGGACGTCGTCCTTGCCCTCCAGCACCGTCAGCTCGTCGGGGGCGTCCCCGCTCGACGTCCCGAGCGCGGGCGCGGGGAACCAGGCGTCCAGCACGGCGCCGCCCTCGTCGAGCGTGATCAGGGCGTGTCCACAGGCGGCGGTGGGTGTCTCACTCACGGCCCCGACTCTACGGAGACTGGGTGTCGGCATTGCGACCTAGGGTCACAGCGTGGTCCACGAGCTCTCGAAGGCGGGCGCGCGCCGGATCTGCGTGCAGGCCCAGCTGCTCGCCCTGCCGCGCCCCGGCGACCTGCTCGACGTGGTGCGTCACCTGATGGTGCTGCAGGCCGAGCCCACCGCGCCGCTGGGGGCGCCCACCGCCGATCTGGTGCTGTGGAGCCGGCTCGGGTCGGCCTACGACCGCGCGGAGCTGGTCGACCTGATCGACCAGCAGGTGCTCATCGAGCACCAGGGCTTCGTCCGTCCCAGCGAGGACCTCGCGCTGTTCCGCGCGGAGATGTCGATGTGGCCGGGTCGCGAGCCGCTGAGGGAGTGGCAGCGCGACCACGCCAGGTGGGTGGAGACCAACGACGGCTGCCGGCGGGAGATCCTCGACGAGCTGCGGCGGGAGGGTCCGCTGCCGACCAGCGCGTTCGAGGACACCTGCGAGGTGCCGTGGCCGTCGTCGGGCTGGAACAACAACAAGAACGTCCAGATGCTGCTCAGGCTGATGGTCGCCCGCGGCGAGGTCGCGGCGGCCGGTCGGGAGGGGCGCCAGAAGCTGTGGGACCTGGCTGAGCGGATCTACCCCGACGACCCCGTGCCAACACCCGACGAGGCGCTCCGGCAGCTCAACGAGCGCCGGCTTCGGGCCTTGGGAGTGGCTCGGGCCCGGTTCACCGCGCAGCTCGGGGAGGAGCACCAGGTCGGCGAGGCCGGCGAGCCCGCGGTCGTGGAGGGCGTCAAGGGCGAGTGGCGCGTGGAGCCGACGCTCCTGGACGCGCCGTTCCAGGGCCGCGCCGCGCTGCTCTCGCCCTTCGACCGACTGGTGCAGGACCGCAAGCGGCTCGACCAGCTCTTCGAGTTCGACTACCTCCTCGAGATGTACAAGCCGGTCGAGCAGCGGATCTGGGGCTACTACGCGCTCCCGATCCTGTACGGCGACCGGCTGGTCGGGAAGCTCGACGCCACCGCAGAGCCCGCCGAGGGCGTGCTCCGCGTCGACGCGGTCCACGAGGACCAGCCGTGGTCGGCCGAGACCCGAGCCGCGGTCACCGATGAGATCGACGACCTCGCCCGCTGGCTCGGCCTGGAGGTCATGTACGTCGACTGAGCGTTCCAGCGCGACTCGGCCCTGACCGTGACTCGCCGCGGCCCTGCCTACGATTCCGGCATGTGGAGCTTCATCGGCGGCATTGCCACTGCTGTGGTGCTCGGTATGGCGATCGAGCTGCTGAATGGCGGGCTGTCGCGCATGCTGCGGCGGTTACGCATGAAGCTCGCCGAACACAAGCGTGTTGCGTATGACCCCACCATTGATGGTCTCAAGATGCTCGGTGAGTGGAGTCCTGCGCGCCGGTTGGTTCCCAATCGGCTCCAGACTCGGGTGACCGAGCCTGCAGACGTTGCGCAGCAGCCGTGGATCGACGGTCCGACCCTGAGGCACGCTGTCGACGAGTCGCACGAGTCCAGCGGGGACACCATGTACGTCACCAATTTCAGGCTCGACCACCGCGAGTCGTCCGCCACCCAGACCTGCCGGGTGACGTTGGCGCGTTCGGACTACTCAGAGGTCCGCGCTATCGAGCACCTGCGTATCAGCGCTCCGGACAGCTTGGCGACGGCGGACGATGTGTTGCTCACCGATCCCCAGCGCTATTTGCTCGAGGGGGCGGTGCCTTCATCGCTGGCGATCAACGTCGTCGTTGTCAACGAGGTCGGCGAGTTGCTGTGCTGCCGACGGTCTGCCGCAGTCGACAACGCTAGAGGTCTGTGGACCGTTGGCGTCTTCGAGACTCTGAAGCAAGAGGACCCGAACAACCCCGGCAGGCGGGAGGACTTTTTCGCGTTGGCCGATCGGGCGCTCGAGGAGGAGCTGGGTCTCCGACGAGAGGACGTCGGAGACATCCACGTCTCATGGTTCGGGTTGTACCGACCTATCCTGCGTGGCCACCTCGTGGCCGTCACTCGGTACCGGGGATCGTCCGACCAGCTCGAGACCAGCGCACGGGCTTCAGAATCCTCATACGAACACGACGCGTTCGACTGGATGCCGCTGACCCGCCGCTTGGCTCAGGACTTCGTCAGGGCGCCCCGCCGGGATGTGGAGGGGACCGCGGGTCGCGTCCTTACGTATGACGGACGGAAATGGCTGGAGCAATCTGCCCTATCGGTGAGCGAAGCCCTCAGATTCACGTCGGTCCTGGATGGTTGGTGACCTACTCGCCGGTCTGTCCGTCGATCGCCTCGCGGAGCAGGTCCATGTGGCCGCAGTGCCGCGCGTACTCCTGGATCACCTGGAGATAGACGTCCCGGATCGACGCGATCCGGTCCTCGGGGTCGATGACGAAGTCCAGGGCGTCGCCGGGCAGACCGTCGAGGAAGGTGTCTGCGGCGGTGCAGGCCGCCCGCCACGTTGCGAAAGCCTCCTCGACCAGAGCCGGTTCCGCCGTTGCGCCGTCGAACTGCGAGTCCCAGTCGCCGTCGACCACGAACAGCTGCGGCTCGTCACGCTGCTGCAGCACCCGGGCGAACCAGTGGTGCTCCAGCTGCGCCAGGTGGCGGACCAGCCCGAGGAGTGACAACGACGACGGCGGGACCGAGCGCCGCGCCAGCTGCTCGGCGTCCAGGCCGGCGGTCTTGCGCTCGACCGCCGCCCGGAAGTCGGCGTGCCAGAGCCGGAGGGTGGCGAGCTCGGTCCGCGGCTCGCTCACTGTCCCGTCCGTCCGTCGATGCACTCCCGGAGCAGGTCGGCGTGGCCGCAGTGACGCGCGTACTCCTCGACCAGGTGCACCACGATGTCGCGCACCTCGATCTCGTCACCCTCCAGGGCGACCAGCCGGTCGAAGTCGTCCTGCTCGAGCCAGACCTCCGCATCGGCGACCTCCTGCCGCCACCGAGCCCACGCCTGCGCGACCACCTCGTCGTCCTCGACGGCGCCGTTGAAGTCCCAGTCGCGATCCTCGGGGTGGTCGCGGTACAGGCGGGTCAGCGCCATGTCTCCCTGCAGCACCCGCTTGTTCCACGAGTGCTCGACGCCGGCCAGGTGGCGAAGCAGGCCGAGCAGCGACATGGACGACGGCGGGACCGACCGCCGGGCCAGCTGCTCGGCGTCGAGGCCCTGGAGCTTGAGCTCGAAGGTCTGCCGGTAGAAGCGCAGGTAGCCCAGCGTGACGTCGCGTTCGCCGCGCGGGGGCTGCTCCTGGTCGCGGGGGTCCTCGCCGGGCGGCAGCCACATGTCGCTCATGCAGCCACCCGATCAGACCCCTCCCACAGCGGCAAACCGATTGGCTCCCGGACGGCGCGCCGCCGTACGCTGGACCCACAGGCGTTCGAGCCGTCATCAGCGGCGAGCCTCCGGAAGAAGGCCCCTGTTCCGGCAGAGGCAAGTAGAACCGGACGGGTAGGCCCGTCACAGCCGATAACGAGTGGTCCCGACGAGCGGGGCAATCGAGGTGGTACCGCGGCGCAAGTCGTCCTCGTAACAAGACCGAGTGGACGACGTACCGCAGGAGCCCCACATGACCTATCCGAAGGCCTCGACCTCTGGTGAGAGCGTTCCGTCGAGCCCACGCTTCCCCGAGATCGAGGAGAAGGTCCTCGACTACTGGGAGCGGGACGGCACCTTCCAGGCCAGCGTGGATGCGCGCGAGGCCGGCGAGGACGGCGCCAACGAGTTCGTCTTCTACGACGGCCCGCCGTTCGCCAACGGGCTGCCGCACTACGGCCACCTGCTGACCGGCTACGTCAAGGACATCGTCCCGCGCTACCAGACCATGCGCGGCCGGCGGGTCGAGCGGCGGTTCGGCTGGGACACCCACGGGCTGCCGGCCGAGCTCGAGGCGATGCGGCTCAACGGCATCAAGACCACCGACGAGATCCTCGAGCTGGGCATCGAGAAGTTCAACGCGGCCTGCCGCGCCTCGGTGATGAAGTACACCGGCGAATGGCGTGACTACGTCACGCGACAGGCGCGCTGGGTCGACTTCGACCACGACTACCGCACCTATGAGCCCGACTACATGGAGTCGGTGATCTGGGCCTTCAAGCAGCTCTACGACAAGGGCTTCGTCTACGAGGGCTTCCGGGTGCTGCCCTACTGCTGGAACGACGAGACGCCGCTGTCCAACCACGAGCTCCGGATGGACGACGACGTCTACCAGAACCGTCAGGACCCCGCGGTCACCGTCGGCTTCCGGATCACCTCCGACGGGCCGCTGCGCGACGCACTGCTGCTGACCTGGACGACGACGCCGTGGACCCTGCCCAGCAACCTGGCGGTCATGGTCGGCACCGGGATCGACTACGTCGCGGTCGAGGCGGACGGGACGCTGATGGTGCTCGCCGAGGCCCGGCTGGCGGCGTACGCGCGGGAGTTCGGCGACGAGCCGGACCCCGTCTGGCGCGGGACGGGTGCGGACCTGCTGGGGCTGACCTACGCGCCGCCGTTCGCCTACTACGCCGGGCACGCTGCACCAGAATTCGGGGCGGCGTTCCGGGTCGTGCCGGCCGACGAGGCGGTCACCACCACGGACGGCACCGGGCTGGTGCACAGCGCCGGCGCCTTCGGTGAGGTGGACAAGCAGGTCACCGATCGCGAGGGCATCGAGGCGGTGATGCCCGTGGCGAAGGACGGCCGGTTCACCGAGCCGGTCTCGGACTACGCGGGGATGAACGTCTTCGACGCCAACCTGCACATCATCGACGACCTCAAGGCCGGCACCGGGAGCGTCACTCCGGGCACGGTCCTGCTCCGCCGCGAGACCTACGACCACTCCTACCCGCACTGCTGGCGCTGCCGCGAGCCCCTGATCTACAAGGGCGTCTCGTCCTGGTTCGTCGAGGTGACGGCGTTCAAACAGCGGATGCTCGAGCTGAACCAGCAGATCAGCTGGGTGCCCGAGCACACCCGGGACGGCTCGTTCGGCAAGTGGCTGGAGAACGCCCGGGACTGGTCGATCACGCGCAACCGGTTCTGGGGGTCGCCGGTGCCGGTGTGGAAGAGCGACGACGATGCGTACCCGCGCCTCGACGTCTACGGCTCCTTCGACGAGCTCGAGCGCGACTTCGGCAGGCTGCCGCGCGACCAGGACGGCAACCCGGACCTGCACCGGCCGTTCGTCGACGAGCTGGTCCGGCCCAACCCCGACGACCCGACCGGGAAGTCGACGATGCGGCGCGTCCCGGACGTGCTGGACGTGTGGTTCGACTCGGGCTCGATGTCGTTCGCCCAGGTGCACTACCCCTTCGAGAACGCCGAGTGGTTCGAGCACCATTTCCCCGGCGACTTCATCGTCGAGTACGTCAACCAGACCCGCGGCTGGTTCTACACGCTGCACATCCTGGCCACCGCGATCTTCGACCGCCCCGCGTTCGAGAACTGCATCAGCCACGGCATCGTGCTCGGCTCCGACGGCAACAAGATGTCGAAGTCGCTGCGCAACTACCCCGACGTGCGCGAGGTGTTCGAACGCGACGGCGCCGACGCGATGCGCTGGTTCCTGATGGCCAGCCCGATCGTGCGTGGCGGCAACCTGATCGTCACCGAGCAGGGCATTCGCGACGCCGTACGCATCGTGATGATCCCGCTCTGGAACAGCTGGTACTTCTTCCAGCTCTACGCCAACGCGGCGCGCGACGGGCAGGGGTACGACGCAAGCCTCTCGACCGCCTCGACGGACCGGTTGGACCGATACCTGCTGGCCAAGTGCCGGCAGTACGTCGAGCAGATGACCGCCGAGATGGACGCCTATGCGGTGGCCGACGCGTGCGAGACGACGCGGAACTTCATCGACGTGCTCACCAACTGGTACATCCGGCGCTCCCGCGACCGGTTCTGGGGCGACAACACCGAGGCCTTCGACACCCTCTACACGGTGCTCGAGGCAGTCTGCCGGGTGACCGCGCCGCTGCTGCCGCTCACCATCGAGGAGGTGTGGCGAGGCCTGACCGGCGGGCGCTCGGTGCACCTCGCGGACTGGCCGGCCGCCTCGGAGCTGCCTGCCGACGACGAGCTGGTGGCGGCCATGGACAAGGTGCGCGAGGTCTGCTCGGCCACCTCCGCGCTGCGCAAGGCGAACAGCCTGCGCAACCGGCTGCCGCTCGCGTCCCTCACCGTGGTGGTCGAGGACCCGGCGACGCTCGCCGGGTTCGAGTCGATCGTGTCCGACGAGGTGAACGTGAAGTCGGTCCGGCTGCTCGCCGCGGACGCTCCCGAGGCGGCGTCGTACGGCGTCTCGCAACGGCTGACCGTCAACGCCCGCGCCGCCGGCCCGCGGCTGGGCCGTGACGTGCAGCAGGCCATCCGGGGCTCGAAGTCCGGCGACTGGTCGGTGGCCGAGGACGGCACCGTGACCGCCGCCGGCCTGGAGCTGGTCGAGGGCGAGTACGTCCTCGAGACCGTCGCCGGTGCCGCCGACGACACGGCCGCCGTCGGCGTGCTGCCCACCGGGGGCTTCGTGGTCCTGGACACCGACGTCACGCCCGAGCTTGCCGCCGAGGGGCTGGCCCGCGACCTGGTCCGCGCCGTGCAGCAGGCCCGTCGCGACGCCGGCCTCGACGTCTCCGACCGGATCGCGCTGACCATCGGCGGAACCGACGCCGTCCAGGCGGCCGCCCGAGCCCACGAGCAGCTGATCACCGCGGAGACGCTGGCAACTTCGTTCGACGTCGTGGCCGGACCCGAGGGCGAACCGCAGCTGACGGTCACCAAAGCCTGAACGCTGACCCGTCAATTTTGGCCCTCTCCGCAGGGCCAAGATTGACGGGTCGGCGCACCTGAGAGGGCCAAAATTGACGGGTCAGCGCAGACCGAGTCGCGAGGCCAGCTTGTCGAGGTAGGTGAGGACCTCGTCCTCAGGCTTGTCGGGGACGCCCCAGATCAGCTCGGAGACGCCGGCCTCGGCCCAGGCCAGCAGGTCGGCGGGATCGGGCTTGAACGCGATGAGGACCCGGATGTCGGGGAGCCCGTCGCGACCGGCGTCGGACCACGCGGTCTTGAGGGCGTCGATCTGACCGCTGATGTCGGTCTGGGTCGGTGTGGTCATCCACCCGTCGGCGTGCGCGGCGATCCAGGCGAAGGTCTTGGGGCCTCCTCCGGCGCCGATGATCAGCGGGATGTGGCCCTGGACCGGCTTGGGGAAGGCCCACGACGGCCCGAACGACACGAACTCCCCGGCGTAGGACGCCTCCTCCTGCGTCCAGAGCGCGCGCATCGCCTCGACGTACTCCTTGAGCACGGTCCGGCGTTTGCCCGGTGGGACGTGGTGGTCCTCGAGCTCGTCGGTGTTCCAGCCGAAGCCGGCGCCGATCGTGACCCGGCCGCCGGAGAGGTGGTCGAGCGTGGCGATCGTCTTGGCCAGCGTGATCGGGTCGGACTCCACCGGCAGCGCCACCGCGGTGGAGAGCCGGATCCGGCTGGTCACGGCGGCCGCAGTGGCCAGCGAGACCCAGGGGTCGAGGGTGCGCGTGTAGCGGTCGTCGGGGAGCGACTCGTCGCCGGTACCGGGGTGAGCGGCGGTTCGCCGGACCGGGATGTGGGTGTGCTCGGGCAGGTAGATCGTGTCGAAGCCACGCTCCTCGGCCGCCTTCGCCAGCGCCGCGGGGGTGATCCCTCGGTCGGAGGAGAACAGGACGACCCCGTTGCGCATTGCGGAAGACTAGCGGGAAACTAGAACGTGTTCCAGTTTGTCAGGTCGGGTTCCCCGCTCCAGGGCGACGCTGAACACGGCGAAGCACGCGGTGGTGATGGCGCAGCCCCACCAGCTCACGCTCGACATCCCGAACGCCAGGAAGCCGGCGACCACCGAGACCGGTGCCCACCAGGGAACCAGCCCGGCGCGCCACATCGCCACGGCCATCAGGGGCAGGGCCACCACGAAACCGACGATGCCCGGCAGCGCCAGAGCGGTGACCCCCCACATGTCGCTCATCTGCGCCTCGACGGCCAGCGCGCCGTCGGCCCCGAACTCCTGGGCGACCGCCGAGTCGTAGAAATCGATGAACAGCAGACCCGGCAGCGTGGTCATCCCGGCGAACCCGATGAAGGCGGCGATGTTGGCCAGCCAGGCGCCCTTGCGGCGCACGTATGGCACGGCCAGGAGCGCCGGCGCCATCCAGAACGCGAAGGACCAGTGCAGGCCGAGGGACTTGAACTGCAGCGGGCCGGGGTTCGCGGCGTACAGCTCGTAGAGCTCGCGCCCGTCCAGGCCCTGGGCGGGGTCGGCGTAGGCGCCCACGACGGCGAAGATCCCGGCCAGCACGGGGCAGGCCACCAGGAACCACCGGCGCACGGCGATGGCCCTGGGCTGGGATTTGGTGTCCTGCGGGGTGTCGACGGTGATGGCAGCCATGAAGTCCTCCAGGTTGAGCGGGCTTGAGGACACCAACGGTCGGGCCCGGGTGGCTCAGCGCGGATCGGCCACGGGGATGAAGTGCAGCTCAGTCCTGGGACGGATCTTCGGTCCGCTGACCGGCCACCACAACACCATGCTCGTAGGCATGGATCACGGCCTGCACGCGGTCCCGCAGGCCCAGCTTCGCGAGCACGTTGCTGACGTGCGTCTTCGTGGTGGCCTCGGAGACGAAAAGCTTCCGGGCGATGTCGAGGTTCGACAGTCCACGCGCCAGCAGCCCGAGGACCTCGAGCTCGCGAGGGGTCAGCCGGGCGAGGTCGGGATCGGGCGCCGGCGCGGCCGGGCCGCCGCGGCGGACGAATGCGTCGATCACCCGCCTGGTCACCCCCGGCGCGAGGAGCGATTCTCCGGTGGCCACCACGCGGATCGCGGCCGCGAGCTCGTCGGCGGGCGCGTCCTTGAGGAGGAACCCGGAGGCGCCCGCACGGAGGGCCTCGAAGACGTACTCGTCGAGGTCGAAGGTCGTCAGCACCAGGACCCGGGTGTCCACGCCGGCCTCGAGAATGGCGCGGGTGGCGGCGATCCCGTCCAGGACCGGCATCCGGATGTCCATGAGCGTGACGTCCGGCGCGAGCCTGCTGACCACCTCGACGGCCTCCTCGCCGTTCGCGGCTTCGCCGACCACGTCGAGGTCCGGCTCGCTCTCCAGCAGAGACCGGAAGCCGGACCGGACCATGCCCTGGTCATCCACGACGACGACGGTGGTCATCGCTCCTGCCCTGGATGGAGACCGTTCTGCGCGGCCAACGGCAACGTGGCGAGCAGCCGGAAGCCGCCGCCCGGCCTGGGTCCGGCGATCACCCGGCCGTCGTACAGGGCAACGCGCTCGCGCACCCCCACCAGGCCGTGCCCGGCGGACCCGGTGTCCCCACCGCGTCCGTCGTCGTCGACCCGAAGCTCGATCTCCGTCGGCGCGTACCGCACCCGAAGCTCCACCCACGTGGCCCCGGAGTGCCGAAGTGCGTTGGTGAGCCCCTCCTGCAGGATCCGGTACGCCGCGAGGTCGACTCCGGGCGGCAACGGGCAGGGAGTGCCGTCGGTCCGCAGCTCGACCGCCACGTCCGGAGTGCGGGCCGCCTCCACGAGCCGTCCGAGCTCGTCGAGCCCGGGCTGTGGCGCGAGGGCAGCGTCGTCACCGGAGGCCCGCAGCATTCCGAACAGCCTGCGCAGCTCAGCCATGGCCTCCCGGGCGGTGGCCTCCACGGCCGCCAGGTCCGCCGCTTCGCGCGCGTGGTCGGGCCCCAGCCGCCGGCGCACGGCCTGGGTCTGGATGGTCACCACGCTGATCGAGTGGGACACGATGTCGTGCAGCTCCCGGGCGATCCGGGTGCGCTCGGAGGCCGCAGCCTCCGCAGCCTGCCGTTCGCGCTCCCGCTCGGCCTCCTCGACCCGCGCCAGGGCTTCCTCGGTGCGGACCGTGCGTTGCCGCAGCATCGAGCCAACCGCCCAAGGCCCGACGAGGAAGACCAGCGCTGCCGCCAGGTCGCTGGGCTCCAGACCTTCGGAGATGCTCGCGGCCACGAAGGGGATCACGAGGACCGCGATGCCCACGTGGCTGCGTGGCGGCTCTGCCTCGGCACCCACGGTGAACGAGGCAAGCACCAGCGACAGGAGCACCGAGAACTCTCCGGCCGGGTCGGTGAGGACAACCGTGATCACCACGAGTGCCGCGACCGACAGCGGGAAGGCCCGGCGCCAGGCCAACGCGGCCATCGCCGCACAACCGAGGACCACGGCGACAGGCGACCTGGCGTCGGCCGGTGAGAACAGCGTCTCGGTGACCGTCAACACCACGAAGGCACCGGCAAGAACGACGTCGATCACCGGCGGACGCATCCGCCCGCGGACGAAATGGGCGATCAGCGCGGGCCGGCGCCGGTCGGGCAGGGGCTCGTCCACGTCTCGACGGTAGGCCAACTCGCGGACCGCATCATCCGTCGTACGACGGAGATGCATCGCCACGCCGGAGTCGTTTCTACGATGGGCCGGGTGTACACACAGTCGGCGGTTCGGCTGGTCCGCGCTCCGCGACCGGTCGTCTACCGAGCTCTGCTGGACCGCGCTGCCGTGGCCCGCTGGCGGGTGCCGGACGGGATGACTGCCGAGGTGCTCGAGTTCGAGCCCCGCGAGGGCGGCCGGTTCCGTGTCTCCCTGACCTACCACGGCGACGAGGCCGGCAAGACCAGCGGCCACACCGACACCTATGCCGGCCACTTCGTCCGTCTGGTGCCCGATGAGCAGGTCGTCGAGGTGATGGCCTTCGAGTCCGCGGAAGAGGCGTTCGCCGGCGAGATGACGATGACGACGAACCTCCGCGACGCGGAGGGTGGCACCGAGGTCGAGCTCGTCCACGAGGGGATCCCGGACGCCGTCCGGCCCGAGGACAACGAGGACGGGACGCGCATGACCCTGGCCAACCTCGCGGCGTACGTCGAGGCGGCTGGTTGACTGGCCCAGTGCCCAGCCTGGACCTCACCGCAGATGCGGTCGACCTGACCGTCCAGCTCGTCAACATCGAGTCGGTCAGCAAGAACGAGCAGGCGATCGCGGGCGCCGTGGAGGCCGCGCTGGCGCCGTACGACCACCTCACGGTCAGCAGGCACGGCAACACCGTGGTGGCCCGCACGGACCTCGGCCGCGGAGAGCGGGTGGTGATCGCGGGACACCTCGACACCGTGCCGCTCAACGCCAACCTGCCCGCACGGCGTGAGGAAAGGCCCGACGGCGACCTGCTGCACGGCCTCGGCACCTGCGACATGAAGGGTGGCGACGCGGTGATCCTGCGACTCGCCGCGACCGTCCCCGAGCCCAACCGCGACGTCACCTACATCCTCTACGAGTGCGAGGAGATCGAGACCGAGTTCAACGGTCTCAACCGGCTCGGCCAGAGCCATCCCGAGCTCATGCTGGCCGACTTCGCCATCCTGATGGAGCCCTCCAACGCCGAGGTCGAGGCCGGCTGCCAGGGCACGCTCCGGGTGGAGGTCCGGGCCACCGGTGAGCGCGCGCACTCCGCGCGCAGCTGGAAGGGGGTCAACGCGATCCACGCCGCCACGCCGATCCTCGAGCGGCTCCAGGCCTACGAGCCCCGCATGCCAGTCATCGACGGGCTCGAGTACCACGAGGGGCTCAACGCCGTCTTCATCCGCGGCGGCGTCGCCGGCAACGTGCTCCCGGACGAGTGCGTCGTCGAGGTCAACCACCGCTTCGCTCCCGACCGCAGCGAGGCCGAGGCGGAGGCGTTCGTCCGCGAGTTCTTCTCGGGGTACGACGTCACGCTGACCGACAGCGCCCCCGGGGCCCTGCCGGGGCTGGACCTCCCCGCGGCCAAGGCGTTCATCGAGGCGGTGGGCCGCGAGGTCAACCCGAAGTTCGGCTGGACCGACGTCGCACGCTTCACCAGCCTGGGCGTCCCGGCGGTCAACTTCGGACCCGGCGACCCGATGCTGGCCCACAAGCAGGAGGAGCATGTGCCCGTGGAGCACATCGAGCGCTGCGAGCGGCAGCTCCGGGAGTGGCTCACATGAGGAGGCCGGCGTGAGGTCGAAGTTCAAGGGCCCCGTCATCCAGCGGCGCGACCAGGTCGACGGCAGCACCACCGACCAGCGCCTGCTCGACTCGCGCGGCGCCAGCGACTGGGTGCACACCGACCCGTGGCGGGTGCTGCGCATCCAGGCCGAGTTCGTCGAGGGCTTCGGCGCCCTGGCAGAGCTCGGGCCGGCGATCGCGGTGTTCGGCTCGGCACGGACAGCACCCGACCACCCGACCTACGCCCAGGCCGAGCTGCTCGGCCGCAAGCTGGTCGAGCGCGGCTTCGCGGTGATCACCGGCGGCGGCCCAGGCGCGATGGAGGCCACCAACAAGGGCGCGAGCGAGGCCGGCGGGGTCAGCGTCGGGCTCGGCATCGAGCTGCCCTTCGAGTCCGGGCTCAACGTCTGGGCCGACATCGGGATCAACTTCCGGTACTTCTTCGCGCGCAAGACGATGTTCGTGAAGTACTCCCAGGGCTACGTCGTGCTGCCCGGAGGGCTCGGCACCCTCGACGAGCTCTTCGAGGCGCTCACCCTGGTGCAGACCGGCAAGGTCACCCAGTTCCCGATCGTGCTGATCGGCAGCGAGTACTGGTCCGGCCTCCTGGCCTGGCTCCGCGACGTGGCCCTGGCCGACGGGAAGATCACCCAGGCCGACCTGGACATGCTCGTCCTCACCGACGACCTGGACGAGGCCGTCGCCCTGATGGTGGCGTCAAAGGAACCCCAATGATGTGGCTCTTCGCAATCCTCGTCGTCCTGGTGATGGGCGGCGTGGCGGCGGTCGCCGCCGGTCGCGGCACCCCGATGTCGGAGGCGTACGACGACCGGCCCGACGCGCTCGTCCCGGTCGACGGGCCGCTGCACGCCGAGCGACATCCGGCGGGTGCGGTTCTCGCTGGCTTTCCGCGGCTACCGGATGTCCGAGGTGGACGCCCTGCTCGACCGCGTGGCGCGTCAGCTCGACGAAGCTGACCCAGCCCCGGACCGCGATGTCGCAGGTCAAGGACAAGGTGCCGACACGCCCGCCGATCGCGACGTTCGTGGCGACGACCCAGCGCCGTAGGGCACACTGCGCGCGTGTCGCTGCCCGTGATCATCTACGTGCTGACCGCCCTGTCGGCGGTCGTCATCGTGCTGACGAGGCTGCGAATGCGGCACGGACGCGGCGCCGGACGCTTCCACGTGGGCAACCGGCTGCTGGACCTGCACACGTTCACCGGGGTGCTCGCGCTGGTGGTGTGGACAGTGTTCCTGATCGCCCCCGAGGACTCCCCGGCCGGCAACGCGACGGTCGGCATCGTCGGGCTGGGCCTCTACTGGGTCGTCACGATCACCGGACTGCTGATCCTGGTCCGCTGGCTGCCCAGTCACGGCAAGCACGCCTCGGACGCGGTGCAGGACAGCTGGTCGGACGGGCCGGGTCTCTCTGTCCTCGCCCATGTCGGCATGCTGGTCGGCGTGGTCGTCTTCACCTTCGCCTACCTGACGGCCGCGGTCTGACCGCGTGAGCCGGTTGTTCCGGTTCGCGGGCGTCCTCGCTGTCCTCGCACTCGCCGCGGGCCCGACCGCCGTACCGATGTCCACGGCCGCGCCGACGGACGCCGAGCGGTCCAACCACGTCCTGGAGACCCGAGTCCTCGGCAAGTCCGTGCGCGGCCGGCCGATCACCGCGTGGCATCTGGACAACGCCGCCGACGGGAAGCGGAAGGGCCCGACCGTCGTCCTCATCGCGACCATGCACGGCAACGAGGGCGCGCCGCGACAGATCCTCCGGTCGCTGCGCGCTGGGAAGGCGATCCACGGTGTCGACCTGTGGCTGGTGCCCGTCTACAACCCCGACGGCCTCGCTGCGCATCACCGCCGCAACGCGCACGGCGTCGACCTCAACCGCAACTACCCGTACCACTGGGCCGATCTCGACGGGAACTACGAGTCGGGCCCGCGTCCGGGGTCCGAACCGGAGACCCGGGCGATGATGAAGTTCCTCCGCAACATCCGTCCCGACTACGTCCTCAGCTTCCACCAGCCGCTGCACGGCGTGGACACCGACAACAAGCGGCCCGGCTTCTCGCGCCGGGTTGCCCGGACGCTGCACCTGCCGGCCACGACGCTCGACTGCGGTGGGGTCTGCCACGGCACCATGACCGGCTGGTACAACCACCACTTCACAGGGTTCGCGCTCACCATCGAGTACGGCGCCCGCCCGCCCGCCCGGCTGATGCGGGTCACCGCGCCGCGCCAGGTGCTCAAGATCTTCCGTGCGTGGACCGAGAGGTCACCGCACGTGGCACCCAAACCGAGGTGTGAGCGCGACTTGATCACCTCTGCATGGATCCCAAGGCGCGGTGCACAACTGACTTGTCACCTGCCTTGGAAGACCGGCTTCTCCTTCGCGACGAAGGCGGCCACGGCGGCGCGGTGGTCCTCGGTGGCCCCGGTCCTGTTCATCATCGAGCCCTCGAGCGCGAGCGCCTCCTCGAAGCTGTGCGAGGCGGCGTGCCGGACCGAACGGCGCATCGCGCCGAGGGCCACCGTCGGGCCGGCGGCCAGCCGGGTGGCCAGCTCGGCGACGGTCGCGTCGAAGTCGTCGGCCGCCACCACCTGCGTGGCGAGCCCGAGCTCGAGCGCCTCGTCCGCCTTGATCGTGCGCGGGAAGTAGAGCAGCTCCAGCGCCTTGGCCGGGCCGACCAGCCGCTGCAGGGTGTAGCTCGATCCGGTGTCGCACGACAGCGCGACGTTGGCGAACGCAAGGTTGAATCCGGCGGTGTCCGCGACGATCCGCAGGTCGCACGCGAAGGCGAGGCTGGCGCCCGCGCCGGCCGCGATGCCGTTGACCGCAGCCACGACCGGCTTGTCCATCGTCACCAGCGCGGTGACGATCGGGTTGTAGTGCTTCTCGACGGTGGTGAACAGCGCCTCGGTGGAGCCGGCCTCCAGCAGCTGGATGTGCTCCTTCAGGTCCTGCCCCGTGCAGAACGCGCGACCACTGCCGGTGAGCACGACGCACCGGGCGCCGGGGTCGTCCGCAGCGTGCCGCACGGTCTCGAGCAGCGCCTCCTTGGTGGCGATGTCGAGGCTGTTCATCGCCTCGGCCCGGTTGAGGCGAATCGTCGCCACTCCGTCCGTCACCTCGTAGAGGACGGGGCCGCTCGGCTCCGGGCCAGTCACGGTTTCGGGCGCAGTCATGGAGGCAGTGTGCCTTCTGCCACTCCCGATGAGGGATAATGGGTCCACGCCGTACGGCGTCCTCGGGTCGCTCGGCCCGAGTCTTGTTTGTGAGAAAGGCAGGGTGCCGCATGGCGGCGATGAAGCCGCGGACGGGTGATGGTCCGCTGGAGGTCACCAAAGAGGGTCGCGGCATCGTGATGCGCGTACCTCTCGAGGGCGGTGGCCGCCTCGTGGTGGAGCTCAACGCCGAGGAGGCGGGCGCGCTGGGTGACGCCCTGAAGGACGTAGTCGGTTAGGGCAACCCCTGATGCTGTCGCGGGATCTCCCGCCCCAAGTCTCCCCACCCGAGTTCGCCGTCACCGCGACCCGACCCCACGCCCTGAGCGGCGTGGAGGTCATCGCGCTCCCGGTGCTCCCGGGCGAGGACGGCGGCGCCCCGCTGCTGGGTCCTGGCGCCGACGAGGTCGGTGAGCTGGTGGAGGTCGACCTGCTCGCGCTGCTCGACGCGGAGCGGGGCAGTGGCAAGGCGGGCGAGGTGACCGCGCTTCCGGTCCCGCTGGGCGCGTCGGACCACGCCGAGCTGCGGCTGGTCCTCCTCATCGGGCTCGGGGCGGCCGGTCCGGACGACTTCCGTCGGGCGGGGGCAGCGCTGGCCCGGGCCACGCGCGACCGGGCCGCGGTCGCCACGACGGTCCCGGCCGTCGAGCCCGACGTCGGGCTCGAGCCGTTCGTCGTCGGCACCATCCTGGGCGCGTTCGACTTCGCGTGGCGCTCGCTACCACCGGAGCACCTGCCGGTGGCCAAGGTCGTGCTCGGCGGCCTCTCCGACGACGACCGCCCCGCGCTGGCGCGGGCCGTGGCCATCGGCGGCGCGAGCTGGCGGTCCCGGGTGCTCTGCTCGGTGCCTTCCAACCTCAAGAACCCGCCCTGGCTGGCCGACCAGGCCGTCCAGCTGGCCGCCGACTCCGGCCTCGAGGTGCGCGTCTGGGACGAGAAGCAGCTCGCGGACGAGGGGTTTGGCGGCATCATCGCGGTCGGGCAGGCCTCGGCCACCCCGCCGCGGATGGTCCGGCTCGACTACACGCCCGCCAAGGCGTCGCGTCGTACGCCGACCGTGGTCCTGGTCGGCAAGGGGATCACCTTCGACACCGGCGGCATCTCGATCAAGCCCGGCGAGTCGATGGTCAACATGAAGCGCGACATGACCGGTGGCGCCGTCGTCATGTCGGTGCTGGCCGCGCTGGCCGACGTCGAGTGCCGGGTGAAGGTGGTCGGCCTGGTGCCGTGCGCCGAGAACGCCGTCGGAGGCAACGCGCTCCGTCCCGGCGACGTCGTCCGTCACTTCGGCGGTCGCACCACCGAGGTGACCAACACCGATGCCGAGGGCCGGCTGGTGCTCGCCGACGCGATGGCCTGGGCGGTCGAGCACACCAAGGCCGACGTGCTGGTCGACGTCGCCACCCTGACCGGCGCGATCAAGGTGGCCCTGGGGCAGCAGGTCGGCGGGCTCTTCTCGAACGACGACGTGCTGGCCGACACCCTCATCGAGTCCGGGACCCGCTCGGGCGAGCCGGTGTGGCGGTTCCCGCTGGCCGAGGCCTACGAGGAGAAGCTCTCCTCGCGGGTCGCGGACGCCGACAACGCGGGCGGCGGTCCCGGTGCGATCATCGCGGCGCTGTTCCTCCAGCACTTCGCCGGCGAGGTGCCCTGGGCACACCTCGACCTCGCCTCGACCGGCGACGCGCCGGCGGACAGCTTCGAGTGGAGCAAGGGGCCGACCGGGTACGGCGTGCGGCTCCTGCTCGACTGGCTCGGCAGCGACGAACCGCTGTCGGGGATCGGCACGAGGGTGAGCGCATGAACGGCCTCACGGTCCGCTGGTCGCTCGCCGACGCACCTGACGGCGTCGAGGACGAGCTGGCGGCGTATGTCGCTGAGACCTCCCATGCCCGGTTCACCGGGAAGCCCGGCCTGCACTTCAAGACCTGGCGGATGCGGCCCGGCGAGTGGTTCGAGGGCTGCTACGTCTTTGCGGACGACGCGGAGCGGGCACAGTTCCAGGAGAGCTTCTCGGCGGGCGCCGCGGACGCGCCGGGGTCGCAGATCATCGGCAGCGCACCGGTGCTGATCGAGCCGTGCACGATCGTCGCGGTTGCCGAAGGTGAGGCGCAGTTCGCGGCCAAGCCCCGGCACGAGGGCTGACCCCTACTCCGGCGCCCACTCCTTCTTCGCGAGCACCAGGCCGTCGCCCACCGGAAGCAGCACAGGGACCAGCCCGTCGTCGTCGGCGATCTCACGGAGCAGCTCTCGGATTGCCAGGGTCTCGTCGTCGCGCACCGCCGGGTCGGCGACCCGGTCGTGCCAGAGCGCGTTGTCGAAGGCCAGGACGCCGCCGGGGCGGAGGAGTCGGAGCGCCTCACGCAGGCAGGCGGCGTACTCGGCCTTGTCGCCGTCGACGAAGACGATGTCGTAGTGGCCGTCGGTGAGCCGGGGGAGTACGTCGAGCGCGGCGCCGGCGATGGTGCGGGCGCGCTGGGTCGGGATCCCGGCCTCGTTGAACGTCTCCCGGGCCAACCGCTGGTGCTCGGCCTCGATGTCGACGGTCGTGAGCACCCCGTCGGAGCGCATGCCGCGGAGCAGCCAGAGCCCGGAGACGCCCGTGCCGGTGCCCACCTCGACCACTGCCCGCGCGTCGAGGACGGAGGCCAGGAACCGCAGGGCCGCGCCGCCTCCGGGGCCGATCGCCACCACGCCCACCTCGGCAGCGCGCTCGCGAGCGCGGGTCAGGATGTCGTCCTCGTCGACGAAGGCCTCGGAGTAGGACCAGCTCGCTGCACTGATCGGGTCGGTCACGCGAGCAACGTAGCGCGATCCGTGCGGCGAGAGCGGGAACACCCGCCGCGTGCGACTCGTTGTGGCTCACAGGGTTCGCTCAGGAAGACGGCGTACCGTCAGCACCCCGAGAACAGGAGACCCGAGGTCATATGGACGACGTCGTGGGACAGGCGACCGGCCCGGCGCCGGACGCCGTACCGACGTGGGACGAGATTGTCGACAGGCACTCCGACCGGGTCTACCGCCTCGCCTACCGGCTGACCGGCAACCGCCCTGACGCCGAGGACCTCACCCAGGAGGTCTTCGTGCGGGTCTTCCGCTCCTTGTCGACCTACACCCCCGGCACCTTCGAGGGCTGGCTGCACCGGATCACCACCAACCTCTTCCTCGACCAGGCGCGGCGCAAGCAGCGGATCCGCTTCGACGGGCTCACCGACGAGAGGGCGGAGCGGCTGACCAGCGCCCTCCCGACCCCGGATGCGGCATACACCGACCAACGGTTCGACGACGACGTCGAGTGGGCCCTCGCGACGCTGCCACCGGACTTCCGCGCCGCGGTGGTGCTGTGTGACGTCGAAGGGCTGACCTACGAGGAGATCGCCGAGATCCTCGGCGCCAAGCTCGGCACCGTCCGGTCCCGCATCCACCGCGGTCGCGCCCTGCTGCGGCGGGCCCTCGCGCACCGCGCGCCCGCCTCGGGCCGGGCCCGTTACTCCGGACCGCTCCCGGTCGCTTCCGATGCCGTTCAGGGGCGCACATGATCGGCCACCTCGGCGTCCGGGTCAGTGCGCTGCTCGACGGCCAGCTGTCTCCCGAAGAGGAGGAGCGCGCCTGGGTCCACGTCCACGCCTGCCACCAGTGCCGCGACCAGGTCGAGCGCGAGGGCTGGATCAAGACCCGGCTCGCCGGGCTGTCCTTCGACGGTTCGCAGGCGCCGAGCCACCTCAAGGGGTCGCTGCTGTCGTCGGCGTCGTCCGGTCTTGGCCTGCCGCCCGGAGAGGCGTACCTGGTGGCCGCCTCGTCCGATCCGCGGCCGCGGCGGATGGCGCTGGTCGCTCTCGGCGGCGGCGCCGCGGGCGCTGCCGTGATGGGGGTGCTGGCGCTGGGCGCCGCCCCCGCCGACGCGCCGACGGTCGACCGACGGGCTCCGAGCACCTCGGTCAACACCCCGGCACCGGGCGGGATGAGCCTGCAGCAACGCCGTGCGATCCCGCTGCGTTGAGCCCCTCGGGTGTGCGATGAGGTGGCACCGGGAACAATGAGGGTGTGAACGACGATTCGAGCGGCGTCCCGGGCGAGCTGACCGAGCCGCTGGCCGCCCAGCCGATCGGGCCGCGCCCCGCGTGGACACCCCCGGCTCCGTCGTACCCGCCCCCCGGCACCCGGGCCCTGCCGAACGAGACCATGCCCGCGCACGCGGAGCGGCAGCGCGTGCGGCCGAGCGGCTGGATGTGGCCGGCGGTCGCCGTGCTTGCGCTGGTGCTGGGACTCGCCGGCGGTGTGGCTGGCAGCGTGGTCTACAACCGGACCAGCGACGACAGCGTCGTCCGGGACGGCTCGGGCACCTCCGGCACTGGGCTGTCCAATGCCGGAAGCGTCACCGACGCACCGCTCCAGGCCGGCGACACATCGGTCCGGGCGGTCGCCAGGGCGCTGCTGCCGAGCACCGTCCAGATCTCCGCGGAATACGAAGGCCAGGCCGGTGGTGCCACCGGCTCCGGGTTCGTGCTGGACTCGGCCGGTCACATCATCACCAACAACCACGTGGTCGAACAGGCCGATGAGGACGACGGCCTGATCGAGATCGTCGACCAGGACGGCAACCGGTTCGAGGCGACCGTCGTCGGTCGCAGCCCGGTCTACGACCTCGCGGTGCTGTTGTGTGAGGAGGCCAGGGACATGAAGCCGGCCGCGCTCGGCGAGTCCCGTGCCCTGCGCGTCGGCGACCCGGTGGTGGCGATCGGCTCGCCACTGGGGCTGAGCTCCACCGTGACCGCCGGCATCGTCAGCGCGCTGCAGCGCCCGGTCACCACCGGCGACTCGGCCAGCTCGTCGTACATCAACGCGGTGCAGACCGACGCTGCGATCAACCCGGGCAACTCCGGTGGCCCGCTGGTCAACCTCGTGGGCCAGGTCGTCGGGGTGAACTCGGCCATCGCCACCGCCGGCGGCGGCACCACCGGCGAGGATGCCGGCAACATCGGCGTCGGCTTCGCCATCCCGATCGAGCAGGTCAAGGTCACCGCTGACCAGATCCTGCGCACCGGCGAGGCCCGCTACCCGGTGATCGGTGCCAAGGTGCAGACCGGGCAGCGCGATGGCTCGGGCGCCGAGATCGACGAGGTCATCGACGACACCCCCGCCGCCGATGCCGGGCTCGAGGAGGGCGACGTGATCGTCGCGCTCGAGGGCGAGAAGGTCACCGACGGCATCGCCCTGATCGTCTCCATCCGGGCCCACCAGCCGGGCGAGACCCTCGAGTTCACGGTGCTGCGCGACGGCGAGGAGAAGACCTTCGAGGTCGTGCTGGACTCGGAAGTGGGTTGATCTCCTAGCGCTCGGCGTCCTCGTCCTCGGGCAGGCCAGCGCTCTCCTGAGCACCGTCGAACGGGTGGTCGTCGACGAACTTGTCGGTGTCGTCGAACTGCCGCTGGATGAACGCCTCGAGGTCGGCGGGCAGCACCCGCCACTGCCCGCGGCCACCGAGCTTCATCGCGCGGAGCTCCTTGCGGCGGACCAGGGCATAGACCTGTGCGACAGACGTGTTCAGGATCTCGGCGACGTCCGCGAGCGTGAGCATGTGGGGGAGGTCGGACATGCGGGCCATCGTGGCAGACCTCGTTCGACCCACGGGCCCCACGCATCACGATCTGTGGATGAGCGCTGGCCGGGTTGAGAACCGCGCTGCATGATGAGCCCGTGGCTCGCAATCTCGGGGACGCCACGGCTGCGGCGTCCGCCAGCGGGACGACGACAGCCGGGTCGGCAGTGCCTCCGGCGCTGCGCGGTCAGCGGTCCGGGTGGCGGGACCCACGGCTGTGGATCGGCGTCGTGCTGGTCGCCGCGTCCGTGGTCGTCGGCGCGCGGGTGCTGGCAGCGGCCGACGACACCGTCCAGGTCTGGGCGGCGGCCACCGACCTCGGCGCCGGCCAGCGGGTCCAAGCCGACGACCTGGTCGCGCAGCGGGTGCGGTTCGCCGACGACGAGGCGCTGGCCGGCTACTTCACCGTCGACGACGAGCTCCCGGCCGACCTCGAGCTGACCCGCAGCGTGGCCGCCGGCGAGCTGCTGCCCCGAGGCGCCGTGGGCACGCCGGCGGCCACCGGCCTGGTCGAGGTCCCGATCGCGGTCGAACCCGAGCTGGTCCCGCCGTCGGTCGCTCCCGGCGACGTCGTGGACGTCTACGTCGTCGCACCGCTCACCGTCGGCGCCGACGGAGAGGTGGAGCCGCCTCCGTCCGGTCCCGCTCTCACCGGCGCCACCGTCGTCGCCGCGCCCGAGCTCGCCTCGTCGTTCGGCACCAGTGGCAAGCGCCAGCTCGTCCTCGCGGTGCCCGAGGCGGACGCACCAGGGTTCTTCGCCCTCCTGGCCCGCTACGACGTCCCCTCGCTCACCGTGGTCAGGCGCGGCTGATGCGGGTCGTCCTGCTCCTGGCGGCTGGTGCCGACTGGGAGACCCGGGCGCTCGCCCTCCTCAACGGCCGCCGCGACCTGGTGGTCCTCAAGCGCTGCGTCGACCTGGACGACCTCCTCGCCACCGCCTCGGCCGGTCAGGCCGACACCGCTCTGGTCGCCCTGGAGGCACCGGGCTTCGACCTCAGCGCGGTCGACCACCTCCAGGCGTTCGGCGTCCGGACCGTCGCCGTCGCATCCGGCGAGCTGGAGCAGGCGCGCGTCCGCTGCACCCGCATCGGTGTCCGCACTGTCCTGGGCGCCGACGACCTCACTGCACTACCGGAGGCCATCTCCGCCACCGAGCCCGCGCCCGAACCACCGCAAGAGCTGCCTCTTGACCGGACCCGCGGCACGCCGGGCCGGGTCCTGGTGGTGTGGGGGCCGGCTGGGTCACCCGGCCGCACCACCGTCGCCACCGCCCTCGCCGCCTGTCTGGCCAGGAGCCGGCGCACCACCTTGGTCGATGTCGACCCCTACGGCGGCAGCGTGGCCCAGGTGCTCGGCATCCTCGACGAGGTGAGCGGACTGCTCGCGGCGGCCAGGCTCGCAGGCGCCGGGATGCTCGAGGAGCGGTTCTCCTCGGTCCAGCGCGGCCTCGACCCACAGCTCACCGTGGTCACCGGTCTGCCCCGCCCCGACCGCTGGACCGAGGTGCGCGCCGGCACCGTCGAGCTGCTCGTCGAGACGGCCGCGCGCGAGGGCCACGTCGTGGTCGACACCGGCTTCAGCCTCGAGCAGGACGCCGACCTCGGCGGCCGGCCCGGCCGCCACCAGATGACCCTGGCCGCGCTCGACATCGCCGACGAGGTGCTGGTGGTCGGCAACCCCGACCCGGTCGGCCTGTCGCGGCTGGCCCGGGCGCTGGTCGACCTGCGCGAGTCACATCCGACCACTCCGACCCGGGTGGTGATCAACCGCATGCGTCCGACCCTCGGCTGGTCGGAGCGGGACGTCGAGCAGATGGTGGCCGGGTTCGTCCGCCCGGTCGGGCTGCACTTCCTGCCCGAGGACCGAGCCACCGTCGACCGGGCTCTGGTCACCGGACGCACCCTGCTCGAGACCAGCGCCGAGTCACCGCTGACGACCGCCATCCACGCGCTCGCGAGGAGCACCTCAGGTCGTCGCGAAGAACCGTCCCAGAGCCGGCACCCGGCGTAGCACCACCTGGTCGAGCAGCAGCACCACGACCAGCGAGACCCCGAACAACGGCAGGAACAGTCCCAGCCCCACGAGCCCGACCACCAGCGCGGGCGTGGCCCGCAACGGCATCCGCCCCCGCGGTGCGCCGACCTGGCGACCGCGTGGCCGGCGGCGCCACCACATCAGCGGACCGGTGATGCACGAGGCGATCACGCCGACGCACATCAGCGCCGACAGCCAGAACGAGAACAGCCCCAGGCTGCGTCCCTCGTGCAGACCGATCCCGGCCGAGACCACCTTGGCGAGCAGCGGGTAGTCGTCGAAGCCGTACGTCGAGACCACCTGTCCGCCGTACCTGTCGACGTGCACCGTCCGCTCGTCGGTGGGGGCGTCGAACGCGTAGCCGATCACCGAGTACACACCGCCGTCATCGCCGTCGGCGGGCAGCGCGACCGTCATCGGGTGCCGCAGCCCGGCGCGGTCGGCCACCTCGACCGCGGTGTCCACGTTGGCCACGTTGCGCTGGCCGGACGCCGGTTGCCGGGATCGTGGCACCTGCGTACCGCCGAGTGCCCATGGCACATCGGTGCGGTGCGAGTGCGGCAGCGACTCGTCCAGCGTCGATGTCGGATGACTGACCGCTCCCGGGTCCGTGGACCACAGCGAGGAGCCGTGGTCGGTGGCGAACGACTGCACCTTGGCGCCCCAGAAGCCGGTCCACGGCAGGCCGGTCATGAGCAGACCGAGCAGTGCGACGCCCACGAAGGCGCCGATCAGGCCGTGCCGCGACCGCAGCGCCGCGTCTCGAGCGCCGGCCCGACGGGCCCGGCGTCGCGCCCGCCAGCCGCGGACGAAGAGGTAGTAGCCCGTCACGGCCATCACCACGGCCCAGCAGGCGCCGAGCTCGATCACGTAGTCCCCACGCGGCCCCGCCATCAGCTCGCCGTGCAGCCGGACCGCGCGGCCCGACAGCGTCGTGTCCGGGTTGAGCGACCCGAGCAGCTCGGGTCCGTAAGGGCTGACGTAGACGTCGCGGGTCTCACCCTCCTCGGTGACGATCGAGAAGACCGTGGGCTTCTCCGCGTCCTTCGGCTCGGTCATGGAGACCACCTCGGCCCCCGGGAACTCCTGGACGACCAGCGCCTGCTGGGTGAGGTAGGGCTGGAGGATGGCCTGGTTGGCGTCCGCCGGCACCTCGACCTTCATCAGGTCCGCGTGCATGAGTGGCTCGAGCTGGAACCTGAACAGGTAGATCAGCCCGGTCGTCGCCAGCAGGAGCAGCACCGGCACCACCAGGAACGCGGCGAAGAAGTGCCAGCGCCACACGGCGCGGAACAGGCCGGAGCCTTCGGACCGGGGGCGGGGCGGGTCGGGCGGGGGAGTCGAGGGTCGGCGGTGCAGGGTCAGGTCGGTCATGGCAGGTCTCCTCCGGCGCCGCCTGCAGGGCGCGCCGGTACGTCGCAGCGGGACCGACGGCACAGGCGCCGCGGTCCGCGAGGGATGAGGGGTGGGTGGCCGGTTAGAGCGTCTATGCGGCCGTGAGAACCAACGGTGGCCCGCGGCGGGAGACGGCGCGCTCCCAACCCTGCCGCGGCAGCGGACGGGTCGTGAGGGAGTCCGGCGAGACACCGAGCCGCGCTGTCGGCGGGGGCAGCGGAGCGACGTACGGCGCCGCGAGGGCCAGCAGGTGGCCGGCGGTGGTGCGGGCGAGGGTCCAGAACAGGCGTTCGCCGTGTGCGAGCCAGAGGCCGACCAGGGCCGCGACGACGAGGTGCACGGCCATCATCGGCGCGTGCTGGGTCAGGTCCTGGACCAGGTGGCCCGGCAAGGCGAGGCCGGCGTGGTGCGCGGGCGTCGTACCACCGCTGGGGAGGTAGGCGTCCTGGAGCGACCCGACCCGCCGGCCGCCCTCGACCGGCAGCGTCGGGTCGGCCCGGACCGACGTCGCCGCGTGGGCCGGGCCGACGACATCGCCGTGGTGTCCGGCGGTGACCGAGAGCACGAGATGGGTGACGGTCTGGCCGCCCACCGTCAGGCACACGAGCCGGAGCCGGGAGGCCTCCCGGGCAAGCACCGGGACCCCGAGCAGCACCGAGGCGCCAGCCAGCGCGACAAGCACGGCTGGCCCGGGCAGCAGCCCGTCCGCGGACGTGTGGCCGACGATGCCGAGAGTGGTGGTCAGCAGGCCGACGGCGGCCGCGCGTCCCCACAGGACGACGGCTGCTGGTCGGTCTGTCATCACTCGAAGGATCCTGTCAGGCAGCGAACAGCAGGTAGAGCCCGCCGACGGTGAAGGAGATCATCGCAAGCAGCAACGACAGCTGCCCGGTCAGCTGGTGCTTCCTGGGAAGTAGGCGGACGGCCCGGTCGTGGGCGGCGATCACGCCGAGCACGTGGCCGAGCACCACCGCGAGCACCTTGACCGAGGCCAGCAGAGTCGGGTGGTAGGAGAAGAAGAACGACGGGGTCCAGCTCGCGGTGCCGAACCAGTTGGACCCGTCGCTGAACGGGTCGCTCATGTAGATGAGCGTCTGCTCGCCGACGTCCAGCAGGTAGGTCAGGTAGTGGGCGAACACGTAGCCGACCACGATCGGCACGATCGAGTGCGCGAACTGCCCGGGCAGCTCGCGGCGCGGCTGGTCTGGCCCCACTCCGGTCAGCATCGTGCCGACGGTGAACACCAGGGCCACCGCCAGCACGAACCCCAGCAAGCCGGCGTTGGTCACCACGTCGGGCGCCCACGAGTGGGTGGCCACGAAGTCGCCCTGGATGAACTTCACCCACCGCGTGGAGTCCTTGAAGGAGTCGAACGCCGTGCTGCCGAAGAGCACCGCGGTCAGGCCGACCAGGCCCGGCCGGACCGGGAGGGTGGCGAGGTTGGCTAGGGGACTCCTGGTCACGAGCTCCTCGCCACGGCGGCCCCACACCGACAGGTGGCCGACCAGCGTCGAGTAGACCTCGAACGGATCGGCGTGCTCGTAGAACGTGCTGCCGAACAGCGCGCCGCCGAGCAGCATCGCCGCGACGTAGACCGCGCACCACAGCCGGACCGGGCCGAGCTCGGTGGCGAACGGGTAGACCAGCTCCAGCCAGACGAACGCATAGAGACCGACCACCGCCGGCCAGTGGCCCAGCCGCTCGGGGTAGGTGAAGACGCCGCGCTCGGGGTCGCTGCCGGTCAGCTTCGCGAACAGCGAGTTGATCGTGCGCACCGGGCTGATCGCCTTGTACACCGGGCCGAACGCGAGCGAGAGCGGGACGAACCCCACCCAGAGCAGCACGTAGAAGATCCCGAAGAACGGGTTGATGAGGCTGTCCTCGCCGAAAACCGCGACCATGACGGTGTAGAGGAAGGCGACCATCCCGAGGACCCGAAGGGCCACGAAGAATGGTCGCGAGCCCACGAGTGTCGCCAGGCGCGTCGGCAGGGGTCGACCCGTCGTCTCCCCGTCGTAGCGCGGCGTGCGCCACGCGATCGCCAGGACGGTGAAGCTGACGGTCAGCGCCGCCACCGCGCCCGCGATGGTCAGCTCGAGCGGGATGGGCAGGTCCTTGGACCCACCGATCCCGTGCGCGAACACCCCGTCCAGGGACAGGGGGGACCGCCTCACGGACTACTCGACCTCGAGCTGGACGATCGTCTTGTCGAGCTCGTGTGACTCGATCTCGACGATGCCGGGCTTGTCGATCGTGAACGTCGGGAGCGTGGTGGTGCCGGACCCGTAGCGGAGCTCCTGCTCCGGGTCGGAGTGCACGTGGATCTCGCCCTCGGCGTCCGCCTTGACCACCAGCTCGATCGGCTGGCCGACCTCGACCTCGACGCGGTCGCCGTTCGGAGTGAGCGAGTCGCCCTCGATGGTCACGTCGATGGTCTTGGTCGGCAGGTCGTTGCCGTTGTCGGCCGGCTCGTCGTCGCCGCAGCCGACAAGGCCGACAGAGCACATGACAAGGGCGAGGGCTGCGAACGCACGCCGCATCGGCGTCGACCTCCTGTAGTGGCGTTGGGGCGGGCCCCCACGATCGTGACGGACGGCATGCGCGGCGTCCTGAGACCTCTGTAAGAATCCCATGGCGGCCACGCGCCGGTGCACGGGGTACCGGAGGCGCTCCGAAACGATGTGAAGAGGTGTGCGATGAGCGAGCGACTCCGCCCGCGCGACCTCGCGTTCCTCGAGCTGGAGACCCCCACGGCGCCGCGGCACAACGCCACGGTCGAGGTCTTCGACCCCGGGGACTCCAATTTCGACTACGACCGGTTCGTGGCGCTGATCCTCGACCGGATCCCGTTCGTGCCGCGCTACCGCCAGCGCGTGCAGTCTGTCCCCGGTCACCTCGCCAACCCGGTCTGGGTCGACGACGACCACTTCGACATCGGCTACCACGTACGCCGCTCCGCGCTGCCCCGGCCCGGCAGCACCGACCAGCTGCGCGAGCTGGTCTCGCGGATCGTCTCCCGGCCGCTGGACCGTCAGCGGCCGCTGTGGGAGATCTACTTCGTCGAGGGGCTGGCCGACAGCCGGGTCGCGCTGCTCTACAAGACCCACCAGGCCCTGGTGGACGGCGTCGAGACCGTCGACCTCGGCCAGGTGCTGCTCGACAAGGACCCGGAGGTCAAGATCCTGGGCGGCGACGAGTGGCACCCGCTCCGGCACCCCTCCTCGGCCGCGCTCCTGGCCAGTGCCCTGCACGACAACCTCACCGAGCGGGCGACCGCGCTCGACACCTTCCGGCACACGACGGGGTCGGTGCTGCGCACGGCCGACCGGGTTGCGTCCGGCGCCGGCCGCGTCGTCGCCGGGCTGACCGGGCGCCGCCCCGACCGGGGCAACGCCCTCTCCGGCGAGCTGTCCCAGCAGCGTCGCGTCGTGGGCGTGGAGACCCGGCTGGCCGACTACCGAACCATCCGCGAGGCGCACGACGGCACCATCAACGACGTCATCCTGGCCACCCTCACCGGTGCCCTGCGGGCCTGGCTGATGACCCGCTCCGAGTCGATGGGCGGGTTGAAGCAGATCCATGCGGTGGTCCCGGTCTCGGTCATCGACCGGGAGCTGGAGGCCACCTCGCTGGGGAGCCAGATCGCGCCGCACTTCGTGACCCTGCCGATCGCCGAGCCGAGCCCGGTGGTGCGGCTGCACCAGGTGTCGTACTCGTTCCAGGCGCACAAGGAAACCGGTCGCGCGGTGGCCGCGAACCGGCTGGCCGGGATCGCCGGCTTCGCCCCCACGACGTTCCACGCGATCGGCTCCCGGGTGGCGGCGGCGGAGGTGCGTCACAACTTCCAGATCTCGATCACGAACGTGCCCGGCCCGCAGTCGCCGTTGTACGCCGCCGGCGCCCGGATGCTGCGCACCTTCCCGATCCCGCCGCTGCTGCCCGGCCAGACGCTCGCGATCGGCGTCACGTCGTACGACGGCTGCGTCTTCTACGGCATCACCGCCGACCGTGACCTGGTCCCCGACGCCGACGTCCTCGGCCAGTGCGTGACCGAGGCCCTGGTCGAGCTGCTCGACACCGCGACCGGCGGCCGTCCCAAGATCCCGCGCGGCCGCCGGAAGAAGAAGACCACGTCGCCCCGCCCATGACCCGGATCTACGTCCCCGCCACGCTGGCCGTGTTGGCCGAGCTGCGGGACCGGGGCAGCCTCCCGGCCTCGGCTGATCGCTACGTCCCGAGGACCTCGGCTGGTACGCGACCCAGGAGATCGGTGCCTTGCTGGACGGCTGAGTCGGCCGACTAGTGTCCGGAGGCATGGACGCCATCACGTTCCCGCCGGCTCCCGTCAACGAGCCGAACCTGACCTACGCGCCGGGCAGCCCCGAGCGGGAGGCCCTGCTCGTCGAGATCGAGAAGCTCGAGCGGCGCGAGAAGGACCTCAAGGCCCACATCGGCGGCCGCCGCAAGGCCGGTGGCGGTCCCGAGATGACGGTCGTGCAGCCCCACGACCACCAGCACGTGCTGGGCCGGTTCAAGGCCGCGACCAAGGCCGACGCCAGCGCGGCGATCAAGGCCGCCGGCGACGCCGCTCCCGACTGGCGAGCGCTCGACATGGACGAGCGGTGCGCGGTCCTGCTCCGGGCGGCCGAGCTGCTGGCCGGCCCCTGGCGGCAGCGGATCAACGCCGCGACCATGCTCGGACAGTCGAAGACCGCTTTCCAGGCGGAGATCGACAGCGCCTGCGAGCTGATCGACTTCTGGCGCTTCAACGTCCACTACGCCAAGCAGATCCTCACCGACCAGCCGATCGCGAACTCGCCCGGCATCTGGAACCGCACCGACCACCGGCCGCTCGAGGGGTTCGTCTACGCGATCACGCCGTTCAACTTCACCGCCATCGCCGGGCAACCTGCCGACCGCACCGGTGCTGATGGGCAACACCGTCATCTGGAAGCCCGCTCCGACCCAGCAGCTCGCCGCGTCGCTGACCATGGAGCTGCTCGAGGAGGCCGGGATGCCTCCGGGCGTGATCAACATGCTCCCGGGCCACGGCATCCCGGTGTCCGAGGCCGCGTTGGCCCACCCGGACCTGGCCGGGATCCACTTCACCGGCTCGACGCAGGTGTTCCACAACCTGTGGCGGACCATCGGCGAGAACATCTCGACCTACCGCTCCTACCCGCGGATCGTGGGGGAGACGGGCGGCAAGGACTTCGTGCTCGCACATCCCACCGCCGACCCGGACGTGGTCCGCACCGCGCTGATCCGCGGCGCGTTCGAGTTCCAGGGCCAGAAGTGCTCGGCGGCCTCCCGGGCGTACGTCGCGCGCTCGGTCTGGAAGAAGATGCGCGACTCGTTCCTGCAGGAGGTCGAGGCGATGCCGATGGGCGACGTCACCGACTTCTCCAACTTCATGGGTGCGGTGATCGACGACCGCGCCTTCACCAAGCACAAGGCTGCGATCGCGCGGGCGAAGCGGCAGGCCAAGCTGGACGTGCTGGTGGGTGGCCAGACCGACGACAAGGTCGGCTGGTTCGTGCGGCCGACGGTGGTCGAGGGGGGCGATCCCACCGACCAGATGTTCTCCACCGAGTACTTCGGACCGATCCTCGCTGTGCACGTCTACGACGACGGGGACTTCGAGAAGGTGGCCCGCCAGCTCGAGGGGATCGCGCCGTACGCGCTGACCGGTGCGGTCATCGCCCGCGACCGACGCGCCATCGCGTGGGCCAGCGAGGAGCTGCGGTTCGCGGCCGGCAACTTCTACATCAACGACAAGCCGACCGGTGCCGTGGTCGGCCAGCAGCCGTTCGGTGGCGGCCGGGCCAGCGGCACCAACGACAAGGCCGGAGCCGCGGTGAACCTGCTCCGCTGGACCTCGCCCCGCTCGATCAAGGAGACCCTGGTGCCGCCGACCGACTACCGCTACCCCTACATGGGCTGAACCGGGTGCCAGACTGGCTGGCATGAGTCCCGACCTGGTCGCGCTGCACCTCGGTGCGCTGCACCCGGCCGAGAAGGTGTTGACCCTGGTGCTCGCCTTCGGACCGTTCGTCGTGCTCGGCGGCGTGATGGCGTTCCGTCGGCGGCACGAACGGGACCCCGACGAGCAGTCGTCGCCGGACCGGCCTGGCTGACGTCAGCCCGCGAGGTAGCTGCGGCCGACGATGTTCTCGGTCTTGAGCGCCTTGCGCAGCAGGTCCGCGATGAGCGACTCGATCTTGCCGCCCACCAGCGGGATGTTGACCTTGATCTCCATCGCGACGGTCTCGGTCGTCGTACCGCCGGACTCGGTGAGCCGGATCGTGCCGCGCATCTGGCCGGGCTTGCCGGGGATCACCACGTCGACGGTGCCGCTCCCGGGGCCGGACCACTGCTCGCTCTGCACGAGGTTGATCTCGTCGCCGACGAACTTCCTGGCGAACCCGGGGATGCCCTGCGAGGCCTGCACCTGGTCGACGACGACCTTCGTGCCGCCGCCCTCCGGTGCCACGCTCACGGTCTGGCGGAGCACCCCCTGCGCCCGGCAGACCTCCTCGCGGAAGGCCGGGTCCATCAACATCGCGTTGACGTCGGCCAGGGGGGCGTCGTAGGTCAGGTCGTAGGACAGCTTCGTCGACACGGTCAGTGCTCCTTCAGCCAGGCCACACCAACGGCGTGCTCGACGTCCATCCCGGCGGCCACCTTCTCGGCCATCAGCTTCTCGAGCTTCCCGCCGATGAGCGGCACCTTGACCTTGATCTCGAGCTCCACGACCTCGCGGGTCCCGCTGCCGGCCTCCTCGAGGCGGATGGTCCCGGTCGCGCTGGTCGGCTTGCCCGGCGACTCGATGCGCAGGTTGCCCCCGGTCGGCCCGAGCCAGACCTCACGCTGGATCGCCTGCGTGGACTCGCCGGCGAAGGTCCGCGCGAACCCCGGCAGGTCCTTGGTGTTCTGCAGCTGGTCGATGACGAGGGTGAAACCCTCCCCGTCGCGGTCGAGCTGGACGTCGGCCGAGATCACCTCCATCGCCTCGCACGACGTCCGGCGGAACTCCGGGTCGGCCAGCATCGCGAACACCTGGTCCGGCGGCGCGTCGTACGACAGCTCGTGGCGGAACTTCATGGCGCACATCATGGCGGACAGGCGGAGGCTACGGTGCGACCATGACCGAGGGCACGGAGCAGGATCAGTTCGTCTCGTTCGGGGAGCAGGGTGCGCAGCTCACCTACGGCAGCTATCTGCGACTGCCGCAGCTGCTCGACTCCCAGCACCTCGAGTCCGACCCGCCGGCGCACGACGAGCTGCTGTTCATCACCATCCACCAGGTCTACGAGCTCTGGTTCAAGCAGCTCCTCCACGAGGCGGTCGCGGCGCGCGAAGCGATGACCGAGGGACGGCTCTGGTGGGCCCAGCACCTGCTCCAGCGGATGCACGTCATCGAGCGGGTCCTCGTGCACCAGATCGACGTGCTGGAGACGATGACCCCGCAGGACTTCCTCGAGTTCCGGCAGCGGCTGGCACCGGCCAGCGGCTTCCAGTCGGTGCAGTTCCGCGAGCTCGAGTTCCTCTCCGGCGCCAAGGACCCGGCGTACGTCGACCGTTTCAAGGGCCTCACCGAGGCCGAGCAGGCCCGGCTCCGCCAACGCCTCGACGAGCCGACGCTGTGGGACGCCTTCCTCGACGTGCTCCGCCATCGCGGTCTTGCGGCCGGCTCCGACGAGGAGATCGGGCAGTCACTGCACACGGTCGCGCACGACCGCTCGCAGTACGCCGACGTGTGGGCGGTCAGCGAGGCACTGCTCCAGCACGACGAGCTCGCCGCCAACTGGCGGGCCCGGCACGTGACCATGGTCGAACGGATGATCGGGTCCAAGTCCGGGACCGGCGGCTCCAGCGGCTCGACGTACCTGCGCTCCCGGCTTCCGCTGCGCTACTACCCGCTGCTGTGGGGGCTGCGCTCGGAGCTCTAGCCGCGAGCGCGATTCGTCTGCCAATCCCGAGCGGTGGATGCCCGGTCATCCCGCAGACGAATCGGGGCCGGCGAGGACTAATGTCGGAACCGTGTCAACGACGACGCACGATGTGTCCAAGTCCGAGCTGCTCGACAAGGCGATCGGACTCGCCCAGGCCGGCAAGGGGAGTGGCGGACCGCCGCACGACCAGGTCGGCGAGCTGCTCCGCGCCTACTACCGCCATGTGGCGCCCGAAGACGTCGCGGACCGCAGCGACGCCGACGTGTACGGCGCGTTCGCCGCGCACTACAAGCTCGCCGGCGAGCGGCCGCAGGGGACGGCCCGCGTGCGCGTTTCGACACCGACTCTCGCCGCGAACGGCTGGTCGGCCGCCGGCCACACCGTGGTCGAGGTGGTCGTCGACGACATGCCGTTCCTCGTCGACTCGCTGACCATGGAGCTGTCCCGGCAGCAGCGCGACGTGCACGTGGTGATCCATCCCAGCTTCGACGTCGTGCGCGACATCACCGGCGTCCTCCAGTCGCTGACCTCGGTCTCCGACGGCGCCCTCGAGCCGGAGGGCGAGGCGGTCCGGGAGTCGTGGATGCACGTCGAGATCGACCGGCTTCCCGAGGGCGACGACCCCGAGGCGATCGTCGACGACGTCCAGCGGGTGCTCCGCGACGTGCGTGAGGCGGTCGAGGACTGGCGCAAGATGCATTCCCAGATCGAGGCGATCGTCTCCGAGCTGCGCAGCGAACCGCCGCCTCTCGACCCCGAAGAGGTGCGCCAGGCCGCCGACCTGCTGGAGTGGCTGGGCGACGAGCACTTCACCTTCCTCGGCTACAAGGAGTACCGGCTCGAGAGCAAGGACGACGACGAGTTCCTGCGCGCCGTCCCCGGCACCGGGCTGGGCATCCTCCGCGCCGACCAGGAGATGTCGGAGTCGTTCGGCCGGCTGCCGGACGCCGTCAAGGCCAAGGCCCGCGAGAAGACCCTGCTGGTGCTCGCCAAGGCCAACTCACGGGCCACCGTGCACCGCCCTGCCTACCTCGACTACGTGGGCATCAAGACCTTCGACGAGAACGGCGAGGTCGACGGCGAGCGCCGGTTCCTCGGCCTGCTCGCCAGCGCGGCGTACACCGAGTCGCTGATGCGGATCCCGCTGATTCGCGAGAAGGCGGCCGCGGTCCTCAAGCGCAGCGGCTTCGACCCGCGCAGCCACGCGGGCAAGGCGCTGATGGACACCCTCGAGACCTACCCGCGCGACGAGCTGCTGCACACCCCGGTCGACGAGCTCGCGCCGATGGCCGAGGCCGCGATGAGCGCCCGTGAACGGCGCGCGGTGCGGATGTTCATCCGTCGCGACACCTACGGCCGCTACGTCTCCGTCCTCGTCTACCTGCCGCGCGACCGCTACAACACCGGCGTCCGCGAGCGGTTCGAGCGGATCCTCCAGGATCAGCTGAACGGCGAGTCGGTCGAGTTCACGGTCCGCATCAACGAGTCGACGACCGCGCGCGTGCACTTCGTCGTCCACCTCCCCAAGGGCGACCAGATCCCCGATGTCGACACCGCCGACCTCGAGCGCCGGCTGACCGAGGCGTCCCGCTCCTGGCGTGACGACTTCACCCAGGCCGTCATCGCGGAGTACGGCGAGGAGGTCGGCACCATCCTCGGCCGTCGGTACGCCGACTCCTTCCCCGAGGCGTACAAGGAGGACTACGCGCCGCGCACCGCGTCGGTCGACCTCGGCCGGCTGGAGGCGATCCGTACCGACGGTCCGAACGACAGCGGGCTGGACATCTCGCTCTACGAGCGCCTCGACGCCGGCCCCGGCGAGGCCCGGCTGAAGGTCTACCGGATCGGCGATCCTCTGTCGCTCTCCGAAGTGCTTCCGATGCTGTCCTCGATGGGCGTCGAGGTCGTCGACGAGCGCCCCTACGAGCTGGAGGGCATGGACCGGCACTCGATGATCTACGAGTTCGGGCTCAGGTACGGCGAGCACCTACCCAGTGGGTCGCGCGAGCTGTTCCAGGAGGCGCTGCGGGCGGTCTGGGACGGGTTCAACGAGATCGACGGCTTCAACGGGCTGGTGCTCGGCGCCGGGCTGACCTGGCGGCAGGCCACCGTGCTGCGCGCGTACGCGAAGTACATGCGCCAGGGCAACAGCCCGTTCGCCCAGGACTACATCGAGGAGGCGCTGCGCGGCAACGTCGACATCACCCGGCTGCTGGTCGCGCTGTTCGAGGCACGGTTCGACCCCAAGCTGGGTGACCCCGCCGAGGAGGAGCGGGTCGAGAAGCGGATCCTCTCCGCCCTCGACGACGTCGCCAGCCTCGACCACGACCGGATCCTGCGGTCCTACCTGACCCACATCAAGGCGACGCTGCGCACCAACTACTTCCAGAGCGACCCGGACACCGGCGGCGTGCACACCTACATGTCGTTCAAGCTCGAGCCCTCGGCGATCCCGGACCTGCCCCAGCCCCGCCCCAAGTTCGAGATCTTCGTCTACTCACCGCGGGTCGAGGGCGTGCACCTGCGGTTCGGCCCGGTGGCCCGTGGCGGGCTGCGCTGGTCGGACCGGCGCGACGACTTCCGCACCGAGGTGCTCGGCCTGGTCAAGGCGCAGATGGTGAAGAACACCGTCATCGTCCCGGTCGGGGCCAAGGGCGGCTTCTTCTGCAAGCAGCTGCCCGACGCGTCCGACCGCGACGCGTGGCTGGCCGAGGGCGTCGCCTGCTACAAGACCTTCATCTCCGGGCTCCTCGACATCACCGACAACCTCGTCGACGGGCAGACCGTGCCGGCCCGCGGCGTGGTCCGTCACGACGGCGACGACTCCTATCTGGTGGTTGCTGCCGACAAGGGCACCGCGACGTTCTCCGACATCGCCAACGGCGTCGCGAAGGACTACGGCTTCTGGCTGGGCGACGCGTTCGCAAGCGGCGGCTCGGTCGGCTACGACCACAAGGCGATGGGCATCACCGCCCGCGGCGCGTGGGTCTCGGTCCAACGGCACTTCCGTGAGCGTGGCATCGACTGCCAGACCGAGGACTTCACGGCCGTCGGCATCGGCGACATGAGCGGCGACGTGTTCGGCAACGGCCTGCTCTGCTCCGAGCACACCCGGCTCGTCGCGGCCTTCGACCACCGCGACATCTTCATCGACCCGGACCCCGACGCGGCCACGTCGTACGCCGAGCGCAAGCGGCTCTTCGAGCTGCCGCGGTCGAGCTGGAAGGACTACGACGAGTCTCTGATCTCCGAGGGCGGCGGGGTCTACGCGCGGTCCCTCAAGTCGATCTCGCTCAACGACGCAGTCCGCTCGGTGCTCGGCATCGACGAGTCGGTGGCGGCGATGACCCCGGCCGAGCTGATGAAGGCGATCCTCCAGGCGCCGGTGGACCTGCTCTGGAACGGCGGCATCGGCACCTACGTCAAGAGCGAGGCCGAGACCCACGCGGACGTCGGCGACAAGGCCAACGACACCATCCGGATCGACGGCTCCCAGCTGCGCGCAAGGTGTGTCGGGGAGGGCGGCAACCTCGGGCTCACCCAGGCCGGCCGGATCGAGTACGTGCGCGTCGGCGGCGACGCTGGCGGGACCAGCGAGGAGGGCGGCCGGATCAACACCGACTTCATCGACAACTCCGCCGGGGTCGACACCTCCGACCACGAGGTCAACATCAAGATCCTGCTCGACCGGGTGGTCAAGGACGGCGACCTCACCAACAAGCAGCGCAACTCGCTGCTCGCCGAGATGACCGAAGAGGTCGGTGCGCTGGTGCTGCTCGACAACTACGAGCAGAACCTCGCAATCGCCAACGCGGTTGCTCACGCGCCGTCGTTGCTGCACGTCCACGAGGACTTCATGCGCCGGCTCGAGCAGGGCGGCATCCTCGACCGCGAGATCGAGGGGCTGCCCAGCCGTCGCGAGGTACGACGCCGCCTGGAGCGCGGGCGCGGGCTCACCCCGCCGGAGCTGGCCGTGCTGATGGCGTGGACCAAGATCGTCCTGGCCGACGACCTGCTGGCCGGCGACCTGCCCGACGACCCCTACCTCGAGCTGGACCTCAAGGCGTACTTCCCCACGCCCATGCGCGAGCAGTTCCGCGCGCAGATCGAGGCGCACCCGTTGCGCCGGGAGATCATCGTCACCCAGGTCGTCAACGACCTGGTCAACGGTGCCGGGATGACGTTCTGGCCGCGGCTGGCGGACGAGACGGGGGCCACGGCGGCCGACCTGACCCGTGCGAACTTCGTGGCCCGGGAGATCTACGCGTCGCTGCCGCTCCGCGACGAGCTGAAGACCTACGACAACAAGCTCGATGCCTCGGTCCAGACCCGCATGCGGATCGAGATGCGCACGCTGGTCGAGCGGGCCTCGCGCTGGCTGGTGACCAACCGGCGCCCGCCGCTGGACAGCGAGGCCACCGTCAAGCAGTTCGCGGGTCCGGTGCAGGCCACGCTGGCACAGCTGCCCGAGCTGATGTCGGGGCGTGAGCTCGAGGCATATCAGGACCGGGCGGCGGCCTACGAGCGGCGCGGCGTCCCCGCCGACCTGGCGTCCAGCGTGGCGGTGCTTGCGCCGGCGTACATGCTGCTCGGCATCGTCGAGACCGCCCAGCGCGAGGGGCTGGCGCCCGAGGAGGTCGCGCGCGTGCACTTCGCGCTCGGCGAGCGGCTCGGGCTGCCGGTGCTGCTGCAGCGGATCTTTGGCCTGCCCCGCGACGACAAGTGGCAGACGATGGCGCGCGCCGCGCTCCGCGACGACCTGCATGCGGTGCAGACCCAGCTCACCGCGCAGCTCTTGCGCAGTACGTCGTCGGAGGACTCCGCGCCGGCCCGGATCGCGACCTGGGAGGAGGGCGACAGCGAGGTGGTGTCGCGGGCCGCCGCGACGCTGGAGCAGATCTGTGCCGAAGAGGAGGGTGATCTGGCGCGGATGTCGGTGGGGTTGCGGGTGGTGCGGGGGTTGCTGTCCGGCTGACCCAACCTCGGAGGGCCCTGGGCACATCATGAGGGTGTGCAGCAGGCCGACGAGCAGGAGTTCGCGGAGTTCTTCCGTGCGTCCTGGGCACGCCTCTACCGGCTCGCGGTCGCGGTCTCCGGCGACCCCACCGCGGCGGAGGACGACCTCCAGACCGCGTTCGCCAAGGTGTACGGCGCGTGGCACCGCGTCCGCCGGGCCGACCACCCCGACGCGTACGTGCGCCGCATGGTGCTCAACGAGGTGCTCGGTGGCCGGCGGCACGGCTTCCTGAAGCGGGAGCGACCGCACTCCGCGGTGGAGCCGGCCGGCGCGGTCGCCTCACCCGAGGTGGGCGTGGTCGAGCGGGACGCGGTCTGGGCGGCGGTCCGCATGCTGCCACCGCGCCAGCGCGCGGTCGTCGTACTGCGCTACTACGAGGACCTGTCCGAGGCGGAGATCGCCGACGCGCTCGGCTGCTCCCGCGGGACGGTGAAGTCGCAGGCCTCGGCCGCGCTCGCCACGCTGCGACGTTCCGCGCCAGACCTGATGAGGGAGGACCGATGACTGAGCTCGACCTGCGCGAGACCCTGGCGCGGCACCTCGACGGCGTGGACATTCCCCCGGCGCCGTTGGGCCCGGTTGTGGTGAAGGGTCGCTCCCACCGCCGTCGGCGTGTGGTGGTCGCAACCTCGGCGACGATCGCCCTGGTCGCGGTGGCCGCATCGGGCGCCGCGCTCGTGATCTCGCGCGACGAGGGTCGCGGCGTGGACACCTCGCAGTACGCGTCGCTGGGGGCGCTCGACTTCTCACACGGCGCCCGCGCGTACGCCGACCCGGGCCGGGAGCTGCATCTGGCCGGCCGCACCTTCCCCTATGGCGACGTCGACTACCTCGACACCGACGCGGTCGCGACGTCGTACGGCGTGGTGTTCTACGACCGGGGCCGCCCCATGCTGCTGGGCGGAGACGGCGAGGTGCGCGCACTGGTGGACGGCCCGCTCGACGACTCAGACGGCTTCCACCCGACCGCCAAGGCCGACTCGAAGCACCCTTGGGTTGCCTTCGCCACCCGACGCGGCACCACCACGACCCTCGCGGTGCATGACCTGGCCGCAGACCGCGTGGTCGCCTCCACCACCATCGACTGCGGCGGGTGCGAGGACCTGGCCATCGATGCCTTCGACGACGGCGTCGCCTACGTGCGCATCGACCAGCTGACCCGGGCATGGGACACCGCGACCGACACCTGGCGCGACTTCGCCGGGCGGACCAGCCGGGTGGCAGATGTCCGGAACGGGATCGTCCTGTACGACGGCGAAGCGCCCTCCGATTCCATCGGCGACTTCAGCTTCCATGTCAACCAGGTCGCGGGCCCGATCGACGCCACGCTCACCTTCGACGGCCGCTACATCCTCAGCTGGTCGAGCCGGCTGCGGTCGACCGACGGCAGCCAGGACCTCGTCCTGCAAGAGGGACCGAAGAAGGGGCTCGGCTTCTGGGCGATCGACTCGGACGGGTCGGTGCTGCTCGCCGACCCGGACGGGAAGAATCCGAACTTCATCGTCTACGACTGCGAGGTGCCCTCGGGCGCCTGCGAGGAGCTCGGCCCGCTGCGCACCACGGGAGGGGACCCGCAGTTCATCGGCGTCGACATGTGAACCTCGGGTCAGAGGTTGATCAGCGCGAGCCGCGGGTCCAACCGGCGCAGGTCGCCTGCATCGCTGGTCACGACAGTGGCGCCGCGGGATCGGGCACAGAGCACGACGGAGGCATCGATCACGTCCGAGGTGCGGGTGGCACCGCAGAGCTGACCTGCGCTTCGTGCCGCGCTGTCATCGAGCGTCACGACCTCGACCTCGGGGGAGGCAAGGAGACGCGCGAGACGGACCTGCCGCCTCCCGTCTCGCCAGGTCTGGCCGACGACGCCGGCCGGCACGGATATCGGCAGCCCTGCCTGGCGGGCCCGCTGGAGCAGCACCGTGCAGTCGCGCGCGCCGCGGTCGACCGCGATCAGGGCCCCGGCGTCCAGAGTCAGGGCTGCAGTCCGAGCTTCTCGTCCGCCCACTCACGCTCCTCGTCCGTCATGGGTCCTCCCGTGGCCTCGAGGATCTCCTCGAGCAGGGCGTCCAGGTCGTCGTTCTTGGCGCGCGTCTCCATCGCCTCCGCGACGTAGGCCGACACGCTGGCGGCCCGGCCCTCGCGCACGGCGGTGCGCGCCGCATCCACCAGCTCCTGGGGCACGGTGACTGCGATCTTGGCCCTGCGTGTCATACCAACGATCATACCGTCGCGCTTGGCACCGGCAGGCAGAGCTCGTTGCCCTCCGGGTCGGTGAGGACGACCCACGCGTTGGGGCCTTGCTGGCCCTCGCCGACGCGGGTGGCGCCGAGCGCCAGCAGCCGATCCAGCTCGCTGGGCACGGGGTCGGCCGGGAACCGCAGGTCGAGGTGGACGCGGTTCTTGACCGTCTTGGGCTCGGGCACGTTCTGGAACAGGATCCGCGGCGCCCGCTCGAGCCCCTCGGGGTGCTGGATGGCGGCGCCGGTGGCCCAGACGAGAGCACCGCGGTGGTGGGTCGTCTCGGCCTCGGTGGCGAAACCCTGGTCGACCATCGAGCGGATGAACGCCTCATCCTGAGGCTCCACCTGCCAGCCGAGGGCTTCCGCCCACCAGTCGGCCAGCGGGTGCGGGTCGGCGCAGTCGACAACGATCTGGACGGTGTAGGCGGGGTGTGCGTCGTTCATGCGACCAGTCTGAGGGGACCCACCGACAGCAGCGCTGCGACTTGACCTCAAGCCCGGTTGAAGGCGAATCGTGGTCCAGCGTGATGCCCGAAGGTCAGCAGCTCGTAAGCGCCAGATATCGGTTAGCCCCTGTCGGCGCTCCCACCTACGATCGTTGACGATGGCAACCCTCGACCAGGCCGACCCACCGGCGGGCGTTCACTCGCTGTGGCGGCTGCGGGGATACCTCAGGCCACACGTGCGGGCGTTGTCCGTCATGGCGACTGCCGCGATCGCCGCGGTGGGCCTGACCATCACCATCCCGCTGGTGACCAAGGCGATCATCGACGGCCCGATCACCAACCGCGACATCGGGGCGCTGCTGCCCCTCGGGCTCCTCGCGCTGGCGCTGGGTGTCCTCGAGGCGGTCCTGATCTGGGTACGCCGCTGGGTGCAGTCCACTGCGGTGCTTGGCCTGGAGACCGAGATCCGGCACGACCTCTACGCGCGGCTCCAGGAGCTGCCGATGAGCTTCCACACCAAGTGGGAGTCCGGCCAGCTGCTGTCGCGCGCCACCCAGGACCTGTCTGCGATCCGACGGTTCGCCGGCTTCGGCCTGCTCTTCCTCGTGCTCAACATCCTCCAGGTCACCGTCGTCACCGGCGTGCTGCTGCACATGTACTGGCCGCTCGGCCTCGTCGTGGCCGCCACCGCCGTGCCGGTCGTCTGGCTCTCGATGCGGTTCGAGAAGACCTACGTCGTCGTCTCGCGGCGGGTCCAGGACGAGCAGGGTCACCTGGCCACGCGGGCGGAGGAGGGCGCGGTCGGCATCCGGGTGATCAAGTCCTTCGGGCGCTCCGACCACGTCTCCGAGCAGTACGAGGCAGCGGCCCGCCAGCTCTACGGCACGTCGATGGACAAGGTCCGGCTGGCCGCGAGGTTCTGGACCTTCCTCGAGGTGATCCCGAACGTCGCCGTGGTCATCGTGCTTCTGATGGGCGCGATCGGGGTCGGCAAGGGCCTGCTCACGCCGGGGGAGCTGGTCGCGTTCATCACCCTGCTGCTCTCGCTGGTCTGGCCGGTGGCCTCTCTCGGCGTGATCCTGGCGATGGCGCAGGAGGCGATGACCGCGTCCGCCCGGATCCTCGAGATCTTCGACACCGAGCCGGACATCGTCGGCGGCGACCGACGCATCGAGCAGCCCCGCGGTCATCTGCGGTTCGAGGGCGTCGACTTCGCGTTCCCGGGCAGCGGCGGCTCGGTCCTGCGTGGTGTCGACCTCGAGATCCACCCCGGCGAGACCGTTGCCCTGGTCGGCGCCACCGGTTCCGGCAAGACCGTGCTCACCGCGCTCGTGCCCCGGCTCTTTGACGTCACCGGCGGCCGGGTCACCATCGACGGCGTCGACATCCGCGAGCTCGACCTGGTCCACCTGCGCTCGCTGGTCGCGACCGCCTTCGAGGACCCGACGCTCTTCTCGATGAGTGCTCGGGAGAACCTCACCCTGGGCCGCGCCGACGCCTCCGACGCCGACATCGAGCAGGCGCTCGACATCGCGCAGGCCGACTTCGTCCGTGAGCTGCCGTGGGGCCTGGACACCCGGATCGGTGAGCAGGGGCTGGCGCTCTCCGGTGGTCAACGGCAGCGACTTGCCCTCGCTCGCGCTGTGCTGGCCCAGCCGAAGATCCTGGTCCTCGACGACACCCTGTCCGCGCTCGACGTGCACACCGAGAAGCTCGTCGAGGAGGCCCTCCAGCGGGTGCTCGCCGACACCACCGGCCTGATCGTGGCCCACCGGGCCTCCACCGTGATGCTCGCCGACCGGGTCGCGCTGCTCCAGGACGGCCGGATCACCCACGTCGGTGAGCACCGCGAGCTGCTGGCCACGGTGCCGGCCTACCGCGACCTGCTCGGGTCCGAGACCGACCGGGCCGAGGAGGTGCTGGCATGACGACCGAGACCAACACCCCCGGGGTCCCCGTCGACGAGACCAGCTCGTGGCGTGGGCTCGCCCAGGTCGACGCCGACGAGGCCGCGGAGCGGATGACGGCCGGCGCCCTGGGTGGCGGGTCGAAGCGGCTGCTGCGCCAGCTGCTGGCGCCGTACAAACGGGCGATCCAGGTCCTGGTCGCGGTGGTGCTTGTCGAGAACGCCGCCCGGCTCTCGATCCCCTACCTGGTCAAGGAGGGCATCGACACCGGCATCCCGCCGATCCGTGAGAGCGACAACCTCGAGCCGCTGTTCCTGATCGTCGGGATGATGCTGGTGGCGACCCTGACCCAGGCGGTGGCCCGGCAGCTGTTCCTGGTCCGCTCGGGGACGATCGGCCAGGACGTGCTCTTCGAGGTGCGCCGGCGGGTGTTCCGCCACTTCCAGGTGCTCAGCCCGGCCTTCCACGACGGGTACACATCGGGGCGGGTGATCTCGCGGCAGACCTCCGACGTCGACGCGATCTACGAGATGCTCGAGACCGGCTTCGACGGGCTGGTCACCGCCGCGCTGACGCTGGTCGGCACCGCCGGGCTCCTGCTCTTCCTCGACGTGAAGCTCGGGCTGGTCGCGCTGGTCTGCGGACCGTTCCTGGCCTGGATCACCGCCTGGTTCCGCCGCGAGTCGGCCACCAGCTACAAGGTCACTCGCGAGAAGGTCGCACTGGTCATCGTCCACTTCGTCGAGTCGATGGGCGGGATCCGTGCGGTGCAGGCGTTCCGCCGCGAGGACCGCAACCAGGAGATCTTCGACGACGTCAACGACCAGTACCGCCGCGCCAACCTGGTCGCATTCCGGCTGGTCGCCTGGTTCATGCCGGGCATCCGGCTGATCGGCAACGTCACCATCGCGATCGTGCTGCTCTACGGCGGCTACCGCGCCTATCACGGCGACGTCACCGTCGGTGTCCTGGCCGCGTTCCTGCTCTACCTGCGGCAGTTCTTCGAGCCGATGATGGAGATCTCGCAGTTCTACAACACCTTCCAGTCCGCGTCGGCGGCGCTGGACAAGCTGGCCGGTGTGCTCGACGAAGAACCCTCAGTGCCCGAGCCGGCCAAGCCCGTCGAGCTCGAGTCGGTGCGCGGTGAGCTGCGGTTCGACCACGTCGGCTTCGAGTACGTCGAGGGGCGCCCCGTGCTGCCCGACCTCGACCTCACCGTCCCGGCCGGCCAGACGCTGGCGCTGGTCGGCACCACCGGGGCGGGCAAGACCACGCTGGCCAAGCTGGCCACCCGCTTCTACGACCCGACCGCCGGCCAGGTGCTCCTCGACGGCACCGACCTGCGCGACCTGCGCTCCCAGGACCTCCGCGACGCGGTCGTGATGGTGACCCAGGAGAGCTACCTCTTCTCCGGCACCATCGCCGACAACATCCGCTTCGGCCGGCCCTCCGCCACGATGGACGAGGTGGTCGCGGCGACCACCGCGCTCGGCGCCCACGAGTTCATCAGCGCGATGCCCGACGGCTACGAGACCGATGTCGCCAACTCCGGTGGCCGGCTCTCCGCCGGGCAGCGCCAGCTCGTCGCCTTCGCCCGCGCCTTCCTCGCCGACCCGGCCGTCCTGATCCTCGACGAGGCGACCTCCTCGCTCGACGTACCCTCCGAGCGGCTGGTCCAGCAGGCCCTCCGCACCGTGCTGGCCGGCCGGACCGCGGTGATCATCGCCCACCGGCTCTCGACCGTCGAGATCGCGGACCGGGTGCTGGTCATGGAGCACGGCCGGATCGTCGAGGACGGCTCGCCCGCCGCCCTGATCGCCGGCGAGGGCCGCTACTCCGACCTGCACGACGCCTGGCTGGAGTCACTGGCCTGACCTGCGTCCTCAGATGATCTGTTGTCATCGCACCGTCACTCACGACGGGGTCGGTAGCGGATCCACGTGGGTGGCTCTTGGTGGGTGTTGCGCGTCGGCGGCAGGTATTCGGGGCGGCGGTCGTCGCGGTCGAGCCGAACCTGCCATGGCGTGTGGTGGACGACGCGGTGGTGTTCGCCGCAGACCAGGACGAGGTTGTCCAGGGAGGTCTTGCCGCCGTCAGCCCAATGAATGATGTGGTGGGCGTGGCACATGACCGGCGGTCGGGTGCACCCGGGGAAGGTGCAGTGCCGGTCGCGTGCCACGAGAGCCCGCCACAGGGCAGGAGTGACGAGTCGAGCGCTGCGTCCGACATCGAGGACCTCGCCCTGGGTGCCCAAGCAGACCGGGATGAGCTCGGCATCGCATGCGACACGCCGCACGGCGGTGACCGACAGCCGCAGGCCGTCGTCGGTGAGGGCCTCGGAGCCAATGCAGTTGCCGAGTCCGGCGACGAGGGACTTGAAGTCGATGGTGATCGCGACCCGTGGACGGGCTCCATGGCAGGCCGGTGCCCGATCGGTGTCCAGCGCGTGTTGGGCGAGCTCGACCAAGGCGTCGAACATCCGGGCGCCGTGGTCTCGAGGATCGGTCTCGACCTCGCAGCCGGGTGTGTCGGGGTCCGCGGCGGGCGCGGGCTTGGTGAGCGGGAGGAGCGCGGCTCGGATGACGGCGCCGTCCTCGACGCTTCCGTAACCCTTGAATCGGATCCCGCCGGCACCGTCGCCTGTGACCGACAGGAAGCGGCCGGTGTGTGCGGCACGCTCTTCCCTCGCCAGGGCGGCCTCGTCGCGCCGCTCAGCGCGATCGGGGTCGATGACGTCAGCGAGGTGGCGGGCGGTGCGGGCCAGCTCGGTGGCGTTGAGCCGTCCGCCCTCCTTCAGCAGCGCCTGCTCCCCTCGGTCACGCAGGGCCGGGCTGGAAGGGAGGGTATCGACGGCATCGCAGATGATCCCGGCCTGGGCGCTGGAGACCTCCGCGCGACGCAGGGCCTCAAGGGTGCGGTGCTGCTCGGTCACCAGCTGCTGGGCGTGCAGCACGGCACGTCGCCCATCGCGTCGGGTCAGGCCGGCGAGGTGGGTGAACCAGTCGGTCGTGGAGCCCCACTGCAGCTGCTTGCGGGCCAGGTCGCGGAGGTCGGCCTCGGCCAGCAGCTGCATCTCGAGAGCCGACAGCTGCCCTTTCAGCTCCTGAACCGCGGCCAGGCCGTCGACCAGCTCCGCGTCGGAGAATCCAGGGACGAGCAGGTTGTCGAGCACCCCCACCTGGACGCGCGCGGCCTCCAGCACCACGGCGGGAGAGGCCCCTGAATCCACTGCTGGCTCCGGAAGTCGACACCGATGCCCGGGGACCTACCCCGCGGGACTTGGGATGACCTCGATGCCAGCGCGCCACCTGATGACGAGCTCCGGGAGCACGGACCCGAAGGACTACTGCATCTCTGCGACCCGAGGGCCGCGTGCTGCTCCTATTCGAACATATGTTCGATCCCTTGTCAAACCCATTGGCCTGACAGGCTGGACCCATGCTGAGCTGGGCGACATCCGCGGGTCACCCCGGTCGCGCCAACGAGGACTTCGTGGGTGCGGTCCCCGGCGTCCTGGTGCTGGTGGACGGCGCGGGCATCACGGGTGCCGAGGACCTCTGCCGGCACGGGACCGCGTGGTACGCCCACTGCCTGGGCACCACACTGCTCAACCGCCTGGCCCTGGCCGGTGCATCGCAGACCAGCCCGGACCTCGCCGCCGTGCTCGCAGCTGCGATCGATGAGGTGACCGACCGGCACCGCGACAGCTGCCGGGTCACCGACCCGAGCAGCCCGTGCGGGACCGTGGGCGTGCTCCGGGTCGCCGACGGGCGCGCCGACCACCTGCTGCTGGGCGACAGCGTCATCGTGCTCGACGTGATCGACGGCCCACCGCACGTCGTGGAGGACCGCCGCGAACCCGAGACGGGACGCCCCTTCCTGGCCGCCCTGGCCGGTGTGGCCGAGGGATCCCCTGAGTACCTGCAGGTGCTGGACGAGGCGCGAACCGTGTTCCGGTCCAAGCGCAACCAGCCCGGCGGCTTCTGGGTGGCCAAGGACGACGGTCCGGCCGCTGCGGCCGAGGCGTTGACCGGCAGCCATCGGGTGTCGAGCTCGGCGGCGCGGCCCTGCTCAGCAACGGCGCCAGCCGGGTCGTCGACCGGTTCGGGCTGCTCGAATGGGCACAGCTGCCGAGCCAGCACCCGGCCGAGCTCATCCGCCTGGTCCGCGAGGCGGAGCAGGCCGACGGGATGGACGCTGACGACGCGACCGCGGCTTGTTGGAGCTGGTCGCCCGCCTGACAGACTTCCTCGCGTGACCGACCTACGCGCAGCCGGTGTCGCCGAGACCGCCGGGCTGGTGGCAAGCGGCGAGCTCACCGCCCGCCAGGCCACCGACGCCGCCCTCGACCGCATCGAGCAGCTCAACCCCGGCCTCAACGCCGTCTCGCAGCTCCTCGCCGACCGCGCTCGCGCCGAGGCGGACGCCCGCGACGCGCAGCCCGACAAGAGCGGTGCGCTGCACGGCGTACCGGTCGTCATCAAGGAGGAGATCGAGGTCGAGGGCTGCGTGACCACCTTCGGTGGCGAGGCCAACACCACGCCGGCGAAGGAGGACGCCGAGATCGTCACGCGGCTCCGGCGGGCCGGGGCGGTCGTGGTGGCGACCACGAACATGCCCGAGTTCGGCGCCTTCCCCTACACCGAGTCCGCCAGCCGCGGCATCACCCACAACCCGTGGGACCGCGCCCGCACCCCCGGCGGCTCCAGTGGCGGTACGGCGGTCGCGGTGGCCTCGGGCATGGTGCCGGTCGGCATGGGCGGCGACGGAGGCGGCTCGATCCGGATCCCGAGCGCGTGCTGCGGGCTGTTCGGCCTCAAGCCGCAGCGCGGCCGGGTGACCACGGCGCCGCACCCGCACCTCTGGTTCGCGCTCGGGACCGCCGGCCCGCTGGCGCGCACGGTGCTCGACAGCGCGATCGTCTACGACGCGATCCGCGGGAACGTGCCCGGCGACCTCTACACCGCCGAGGACCGAGGCAGCTTCGCCGAGGCTGCCCGGCGCGTCCCCGGCCGGCTCACCATCGGCTGGTCCACCACCCCGGTCACGAAGGGCCTGCGTCCTGACCCGCGGCACGTCCGGGCCGTCGAGGAGACCGCGCGGCTGCTGGCCGACCTGGGCCACGACGTACGCCGGGTCGACCCGCGCTACCCGGACCCGACCGCGGCGTTCGTCCCGCAGTTCTTCGGCGGGATCCGCGACGAGGCCGACCGGATGGAGCACTTCGACCGGCTCGAGCGCCGGACCCGGGAGACCTACCGGCTCGGCGCGTGGGTCCGCCCCAAGGTCATCGAGTGGGCACTGCGCCAGACCGACGCGGTCAGTCGCAAGGCCAACCGGGTCTTCGACCAGGTCGACGTCCTGCTCACCCCGGCGATGGCGCACCGCCCGCCGAAGGTCGGCATCCTCGACGGTGCCGGCACCGTCGAGTCGATGCTGCGAGCGATCCCGGCCATCGCCTACGCCGCGATCTGGAACGTCGCCGGCAACCCGGCCGCCGCCGTGCCGTGCGGCCTGGCCGACGACGGCCTGCCCGTCGCGGTCCAGCTGGTCGGCCGGCCGCACGAGGAGACCACGCTGCTGAGCCTCTCCGCGCAGCTCGAGGCTGCGCGGCCGTGGCCCCTCCTCGCTGGGTAATGTGACGCGGGTGGCCACTGGGGCGATCGAGGTCGTCGACCTGACCATGACCTACGGCGACCTCCGCGCCGTCGACGGCATCAGCCTCGAGGTCGCCGAGGGTGAGTTCGTGGGGATCCTCGGGCCCAACGGTGCCGGCAAGACGACGACGCTGGAGACCATCGAGGGGTTGCGCAAGCCGGACAGCGGAACGGTCACCGTCCTCGGGATGCCGGTGTGGCCGCGCAACGCAGCTCTGCTGCCGAGGATCGGTGTCCAGCTCCAGGCATCCGCGTTCTTCGAGCGCCTGACCGCTCGCGAACAGATCCACACCTTCGCCTCGCTTTACGGCGTCGGCGCGCAGGCGGCCGACGAGTGGATGGAGACCTTCGGGCTGGGTGAGAAGGCCGACACCCGCGTGGAGGACCTGTCGGGTGGTCAGACGCAGCGGCTCTCCATCGCATGCGCCTTGGTGCACGACCCCGACGTGGTCTTCCTGGACGAGCCCACCGCCGCCCTCGACCCGCAGGCCCGGCGCAACCTGTGGGACCTGCTCTCGGGGCTCACCGACTCCGGTCGGACCGTGGTGCTGACCACGCACTACATGGACGAGGCCGAGGTGCTGTGCGACCGGGTCGCGATCATGGACCACGGGCGGATGCTGAAGTTCGACTCGCCCGCGGCCCTGGTCCGCGGCCTCGATGCCCCGGCGCGGATCACCGTGTCACCCGGCCAGCTCACCCTGGAGGAGTCCCGGCGTCTCGACGGAGTCGACGACGCCAGCGAAGGGGCCGATGGCACCGTGCTGATCACCCGGGAGCCGGCGAGGGTGGTCTCGCAGCTCGCCGACGGCGACCATCTCGACGGCGTACGGGTCCACACCGGCACCCTCGAGGACGTCTTCCTCGACCTCACCGGCCGCGAGTACAGGGCATGACCGCGTTCCGGGCGCTGTCGGTGGCCCTCGTCAAGGGCTTCGTCCGCGACAAGTCCTCGGTGTTCTTCGCGATCATCTTCCCGCTCATGTTCCTGGTGCTCTTCGGCGGCATCTTCAGCGACCAGAGCCAGTCGAAGGTCGACCTGGTGCAGGTCGGCGACGTGAGCCTGGTCGACGACCTGCCGAAGGAGGCGAAGCAGGCGTTCGACGAGACCTTCGACGTTGAGAAGACCGACGACCTCGACAGTGCACTCGAAGAGGTCCGCAAGGGCGACGCCGACGTGGCGGTCGAGATGCAGGGCGACACCCTGGTCGCGCACTACACGCAGACCGACCAGGTCAAAGCCGCGATCACCCAGGGTGCGCTCCAGGCCTTCGTCGACGGCACGAACGTCGCCCAGCTGTCGACCGCGTCCGGTCAGCCGCCCAGGTTCGTGCTGAAGACCGAGCGGGTCGAGGACGAGTCCCTGAAGACGATCGAGTTCGTGACACCGGGTCTGCTCGGGTGGGCGATCGCGATGAGCGCCAGCTTCGGCGCCGCCGCCACCCTGCAGGGCTGGCGCCAGACCAAGCTGATCCGCAGGCTCCAGCTCGCACCGGTCTCCACCCGCACGGTGGTCGGGGCACGCGTCGCAGTCACGATCGCGATATCGCTGACCCAGATGGCCATCTTCATCGGCCTGGGCGCGGCCGCCTTCGGCCTCACCCTGACCGGGTCCTGGTGGATGGCCATCCCGCTGCTGGTCGTCGGCACCCTGTGCTTCATGGCGCTGGGCCTACTCGCCGGCGCGATCACCAAGACGACCGAGGGCGCGATCAACGCCGCGAACTTCATCGTCCTGCCGATGGCGTTCCTCAGCGGCTCGTTCTTCCCGCTCGACGCCGCTCCCGGCTGGCTCCAGGCAGCGTCGAAGGCGATGCCGCTGCGCCACCTCAACGACGGCATGCTCGACGTGATGGTCCGCGGCGAGGGACCCAGCGCGGCGTTGGTCCCCATGGGGATCCTGGCCGCCTTCGCGGTGGTGGTGACGTTGCTCGCTGCCCGGCTGTTCCGCTGGGAGACGCACTGAACGATTCGTCTGCGGTCTGACGTGGAGTTTCTCGCTGGCGCACCGCAGACGAATCGGGGCTAGGTCAGCATGACCACGGCCGCCACGATCCCCATCGCGACGATCCCGGTCCGCAGCACTGGGGCCGGCAGGTGCCGGCCGATCCTCGAGCCGACGTAGCCGCCGACGACCGACCCGGCCGCCAGCAGGGCCACTGCGACCCAGTCCAGGTCGGCGAAGAATACGAAGACGAGCCCCGAGACGACGTTGCAGGCCATCACCGCAAACGTTTTGAGTGCGTTGACGACTCGGAACTCGAGGTCGAGCCCGAGGCCGAGGACGGCCATCATCATCACGCCGGAGCCGGCGCCGAAGTAGCCGCCGTACACCCCGGTCAGGGTCGCGAAGATCCGGGTGACCGGTGACATCGACAGACGCGGCTCGGGCGCCTCGTCGCCGTGCCGGGCGCGCAGCCAGGCCGAGATGCGGGGCTGGGCACCGACCAGCAGACAGGTGAAGAGGATCAGCCACGGGACGATCGCTTCGAACACGTCCGCGGGCAGCGCGAGCAGCAGCACCGCGCCAGCGATGGCACCGACCGCACAGGTGAGGAGTACGGCGGACGTCGTCCGCGGCTGCTCCCGAAGCTCGCGGCGGTAACCCCAGGAGCCGCTGAGTGCTCCCGGCGCCAGGCCCACGGTGTTGGACGCGTTCGCGACCACCGGCGGCAGCCCGACTGCGAGGAGCACCGGGAAGCTGAGCAGCGTTGCGACGCCCACGGTCGAGGTGAGGATCCCGGCGCCCAGCCCCGCGGCGAGGACCGCGAGGTTCTCGAGGCCGCTCATCGTGACCACCTTAGTGACGGGCTCTGGGACGGGTCGCAACGGTTGAAGTCGCCACACATTGGTTACTTGGGTGAAAGGTGAACGACGTCGCCTCTCGGGAGGACGTGGCTTCTTCATGGGACCGGAATGGGTCGCCATCATCGGGCTGATCGCCCTGTTCGCAGTGGGCACCGCGGTGCCGATCAACATGGGCGCGCTGGGCTTCGTCGCCGCCTGGATGGTCGGCATGTGGTCTCTCGACATGGACGAGAAGGACATCGTCGCGGGGATCAGTGCCGACCTGGTGCTCACCCTGATCGGCGTCACCTACCTCTTCGCGATCGCCAAGAAGAACGGGACCGTCGACCTGATCGTGCGGGTGGCGGTGAAGGCGGTGCGCGGCCGTGTCGCCCTGATCCCGTGGGTGATGTTCGCGATCACCGCCGTGCTCACCGCGATCGGCGCGGTCAGCCCGGCCGCTTGCGCGATCATCGGCCCGATCGCGCTCGGCTTCGCGGGCCGCTACGACATCAGCCCGCTGATGATGGGCATGATGGTCGTGCACGGCGCCCAGGCCGGCGGGTTCTCGCCGATCAGCATCTACGGCACGATCACCAACTCCGTCATGGAGGACGCCGGCCTGCCGACCAGCGAGCTGACCGTCTTCTTCGCCAGCCTCGCGGTGAACACCGTGATGGCCGCGATCCTCTTCGTCCTCCTAGGCGGGCGGAAGCTGTTCAGCGCGCGGATCGACCCCGACGAGGCGGCGCACGAGGAGGCCGAGAAGCACGAGGATGATGAGGACCGCGTGCGCATCGACCAGGTGCTGACCCTGCTTGCTTTCGTAGCCGTCGCCGTGATCGCGCTGATCCTCGACAAGAACATCGGTTTCGTCGCGATCACCGCCGCGGTGGTGCTCTCGTTCCTCGGCCCCAAGAGGTACTCGGACACGGTCAAGCAGATCGCCTGGCCCACCGTGCTGCTGGTCGCCGGCGTCAGCTGCTACGCCACGATCCTCAACGAGGCGGGCTCGCCCGAGTTCGTCGGCGACTGGGCGGCCGGCCTCGGCGTGGCCGCGATCGGCGCTCTGGTGCTCTGCTACGTCGGCGGAGTCGTCTCGGCTTTCGCCAGCTCGACCGCCCTGCTGCCGGTGATCATCCCGATCGCCGTCCCGCTGGTCGCCGACGGCGGCATCAACGCCGCCCTGTTCATCGCGGCCCTCGCGGTCTCGAGCACGATCGTGGACGTCAGCCCGTTCTCGACCAACGGTGCGCTGATGCTGGCCAACAGGCCGGACTCGATCTCGGAGCCGGTGTACTACCGGCAGATCCTCGCCTACAGCGTGATCGTGGTCGTGATCGGTCCGCTGCTGGTCTGGGCGGCGCTCGTCCTGCCCGGCTGGTGAGGACCAGGGCGTAGCTCCCCACCCACAGTAGTTTCGGGGCGGGTTCAACCTCCCTCGCGTCTGAGAGCGTTCCTCTGGGTGAAGGGGGCGCGGGCCGCGTCTCCAGGAGGAGCAGGTGGAGTCGGTGAGGGATCGCGAACGCGACATCGCCTACACGGAGTTCGTGCAGAGCCAGTGGGCGGCGTTGTACCGGACGGCCTTCCTGCTGACCGGCGACCACCAGCGTGCCGAGGACGTCGTCCAGACGGCGTTGATGAAGCTGTACCTCGCCTGGCCGCGCGCGGTGTCCATGAGTCACCCCGCGGCATACGCACGGACGATGGTGGTCAACCAGTTGACTTCGTGGTGGCGGCTCAGGTCGAACAGCGAGCGACCGACCCTGAACCGGACCGACCAGGCGCTACCGGCGTTCGACGAGGGTCTCGTGGAGGCCCGAACCCTGTGGACCCACGTGCTCGGATTGCCACCACGACAACGTTGCGGTGATCGTGTTGGGCAGCCTTGTGGTCTGGGTGACGCACGACGGCCATATGGTGACCTACGACGTCGAGGAGGAGGGGGTTGTCGACAGCCGCTCCGTGCCGGGGCTCGGCAGCGGACCGGAAGCACCTGTGCTCTTCGTGGACGACGACGAGGTCGTCTACGAAGCCGCCGGGAACGTCTGGGTGCTGGACCTCCGAGCCGGGAAGGTGACGCAGATGCCGGGGGTGTCGGCGGACGACCTCCTCGACCATGGACCGAACGGGTCGGTCGTTGCGGTCTCCAGACAGCGCGACGGCCGAACCGGCGCCCGCAGCTTGGCCCAGCTGGAGTTCCGCGGGCCGTCGGGAACGGTACCGGCGGAGCGGGACCGCTTGTTCCGGGAGGGCCTGTTGAGCCCGGACGGCCGCTGGTTCGTCACCTCCACGGGCTACGAAGCGGGCCTGCGCACCGTGGTGCTGGACGCGACGACCGGTAGACAAGCCTCGCTCGACCTACCCGTCAAGATGCGCGGGGGCCGCTACCAGCCGTGGGGATGGAGCGGCACCGACGTGCTGATGCTGGGGTTGTACGACGACGAGCCAACGCAGGGAGGGCTCACGGAGAAGGTGTGGGCCTGTCGACTGGCTGTCGGAACCTGCGAGCGAGTACCCGATGCCCTGCCGGGCTACCCGAGGTGATCCGAGCGCCCGGCAGGCCACCGAGCTCCTCCTCGAGCACGACACGCCAGTCGTGCTCGAGGTGATGGAGGAGCGGCAGCTCGTCTGAGCGAACGCCTCAGGAGGCCAGCTCCTCCTGGCCCGCTTCCTGGTGGGCGCCGGCCAGGAGGAAGCGGGTGACGGCGCCGGTGACGCCGGGGTCGGCGAGGATCCGGTTGTGCCCGAGGCCGCGGGTCTGGAGGTACGTCGCGCCCGGCCAGGCGTCCGCGAGCTCGCGGGCCAGGCCGGTGCCGACGCTGCGGTCGTCGACGTCCTGGACCAGGAGCGCCCCTAGCCCCTCGGGCCGGTCCGCGACGAGCCCCTTGGTCGTCAGGTCGGCCGGGGGATAGCCGGTGCGTGCCTCGAGGCGTCGGTCGGTGTGCCGCTCGGTGCGGTCGCCGAAGCCGAGCATCCGACGGAAGTACGCCGTGAACCACGGCACCCCCTCGACCGGGGCGATCAGCACCACCCGGGCTGCGGTGAACCAGCCGTCGCGGAGCGCGAGCAGCGTGGCCAGCGTGCCGAGCGAGTGGGCCACCACGGCGTGCGCAGGGCCGAACCGGGCCGCGACCGCGTCGAGCGCCTGGCCGAACTCGACCGCGTCGGTGGAGCCGGGGCCGTGGCCGCCGGGGTCGGAGCGGCCATGGCTGGGCGCGTCGTGCGCCACCACCCGGAAGCCGGCGGCCACCAGCGGCGCCACGAAGGGGCGCATCTGGTCGGCGTTGCCGCCCCATCCGTGCACCAGGTAGACCGTGGGTCCCGTACCCCAGTGCTGACCCCGGATCGTGCGGCCCAGCCAGCGCACCTCGAAGACGGTGCCGGTGGGGTCCACCAGCGGCATCCCGCGGGGCACCCGGAACCACAGCCGCTCCACCAGAGCGGCGCCAAGCCACGGGGCCGCGAGGTCGAGGACGCGGAAGCTGGTGCGCAAAGACGTACGAACGATCGTGCTTTTAAGTGAGCCTGATGATGCCATGACGGTTCCTCTCGGGATGGTTAGTGCGCGCGAGCCGACTCGACGAGTCGGTCGAAGGCGGTGCGGGCGTGCGCCTCGGCGTCGGGGGAGCGCATCAGCCGGCTGTGGTGATGGTGGCCGAGCATGATGCTCTCCAGCTCGAACTCGAACTGCTCGGGGTCGAGGTCACCGGCGAAGTCGCCCTCGCTGACCGCGGCGCGCACAACGGTCATCACCGTCTCTGCCTTGTCCCGCTCGGCGCGCAGCAGCTCGTCGCGCACCGGGCCCTCCTGGTCGTCGAACTCGCTCGCGGCGTCGACGAACAGGCAACCGCCGGAGGAACCGTCCCGTTGCCACACGAGCCACTGCTCGAAGAGCGTGCGCACCCGGGCCTCACCACGAGGCACGGCCAGGGTCGGCCGCAGCACGACGTCGACGAACTGGTCCCTGGCGCGGAGCAGGACCTCGACCTGCAGTGCCTCCTTGGAGGCGAAGTGGCCGAACAGGCCGCTCTTGGACAGCCCGGTCTGGGTGGCCAGGGTGCCGATGGTCAGCCCGCCGAGGCCGACTCGCGAGGCCAGGTCGGTGGCCTCGTCGAGGATGGCCGCACGGGTCTCGACTCCCTTGCTCACCGGGATAGAAAAGCACGACCGTTCGGTCTAGTCAAGGGCTCGCCTGCCGACCTGCCCACTAACGTCGCACCATGGGCCATCGCTGGACCGCCCAGGAGCTGCTCGACCTGGTGCTCGACGCAGGCTCCTACGTCTCGTGGGACGAGCCGATCGACATCTCCGACGCACCGCCCGACTATCGCCAGGCCCTCCAGGCCGCGCGCGACAGGTCCGGCACCGACGAGTCCGTGCTCACCGGGCGCGGGCTCGTGCACGGCCGGCCGGTGGCCGTGCTGGCCAACGAGTTCCGGTTCCTGGCCGGGTCGATCGGGCTGGCCGCGGCACGCCGGATCACGACGGCGGTACGCCGTGCGACAGCAGAGCGGCTGCCGGTGCTGGCAACCACCGCCAGCGGCGGCACTCGGATGCAGGAGGGCACGCCGGCGTTCGTGCAGATGGTGGAGATCTCCCGGGCCCTGATGGAGCACCGGGCCGCCGGGCTGCCCTACCTCGCCTACCTGCGGCACCCGACCACCGGTGGGGTCTATGCGTCGTGGGGCTCGCTGGCCCACGTGACCGTGGGGGAGCCGGGTGCGCTGATCGGCTTTCTCGGACCGAAGGTCTTCGAGGCGCTGAACGGCCAGTCGTTCCCCGAGGGTGTGCAGACGGCGGAGAACCTCGCCGCGCACGGGGTCATCGACGGAGTCGCCACCGCCGAGGAGCTGCCCGCGCTGGTGGACGCGGTTCTCGCGATCCTGGTCGACCCGCCGTCCGAGCCACGCCTGCGCCGGCGTACCGGCGAGCTGGACCCGGAACGCGACGCCTGGGCGATGATCGAGGAGACCCGCGGTGCGGACCGGATCGGCGTCCGCGACGTGCTCCGGCACGGCGCCGAGGTGGTGCTCCCGCTGTCCGGGACCGAGAAGGGCGAGCGGGACAGCACCATCTTGGTCGTCATGGCGAGGCTGGACGGCGAGCCGTGCCTGGTGGTCGGGCAGGACCGCGGCCGGCAGGGCCCGGCCAAGGCAATGGGACCGGGTGCGCTGCGCACCGCCCGCCGGGCGATGCGGCTGGCCAACGAGATGCGGCTGCCGCTGGTCACCGTGATCGACACTCCCGGCGCCGAGCTGTCGCAGCGTGCCGAGGAGGGTGCGATCGCCGGTGAGATCGCCCGCTGCCTGGCCAGCCTCGCCACGATGACGGTGCCGACGGTCTCGGTGGTGCTTGGTCAGGGCTGCGGCGGTGGCGCGCTGGCGCTGCTCCCGGCCCGCAGGGTGATCGTCGCCGAGAAGGCGTGGCTGATGCCGCTGCCGCCGGAGGGTGCGAGCGTGATCGTGCACGGCGACACCAGCCACGCCGGCGAGCAGTCCCGGCGGATGCGGGTCCGGGCCGTCGACCTGCTCGAGCACGGCACCGCGCACCACGTCGTACCCGAGCCGGAGGGCGACACCGGAGAGGCGCTCGCCAAGGCCGTGGCCGCCGAGATCGCGGCAGCGATCCGGTTCAGCCGTCGCGATTCGGGTCCAGGATCTTGAACCGCGCGCCCTGCGGGTCCGCCAGCTCGGCGATCCGCCCGTACGGCGAGTCCTCGGGCGGGCGGATGACGCTGCCGCCGGCCTCCTCGGCCGTCGTGGTCGTCGCGTCGGCGTCGGCGACCGCGAAGTAGACGCTCCACGCCGACGGCGCATCCGCCAGGACGCCGGTCGCGTCCATCACACCGGCCAGCGCATCCTCGTCCTTGCCGAGCGTGCTGTAGCGGAAGTCGTCGGTGTCGGACACGGTGTTGAAGGTCCAGCCGAAGGCATTGGCGTAGAACTCCAGTGCACGCGGGTAGTCGGTGGTGAACAGCTCGAACCACGCCGGGGTGCCGGGCTCCGTGCGCGCCGAGATGCCCTCGTGGGTGCCGGGCTGCCAGATGCCGACCAGCGCACCCCCTGGGTCGGTCACGAACGCCATGTGGCCGAGGTCTCCGACCTGGATCGGCTCGATGCTGATCTCGGCGCCGTTCGCCTCGGCCATCCGCACGGTGTCCGCTGCGTCATTGCTCTCGAGATAGACCGACCACGAGTTCACGCCGCCCGTCGTCAGGTCGTTGATCATGCATCCGGCGATCGGTGCGTCGTGGTGCTGGAAGGTGAGGTAGCCGCCGTACTCCGGCCCGCTGTCCACAGCGGTCCAGCCGAAGAGCCGGGCGTAGAACCGCGTCGCGTCGCTCGGGTCGGAGGTGTACAGCTCGACCCAGATGGGGTGACCCGGGAGGTCCGAAAGGGGCATGCCGCCATGGTCCCACCCCAAAGATTCGCCCCAGAGATTCGCCGAATCGCGGGAGCCGGGCGTGCAGTGCGTTCTACGCTCGCGGGGTGGTGATGCAGGTGCAGAACCCGGCCGAGGGCTGGCAGGTGGATCCCTACGGCCGCCATGAGCTGCGCTTCTTCGACGGCCACAAGTGGACGCCGTACGTCCGCGACGGCGAGCAGAACGGAATCGACGAGCCGGGCGACCGGGTCGATGAGGAGGCGATCGCGGCGGCACGCAGCGGCCTGCTCTCCGAGGACGTCCTGGTCGTGCAGCGGCATGTCGACGGCGGCCGCCGGCGCTCCGACCGCGTCGTGCACCGTGGCGACGGCACCCGCGCCGGCGTCCTGCGGTACGCCGCGCCCGGCACCCGCCCGCCGTTGCGATCGCTCGTGACCCGGGACCAGCTCAAGCACGAGGCGCTCGAGCTCGTCGACGAGCACGACCAGGCGGTGCTGACGCTCCTGCGTCCGGTCGGGGCGCCGAAGAGCACGGTCGTGGTCCGCGACGCCGAGGGCCGGGACGCCGGTCGGATCGCGCAGCAGAGCGTGCGCAGCGGCGCCACGACGTTCGCCCTGCTCGGTCCGAACAGCGTCTTCCTGGGTGACCTCCAGGCGGAGAACTGGGTCGCCTGGGACCTCTGGATCGAGGACACGAACGGCCACCGGGTCGCAACCATCACCCGCGACTGGGACGGGCTCGACCCCAGCGGGTTCGCCAGCACCGACGACTACATCGTCCGGCTCTCGCAGCCGGTGCCCGAGCCGCTCAGGACGCTCGCCGTCGCAGCCGCGGTCAGCCTCGATGTCGCGATCCGCCCGGACCCGCGCGGGATCGGCTGATCCAGCCCCGCCCGGTCAGCTCGCCTTGCGGGCTGCCGTCTTCCTGCTCGGAGTCTTCTTCGCGGTCTTCTTGGCCGCCGTCTTCTTCGCGGCAGCCTTCTTGGTCGTCTTCTTCGCCGCCGTCTTCTTGGCCGGGGCCTTCTTCGCGGCCTTCTTCGCGGTCTTCTTGGCGGGCTTCTCGTCCTCGTCGACCTCGACGTCGTCGAAGATCTCCGAGCCGGTCTCGCCGCGACCCTTCTTGGCGGCGTCCACCGAGCGCTGGAGCGCGGCGAGCAGGTCGACCACCTCGCCGGAGCTCTTGGTCGAGGTCGGGGTGCGCTTGACCTCGCCGCCCTGGATCTTCGCCGTCACCAGCGCCTCGACGGCCTCGGCGTAGTCGTCCTCGAACTCGTCCGGGTCGAAGTCGCCGGCCAGGGTCTCGACCAGCATGTGCGCCATCTTGACCTCGGCGTCCTTGACCTCGCCGACCTCGATCGAGAAGTCGGGGGTGCGGACCTCGTCGGGCCACATCATGGTCTGGAGCACGATGACGTCGTCGCGCACCCGCAGCACCGCGATGCTGCTGCGGTTGCGTAGTGCCACGGTGACCACGGCCATCCGGTCGGCGTCGATCAGCGCCTGGCGCAGCAGGCCGTAGGGCTTGGCGCCGGACTTCTCCGGCTCGAGGTAGTAGGACTTCTCGAACAGCATCGGGTCGATCTGGTCCGACGGCACGAACTTCTCCACCGCGATCTCGCGCGACGAGGCCAGGGGCAGCTCGGCCATGTCGTCGTCGCTGAGGATGACCATCTCGCCGTCCTCGGTCTCGTAGCCCTTCGCGATGTCGGCGTACGGCACCTCCTCGCCGTCGACCGAGCAGACCCGCTGGTACTTGATCCGGCCGCCGTCCTTCGCGTGCACCTGCCGGAAGGACACGTCGTGGGACTCGGTGGCGGCGTAGAGCTTCACGGGCACGCTGACCAGCCCGAACGACACCGCGCCCTTCCAGATCGCCCGCATCGGGTGTCCTCCTGTGTAGGTATCGCGCCCCGGCTCCGGGGCTGCGACCAGTGTGACCGCTGGGACGCCGAGAATCCATCGGTCAGGATGGGCCCCATGCGCCCCATGCTCGCCACGACCGGTACCCACGTGCCGGGCGACGCCGGCTGGTCGCACGAGGTGAAGTGGGACGGTGTGCGGGTGCTGGCCGACACCACGCGGAGCGGTACGACGCGGCTGCTCAGCCGCAACGAGAACCCGGTCACCGTCGCCTGGCCCGAGCTCAACCGCTCCCCATTGGGTGACCGCGACCTCCTCGTGGACGGTGAGGTGATCGCCCTCAACGACCGAGGCCTGCCGGACTTCCGGGTGCTGCAGGACCGGATGCACGTCCGCAACGCCGCTTCCGCGGCCCGGCTCGCGGACCGGCTGCCGGCGACGTACATGGTCTTCGACGTGATGCGCGTCGACGGCAAGGACGTGTCGTCGCAGCCGCTCGGGGAGCGCCGCAAGATCCTGCGCGGGCTCGGGCTGGAGCACTCGACCTGGCAGGTGCCGGACGCCTACGACGACGGCCCCATGCTCTTCGAGGCGACCCTGCAGCAGGGGCTCGAGGGGATCGTCAGCAAGCGGCTCACCTCGCGCTACGTCTTCGGCGAGCGGACCCGGAACTGGCTGAAGTTCGCGCACCGGCACCGCCGCTCGTACGTCGTCGGCGGCTGGCGCCCCCAGGAGGGCACCGCGGACCGGCTGGCCGCGCTGCTGGTGGGTGAGCCGACCGAGGCCGGGCTGGTCTACCGCGGCCGGGTCGGCAGCGGGATCGGGGCCACGGCCAGCCGCGCGCTCACCGCGCTGGTCACCCCGATCGTCCGAGGGGACAGCCCGTTCGCCGACGAGGTGCCGACCGTCGACGCCCGGGGCACCTTCTGGGTCGAGCCGATTCTGGTGGTCGACGTGGAGACGCACGGCCTCGGCTACGCGCGGCTTCGCCAGCCGTCCTACCGCGGCGTTCGCTCCGACCTGGCGCCGACGGACCTGGAGCGTGGACCGTGATCCTCGAGCTCGTGGTCGCGGCGGCGCTCTCCGCGGCACCCACGACGCTGGACGGGGTGCCGGTGCACCTGCGGCCGGGCACCGAGCACGTGGTGACCGTCAACCACTCCGACGGCTACCACGCGCGGGTGACGTTCTGGAAGCTCACCGACACCGGTTGGGTGGCCCGGTTCGCCACTGATGACGGCCGGATCGGGTACGGCGGGCTGGTGCGCGGCACCAAGCGCAAGCAGGGGACCGGCACCACGCCGCTGGGCACCTACCTGCTGCCGTGGGCCTTCGGCAACGGGCCGGGGAACGAGCGCTGGCAGCTGAGCTACCGGGAGGTGCAGAGCGGAGACTTCTGGGTGCAGGACAACGAGTCGGCGTACTACAACCGCTACCGCAACCAGGCCGAGGGCGGGTTCCGCTGGTGGCTCCCGAGCAGCGACCCGGACAGCTCCGAGCGGCTGACCGACTTCGGGCAGCAGTACCGCATCTCGATCGTCACCGACTTCAACATCAATCAGGTCCGGCACCGCGGCGCCGGGATCTTCCTCCACGTCAACGGCCCCGGCCCGACGTCGGGCTGCGTCAGCGCACCCGGCCGGTTCATGGACAAGCTGATGCGGGTCCTGGACCCCGAACGCGTCCCGGTGATCGCGGTGGGCAGGTAGCGATGCCAAAGAAGGAAACCTTCGACAAGGAGGAGGTCTTCGTCGACGTCGAGGGCCGGACCCTCAAGATCAGCAGCCTGGCCAAGGTCCTCTACCCGCGCACCGGGACCACCAAGGGCGAGGTGCTCAACTACTACGCGCAGATCGCGCCGGTGCTGCTGCCGCACCTCGAGGGCCGGGCCGTCACCCGGATCCGGTGGCCGCACGGCGTCGAGGACATGAGTTTCTTCGAGAAGAACATCCCGGGCGGGACGCCGTCCTGGGTGCGCACCGCGACCGTGCCGACGACCGGGAGCCGCTCCGGCAAGGGGGACGGGGAGATCACCTTCCCGATCGTCGACGACCTGGCCACGCTCACCTGGCTGGTCAACCTCGCCGCCCTGGAGCTGCACGTGCACCAGTGGACGGTGGGGCGCAACGGCCGGCCGCGCAACGCCAACCGGCTGGTCATCGACCTCGACCCGGGGGAGCCGGCCGGGCTGCACGAGTGCTGCCAGGTCGCCGTGCTCGTCTTCGAGGCGCTGGAGGAGCGCGGCCTGACCGCCAAGCCCGTCACCAGCGGCAGCAAGGGGCTGCATCTCTACGCCGACCTGGCCAAGCCGATGCCCTCTGACGAGTCCACCGCACTGGCCAAGCAGGTGGCGGAAGCCCTGGCCGCCGAGCACCCCAAGCTCGTGACCGCGACGATGACCAAGGCGCGCCGGTCCGGCAAGGTCTTCCTCGACTGGTCGCAGAACGCCGGCTCCAAGACCACCATCTCGCCGTACTCCCTGCGCGGTCGGGAACGGCCGTGGGTGGCCACGCCGATCGGCTGGGACGAGGTCGAGGCCGGAGCCGAGGATCCCGACGCGTTGGAGCAGTTCCGCTTCGACGAGGTGCTGGCGCGGGTAGAGGAGTACGGCGACCTGTTCGCCTCCTGATCCGGTCGTTGACCGGGCCGCCTTGACGCCTGGAAGACCGAGTTACCCAACTTTGGCGCAGGTGTGGACTGGACGTGGACCCGTCCGGAAACCCTCCCCCTAGCGTGGCAAGAGAAGGGCCTACTCGGAGGGCCTGGATGCTGGGGGGAAAGATGGAGATCGCACCGGTGCCGCACCGGTCGACCCGCGGCGAGCGGCGACGCCTGGCGCTCGGCCTGCTCGTCATGGCGCCCGTGGTGCTGCTGGTCCTGCTGCCGGCGGTGCTCGGCCTGGACCGCTACGTCATCACCGACGACTCGATGGACGGCACGCTGGGCCGCGGCTCGGTGGTGCTGGCCCGCGAGGTGCCACCGACCGACCTCCGGGTGGGCGACGTCATCAGCTTCCGGCCCCCCGGCGCGAACGGCGACGACCGGTTCACCCGCAGGATCATCGCGATCGACGACGGGGTGGCCACCACCAGCGGCGACGCCAACGGGCGTACCGACCCCTGGCGGCTGCCGCTGACCGAGACGACGTACTCCAAGGTCTGGGTGAGCGTGCCCTGGATCGGCTACCCGTTCGCCACGGACGGGGGCTGGGGGCTGCTCATCCTGGGTGCCGCGGCGGCGCTCATGCTGGGCGTCGTGGCCGGGCGCCCGTCGCATCAGAAGGTGGCCCGACCGGCCCGGACCAGGCTGACGGTCGGCTGAGCGCGGGGTCACCGTTCGGTGCGTTGCGCGACAACTGCCCCACGGGGCGGCCTATCATCGCGACATGCCACAGAGAGTCCTCGTGGTCGAGGACGAGGAGGACATCGCCTTCCCGCTCGTGCGCACCCTCGAGCGCGAGGGGTACGACGTGCACTGGGTGGACTCCGGCCAGAAGGCGCTGGACGACGTGGCGGCACACAATGCGGACGTCGTCATCCTCGACCTGGGGCTGCCGGACATGGATGGCCTCGAGGTGTGCCGCAAGGCCCGCGAGGCCGGCTACGACGGCGCCATCATGATCGTCACCGCGCGCGCCGGCGAGCTCGACCGGGTGGTCGGCCTCGACTACGGTGCCGACGACTACATGGCCAAGCCGTTCGGGCTGGCCGAGCTGCAGGCCCGGGTGCGCGCGCTGCTGCGGCGTACCAATGCCGCGGCCGCGGCCGCGGAGAGCGACGCAGAGGGCGGGCTCCGGATCGACGTGGCGGCCCGCCGGGTCTTCTCCGGGGACGACGAGGTGCCGCTGACCGGCAAGGAGTTCGAGGTCCTCAACGTGCTGGTCGCCAACAAGGACAAGGTCGTGTCCCGCACCCGGCTGATGGCCGACGTGTGGGACGAGAACTGGTATGGCTCGACCAAGACCCTCGACGTCACCATCGGCCGGCTGCGCCAGAAGCTCGAGAGCGTCGGCGTCCAGGAGAAGGTCGTCGCGGTGCGCGGCGTCGGGTTCCGCCTCGAGGGCAGCCCGTCCGACTGACGACCCGGCAGGGGTGACCCGGCATGCGGCCGCGGCTGACAGCATCGTTCGTCGTCCTCAGCGTGGTGTTGCTTCTCGGCGCGCTGTGGCTCCGCGCCTACAACGAGCACGCCGTGCTCCGCACCCACGAGAGCCGCGAGCTCCGCGGCGAAGCCATCACGCTCGCCCTGCTGATCGATCACCGTGACCAGCTCGGCAAGCCGGTCGACCGGGCCTTCCTGACGGGACTGGTCGACGGGCCCGAACGGCTGGAGTACGACGACGGCGACGGCGACCCGGTGGTGGTAGAGGGCAAGGCCTACGAGGCCGACTCGGACTCGATCGAGACGACCGTCGACGTCGGCGACGGGTCGCTGACGCTGACCCAGTCCGGAGGCGTGATCCAGGAGCTGGCCGACGACAACCGCAGCTCGCTCGGCTTCCTGGTCCTGCTGGCCGTGCTGCTCGCCGCGATGGTCGGCTACGTGATGGCCCGACTGCTGTCCCGGCCGTTCCGCAAGCTGGCGGGCGCCGCCGGCCAGCTCGGCCGTGGCCGCTTCGACCTCGATCTGCCTCGCACCCGGATCCCGGAGGCGCGGGCGATCAGCCAGGCGCTGCTCACCTCGGCCGGCCAGCTCCAGGAGCGGCTCGCCTCCGAGCAGACGTTCGCCGAGCACGCCTCGCACGTGCTGCGGACCCCCCTGACCGGACTGCGGCTCGAGCTGGAGGACCTGGCCCAGCGCGACGACCTACCGGCCGACGTACGTGAGTCGGCGGCCCGCTCGCTCGGGCGGATCGAGACGATGGACGCGATGGCCGGCGAGCTGGTGGCGCTGGCCCGGCAGGGAGCGCTGGTCGCCGGCGCGGAGATCCCGCTCCGCGACCTGGCCACCCAGTGCGCCCAGACCTGGGCGGATGCGCTGGCCGAGCAGGACCGGCCGCTGACCGCCGCGGTCGAGGGCAGCATCGAGACGACGTACACCCCGGGCCCGGTCGAGCACATCCTCGACCTGCTCCTGGCCGACGTGCTCAAGCGCGGCCAGGGCGCGGTCCGGATGGTCTTCGACGCCGACGCCGAGGGCCACCTCTCGATCGAGCTCAGCTGCGCCGAGGTGCGCCAGGTCTCGGGCCCGCTCGTGGACATACCGATCACCCAGGCCCGGGCGGTGGTCACCGCGCTCGGTGGCCGGCTCACCGGTGAGACTCCTGCGCACCTCTCGATCCTGCTGCCGCGCCGCTGACTGCGGCGGCGGCTCACCCCAGGAGCAGGGCGCCCACCACTCCCACGACGACGAACGCGATGGCGAACCCGATCAGCCCGCCGCCCTGCGTGGCCACGAGGATGCCCGCCAGCAGGCCGAGCGCCAGCGCGACGTAGATCCCGATGCCGGGTCCCTCTTCGTTGACCGCCACAGTTGGCGATGGTGGCACATTCGAAGCGCCGCGGTTGACCTCAGAACCCGCCAGTCGATGGCCCGCTCGGTCCCTTACGGGTCAACCGACTGTGACCCAGATTGACCATGGGCTATCCCTCGCCGTCAGGTCTAGCCTGTCGACGCGTCGGAGACGTCGGGTCAGCCGGCGTGATCCGGGCCCAGTGCTCAGAGCGGAGCCTTCGAGATGCCTGCAGGCGACAACGACGCCCTCGGGGCGTGGGCGAAGTTCAAGAAGCTCGCCACCGCCTCCGCAGTTGCACCGACGCTTGCTCCGAGCACGTCGGTAGCGGCCGAGGCAGTCACAGGAGAACCTGACAACCCCGCGGATCCAGGAGGTGCGTCCTCGGCAGGGGGTGGCGGGACCCCTCCTCCACCGGGGACCACGACCACGACAACTCAAACCACGGCAGCGGCCACTGACGGCTCTGCTGCGGGTTTTCCGAACTGGATGTTGTGGCTGGCGATGTTGCTGTGGGCCCTTGCATGCGTGGCCGGCACGTTCGGTTCCTCTCTGGACAACTTTCCCCGGGACGGCTACCTCGCGACTGCTTCAGGGGAGCCCATGGCTCCGTGCGCGTTCATCAACCTCGAAGCGGTACAGCAAGACCCAAGCGTCGAGTGGCACTGGTGCACGGCCCGTTCAGTCCTCGGGCCGGACCTTCCCGCCGACAGGCAGGTCGTCGTCGGAGGAGTGCAATGGGAGGCGATCTCCTGGAATGATCTCGCCGAGGTGTTCGGCCAACCGCAGCTGTGGCTCACTCTCGGGCTCGGACTGACTGCGCTGATGTTCCTGACGGGGTTTGCCAAGGCGACCGGCACGCTACGTGCAGGGATTGCCGCCGCCATCTCCGTCGTGTTCCTGGGACTTCTGCTCTTCCCGGTCGCGTTCACCCACGCGCTGCCAGCAGACATGCGCGCGGAGCTGGTTCAGGCGTGGCAATGGGTCATCGCCTTCTACTTCGGCTCTGAGGCAGCCGTTCAGGCGTTCAAGGTCTGGAAACCTGCGGCCGCGGCTGTCGGTGGTGACACCTCGCCTACTCCTGCGGCGACGACGACGAGCACCACGGTCACTGTCACCCCACCGTCGTGAGTAGCATCCCGAGCCATCTGACCACGGCCAGGTCTCGGCGGCAGCTGAGCGGACCCCACCCAGCCGTGTCGGAGGTCGTCCCGTGACATCTCAAACAGTTCCCCCGGCGCAGGCCTCCGAGTCGCTCGAGTGGCACTACTGGATACGTGTCGTCCTGCTTCTTGCCGGAGTCGCAGCCGTGGTGGCCCTCCAGTGGGCGCTGCCGAACCTTGACGTCACCCGCTCCACGACGAGCTGGGTGATCCTGATCGCGGTCATGGCTGGAGGGGCCACCGGACTGCTGGCGGCGGGGATCCTGACCACTGGCGCGAGCGACCAACCGGGTGAGTGGCTCACGGGCAAGACCTGGCGGCTCTGGCTCATCCTTGCCGTGCTCCTGGTCCCCACATCGATCTTCGGCCAGTGGGCGCGACCGACCTCCGGCGACAACATCGTCCGGCTCGAGCTCGCCGGCTCGCAGACGGTCGCATCGCAGCTCGACTACGAGAACGACGGGATCATCTACGAGGCGTTGCGCGGGGACTACGGCTTTGTCGCCGGGTACGTCCTGATCCTCGTACTCCTGGTGCGATGGTCCGGCTGCTACTTCCGGCTCGATGTGGTGCGCCGCGCACGCATCCCGCTGTCGTTCGCGGTGGTCGCTGCCGGGGTACTCGATGTCCTGGAGAATCTCTGTCTTCGCCACGCGGACCGCAGCCAGGTCCCGCTGAACGAGCCGCCCCACGACCTCCTCTGGGAGCTCGCGGCGACCTGCGCCTGGGCGAAGTTCGCGATCCTGCTCGCCGCCATCGGGTTCGTGTTGTGCGGGGCGTGGACGTGGCTGTTCACACCACGATGGGTTCGCGAGGCTTCGTGGCACCTACTGAAGCCGTCTTGGGACTCTCCCGAGCGTCCGGAACCGCTCGACAACCGCTTCCGGCAGTCTCCGTACGGGATCGCGCTCTCCGGCGGAGGGATCCGGGCCGCCTCGATCTCGCTGGGCGCCCTCCAGGTGCTCGAGAACGCCGACGACGGCGCACCCGCGCTCGGGTGGGACCAGGCCTCGGTCGTCACAGCCGTGTCGGGAGGGTCGAACATGGCATCCGGGTGGAGTCTGGCCCGCAGCGCCTACAAGACCGACACCTACGGCAGCCCCCATCGCGTGGTCGGGCTGGATCAGAAGCCCTGGTCCCTCCAGGACGAGATGACGGAGGAGGAGCAGCACCTCTTCGCCAACCTGGGCTACCTACTCGCCTCCAGTCCCCGCGCCACGGCGGGCAGCTCGGATGCCCCGACCACGCCCGCCGAGCAGACCGCCAACAGGTCGGCGGCCGGGAAGGCCCAGCAGTACCGGCCCTCCGCGGTGGCCACGGCGTTCACCGGCTTCGTGATCAACATCGCCGTATTCGTCTCCGCACTGTGGGTGCTGGTCACCCCCTTCGGCTGGATGCTGGCGGCGCTGAACAACCACACGCTCCACGGCGACGACTACAAGCGGCTCGTTGCCTCGCACCACCTGGCCTTCCCGGGGCTGGTCATGGCCGGCGCAGGCGTGGCACTGATCCTGCTCTGGGTACTCCTGGGCCAGATCCAGTCGATGAGCAAGAGCCTCGACTCCAGGCGCTGGAAGCAGATGCTCTTCAAGGCGTGCAAGATCGGCGGGTACAGCATGCTCGGACTCGGCGCCGTGCTGCTCCTGCTACTGACTGGACTGCCCCGGCTCGCGAGCTGGCTGGACACCGGCGGCCTGCGGACCCTGGCCGCGGCGGCGGTCGGCGCCGCGGGGGTCCTTGCGTCGGTCGGCAGGATCCTCAAGAAGCCGGGCGCCAGCATCGCGCCGTACCTGGGAGGCATCGCCTTCGCGTTCTTTGCGGTCCTCGTCGCGGGCGGCTGGGCCGCTCGTGCCGCGCGGCTGGAGTTGTCGTGGTCGCTGTTCCCGGGTCCGGGCCACCAGTCGGGGCTCCTGTGGTTGATTGCAATCGCGGCTCTGGTCGTCGTGCCGTTGCTCGTCAGCCCGGAGCGGTGGTCGCTGGCGGCGTTCTACCGCGGCAAGTTGCGGATCGCCTACGGCACCTACCGCGTGAAGATGCCGTGGCCCTCGGCCGCCGTCCCTTGGCCGCTCTCCGTCTACGAGAACGACACGAACACCAAGGACAAGCACGCCCGGGAACCGTGGCTGCACTCCTTCCGAGCGCCCGGGCACCCGAACCAGGTGTCCACCCCTCTCACGGTGTGCGCAGCGGCGACTGTGTCGTCGCGGTCGGTCAAGACCCACTACGGCATCCCGGCGCTGAGCGTGACGTTCGACCCTGGCTACGTCACCGTGCACGTGCCGACCAGCGACCAGGGGGAGTGGGGCGTGCACCAGGCGCCCACGGAGGTCGTCAACGCGATGGGCGCCGCCGCCCACAAGCGGCTGACCACCATGTTGACAGTGGCCATCTCCAGCGCTGCGGTCTCACCTGCCATGGGCCGGATCAGGATCGGGCCCACCAGCATGCTGCTGGCCTTCGCCAACGTCCGGCTCGGCGTGTGGATGCCCAACCCCCGCTACGCGACCGCGTACAGCAGGTTGCATCCGAGCGACGGTCAGGCCATGACCGAGCTCTCGACCCAGGCGCGCAAGACGCATCCCATCGGGTACCCGCACACGGGGCTGGGCCACCTCTTCAAGGAGTTCCTCGGCATCCACGACCTGAGCGACCCATATCTCTACATGACCGACGGGGGCCACTGGGAGAACACCGGGCTGGTCGAGCTGCTTCGCCGCCGAGACATCCGCGAGATCGTCTGCATCGACGCGGACTGCGGCTCGCTGGCGGCCACCTCGTCGCTCGGCAAGGTCCTGGACCTGGCGCCTCTGGAGTGCGGCGTCAGCATTCAACTCAACCTCGACCCTTTGCGTGCCCGCGAGGATGAGGCTGGGCTCGGGTACGCCGAACGGACGGTCACTGTCGGCTTCTTCCGCCAGGGGCCTTCATGGGGCGGTGAGGTGGGTGTGCTGTGGTACGCCAAGCCCGGGCTGAGCAAGGACATGTCGACGAGCCTGCTGGGGTTCCGCGAGACTCACGCCGACTTCCCGGTCATCTCGACGGCCGATCAGTTCTTCGACAGCTCGACCTACGTCGCCTACCGCGAGCTGGGCCGCCACAACGGTCGCCGCATCAGGAGGGCGCGCAAGGAGCTCGTCGCGTTCCTGGCGACGCTGGACCTCCCAGCGGAGGACGCCCTCGCCGATCTGCCCACGACGACCCGGGACCGTGTGCTCAGTACGTTGGACGAGGATCCCGAGGAGCGGCCCTGGGTGGTCCGCGAGCTCGTCCACGCCGTGCACTTCATGCCCCAGCGCCACCGCGTGGCGTTCCTCGTCTCGATCCAGAAGGCTCTCGCTGGGACCAACGTCGCCGTCCAGCCCTAGCGAACCTGCAGGTGGTTGGCTTTACCCAGGGCCCTTGTTTCGTCTCACCCGCACCAGTTCATCCACAGATTGGTCCGGCCCTCTTCCGCGCAGGTCAACCGCGGGTCTACGGTCCGGTGACGGACAGGACCCATCTCGGGAATCGGGGCCTCGATGGCGATGACGCACGCCGATCTGCACGACGATCTGCACGACGATCTGGTCGAGCAGCTCGACGCGCACGTGCGCGAGGTGGTGCGGCGCGAGGGCGTCGACCCGCAGCGTGACGCGCCCGTCGTACGCCGGATCGCCGAGTCGGTGGTCCGCGACCACGACGAGCGGAGCCTGACCGGCGTGGTCGCCCCTGTGTCCGACGTCGACGCGGTGGTCGGCGAGCTGGTGGCGCGGGTCAGCGGCTTCGGGCCGCTGCAGCCCTTCCTCGACGACCCGACGGTCGAGGAGGTCTGGATCAACTCGCCCGACCGGGTCTTCGTGGCGCGGCACGGGCGACACGAGCTGACCAACCTGGTGCTCACCCGCGCGCAGGTGCAGGAGCTGGTCGAGCGGATGCTCAAGAGCTCGGGTCGCCGGGTCGACCTCAGTCAGCCGTTCGTCGACGCGATGCTGCCCGAGGGGCACCGGCTGCACGTCGTCCTCGAGGGCATCAGCCGTGGGTTCTCCGCGGTCAACATCCGCAAGTTCGTGTTGCGGGCCAACCGGCTGCAGAGCCTGGTCGAGCTGGGCAGCCTGAGCCCGCGGGCGGCGGCGTTCCTCGAGGCGAGCGTGCGGGCCGGGCTCAACATCCTGGTGGCCGGCGGCACGCAAGCGGGCAAGACGACCATGCTCAACTGCCTGGCCGCAGCGATCCCCGGCGGCGAACGCGTGGTCAGCGTCGAGGAGGTCTTCGAGCTGCGGTTCACCCATCCGGACTGGGTGGCGATGCAGACTCGGCAGAGCGGCCTCGAGGGCACCGGCGAGGTCCGGCTCCGCGACCTGGTCAAGGAGAGCCTGCGGATGCGACCGAGCCGGGTCATCGTCGGCGAGGTCCGTGCCGAGGAGTGCCTCGACCTGCTGCTGGCGCTCAACGCCGGCCTGCCCGGGATGTGCACCATCCACGCCAACAGCGCCCGCGAGGCACTGGTGAAGGCGTGCACGTTGCCGCTGCTCGCGGGGGACAACATCTCCGCACGGTTCGTGGTCCCCACGGTGGCCGCGTCGATCGACCTGGTGCTCCATCTGGGCATCGACGAGCACGGCGTACGCCGCCTCAACGAGGTGGTCGGAGTGCCGGGGCGGGTGGAGAGCGACGTCATCGAGGCCGAGCCGATCTTCATGCGGCACGGCCACGAGCTGCGTCGTACGGGTGGCCTGCCACCGCGCCTCGAGCAGTACGAACGGCGCGGCATCGACGTGCACCACATCCTCACCGGGCCGGTGGACGGCTGATGGGCGCGCTGGTCGGTCTCGGCGTCGGCGTGGGGCTGCTGCTGATCTGGTCGGCGTTCTTCGTGCCTCGGCAGCCGAAGCTCGACCGGAGAACCGGCCGCACCGCCGAGCTGCTGGCGCGCGCCGGGCTGGGCGAGGTGTCGATCACCGGGTTCCTGGTGCTCTGCGTCGTGTGCGGCACTGTGAGCGGCTTGGCGGTGGAGGTGGTCTCGCGGACGCCACCGGTGGCCCTCGCCTTCGGGTTGATCGGCGGCTACCTGCCAGTCGCGGTCGTGAGCGGCCGCGCGCGGCGACGACAGCGGGAGTTCGCGGAGGTGTGGCCGGAGGCGGTCGACAACCTCTCGTCCGCGGTCCGTGCCGGGATGTCGCTGCCGGACGCGCTGGCCGCGCTCGGTGTGCGGGGGCCGGAGCCGCTGCGCGCGGCGTTCGACGCCTTTGCCCTCGACTACCAGGTGACCGGACGGTTCGGGGAGAGCCTGGACCGGCTCAAGGCCCGGCTCGCCGACCCGGTGGGAGACCGGGTGGTCGAGGGCCTGCGGGTCGCGCGCGAGGTGGGCGGCGGCGAGCTGGGCCGGTTGCTCCGCAACCTGTCCGGCTACCTCCGCGAGGACGTCCGCACGCGCGGCGAGCTCGAGTCGCGGCAGGCCTGGACGGTCAACGGTGCCCGGCTCGCGGTCGCGGCGCCGTGGCTGGTGCTGCTGTTCATGTCGTTCCAGACCGAGGTGATCCATCGCTATGCCTCGCCGGCCGGGGTGCTCGTCCTGGGCGTCGGTGCCGGGCTCTGCCTGGTCGCCTACCGGCTGATGATGCGGATCGGCCGGCTGCCCGTCGAACGGCGGATCCTGCGATGACGCCCGCGGCCTGGGGCGCCATACTCGGCGCGACGCTCGCAGGTGGCGTGCTGCTTGTCGTCTCGCGGGCGCTGGCGTTGCGCCGCCCGCGGTTGGAGACGCGAGTGCTGCCCTACATCCGCGACCTCCCCCAGGTCGCCACGGCCCGGTCGGCCCGGCCGACCTCCGCCGCGGCCGGGGTGTCCGGCCCGGTGCTCCGCGCCGCCGCCGACGCGGTCGAGCGGGTGCTCGGCGGCGCCGCGTCCGTACGCCGCCGGCTCGAGCGCGCCGGCCTCGACACCACGGTGCCCGAGTTCCGGGTACAGCAGGTCATCTGGGGGCTCGTCGCATTCGGCATCGCAGCGGCCTACTCCTTGATCAAGGCCCTCACCCACCCCGGAGGCGCGCTTCCGGCCGTGCTCCTGTGCCTGACCGCGTTCGTCGTCGGCGTACTCGCCCGCGACAATCACCTCACCTCTCAGGTCAAGGCGCGCGAACGGCGGATCCTCGCCGAGTTCCCGACCGTGGCCGAGCTGCTCGCCCTTGCCGTGGCCGCGGGGGAGAGCCCGGTCGCCGCCCTCGACCGGGTCGTACGCCGCAGCGGCGGCGAGCTGTCCGCCGATTTGGCCCGCGTGCTCGCCGACGTCCGCACCGGCGAGCCGGTGGCCTCGGCGTTCGACCAGATGGCCGCCAGCACGGGTCTGCCGCTGGTCGCGCGGTTCGCCCAAGGCATCGCGGTCGCGGTCGAGCGCGGCACGCCGCTGGCCGACGTCCTGCACGCCCAGGCCGCCGACGTCCGTGACGCCGGTCGCCGCGAGCTGATCGAGGTCGCTGCCCGACGGGAGGTCGCGATGATGGTGCCGGTCGTCTTCCTGGTCCTCCCGGTGACCGTGCTGTTCGCCTTCTGGCCCGGCGTCGTCGGACTGTCGCTCACCACCCCCTGATCTCCCCAATGTCCCTCTCGGGAAAGGAAGCACGATGCACATCCTCGAATCCACGTTGACCCGTCTCTGGCTGGTGCTGGCCCATCGGCGGGCGCGCAACGAACGCGGCGATGTCCCCGGTTGGGTGCTCGTCACCGTCATGACCGCGGGCATGGTCATGGTGATCTGGGGCGTCGCCGAGGGCCAGCTCCGCTCGATGCTGACGGCCGCGCTCGGCCAGGTGAAGTAGGTGCCGCCCGGCCGCTGCGTCGGTCGGGACCAACGGGGAGCGGCCATCGTCGACGTCGTGCTGGTGATGCTGGTGCTGGTGCCGGTCGTGTTCGGGATCCTGCAGGTCGCGCTGGTGCTGTTCGTGCGCAACACGCTCGCCTCCGCGGCGTCCGAGGGTGCTCGGCTCGCGGCCACCGCCGACCGCGGACCTGAGGACGGCGCCGCGCTGACCCGCGAGCAGATCGACGGCGCGGTGTCCGGGCGGTTCGCCCAGGACGTGTCCGCCCGGCAGACCGGGGCCACCGTCGAGGTCACCGTGCACGCGAAGGTGCCGGCGCTCGGCCTCGGCGGCCCGGCGATCGAGCTCGAGGTCACCGGCCACGCCGTCGAGGAGCCACCGTGACCGTGCCGAGCGGAAGGGACGAACGCGGCAGCGCGCTGGTGGAGCTGACCTGGCTCGGCGTCCTCCTTCTCGTCCCGATGCTCTGGATCGTGCTCACCGTGTTCGACGTGCAGCGCGGCGCCTTCGGCGTGAGCGGCGCCGCCCGCGCGGCGGGGCGGGCCTACGCGCTGGCCCCGAACGACGCACTCGGACAGGGCCGAGCCGAGCAAGCCGCCCGGCAGGCGCTCGCCGACCAGGGCCTGCGCGACGCGCCGGTGAGCGTGACGGTCACCTGCACGCCGTACCCCCGCAACTGTCATCAGGGCACCTCGGTGATCACGGTCCGGGTCGCCACGCGGGTCGACCTGCCGCTGCTGCCCGCGGTGCTCGGCGGCCAGGCGCCGACCTTCGCGCTCGACGCCTCGCACACGGTCCCCATGGGGCAGTACCAGGAGGTCGACCGTGCTGCCCAGTGACCGGCCCAGTGATCGGCCCAGTGATCGGCCCAGTGACCGGCGCCGCGACGAGCGCGGCCAGTCGAGCGTCCTCATCGTCGGATTCGCCGGGGTGCTCGCCATGGTCGTCGCCCTGGTGGTCGACACCTCTGCGGCGTACCTCCAGCGCCAGGGACTCGACACCCTCGCCGACGGCGCCGCGCTCCACGGTGCCGACGCCGGCGCGACCGGCGAGGACGTCTACAAGGGGGGCGTCCCGGAGGACACGCTCGCGCTCACCCCCGGCCGTGCGCGAGAGGCGGTGGGCGCCTACCTGAGCGCGACCGGCGCCTACGCCGGCTACCCCGGGCTCTCCTATACGGTCCGGGTCCAGGGCGACCGGGTGGAGGTCCACCTCACCGCGCCGCTCGACCTGCCGCTCTCGATCCCGGGATCACCGGAGCGGGCGACCATCGGCGCGGACGGCTCTGCCGTGGTCGGGGTGGACAGCTGAGGGTTGTCTGGCCAGATCACTAACACGGGCCATAGCGGGCCAACTCTTTCCCTGCTCTACTCGCGGATATGAGCACAGTGGTCTATGAGAAGGACCCCTTATTTGCACTGGGCCGCATACGCCACTCGGACCTGTGGTTCTTGATCCTGTTCCCATTCTTTCTGCTCTACTTCTGCGCCGTTCTCTTCGGAGTGGTTGATCAGATACAAGACGCACTCCTCACGTATCGACCCACGCAGTTTGCTTTTGGGCTATACCTGTTGGCCCTCTATCCTTTCACTGCTCGCGGAGACTGGCGCAGAGTAAGGGCGTGGCGGGAGCGCGACCGCCACTGGCACCCCGTCGACGGCAAGATCGTTCGCTTCGTGAAGAAGCACCGGCTGATCAGGCGCTGGCTGTCGCCCAGCAACTCGAGGATCTGGGTGTCGTACGGGGTGGAGGACGACATTTCCGTCACAAGCTACTTCAGGCCCACTGAGGCCTCGGGAGACAGGTGGGACTCGCTCGTACCCATCTGGGTAAACCCAAAGAAGGTCGATGACATCTATCCGATGTTCCCGTACCCGGGCTCCGCAAAGGTCTTTTTTTACATACAGGCCGCCGGGCGCGTGCTGTGGTACCCCTTGGGTCCCGTCCTGATCTTCGGCCTGCTTTTCGGTCTTATCTAGGCGCGCGTCTGCCTACCACGCGCATCGGACAATAGAGGCAATGTAGGTATTCGCGTTTGGCAACCATCCGGGCTCGGAAAGTGGGTTGCGGCGGTCACCATCCCCCGACCGGGCCATTGTCGGACTCCCTTGACGCTCCTAGCGTCGGTGGATGGACCTCGAGAAGTTCAGCGTCGCGACGTTCAACCTCTACAACTTCCAGCTGCCCGGCCTGAAGATGAACCCGTTCCAGAAGCCGTGGACCAAGACCGAGTTCGCGCGCAAGGTCTCGTGGGTGGCCAGGATGCTCGACACCATCGACGCCGACATCATCGGGCTCCAGGAGCTCTGGAATGCCGAGGCGATGGAGACTGTGCTGGCGCGGGAGGTGCTCGAGGACAAGTACGACCTGCTGGCGACGCCGGCGACCGGCTCGAAGATCGTCTGCGCCGCCCTGGTCCGCAAGGGACTGATCCGCGGGACCCCGAACTGGGTGTCGACGTTCCCGCAGGCGGTCAGGCTCGAGTCGACCGACGGCCTGGATCCCCAAGCACCCGCGATCTCGGTCGACATCCCGGGCTTCTCCCGTCCGGTGCTCAACTTCCAGGTCGCGCTGCGGGACGCGCCCCCGCTCGTCGAGGTCTTCGTGGCGCACCTGAAGTCCAAGCTGCCGACCCAGATCAACGGCGAGCCGTGGTACGACGCCGACCCGGAGACCTACCGCGACCACCGCAACGCCCTCGGCGGCGCGATCTCGACGATCCGGCGTACGGCGGAGGCCACCGCGCTGCGCGTGCTGCTGACCGAGGTCATGAAGGGCACCGAAACGCCCGTGCTGGTGCTCGGCGACCTCAACGACGGCCAGCACAGCAACACCATCAACATCCTCACTGAGCAGCCGAACTACCTGGTCGGCGACTCACAGGGCGGCGCCGACGTCGGCCTCTACTCCGCGCAGACGCTGCAGGAGTATCGCGACACCCGCGACGTCTACTACACCCACGTCCACCAGGACCTGCGCGAGTCGCTGGACCACGTGCTGGTCAGCGAGCAGTTCTACGACCACAGCCTGAAGCGCAGGTGGCTCTTCGACGGACTGAGCATCAGCAACGACCACCTCAACGAGGAGGACCATCGCGGCACGGGCACCGGCGACCACGGTGTCGTCAAGGTCGCGTTCAAGTGGAAGCCGTACGCCAGCTGACTGCCTCGGCCTAGCCTGTCGGGCATGGCCCGTCTTGCTGCCACTGCCGCCACCCTCGCCCTCCTCGTCGCCACGGGCACCGCTGCGGCGCCGGCCCAGGCACGCACCGCCGAAGGCAAGTACGCCCACCAGGCGACCGTCGCGACCAACGCAAACCGCGCCCAGCAGGGTCTGAGGCCGCTGAACAAGAGCAAGTGCCTGCGGCGGGTGGCGGTCCGGCAGGCCACCCTGATGGCGCAGCGCGAGCAGATGTTCCACCAGGACCTTGGTGCCGTGATGGACAAGTGCCACCTCAACACGGCGGGGGAGAACGTCGCCTACGGCTACTCGAGCGGCAGGTCCGTGGTGAACGACGGCTGGATGCACTCCGAGGGCCACCGCGCCAACATCCTCAACCCGTCGTTCAGGATCATGGGGATCGGCGCCCGCAAGGGCCACGACGGCCAGTGGTACGTCGCCCAGGTGTTCGGCCGGAGGGCCTGAGCCCGAATCTTCTGGGGAATCGCGCGAACCAAACCGCGCACGGCTGCATCAGACCGGTCATCACCCACCGGAAAGGCACCGCCATGCACACCAAGACCCTCGCCCTCGGCGCCGTACTCGCCACCGCCCTCAGCAGCGCGACCGTCCTCGCCTCGGCCGACGCTGCCACCAGTCACCACGCACGCCCGGCCGCCAGGGCCGGCGCGTACCAGGTGAGCGCCACGGTGAACAAGACCGAGCCGCTGCTCAACAGCAAGGTCAAGATCAAGGGCGGCGTGAGCCCGGCGTCGCCCGGGGACCTGGTCACGCTCCAGGTGAAGTACGAGGACAAGAAGGCGTGGAAGACCATCGACCAGCAGCGCCTCAACGCAGGCAGCCGCTTCCGGTTCAAGGACAAGGTCGGCAGCGTCCGCTACCGCAAGTACCGCGTGACCAAGCCGGCCGGCCCCCACCGGGCGGGGGGCTCGGACACCACAGAGCTGGTGACCGTCTTCGGGTGGCGTGACCTGACCTCGATGACGCCGGCGACGGGCTTCGGCATGGGGGAGCGCGACAGCGTGACCATGAACGCCGTGAAGTACCCCAACTCGGTGGAGTGGACCGGTGGATCCGGCCCTGGCTCCTTGGAGTACAACCTCAACCGGGCCTGCAAGGCCTTCCGGGGCACCGCAGGGCTGGACGACTCGTCCCCGTCAGGGAGCTCGGCGGTGGTCACCCTCCGCGCCGACGGCGTCCTCAAGTACGCCGGCTCCTTCGCGCTGGGCCAGTCCGCCCCGGTGTCCTTCGACATCACCAAGGTCTTCCGGCTCCAGGTCGGCGCCGCGCCCTCCAATTACGGGATCGGTGCCGTCGGCACTCCCCAGGTGCTCTGCAGCTTCTGACGATCCGTGGTCCTGCCACGAGGCGCAGTAACGTTGCTCCTCGTGGCAGGACCCGACTTCGACACCGAGATCAAGCAGCTCCGCGCGACCATGAGCACGATCGAGCAGGTGCTCGACATCCCTGCCATGCGCCGCGAGATCGCGGACCTCGGCGAGCAGGTCGCGGCCCCGGACCTGTGGGACGACCAGGACAACGCCACCCGTGTCACCGGCCGGCTGTCCACCCTCCAGGGCGAGGTGGACCGGTTCGCCGAGCTTTCCGGACGCCTCGACGACCTCGAGATCATGGTGCAGCTCGGCCAGGAGGAGGGCGACGCGGGCGTGCTGGCCGACGCCGAGGCCGAGCTGGCCAAGATCCGCAAGGCCGTCGAGGTGCTCGAGGTCCGCACCCTGCTCTCCGGTGAGTACGACGTCCGCGATGCCCTGATCACGGTCCGGTCCGGGGCCGGCGGTGTCGACGCGGCCGACTTCACCGAGACGCTGATGCGGATGTACACGCGCTGGGCCGAGCAGCACAACTACCCCGTAGAGGTCTTCGACACCTCCTACGCCGAGGAGGCCGGCCTCAAGTCGGCGACGTTCGCGATCCACGCGCCGTACGCCTACGGCACGCTCTCGGTCGAGGCCGGCACCCACCGGCTGGTGCGGATCAGCCCGTTCGACAACCAGGGCCGGCGCCAGACCAGCTTCGCCGCGGTCGAGGTGGTCCCGCTGCTGGAGACGACCGACGAGATCGACATCCCCGACGAGGACGTCCGGGTCGACGTCTACCGCTCCTCGGGGCCGGGCGGGCAGTCGGTCAACACCACCGACTCCGCGGTCCGGCTGACCCACCTGCCGACCGGCATCGTGGTCAGCTGCCAGAACGAGAAGAGCCAGCTGCAGAACAAGGCCTCGGCGATGGTGATCCTCAAGGCCAAGCTCCTCGCCCTGAAGAAGGCCGAGGAGGCCGCGCAGATGAAGGAGCTCAAGGGCGACGTGCAGGCCAGCTGGGGCGACCAGATGCGCAACTACGTGCTGAACCCCTACCAGATCGTCAAGGACCTCCGCACCGGCTACGAGGTCGGCAACCCCTCGGCCGTCTTCGACGGCGACCTCGACGGTTTCCTCGAGGCCGGCATCCGCTGGCGCCGCGGCGCCGAGCGGGCCGCCGAGAACTAGGACTCAGCTACCGCGCCGTCACCTGCTTCGACAGCGGGCTCTGCGGCCCGGCACCTGCCGCGTTGAGAGCGACGACCGCGAACTGGTACTTCCCGGCCTTCAGCTTCGCCTTGTACGACGTCTTCCCTGCCGGCACGGAGAACGTCTTGAACAGGACACCCTTCTTGAACACCAGGACCTGGTAGCCGGTGAGGGCGAGCCCGCCGGTGCTCGTCGGGGCGGTCCACGACACCTTGGCGGTCTTCTTCCCGCCGGGCCTGCCGCTCTTCGCCTTGGTGATGGTCGCGGCCGACGGCTTGTCGACCACGGTCACCGCGGTGTGGGCCAGCGGGCCGGTGCCGGCCGAGTTGGTCGCGCTGACCGCCACGTCGTAGGTCTTGCCCAGGGTCAGGCCGCTGAGGGTGGCACCCGGGGTGGCCGTGGTGCCGACCTGCGCCCCGTCCAGGAACACCGTGTACGACGTCACCGCGCCGACGCCGATGTCGCCCGGCGAGTTCCAGGTGACCTGCGCGGAGCGCGCGGGGCCGTTGCCGACAGCGGCGAGGCTGCGCGGTAATCCAGGCATGCCGGCGCCGGCCGAGCAGGTCCCGGTGACCGCGAGCGCGTAGGCGCCGAGGCTGCCGTAGTCGGAGTAGCCGGTATTGGCGGGGTCGCCGGTCCCGACTCCATCCACCCGCAGGAAGTAGCTGCCCGCCGGCACGTTGGTGGCGATGGTCGCCGAAAGACCGGTGGCCAGGTCGCGGTTGACGTACGCCGCGGCCGGGTTGTCGGAGGCCACCACGGTCCCGCCCGAGTCGAGCAGGTCGAGCTGGACGTCCAGGTTCGGGCTGGGCGTGGCCGGCGCAGGTGGGGTCTCGGCAATCGTGAGCGCGCCGGAGCAGCTCCCGAGGAAGTAGATGTCCTGGTCGCCGGGGGAGGTGATCAGCTTGGGGCCCGAGGTGTCGGTGCTGGCGGTGAAGAGGGTCCCACCGGCGTCGTCGGCGATGACCGGCGCGCCACCGTTGGCGATGATGGAGAGGTCGTCCTCGACGGTGTTGTTCGCGTCGGCGTACTCGCCCTTGCTCCACTGCACGACAGGCCGGTTGTAGCCGACGCCCATGATCGGCGCCCACATGTTGTGGCCCGTGTAGTAGCCCAGGCTGGACGTCCCGTCGTGGTTGATCCCGAAGTTGTGGCCGACCTCGTGGCTGGTCGCCTCGGCGATGTTCTTGGTGTCGTTGGGGCCCAGCAGGTGGGAGAAGACCCAGGCCGGCTGGTAGTAGCTGTGGTCGGGGGCGACCTCGTCGAAGACACTGAGGTAGGCGATGCCGCCGCAGTTGTCGCTGCAGATCGTGCTCGACGCCGTGCCGTTGCCGGAGATCATCGCCCGGGTCCCGAAGTTCTGGTCGGCGAGGTCGGTGCGGTCGATCGCGGCGGCCCCGGGGTCCTCCGTGGTGACGTCGACGTCGAACGCGGCGAAGTCCTCGGCCACCCGCTGCCAGACCTTCTGGACCTCCTCCTTCTCCGGGTCGGTGAAGGTCGTGGGGTCCCCGTCGAGGCTGTAGCCGGAGTAGAAGGCGTCGGGCAGGTTGAACGGCGCGTCGTTCCACGCGGTGCCCGACACCGTCGTGCCGTCGAAGTCGAGGAACAGCTTGTGCGTCGAGGCCGCCCGGCTGTGCAGCAGGAACGTCTGGGCGAGCGGGAACGGCGCCACCTCCTGCGGTGGCTCGACCGAGCCGCCGGCGGACGTGGCGACGGGCTCGACGTAGTAGACCCTTGCGGTCGGGTCCACCCACGCCGTGGGGTCGGAGCTCAGCACCTCACGCAGCCTCGCGGGGGTCAACCCGTTGAGGGCGGCCGCCTCGTCGAGCTGGTTGCCGAGCAGCCGGATCGCCTCCTGGCCGTTTGCGGCATGCGGCAGCGACGGTTCGGCGGCGCGATCCTCCCCGGCGTGGGCGGCGCTGAGCATCCCGACCGGGATCGAGGTCAGCAGCAGCGAGGCGGCGGCGAGGAGCAGGGCACGGTGACGTTGACGAGGCACCCGGCCATCGTCAGCGTCAGACCCCCGTCCCGCCATAGTCACTTTGGGCCGTCAGCCGCTGGCTGTCCGGGTCGAGGCGGCCTGGAGGACGCCCACGCACCATCGCCCGGCCCGGTCTGCGACGTCCCAGGTCGCCCCCGCGGGGCGGACCACCTCGCAGAGCAGCCAGGCGTCGCCGAACAGCCCGCGGTACGACGCCCGCACGACGCTGTCGTTGGTGCAGGTCAGCGCGATGGTCGGGTCGCCGTACGCCGGACCGTCCCCGGTCTCGCACCCGGGAGCCTTGCCGGCGCTGCGCACCAGCCGCTCCGCGTGCTCGGCATCCACCGGGGGAGCGAACACCCACGCCCGGGCCAGGGTGCCGTCCGCGCCGACGTACTCACACCCGAACTCGTGCGCGACGTCCTGCACTCCCTCCGCCACTTCGACGGGGTCGCCGTCTTGCCACGACGTCGACGAGTCCGGCTCGCCGTCCAGTGCGGCCGACACCTGGCGCGCGTCGATCGCCTCGCAGAAGGGCCCGCGGGCGACCGTCACCGACTCGGTCTCGTAGGACGTCAGCGGGGTGGTGGCGAACGCCTGCTCTCCGGAGCCGCCGCTACCAGCCGGCTCGTCGGACCCGCCCAGCGCGAGCACCCCGCCGCCGACCACTGCCACGGTCGCGACCCCCGCGACCAGCAGGACGCGGACCGGCGGGCGCATGCTCCTCACCCTAGGGCGGCGGAATGGGGGCGGTGAAAGGATGGCGGGGATGAGTGCACCTCGGGAGATCCACGCCGCCGCGGCCGCGCAGCTCGAAGGGGCGCCCGGCCTCGACGCGCTGGTCGGCGCCGGGGGGCTGAGCCCCGACCGCCGGCAGGCCTTCGCGCTGCGCCTGGACCGCTACTGGCCCGATCTCGAGTCCGCGGTCAACGAGATCCACCCCGACCCGGACGTCGCGGCGGCGCTGCTCCGCCGGCTGGTCGGCGCCGCCGCCACGGCGTACGCCGAGCGCCCCGCCGACCTGCACCGCCTCGACCAGCAGCGGCTGCTCACCCCCGACTGGCTGCAGCAGCCGCAGATGTTCGGCTACTCCTGCTACGCCGACCGGTTCGCCGGCGACCTCAAGGGGGTGGCCAAGCACCTCGACCACCTGGAGGACCTCGGCGTCACCTATCTCCACCTGATGCCGCTGCTCGACCCGCGCGAGGGCGACAACGACGGCGGCTACGCCGTGCAGGACTACCGCGCGGTCCGGCCCGACCTGGGCACCATCGAGGACCTGCGCGAGCTCGCGACGACCCTGCGCATCCAGGGCATCAGCCTGGTCATGGACCTGGTGCTCAACCACGTCGCCCGCGAGCACGACTGGGCGGCGCGGGCCCGGGCCGGCGAGGCGGCGTACCGGGACTACTTCCACGTCTTCGCAGACCGCGACGTGCCGGACCAGTTCGAGCAGACCCTCCCGGAGGTCTTCCCCGCGTTCGCGCCGGGCAACTTCACCTGGGACGACGAGCTTGACGCCTGGGTCTGGACGACGTTCAACGAGTGGCAGTGGGACCTGAACTGGGCCAACCCCGCCGTGCTGGCCGAGTTCGTCGAGATCATCCTGTGGCTGGCCAACCTCGGGGTCGAGGTGTTCCGGCTCGATGCGATCGCCTTCCTCTGGAAGCGGATGGGCACCAGCTGCCAGAACCAGCCCGAGGTGCACGCGATCGCCCAGGCCCTGCACGCGCTGACCCGGATCGCGGCACCCGCAGTGGCATTCAAGGCCGAGGCGATCGTCGGGCCGCGCGACCTGGTGCAGTACCTCGGCACCGGCCGGCACGCCGGCCGGGTCAGCGACCTCGCCTACCACAACAGCCTGATGGTCCAAGTCTGGTCGATGCTGGCGGCCGGCAACACGATCCTCGCCCGGCACGCCCTTGCCGCGCTGCCGCCCACGCCGGGCACCGGCACCTGGATCACCTACGTGCGCTGCCACGACGACATCGGCTGGGCGATCGACGACTCCGACGCCTACGCCGCCGGCGTCACCGGGCCCGGGCACCGGCACTTCCTCTCCGACTGGTACGCCGGCACCTTCCCCGGGTCCTGGGCAGACGGGCTGGTCTTCCAGGCCAACCCGGGGACCGGCGACGCGCGCATCAGCGGCACCACGGCCTCCCTGGCCGGGCTCCGCGAGGGTCAGTCGCCCCCCGCGCTGGACGCCGCGGTGGCCCGGATCTTCCTGGCGCACGCGGTCGCAGCCGGCTGGGGCGGCGTGCCGGTGGTGTGGAGCGGCGACGAGCTGGCCCAGCCCAACGACCCCGACTGGGCCGACGAGGAGGGCCACGAGGACGACAACCGCTGGGCACACCGGCCACGGCTGGACTGGTCGCGCGCGGGCGCCCGGCACGACCTTCGGACGGTGCCGGGCCGGGTGTTCTCCGGCCTGGCGCACCTGGCCCGGGTCCGGGCCGGGCTGCCGCAGCTGCACGCGTCGGCGGTCACGAGCGTGCTCCAGGACACCGACGACGGCGTGCTCGCCGTGGTCCGCCAGCACGCCAGCGGCACGTTCGTCGGGCTCTACAACGTCACCGCGCAGCGCCGACCCTTCCCGATGCACCGACTGCGCGCGGCCGGCCTGACCACGCCGTACGACGCGCTCGGTGGTCACGTGCTCGAGGTCGGCGGCGACGGGATGCTCTGGCTGCCGGCCCACACCGCCTGGTGGGTCGTGGACGCGCCCGCCTGACCCCGACGATTCGTCTGCGGTCTCGCGTGTAGTCCACACAGGAGAAACGCAGACGAATCGGGGTGTCAGGAGGTCAGCCAGCGGTCCCGTACTGTCGTTCCACGTGATTCGCTTCGAGAAGGTCAGCAAGGCCTATCCCGGAACGGGCAAGCCAGCACTCGACCAGGTCAGCATCGACATCGAGAAGGGCGAGTTCGTCTTCCTCGTCGGCCAGTCCGGGTCGGGCAAGTCGACCGCACTGCGGCTCGTGCTCCGCGAGACCCGGTCGACCGGTGGCCGCGTGCACGTGGCCGGCAAGGACCTCAACCGGCTCGCCGGGTGGAAGGTGCCGCGGCTGCGCCGCCAGATCGGGACCGTCTTCCAGGACTTCAGGCTCCTGCCCAACAAGACCGTCTCGGAGAACGTCGCCTTCGCACTGCAGGTGATCGGCAAGTCACGCGGCGAGATCAACAAGGTGGTGCCCGCGACCCTCGAGCTGGTCGGGCTGGAGGGCAAGGGCGAGCGGATGCCCGACGAGCTGTCCGGTGGTGAGCAGCAGCGGGTCGCGATCGCGCGCGCGTTCGTCAACCGGCCGATGATCCTCATCGCCGACGAGCCGACCGGCAACCTCGACCCGACCACCTCGGTCGGGATCATGAAGCTGCTCGACCGCATCAACCGCACGGGCACCACGGTGCTGATGGCCACCCACGACGCGGGTGTCGTCGACCAGATGCGCAAGCGCGTCGTCGAGCTCGACGACGGCCGCGTCATCCGCGACGACGCCCAGGGCGTCTACGGGGTGACGACCTAAATGCAGTTCCGCTACGTCTTCTCCGAGCTCGGCCAGGGACTGCGTCGCAACGTGTCGATGCACATCGCCGTCGTACTGACGCTCTTCGTCTCGATGACCCTGCTCGGCCTCGGCGTCCTGATGAAGCAGCAGACCGACATCGCCACCCGCTACCTCGGCAACCAGCTCCAGGTGACCGTCTACCTGTGCCGCGACGGTGACGCCAACCCGGCCTGTGCCGGCGAGGTCACCGACGAGCAGAAGGACCGGATCGAGGAGACGATCGAGGCCAACCCCGAGGTGTCCGGCTTCCGCTACGAGTCGCAGGAGGAGGCCTTCGCCAAGGTCAAGGAGCTCTACGGCGAGGACCAGTTCGACGGCCCGAACCCGGCGATGACCGCCGCCGACATGCCGCAGTCCTACTGGATCACCCTCAACGACCCCAAGAAGTTCGAGGGCGTGACCAGCGCGGTGGTCGGCCTCGACGGCGTCTCCCAGATCCGAGACCTGCGCGAGACCCTCAAGCCGCTCTACGAGTGGCTGGGCGCGCTCAAGTACGGCTCGTGGGGGATCGCCGGGTTCCTGCTCCTCGCCGCACTGCTCCTGGTCGCGAACACGATCCGGCTGGCGGCGTTCGCGCGCCGCAAGGAGATCGCGATCATGCGGCTGGTCGGGGCGTCGACCCTCTACATCGCGCTGCCGTTCCTCCTCGAGGCGCTGGTCACCGCGGCGATCGGCGTCGCGCTGGCCGGAGCCGCGCTCGGCGCCTTCATGTACTTCGGCGTCCACGAGCGGATCGCCGACTCGATCTCGTTCATGCCGTGGATCGGGATGCAGGACTACACGACCGCGTTGGTCGTCATCGCAATCCTCGGGCCGGCGTTGACGCTGCTTCCGACACTCCTGCTCACCCGCAAATACCTCAAAGTCTGATCGTCGCGCTCTACGGTCGGGGTGTCACACCAGCCCCTCTAGTCACACCCCTCTAGTCACCCAGAGTCTTCCCCGACCGATTGGTACGACGTGCGCTACTTCCCCAGCGCGCTCAGCCGGCTTGTGCTGGGCCGACGCCTGACCATGTGCGTGGTCGCCAGCGTGATGGCGCTCTGCGGTCTCGCGGTTCCCCTCGCTCACGCCGACGAGGGTGACCGGCTCGAGGACAAGCAGAAGGACGTCCACGCCCAGGTCGAGCAGGCCGCCGAGCACGTCGAGGAGTCGAGCAAGGCGGTGGCCAGGGCCAAGGCCGCACTGGCTGACGCGGAAGCCCAGCTCGTCACCGCCCAGGCCAACCTGCAGTCCTCGCAGACCCACGCGGCAGACGCCCAGGCCCAGCTCGAGTTCGCCCAGGCCGAGGACGCCACCATGCAGGCCGCGTTGCAGGTCGCCCAGGCCAACGTGACCCAGGCGAAGGCCGACGTAGCCGCCGGCCAGGCCGCGCTCGACGCCCAGCAGGAGACGGTGACGGACACGATCGTCTCGATCTACCAACAGGGGTCGCCGCAGCTGCTCGCGTGGAGTGGCTACCTGGAGTCGGAGACCCCGGCCGACCTGACCCGCAAGATGGAGTACTCCGACACCCTGGTCGAGGACCAGAACTCCCTCTTCGACCAGCTCCACGCCGCCGAGATAGCGCTCCGCGCGAAGAAGGACGAGCTCAAGACCGCCGAGCAGGAGGCCGCCGTACGCGCCGACCTGGCTGCCCAGCAGCTCGTGACCGTCCAGGACCTCAAGGAGAAGGCGGACGAGGCAGCGAACGCCGCGCTCCTCGCACAGGACGCCGTCACCGTCACCGTCGCCGCCCGCGAGAAGGCGCAGCGCAAGGCCGACCGAGCCCGGCGCGAGGCCCTCGAGGAGCTCGCCAGGCTGAAGAAGAAGGAAGCGAAGATCAAGCAGCAGATCCTCGCTGCTGCGGCGGCGGACAACAGCACCGGCTACGTCGGGAATGACGACGGGTTCCTGCTGTCGCCGGTCGACGGCCCGGTCACCTCACCGTTCGGCTACCGGGTCCACCCGATCTACGGCTACTGGGGGCTGCACGACGGCACCGACTACGGCGTGGCCTGCGGCCAGGGCATGCGCGCGGTCTCGGACGGCAAGGTCGTCTCGCGCTACTACTCCTCGGTCTACGGCAACCGGCTCTATCTCGACGTGGGCAAGGTCAACGGCCACAACCTCACGGTCGTCTACAACCACGCCACCGGCTATCGCGTGAGCGTCGGCCAGACCGTCAGCCGCGGCGAGGTCGTCGGGTACGTCGGCTCCACCGGCTGGTCCACCGGTTGCCACCTGCACTTCACGGTGCTCCAGGACGGCGACCCGGTCGACCCGATGAACTACCTGTGACGGCAGGCGCCGGGGTTTCGAGACGGTTGCTACGCAACCTCCTCAACCACCGGTGGTTGAGGAGGTTGCGCTAGCGCCTGTCTCGAAACCTCCGCAGCCGAGGCTCCCGCGCAACCCCGTTGACCGCCGCTGAGAGAATGGCTGGATGGCCAAGGAGCAGGGGCGCAAGGTGGTCGCGCAGAACCGCAAGGCGCGGCACGACTACGCCATCGAGGACACCTACGAGGCCGGCCTCGTGCTCCAGGGCACCGAGGTGAAGTCGCTGCGTGAGGGACGGGCCTCGCTGGTCGACGGGTTCGTGGACATCGACGGCGGCGAGGCGTGGCTGCACAACGTGCACATCCCGGAGTACACCCAGGGCACCTGGACCAACCACTCCGCGCGCCGCAAGCGCAAGCTGCTGCTCAACCGGGACGAGATCGACAAGATCGAGCGACGGGTCAACGAGAAGGGGCTCACCGTCATCCCGCTGTCGCTCTACTTCCGGGGCGGTCGCGCCAAGGTCGAGATCGCGCTGGCCCGTGGCAAGAAGACCTGGGACAAGCGGCACGCTCTCGCCGAGCGCCAGGCCAACCGGGAGACCGAGCAGGTCGTCGGCCGACGGCTCAAGGGGATGGGTGACTGACCGCTCCCATGGAACGGCCTCCAATGGAACGGCACAGTGACGTCGCCCCGGTCCGCGCCTTCTGGGAGGGGCTCGGCCTGCCGGGTCTCTTCGACGTCCACGTCCACTTCCTGCCGCCGAACATCCAGCGTGCGGTCTGGGAGGTCTTCGACAGCGCCGGGCCGAAGATCGGCCGGGAATGGCCGATCCGCTACCGCCAGTCGCACGAGGAGCGGGTCGAGCTGCTGCGGGCGATGGGAGTACGCCGGTTCTCCACGCTGCCGTACGCCCACAAGCCCGGGGTGGCGGCCTACCTCAACGACTGGTCGCGTGAGTTCGCGGCCACGGTGCCGGAGGTGCTGTGGTCGGGCACCTTCTACCCGGAGGCGGGCGTCGCGGCGTACGTCGGAGAGCTGGTCGACGCCGGTGTGGAGCTGTTCAAGCTGCACCTGCAGGTGGGCGAGTTCCACCTCGACGACCCACTGCTCGACGAGGTCTGGGGGCTGCTCGAGGACGCTGACGTCCCCGTGCTCGTGCACGCCGGCTCGGGGCCGGTCGCCAACAAGTTCACGGGTCCGGGGTCGATGCAGCGGCTGCTCGAACGACACCCGCGGCTGCCGATCATCGTCGCCCACATGGGCGCACCCGAGGTGGTGCGGTTCCTGCGGCTGGCCGTGCAGTACGAGCGGGTCCGGCTCGACACCACGATGTGCTTCACCGACTTCTTCGGGGTCCTCTACCCCGACTGGCTGGTGCCGCGGCTGGCCGACCTGCAGCCGAAGATCCTGCTCGGCACCGACTTCCCGACCATCCCCTACCCCTACGTGCACCAGCTCGAGGGGCTGGCCCGGCTCGACCTCGGCGACGACTGGCTGCGGGCGGTGTGCTGGGACAACGGCGCGGCGCTCTTCGGCGTGGGGCGGCGGGCACCTCGCTGACCTGCAGGAATACCGAATGGGCGGGGCAGGTTGAACCCCGTAGACTGGAGTCACAACTCAAGAGGGGCTGATCGGTTTCGACTTGGGACGTTAGTTCCAGGAGAAGCGGGTCGAGGAGCCAGCGACATCTCGTAAACGACCGCTGGAAAACACAACTGCCAACGCTAAGCGCAGTTCCTTCGCTCTCGCCGCCTGAGCGGTGATCGAAGCGTCAGACCGGGCATCTGTCTCCGTCCCGGATCCTGGCGTCATCTAGGAGACTTGCTGGTCACCTCCAGTCAGGAGGGGTGATCGGGACTCAAACCTGACTGAGTCCGTCGGTGACGTGTCTGTGCGAGCGCCGGGACTGAGAAAACGTCAATGCAGACTGCACCCGGAGAAGACCTGGTTCGACGCTCGAGGACGCGGGTTCGATTCCCGCCAGCTCCACTCTGCAAAGACGCCCGCGCATCGCGCGGGCGTCTTTGTTGTCAGTCGGCCAGCACGTACGTCGGGTGCGGCCCCTCGAACCAGCCCTGGCTGAGGTGGATGCGGGTCACCCGCTCGTTCAGCGCCCACGCAGTCGCCCAGATGTTCTGGTGCTTGGCTCCGAAGTCCAGTCCGGCCTCCTCCGGCAGCGCCCCGTTCTTCGGCGGCTTGAAACCGACGTCGAACTGGCGGATCACCTTGCTGCGGCGTGCGATCGTCGCGTAGGTGTCGTATTCGACCGTCGTCGAGAACGACGCGACCAGCGACTTCCCGCTCAGCTTCTTGATGGCGGTCGAGACGGCGAAGCCGGACGGCTGGAAGATCACGACCGCCGAGCCGAGCCGCTCGACCTGCACCACGGCGGGGCCGAGGTAGTCGTCCATGCTCGTGTGGTCGATCTGATACTCCATGGCCTGGTCGGGGGTGAGCTCGCCGAGCTCCTTGCGGACTTCGCCCAGGTCCCGGATCACATGCGCCACGCTCTTCTTCCCACGCACGATGGTGATCTCGTAGGTCGTACTGGGCTCGTCGGCGCTGAGCCAGGCGTACGCCGAGGGCATGACGTGCGGGTCGCCGATCCAGTCCTTGGTGCCGATCTGCGCCTGGCCGGCCGGCACGGTCACGAACACCAAGCCGAGCGACAACAGGACGAGAGCGACGCGACGCATGGCGGCATGATCACACGTGGACCGCGCCAACGGCGCCCTGACCCGTGCGCTCACAGCAGACCGAGGCCAGCCGCGTGGCGTCGTACGGCGTCGCTGTCGGCCGCAAGCACGAACGGGACGTCGTGGTCCCACGCGTCGCTGACCCGCTCGACGCGGCCGTCGCCAGGGTTGATGCGCACCTCTCGGATGTAGACCGCGAGGATCCGGTGCGGATGGGCGCGCACGATGTCGGCGTAGATCTCCGGATCCTTCTCCCCGGAGTCCCCGAGCAGCACGAACGGCAGCCCCGGGTGCAGCTCCAGGATCTCGTTGATCCGCCCGTGCTTCTGCTCGCGACCGGCCGAGGTGCCAAGCAGGTCACGCAGCAGCACAGGACCCCGCGGGAAGTCGTGGTGGCGCAGGAACGCGACCAGGAACGAGTGCAGGTTCCACGGGCTCGACGAGACGTAGAAGAAGGGGTTGGTGCCGGCTGCGAGGTCGCGGTAGAGCTCGGGCGCCCCCTCGAACGGCGTCCTGGTCAGCGCCGAGCCGGTGAACGTCTGATGGAGCATCCGCCAGACCCGCTGGACGCCGGTCTCGAGGAGCGTGTCGTCGATGTCCGACACCACCCCGAAGCGGGCGTCCGGCCCCGGGACCAATACCTCGACCGGGGTGGTGTGCGGCCCGGTCAATCCGCGGTACGGCGCCGCTAGCTCGACCGTGCCTGTGATCCAGGGGCTGGTCAGGAGGTGCGGCTCGGGGTGGAGCCGCGCGAGGAAGTACCCGTCGTCGTCGGTGACGGTCTCGATGCTGGCGTCGGCCACCGTGATCCGCAGCGGTACGCCGGGCAGGTCGTCGGTCGCGAAGTGATGCAGGGTGCGGCGCACGGCTGCCCCGACGCCCTCGCCGTCCACCGCCTCCGTCGGCACCGGGTCGTCGAGCACCCGGCCCCGCATCACGACTCCCTCTGCGCCGCCATGCCCGACGTACGCCTCGATGCGGAAGTCGTCCGGCGTCTCCGGGCCGGCGCTGCGCAGTCGGGCGGCGTCCCAGGCCCGCTCGAGGGAGACGACCCAACGGCTCCTGGACACGGCACAACCGTAAGGCCGTTCGGTGCACCGCTCATCGAGCTTGTCGAGATGTCCGATCCCACCGGTGGTTGAGCCGCGAGCGCAGCGAGCGTGTCGAAACCACGCAACCTGGGGCTGGATGCAACCACGGCTCATCGAGCCTGTCGAGATGACCCGCAGGATCGGCTCCCAGCCTTCCCTGCGGAGGTTTCGACTCCGTCGTCGCTGGCGCTCCTCCGGGCTCAACCACCGATTCGGCTTGTCACAGAACCGTGTGGCCATGCGTCTTGATGTCGACCACGACGACAGGAGCCGAACGATGACCCAGAGCATCCGCATCCCCAAGGCCGAGCTGAACGGTGTGCAGGGACGCCTGCTCAAGATGGCGGTCCGCAAGAAGATCGGCCGCGTCCCGGACAATGTCGCGGTGATGTGGAATCACCCCGCCGTGTTCAAGGACCTGATGCGCGCAGGTGCCAGGACCGAGAAGTGGGACCGCTTGGAGGCCAGCCTGGCGTCGTTCGCGGTGATGGCCGCGGCAGCGGAGATCGGGTGCGGGGCGTGCCTGGACCTCAACTACTTCATGGCGCACGACCGGGGCTTGGCGGTGGAGAAGGCTCGCGAGGTGCCGCGCTGGCGCGAGTCCACGGTGTTCAGCCCGCTCGAGCGGCGGGTGATGGAGTACGCCGAGGCTGTGTGCCAGACGCCGCCGACGGTGAGCGACGAGATGTCGGCGGCCCTGCTCGCGGACCTCGGGGCCGACGGGCTGATCGAGCTGACCGCGAGGATCGGGTTCATGAACCTGGCGGCGCGGTCGAACGTCGCCCTCGGGATCCCTTCGGAGCACTTCGCCGACGCCTGCGGGCTGGAGCCTCTGGCGAGCCGGTCGGCGCCGGCGGCGATGGCGTGAGCGACGACCCGTTCGTCACCCACCGAGGGCTCCTGTTCACCGTGGCCTACGAGATGCTCGGCTCGGCGGTGGACGCCGAGGACGTGCTGCAGGAGTCCTGGCTCAAGTGGGACCGCGCCGACCGAGGCGACGTACGCGACCCGCGCGCGTACCTGGTGAGGATCGTGACTCGCGCGACCCTCGACCGGCTGCGGACGATCGCGCGGCGTCGGGAGGAGTACGTCGGACCGTGGCTGCCGGAGCCGCTGCTGACCTCACCCGACGTCGCCGAGGACCTCGAGCTGGCGGACAGCCTGTCGACGGCGATGCTGCTGGTTCTGGAGACACTGACGCCGACCGAGCGAGCCGTGTTCCTGCTCCGCGACGTGTTCGACCTCGGTTACGGGGAGCTGGCCGAGGCGGTCGGAAAGTCCGAGGCCGCGGTTCGGCAGATCGCCCATCGCGCCCGCACCCACGTCGCCGAGCGACGGCCCCGGAACGCAGCGTCCCAGGCGGAGACCCGCTCGGCGCTGGATGCGTTCATCAGGACCCTCGAGACCGGCGACCTGCAACACCTGGTCGACGTGCTCGCCCCCGACGTCGTGGCGCTCGGTGACGGCGGCGGCATCAAGCAGGCGCTGCCGCGGCCGGTCATGGGCGCGGACAAGGTCGGCAGGCTCATGGGGGTCGGCATCGCGACCGCCCGGGAGCTGGGCATGTCGATGGAGCTCGTCCACGTCAACGGGTGGCCGGCGCTGCTCATCCGCCTCGACGGCGAGATCGACTCCGTGCTGTCGGTGCGGGTCGAGGAGGGTCTGGTCTCGGCGATCTACACGGTCCGGAACCCCGAGAAGCTGTCGAGGATGATGGAGGAGTCGACGCTCGCCCGGTGAGAGGTCAACAGTCCAGCGGGGGCAGACGTCGGTACACGTCCGAGCGCACCCAGATCGGCGGTCCGCAGCGCTGGATGAAGAGCCGGTACCGCTGCAAGAGCAGGGACCGCAACCGACGGTCGTCGTCGATGTGCCAGGAGGTCACCGGCAGCACCGCGACGACCCAGGTGGGTGCGGCGTCGCCGGCGAGGACCGAGCGCAGCTCTTCCTGCTCCGGGTCGAGGGTGCGCATCGGGAGCGACCACAGGTGCCGGTAGGGCGAGGGCAGCCCGGACGCCTCGACCAGCTCTGCACTTCCGTAGAGGCTGACGATCGTGTCGTCGCGGCCGGCGACCTGCGAGATCGCCTGGCCGACCTGCCAGGGCCCGGACGGGCTGGGCGAGACCACTCGGTCGCGGGCGAAACCGGCGTACGACGCCAGGGTGGTCGCCACCGCCAGGGCGGCCACGAACCTGGTCAACGTGCGGACTGACGGCGCTGTCGAGACGGCCAGTGCGGCGAGCAGCGCGACGTCGGGGACCAGCGGGACCAGATAGGCGTGCCAGAAGCTGCCGCTGACCACGACGCCGACCAGGTCGACCGTGGTCATCGCCACGACGGCCGCCGACAGCGCCGGCCATCGGCCCCACCACTGCCACGCGGACGCGGCGGCCAGCAGGAGCAGTGGCGCCATCCCGCACACGACGAACAGCAGCGCCAGGTCGTGGGCGCGCTCGACGGGCGCCCGGGAGTCGCTGGCCGCGAGCACCACGGCGGCATCGGCGCGGAACCCGACCACCTGGTACCACGCTGCGCCCAGCGTCGCCGGGCTCGCCGCGACCCAGGCCAGGCAGCCGACCAGGGGCACCGCGGCGCCGGCGGCGAACCGCACCGCGACCCGGCCGACACGACGCAGCGGCACCCGGTCGGCGAGTGCCGAACCCACCAGCAGGACGGCTCCGAACACCAGCCCACCCACAAGGCTCTGCTTGAGCCCGCACGCCGTCATGGCGCAACCACCGGCCAGCGTGGCGAGCCGACCCGACCGCCGTACGCCGTCTGACTCGAGCGCCCGCAGGAGCAGCAGGCACGAGACCGCCACCAGCGGCGTGCCGAGCACCTCGCCCTTGGCGGTCCAGGCCGAAAGCTCGGGGTTGGCCAGCAACGTGACCGTCAGGACCGTGGCCACCCGGGCCGGCCCGGCACCGGCGATGCGGGTGGCGAGCAGGTGCACGGCGACCACGAGAAGTGCGGCCAGCACGGCGGCCAGGAGCCGTGGTCCGGCGACGCCGAACAGCGCGTCGGTCCAGCGGTACGCCGCGATCAGGATCGGTGGCCGGTCCACCCAGTAGCTGCCGTAGAGACTCTCCGGCGTCGGCGACCACGCCCGGGCCACCAGCAGGAAACCGGCCTCGTCCGAGCTGGGCGTGGCCAGGAGTCCGGGCACTCGCAGCGCCGTGCACACCGACACCGCCACCACCAGGAAGCGGTCGACCCGGACGACCCGCCGTCGGGGCAGGGTCCGGGCATCCGGCCAGAGCGCGGGGACAGGCGTCATGGCATCCGTGATGCCGGCGACGCCCTCGGAGTTCGGCCAGCACGCCCGCCGAGCCCGAATCGTTACCCGGAGAGGTCCGTCAGTCCCGAAGGCCTTCGTCGACGGCGACGATCGCGTGAGCTGCGGCCCGGCGGGCCCGGACCGAGTCGGGGTCGTGGAACAGCGCAGCCGCCTCGTCGAGAAGGATCTGGCCGGCCACGACGGGGGCGACGCGGTCGCCGACCCGGCGGAGCACGACGTACTCCCCGAGGGAGTCGACCTGGCAGGTGGTCCCGGTCTCCGGGTTCATCCACTCGACCGAGCTCGGGGAGACGCCGACGACGACCAGGTGGGGGGCGAGGGTCCAGGCTCTCTGGTCGCTGGTCCCGAGGTCCACGAAGACCTCCTCCAGTCCCTGCAGGGGGTGGGTCCCTGCCTGAACCAAAGTACTTGAAGAAGAACGAAACCGTCCGCTGATCTGGGGCCGGTGTTCAGGCTGAGCGCATCGCCGCAACGAACACCGCGCGGCCGTGCGGGAGGCGATGGGCAGTGATGGTCAGCTCCACTGGCCGCTCGGAGCCGTCCGCACAGAGCATCGGAACCGTGATCGGGACGCCCAGCAGTGGTGCCCGCCCGTTGATCAGGTGCAGCGTGAAGCCGGCTAGGTGGGCCTGCCGGAAGCGAGTCGGGATCAGCTCCAGCAGCCGTTTCCCGGTGAGGGCGGCGCGGTCGTGTCCGAGCAGCTCGAGGGCGGCGTCACTCACCGCCACGATTCGGTCGGTGTCGTCAGCGGCCACGCACGCGGTGGCGGCGCGGTCGACGGCGTCGGCGTCCCAGTGCACCTGGTCTCGGGTGGGCATCTGGTCGCCGGCCGACCAGGTCAGTGGGCGCGGCGCCGCGCCGGCGACCTGGTCACAGACCTCCTCGATGAGCCGGCGGCGCATCACCCTGATCTCTGGCTGCGTGGGCGGGGTCAGCATCTCGCCCCGGTCGGCGAGGACCAGGGCCTCCTCGATCAGCTCATTGAGCTCCACGAACCCTTCGGCGGAACCGGTCGGTACGACCAGCTCGAGCCGGGGTGCCGAGACGCGCGGCTCGACCGCACCGGCGAGCAGCTCGTCGGGGGAGAGCCCCAGGTCCAGCTCCGGCCACTGCTCCTCCAGCAACGTGAGCGTCGCGCTGGCCGCCGCATGCCGCGACAGAGCCCGCTCGGCGTCCTCGTCCAGGTGAATGAGGAGGTACTCGCGCAACAACGTCTCCGCATGCTCCAGCCAGGCCGAGATCAGCAGCAGCGGTACGTCGAGGAGCTCGACCGTGACGGCGCCCGGATCGGCGAGGTGGCCCCGGTCGTCGATGCCGCCCTCGGCGGTCGAGGCCGTCAGGTCGCCCAGCTCGAACCAGACCACCTTGCCCGCGCCGCGCCGCTCGGCGCCCCACCGGGCCACGGTCCTGTCGAGCAGCTTGAGGCCGCGGCCGGTCCCTGAAACCGTGTCGAAGTCACGCGAACGCGGCAGATGGCTGCTCCCGTCGGTCACCTCCACCCGCACGAAGCCGACATCCATCCGCGCGCTCAGCTCGACCGACGTCCCGGCGTGCAGGAGCGCGTTGGTGACGATCTCGCTGACAGCGAGCTCGGCGTCGTCGGCGAGCTCGGCCCGGCCGGCGTCGATGAGCCACCCACGGATGAGGCGACGGGCCGCCCCCACGCTCGACGGCTGGGCAGGCAGCAGCCGCCGAGACTTCTGCGCGGCCGCGCCCACCGGAACGTTCTACCGCATCCAGCGCGTGGAAGTGGGTGACACGCTGCGACCCGAGGTGCGGTGCCCACGTCTAGCCTTCGGTCATGGGTGACCCGGCCTGCGTCTTCTGCTCGATCGTGGCGGGGGAGATCGAGGCCGAGCGGGTCCTCGACGACGAGCTCTTCGTCGCGTTCCTCGACCAGCGACCCGTCTTCAAGGGGCATGTCCTGCTGGTGCCGCGTGAGCACGTCGTGACACTGCTCGACCTGCCGGCCGGGCTGCGCGACGGGTTGCTGGCCGCGGCCCAGCGGCTTGCTGCCGCGGTGGTCGACGGGTTGGGCGCGCAGGGCAGCTTCGTGGCGATGAACAACGTGGTCAGCCAGTCGGTGCCGCACCTGCACGTGCACGTGGTCCCGCGGACCAAGGGCGACGGGCTGCGCGGCTTCTTCTGGCCACGCACCAAGTACTCCGACGCGGCCGAACGCACGTCGTACGGCGAGCGTCTGCGCGCCGCGCTCGACTGACGGCAACCATTCGGGAGATGGGTGCGTCTCCGGACCATGCAGCTGCGATCCCTCCTCGTTGTCCTCGCCACCGCAATGGTCGGCTCCCTCGCCCCTTCGGCTGCGGCCGCGCCGACTGCCGACCCGGTGCCAGCCGGCTCCTACCTCGCGGTGGTCGACCACGGACCGGCCAGCGAGTACGGCGGGATCGACGCCCGGACCCAGCGGCTGGTCCTGGTCTCGCCGTCAGGTGAGACCACCACCGTCTACAAGCGCCGGGTCTCCAGGAAGTACGGCGGCTTCTCGCTGCTCGACTGGTCGGAGGACGGGCGGACGGCCCTGCTCACTGCGGTCGAGCGCGACGCGACCCACCTGATCCGCGTCGACGTCGCGACCGGCGTCGTCGCCGAGCTGCCGGTGAAGCTGCTCAACAGCGCAGTGCTCGACCCGGACGGCACCGGCGTCCTCGCCACGACCTGGAAGAACCGCCGCAGCGACACGCTGGTGCTCGACCGGATCTCATGGGCCGGCGCACGCACCCGGCTGCGCGAGGGCGTCAACGGCAGCATGATTCCGGGCCGCAACGGCACCGTCATCACCGTCCGGGAGAAGGGTCACGCGCAGTACGTGCTCTCGACTGCCGACGGCTCGGTCGTCACCACCATCCGCGGCAACGACTACTGCTACCCGGTGCGCTGGTGGGACGCCAGCCGGCTGCTGGAGTCGTGCGGCGACCAGGGTGACCTGTTCCTTCTCGACCCGGCGACCGGCGCGACCAGCCGGCTCACCGCCAAGCACGGCTCGGGCGACTACGGCCACCTCGACGCCCGCGTCGCCGGCGGCCGACTGTTCGTGCAGGTGGCAGGGGCGTGCGGCCACACCTTCGTGGCCCGCAAGACGGACAGCGGTGCAATCAAGCACCTTCGCGTGCCGGGTGCGGTGGGCAACGTGCTGATGCTCGACGCCGTCGACGACGACCTCGTGCTCGAGCACGCGGGCGGCTGTGACAGTGACCACACGCGGGCCATGCTGACCAGGTTCGACCCGGTCCATCACGCGGAGACGCCGCTGCTCGTGCTCGGACGGCACGAGGCCTTCGGCCGGATCCTGGTGCTCGGCGAGGTCCGCGCTTCGGCGTATTGAACCCAGTCCCCTACAGTGGCGGCCCATGGGTCGATACGACGGACGGGTCGCAGTCGTCACGGGCGCTGCGCAAGGTATCGGGTTCGGGTGCGCCACCCGGTTCGCCGAGGAGGGCGCGTCCGTCGCGATCGTCGACCTCGACGAGTCCGCGGCCTCAGCGGCTGCCGAGAAGCTGCCTGTGCAGGGTGACGCGAAGGCCATCGGTGTCGCTGCGGACGTCAGCAACACCGAGGCCGCCGAGGCCGCGGTCGCCCGCGTCGTCGCCGAGCTCGGCGGGATCCATGTGCTGGTCAACAACGCCGGCATCACCCGCGACAACCTGCTGTTCAAGATGACCGACGAGGACTGGGACCTGGTCATCGGCGTGCACCTGCGCGGGGCGTTCCTCATGACGCGAGCCGCGCAGAAGCACTTCGTCGAGCAGAAGTACGGCAAGGTCCTCAACCTCTCCAGCGTCTCCGCCCTCGGCAACCGCGGCCAGGCCAACTACTCGGCGGCCAAGATGGGCATCCAGGGGTTCACCCGCACCCTGGGGATCGAGCTCGGCCCCTTCGGGGTGAACGCCAACGCGATCGCGCCGGGCTTCATCGCCACCGAGATGACCGACGCGACCGCACGCCGGCTCAACATGGAGCCGGACGAGCTGCGCCGCCTCAACGCCGAGGCCAACCCGGTGCGCCGGGTCGGTGCGCCCGAGGACATCGCCGCCGCGGCGGCGTTCTTGTGCAGCGACGAGGCGTCGTACATCACCGGCCAGACGCTGTACGTCGACGGCGGCGCCAAGCTCGGCTGAACGGACCAGACCGGTCGGCCCGGCCGCGTGAAACACCGGCGCGCCTACCGCTGTCCGAGTCACGCTGGACGCACCATCGAAGTCGACCGGATCACTACAGAACGCTTCCCCACTGATCGGAGTACCCACGTGCGACGCCGCACCGTGACCGCAAGGACCACGTTCGCCGTCCTCGCCACCTCCCTCGTGCTCGCCGCCTGCGGCGACAACACGGGGTCCGAGGAGGCCTCCGGCGGCGGCCTCGAGGCCCAGGGCATCGCGGCCGGTTCCAGGCTCGCCGCCACCTGGCCGCTGACCGGCCTGCCGGTGACCGGCGACGACGAGGCCGCCCAGCACCACCCGGTGATGGTGCTCAAGATGGACAACACCTACGCCAGCTCGCCGCAGGTCGGCCTGGGCGAGGCGGACATGGTGGTCGAGGAGCTGGTCGAGGGGGGCATGACCCGGCTGGCGGCCTTCTACTACTCCCACATTCCCGGTGAGGTCGGGCCGGTGCGGTCGATGCGCGCCAGCGACATCGGCATCGTCGCGCCGGCCAAGGGCGCGATGGTGACCTCCGGAGCGGCGATGGTGACGATCAACAGGATCGAGGACGCGGACATCCCGTTCTTCTCCGAGGGCGACAAGGGCTTCTACCGCGACTCAAGCCGCTCGGCGCCGTACAACCTGTTCACGGACATGTCCGAGACCGCCACGCTGGTCGAGCAGGACGACGTCCAGCGGCCGGACGACTACCTGCCCTGGGGCGCGGAGTCGGACTTCCCGAAGGGCCAGCCGGCGCGCACCCTGGCTGCCAGCTTCTCGGGCGGTCACACCACCAACTGGCGGTTCGAGGGTGGCCACTACGTCAACGAGAACACCTACGCCGCAGCCGGCGACGAGTTCCTGGCCGACACCGTGCTGGTGCTCAGGGTCAAGGTCGGCGACGCGGGCTACCGCGACCCGGCCGGCAACCCGGTGCCGGAGACCCAGTTCACCGGCAAGGGCCAGGCGATGATCTTCCATGGCGGCCGGCTGGTGCGCGGCACCTGGACCAAGAGCTCGCTCGACGCGCCCCTCGAGCTCTCGACCAAGGCCGGGGAGCTCACGGTCCCGGCCGGTCACACCTGGCTCGAGCTGGTGCCGCAGGACGGCGGCGCGGTCACCTTCGGGAAGTAGCTCGCCCTACTCCTCGCGCTACTCCTCGTCGTCGCCCACGAGGGTGTCCGGCAGCCCGACTCCGGCCTCGGCCAGGGACCGGAAGCCGGCGATGATGAAGGAGATCGCGGTCTCGACCCGGTCCGCAGCCTCGACCGGGTCCTCGGCGGTGGCCACCGACTCGCCGGCCGACGACATCGCGCCGAAGAAGATCCGGGCGAACGTCTGCAGCATCTCCTCGTCGAGCTCCCAGGCACCTGCACCCAGCACCGAGCGGACGATGTCGAGCACTGTGGCGAACGTCGAGCGCTCCTCCTGCTCGCGGAACCGCTCGTAGCCGAGAACGGCCGGGCCCTCCTGGATCACGATCCGGCGGTAGCGCGGCTCACGGACCACCCCGAGGAAGGCGCGCAGTCCCGCCTGCGCCTTCTCCCATGGGTCCTTCTTGCCCTTGAGGGCCTTGTTGATGGCGCGTGAGGCGTCGCTCTCCACCTGTTCGAAGACCGCCTCGAACAGCGCCTGCTTGCCGCTGAAGTGGTGGTACAGCGCGCCCTTGGTGACGCGGGCCCCGGCGACGATGGCGTCGAGTGAGGTGTTGGCGTACCCGTGCTCGGTGAACAGCCCCTCGGCGATCTCCACCAGTGCCCGCTTGGTCGAGGCGGAGTACTGCTGGCGACGACTGGACCCGGTGACTGAGCCCATCGTGGGCACCAGCCGGGAGACCGTCGACTTGGGCATCCCGGCAGTGTAGGAACCGACCGACGGTATGGCGAGGGTCACGCGTGGCCAGCATCACGGCTGGATGGTTCGCATACTCGCAGTATGGGTGCGTACTCTGGGTACGTACTCACGGTATGTGAGACCCGGCCCGAACCGGGACCGGAGACCAGAAAGGACCTGCCCAATGACCTGGACGTCCTTCCACCGTCGCGGTGACGTGCTCCGCGACGTGATCGCTGCGGCCGACCAGCGCCGCGACGGCACCTTGCCCCGAGACGTCGACGGCGTCTCGGCCACGTTCGCCGACGACCTCGACCTGCTCGGCGCACTCCAGCTGAAGTGGCACACCCGCCTGGCCGGCCGGATCGAGCGCGAGCAGATGCACCAGCCCATGGACCTGCAGGCCGCCGTGGTGCGGGCCTGGCAGCACACCGCAGCGGAGCTGCCCGGCATCCGGGCCGTCCTCGACGCGCACCGCGCCAGCCCGGGCGACGAGCACACCGCCGACATCATGCGGAAGTCCGCCGCCAAGGAGCACGTGCTCCTGGCCGTGATGGCCGGCCTGGCCAGCGCGCAGGACGCCCGAGCGGCCGCCGTCGGCGCCCGCATCGAGGATGGGGCGCGGACCACGGCGGCGCTGGCCGCCTGAGCCGTGCTCTGAGCGATGATGGCGTCATGGTCGACCAGACGTCGGAGGTGCGCGCCGGGATGCTGCTCGTGGCCACCCCGCAGCTGCTCGACCCGAACTTCGCCGACACCGTCGTCCTGATGCTCGACGTCGACTCCAACGGTGCGCTCGGTGTGGTCCTCAACCGGCCCTCCGGCGTCCCGGTCGCCGAGGTTCTCGAGACCTGGGGAGAGATCGCCTCGGAGCCGGAAGTGCTGTTCCGCGGCGGTCCGGTGAGCACCGAAGGGGCTCTCGGTGTCGCGCTGCTGAGCAACGGCGACGACGTGCCGGTCGGCTTCCGCGAGGTGGACGGGGCGCTCGGCCTCGTCGACCTCGACACCCCCATCGAGCTCGTGACCGGGAGCCTGGCCGGGATGCGGATCTTCGCCGGGTACGCCGGCTGGGGTGCCGAGCAGCTGGCCGCCGAGATCGACGAGGGCAGCTGGTACGTCGTGCCCGGCGAGGCGACCGACGTGTTCCGCGAGGACCCGGCCGAGCTGTGGCGCGACGTGCTCCGCCGACAACCGGGCGAGCTCGCGTGGCACTCGACGCGGCCTGTTGACCCCGAGCTGAACTGACGGCGCGGCGCCGTAGAGTTGGGCGGGTGAGCAACATCGGGTTCGGGACGCGCACCGCCGTCGACACCGACGTCCGCCACGAGGAGCGGACCGTCCCGACCGACGAGGGCGATCACGAGCGGTTCTCCCACTTCGTGGACAAGGACAAGCTCACCGAGGCCATGGTGATGGGCACCCCGGTGGTGGCCCTGTGCGGCAAGGTCTGGGTGCCCAGTCGGGCGCCGGAGAAGTTCCCCGTCTGCCCGGAGTGCAAGGAAGTCTGGGAGTCCATGAAGGACGACGCCGGCGACTCGGAGTGACGATCGGGCCGGCCTGGCCCGAGCGCGCGGCCTGGGGAACGGCGACGCCCCTGCGGACGTGGCAGACAGCGGCGATGAACGCCTACTTCGAGACACTGCCGCGAGACTTCCTCGCCGTGGCGACACCGGGCGCCGGCAAGACGACGTTCGCGCTGTCCGTCGCGGCCGAGCTGCTCGGTCGCCGGCTGGTCGACCGGATCACGATCGTGGCGCCGACCGAGCACCTCAAGCTCCAGTGGGCCGAGGCCGCCGCGCGGGCCGGCATCCCGATCGACCCGGCGTACGCCGCGGGGAAGGGCAAGACCTCGACCGACTACCTCGGCATCGCGGTCACCTACGCCGGGGTCGCGGTCAACCCGCTGGCTCTACGCATCCGGACCGAACGGTTCAAGACGCTGGTCATCCTCGACGAGGTCCATCACGCCGGTGACGCGCTGTCGTGGGGCGAGGGGGTGCGCGAGGCGTTTCAGCCCGCGCACCGGCGACTGGCACTGACCGGCACCCCGTTCCGGTCCGATGTGAACCCGATCCCGTTCGTCACCTACGCGCCCGGTCCGGACGGCGTCCCGCGCTCGGTCGCCGACTACACCTACGGCTATGGCGACGCGCTCGCCGACCGGGTGGTGCGGCCGGTGCTGTTCATGGCCTACTCGGGCGAGATGCAGTGGCGCACCCGCGCCGGCGACGAGATCGCTGCGCGGCTCGGCGAGCCGCTGACCAAGGACCTCACCGCCCAGGCGCTGCGGACCGCGCTGGATCCCCTCGGGTCGTGGATCCCGACGGTGCTGGAGGCGGCCGACACCCGGCTCTCGGAGGTACGCCGGCACGTCCCGGATGCCGGCGGCCTGGTGATCGCCTCGGACCAGGACTCCGCGCGTGCCTATGCCCGCGCCCTGAAGACGGTCTCGGGCGAGGCGGCCACTGTCGTGCTGTCGGACGAGAAGCAGGGCTCGCGCAAGATCGCTGAGTTCGCGGCCGGCGAGGCCCGCTGGATGGTGGCCGTCCGGATGGTCTCGGAGGGGGTCGACATCCCGCGGCTTGCCGTGGGCGTCTACGCCACCACCACCTCGACGCCGCTGTTCTTCGCGCAGGCCGTCGGGCGGTTCGTCCGCGCCCGCTCGCGCGGCGAGACCGCGTCGGTGTTCCTGCCGTCGGTGCCGAACCTGCTTACGTACGCCGCCGAGCTCGAGGTGGCCCGCGACCACGTGCTGGGCCGCCGGATCAACGACGAGGCCGACCTGTTCGCCGCCGAGAACGACCTGCTCGCGCAGGCCCAGGCCGGTGAGACCGCCTCCGCCGAGCTCGACACGTTGCCGTTCGAGGCGCTGGGTTCGCAGGCGTCGTTCGACCGCGTGCTCTTCGACGGCGCCGAGTACGGCCACGAGGGTGAGGTGCACGCCGGCTCTGAGGAGGAGATGGACTTCCTCGGCATCCCGGGCCTCCTCGAGCCCGACCAGATGCGCCAGCTCCTGGCCCAGCGGCAGAGCGACCGCCGACGCAAGCAGCCGGCTCGCCCGGACCCCGAGATTCGAGAGCTGACCACCCACGAGCAGCTCGCCGTGTTGCGCCGTGAGCTCAACGGCCTGGTCGCCGCGTGGCACCACCGCACCGGCCAGCCGCACGGCGTCACCCACGCCGAGCTGCGCAGGGAGTGCGGTGGCCCTGCGGCCGCCGTGGCCAACGCCGACACCCTCCGCAAGCGCATCGACCGGGTGCGCGAGTGGGCGGCCACGCGCCGGTCGTCGTGACCGGCTCGATCATGCAATCCGCAGGGCTGAGGGGCTAGCCTGAGTCCTTCACCGGACCAGCCAGAGGTGTGCCATGGCCCAGGGTGTCGACACCACCTCTCTCGGTTTGGGTCGGGCTGCCCTCGACGCAGGCGAGTGGGAGGCGGCGCACGCCCACCTCGAGGCTGCCGTCGCGATCGGGCCGAACGGCCCGGCGCTGGAGGCGCTCGGCGAGGCGTGCTTCTGGCTCGACCACCCCGACCTGGTCGACGTCCGAGAACGCGCCTACCGCGCGTACCGTGACGAGGGCGACCGCCGGGGAGCCGCTCGGCAGGCCATGGCGTTGGCCTTCGATCTGCTCACAGTGCGCGGCGAAGTGGCGGTCGCGCAGGGCTGGCTCGAGCTCGCCGACCGGCTGTTGGCCGGGGAGCAGATGTCGCCCGAGCACGGCCTGCTCGCCGTCTGGCAGGCCGACTTCGCGATCTCGGGGGCCGCGGACACCAAGGGCGGGGAGGTGCACGCGCGCCAAGCCATCGAGATCGGGCGGGAGCTCGGCGACGACGGCATCGAGCTGATGGGCCAGGCCCAGCTTGGCCTTGTGCTCGTGGCCCGCGGTGAGGTCGAGGAGGGGATGCGGCTGCTGCAGGGTTCGGCAGCGGCCGCGGTGGCCGGTGAGTTCGGCTACCGGGACCTGGCCGGCTACGCCTGCTGCTACCTGATCACCGCCTGCGGACGCATCCACGACTATGACCGCGCCGCCCAGTGGTGCCGCCAGCTCGACGAGCTGTGCACCCGCATCGGCTACCACGCGCTGCAGCACTTCTGCCGGACCGAGTACGCCGGCGTGCTGATAGAGCAGGGCGACTGGGACCGGGCCGAGACGGAGATGCAGCTGGCAGCGGAGTACCTCGGCGCTCGGCGCCCACCGCTCGCACTCGAGGCGGTCGTGTCGATGGCCGAGCTGCGGCGCCGACAGGGCCGGTACGACGAGGCCGCTCAGCTGTTCGGCGACGCCGAGGGCCACCCGCGGGCAACCCTCGGGACCGCGGCGCTGGCCCTCGACCGCGGCGACGCCGCCACCGCCGCCGTGTGGGTCGAGCGGTTCTTGCGCGGCTACGGCGAGAAGGACGTCGTCTTCCGCGCCGCAGGGCTCGTTCTCGACGTCCGGGTCCGGCTCGCGCTCGGCGAGATCGAGCAGGCCGAGCGGTCGCTGGTGGCACTACAGGACGCCGCGACGCGAGTCGGCCGCGGGCCGCTGCTCGGCCACGCCCATCTCGCCGCCGCCGAGGTGCAGCTCGCGAAGGGCAACCTGCAGCTGGCCCGGCAGACGGCCGAGGACGCGGTGGACGAGTACCTGCGCGCCGGGTACCTCGCGGGGGCGGAGCGGGGTCGAGCCCTGATCGTCACGGCTTCCGGGATCGCTCAGGACGGGCAGGGCCGGCCGATCCTCACAGCTCGCGAGCTCGACGTACTCCGTCTGGTCGCTGAGGGACTCACCAATGCGGCGCTGGCCAAGAGCCTCGTGCTCAGCGAGCACACCGTGCACCGGCACGTCGCCAATGCCATGACCAAGCTCGACGTGGGCACTCGCGCCGCCGCGGTCGCGCGAGCGTCCGAGCTCGGGTTGCTCTGACCCGACCCTCCTCGACCCGACATGGCCGGTTCGGGCCATCCGTCGGCAGGCACAGATGGCCGGTTCGGGCGACGCCGAGGACACGGCAGCGTCCCTACCGTGAGGCCCACCAGAACCGAGCACTGAGGAGAACCCATGTCTGTCCACCAGAAGGATCGCGAGCCGACCATCGGGGTGGCCACGACGTTCGTGACACCCGACGACCCCGAGTACGACGAAGCCCGCACGGTCTACAACGCCATGATCGACAAGCGCCCGGCGGTGATAGCCCGCTGCGCCGGCCCCAGTGACGTGGTCGAAGCCCTCGCCTACGCCCGGGAGCAGGGACTCGAGGTGTCCGTGCGCGGTGGCGGGCATGGCGTGGCCGGCACGGCGCTGACCGAGGGCGGGCTGGTCATCGACCTGACCCGCCTGCACCAGGTCGAGGTTGACCCGGCGGCTCGCACGGCGCGCGTGGCCGGTGGTGCGACCATGAGCCACCTGGACCGCGCCACGCAGCAGCACGGCCTCGCCACCACCGGTGGCCGGGTCTCCACCACCGGTGTCGGCGGCTTCACCCTCGGCGGCGGGACCGGGTGGCTGGATCGCAGGTTCGGGCTGGCGTGCGACAACCTGCTGGCGGTCGACCTGGTGACGGCGGACGGCCGCCAGATCACCGCGAGCGAGGACGAGCACTCGGAGCTGTTCTGGGCGCTGCATGGCGGCGGCGGCAACTTCGGTGTGGCCACGTCACTCACGTTCCGGCTGCACGACCTGCCGATGTTCTCCGCCGCGCTTCTGATGTATGAGGCGGCCGATGGCGAAGAGGTGCTTCGGGCCTTCCGCGACGTCATCGAGGGCGGACCGGACGACGTCGGCGGCGCCGCGATCTACCTGCAGGCACCGCCCGAGGAGTTCGTGCCCGAGCGGCTGGTCGGGCAGCTGGTGCTGCTGGTGCTGGTCACGTTCACCGGCTCCGAGGCCGGTCTTCGCGAGCAGGCCGCTCCGCTGCTGTCCTTGGTCCCGCCGGTGGAGCTGGTCAACGAGATGCCCTACGCCGACGTGCAGTGCATGCTCGACGACCCACCGGGCAACCGGAACTACTGGTCTGCCGAGCACCTGGCCGAGCTCCCGGACAAGGCGCTGGAGGTCTTCGCTGGTCTGTCCGCGACGCTGCCCCAGCCAACCGGGAGCCAGCACGTGCTCTTTCCGGCCGGTGGCGTGGCGGGTCGATCGACGGCAGACTACCCGGTGCCGTGGCGTTCAGCCCCGTGGGTGGCGCACCCGTTCGGGGTGTGGTCCGACCGCAGTGACGACGAGCGCTGTCGCGCGTGGGTGCGGGACGTGCGGGCGGCGGTGCAGCCGTGGGCGACCGGCGACGTCTACCTCAACTTCATCGGCGACGAGGGGCGCGACCGGGTCGAGGCGGGCTTCGGTCCGCACGCATGGCAGCGGCTGCAGGCGGTCAAGCGCGAGTACGACCCGGCGAACGTCTTCCACCTCAACCACAACATCGACCCGGCGGGCTGACCCCTGCGGACTGACCCTGCGGGCTGTCCCGCCACGGCGACCCCGGGTCAACCCGGCTGGGTCGGCTCCGCTCCCTGTCGCACGTCGAGCCTCAGCAGCCGGCTGGTGAGGTCCACCGCCGGACCGAGCAGGACGACGACGGCCAGCGTCCCGGGGCCCAGGGTGGCGCCGAGCAGCCAGCCCACAACGGCACCGAACAGCTGGACGGCGCTGTAGCTCCACCGGAACGGCAGCGGCGGGTCCCAGGCCAGCGCGGCGGACTCGGCCGGCCCGGCGCCGAGATGAGCGCCGAGGTAGGCCGAGATGCCCAGCGCGAGCACCGGGAACGCGGCCGCCAGCAGCAGAGTCTGCCCCAGCACGGTGTCGGGGGTGTCGAGGAGGGCGAGCACCCAGGACACGACGAAACCCACCACGACGACCTGGGTCAGCGTGCCGATGCCAGGACGCAGCCCGCGTGCCGCGGCGAGCAGCACGAAGGCCAGGCTGATGCCCGCGTTGGCGACCACGAACGGGACGGCGAGGCGGATCGAGACCCCGTTGACGAGCGTGGAGAAGCCGTCCGAGCCGAGGTCGGCGGTCAGCAGCATCCCCACGCCGACACCGAGGACGACGCAGCCACCGAGCAGGAGCACCCCGCGGCGACCGACGGAGCGAGGCACCTCGGCAGCATCGCAGGAGCGCCTGCGCAAGCGAGAATCAGGACACTAGTCAGCGATCGCCGCGAGTGGCAGCACCCGGTAGGGCACCTGGGTGGCGAGGGCGATCACAGTGGACGACCGCACGATGGCGGGGTTGGCCAGCACCTGGTCGATCACCCGCTGCAGGTCGGTGTTGGAGCGGGCCACCACTCGCGCCATCAGGTCGCCGGCACCGGTGATCGTGTGTGCCTCGAGCACCTCGGGGATCGCCGCGAGGTGGGTGCCGACGGCATCATGGCCGCCGCCGGCGCGCTCGTCCTGGCGGATCTCCAGGGTGAGGAACGCCGTCACCGGGTAGCCGAGGGCGGCGGGGGAGAGCTCGGGACCCCAGCCGGTGACGACCCCGCTGGCAACCAGCTTGTCGAGGCGGGCCTGGACGGTCCCGCGGGCCACGCCGAGGCGGCGGGACGCCTCGAGCACTCCGACTCGGGGGTCGGTGGCGAACAGGTCGATCACTCTGCGGTCAAGGTCGTCCACGGTGGGCTCCGATGTTGGACAGATTGCACAGTTGCTCGACGTACTGTTGCACAGAATGCCCGATACACGGCACGATCAGCCGCATGACCGAGTCGACTCTCACCGCCCTGACCAACGAAGAGGTCCAGGCCGGCCTCTCCCTCGACCAGCTCAAGCAGCTGGTCGGTCTGGTCGAGTACGACGCCAGTCGCGACCCGTTCCCGGTGACCGCGATGGACGCGGTCGGCTTCGTGGTCGGCAACGCCACCCAGGCCGCGGCGTTCTACCAGCTCGCGCTCGGCATGGAGCTCGAGGCCTACCGCGGCCCCGAGACCGGCCACCGCGACGCGAAGTCCTACGTGCTCCGCTCCGGCAGCGCCCGCTTCGTCTTCAGCGGCGGCGTCGTGCCGGACAGCCCGCTGTTCGACCACCACCGCAAGCACGGCGACGGTGTCGTCGACCTCGCCCTCGAGGTCCCCGACGTCGACAAGTGCATCGAGCACGCCCGCTCGGTCGGCGCGACCGTCCTGGTCGAGCCGCACGACGAGAGCGACGAGTTCGGCACAGTCCGGATCGCCGCCATCGCGACGTACGGCGAGACCCGGCACACCCTCGTCGACCGAAGCCGCTACACGGGGCCCTACCTGCCCGGCTACGTCGCGCGCACCTCGACGGTCGCCCGCCGCGAGGGTCACCCGAAGCGACTCTTCCAGGCCATCGACCACTGCGTCGGCAACGTGGAGCTCGGCCGGATGGACGAGTGGGTGGGCTTCTACAACAACGTCATGGGCTTCACCAACATGGCCGAGTTCATCGGCGACGACATCGCCACCGACTACTCGGCGCTGATGAGCAAGGTGGTCGCCAGCGGCAACCACCGGGTCAAGTTCCCGCTCAACGAGCCGGCGATCGCCAAGAAGAAGTCGCAGATCGACGAGTACCTCGAGTTCTACGACGGCGCCGGCTGCCAGCACATCGCCCTCGCGACCAACGACATCCTGCGCTCGGTCGACATCCTGCGCGACAACGGCATCGAGTTCCTCGACACCCCTGACTCCTACTACGACGACCCCGAGCTGCGCGCCCGGATCGGAGACGTGCGGGTGCCGATCGAGGAGCTGAAGAAGCGCAAGATCCTGGTCGACCGCGACGAGGACGGCTACCTGCTGCAGATCTTCACCAAGCCGATGGGCGACCGGCCCACCGTGTTCTACGAGTTCATCGAGCGGCACGGCTCGCTGGGCTTCGGCAAGGGCAACTTCAAGGCGCTCTTCGAGGCCATCGAGCGCGAGCAGGAGGCTCGTGGGAATCTGTGACGCGTGACGTCACAGCCTGGTTGGCACCCTGACCCCGTCCCTCCCCAGCTCGGGCAGCCCGCCCAGCTCCGCTACTGGGACGGCATGCGCTGGACCGAGCACACCGCGCCCACGCAGCCACCCGCCGCCACCCAGCAGTACGCCGCCCCGCCGGTGTACGGCGGCGCGAAGCCGCCGGCGACCACTCCCGACGGCGTACCACTGGCCGGCTGGTGGCAACGCGTCCTGGCGCTGGTCATCGACTCGATCATCATCGGGATCGTCGGCGCGATCGTCGCGCTGCCCTGGCTCCGCGACGCCTGGGACATCTACGCGGACTGGATCGACGACGCGCTGCGCACCAGCGAGGCCGGGACCACCAGCACCATCGACACCGCGCAGCTGCAGCGCGACCTGGCCAAGCCGCTGGCGATCGTCGGAGCGATCAACCTGGCGCTGGGTTTCGCCTACCAAGTGGCGTTCCTGATGTGGCGGCAGGCGACGCCCGGAAAGCTCGTCCTCGGGTTGCGGGTCCGGCTGCGCGAGCGGCCCGGGCCGATGCCGCTGGCGACCGTCCTGCTGCGCTGGGTGGGTCAGTTCGGGCCGGGCATCTTCTCGCTCATCCCGTACGTCGGCAGCATCACCGGCCTCTACTCGCTGCTCGACTACCTGTGGCCGCTCTGGGACGACAAGAAGCAGGCGATCCACGACAAGATCGCGAAGACCAACGTGGTCCGGACGCGCTGACGCGCGGCCGACGAGAAACAGTGCGCCCCACGACCGAGCGGGTCGTGGGGCGCACTGTTGTTCAGCTGCCGCTCAGTCGCGGTCGGGCAGTCCCAGCTCCAGCGTGGAACCGTGCGGGAGCGACTGCACCAGCCGCAGCCGGGCCAGCGCAGGGTGGTCGTCGAGCAGCTTGGCGCCGTTGGCCAGCGACCGCAGCGCCGCGGTCTCGGCCCGGGCCGCCTCCAGCTGGGCCTGGCCGCGGGTCCGGGTCGTGACCAGGTCCGCGTAGGCCATCCGCAGCTCGGGCGGCAGGATCACGTCCTTGACCACGACCTCGACCACCTCGATGCCGACCGCCGAGCCGGCCAGACGCGCGGCCTCGGTGAGCGCGCCCCGGCTGAGCAGCCGGGCCTCACGCACCAGCGCGTCGACCTCGACGGCCACCAGCTCGTCGCGCAGCGCGATCTGCACGGCCAGGTAGACCACGGCAGCCGGGTCGGCGACCGTCTCGACGTAGGCCCGCGGGTCGACGATCTTCCAGCGGACCGCCGCGGTCACGCGGACCGAGACACCGTCGGAGGTGAGCACGTCCTGCGGTGCGGTCGTGACGATCCGCTCCAGCACGGCGATCCGGTGGTACGTCGCGCGCCGGGCGCGCCGGTAACGGCCGGGCTCGAGCACGCGGGTGCACACGCCGTCGACGTACGCGAGGGCGCGCTCGTGCGGGAACACGGTGATGGTGGTGAAGATGGACATTTGCTTCCTCCTTCCGGGAGGTCGGTGGTGGTGGAGCGAGAGTGAACGGGCCACGACACGCACGGGCACGGGACGTCGGCTGTCGCACTGACCAGCCGGGCCGCAGGGTGACCGGTCGCTGTCGCCGTGGCCCGCCCACTCCCATGTGGAGGGGGAGTCGAACCCCGGACGCCAGTCCTTACCTGGACGCGGTCGACGCCATGAACACACAGGACCGGCTCGGGTACCCCCGGCCGGCTGCTCGTGTCGCCGACGCGTCGACGAGGGTAGGGCGAACGCGGCGGCCGACGCGACTGGTTTTGGAGTCGGCCGAGTGTCCATCGCCGATGGCATGATCCCCGCGTGGCGACCTACATCGCGTTCCTGCGAGCGATCAACCTGGGTGCGAAGCGCAAGTTCCCCAAGGACGCGATCGTGCGGGCGACGGAGGTGGCCGGGTTCACCGACGTCGCGACGTACATCAACACCGGCAACGTCAGCTTCACCACCACGCTGCGCTCGCGGGCCAAGATCGAGGCCGCCCTCGAGAAGGCGTTCGAGGCGGAGGCCGGCTTCGCGGTGCCGACCATCGTGTTCACCCAGAAGGAGCTGCGCGAGATCGCCGAGGAGGCCGCGTCGTTCGATCACGGCGGGCGGCACTACATCTCGCTGCTCAAGGAGGCGCCGACGGTGGCCGCCATCAAGAAGCTCGAGGACACCAGCACCACCGACGAGGTGGCGCGGGTCGGCGGCCGAGCCGTGCACCTGCTCCTGGGCGCCAACTACCACGAGGCGAAGCTGACCAACGCCGCTGTGGAGAAGCACCTCGGCGTCGCCACCAACCGCAACCTGACCGTGATCAGGGCTCTGGCCGAGAAGTGGGGCTGAGCCGTTCGGCCTGGTCGCGCAGTGCTTGGGCCAGTGTCGCTCCGAACCGTTGGCCGGGCGTCGGTTGCTCCGACAGCAGCGACCGCAGCTCGGCAGAGGCCTCGGGGTCCCCTGCCGCCTCGGCGAGGGCGCGCGCGAGGAGACCCGGGTTGGCGACCAGCTCGTCCGGCGGTACGCCGGCCCGCTCGGCCAGCCACCGGGTCGCGGGTCCGCAGTTTTCGGATCGTTTCATTGCGAGAGTCCGCTCTTGGCCTGGGTGAAGTTGTCCTCGATCTCGGTCCAGCGGGCCTTCGCGTCCGCCAGGAAATCCTTGACCTTCCGGTCGCCCTCCCAGCCGCCGCCCGGCGGTGTGTAGAACAGGCCCAGCCGCTCCTCCAGCATGGCGTCGGGGACCCCGATGTCCTCGCCGTGGTACATGATCGATCGCAGGTGCACCAGCAGCGCATCCACCCATGCGGACGCAGGCATGGAGGAGTTGCTGACGTAGAAGCTGCGCAGCGAGGCGTGGAATCCGTGCGTTCCGGTGGTGATGCCCTTCGATCCGGGACCCGATGAGTGGTACGTGGGCTGGGTGCGCTTGCCGGCTGCGTCGTAGGAAGCCGCACCGGCGTGCGCCCGCACGACGAGGATGCCGCTCTCCTTGGCGGCCCCGGTCGGGAGCAGTGTGGTCACCGGGACCACCTTGAGGGTGAAGATCACCGCGTCCGTCGGGCTGCGCAGGTTTTCCAGGAGGGAGATCCAGTCGGATGCGGTGGCCAGGCCGGCTGGCGTGAGCAAGGTGCGGGTCAACACTTCTCCCACCAGGCTGACCGGGATCCACTCGTGCTTCCCCGGGACGGCCTCGCGGAGCAGCCCGGACACCCAACGCCGAGTCTCGACGCTCTTGTTCAGCTCGGCCGCGAACTCTGCTCCGGTCACCTGACCCACCGCTTGGCCCTGCCCGAAGGCCTTCAGCGTGGAGAGGATGCCGCCGCCCAGAAGCACGGTCGATTCGACCAGGACCGACACTCCCGAGTCCGGCCACGGCGCAAAGCGGCCGAAGTTGGCGTCGCTGGCGTAGTAGGCGATCGACCGCACCCTGGTGAGCAGCTCGCTGTTCCCGTCGCCCTGCAGGCGCAGCACGCCGTCCTCGCGGAGCTTGGCGGCGAACCGGTTGCCGAGGCTGCGGAAGAACGGCGCCCGAACCGGGCTCGCGCGGCGCTCCAGGGCATAGTCCTGGAAGGTCTGCGTGCCGGCGCCGTGGTCGGGGCCCTTGCGGTCCTTCTCCTCGAAGTAGGGGAGCAGCGCGACGTGATGCGAACCCGAGGCGAGCACCTCGCTCGGCATCAGCGCGTCGACCGTGAACCGCTGGGCGAACCAGATCTTCTGCTGGCCGCCACCGTCCAGCGGCTTGGCATACACCGTGTCCAGGTAGTCGGCCGCCCAGCTGTCCAGGACCTCCTCGGTGCGGATGCGACCGCGTTTGGGGAGTGCGGCGCGGATCCCCTCCAGCTGCTGGGCCTTGTCCCCTTCGCCGAAGAGCTCGAAGAGTCGGTCGAGGCTGTTGGCGATGGAACGCTCCCGCCCTTCCAGCGCCGAGTCGTCGGGTGGAGGTGTGGGCTTGGCCGGATCCTTGCCCACGTTCTCGAAGCCGACCGCCAGCTGCTCGGCCATCTGGTTGGCCTCCTGGCTCGCGGCCTCGAGGGCGGCCAGGAGCGTCTTCGCGAGGTTCTGGTCCTCCTCGTTGGCGGGCTTGGCCGGATCACCGTCGAGCATGCCGCGCCACCGGGCGACCCACTCGGGAATCGTGGTCGGCGTGGACGCCACCATGAGCTGCGCGCTGGCACCCTCGCGGTCCACGAACAGCCGGTGCCGCTCGCCCTCGGCGGTGAAGGAGACCGTGGTCCCGAGCTCGTCGTCCCCCTTCCCCTTGGTGTCGTCGCCGCCGAGGCCCATCTTCTTCAGCAGCGCCTTGCCCCGCTCGGCGAGGAAGCCGATCACCCGGTCCAGGACCTTGAGGACCGTGGCCTGGAGCTTGGTGATCACCTCGGCGATCTCGTTGGGCAGGTCGCCCAGGTGCAGGAGTCCGGCGAGGAAGTCGATGACCGGGGGGATCAGCATCGCCAGGCCCTGCTCGACCTTCTTCGCGAGCCCGCCGACGTTGCCGGCGACCACGTCGGCCAGGCCGTTGACCACGGCCTCGATGAACCGGAAGATCCGCGCAGCGTTGTTGAAGATCCACTTGCACACCTGGTAGATCAGGTCGATCGCCTGGGCGATGGCGCCGACCGGGTTCAGCATCCCGATGACCCGGATGATGACCTGCTTGATCAGGGTCTCGACGAGGTACTGCACCGCGGCCTCGAGGATGGTCTGCACGATGTTCTCGGGGGTGAGCTGCTCCTTGACCAGCTCGACCAGCCCCTCGGGACCGCGCTCGATCAGCACCGAGATCAGCTGCCAGGCGGCCTCGATCACCTCGACGGCAGTCGGTCCGATGTGCTTGACCAGGATCTCCCGGACCTTCGGCCAGGTGATTCCCATCAGCTGGAGCGCGAAGGAGAACAGCGCGGACGCCGACATGTCCTTGGGCATCGGGATCGGCGTCTCGAGCCCCGAGAACAGCCAGTCCCAGAACCCCTTGAGGACGTGCTGGCCGAAGTTGTCGAAGAACGCCTGGAAGCCCTGCTTGAGGCCCTCGACGAGGTTGTTGACGAAGTTCTCGGGGTCGTCGGCGATGTCCGAGATGACCTGGGCGATCTTCTCGATGAGCGCCCAGAACGCCGAGGGCGGGATCCCGACCAGCCGCAGCAGGCCGTTGATGATCGCGCGGACGGGATCCTCGATGAACTCCGCGATGGCCGCCACGACCCGGCCGATCAGACCGCCGGCCTCCTGACGCTTGGCCTCGACCTCGGCGTGCGCCTCGTTGACCGCGGTGACCGCGCGGTTGGAGATGTCCTTGACGAAGCTGGTCTGGGCCTGCGTCACCTTGGCGCCGAGGCCGTCGAGCAGGCCGCTGAACCGCGCCTTCTCCTGGGCCGCCCACTCCGGGAACTCGGCCGCCATCTCCGTGAAGGCCGCGTCGATGTCCCGCCGCGCTCCCTCGACCAGGGCCTGCGCGGCCGCGATGACGCCGTTCACGTCGCTGGAGATGGACAGCAGCAGCTCGCCGACGCCGTCGCCGAACTCGCGCTCCGCCCGGTTGTACTCGTCGGTGACCCAGTCCGGCAGCCCGCCGATGTAGTCGCCGATCGCGAGGATCGTGCCCCCGACGCCCTCGTGGCGCTCGTCGATCCACTTCTTGACCCGGTCCAGCGAGTCGTGGAAGGACTGCGAGAGCTTGGTGAGCCCGGCCTCCCAGCGCGCGATCGCCGTCTTGGGCAACGGCTGCAGCAGCTGGTCGACGGCCTTCTGCGCGGTGTCGAAGATGCCCTGCGCCCGTGTCGACACCGACTCGCGGGTGTTCTGCTCGTGGTCGACCATGCCGGTCTGCTTCTCGCCGACCGTCCCGACGGTGCCGGACCGGGAGGCCTGGAGGGCCGCGACGGCCTGGAGCTGCAGCTGGGCCATGTCGGCCTGGGCAGTGTCGATGGCCTGCTGCTGCTGGGTCGCGAGCTCGGCCGGTGTCTGCTGGGCGACCTCGCCCAGCTCGCCGCGCGCCGCCCGGGCCTCGGCGAACGGACCGTCCGGGATCTCCTTCGTGACCCGGGTGTCGATGCCGGACTCGGCGATCTTCTGGTCCGTGGCGGCGACGTCGGCGTCCAGGGAGAGGTTCTCCGGCGGGATCGGGTCCGGCGCCGCCTGCGTCGCCGGTGCGGCCATGCCGGGGGAGGACGGGCTCGGTGGGACCACCGGGGTCGGCGTCAGCGCCGGCGCCCCGGCGGGTGGGGCGTTCATGGCCTGGTAGGAGCCGGCCACCTGGTCGGCCTGGCCCTGCACCGACCCGGTCACGGTGGCCCCGGCCTGCTTGGCCTCGTGCGTGGGGTCGGTCTCGAGGAGCTTGTCCTCGTCCTCGGGGCGGTTCTCGCGGATCGCGGTGCGGATCCGGTCGACCAGTGCAACGATCTCGGGGCTCGGCGGTGGCCGTCCCCCCAGCTGGGTGGCCAGGGCCTGCTGCGCGCGGGCGGCGGTCTCGGCCGCGGGCTCGGCGACCGCGCCGCGTGCGTCGCCGACGTTCTCGTCGGCGGTCGGGAGGTCGCGGGCAGCCCGCGCGGCGCCACCCGCACTGCGCGCGACCCCACCGCCGCGCGCCTGGGCAGCGGGTGACAGCTGGGTGGGCGCCTCGGGCATCAGCACGGTCACTGGGGGAGGCGGTTCGCCCTCGACCTCACCCTCGGCCGCGACGTCCGTCGCCATCTCGGTCGGAGGAACCTCGGCGGAAGTCCCGCCCTCGCCCTCGGGTGTCCCCGGCTCGGCGGTGCTGGACGTCTCCGCCACCGGGCCGGCCGGGGTGGCCGGGACGTCGGTCGTGTCGGCCGCCGGTGCCGCTTCGGCGGCCGGTGGCGCCTCGGGTGCAGGTGGCTCGACCGTGCCCACCGCCCCGACCAGTCCGGCGAGCGCGGCCCGGATCGCCTGGTCGAGCAGCGCGAGCGGCGCGGGGTTGTCGGCGCCGTAGATACCCGGGGCGAAGAACAGGTCCGGGTTGGACACGAAGGCCGGCGCGCCACCCAGCTCCGCGTCCGGGTGTACGACGAGGCCGGCGAGGTCGACACCGAGCAGCCCGCGGAACGCCTCCTGCAGGCGCGGGCTCAGGGGCTGGCCGGGCGGCAGCGCATCGCCCGGCAGCGTGGCGTTGACGGTCGCCCCGTCCGAGCGCGCGGCCAGCCCCTCTGCTGGCGCGCAGGCCGCGCCGCCCGGGAGTCCCGCGAGGTCCACTGCCACGGAGGAGCCGCGCAGCTCGACGCGGGGGACCGGGATCGCCTGGTCGGGCCGCCACCCCGCGACCTGCCACGAGCAGTCGGCCACGCGCAGGCCGAGCACGCCGACCTGCGCGGTCAGGTCGACCGTCCCGTCGAGGGACCCGTCCTCGCCGAACCTCGCCCTCCCCGTGAGGTCGAGGAACGGGGCCCGGCCGGTGAGCAGGACGGTGCCCCCCGCGGCGGTCCACTCAGCCTGGACCGCGGCCAGCCCGCCGTACTGCTCACCTGACAGCGCCGCCACGAACTCCCCGGCCGGCGGCCTGGGCGCGTGGGTGAGGACGGGTGGTGCCTCGGCGACGTCAGCCGGTGAGCGGGCGGTCGGGGTCACCGCGCTGCGTTGTGCCCCGGCGGGCTCGGCGACCGGCGTCGCGGTCACGTCGGGACCGTCTTCCCCGCCTTGTCGTACTGCCGTCGGACGCCCGCCACCAGCTCAACGTCTCGCACCACCTGGTCGCCCACGGCGGCGAGGTAGGCGGCCTCGACGACGGCGTCGCGGATCTGGGCGCCACTGAGCGGGTAGCGCTCGGCCAGGCCGACCAGGTCGACGCCCTCGGCCAGCGGGAGCTCGGGTGGCAGCGCCCCGAGCCAGAGCTGCTCGCGCTCGGCCGGGCCCGGCATCGGGAACTCGACGACGACGTGGATGCGCCGGCGGAAAGCCGAATCGATGTTGCCGAGCAGGTTGGTCGTGAGGATGACCATCCCCGGGTGCTGCTCGATCCGGGACAGCAGGTAGGAGACCTCCTGGTTCGCATAGCGGTCGTGCGCGTCCGAGACCTCGGTCCGGGTGCCGAAGACGGCATCCGCCTCGTCGAAGACCAGGATGCTGCGCTCCCGGGCGGCGCGGTCGAAGACGCGGGCCAGGGACTTCTCGGTCTCGCCGATGTACTTCGAGACCAGCGCAGACAGGTCGACGACGTACGCCGGCCGCCCGGTCGCGGCGGCGATCGCGGCCGCCGTCATCGTCTTGCCGGTGCCCGGCGGGCCGTGGAAGAGGGCCACCAGACCGGCGGTGTTGTCGTGGTGCCGACCGAAACCCCATTCCTCCACCACGAGGTCGCGGTGGGCGATCCTGGCCTCGAGGTCGGCCACCCGCCCGCGGGCGCGGGCGGGGAGGACGACGTCGTCCAACGTGTGCACGGTGCGCAGCGGGGTGGCCGGGAAGTCGGCCGAGACCGCGGGCTCGGCGGGTGGCAGGCCGAGGAGCCAGGCGGCCAGCCCCGGCTCGACGCGCAGCACCGCCGTCGGGTCGTCACCGGGCGGGTCGAGCACCAGCAGGCCGGCAGCGCGGAGCGTCCCGTGCGCCGACAGGGTGAAGTTCGCGTCGAGCCGGCCGGCCAGGGAGCGGGCGACCAGGGTCCGCGCCACCTCCCTCGTCAGCCCGGTGACCCCCGCGCGCTCGGTGAGCGCGGTGTAGCGGGCGGCGAACCGCTCGTCGAGCTCCGGGGCGAGCGCAGCGACGAGCACCAGCGCCTCTGCCGCGCTCAGGCCGGCGGCGGCGATGGTGGCGGCCAGCGGGCCGAGGCCGTCGTACCGGTGCAGGTCGGGGAGCTGCTCGCCGGCGCCCTCGACGGTCAACCGGTGGCCGCCCGGGCCGGCCCGGCGCTCCTCGGCGCGCAGGCAGAGCATCGCGTCGAGGGTCTCGAGCGCGGCCCGCAGCTCGTCGACCGGCGTGCGGGTGGGCGCCTCGGCGGTGGCGGTCACGGACGGAACCTCACGCTGATCGGCGGTGACCACGGCAGCTTGAACAGGGACACCGGATAGGGCAGCTTCGGCAGCAGTACGTCGAGCGGGTGGGTGGCGGCGACCAGCTGCGCCGGTGTCGTGGTCGCGTCGAGGAGCCCCAGCCGGACCACCCACTGGTCGCGCACGAAGCGGGGGCTCGAGGTCCCGAACCCCGGCAGCAGCCCCGCGAACGCCGCAAGGGCCCGCTCCGCGCTGTCGTCGACCGTGGACAGCCAGGTGTCGGGTGCCGGCACCGTGCCGAGGTCGTCGTCCGGTACGCCGGCCAGCAGGCGCACCAGAGGATCCTCGAGCAGACCGGGGTCCTCGGGATCGGCGACGCGGGCGAGGACGTGCGCGCGCAGCCAGTGGGGCTCGCCCTCCGGTGCGGACCGGAGGGCCTCACGACACACGTCGGCCAGCCAGGGCCACAGCAGCGCCAGCCCCGCCGCCCGGGTCACCGTCGTCAGGTCGACCTGCCCGGCGTTCTCGTCCACCAGGTCGCCGAGCGTGTCGAGGTGCCGGGCCAGCTCGGCCAGCTCGGGGGCAGCCGCGCCGTCGCCCGGCTCGGCCCGCGGGTCGGGAGTCGACGCCGGTTGCGGCGCCGGGTCGGACGGTCCACGCACCGTCGGAGGCTCGCCGCGGGTGTCCGCGTCCGGTGTGGGCGCCGGACGGGTGACGTCGACGGACTCGTCGACGGGCGCAGCCCCGGAGGTGGCCGACCGTGCCGAGCCGGCGAGTGTGGCGCGGAGCCGAGCCACCAGCCCCGACCACTGCGCGTCTCCCAGGACGAGAGCGACGGACGCCGCGACCTCCGGCCGGGCCAGCAGCAGGAGCGGCCGCGGGACCAGGTGCTCGACGGCGCGGGGGCGGGCCAGCCAGTCCGCCGCCGCCGCGGCGACGTCCTGGGGCGACCAGCCGGGTGACGGGACCCACGTGGTGTCGCCTGCCGGGGTCCGGACGCCCGGCATCCCGCCGACGGCTGGCCTCGCCGTCCGGCCGCCGGCGGCCAGGACCTGCACCCGGATCGCGTCCGCCCACAGCACCGCGAGCGTCGTGTCGTCGTACTCGCCGGGATCGAGGTCGAGCCGGACGGTGATCGTGTCGAGCCGGGTGTCGTCCAGGTCGCCGAGGGACCGCTCGAGCGCAGCCGGGAGCTCCCGGACAGCCACCGCCGCCAGCCGTCGCGCGTCCGGGCCACGGATGCGGAGCCGGTCCACGGCGACGTCGGTCACCGGACCATGCCCCGCAACCCGCGCAGCTTGCTGTCGAGGGCCCGGCCGGTCGAAGCGTCGACCCCGGAGGCCTTGACCATCGTGCGCATGGCGTCGAGGACGTCGAGCGTCGCCACCGTCAGCGCGGCCGGGTCTCCGGTGGCCACGGACAGGTCGAGCTCGGCCTGCGCGTGCTCGGCCGCAGCGGTGTAGCGCTCGAAGTTGCGGTTGCCGACCGGGCCCAGGGAGCGCATCGCCGCCACGGTGGTGGCAGTGAACTCCGAGATCCCCCTGGCGAACTCGACGTCGAAGTCGCGCACCAGCCCGGGCTTGTGACCCCCGCTGATGACCTGGAAGCCGCCTTCCAGCTTGACGACCCGCTCGTTCAGCGTGGTGATGCCCTTGAACCGGCCATCCAAATCCTTCACGTTTAGTTCGAAGGCCTTCAGCTGGTTGCCGAGCTCACCGACCTGCGCCTCGAACCCCTTGACCGTCTGGGCGATACCGGCGGTCGCCGTCGTCGCCTTGTCCGCCGCGTCGAGGGCCTTGGGCAGCGCTGCGCCCATCTCCCGGGTCGTGTGCAGGGCGGAGATCCGGCCGGTGCCGATCACCTTTCCGGCACCGTCGACGGTGAGCACCATGACGTCTGACGGGCTGAACCCGCTCGAGGGCAGGTAGCCGTCGAGCTTGCTCAGCTCGGCGTCCTTGACCACTTTGATGGTCGCCTGGCCGCCTACCTCCTTGACGGCGTCGGTCAGGACGTCGGTGACCTTGTCGGCGGGGTGACCGAGCAGGTCACCCCCATGGAGGAACCCGTCCTCGAGGGTGTCGATGGGGTCGATCTCGTAGATGACCTGCGGGTCGTACTTGATCGGCGGATTCCACCTCGGCCCGCGCGGGTCGAGGTCCTTGGGCCGCACCCAGTACCTGGTCCAGTCCGGGTCGATCTTCTTGGGCGGGTGGGTGACGACGAGGCAGTCCTTCCAGAGCAGCTTGTGGTGCTTGCAGTAGTGCGGTGGGTGGACGGTGCCGCCGCCACCCGCTGGTGCCGGGTCCGGCGGCGCGTAGGAGCCGAGCAGTCCCTCGACCTCCGCGCGATAGAGCGCGCACGGGTCGGAGCAGGTCCCGCCCAGGAAGGCCTCGGTGAACCCGCGCGGGGGTTCCCAGTCGTGGCGGTAGGAGCAGTCGAACACCCAGCCCGTCGACTCCTGGTGCAGCCAGCCCAGGACGACGCCGGTGCGGGTGGTCGTCTTGTCGTCGAGCAGTGCGCACAGCGCCTCGCACCGGAGCAGGTCCAGGGTCGCGAACAGGACCATGTTGAGCCAGCCGCACTTGTATCCCTTGACCCCGGGGAGGTCGCTGGCGGGCATGCTCGTGCCCTGGAGCTTGGTGATGAGGGCGGCGCTGACGAGCGGGTCAGTGCCGTTCGTGAGCCGCTGGACGATCGCGTCGCGCAGTGCCGCGTAGGTCCAGCCGGTCGGGTTCGCGCTCGCGTCGACCAGGATCGGCCGGACCTTCAGCAGGTCCTCCTGCTCGAACTTCAGCCAGCTGCCGGTCAGCTGACCCCGCACGACCCGGACGTCGACCACCGGGGTGTGCAGCTCGGGGTGACCGCCGCAGCCGGCCTCCCCGCACGCCGGTGGCGGGGCGACGTCGTCCCGCGCCTCGATCACGATGCTGAACCCGGCGACGCCCGAGCTGATGAAGCTGTAGGACGGCGTCACCGGCGTCGGCGGCAGCGTGATGTCGTGGGCCACGGACAGGGCCAGTGGTGTGCCGGCCTGGTCGATCGCCCGGCCGGGCGCGATGGTCAGCGTGTTTCCCGCCACGGTCCCGCCGAGCCCGGCGTTGACGCCGAACCCGACCAGCTGGCCCAGCAGCCGGTCCCGCGCCATGAGGAACGCGGTCGTCGTGTTGAGCTCGTCGGCCGTCAGCGTCTGACCCGGTAGGTAGATCGGGTACTCGGTTTCCTTGATCGCCATGGTCAGCCTTTCGTGGGTGCGAGCTGGGTCAGGAGCCGTCGTAGGGGAGCAGCCCCACGTCGAGCCGGTCGAGGCCGCGGCCCTCGTCGATGCACTCGTAGATGTGCACGCCGTTGGCGTGGCTCACCACCGAGACCGCGGAGCAGAGCAGGGCGTTGAGGTCCTTCTGGTGGGTTGCGACCGCGTCGGCGTACCGCTTGAGCTCCTGCCCGGTCGGCTTGGTCGAGAGCACCGGCGGATCGGCCAGGATCCCGATCTTCTTGAACAGCCTGGTCGAGACGAAGCAGACCCGGATCCAGACATGGGCGGGCGCGTACCAGTTCACGAACTCGACGGCCTCGCGCCGGCGCCGGAACTCCTCGAAGTCCGTGGTGCTCGGCACGAACAGGGTCGCCGTGTAGGGCTCGGCGACCAGCTGGGTGCCGGGCGCCTTGAAGTGCTCCACGAGCAGGGGGCGGGCGGCCGCCGGCACGTCGAAGTACCGGCAGAACCAGTCGAGGAAGCCGCGGGGGGTGCCGCGCCGGCGCCAGAGCCGGGTCATGGCGGCCAGCACGGTGCGACGCTTGGCCAGCCCCGGCTCGGTTGCCGTCCACCCGGCTGGGAAGGCGAAGCCCAGCCATGCGGCCACGGCGTCGTAGGCCTCGGCGTACGACGCCAGGACGGCGTCCGGGCCGGCGTCGAGCGGGAGCTCGGCCGGCCACCGGAGCATGGCGTCAGGACCGGCGGTCAGGGCCAGGTCCTCCAGCCGCTCGATGTGGGCGTGGTCGAGCTCGTCGGCCAGGCCCAGGAACGCGTCGACCTGGGCGAACGACGCGGCGTCCTCCTGGTACAGCGCCGGCAGCTGCTGCGCGAGACGGGTGTAGTCCGGGCTACGCATCGGAGCACTCCCCGGCGAGGGCGAAGCTCACGGTGAGGCAGTCGAAGTCAGCGATCCGCGGCACGGCGTTGCCCGGGATCGGCAGCGCGCCGTCGACGAGGCGGAGGAAGGCCGCATCGCCGAGCACCTGCATCGCCAGCTCCTCGACCCCGAGCACCGTCGGGTCGGCAACGATCGCCTCGATCACCTCGGTGAAACGGATCGGATCGCCCGGGATCCATCCTCCCGGTGGCTGCTCGTGCAGCGGCCAGGGACCGGACACCTCCGGAGGTGGCGGGGTCGCGACGGGTCCTCGACCGCTGAGGAAGAACGCGTCGATCCGGTCCCGCACGCCTTGCAGCGTGACCGCGGGGTCGACGCCGACTCCGGTGATCACGGTGCCCTGGACGACGATCTCCGCCGTCCGGAGCAGGCCGGCGCCCACCTCGTCGCAGATGACCCGGCGAGGGTCGTTGGGGTTCAGCGTGTCCAGCCAGGACGGGTACGGCGCATCGCACTCCGAGCCGACCGCCGTCCTGAGGACGGCCCGCAGGAACAGCTGCTCCTCGGCGGGCGTGAGCTGGGTCTTGTCCTCGGGATCGCGCTCCACGACGAGGGTGACGGCCGCCGCCGTCGGGTCGACCGCGATCTCGGGCAGGAACCCCGTGGGCAGGCCGTTCCAGGCGACGCCCTCGAGTCGTCCGGGGACGGCCCAGGCCCGGTGGACCCGACCGTCCTCGCGGGCCCGGCGGGCGTAGTCGTCGGCGGTCACCGGCTCGCAGGTGAGGGCCTGGATCGGGTGCGGCGGCCAGATCCGGGTGGCGCCGTCGGCGGACTCGAGCTGCTCGGGCAACAGGCCGAGGGGGATCCGCGCTGCAGCGAGGGCGATGTCGGCCTCGCCGGTGGTGAGGTCGGCCTCGAGCAGGGCGGCTCGGGTCGCCGCCACGGCGGCTGCGGTGCTGGCCGCGTGGACGTCGGCGAGTCGGGCGACGAGCGCCTCCTGCCCGAGTCGACGCCGTTCGCGTCGGATCAGGGCCGTGAGCTCGGTCGGCCACAGCGGGAGGTGCTGGGCCAGGCGGCGGGCCGAGCGCGCGTCCCGGACGTCCACGGCGTCGGCCGACCCGCGCTCGGCCTCGACCGCGGCCGCGACCAGGTCGGCGTACTCGTGGGCGGCTGCCCGCACCAGCCGGCTGCGCAGCAGGGCGATGACGGGCGGCCGCTGGGCCGCGGTCCACACGAGGTTCCACGGTGGCAGGCCGAGCAGCTCGACCGCGTCCGACGGCTGCTGGCACGCCCGCACGAGGGGCTCGAGGGCGGCGGCGTTGGTGGGCTGGCCGGCGGCCGGCCGGGCCGCCAACTTGGTCGCGATCGCGGCCACCTGGCCCGCGGGCAGCGTGGCGTGCCAGTGCCGACCGGCGGGCGGGTCGTAGGCCCGGACCTCCAGCGGCCAGCCGTCGAAGATCCGCTCCGCCGTCCGGTAGTGCAGGTCGGCCAGTCCGAACGCCGCTGCCTCGGCCAGCGTGATCCCGGGGTCGGCCAGGTTGTGGTCGGACCACGTGGCGGGGGCCGACTCGGTCAGCGCACCCATCAGCCGGGTGAGGATCGTGGCCCAGTCGGCGTCCGGCGCGGAAGGCGGCGCGGTCGGCTCGAGGGTCGGGGGCGGTTGGGTCACAGCTGCTCCTCGACGGTGAGGGTGTGGTCGCCCGACGAGCAGTAGAGGCCGCGGCAGGGGTCCACCCCGACGATCTCGACCGCGTCGCCGGCCTCGTTGACCAGCTCGAAGCGGGTCACCACGTCGACGACCTCCATCCGCTCCATCGCGGCAACCAGGGACGAGGCGTAGAGGGTGACGCCCCACCGCGCCGGACCCGGTGTGACCGGGTGCAGGAGGGCTTCGAGGCCGGCGGTGATGGTCTGCAGCCCGATCAGGGCAGCGACCCCACGGTCGAGGGTGATGGTGGCGACGACGCTGACCGGCGCGTAGAGCGGGCAGACCACCGCCACCTCCGCGCCCATCGGCGTCAGTGGCCGCAGCAGGTCGGTGATCCGGCCGGTCAGGCTGACCGAGGGCCGGGGGGCCGGCTCCGCGGGCCGGTCCGGCAGCACCAGGACCCCGACGCTGCCGGCCCGGCGGGTGCCGTCGGACCTGGTGTGCGGCAGGCACCGGACGGCGGCGATCTCCGGGAAGCCAAGTGCCACGTGCTGCTCGTAGTCCCAGGCCGCCACCGCCCGGCCGCGGTGCCGGGCCAGGGCCGAGGCGCGGCGGCGGTAGCCGGCGTCGTCCTCGGGGCCGCGGCCGCGCACCGACGACAGGTTGGTCACCTTCTTGACGCCGGGGACCGGCGACACGGTGCCCTTGATCGTCCCGGGCGGCAGCAGGGCGTCGTGGCTCGGGTCGGTCTCGGGATCGGCTTCGGCGGAGACGAACGACGCCACGACGGCGTCGGTGGTGACTCCGCGGACCACGCCGAGCATGCCCGGCGCCTCGGTGACCAGCCGGACCCAGCGCCCGCTCACCGCGTCCACGCCCGAACAGCCGTTCGGCCACCCGGCCGGTGCGACGAACCTGACCAGGCCGCTCTCGCGCAGGCCGCGGCTCCCGTCGGCGACGGGGAGCGGCTGCCACGCCGTACCGGTCCACGACTCCCAGCGCGCCGGGACGTCGTCAGCCACCCCGCACGGTGACGCCGAGTCGATGTCGAACCACACCGAGACCGTCGAACCGAGCGCCCGGTCCGGGAGCTCCAGGCCGAGGGCGACCATCCCCGTTGCGCCACCGTCGTCGACGGCGCGACGGAAGGGCTGGAACGCACCAGTGGTCGGCTGCTGCGCGCGCCGCCACCCGCTCACCGACTCCACGCGGGTCGCGGCCACCGGCAGGGTCGTGTAGCCGACGGTGATGGATGACGCGATCGGCGGGACCGGCGGGACCGGCATCGTCGGTTTCGGGGTGGTCTGGGCGACCGCCTTGGTGGCGAACGCGGCGACCTTCTCCTGGTAGTCGGTCCATCCGAAGTCGCCCTTGGACAGGAAGGCGCGCAGGTAGTGGCCCGGCTGGCCACTGATGCTCACCGTCTCCGACGCGACGTCGTCCCCGATGGTCGCCTGGACGCCGGTGAAGGCGGAGGACGGGTCGCCCACCCCCTGCCAGCCGCCGGTCACCCGGCGCTGCCACACGACCTGGGGATTGCCGCGGTCGCCCAGGAACCGATCGATGAAGTCGAGCTTGTCCGCGACGGCCTTCGAGGAGCTGCTGAGGAGCTTCTTGATCTGGACGATCTGGGAGCTCACCTCGTCGTACATGTATGTCGGGACGCCACTGCCGCCCACGGACGCGAACAGCGGCGCCCCCTCCTCGGCCATGACGGACACGGTCACCGTCACCTCGTCGACCTTCTTGCCGAACGCCTCGTCGCAGCGGATGTAGAAGGCGTCGCCACGCTTGGCCACCGCCCCGAAGGGCTGGAACTCCTTGCTCACGTCGACGGCGCCGTCGTTGTAGAACCCCGCCTGCGGCACCACGTCGGAGCGCGAGGTGACGGCGAGCTCGACGCCGGTGAAGCTGAGGGTCTCGGGGACGTCGACGTGGGCGGGGACTACGGCCTCGATCCAGGGGGTCTCGGCGTCGGGGGCCCCGCACGATCCCTGCAGGGACATCGACACCGTGTCGCCGGACACGATGCCGGTGGTGAGCCCGCCCGGCGACCCGTCCGGGAGCGAGCAGCGCCACATCACGCCGTCCAGCGCCGCGACCCCGGACGCTCCTTTGAACGAGATGTCCAATCCCATGGTCCCGCCGGAGAACACCAGCGCCGGAGACCAGAGCCGGAGCGTGTGCGGCGCGTCCGGCCCCAGCGTCGGCACCAGCGGGAACTCCGGCGCGGACGCCGCCGCCCCGGGCCGGCCGGCGGGGTCCCCCCCGGGGACCAGGCTGCGCAGCCCGGCCAGCGCGGCGCCGTGGGCGGTGAGCACGTCGAGGGTCGCGTAGCGGCGCTCCCGTTTGGCGGCGTCCTTGCCGCCACGCAGCAGGGTGCCGACCGGAAGCACCGCCGGCGCGAGCTTGGGGTCGATGGTGGTGTGCGCGATGACCCGGTCCGGCACCACGGGCAGCCGGGGGATCCCGAGGATCCGCTCGAGCCAGTCCTGGTGGGCCCGGTCCACGACCGTCGCGGCGTGCTCGTCGAGCTGGGCGTACTCCTGGGCGAGTGCCGCCAGAAGCACCCGGTCCGGCTCCTCCGGCAGGCGCAGCGCCTCGTCGTCGAACAGTGCGTCCTGCCACGTGCTCGTCTCGTCGAACGGCGTCAGCCGGGCCGCCGAGGCCAGCGCGGCGACCACCTGCTCGGGAGTGCGGGTCACGGCTCACCACCGACGGTGAAGGGCACCACGAGGCTGGTGGGCCGCCGGTGCCGGTCGATGCGGTACTCGATCGTGACGTCGATCCGGTCTTCCGCCGAGCCGGCCGGTACGGCGGTCACCGAGTCCACCGTCACCCGCGGCTCGCCCAGCACGAGGGCCCGTCGTACGTCGTCGGCGAGCCGGTGGCAGACGTCCCCGGTGCGGGCCTCGAAGACGTAGCGGTCCACCCCGGCGCCGAGGGCCGGCCTCATCACCCGGCTCCCGAGCCCGGTGCGCAGCAGGATCACCATGGCCTCGCCGACATGGTCCTTGCCGTCGTTCATGCCGACGCGGACGTCGTCGGTGCGAGCCCAGCGCGGCGGGAACGCCCAGCCGCGGCCGACCTGTGGGTAGTCCGGGTCGGTCATGCGATCACCACCGTGGGGGCGCCCACGGCGACCGAGGCGCCGCACACGCACGAGTCACCCGCTCGGAGTGCCGGGCGGCCCTGGATGAGCACGGTGGCCGAGCCTGCGACGAACGGCGTCGACGGCGGGTGGGGTGGGGGCGACGGGATGACGCACGCGTGCATGTCGCCCAGGACCGCGGCCGGCATGCCGCCGATCAGCACCGTGGCGACACCCGGCCCCACGACGGTGCCGCCGTGCACCGTCGTGTCGCCCACCCGAGCCGCTGCTGGCATCGCCGCTGCCCCCTAGTTGATCTTCACCAGGGCCCCCTTGAGCCCGAGCGGGCCGGAGGCGGTGAGGTCGAAGGTGGCCGAGCTCTCGAGCTTGGACGGGCCGCTGGCCTTGCCCTCGATCGACTTCGCGTCGATCTTGACCGCGCCCGAGGCGGCCTTGAGGACGATGTCGCCCTTGGCGGCGTTGAGCTCGATGCCGTCGTCGGAGAGCGTGACCGCGTTGGCGGAGGAGTGGGTCAGCACGATCTTCGAGTCGTCGTCGTTGATGACGACGCTGTTGCCGTTGCTGGTCTCGAGCGTGATCTTGGGGCTGTCGTCGTCGAGGGTGATCGTGTGCCCGCCCGGCGTGACGATCGCCCGGATGGCGTTCTTGTCGGGGTCGATCGTGATCGGCGGCGGTTGCGTGCCGTTGTGCAGCGAGCCGAGGACGACGGGATGGTCCGCGGCGCCGTCGACGAACCCGACGAGCACCTCCTGGCCGGTGTTCGGCACGAAGACGGTGCCGAAGCCGTCACCGGCGTCGAGGGTGGCCACACGAGCCCAGACGCCCTCGCCGTCGTCCTTCCGCCACGGCAGCCGGACCCGGACCCGATTGGCCGAGTCGGGGTCGTCGAGCGACTCCACGGTGGCCAGCACCAGCGGACCGCCCCGGGCGACGGACTCCGCGGCGGGCGCCAACCTCGGCGGGACGCCGACCTGGAACTCGGTGCGGTAGCCGGAGGTGGACAGCCGGTGGCGTGCCGCGCTCACGTAGTGCGGGCCCGAGAGCCGGGTGCCGACCCCGGTGACGGTGAGCCACTGGTCGCAGCGGATCGCGGCGTTCCCGTGGGTCACGCCGGTGCCGGAGTAGTGCGCGAGCGCGGCGCGGCGCTGCCGGCCGACGGCGATCGCGTCCGCGGCGTCGCTGGCCGGCACGGCGGGCGACTCGGCCCGCTCGGTGCGCAGCGGCCAGCCCGCATCGGACACCGCGGTGTCGTGCGCGGCCCGGTCGCCGAGCTTGACGTCCGCGGCGGCGGCGCCCTCCTCGGACTCCGTCGCCTCGAGGGCGGCGGTGTCCCAGCCGGTGCCGACCACCGAGTCGACCGCGCGGGTGATGTCCTGGGTCAGGTGCAGCTCCACGAGGGACTGCGTGTAGACGAGCTCCAGCTCCGGCTCGGCGGTGCTGGGCGGCCGCAGCACCAGCGAGTCGCCGCGGACGTAGGTCACCCAGCCGAGCTCGCGCGCGCGGGCCTTGAGGACGTCCCAGTCGCTGACCCGGTCGCTCACGACCGCGGGGCGGGTCACGCCGTCGGCGGCGTCCGCGGTCAGTGAGTAGTCGGCCGCGATCGCGTTGGCGAGGTCGGCGTCGGAGCTCTCGGCGAGCTGACGCGACCGGGGCGGGTGCTCCATGAGGATCGACCGGGATCGCGCCTCGATGCGGAGCACGGGTGCCCCGCCCTGCGGGAACTGCGCCGTCAGCGAGCAGATCACGCCGTCGAAGACGTTGGCCAGGTCGGAGTGGTAGCCCAGGGCCACCGCGATCCCGGCGCCGGGGGCGAAGGGTCCGTCGTCGCTGTAGCGCACCTTCCGCTGGTCCGGGTCCCAGTTGTGGATGAGCACGGTCAGCCGGCCGTGCCGGTTGACCTCCTCGTGCACGTCCAGCTCGATCACGTCGGCGGCGACGAGCGGCTCGAGCTTCGCGCCGCCCACGGTCACCTCGAAGGCGGGCAGGTCGGTCGCGGCGGCCATCAGCGGGCCGCCACCGGCGGGAGGACCAGCACCTGGCCGGTGACCAGCCCGCGTGGGTTGACCAGCCGGTTGGCCCGGGCAAGCGGCCGCCAGTACGCCGGGTCGCCGTACACCTGGGCCGCGATCGCGTCGAGACGCTCGCCGTCGCGCACCAGCCAGGTCTGGAACAGGTCGGGTGAGGACCGCTTCTCCATGGCGGCGATCTCCTCGCGGGAGAGGACCTCCTTGAGGCTGAGCTTGACCGTGGCCCGCAGGGGTTCACCGCCCCGGTCGAAGAGCTTGTACGTCACGTCCGCGGAGGTGATGACGCCGCGGAAGGTGAACGGCCCCCAGTGGGCGTGCACGTAGTAGGGCTGGTGCTTCTCACCGTGGTAGCTCGCGAACTCGAGCAGTCCGTTGAGCCGGTCCTTGATGCTGCCCGGCTCGTCGACCACCCCGGTCCCGTCGAGCAGGAGCTCCAGGCTCGCCTCGTCCGGTTCTCCTCCGGTGTAGGCCGACTCCGGCTTGTCGGCGCCCGCCGCCTTCGTCTCCGGGTAGGTGTTCTTGCGCGAGAAGCTGAGCTCGGTCGGGTTGAGCTGCGTGGTCCAGATCAGGCCGACGGGCTTGGTCTGCTGGACATCCTCGTAGGCCTCGAGGGTCAGCTTCGTCAGCTGGCTGGTGAGCAGGTTCACTGGTCCCACTCCCGGCGCAGCACCTCGAGGACCCGCTCCACCGCTCGCCGTACGACGAGGTCGAGGTCGGGCCCCGACGAGCTGGTCGCGGCGTCGCTGGGGTCGGTGGGGGCGACGGCGGTCTCGGTGATGATCTCGGAGATCACGACGGGCATCTCAGACCGCCAGCTTCTTCAGGGCCAGGCCGTGGTGGGCGATCTCCACCGACTCCACGGCGACCGCGCTCGCCTGGGCGTCGAGGTCGGGCCCGGTGAGCTTGACCGGCCAGCCGCGGGTGAACGACCAGACCCGCACCGGCGTCATCGCGCCCTCGACCGCGCTGGCGAGGGTGATCGTCCCGTCGCGGGGGGCGACGAGCCCGGTGACCTGGTACTCGGCGTACCAGTCCCAGAGCTCGTGCAACGGGCCCGCCCCCTGGGTGAGGACCAGGTTGGGGAACGAGGACCTGATCGGGAACCGGTGGGTGAACCGGTTCTCCCCGCCCTCCTGGTAGTCCTCCGTGCTGACCTCGCTGGCCAGGCCCGTGCACTTGTTGAAGCTCACCGAGATCAGTCCGTCGATGGCCAGCACGAAGTGCGCCGTCGTGAACGGCAGGAGCGGGGCGGCGGGAGGGACCATCGGGTCAGGCGACCTCCATCTTGACTTCCTCGCACGCGAACTCCACGCTCTCGATCGCGACGTCGGTGCCGGTCGACTTCAGGCCCGGGCCCTCGACCTTCACCGGCCAGGCGTCGCGGATCTTCCACGTCATCACCGGCTCGCGCTCCTCGTTGAGGAGGCTCACCGTGACGTTGCGGCGCGAGACGCTGCCGGCGAGGATCGAGTTGTACCACTCGAAGAGGCCGTTGCCGGCCTCGGCCGGTGCGATGCCTCGCTTGAGCGTGACGTTGCCGAACTTCTTCAGCCCGGGCTGCTTGCGGGTCGACTGCTGAACGTCGGCGCCGCCGCGGTACTCGACGACCTCGGCCTCCATGGTCAAGCCGCTGACCTCGGAGAAGCTGGAGGTGTTCTGCGAGTCCTGCCAGCTCACTGCGAAGTGCAGCGTGGTCAAGGGATACATGGCGTGCTCCTGGCTCAGTGGTGGGTGATGGGCGGGCTACTCGGACAGCCGCTTGTGGCTGAACCGGAAGACGACGAACTCGGCAGGCTTGGAGGGTGCGATGGCCACCTCCGTGATGACGAGGCCGAGGTCGATGTCGGTCTCCGACATGGTCTGGCCCAGGCCGACCCGCACCCGGTAGGCCTCCTCGGGCTTGGCGCCGGCCAGGGCGCCGGCCCGCCACTGCTGGTCGAGGAAGTTCTCCAGCGAGGCCTTGATCCGGATCCAGGTCTGGGCGGTGTTCGGCTCGAAGACGACCCACTGGGTGCCGTCCTCCACCGACTTCTCGATCATGTTGAACAGCCGGCGGACGTTCACGTAGCGCCAGACGGTGTCGTCGGTGGCGTTGCGCGCACCCCAGATCCGGGATCCCCGGCCGGGGAAGGCCCGGATCAGGTTGACCGAGCCGGGGTTGAGCAGGTCCTGGCGGCGCTGGGTGTAGGTCTGGCGCAGCCCCACGATGCCCTTGACCGACTCGTTCGCTGGCGCTTTTGCCACGCCCCGCTCCTGGTCGGTGCGGGCGAAGACCCCGGCGACGAAGCCCGACGGCGGCACCGTGGTGAACCGGTCGATCGAGTCGGGATCGATCGTGAGGATCTGCAGGTGCGGCGCGTACATCGCGGCGTACGTGCTGGCCAGGTTCGTGTTGCGCCAGGCGAGGAGGGCGACGTCGTCGTCCTCGTCGGGACCGTCCACGATGGCGAACCGCCGGAAGTTCTCGCAGTGCGTGACCACCTGGCCGACGAGGTCGGCCTGGAGCAGGGGGTCGGCGAGCGTCACCGAGTCAGGACAGATCACCATCGCCGGCTCCGGCGTGGTCTCCAGCGACGTGAGACCCATGCGGAAGTCCGCGTTGGTGGCGGGCTTGTCGGCGCCGGCCGCGGCCGGTTGTGCGAACGCCGGCATGCTCGTCAGGCTGATCGCCGGCGCGCCCGCCGCCCGCGGCGCCAGCGTCACGTACGCCGAGACGCCGTTCACCACGTCGTCCTTGGCGTAGTACTGAGGATGTGCCGGGTCGAGGGCGAGCCCCTTGAATGTCTCCACGAGGCTGCCTTGGTCGGTGACCGTGAGGGTGAACCGCTGCGGGACGAACTTCGTCGACGCCATGGTCCGCAACGCGAACCGGCCCGCGTCGGGGTTGGTCGAGCCGGAGATGTCGACGGTGTCCGCGAAGTCCAGCACGTAGATGTTGCCGCCGGGGTTCTTGACGTCGGTGATGCGGAGCACGTTGGTGTTGCTGAACTGGACGTGGTCGCCGACGGTCGGAGGCACCGCGCAGCGCACGACGACGCCGTTGCTCGCGTTCGCGGGGAGCACGAACTCCGCGCGGTCGAAGGTGTTGGTCAGCGGGTCGCCGGCTGCGGTCCCATCGGTGTCGGCGGTCCCGGTCCCCGTCCGGGTGACGGTCGCGGTCTTCGCAGGCGCCGCGTTGGTCAGCTTGATCGCGGTGCCGACCGGCAGGTATCCGAACTCGTTGAGCACCGCGCCGATGCTGCCCGGGGTCAGGTTGACGGCCTCGGTGAGGACGTGCACGCGGAGCTGCGCCTCGACGCTGATCCGGCCGGACGCCGCGTTGGCTCCGCCGGGCACCGCGAAGTTCGGGGTCACGAACGTGGCCTCGGCGCCGTTGGCGAGCATTGCCCGGGCGTTGGTCAGCTGGTTGTCCGTCGCGTGGGGGACGACGGCGTCGGGGAGGTCCCACGTGATGTCTGCCAGCCCGAAGGTGGGAGACCCTCCGGTGATCCGGCCGCTGAAGGTCGCGAACCGGGGGGCGAAGGTGACCCCGTCGACGTCCGGGGCGTTCGCCGCGAGCGTGAGCTCGAGGGCGGCACCGGCGGAGCGGACCGAGACGACCGTTGCGGCGGTGCGGGTCCCGTCTCCGGTCTGGATGACCAGCAGGTCTCCGGCCCGGATGCCCGTCCCTGCGGCCAGGGTGATCGTCGGCGACGCAGTGTCGGTGCGCACCGCGATGGCGTCGCCAGGGACCAGGTCGATGTCGTTGGCGGTGCTCTTGGTGACGTTGATCGTGCCGTCGCCGACGCTGTTCACCTTGGCCTGCTTGGTCTTGCTCGCTGACACGAGGGTGACCAGCGCACCGGTGGTGATGCCTCCGGTGCCCTCGACCGCGATGTCGATCGCGGCGTTCTTCACGGTGACCGCGGTCTTGACCGTGGCGCGGGCCAGGCTGCCTGCCCCGCCCGTCGTGTCCGGCGCGATGCCGAGGGTGACGGCGCTGGTCCACTGACCCGGAGAGGTGGCACTCGCCACGAAGGAGAGGGCCGGCGTCGAGTCCTGGATGTTCCAGCTGGCGGCCGTCGACGGGTCGACCCGCACCACCCAGGCCGCCGGCCCGCCGTTCTCGAAGAAGCCGAAGACGGACTCGGCCACGAAGCCGCGACCGTGGGCCGCTCCGAAGAGGCGGATGTAGTCCGACCAGCCAGTCACCCGCGTGGGTGTGAGCAGGGGACCTTTGCGGGTGGTGCCGAGGACGGCCATGACGCTGGTCGATGCGGCGGCGATCGGCTGCGGTCCCGACGGGACCTCCTCGACGTACACGCCCGGGGACTGATAGGTCACGACGACCTCCTTGCTGGGTTGGGCTTGCTGGGTGTGGGTGGCTGGGTGTGGGTGGCTGGGTGTGGGTGGCTGGTCAGGTCAGGTGGGGTCGACCACGTGGATGCGCGTGTCGGTGCGGCGTACGTCGACGCCGACCTTGCGCACCGACGTGGTCCCGACGCGCAGGTCGCCGGGCGTGTGCTGCCGGTCCCACACGACCGCGGCGCTGCGGTACGTGCCGGGCTCGGCGGCGATCTCGGGGAGGGGGATGGCCGGCCCGGGGGTCCCGCGGACGGTGAGGGTCCGGCCGGTGCTCGGGTCGCCCGTGCCGGCGGCGGTGAGCACGACGGTCAGGGTCATCGGGACCGGCGGGACGACCACCTCGATCTCGGCGGCCGCGAGCGGGACCCGGACCGAGCGCGGCGGCTGGTCGGGATCGAGTGGCGGCAGGTTGAGCAGGTCGGCGAACACCGCGTCCGCCACCACCACCTGGAGCCGCGGCGGTGGGGTCACCACCGGCTGACCGGTCGGGATGACGACCACGACGTCGTCTCCCGCGACGCGGACCCGCCAGTCGAAAGGGGTGGGCAGCAGCGTCGGCGCCGTGACCGGGATGGGCTGCCCGGTGGCGCTGTGCACCAGCCGGACCTGATGGGCGAGGGTCGTCTCGATCGAGGCGATCACCGTCATGACGGCGCCCCCACGAAGTCGACGCGGTGGGTCCGGACCCGGCCGGCGCCCTCGCGCTCGAGGACCGGCACCGGGGCGACGTCCACCTCGTAGAACAGGGCGACGCGGCCCGGGCGGCCGAGCAGCCCCCAGATGTTGTTGCGCTCGTCGGGGCTGGGGCTGCACAGCCGTACGGTGATCGACTCCACGGTGTCCGACAGCGGAGGCTGGAGCGTGGGACGCCGGAGGATCGGCGTGGTGTGGAAGGCCTGGACGATCCGGCCGAGCCTGGCCTGGGTCTCGTCGTGGTCGCCGTAGTAGGTGACCAGGTAGTGGAGCTTGAGGGCGAGCGGTGCCCGCACCAGGCCGGCGATCCCCTCGACCACCGGATCGTTGATCGTGTGCGGGTGGGGCGCCACGGCGATCAGCGCCAGGGCGGCCTTGGAGTCGGTGGGGGCGCCGTCGGCGGAGGACAGCGAGTGCAGCTCCACCCAGTCGTCCAGGTCGGGCGTGGCCTGATGGATCACGTCGCGGAGCGCGGTGGAGACCTCGACGATCACGCCTGGTGCTCCCACCGGCGCGGCACCAGCCCGGCGTCGTCAAGCCGCTCGTCGATCAACTTCTCGATCTCGGACACCGAGCCCACGTACCTCGCCTTGCCGTGCTCCACGTCGCGCATCCGAGCCCGCACCTGAAGTGGGAGACCGGGGATCTCGCGATGTTCGACCCACACCTCCAGAAGGAAGCGGTAGGTCTTGAGGGGGTTGTCCACGCTCGATCGGCGACCTTTCGATTCGCAGCCGAGCCTCGCCCGGCTCCCTCACCGAGGTCTCACGGCGCGGTCACCGGGGGGTCACGGGCCGGTCCGGCCCGTGGGTCGCGATCAGCGCAGCCGCAGGACCGCGTCGAGAGCGCGCTCGACGATCGTGGCGAGCTCGTGGATCTCGCGGCGGGCCCGCTCCAGGTCGGCCACGAGAGCCGCGAGGTCGCCCGCTGTTGCCGAGCCGTCACCGATCATGATCCGCGTGTGCAGGGCGATCGTCTCGGGCATCGGGTCGGCGCCCAGCTCACGGAGCAGGGCCAGCCGGCACAGCTCGAACTGCCGTGCGGCCAGGTCCGCGCGGCCGGCTCGCTCGTAGGCGACCATCACGTGCCGGTGCAGGTCCTCGCGCAGCGGCTCCAGCTCGAGGGCCTTCTCGGCGTACGTCGCCACCTTCGCGGCGTCGCCGCGCTGTCCGTGGTACTGCACGAGGTGGTCGACGACGGCCAGGTAGAGGTTGGCGAGGCTGTCTCGTTCGAAGACCACCCAGTCGTCGTAGTTCGTCTCCAGCAGCGAGCCCGTGTACGACTCGGCGGCGGACTCGAGGATGGCCGCAGCGTCTGAGGTCATCTCGTCAACGGGTTGGCCGAGCACGGGAGTGACCTGGTCTCGGAACTCCCGGGCGTCGACGCGGACCTCGACGTCCGGCAGCAGGGCGACGCGGGACGGGCTGGCCGAGTCCACGACGTCGCGACCGACGGTGTCACGCAGCTCGGTGCGCAGCCGCCACAGCGCTGTGGAGAGCCGGCGTCGGGCCACCGGCTCCGGGCAGTCGGCGAACATCTGGGTGGCCATGCGGGTCCGGCTGAGGCCGTCGGGCGCCATCGCCAGAAGGGCCAGGGTGGTGGCTGCGGACGGCGAGAGGTGAAGCTGGGCGCCGCCGGCGCCGACCCAGGGGGTGCCGAGAAGGTGCACTTGGAGCTCTAGACGACGGTGATCTGGGGGAGCAGTCGTCGGTGGGGACATCGCGACTCCGTGGGTCGGGTGGGGGACGTTCGTCGACTCCCTTATGTCCTAGTTCCCACGATGCTCGGGGTCTATAACCCGGTCGGGTTCTTGACAGATGATCCGGCCGGGTGGCGCGGGCCGTTGGCGAGCACGCAAGATCGATCGCTCACTGGCCGCGGAATTTCGGCCTACGACGTTCGGAGAAGGCCCGCATCCCCTCGGCTGCGTCGTCGGTGCGCAGCAGGATGGTCTGTCCGGTGCGCTCGCGCTCGAGCGCGGACTCGAGCTGGTCGAGGGTGGCGGCGTTGACCGCCTTCTTGGTCGCAGCCTGTGCGAGCGGTGCTCCGGCCGCAAGGCGGCCCACGATCGTGTCGACCAGCGCGGGGAACTCCTCGTCGTTCGCGACGTGGCTGACCAGCCCGGCGTCGTAGGCCTCCTGAGCAGTGAGGGGCTCGGCGAGCAGCGCCATCCGCATCGCGCGGGCCCGGCCGATGGAGGCGGCCACCGTCGCCGACGTACCGCCGTCGGGCATCAGCCCGATCCGGGCGAAGGCGAGCAGGAAGCTCGCCGACTCGGCGGTCACGACGATGTCGGCGGCCAGGGCGGTCGAGCAGCCGACCCCCGCGGCGACACCGTTGACCGCGGCCACGACCGGCTTGGGGCAGCCCGTCACCGCCCGGATGATCCGGTTCGCGGCGTCGAGGGCGCGGACGTCGAACCGCTCGTGCGCGTCCTCGCCGGAGATGTCGGCCCCGGCACTGAACGCCGCGCCGGTGCCGGTGAACACCACGACCCGGACGTCGTCGCGGTTGCCAGCGTCCTCGAGCCGTTCGGCCAGCGCGACCGACAGCTCGGGGCTGAACGCGTTGAAGACCTCGGGCCGGTTGAACGTCAACCACAGTGCGCCGTCGTCACGCAGCTCGACCCGCAGGTCGTCGGTCTCAAGCAAGGCTCACGCCCGCCTCGCGCATCGCTGCGAGCGCGGCCTCGGTCGACTCCGGTGCCACGCCGGCACACAGGTCGAGCAGGACCGTGGTCTCGAACCCCTCCCGCGCCGCGTCCAGCGCGGTCGCGCGGACGCAGTGGTCGGTGGCGATCCCGCAGATGTCGACCTTGGTCACCTCGTGCGTGCGGAGCCAGTCGGCCAGGGTCTCGCCAGTCCCCGTGGTGCCTTCGAACCCGGAGTACGCCGCAGCGTGCTCGCCCTTGAGGAAGACCGCGTCGAACGGCTGGGGGTCGAGGTTCGGGTGGAACGCCTCGCCCTCGGTCCCGACCCGGCAGTGCACCGGCCACGAGTCGACATAGTCCGGCTCCCTGGCCCAGTGGTCGCCCGGGTCGATGTGGTGGTCCTTGGTCGCGACCACGAGGTCGTACGCCGACACCTCGGGATCACCTGCCCTGCGGTGGTGCAGCAGCGTGGCGACGTCCGCCGCGACCTGGGCGCCGCCGGTCACCGGCAGCGATCCGCCCTCGCAGAAGTCGTTCTGCACGTCGACGACGAGCAACGCGGACCTCATGGGGCCCAACCTAGTAGGAGCCGGTGGTTGAGGAGCTCGCGCAGCGAGCTCCTCAACCACCGGCGGCCGTCCGGAGCGGCAGCCACGCGATCACGTCTTCGATCACCGCGTCCCACAGCGACCACACGTGGTCGCCGGGACGGAAGTCGGTGGTCACGTCGGCGCCGGCGGCCTTCGCGGCCTTGACGAACCTCTGGTTGGCTGCGAAGAGCACGTCGTCGGTGCCGCAGGAGAGGTGCAGCGGCGGCGGCTCGGAGACGCCTTTGACCAGGGCGAACAGGTCGTCATCCGGACCCACCCGGTGGTCGAAGACCCTGCCGACCAGCTCGTCGCGGTCGGGCTGCTTGGCGATGTAGGCGATGTCGAGCGCACCGGAGAGGGACGCGGCTGCGGCGTACCGCTCCGGGTGGGTGAGCGCCAGCTTGAGGGCGCCGTAGCCGCCCATCGAGAGCCCGGCCACGAAGGTGTCCGCCGGCTCCTGCGAGACGCGGAAGAACGTCCCGACGACGGCGGGCAGCTCATCGCAGACGAACTGCCAGTAGCGATGGCCGTGCGCCTCGTCGGCGTAGAAGCTGCGACCGGCCGCAGGCATGACGACCGCGAGGCCGCGCGCCGCGGCGTACCGCTCGATCGAGGTGTAGCGAAGCCACGCGGTGTGGTCGTCGGACAGGCCGTGCAGCAGGTAGAGCACGGGCGGCGGCCCCTCCAGCGGCTGCTCGGTCAGGCCAATCTGCTCCTCGGTCTCCTGCGGCAGCACCACCGTCATCGACGTGCCGACCATCAGGGACTCGGAGAAGAAGTCGCAGGTGAGCAGGGCCATGTCAGTGACCGCCTTCGAAGATCGTGGGGATGACGGGTTCGCCGCGGGACATCTGCTGGGCGGCGGGCGGCAGCTCGGCGCGGGCGGTGACATGGCGCTCGCGCGCGTCGGCCAGGGGCTCGCGACCGACCACCTCGCCGTCGCGGACGAGGGGGACCAACAGCTCCCGGTCACTCTGCAATCGGGTGGCGTCGTTCTCGGACGGGGTGCCGATGCCGATCACCTCGGCCTCGGCGACGCCGTCGACGCTGCGCCGGCGCAGCGCGTACTTCCGCCCACCGATCGAGACCTTGTCGACGCTCTTCTTGGCCACCGACTGCAGGACCCCGTCGGCGTTCGCCCGGGCGACCAGCTTGTAGACGAAACCGCACGTGGGGTGGCCGCTGCCGGTGACCAGCTGGGTGCCGACGCCATACCCGTCCACGGGAGCGTTCGCGAGGGCAGCGATCGCGTGCTCGTCGAGGTCGCTGGTCACGACGATCCGGGTGCGGGTCGCGCCGAGCGAGTCCAGCTGGGCGCGCACCTCCTCGGCGAGCACGCCGAGGTCACCGGAGTCGATGCGGACCGCGCCCAGCTCGGGACCGGCCACCTCGACGCCGAGCCGGACCGCCTCGACCAGGTCGTAGGTGTCGACCAGCAGCGTGGTGCCGGTGCCCAGCGAGCTCACCTGCGCCCGGAAGGCCTCCTCCTCGCTGTCGTGCAGCAGCGTGAAGGAGTGCGCGCTGGTGCCGGCGGTCGGGATGCCGTACCGCTGGCGCGCGGCCAGGTTGGAGGTGCTCGCGAAGCCGGCGATGTACGCCGCCCGCGCGGCCGCCACCGCTGCCTCCTCGTGGGTGCGCCGCGAGCCCATCTCGATACACGGCCGGTCGCCTGCCACCAGCGTCATCCGCGAGGCTGCCGAGGCGATCGCTGAGTCGTGGTTGTAGATCGAGAGCAGCACCGTCTCGAGGACGATGGCCTCGGCAAAGCTGGCCTCGACGATCACCAGCGGCGAGTGCGGCAGGTAGGCCTCGCCCTCGGCGTATCCCCACACGTCGCCCGAGAACCGGTAGTCGGCGAGCCACGCCAAGGTCGGGGTGTCGACCACCCCGTCCAGCGCCGCCAGCGTCGCGTCGTCGAAGCGGAAGGCCTCGATCGCGTCGAGCGCCCGACCGACGCCTGCGACCACGCCGTACCGCCGGCCTTCGGGCAGCCGGCGGCCGAACAGCTCGAAGACCGACCGCCGCTGCGCCGTACCGCCAGCCAGCGCCGCCTGGAGCATGGTGAGCTCGTAGTGGTCGGTCAGCAGGGCCGTGGATGGCGACACAACGGCCACCCTAGGAGGCTGCTTGATGGGCGTGGCCGCTGTGCCACGATGGAGATGTGTCAACCGCCAGCCCGGTCGAGGTCGAGCCGACGACGACCCCCGACGAGATCACCGTCCTGGCGACGCCCTGGGTGACCATCGTCTGGAACGATCCGGTCAACCTGATGTCCTACGTCACCTACGTCTTCCAGAAGTACTTCGGCTATGACAAGAAGAAGGCCGAGAAGCTGATGCTCGAGGTGCACGAGGACGGCAAGTCGGTGGTGAGCTCGGGGACCCGCGAGGAGATGGAGCGCGACGTGCAGGCCATGCACGAGTACGGGCTCTGGGCCACCCTGGACAAGCAACAGTGAGCACTAGGACATGCCCTAGATGAGCGGGTTCGCCCGCCACCGCCGCAGCAAGCACCTCATCGCCACGTTCACGGGTTTCGAGGCCGAGCTGTTGCGCTCGCTCGCGGCCCAGCTGGTGGAGCTGCTGCGCAACGAGGCCGCCGTCCCGCGCGACGACCAGGACCCGTTCGAGGCGATGATGGACTTCTCCGGCCCCACCAGCGAGCCGGAGGACCCGGTGCTGGCCCGGCTGTTCCCGACCGCCTATCCGGAGAACGAGGAGGCGTCGGCGGAGTTCCGCCGGTTCACCGAGGGCACCTTGAGGGACGGCAAGGCGAATGCCGCCATCACGATCATCGACTGCCTCGAGGAGGCCGGGCTGCCGCCCGAGCTCACCGAGGAGGGGCTGATGATCGACGTCGAGCTCGACCAGCCCACGGCCGAGACCTGGATGCGTTCGTTCACCGACCTGCGGCTGGCGCTCGCCACCCGGCTCGAGGTCAAGGAGGGCGACGAGGACTACTGGCACTCGCTGCCCGACGACGACCCGCGCGCGCAGGCGCACGACATCTACGACTGGGTCGGCTACCTCCAGGAGACGCTGGTCCACGCGCTGTCGTCGCGCTGACCTCAGGCGAACCGACGGTGTTCGGTCCAGCTGGTGCCGTCCCACCACCTGAGGACACCATCCCTCTCCGGGTCTGCGCACCAGCCGGCAGGCGGGACGGACGCTGCGCCTGTCACGGAGACTCGGCTTGCGGTCCACGCGGTTCCGTCCCAGTAGCGCAGGACTCCGCCTTGCACCGGGTCGAGGTACCAGTCCGGTGCCGGTCCGGAGGCAAGTGGCGAGGTCCGGGGCGCTGCCGGGACCGTGGCCGGTTCCCTTCCCGGGTCCTGAGGTTCGCCAGCGAGGGTGACGCCGCCAGTCGGTGAGGGCACAGCAGCGCGTCGACGACGTCGGGCCAACCAAACACCCGCGTCGCCTGCGCCGAGGTAGAAGACGTGGCTGATGGCGATGAACACGACGAAGAACGCGAGCAGAAGGGCTGTACTCGTCTCGTCGTCACCATAGGTGTCGACGATGAAGTCCCGCATGAGCACCGTGACGATGTAGCACCGAACCAAGAGGGCAACGACGACGACCAGCAGCACGGTTACGTAGGGGCGCCTGCCAAGTCGGTCCGCCCACCTGGCTCCGGCGAAGACGAGCAGGCCGCACATGAGCAGAAACGCTGGCACCCCGAGAATGGCGGCGCCGATCGCGCCCACGAGGGCGATGATCAACCCGAACAGGGAGTCGAGCGCCAAGAGCACGCCTGCCAGGACCACGATGACGAGGGGGCGTTGTCGCGAGGCCAGGGCCTGCTCCTGAGCAGCCCTCTCGGCGGGTGACACGTTCTCGTCCTGCGAGCTCGCTGCCGCCTTGCGTTGGCCCCGAATCGCCAATGCGGCGGGCGTTGCAAATGCTCCAGCAGACACCGCCTGGGTGGCGAAGTCGGGAAGGTGCAGGAGCCAGCACACGACTCCTGCGCCCAGCATCGCAAGCGCACTCAGACCGACGCCCTTGAAGGACCTGTCCTCTTGGGGCGCGGTCAGGGTGGTCATGACGCGATTGCATCCCGGCTCGTGTCGGAGGTCAACGGCCCGTTGTGCCTATGACCCATAGCCCACCCAGTAGGAGAGGGACCCGCAGCGTCGCTTCGACCCATGAGGTCGGACCGACCTGTCGCCCGCATGAGCAGCTCGGCGTCGGCGTCCGGCCCTCGGCCAGTGCCGGCTAGAGCAACGTGGCAGCCCTACCCTTGGACGGTGCTGAAACTCGACCAGGCGACGTACGACTGCATCGTCGCGCACGCCAAGCGGGACCACCCCGACGAGGCCTGCGGCGTCGTCGCCGGCCCCGCCGGCAGTGACCGCGCGGAGCGGCTGGTCGAGATGGTCAACGCCGCCGGGAGCCCGACGTTCTACGAGTTCGACACCACGGACCTGTTGCAGCTCTACAAGGAGATGGACGCCAACGACGAGGAGCCGGTGGTCGTCTACCACTCGCACACCGCGACCGAGGCCTACCCCAGCCGCACCGACATCGGCCTCGCCATGGAGCCGAACGCCCACTACGTGCTCGTCAGCACCCGTGAGCACGGGAATAACGACGGCCCGGTCGAGTTCAGGTCCTACAGGATCGTCGATGGCGACGTGACCGAGGAACCTGTAGAGATCACCGACGAGGTCGTCGAGTCCCAACCCCCGAGGAGTCCAGCCTGATGGCGATCGAGATCCGCATCCCCACCATCCTGCGCACCTACACCGATGGCGCGAAGTCCGTCACGGCCGAGGGCGCCAGCCTGAGCGCGCTGATCGACGACCTGGAGAGCGGCCACCCCGGGATCAAGGAGCGGCTGCTCGACGACGGTGACCTCCGCCGCTTCGTCAACGTCTACGTCAACGACGAGGACGTCCGGTTCCTCGGCGGCCTGGAGGCCGAGCTGAAGGACGGCGACCAGGTGGTCGTGCTGCCTGCCGTCGCCGGGGGCTGACCGCGCGGTCGTGACCCGCTACGACAACCTCCTCGCCTCGGTCGGCGGTACGCCGCTGGTCGGGCTGCCGAGGCTGTCTCCGACCCCCGACGTACGGCTCTGGGCCAAGTTGGAGGACCGCAACCCCACCGGGTCGATCAAGGACCGACCGGCGCTGCGCATGGTCGAGGAGGCGGAGAAGGAGGGGCTGCTGCGGCCCGGCGCAACCATCCTCGAGCCGACCTCCGGCAACACCGGGATCTCCCTGGCGATGGCGGCCAAGCTCAAGGGCTACCGGCTGGTCTGCGTGATGCCGGAGAACACCTCCGACGAACGCCGCCAGCTGCTCCGGATGTGGGGCGCGGAGATCATCACGTCACCGGCCGCCGGTGGCTCCAACGAGGCGGTCCGCGTCGCCAAGGGAGTCGCGGAGGAACACCCCGACTGGGTGATGCTCTATCAGTACGGCAACGAGGCCAACTCGCTCGCCCACGAGCAGGGCACCGGCCCGGAGATCCTGGCGGACCTGCCCTCGATCACCCACTTCGTCGCCGGGCTCGGCACCACCGGCACCCTGATGGGCGTCGGGCGGTTCTTCCGCGCGCACAAGCCGGAGGTCAGGATCGTCGCCGCCGAGCCGCGCTACGGCGAGCTGGTCTACGGGCTGCGCAACCTCGACGAGGGCTTCGTGCCCGAGCTCTACGACGCCGAGCTGATCGACGCGAGGTTCTCGGTGGGTCCGCGCGACGCCGTACGCCGGGTCCGCGAGCTGCTCGAGCTCGAGGGCATCTTCGCCGGCATCTCCACCGGCGCGATCCTGCACGCCGCCCTCGCCCAGGCAGCCAAGGCCGTCGGGGCGGGGGAGCCGGCGGACATCGCGTTCGTGGTCGCCGACGGCGGCTGGAAGTACCTCTCCACCGGCGCCTACGAGGGCACCATCGACGAGGCCGAGGAGCGGCTCGAGGGCCAGCTCTGGGCGTGACACCCCGCCGAGTCGGGGTTACTGCTCATCAGTAACCCCGACTCGGCGACTAGGGTCGGTCGCGATGCGACGCCTCGTCCTGCTCCTGGTCCTCACCGTCGCCGGCACGCTCGCCACCGCCGCGCCCGCTGATGCGGGCACCCTCGCAAACGTGCTGCCGCCGAGCATCTCCGGGACGCCCGAGTTCGACGCCACTCTCACGGCGGACCCGGGTCAGTGGGCGCCCGCCGCGACGACGTACGCCTTCCAGTGGCTCCGCGACGGCCAGCCGATCGCCCAGGCCACCAGCCCCACCTACACCGCAGAGGAGGACGACCTCGGGCACACGCTCGCGGTGGTGGTCGTCGCGGACGACGGTGCCGGCAACAGCGGGACGGCGACCTCGGCCGCGACCGCGCCGGTGCAGCGCGCCATCCTCAAGGCCAAGGGCGGCCAGAAGATCGCCGGGGTGACCCGGTGGACGCACACTCTCGACGCGCACCCGGGCCGCTACAACGCGAAACCGGCCAAGGTCACCTACCAGTGGCGGCGCTCCGGCAACGACATCGACGGCGCCACCGGCAAGCGCTACGACATCCGGCCCGAGGACGTCGGCGCCCGGCTCCGGGTCCGGATGACGGTGCTCTCGCCGGGCTACCAGCCACTCGAGGTCACCACCGACGCGACGCCGAGGATCAAGCACCGGGTCGACGTACGCCGCGTGGTCCGCTACCACGTCGAGACGCGCGGCAAGATCACCACGAGCGTGAAGCAGTTCCGCAGCCTCGCCCAGCAGACCTACGAGGACCCGCGGGGATGGCGCGGCGCCGGGATCCAGCTGGTGCCGGTCAGGCACGGCGGCGCGTTCACGCTGGTGCTCTCCCAGGCCAGCCGGGTGCCCGGCTTCTCCTCGGGATGCAGCTCGATGTGGAGCTGCCGGGTCGGCCGGTTCGTGATCATCAACCAGGATCGGTGGAAGCACGCGTCGCCGGCGTGGAACGCCGCCCACCTCGCCCTGCGCGACTACCGGCACATGGTCGTCAACCACGAGACCGGCCACTGGCTCGGTCTCGGCCACGCCGGGTGCCCAGGCAAGGGCCGACTCGCGCCGGTGATGATGCAGCAGTCGAAGGGGCTGAACGGCTGCCGGTTCAACCCGTTCCCGACGATCCACGAGCTCAACAGGCGGACTCCCCACCCACGGGCCATGGCACACCTGCTCGTTCGCGGTTACATTCCCGTCGTGGCCGAGTAGGCCGTCGGCGCTGTCACCGGGGAGCCCAGTTTGCGCGAGATCGTCGTCTTCAGCGGCAGCGCCCACCGCCAGTTCGCCACCGCTGTCTGCGAGTCGCTCGGCGTCGAGCTGAGCTCGGTGGAGCTGACCCGGTTCAGCAACGACTGCCTGCAGGCGCAGCTCCAGACCAACTGCCGCCAGCGCGACGTGTACGTCGTCCAGCCGTTGGTGCCGCCCACGCAGGAGCACCTCATGGAGCTGCTCCTGATGCTCGAGGCTGCCCGCGGTGCCTCGGCGGCCCAGATCACCGCGGTGATCCCGTACTACGCCTACGCGCGGTCGGACAAGAAGGACGCCTCGCGGCTCTCGATCGGTGGCCGGCTGGTCGCGGACCTGCTGGTCGCGGCGGGCGCCAACCGGGTCATCACCATGACGCTGCACGCGCCGCAGGTGCACGGCTTCTTCTCGGTGCCGGTCGACCACCTCACCGGGCTCGGCGTCCTCGCCGACCACTACCAGGGGCAGGACCTGGCGGACGCCGTCGTGGTCTCACCCGACTTCGGCAACGCCAAGACCGCCACCCAGTTCTCGAGACTGCTCGGCCTTCCGGTCGCCGCCGGCAGCAAGAAGCGGCTGGCCGACGACCAGGTGGTCATCGACGCGATCGTCGGCGATGTCGAGGGCAAGCGCGCCATCATCCTCGACGACGAGATCGCCACGGGTGGCTCGATCGTCGAGCTCCTCGACCGGCTCGCGGAGCGGGGTTGCACGTCGGCCTCGATCGCCTGCACCCACGGCCTCTTCGTCGGCAAGGCGATCGAGCGGCTCCGCGGACACCCGATGATCACCGAGGTGGTGACCACCGACACCGTGCCCCCGCCGGCGGACTGGCCCGAGCTCCAGATCCGCTCGGTGGCCGGGCTGTTCGGCGCCGCGATCGAGCGGATCCATGCCGGTGAGTCGGTCAGCAGCCTCTTCGACGGTGTCGACCCCGCCCACGGTCCGCCGCAGCCGCGGCTGTTCGACTAGAAACCCGGGGTCGAGTCCCAGCCCTCGTTGCGGTGGTTTCGACACCGTCGTCGCTGGCGCTCCTCCGGGCTCAACCACCGGCTCTCAGTCGTCCGACAACCTGATCTCGACCATCAGCTCGTCCGCCAGTCCCTCGAGCATCGATCGCAGCTCGTCGGTGCTCGTGGTCGGCGGTGCGTTGAGCACCGCTCGGGCTTCGAAGAGCGTCCCGCCGGCCATGGGAGCGGCGCGCACATCGGTGCTGAGATCCTCGATGCTGACGTCACGCGCGGCGAGGGCGGCCGAGATCTCGGCCACGATGCCGGGGTGGTCAGCGCCGAGCAGCTCGAGGTTGAGCCGCTGCGACTCCCGCTCGGCGGGCTCATCGGTGCGCTCCACGACGACCGCCAGGCCCTGGGCCTTCAGTGCCGTGAGGTCTGCGACCAGTGCGTCGACCCTGTGGTCGGGCACGGAGACCAGCACGATGCCGGCGAACTTGCCGGCGAGCTCTGACATCTGACTGCGCTCCCAGCTCGCGCCGTGCGCCTTGATCGGAGCCGAGACTGCGGACACCAGACCCGGGCGGTCATCGCCCAGGACAGTGAGGATCAAGGAGGCCACACACGCAGGCTACGAGGAACTCAGCCCGCAGCGGGGTTGGTCTTGTCGAGCGCGCTCGGCGAGTTCCGGACCAGGTCGCCAGGGGAGACGGGGCCCTCGATCGGGCCGACCAGGTCGGTGATGATCGCGCGAGCCGAGTCGAGCGTCCGGCGTACGTAGTCGCGAACGGCGGCCGTGTCGTCGAGCTCGAGCGTGTAGAGGGCGGCAGTCAGTCCCTGGACCACGCTGTCGTTGATCTCGAGCGCGGCCTGGCGGCGGGTCTGCTCTTCGCGCGCCCGGTCGGCGTGCTTCTCGCGCTCCTCCTCGGCCAGGACTCGGTCGGTGATGTCGATGCAGGTCCCGCGCATCCGCAGCGGGGTGCCGTTCTCGTCCGTGACGACCTGACCGTTGGACGACAGGTAGCGCACCTCACCGTCGGGCCGGACGATTCGCTCGATCATCTCGTAGGGCTCGCCCGTGGCGTAGGCCTGCTGGTGGATGCCCTGGATCCGCTCCCGGTCGTCGGGATGGATGAAGGAGAGGAACATCTCGTAGTTGGGGTTGATCGCCTGTGGCTCGTGGCCATAGATCCGGTACAGCTGGTCCGACCACCGGTTCGTGTCACTCGCGATGTGCCAGTCGTAGTCACCCATGTTGGCCAGCTGCTGGGCGTTGTCGACGCGCGCCTGTAGGTCGCGGAGGGCATCCTCCGCGGCTTCCTTCTCTCTCAGCGCCTGGTCGAGTCGCTGATTCAGCGAGTCCGCCATCCCCCTAGAGTCCACCCACGGACCGCTCGCTGTCTCCGCAACCAGAGAACTTTGTCGAACGGAGCCCGACGCCCTCGGCGTGACGTACGCGACGACACGGTGCGCGGCCCGGGATCGACGCATACGCTTGCTGGTCGTGCCTGCGTCCCCCGCGTCCGTCGACGCCCCGATCGGGATCTTCGACTCCGGCTTCGGCGGCCTCACCGTGGCGCGGTCGGTCATCGACCAGCTGCCGCACGAGTCGGTGCACTACCTCGGCGACACCGCGCGGCAGCCCTACGGCCCCAAGCCGATCGCGGAGGTGCGCGAGTACGCCCTCGAGTGCCTCGACCATCTCAACGAGCAGGGCGTGAAGGCGCTCGTCATCGCCTGCAACTCCGCGAGCGCCGCGATGCTGCGTGACGCCCGTGAGCGGTACGACGTGCCGGTGGTCGAGGTGATCCTCCCGGCCACCCGCCGGGCGGTCGCGGCCAGCCGGAGCGGCCGGATCGGCGTGATCTGCACCCGGGCCACGGCGGAGTCGATGGCCTACGAGGATGCGTTCGCTGCCGCCCCCCACATCGAGCTGACCACCCAGGTGTGTCCTCGGTTCGTCGACTTCGTCGAGGCCGGCGTGACCGGTGGCGACGAGCTGCTCGCCGTCGCGCACAGCTATCTCGACCCGCTCACCAGCGCCGGCGTGGACACGCTGATCCTCGGCTGCACCCACTACCCGCTGCTCACCGGAGCCATCTCCTACGTCATGGGCGACGAGGTCACGCTGGTCAGCAGCGCGGAGGAGTGCGCCAAGGACGTCTACAAGATGCTGACGGCCACCGGGCTGATGCGGCCGGGTGGCGTGCCGACGTACACGTTCGCCACCACCGGTGCTCCGGAGGAGTTCGAGACCATCGGGCGGCGGTTCCTCGGTGCCGAGATGATGGCGGCCAGCCAGTTCGCGGGCGGTCTGTCGTGAGGACCGCGTGAGGCTCACGGTCATCGGGTGCTCGGGCTCCTACCCCGGCCCGGACTCAGCGGCGTCCTGCTACCTCCTCGAGGCCGAGCATGACGGTCGCACGTGGCGGGTGCTGATGGACCTCGGCAACGGCGCGCTGGGCGTCCTGCAGCGGTACGTCGACCCCCTCGCGATCGACGCGGTACTGCTCAGCCACCTGCACGCCGACCACTGCCTCGACCTGTGCGGCTACTACGTGCTGCGCAAGTACCACCCCGACGGCCCGAAGCCGCGGCTGCCAGTGTTCGGACCGAGCGACGCCGCCGGCCGGATGGCGCGCGCCTACGACCTCCCGGAGGACCCCGGGATGAGCGAGGAGTTCGACTTCCGGACCTATGACCACGTGGTCGAGATCGGGCCGTTCGTCGTGGCCGCGGTGCCGGTGGTGCACCCGGTCGAGGCGTACGGGCTCCGGGTCACGGTGGGGGACGTCTCGCTCGCCTACACCGGCGACACGGGGCCGTGCGAGGCCCTGGATCGGCTCGCGACCGGCGCGGACCTGCTGCTGGCCGAGGCGTCATTCCGCGAGGGCGACGACAACCCGCCCGAGATCCACCTCACCGGCACCGACGGGGGCGAGCTCGCTGCGCGGGCGCAGGTCGGCCGTCTCGTGATCACGCACATTCCTCCGTGGTTCGACAAGGAGGGTGTGCTCGCCGAGGCGCGGAAGGTCTGGGACGGCCCTGCCGACCTGGCCCGTCCGGGCAACGTGTACGACCTCTAGCCAGGCTGAGGGGCCTCAGTCCAGCCCCGCGTCGTGCACGCAGATCGCGATCTGCACCCGGTTGGTCACCCGGAGCTTGTCGAAGAGGCGGGAGACGTGCGCCTTCACCGTCGGGATGGACAGGTGCAGCTCGCGCGCGATCTCGGCGTTGGTGAGGCCGCGGCCGACCGCGCGGGCCACGTCCTGCTCTCGTTGGGTCAGTACGGCGAGCCGCCGCTGCGCGACCTGGGCGCGGTCGTCGCCGGAGTCGTCGCGGATCCGGTCTATGAGGGTCCGGGTGACCGAAGGGGAGAGCATCGGGTCGCCGTCGGCGACCGCCCGGATCGCCTCGAGGATCTGCGGTGGCGGGGTGTCCTTGAGCAGGAAGCCGTCCGCGCCCGCCGCCAGCGCCCCGAGCACGTGCTCGTCTGCGTCGAAGGTGGTCAGCACGATGACGTGCGGCGGCTCGGGTCGACCGTGGAGGGCGCGGGTCGCCTCGAGGCCGCTCATCCGGGGCATCCGGATGTCCATGAGCACGACGGCGGGCTGCAGCTCGTCGACGAGCCGGAGCGACTCGCGGCCGTCGCCGGCCTCGCCGACCACCTCGAGGTCCGGCTGACCGCCGAGCATCAGCGCGAGTGCCGAGCGCACCAGCGGGTCGTCGTCGACGACCAGCACCCGGATCTTCTTGGTCATGAGGCCCACGGGATCCAGCCGTGCAGCACGAAGCTGTTGCCCTCGCGGCGGTGGTCCAGCCGCCCGCCACGGAGCTCGGCCCGCTCGGACAGCCCGACCAGGCCCAGCCCGGCGCCGGGCGTCGCGCTGCCGAAGCCGAGCGGGTTGCGCATCACGACGTCCAGGCCGAGCTCCGGCGAACCCGTGAGCTCGATCGTGAGCAGCGCTGCGGGGGCGTGCTTGCGGGCGTTGGTGATCCCCTCCTGCACGATCCGGTAGACCGTCCGACCGGATGCGTCGGGCACCTCGGCGGGCGTGCTCACCCGGTCGTGGAACTCGACCTGGAGTCCGGAGTCGCGGGCCTCGGCGACCAGCTCGCTCAGGTCGGCGTACGTCGGCTGCGGCGCGAGGGTGGGCTCGCCGTCGGCGCCGCGAAGCACCCCCAGTACGCCGCGCAGGTCGGTGAGCGCCTCGTGCGCCTTCTCCCGGATCACCCCGGCGCTGGTCCGCACCTCGTCGGGCGTCAGGTCCTCGCGGAACGCCAGCGCACCAGCGTGCATCGACACCTGTGAGATCCGGTGCGCGAGCACGTCGTGCATCTCCCGCGCGATCCGGGCCCGCTCGTTGGCGCGCGCCTGGTCCACCCGCAGCTCCTGCTCGGACTCGGCGCGCTCGGCTCGGTGCCGAAGCGTGTACATCAGCTCCCGCCGCGAGCCGAGGTACATGCCCCAGCCGAGGATGGCAATGCCCATCACGGCGTTGATGCTGAGGTTCAGCCAGAACGGGTCGTCCGGCATGGCGGGCTGGCTGACGGAGTAGAACTGGGCAGCGGCGAAACCGACCGAGCCCACCAGCGCCATCTCGCGCCATCGGCGGCGGGTGGCCAGCGACACCGTCGCCAGCACGGACGGCCCGCTGGCGAAACCCGAGACGCAGGTGATCGCGTTGATGGCCAGGGCGACGGGGAGCGGCCAGCGCCGTCGGAAGAAGACCAGTCCGAACGCGACCAGGCCCAGGCCCACGTCGAGCACGAACAGCCGCTCCGACTGCCGCTCAGCGATCGGCAGCCATGCGACCGCGGTGATCGCCAGCATCGCGCCGAGGCGCCAGGTGTGTCCCCACGTGGACAGCCGCGGCTGGTACTCCTCGGGCGCGGGGCGGTCCACCTCAGCAGGCTAGGCCGTGGCCGGCGGGGGCGCAGGCTGCCCGGGTCGGCCGACCACCCCTACTTTGGTCGCCACGCGCGAGCCGCGGGAACGATGAATGCGTTGACCGCCTCGGGCAGGCTGGGCGACATGATCACTGTGGAAGGCCTCACGCGCCGGTACGGCAACTTCGCCGCGGTCGACGACATCAGCTTCGTCTGCGAGCCCGGCCGGGTGACCGGGTTCCTCGGCCCCAACGGCGCTGGCAAGACGACCACGATGCGCGTCATGGTCGGACTCACCCCGCCAACCGCTGGCCGGGTCACCATCGGCGGCCACCTCTACCAGGACATCCCCAACCCGGGCCGGCACGTCGGCGTCCTGCTCGACGCCTCGGCCCAGCACGCCGGCCGCACCGGCCGCGAGATCCTCACCCTCGGCGCCCAGACGATGGGGCTGCCGCTCTCGCGGGTGGACGAGATGCTCGACCTGGTCTCCCTTGACCGGACCGAGGCCAAGCGTCGGCTGCGCAACTACTCGCTCGGCATGAAGCAGCGGCTCGGCATCGCCCACGCCCTGCTCGGCGACCCGTCCGTGCTGATCCTCGATGAGCCCGCGAACGGTCTCGACCCCGCTGGCATCCGCTGGATGCGCGGCCTGCTCAAGGGGTACGCCGACCGCGGCGGCACCGTGTTCCTGTCCAGCCACCTGCTCAACGAGGTCGAGCAGATCGCCGACGAGATGATCCTCATCGGTCGCGGCAAGATCGTGGCCAGCGGCACGAAGGACGAGCTCCTGGCCGATGCCGAGCACAAGACCTCGCTGGTCACCGCGCTCGACAACGAGCTGCTCGCCAAGGCGCTCGCGGACAAGGGGTTCGGGGCCTCGCCCGCCGGCACCGGGCTCCGCGTCGACGCGGCCCCGGTCGACGTCGGCCGGGTCGCCGCCGAGCAGAGCATCGTCCTCACCGACCTTCGATCCGCCGAGGGCGGCCTGGAGGACCTGTTCCTCAGCCTCACCGCCGACACCCAGCGCGACGCCGTCGTGCCGGAAGGAGCCAACGCATGAGCGCCACCACTGCCCCTGCCCCCACGCTCGACATCAGCGGGACCGCGCGCGTGCCCTTCTCGCGCCTGGTGAAGGTCGAGGCCCGCAAGATGGTCGACACCCGCGGTGGCTTCTGGTTGCTGCTCGTGACCGGCGTGCTGCTGGTCATCACCGTGGCGATCGTGCTGCTCGTCGTCGGGCTGAACGACGACGTGACGGCCTCGGCGTACGACTGGTCGCAGATCCTGATCATTCCGCTGTCCCTGTTGCTCCCGGTCTTTGCGATCCTCAGCGTGACCACCGAGTGGGGGCAGCGCAGCGGGCTGGTGACGTTCACCCTCGAGCCGCATCGGCTGCGCCTGATGCTGGCGAAGCTGACTTCGGTCATCCTGCTGACGCTGGCGATCGTCGCCCTCGCCTTAGTGCTCGGCGCCATCGGCAACGTGGTCGGCGCGGGCCTGGGTGGCTACGACGCCGTCTGGAACCTCGGGGCCCGCATCCTGGTGATGACCCTCGTCGTCCAGATCCTGTTCTTCCTGATGGCTTTCGGGATCGGGTCGGTGCTCCTGAACAGCCCCGGAGCCATCGCCATCTTCTACGTGGTCGCGCTGCTGCTCCCGCTCATGGTCTACGGCACCCTCTACGCGTTCTTCGACTGGGCGCAGAAGGTGATCCCGTGGATCGACCTGCAGTTCGGCACTGCGCCGTTCGTCATGCAGAACGAGGACATCGGCGGCATCGACGTGGCTCGGCTCATCGTCGTGACGCTGATCTGGGTCGTGACGCCGCTGGTCATCGGCAGCCGTCGGGTGACGACGTCCGAGCCCAAGTAGCCATCCGGGTGGGCGCCCGTATCTGGGAGACCGGTTCGCGCTCCTAGGCGGGCATGGACGAGACGAAGGGCGTCGACGGCCCCTGGTCGGTCGAGCACTACGGCTTCGGCATGGCGACGTCGCTGTCGTCGGTGCCTGCGGTGACGTTCCGCCCAGCACGGGGTCGACACCGCCGGACCGGCCGGCTGACCTGGCCTCGCGTAGCCGCCGGTGGTCGGAGTGAGTACTGATGTCAGGCGACCGGAGCGGTGCCGTGATCGCCGGGCTCGCCACCGTGCTCGGTCTGTGGCTCGGGCTGGCGGCCCCGGACGCATCGCCGGTGTCGGCGCCGGCCGGTCCGTGCTCCTCGCACTGCTCCTTGTCGGCGCACTCGTAGGGTCCTGGCCGGTCCTGCTCCCGCTCTCGCGGGACGAGCCGCTGCTCGTCGTGCCGCTCACGGCGCACGTGACGGGGATGCTGGCCGGCTACGGCGTGCTCGTGCTGGTGCTGCTGATGGCGCGGTGGCCGGTGCTGGAGCGGTTCGGCTCGGACGCGCTGGCGCGCTGGCACGCCCGGCTGGGCCGGCTGGTCCTGACCCTGGTCGTCGTGCACGGCGTCGCGGCCGTGCAGGGGTGGGCGTCTGCGACCGGCACCAACGCCGCGGTTGCCCTGTGGCAGGTGCTGGGGCTGCCCTGGCTGGTCGCGGCCACAGTGGGCACCGGCCTGTTCGTCGCGGTCGGAGTCTGCTCGGCCCGCACGGCGCGTCGCAAGGTGTCCTACGAGACCTGGCACGCGCTGCACCTGATGACTTACGTCGCCATCGCGCTCTCGTTCCTGCACCAGCTGGCCGGCCCCGACCTCGCCGGGCACCGGCCGATGCAGGTGCTGTGGTCACTGCTCTACGTCCACACCTTCGCGCTGGTGCTGCGCCACCGGGTGCTCGTGCCACTGCGGGGCGCGGTCCGGCACCGGCTGCGGGTGGAGGCGGTGGTGCCCGAGGTGCCCGGCGTGGTCTCGATCGTGCTGAGCGGCCAGCACCTCGACGAGCTGGCCGCCGAGCCGGGTCAGTTCTTCCGGTGGCGGTTCCTGAGCCCGGACACCTGGCGCACCGCGCACCCGTTCTCGCTGTCCGCGCCGCCGGCGCCCGACCGGCTACGGCTCACCGTGAAGGCCCTCGGCGACGGCACCCGCCTCTTGCAGGGCATCGAGGTCGGGACCTGGGTCGTGGCCGAGGGGCCCTACGGCGCGCTGACCGCGGCGCGCCGTACGCGCCGCGACGTTCTCCTGCTCGCTGGCGGCGTCGGCATCACACCGCTCCGCACGCTCTTCGAGACGCTGCCGATGGAGGACGACGAGGACCTGATGCTGCTCTACCGCGCGCGGTGCCTCGAGGAGATCGTCTTCCGGGCGGAGCTCGACGAGCTCGCCGCCCGGCGGCGGGCCCGGGTCGTGTACCTGCTCGGCGACGACCCCGGGCTGGTCTCGAGCTCCTCACTCACCCGGCTGGTGCCGCGGCTGGCCTCGCGCGATGTCTACCTCTGCGGTCCACCCGGCCTGTCCGAGGCGGTGCGCCGCTCGCTGGCGCAGGCGGGCCTGCCCCGGAGCCAGCTGCACGAGGAACGGTTCGCCTTCTAGGGCCTAGCCGACGCCCTGCTGGGCGCCGGTCCCGACGTGCACGCCTGCCAGGAACTCGATCATTGTCTGCCGGTCCCAGCCGGTGTCGTCGGGGAACTGGATGCGGACGATCCCCTCGGGCTCGTCGGGACGGGTGCGGGTGGAGATCGACGTGTAACCCTCACCCTCGCTGACCCAGAAGGTGCGGCCGTCGAGGTCGACCTGCTCACCGTCGCCTGGCGGGTTGCCATCGAACAGGATCACCAGCTTCCCGACGAAGGAGAGCGGCTCCTGGTCGGGGAAGCCGATCGGTGCGATCGTCACCGCGGCCGGCGTGGCGCCCTGGACCTCCCACCCCTCGGGTGTGGCGTCGAAGGTGTAGGGGCCGGCCTCGAAGGGCTGGGCCAGCATTGCGACTCCCGCTGCCGTCTCGGGGTCGGTCGTCTCGATCGCGTGGTGCGGGCCGGTGTCGGCGGGGTCGGCGTACCGCATGGCGCCGAAGCCGACGACACCAGCGGCGGCCACGCCCACGAGCCCCGCCGCACCGCGGCGCCGGCGGGTGCGGGCCAGTGCGCGGTGGCCTCGGGTGAGGTCGGCCCGAGCATCGACCGGGACGGACGCCAGGCCGGCGGCGCGGTCGAGAAGGGTGTTGAGGTCGTTCATCGGAGCTCCTTGCTGGACGCGGAGATGGTGACGGCGGGTTCGAGGGTGGTGCGGAGCCGGTCGAGGGCCTTGGCGTTCTGCGACTTGACGGTGCCGGTCGAGCAGGAGAGGACGCGCGCGGTCTCAGCGATGTCGAGGTCGAGGAAGTGACGCAGCACGACGACCGCCCGCTGGCGCGGTGCCAGGGTGGCCAGCGCCGCGAGGACGGTGTGGGCGAGGTCCGCGTCGGGGTCGTGGGTGGCGCGGTCCCGCACCTCGTCGGTCGTGGTCTCTCGCCGCCGGTGTGCCCGGCGCTGCTCGTCGATGAAGGCGTGGGTGAGGCTGGTCCGGGCGTACCCGACCGGGTTGCCCGCGCGGCGTACCCGCGGCCAGTGCACGTAGAGCTTGGTCAGCGTGGTCTGCACGAGGTCCTCGGCGAACGCGTCGTCGCCGGCGGTCATCAGCCGGGCCATCCGCAGGAGCGCGGCGCGCTGGGCGGTGACGAACTCGACGAACTCGGTGTCTCGCTGGGTGCCTCGCATCGCACCTCCTCTCACCCAGCCTGACGGGTGCGGGCGGCCGTCGGGTTGCCTCTGGGCACTGACTAGGGTCGCTCGCATGACACGCGCTGACGGCCGGGGCAACGACGAGCTCCGACCCGTGACGATCACCCGCAACTGGCTCGACCACGCTGCCGGCTCCGTGCTCGTGGAGTTCGGACGCACCCGCGTGCTGTGTGCGGCCTCGGCCACCGAGGGTGTCCCGCGGTGGCGCAAGGGCTCCGGTCTGGGCTGGGTGACCGCTGAGTACGCGATGCTGCCGGCGTCGACCAACACCCGCTCCGAGCGGGAGTCGGTGAAGGGCCGGATCGGTGGCCGGACCCACGAGATCAGCCGGCTGATCGGCCGCTCGCTGCGCGCGATCATCGACTACGGGGCGCTGGGGGAGAACACCATCCAGCTCGACTGCGACGTCCTCCAGGCCGACGGCGGCACCCGCACCGCCGCGATCACCGGGGCCTACGTCGCCCTCGCCGACGCGGTCGCGCACCTGCGCGCCACCGGCGCCCTGGTCGGCGAGCCGCTGGCCGGCTCGGTGGCCGCGGTGTCTGTCGGCATCATCGACGGCGCACCGTGCCTGGACCTGCCCTACGAGGAGGACGTCCGCGCCGAGACCGACATGAACATCGTGATGACCGGTGCGGGGTCGTTCGTTGAGGTGCAGGGGACCGCCGAGGGCGCCGTGTTCTCGCGCGCCGAGCTCGACGCGTTGCTGGTCCTGGGCGAGAAGGGCTGTGCCGACCTGACCCGGCTGCAGCAGGAGGCGCTCGCGCAGTGAGCTCCCCGTGAAAGACAGGGTCTTCCTGGCCTCCAGGAACGCCAAGAAGCTGGCCGAGATGGAGCGGATCCTCCAGACCGCATTTTCCGATTTCGGGGGGCCTGCGGTCGAGGTGCTCGGCCTCGACGACGTGGCGCCGTACGACGAGCCGGTCGAGGACCAGCCGACGTTCGAGGGCAACGCCCTGCTCAAGGCCCGCGCCGGGCTGCAGGCCACCGGGCTGCCGTCGATCGCCGACGACTCGGGGCTGTGCGTCGACGCGCTCAACGGCATGCCCGGCGTGCTCTCCGCGCGCTGGGCCGGGAACCCCAGGTCGGACGACCGCAACAACCAGCTCCTTCTCGCCCAGCTCGCCGACGTCCCCGACGACCGGCGCGGCGCGCACTTCACCTGCATGGTCGCCTTCTGCACCCCCCTTGGTGACGGAAGCGTCGGCGAGGAGGTCGTCGAGGGTCGGATGGACGGCCGGATCATCCGCGAGACCCGCGGCACCGGCGGCTTCGGCTACGACGTGGTCTTCGTCGCCGACGACCATCCCGGTGTGACCACGGCAGAGCTACCGATCGAGGACAAGGACGCGATCAGCCACCGCGGCAAGGCGCTCAGGGAACTGGCACCTCTTGTGGCCCGGAGGTTGTCAGCCAGCGGCTGATCACCACGCCCCACAACGCGGCGAACACGAACATGATGATCGAGTACACGGCCGCCGGGACCGAGATCTCGGTGGAGTTGAGGACCTCGACCGCGACGAAGATCGCCAAGGTCCCGTTGTGCACACCGATCTCCATCGACGAGGCGATGGCCTGGTCGCCGCGGACGCCGGCGGCGCGCGGCACGACGTACCCGGTGACCAGGCTGATCGCGCAGAACACCGCCGCGACCACACCCACGTCGGCCAGGTAGTCGCCGACGTTCTCACGCTGGTCGAGCAGGATGCCGATGACCAGCACCGCGAGGATGACGGCGGACCCGATCCGGACCGGCTTGTCCATGCGCTGCGCCCACCCGGTCGCGGTGGCCCGGACCACCATCCCGATCGCGACCGGCACCAGCACGATCGCGAAGACCTCGACCACCTTGCCGAACGGGAGGTGCACGGTGTCCCCGAGGTCGTAGTGATCGATCGCGAGGTTGGTGATCAGCGGCAACGTGGCGATGGCGATGATCGAGTTGACCGCGGTCAGCGTGACGTTGAGCGCGACGTCGCCGCGGAACAGGTGGCTGAACAGGTTCGCGCTGGTCCCGCCGGGGGACGCCGCCAGCAGCATCAGCCCGACCGCCAGCAGCGGCGGCAGGTCGAAGAGCTTGACCAACCCGAAGCAGACCAGCGGCAGCAGGACCAGCTGGCAGCCGAGCGCCACGGCCACCGCACGTGGGTGCCGCGAGACCCGGCGGAAGTCATCGGGGGTCAGCGACAGCCCGAGCCCGAACATGATGATCCCGAGCGCGATCGGCAGCCCGACCGTGGTCAGCGCGGAGTCCATGCCCGGACTCTAGGAGAAGAAGAGTGCCGGAGGGGGGACTCGAACCCCCACGCCCTAGGGCACGGCATCCTAAATGCCGCGTGTCTGCCAGTTCCACCACTCCGGCCGGAGCGTTCACACGATAGAGAACCCGCCCGGTTCGCGGCCGGTGACCAGCCGCAGCAGCATGGTGCCTTCGCCGCGCAGCACCGCCGCCTCGCCGGCCAGCGCGACGGCTTCGAGCAGGGCATCGGGCGGAGGCGTCCACCGGACCGGGACGGCGATGGAGATGTCGAGGCAGTGCACGACGAGCTCGAACGTGCGGGTGGGCAGGTAGTCGCGCAGCCGCATCCCGCCGGCGAAGGTGGTGATCACCTGCTCGGGGTCGGCACCGACGAGGTCGTCGGCCACCGCCTCCACGAGCCGGCGAACGGCGGCGGCCGGGTCGTCGCCCAGCGCCTGGCCGGCGGCCCGGCCGCGTTCTGCCACGCCGGAGGGGTCGGCGGCCACGGCGGACCCAATGCCCGCGAAGTACGCCGCCGCCGAGGCGTGGTCCACGTGCGTGGCCGGGCGGCTGAGGTACTCGCTCACCGTGGTCAGCGAGCGGCTGGTGTGCCCGACCAGGGCGCGCAGGTCCCAGTCCCCCAGCCCCGGGCCGGACAGGTCGGCAGGCAAGGAGGCGACCAGGTCGGCGAACGACTCGGCCGCGCCCAGGTAGGTGGCGGCGGTGGTCACTGGTTGGTGTCGGCTAGGCCGCGAGGCCGAGGTCCCTGCGGAGCTTGGCGACGTGGCCGGTGGCCTTGACGTTGTACTGCGCGAGCTCGACCTTGCCCTGCTCGTCGACGACGAACGTCGACCGGATCACGCCCTCGACCTCCTTGCCGTACAGCTTCTTGGGCCCGAACGCGCCCCACTCCTTCATGACTGAACGTTCCGGGTCCGAGAGCAGCGTGATCGTGAGGGAGTCGCGATCGCGGAACCTGGCCAGCTTCTCCGGCTTGTCTGGCGAGATGCCGAGCACCTCGTAGCCGGCCGCCTTGAGCGAGTCGAGCGAGTCGGTGAAGTCGCAGGCCTGCTTGGTGCAGCCCGCGGTCATCGCGGCTGGGTAGAAGTAGACGATCACCTTCGACCCGCGCAGGTCCGAGAGCCGGACTTCGGCGCCGGTGTCGTCGACCAACGTGAAGTCGGGGGCGGTGTCTCCGGGGGCAAGTCGCTCGGTCACTGGGCTGGCTCCAATCCGACAGGGAGGTTGTTGCGAACTACTTGCAATAACGTAGTGTGCGCACGAGAAATATCGTCGCCGCAAACCTAGACGACAGCGACATGGCGAGGAGGTGGCCGGATGCACGTGCCAGACGGGTTTCTGGACGCGCCCACGTCCCTCGCGACCGGCGCGGTCGCGGCGGTCGCCGTCGGAGTGGCCCTGCGTGGGGCTCGGCGCGAGCTCGACGACCGGACGGCGCCGCTGGCCGGCCTGGTCGCGGCGTTCGTCTTCGCCACCCAGATGATCAACTTCCCCGTCGCGTCGGGCACCAGCGGCCACCTGCTCGGGGGAGCGCTGGCGGCGGTGCTGGTCGGGCCGTTCACGGGGTTGTTGTGCATGGCCACCGTCCTGCTCGTGCAGGCGCTCCTCTTCGCCGACGGCGGCATCACCGCGCTCGGCACCAACATCGACCTCATGGGCGTGGTCGCGGTCGTGACCGGCTGGCTGGTCTTCCGGGGGCTGCAGATGGTCCTGCCCAAGCGGGTCTCGTCGGTCCCACCGGCGGCGGGCATCGCCGCCTTCGTCTCGGTCCCGGTGGCCGCGCTCGCGTTCGTCGGCCTCTACGCGATCGGCGGCACCGCCGACCTCTCCCTGAGCAGCCTGGCCATAGCGATGGTCGGCGTGCACACGCTGATCGGGGTCGGCGAGGGGCTGATCACCGCGCTGGCCGTCGGCAGCATCGTCGCCGTCCGCCCCGACCTCGTCCACGGTGCGCGCCGGGTCCTCGCGACCCGCGAGCTCGAGGTCCGCAGCCCTGCACAGGTCAGGCCATGAGGGACATGACGGTCAGCGCCAAGGCGCTCGCGGCGGGCCTGCTCCTGGTCGCCCTCCTGCTGGCCGGGGTAGTCAGCCGCTTCGCGAGCGACGACCCCGACGGCCTGACGAAGGTCTCCGAGGACCATGGCTTCGCCGACACCGAGAAGACGAACGACAGTCCGCTGGGAGGGTACGGCGCCCTGACCGGCGTCCTCGGCGTGCTCGTCGTCCTGGGCCTGACCGGCGGCCTGGCCTACGCCGTACGCCGTCGCCAGCCGTCCGACGACCGGGCCTGATCGGTCGACACATGGGCGGACCACACGGCCACAAGCTGCACTTCCACGCGCACTCGGCGGTGCACCGCGCCCCGGCGCACCTGAAGATCCTGGCCCTGGTGGGGTTCGTGCTCGTGGTGGTGGCCACGCCGCGCGAGTGGTTCCCGGTCTACGCCGGGTACCTCGCCGTGATCGCCGGCGTGGTCGCGATCGCGAAGGTGCCGCCGACCTATCTCCTCAAGCGGATGGTGGTCGAGCTCCCGTTCGTCGCCTTCGCCGTCCTGCTGCCGTTCTTCGCCCACGGACCGCACACCGAGGTCCTCGGCCTGTCGCTCAGCGAGTCCGGCCTCCTCGCCGCGTGGGGACTGCTCGCCAAGGGGACCCTGGGCGTCCTGGCCAGCCTCACTCTCGCCGCGACCACCGAGCCGCAGGACCTGCTGGCCGGGTTGGAGCGGCTCAGGCTGCCGCAGCTGCTCGTGCAGATCATGGCGTTCATGGTGCGCTACCTCGACGTAGTCACCACCGAGATGCACCGGATGAAGATTGCGCGCGAGTCCCGCGGCTTCGACGCGCGCGACCCCCGGCAGTGGCCGGTGCTGGCCAGGTCCGCGGGCGCGCTGTTCATCCGCTCGTTCGAGCGCGGTGAGCGCGTCCACCTCGCGATGCTCTCCCGCGGCTACACCGGCCGGATGCCCAACCAATGAGCAGACAGTGAGCACCCCCGTCCTCGACGTCCGCGGCCTGGCCTTCGCCTACCCCGACGGCCACCAGGCGCTTTACGGCGTCGACCTGTACGTGCACCGGGGCGAGCGGGTCGCGCTCCTCGGCCCCAACGGAGCCGGCAAGACCACGCTGGTGCTGCACCTCAACGGCATCCTGACCGGCGGAGCCGGCAGCGTGGCTGTGAGCGGGCTCCCGGTCACGAAGCAGCACATCCCCGAGATCCGCCGGCGCGTCGGCATCGTCTTCCAGGACCCCGACGACCAGCTGTTCATGGGCACCGTCCGCGCCGACGTCGGCTTCGGCCCGGCCAACCTCGGCCTGACCGGCGACGAGCTCGAGCAGCGCGTGTCGACCGCCCTCGAGCAGGTCGGCATGGCCGACTACGCCGACCGACCGCCGCACCACCTCTCCTTCGGCCAGCGTCGCCGGGTGGCTGTCGCGACCGTGCTCGCGATGGAGCCGGAGATCTTGGTGCTGGACGAGCCGTCGTCCAACCTCGACCCGGCCTCGCGCCGCGAGCTCGCCGACATCCTCCGCTCGCTGGACGTCACCGTGCTGATGGTGACCCACGACCTGCCCTACGCCCTCGAGCTGTGCCCGCGCTCGGTGGTGCTCAGCGACGGCAGCGTGGTGGCCGACGGGTCGACGTACGACGTGCTCACCGACGCGCCCCTCATGCGCGCCCACCGTCTCGAGCTGCCGTTCGGCTTCGACCCCCGCACCGTGGGGTCACCTCCGCTGGCCGGTTGATAGCCTCCGCTCCGTGGCCAAGGGGAACGGTGACAAGGGTCCGTCCGCGCTGGAGCGCGAGATGGAAGAGACCCGTGAGCGGCTGGCGGGGACCATCGACGAGCTGCTCCATCGCGCGCACCCCAAGACCATCGTCAGTCGCGAGGTGAGCCAGCTGAAGGCCTACTTCGTCGACGCCACGACCGGCGAGCCGCGCACCGAGAACATCCTCAAGGTGGCCGGCGGCGTGGTCGGCACCATCATGCTCTTCGTGCTGATCCGGAAGGTCACCCGCTGACACCCGCAACCATGACCGACAAGACCCCGATCAAGATGTTGCACGACCGGCTCCTCGTCGAGGTGGACCGGGAGGCGGGGGAGCGGCGCTCCTCCGGCGGCATCGTGATCCCGGCGACCGCGGCGATGGGTGCCCGCCGCCTCGCCTGGTCGAAGGTGGTCGCGGTCGGTCCGCACGCGCGGAGCATCGAGGCCGGCGACCAGGTGCTGTTCGACCCCGAGGACAAGTCAGAGGTCGAGGTGAACGGGGAGACGTACGTCGTGATGCGAGAGCGCGACGTGCACGCCGTCGCCGCCGGCCGCCTGGACAACGGTGACGTGACGGGCCTTTACCTGTAGGCGCAGGGAAGCAAGGGTCTGCGTCGCCCGATCGATCGATCGGTAGGGCGAGGACCCGATCGATCGATCGGTAGGGCGACACCCCTATCGACTGATCGGTAGGGCGAGGACCCGATCGATCGATGTCGGTAGGGCGACACCCTCTATCGACTGATCGGTAGGGCGAGGACCCGATCAATAGATCGGTTGGGCGAGGACCCGATCGATCGATCGGTAGAACCACCGCACGCTCTACGACTTGCGCTCATGGCGCCCGGCCCCGCTCAGGTCGACGGCGAGTCGGCTCGGTGCAGCCCGCAGACGGCAGGCCCCTCGAGCACCTCCCCGTCGTCATCGAAGCGGGACCCGTGCAGCGGGCAGTCCCAGCTGCGCTCGGCGTCGTTCCAGTTGACGATGCCCCCGAGGTGGGTGCACACGCGAGAGAGGTCGCCGTGGTGGACCGAGCGCCCTACCACCGCCTTGACCCAGCCGCGGGTCATCTCCAGCCCGACCTCGCCGTTGACCAGCGCCGCGCGCCCCAGCCCGCTCACCTCGTGCCGGCTCCACGTCCGGAAGGCGTCGGCCCACGTCATGTGGCCGCCGAGCAGCTGGCCGCTCAGCGCCAGCGCGGCGGCGACGCCGTTGGTCATCCCCCACTTGGAGTAGCCGCCGGCGACCATCAGCTGCGAGGCACCAGGTAGCACCGGTCCGGCAAAGGGGAGCGCGTGGTGGGGCAGGTAGTCCTGCGCCGACCACGCGTGCGTCTCCACGGCTTCGGGCCAGTACTCGTGGGTCCACTGCCGCAGCTCCTCGAGCCGCAGCAGCGTGGATCCCGGCTGGCCGACCTTGTGGCCGTTGCCGCCGACGAGAAGGAGGTGGCCGTCCTGGTCGGGGGCGTCCCTCAGCGACCGGGAGGGCTGGTCGGCCGACAGGTGCATCGCGTCCACGGCCGGTTCCGGCGTACGGAAGGAGAGTCCGTAGGAGCGCGCGGGCTTCATCCTGGCGAAGAAGCCGCCGCGGTCGACGATCGGCATGTTCGTGGCCACGACCACGCGGTCGGCGGTCACCTCGCCCGACGCGGTCGTCAGGCGCAGCGGGTCGGAGCCGCGGACCCGGGTGACCCGCGCCTGCTCCACGAGCCGTACGCCGTGGGCGGCGGCCTGGCTGGACAGGGCGTCGAGCAGCTCCATCGGGTCCAGCTGGAGCTGGTCGGCAAGCCGGACCGCGCCGCGCGTCGAGAACGGCAGGGGCGGCTCGGAGACCCACTCGGTGGGCAGTCCGGCACCCTGGGTCGCCTCCAGCTCCTGACGGGCTGCGCGTTCGCCGGCCGCACCGTTGGCATAGGTGTAGGCGTCCCGTCGCTGGGTGGCCACGTCGTGGTCGGCGCAGAACCGCTCCAGCCAGGCGAATCCCTCGCGCTGGGCAGCGACGTACTGCTCGACCACGGACTGGGAATGCTTGCCCGCCACGCCGGACAGACGGGTGCCCTGCAGACAGCTGATCTTCGCCGTGCTGCGGCCGGTGGTGCCGTGCCCGACCTGACCGGCCTCCAGCACCACGACCGAGCGACCGGCCCGGCCGAGGAGCAGCGCGGTCGTGAGTCCGGTCAGGCCGGCGCCGACCACCGCCACGTCGTAGTGGCCGCTCACCTCGGACCGGTCTGGCGCTGCCGTGCGGGGATGGCGGTCCTGCCAGAGAGAGATGAGGGTCATGCCCGGTCGGTGCCCGACTCGCCGCGCGGCTATCCCACCCCGAAGGGCAGGAGTTCTGCTCAGCTGGGCTGGCCGAGGGGCGACGCGGTCACCACGACCGACCGCTGGTAGCCGGCGCCGTCCCAGCCCTCGGCCGAGGCCATCACCAGGCGACCGGCACCGCCGTCCTGCTTGAAGTAGCCGGCGGCCGCCGCGGCCATCCGATCCGGGTCGAGGCTGCGCACTCCGGTCACCTCGTAGCGCATCGTGCCCTGCTTGGTGAGCACGTCGACGAAGTCCCCCTTGTCGAGCTTGGCGATCGGGCTGAGCGCGCCCCCGTCCTCGGTGGCGTGGCCGGTGAGCACGGTCTGGCCGTGCTCCGAGCCGGGCTTGGCGCTGCCCGACCACCACGTCACCAGCGGTGCGTCCGCGGGCCGGTCGGCCAGCGCGTCACGAGGGTCCAGCTCCGAGGCCACCAGGGGAGTGACGACGTCGCCGACGGCGAGCCTGACCGGAGTCGAGGGCTTGAGCTCGCTGTACGTCGGCGACGCCGCCTGTCCGTTGCCGCCGAACGCGAACCACGAGTCCGGCAGGCTCATCCCGACCGCCACGAGCAGCGCGAGGGCGCTCAGCACCGCGGAGGCGCGGCCGAATCCGGCCGCGAACCGGGGCGCCCGATCGCCGACCGGGGAGGTGGCGATGCCGGACACGTTCGGTCAACGCCGCGAGACCCGGCGGAGTTACGCGCGTGGCGGCACCGCGCCCGCGGCCGGGACCAGCCCGAGCTCACCGTCGGCGGCGTCGGCCAACGCACCACCGCTGACCTGATGGCGGATGTCGGGCATGCGCAGCGCGGCGAGCGACGCAAGCGCCATCACCACACCGAGCACCACGAACCCGATCCGGTAGCCGTTCTCTGCGGGGTAGCCGCCGACTCCGACCTGGGCGGTGATGATGCCGGCCATCACCGCCGCGCCGAGGGAGCCGCCGATCGTGCGGATGTTTGCGTTCATGCCGCTGGCCACGCCGGTCTGCTCCGGGGGCACCGAGGCGACCACCACCCCGGCCAGGCTGGAGAAGACCATCCCCGAGCCGAGGCCCTGGACCGTCGTGGCGGCGTACAGCTGCCAGGTCTGGTCGTGCCAGAAGGCCATCGCCACGAACGCCGCGCCGCTGGTGAGCAGCCCGAAGGTGATCACGACACGCGCGCCGAGCGCACGGATCAGGGAGGAGGTCGTGAAGCCGACCACGAAGCTGGCGGCCGCGGACGGCAGCAGCAAATAGCCGGACTCGGTGATCGAGGCGCCGAAGCCGTAGCCCGCCTCCCGGGGCGTCTGGATCAGCTGGGGCAGGAAACCGAAGGCGGCGAACATCGCGAACCCGACGCAGCCAGCCACCACGTTGGCGGTCCAGACGCCGCGGAGCCGCATCATCTCCATGTCGATCAGGGGCACCGGCACTCGCAGCTCGACCGCGACCCAGGTCGCGGCCAGGACGAGACCAAGGGCGAACAGGCCGAGCACCCGTGGGGAGCCCCAGCCCCAGGCGTTGCCCTGGCTCAACCCGAGCAGGAGCGAGACCAGCCACCCGGCCAGCAGGACGGCGGGCAGCACGGGCAGCCGGGCGGGCGTCCGGACCGGCGACTCCGGTACGAAGAACAGCGCGGCCGCCGCCGCGACGAGCGTGGCGCCCATCGGGACCCAGAACAACCCCCGGTAGCCGAACGACTCGACGATCGGGCCCGCGACCACGATCCCGACCCCGAACCCGACGGCGGTCACCGAGGCGATCACGCTCAGCGCCATCGACATCCGCTCGCGGAACTCGTCGCGGATGATCCCGAAGGACAGGGGGAGTACGCCGCCGCCCGCACCCTGCACCACCCGCGCGGCGATCAGCCAGCCGATGCTCGGCGCCAGTGCGGCCGCCAGGGACCCGACGGCCAGCGCGAGGAGTGCGAACACCAGCATCCGGGTCTTGCCGACGACGTCGCCGAGTCGGCCAACGAGCGGCGTGCAGATGGACGCCGAGAGCAGGTAGGCGGTGAGCACCCACGTCACCGTGGTCTGCGTCGTGTGGAACTCGACCTGGATCCGGGCCAGCACCGGCACGATCAGGGACTGGAGCAACACGAAGGACGAGGCGGACACCGCGAGCACGGCGAAGGTGATCTCGCGACGACCACGCAGCCGGCTCCGGAGTGATGGTTGCATGGGACAACGATCATCGCACGGGCGGTTCAGGCTGGCCCGCTGAGGCACCGAACGCCCTCCTCAACCACCGGCGACCAATCCTATCTAGGTATTGCCTAGGTAATGTGGTTCGATTCGACTCGTGACAAGGCCTTCTGCCGTCCTGGCCACCGGACTGCTGCTCCTCGGTGTCTGCGCAACCTCGTGCGGGGACGACGACACCAGCGACGGTGGCGGCGACGTGACGCTCACGGTCTACGCCGCGGCCTCACTGACGACGACGTTCGAGCAGATCGGCTCGGAGTTCGAGGACGAGCACGACGGGGTGACGGTCGAGTTCAACTTCGGCGGCTCCTCCGACCTGGTGGCCCAGATCCAGGAGGGCGCGCCGGCCGACGTCTTCGCCTCCGCGGACACGGCCAACATGGACAAGCTGACCGCCGAGGACCTGCAGGCCGACGACCCGCAGAACTTCGCGACCAACACCCTCGAGATCGTGACCCCCCCGGACAACCCGGCCGGGATCACGTCGTTCGCCGACCTGGCCAGGGACGGGGTGAACGTCGTGGTCTGCGCGCCCGAGGTGCCGTGCGGCGCGGCCACGGTCAAGGTCGAGGAGGCCACCGGCGTGGACCTGCGACCGGTCAGCGAGGAGCAGTCGGTCACCGACGTCCTGGCCAAGGTCACCTCGGGCGAGGCCGATGCGGGGCTGGTCTACGTGACCGACGTGACGGCGGCCGGCGACGCGGTGACCGGCGTACCTTTCCCCGAGTCCGCCGACGTCGTGAACACCTACCCGATCGTGGCTCTCGAGGACTCCGAGCACGCTGACCTGGCCCAGGAGTTCATCGAGCTGGTGCTCGGCGACACGGGCCGGTCGATCCTGGAGGAGGCCGGCTTCGCCCAGCCATGACCAGGCTCGACCGGCCGTCGCGCAGCGGCCCGTCGGATTGCCTCGATGGGTATACGTCCCGGCCTTCGCCGGGGCGGTCTTCGTGCTGCTCCCGCTGGTCGCGATCGTCTCGAGGGTTGACTGGGCGAACTTCGGGTCGCTGATCGCGTCTGAGGACTCGCGCGCGGCGTTCTGGCTGAGCCTGCGTACGTCGACCGCGAGCACCCTGCTGTGCGTGGTGTTCGGAGTGCCGATGGCGCTGGTGCTGGCCCGGCGCGACTTCCCGGGGCTGAGCGCCCTGCGCTCGCTGGTGCTGCTGCCGCTGGTGCTGCCTCCGGTCGTGGGCGGCCTCGCACTGCTCTACACCTTCGGCCGACGCGGCCTGCTCGGTGGCGCCTTGGAGATGGTTGGCGTGCAGATCGCCTTCTCGACGATCGCGGTGGTGATGGCGCAGACGTTCGTCGCGATGCCGTTCCTCGTCGTCTCGCTCGAGGGGGCACTGCGAACGGCCGGCCAGCGCTACGAGGTCGTGGCCGCGTCGCTCGGTGCCGGACCGACCACGGTGTTCCGGCGCATCACGTTGCCGCTGGTGCTGCCCGGCCTGATGTCGGGGGCGGTCCTTGCCTTCGCGAGGTCGCTGGGAGAGTTCGGCGCGACGATCACCTTTGCGGGGAGTCTCCAGGGGACCACCCGCACGCTGCCGCTGGAGATCTACCTGCAGCGCGAGACCGACCCCGACGCCGCGGTGGCGCTGGCGCTGGTGCTCGTGGTCGTGGCGCTCGTGGTGATGGCCTTCGCGCGTCCTGGGCGGGGTGCGCTGTGACGTTCGAGCTGTCGGCGCAGGTGGCCGAACGCGGCGTCGACCTCGCCTTCGACGTCGCGGCGGGAGAGACCCTCGCCGTGCTCGGCCCGAACGGTTCGGGCAAGTCGACCGCGTTGTGGGTGACCGCCGGGCTGGTGCAGCCGGACACCGGCCGGGTGGTGCTGGACGGCCGGGTGCTCACCGATGTGGGGCCGGGCCGCACCGGCGTGCGGGTGCCGCCGCACGCGCGCCGTACTGCCCTGTTGGGTCAGGAGCCGCTGCTGTTCCCGCACCTCGACGTCCTGGAGAACGTCGCCTTCGGCCCGCGCAGCGGCGGTACGTCGCGCGCCTCGGCACGGCGGGACGCGCAACGGTGGCTCGACGAGGTCGGGGTCGGCGAGCTGGCCGCCCGTCGCCCGTCTCAGCTCTCGGGCGGTCAGGCCCAGCGGGTGGCCGTGGCCCGCGCGCTCGCCGCGCAACCTGCGCTTTTGCTGCTCGACGAGCCGCTGGCGGCGCTCGACGTCGCCGTCCTGCCCGCGCTGCGGCAGACACTGCGGCGGGTGCTCGCCGACCGGACCACGATCGTGGTCACCCACGACCCGCTCGACGCACTGTTGCTCGGGGACCGGGTCGTGGTGCTCGAGGGTGGCCGGGTCGTCGAGCAGGGGACCAGCGCGGAGGTGCTCTCGCGTCCGCGGAGCCCGTTCGCCGCCCGGCTCGCCGGCCTCAACCTGGTCGCCGGGAACTGGCGGGATGGCTGCGTCGAGACCGCCGACGGTCTGCGCGTGCACGGCATGATCGAGGGCGAGGAGCCGGCATCCGGCGAGGGCGTCATCGCGACGTTCCGGCCGCAGTCGGTGGCGGTGTTCCGGGACCCGGTCGAGGGCAGCCCGCGCAACGCGTTCGACGTGACGATCTCCGAGGTCGAGCCGCTCGCGGACCTGATCCGCGTGCACGCCGGCACGCTGCACGCCGACGTGACCGTCCAGGCCGCGGCGCAGCTCGCGCTCGATGTAGGCCTGATCGTCACCTTCTCGGTCAAGGCGACCGAGGTCTCCGTCTACCGGCGCTCCTAGTCTGTAGCCGTGGCGGAGTACCTGCGGATCGGCGAGGTGGCCCAGGCGGTCGGCGTCAGCGTCGACACCTTGCGGCGCTGGGAGAGCGACGGCAAGGTCACGTTCGAGCGACAGCGCAACCAGCGGGTGCTGCCGGCCGACCAGCTGGCGCCGCTGATCGCGTCGCTGGCCGGGTCGTCGTCCACGTCGAGCGCCCGCAACCGGATGGCCGGCATCGTGATCGCGGTCAAGCGGGACGAGGTGATGGCGCAGGTGGAGCTGGCCTGCGGCGACTTCCGGGTCGTCTCGCTGATGAGCCGCGACGCCTGCGACGAGCTGGGTCTCGAGGTCGGGAAGCCCGCCGTCGCGGTGGTGAAGGCGACGAACGTGATCGTCGAGGTGGGTCAGCCGACCACGAGGTAGCGCTCGTCCGTGATCGGGCGGCCCCACAGCACCGGGTCGTTCAGTCGGTGCAGCTCGGCCGTACGACCGGCCTCGCGCACCAGGTCCATCGTCTGGGCGGCGGTGAGCCCGGCCCCGGTGCCCCAGTGGCCCTCGATCAGGAGCAGTCGCCCGCCTGGCTTCAGCAGCCGCTTCCAGAGTCCGAGTGCAGCGTGCGGGTCGGGCAGCGCCCACAGCACGTGGCGGCACAGCACGGCGTCGTAGTCGCCCAGCGGCAGCGGCGGCATGGCCGCGTCGGCCACGACGAAGGTCACGTCGGTGCGGTCACCTGCCTTCGCCCGTGCGCGCTCGACCATCGCCGACGAGAAGTCGACGCCGTCGACGACGTACCCGGCCTCGGCCAGGAGCACGCTCAGCGTGCCGGTCCCGCTGCCGATGTCGGCGATCCGGGCCGGTGCCGCCGGCAGGTGGCTGGTGAGCAGATCCAGCCACGCAGCTCGGGTGTCCGGGTCCTCTAGCCCATGGTCGGGATCGTCGTCGAACGTCGCCGCCTCGGCGTCCCAGCTCTCGCTCATCGCCCCAACCCTAGAAGCCGATTGGCAACCCGGCGTAGTTCTCGGCGAGACCGGCGGCACCGGCCTCACTGGAGGTGACCCAGCGCAGCTGGGACAGCTGGAGCTGCTCGTCGAACGGGTCGCCGGTCGCGTGCAGCATCGTGGTCATCCACCACGAGAAGTGCGTGCACCGCCAGACCCGGCGGACGGCGGTGTCGGCGTACCCGTCCACAAGGGTGGTGTCGTCCTTGCGCAGCGACGCGACGAGCGCCGGGGCCAGGAGTGCGACGTCGGCGACCGCGAGGTTGAGCCCTTTGGCACCTGTCGGCGGGACGATGTGGGCGGCGTCGCCGGCGAGGAACAGGCGGCCGTGGCGCATCGGGGTCTGCACGAACGAGCGCATCGGTAGCACCGAGCGGTCGGTGATCGGGCCGGTCTGCAGCGACCAGCCGTCGGCGCCGTCGCCGAGCCGGGTGGCCAGGCCCTCCCAGATCCGGTCATCGGGCCAGTCGTCGAGCGAGGTGTCGTTGGGGACCTGCAGGTAGAAGCGGGACACTGACGACGACCGCATCGAGTGCAGTGCGAAGCCCTCCGGGTGCCAGGCGTAGATCAGCTCGTCGGTCGAGGGGGCGACGTCGGCCAGGATCCCGAGCCACGAGTAGGGATAGGTCCGCTCCCAGGTCGACGCGGACGGTACGGCGGACCGGGACGGCCCGAACGAACCGTCGCAGCCGACGACGACGTCGGCGCTCAGCCGGATCGGTTCGCCGAAGGACGAGGTGAACGTCACAGACGGCGAGTCGGACTCGACGTCGTGCAGCGCGGTGTCGGCCACCTCGTAGTGGACCGCCTGCCCGCGGGCGTGCGCGGCCGTGACCAGGTCCTTCTGCACTTCTGTCTGCCCGTAGACCCACACCGAGCGGCCGGTGAGGTCGATGAAGTCGAGGTGGTGTCGCTCGCCGGGCCACTGCAGGTAGATGCCGCGGTGCTCGTCGCCTTCCGCGGACAGCCGGTCGCCGAGCCCGACCGCGCGAAGCAGGTCGACGGTCGACTGCTCGAGGATCCCCGCGCGGATACGGGAGGCGACGTACTCCTCCGAGCGGCTCTCGATCACCACCGACTCGACGCCCTCGTCAGCGAGCAGGTGCGCCAGCAGCATGCCCGCAGGGCCGGCCCCGACGATCGCGACCTGGGCGCGCTCCACGCGCGGTGCTGCCATGGGAGAAGTCAACCGCGCTCGGAGCGGGCGTGGCGCACCAACTTCCGCTGAGCAGAATCGTGGGCCCGCTAGGACCCGGCGACTAGAGTTCTTGAGTGCACGACGTCTCGGTCATCGCCTACTTCGGGGACGATGCGTCGCGCACCTACCAGCTGGTCCAGTGGCTCGCCGTCCTGGAGCTCCTCCACGACAGGCACCCGGTGGGGATCGTCGTCCGCGACCCCGACTCGGCGACCGCCCTTCAGGCGGCGACGAGGCTCCCGGTCCTGACCGCCCCGTCGTTCCCCGAGCTGACCACCCTCTATGCGGAGCTCGACGCGAAGGTCGTCCTCTACTGCAACAACTCCATCGTCAACTTCCAGTCGCTCATCGACGGCCGCATGCTGCACGTGCACGTCAACCACGGCGAGAGCGACAAGCACAGCATGGCCAGCAACAACGCCAAGGCCTACGACCGGGTCTTCGTGGCGGGTGAAGCCGCGGTGCGGCGTCACGCGGCCGGCCTCCTGGAGTTCGACACCCGTCGGCTGGTCCGCATCGGCCGCCCGCAGCTGGACCTGCGACGAGAGCCGTTGCTGAGGCCGAGCCCGCGGCGGACAGTTCTCTACGCGCCGACCTGGGAGGGCGACGCGGACTACAACGACTACACCTCGGTCGACACGATCGGCGCCGAGATCGTCCGCGCCATCCTGACCGTGCCCGACGTACGGCTCGTCTACAAGCCGCACCCCAAGCTGGCCACCAGCCACACGTCGTCGGTGTGGCAGGCCCACCAGGACATCCTGACGCTGGTGACCCGGGCCGCCGGGCGTGAGCCGGAGGCCGGCCACATCGCCATCACCAGCGGCGACATCCTCGCGATCATGCCGGAGTGCGACGCCATGGTCACCGACGTGTCCTCGGTCGGTCTCGACTGGCTCTACCTTCGCACCGACAAGCCGATCTTCCTCACCGACCGGCACCACGACGCGGAGCTGCTGCGCCACGAGGTCCCGGTCAGTCGCTGCGCCGACGTCATCGACGACGACAACCTGGCCGCCCTGCCCGAGCTCATCCGGGCCCGGCTGGAGCACGACGAGCACCATCTCGCCCGGATCGCCATGCGCCGTCACTACTTCGACGACCTCGAGGTGGGCGACAGCACGGTGCGGTTCTTCGACGCCGTGGACGAGCTGGTGGCGCTGCGCGACCGGCTGGTCGGCACTGCCTCGCCCGTCGAGCACGACGCGAACACCGGCTGACCTCACCCGAGGACGGTCAGGAGCGCTTGCGGCGACGGTAGGCCCGAGCGGCGTAGCGGTCGTTGCAGTAGGAGCAGCAGTACTTGCGCGTCCCGGCGCGCGTGCGGTCGATGAACACACAACGGCAGGGATCGCTGTGGCACACGCCCAGGCGCGAGGGCCCGTGGGCGGCGACGTACGCCGCGAGGGCAGCCGGCAGCCGGGCCTCCAGCGCCGCGAGCCCACGCTGCCCCACGCCGACCCGGAGCGCCGAGCTCCCGTCGGCGTCGGCGACGATCAGGGGGACCGCTCGCGCTGCTTCCAGCAGCGGGTTGAGCAGCGAAGCAACCTTGCCGGGGTCGTCGGACTCGAAGACCCCACGCAGCGAGTCCCGGAGCGTACGGAGCCCCGGCAGGTCGGCCGGGGACAGCTCCGAGGCCAGGTCGCGGTGGCCCACCGCCTTGAAGGCACCGGTCAGCCAGGTGAGGTCGACGAGGCGGTCCGGCTGCTGCTCGAGCAGGTCCAGGCTGTTGACGAGCAGGAGGGCCAGCTCGGCGTCCGTCGCCGGCACACCCGGCTCCGCAAGCCAGTCCGGCGGGAACGGGGCAGGCGCCTCATTCATCGGTCGTCCACCTTCGATCACGATTGAGCGTCAGTCGCTTGACGGCTCATGCTACCGACTCTTACGTTTCGTCAGGAGCAAACGCCTAGTTGCAACTGACGCTTGGAGAGTGCGATGAGACGAAGGATGGCCATGGTGGCGGCAGCAGTCGCGGTAGTGACGGGGACGGTGGCGGCGGGGGTCCCCACGACCGGTGCCGCGGCGCCTCGTCAGCACGAGAGCAGCACTGCCAGGGACCAGGTGGTGGTGGAGGACATCACGATCAAGGTGCCGCACCAGGATCCGGTATCGGCGTACCTCGTGCGGCCGGCCCGTGAGGGCAAGAAGCACTCCGCCGCGGGCGTGCTGTTCCTGCACTGGCTCGGCGAGATCAACAACGACCGTGGTGAGTACCTCTCCGAGGCCATCACCCTCGCCGGCCAGGGCGTGGTGTCGCTGCTTCCGCAGGGCTACTTCCCGTGGGTTCCCAACCCCGACGGCACTGCCGGCGACGTCACGCTCGTGAACAACCAGGTGGCGGCGATGCGGAAGGCGCTGGACCGGCTGGCGTCGGAGAAGTCTGTGAACGGCTCCCGGATCGCGCTGGTCGGTCACGACTACGGCGCGATGTACGGCGCCCTGCTCGCGTCCAGCGACAGGCGGGTGTCCGCGATGGTGCTCGAGGCGCCGGACGCCCTCATGGGCACCTGGTTCGCGAAGTACTGGCTGGGGCTCGAGGGCCAGGCACGCGACGAATACCTCGCGCTCTTCGCGGGGCTCAACCCCGTCGACAAGACCTCCCGCCTCCGGTCGCACGTGCTGTTCCAATGGGCCGGCCAGGACATCTTCATCGACCAGGCCGTCCGCGACGCTTACGCCGCCAACAGCCCGCAGGCGCAGGTGAACCTCTACCCGCGAGCGAGCCACCAGCTCACGGACCAGGCCCGCGCGGATCGGCTCGCCTTCCTCAGCCACGAGCTGGGCCTGTCGGCGCCCTGAGGTTCGCCCGGGTGTCGGCGTGCACTGCCGGCCCCCGGGCGCGCCTCGGGCGGGCATCAGGCGGGCATCAGGCGGGCGATAGCGCCAGGCATGTCTGCCGAACGAATGAGAGAAGTCCAGCCTCGAGACCGCTTCGAGCGGGGGCTACCAGCGTCGGACTGACTTCGCTCATTCCTTTGGCAGGCTGGCGATCAGGCTCCGTCGCGGAGTGCGATGACCCCCGGGATCACGCCCAGGTACGCAGTACCGTCGCGGCTCAGGCTGATGCCCGCGTAGTTGTTGTTGTACGCCGGACCGGCGCCGGCCAGGATCTTCCAGGCGACCTCGCCGGTGCGGTAGTCGAGGGCGGTCCAGTACCACGGGTCGGAGGCGTCGCCGGCGGGCTTGGTGTAGGCGTAGATCAGGCCGGTGGCCAGTGAGAGCTTGGGCACCACCGAGGGCGCGGAGACCGTGGTGTTCGTCCACACGGGCATGCATCCCCGGCCGTGTCGGCGAATGTCGACGCGGGCGAAGCCGGGGACGGTGGTGCCACCGAGCGCGACAGCGCCGGGGCCGGTGTAGCCGTAGTTGTTCTCGACGATGAGGGAGCGGCCGGCGCCGATGAGGGAGTTCTCGGTGGCGCTCGCGCCCTTGCCGAAGACCGGGACCGAGCAGACCTTGCGCGCGCGTTTGGTGGACCGCCCGGTGCGGTAGACCACGACGTTCATCGGGTCCGCGTTGTCGGTGATCGCGACGTAGCCGCCCGGCAGCACCGTCGGCGTCGTTCCGGTGCCGTCGTCGACCTGGCCGGGCTTGACCTGGCCGGAGTTCTCGTAGGTGACGGCCCAGTCGACGACCGGCTTGCCGCGGCGGGTGTGCGAGAAGCGCAGCAGCTGCCGATTGGTGGCGACGTACGCCTCGCCGTGCGAGCCGACGGCGATCGAGTTCTCGATCTGGCCGACCGACCCCGGAGCCGAGCCGGACCATGCCGCACCCGGCCGCTGCGCAGGTCGAGGGTGCCGACGACGCCGTTCTTCTTGGTGACGAACCACAGCAGGCCGTCCGACCCGGGCAGCCCGGAGTTGAGCACCTCGCCCTCTTGGAGGAGCGGCGCGAGGTTGAAGGTCTTCTTGAGCTTCAGTACGTCGCCGCGCGGCTTGATCACCAGGAACCGGCCGTCCGCGGTGCCGATCACCGCGCGCCCGTGGTGGTCGACGTAGAAGTAGGCACCGCCGCTGAAACCCTGGAACGGGTTCCCGCCGCCGCCGGCGTTGTCGGCGAGCGTGCCGGGCAGCTCATAGGCGGCGATGACGTCGAGGGTGTGCGGGTCGATCAGGTTCAGCGCCCGCTTCACCCCGACGCACGTCGAGAGGATCCGCCCGCGCTTGTCGTAGCCGATCGAGCCGCAGACCCCGTTGATGCTGGCGGAGAGCAGCTGCGGAGAGACGCCGAGCGGCCCGGCCCGCCGGTAGGTGTCGGTCTGCCAGCCGTCGTTGTGGATGCTCGAGTCGCCGTTGGGCGCCATGAAGTGGTTGTGCGGCGTCCTCGGTACGCCGCGCACCGGTTGCGCGGTCGCCGGCGCCCCGACGTACGCCGGAGCCAGGGTCGGCGTCGACGGCACCGGGACCACCACGCCGTCGCCGCCTGCGACCGCGGGCGCCGCGGCAGCGATCAGCAGCGTGGCGACCAGCAGCGCACGACGGAGCACACCGCGAAGATATCGATTCGGGCCGGCCTAGCGCTGCGCAAGCAGCTGACGGCGTACCTCGTCGATGGTGTCGAGCACCTCGATGGTCGCCGACAAGGGGTGGATCTCGCACTCGGTGAGCCCGTCGAGGACGGCACTGGCTGCGCGCGCGGAACATCGGCACATAGCCGGCGCCCTCGATGGCTCGATGCGCACCTCTAGCCGGGGCACGCGGCGGAATCCTCGGGCCAGACCGTCATGGAGTCCGCCATCCAGAAGCGGATGTCGAGCTCGACGAAGCCCGAGTGCCGGCGACCGTGGCGCTCGGGGTGACACGTGCTCGATCGAGGTGGCCAGCTGTGAGATGACGTCGTTGCCGTCGAGCGTGACCATGGCGCGGGCGTCGACGCCGTCCGGCTTGACGGCGCCGACGGCCGAGATCGTGGTCGGGCACGCCCATGGAACAGCTGGGCCAGCGTGATCGGGTAGATGCCGACGTCGAGAAGCGCGCCGCCGCCCTGCTCGGGCTCCCAGAACCGGCTGGCCGGGTCGTAGGCGGACCGGGAAGCCGAACGCCGCCTGGATCCAGCGGACCTCGCCAATGGCGCCCTCCGCGATCGTCGTCTGGAGCGCGCGGATCATCGGGTTGAACTTCATCCACATGGCTTCCATGAGGAAGACGCCGCGCAGTCTCGGCGAGGTCGGCGAGCTGGCGGGCCTGAGTCGCATCGACGCCGATCGGCTTCTCGCAGAGCACGTGCTTCCCGGCCTTCATCGCAGCGACGGCCATCGGGAAGTGGGAGCCCGTGTGGCGTGCCGATGTAGATGATGTCGATGTCGGGGTCCTCGAGCATCCGCGCGTAGTCGGCGTACGCGCGCTCGATCCCCTCCTCGGCGGCGAAGGCGTCGGCCGTCTCCTGGAGCCTGGAGCTGATCGCCACGACCTCGACGTTCTCGGTGAGGCGCAGGTCCTTGATCGTCGTGCGCGAGATCCAGCCGGTGCCCGCGATGCCCCAGCGAGTCCGCGGTTCAGCCACCGGCACCGCCTCGGTGCGTGGGCTGCGGCGGCCACGAGAGCGAGCCGAGCTCGCGGGACACGGCCCGCGCCGCTTCGCGGACGGCGTCGCGCGCCTCGTGCTGGGAGACGTCGCCGTTGGACGGGATCACGACGCCGATCGCGCCGACCGACTCGCCGTACGAGTCGAACACCGGGCCAGCCAGGGAGCTCTCGCCGAGCACCGCCTCGTCCTGCCTCCACGGCCAGGCCGCCGACTCGCACCTCGTCGAGCTGGTTGCGCAGGGCATCCGGTGCGGTGATCGTCTCGCCGGTCATGCTGCGCAGGCTCTCGGCGGTGAGCACCCGCTTCTCCTCGTCGGGCAGGAACGCCAGCATCGCCTTCCCCAACGCACTCGCGTGGGCCGGGATGACGATGCCGACCTCGGGCATCTGCCGGCTCCCGTCGGGGCGCGGCTCGTGGTGGATGATCACGACGTCGTCGATGAGCAGTACGCCGATGCGCACCGCCAGGCCGGTACGCCGGGCCAGGTCCTCGGCCCAGGGAATGGCCTTCGACCGCAGCTCGAGGGTGTCCAGGTAGACGTTGCCCAGCCTGAGCACGGCCGGTCCCAGCTGGTAGCGACTCGAGCCGCGCTCCTGCACGACCATGCCGTGCTCGACCAGGCTCCGCACGATCCCGTGCGTGGTCGACGGCGCCAGCTCCAGTCGCGCCGCGATCTCGGAGAGGCTCATCCGGCGCTGGCCCTGGAGCGCGGTGAGCACCCGGATCGCTCGGTCGATCGACTGGATCACGGGCGCCGTTCCTCTCTACAGGATTCGCTCACGAAGACTATTGCCACCTAGTGAACCATAGGTGTATGGTCCACATCACATTCGACCATGCCGAACGAGATTCGGTAATCACGAGAGGTTCAGGCAAATGCTTGACGAGACCAATCTGATCCAGCGCCTTGGCGCTGAGGCCCTCGGGACCGCCTTCCTAGTGTTCATCGGCGTGGGCTCGGTGCCCGCCACCCTGATCGTGAACGGCGACTCGCCGTTCACGATGGCCGACCTCGGGATGATCTCCCTGGCGTTCGCCACCATCGTGGTCGCCACGGTGTACGCGTTCGGGCACATCGGCGGCAACCACATCAACCCGGCGGTCACCTTCGGACTGGCGGCCACCGGCAAGTTCCCCTGGAGCCAGGTGCCGGCGTACGTCGCCGCTCAGGTGGTCGGCGCGATCGCCGGTGCCGCCGCCATCATCGGCGTCCTGGGCATGACCGCCAGTGACGTGGGGCTGGGCGTCGCGGCGTACAACCCCGACACTGTCAGCGTGGCGCGCGCGTTCTTTGCGGAGTTCGTGGGCACGTTCATCCTGGTGTTCACCGTCTTCGGCGTGATCCACCGCAAGGCCGCGGCCGGCTTCGCCGGTGTCGCGATCGGCCTCGTGGTGTTCGCGGCCATCATCCCGGTGGCACCCACCACCGGCGCCTCGATCAACCCGGCCCGTACCTTCGGTCCGATGCTCGTCCAGCAGATCGCCGGCGGCGAGGTCAAGTGGGAGCAGCTGCCCGTCTACCTCGCGGCAGAGCTCCTGGCCGGAGTCGTGGCCGCCCTCCTGTTCGGCTTCCTCAGCAAGACCCCTGCCGACAGCGCGCCCGCCGAGGGCGTCGACCTCGGTGCCCCCGACCTCGAGTCCGCTCCCGCGCGCTGAGCGCATCCGTCACCTCCACACCAACCGATCTGAAGGAACTGACATGAAGAAGCTCATCAACGACCCGAACGACGTCGTGGTCGAGGCCCTGCTCGGGATCGAGGCCGCACACCCCGACCTCGCGGTCGACCACCACAACAAGATCATCTACCGCGCCGACGTTCCCAAGAAGGACAAGGTCGGCCTCATCTCCGGCGGTGGCTCGGGCCACGAGCCCCTGCACGGTGGGTTCGTCGGGCTCGGGATGCTCGACGCCGCCTGTGCGGGCGAGGTCTTCACCTCGCCGGTCCCGGACCAGATGCTGGCCGCCACCAAGCTGGTGGACGGTGGGGCCGGGGTCCTGCACATCGTCAAGAACTACACCGGCGACGTGATGAACTTCGAGATGGGCGCCGAGCTCGCCGCGGCGGAGACCGGTGCCCGCGTCGTGTCGGTGGTCACCGACGACGACGTCGCCGTCCAGGACAGCACCTGGACCGCCGGGCGGCGCGGGGTCGGCGTGACGGTGCTGCTGGAGAAGATCGCCGGTGCCGCCGCCGAGCAGGGGCGTGACCTCGACGCGGTGGCCGAGGTCGCCAGGAAGGTCAACGCCAACGGGCGGAGCATGGGCGTGGCGCTCACCTCCTGCACGGTGCCCGCGGCGGGGAAGCCCACGTTCGACCTCGGCGAGGGCGAGATGGAGCTGGGAGTCGGCATCCACGGGGAGCCGGGTCGCGAGCGCCTTCCCATCGCTCCGGTGAGCGAGATCGCCCAGCTGCTGGTCGAGCCGATCCTGGCCGACCTCCCGTTCGGCCAGGGCGACCCCGTCATCGCGTTCGTGAACGGGCTCGGCGGCACCCCGCTGATCGAGCTGTACGTGCTGTACAACGAGGTGAACAAGATCCTCAGTGGCCACGGAGTCTCCATCGCTCGGTCGCTCGTCGGTGACTACATCACCTCGCTCGACATGGCCGGCGCCTCGGTCACGTTGCTCAAGGTTGATGACGAGCTGCTCTCGCTCTGGGACGCTCCTGTGAACACGGCGGCGTTGAGATGGGGCATCTGACCTTGAGCGAGAGCGTGACCACGGCGGTCATCGACCAGTGGGTGCGGTCCTTCGCCGTGCTCGTGGGCGACAACCGGGACTACCTGACCGAGCTGGACGCCGCGATCGGTGACGCCGACCACGGCTCCAACATGGACAGGGGCATGACGGCCGCCGTGGCCGCGCTCGACGAGAACCCACCGGCCACCGCGGGCGCACTGCTGACGAAGGTCGGGATGACACTCGTCTCGACCGTCGGCGGAGCCAGCGGTCCGCTGTTCGGGACGCTCTTCCTCCGCATGGGTACCTCGCTCGGAGACAGCGACGCTGTCTCCGGGCGGGACCTGGCGGCAGCGCTCCGGGCCGGCCTCACGGGAGTGGTCGACCGGGGCAAGGCCGGCGCCGAGGACAAGACGATGTACGACGCACTGGCGCCCGCCGTCGATGCGTTGGACGCCGCGCTCGAGGCCGACGTACCTCTGCCATTCGCCCTGGACGCCGCCAGGGACGCCGCCGCCGCGGGCCGCGACGCGACCATCCCGATGCTGGCGCGCAAGGGCCGGGCCAGCTACCTGGGGGAGCGCAGTGTGGGTCACCAGGACCCGGGCGCGACCACCGTGGCCCTGCTGCTGGAAGCGGCGACCCGGTCGCCCTTCTGAGCGACCTCGCAGCAGCACCTCTCCTCACATCCAACGTCACGACATGAATCACGACATGAATGGAGTGCATCAGCCATGACCGCCAGCGGCTCCACCCAGACGGTGGGACTCGTCGTCGTCTCCCACAGCAGGGCTCTTGCCAATGCTGCGGTCGTGCTGGCGTCGGAGATGGTGCACGGCCGGTCGCTGAGGATCGAGGTGGCGGCCGGCCTGGACGAGACGACGTTGGGCACCGATGCGGTGGCCATCAGCGCGGCGATCGAGAGGGCCGACGGTCCGGGCGGTGTCGTCGTGCTGATGGACCTCGGCAGCGCCCTGCTCAGCGCCGAGCTCGCCCTCGACCTCCTCAACGACCCCACGACGCGGGACCGGGTGACGCTGTCACCGGCCCCCATCGTCGAGGGCCTCGTGGTCGCGGCCGTCGCCGCGGCTGGCGGGGCGAGCCGCGCTGAGGTCGCGGCCGAGGCCCGCGACGCGCTGATGGGCAAGGCCGCGCACCTGGCCGAGCCCACCAGCGACGTCGTCGTGGCGGAGCCGCGTCCCGAGGAAGTGGTCGGGGTCTTCACCGTGGAGAACCCGCACGGCCTGCACGCGCGCCCGGCCGCACGGCTGGTCAGCGAGGTGCGCACCATGGACGCCTCGGTCCAGCTCCGCAACCTCACCACCGGTGCCGGCCCGGTGCCGGCGGCCAGCCTGAGCCGGGTCGCCACGCTTGCCGCCGTGCGCGGCCACGAGGTCGAGGTGCGGGCCTCCGGTCCTCAGGCACAGGAGGCGGTCGAACACCTGCTGACGCTGGCAACGCGCCGGTTCGACGAGGCTGACGAGGACGCCGTGCCGGTCCTGCCTTCGGCACCGGTCAACGGGCGTGACTCCGGCGGACCGCAGCCGGCTTCACCGGGTATCGCGATCGGGCCGGTCCGCCGGTTGAGCGCCACTCCCGTTGCTGACGAGCAGGAGCAGGTCCCGGCCGAGCCTGCTGCGGAATGGCGTCGCATCGTGGAGGCGGTGGCCTCCGCGCGGCGGGAGATCGAGCACGCCCGGGTCCTGACCGCGCGCGAGGTGGGCGCCGCACAGGCCAGCATCTTCGACGCCCACCTGTCGCTGCTCGCCGACGCCGAGATGCTCGCGGACGTCAAGGCCCGCCTCGCTGGTGGGCGCGGAGCGGTGGCCGCGTGGACAGGCTGTCTCGCCGGCGTCGAGGCCGAGTGGGCGGGGCTGCCCGACCCCTACCTGCGCGAACGCGCTGCCGACGTACGCGCGGTGGGCGAGCAGGTGCTGCGAGCCCTGACCGGCCAGACCGCCCGGCAGATGACGGCCGCCGGTGTCCTGGTGGCCGACGACCTCACGCCCGCGGAGACGGCGGCGCTGGACCTGGACATGGTGACCGGCGTGGTTCTGGCACAGGGGAGCTCGACCTCCCATGCGGCGATCCTGGCCCGAGCCCGGGACATCCCGGTGATCGTCTCCGCGGGCCGTGAGGTGCTGGGCCTGGCCGAAGGCACCGTCGTCATCGTCGACGGAAGCACCGGCGACCTGCACGTGGCGCCGTCGGCGGACCTGGTCGAGAAGTATCAGCGGTGGGCCCGCGACGCCGCAGAGCGGAGCGCCCAGCAGCTCGCCCTGGCCGAGCTGCCGGCCATCTCGCGTGACGGCACGTCGTTCACCGTGGCGGCCAACCTGGGGTCGGTGGCGGACGCCCGCGCGGCCCTAGTCGCCGGAGCCGACGGTGCCGGGCTGGTGCGGACCGAGTTCCTCTTCCTCGACCGCTCGGATGCGCCGACCGTCGAGGAGCAGCACGCGGTCTACGACGAGATCGCGGAGGCGATGGGCGGACGCCGCGTCACCTTGCGCACCCTCGACGTCGGTGGCGACAAGCCGCTCGACTACCTGCCGATGCCCGCCGAGGTCAACCCGTTCCTCGGGCAGCGGGGCATCAGGTTGAGCCTCGAGCACCGCGACCTGCTGCGCGACCAGCTGACGGCGATCTGCCTGACCGCGCGACGGTTCCCGATCGACATCATGTTCCCGATGGTGGCCACGCCCGGCGAGCTGATCGAGGCGCGGCAGGTCCTCAGCGAGGCGGCCGGGTCGACCGGGACTCCGTTCGGCCTGCGCGTCGGCACCATGATCGAGGTGCCGTCGGCCGCGTTGAAGATCGAGGCATTCCTGCCCTACGTGGACTTCGTGAGCATCGGCACCAACGACCTGACCCAGTACACGATGGCGGCCGAGCGCGGCAACGGCGCGGTCGCGGCCCTCTCGGATCCCCTGGACCCGGGCGTGCTCCGGCTGATCGACCATGTGTGCCGGGCCGCTCAGGGCCGGATCGACGTTGCGGTCTGTGGCGAGGCCGGCTCCGACGAGCTGGCCATCCCGGTGCTGGCCGGACTCGGTGTCCACGAGCTCAGCGTCGGGCCGGCCGCCGTACCCCGGGTCAAGGCCGCAGTCCGCGAGCTCGACGTCGAACGGTGCGCTGAGCTCGCCCATCAGGCGCTGTCGCTGGCCGACGCCGATGACGTCCGCAAGCTCGTGCTCGATGTACTGGGGGAGAGTGCGGGCTGACGGCGTCGTGCGGACGGGGCCGGAGGCTCCGTCCGCATGGTCTCCCGCTACGCGCGGCGAGTGCTGCTGAGCGTCTGGACTCCGAGCGCACCCATGACCAGCGCGGCCAGGACGAGCGGGGCTTCGTCGGCGAACCAGCCGTTGCCGTTGTAGACCGCGTCGATGACCGGGTCCAGCATCCCCAGGGCCGTGAACGACACGGGCACCGCGACCACGGCCGCGGCCACCCGGGCCCACGTCGGCAGCCGGGGCAGCACGAGGGCGGTGCCGGCCGCGGCGGCGAACACGAACGTCAGCATCCCGGTGCCCCAGAGGACACCGATGAGCGGCGACTCGGCGTCACCGCCTCCCGACGCGACGATGACGACCTGCTTGAGGAGCCAGGCGGCACCACAGGTGATGGCGAGAGCGATGAAGGTCTTCGTGAGTAGGTTCATGGGCGAAACGCTAGGAACGCCGCGGCGTCCCGCCATCGCCCGAGCGACCCCATCGCGACTCTGCCGAAAGGCAGAGCTGGGCTCGCCGCACTAGTCCGCACGGCAGATCCGGAAGCGTCACATCGCGGTTAGATTGCGGAGCGTGACCGAGAGCGCGGACTCGCGATGGCTCGTGGCGCGTGTCCCCGGAAGGTGGACGCTCCTCGACGCGGCGATCGCGCTCCTGTTCCTCACGCTGCTCGTTACCGAGATCGTGCCCAACCCGGACATGACGCCGAACGAGCCGCTCGTCGTCCTGAGCGGCCTGGTCGCGCTGCCGCTTGCCTGGCGACGGCCCTACCCGGCCGCCGCCGCGCTGGTCGTCACCGCGGGATACTTCGCGATGAGCGCCGTCTCGACGGGCCCGTTCGCGCCGCAGCTGGCGATCCTGCCGGTGCTCGTCGCCCTCTACGCGGCGGCGAGCTCGACGCGAGGACGGGTCGCGATCCTGACCGGCCTGGCCACCGCCTTGCTGTCAGGAGCGGCGTGGATCGTCAGCGAAGAGGGCGCCGCCGACGACTTCTGGCCGTGGCTGCTGTGGTCCGGCGCGTGGGCATCGGGCACCTTCGTACGGCGTCGCGGCGACATGGCTGCGCACCACGCGGCGCGGGCCGCGCTGCTCGAGGTGGAGGCGCGGACCGCCGCTGCCGAGAGCGCCCAGGCCGAGCGGGACCGCATCGCCCGCGAGATGCATGACGTCATCGCACACTCGGTCTCCGTCATGGTCGTACAGGCAGGCGCCGAGCGGCTGCGGCTCGGTCCCACAGCGGGGCCGACGGGCGCGGCGCTCGCCGCCATCGAGGAGTCCGGGAGGACGGCACTCGCCGAGCTGCGCGCCATGCTCGGCGTGCTCCGCGACGGCTCGTCCGAGGAGCTCGCACCGCTGCCGGGTCTCAAGGCGGTGCCCGCGCTGGTGGAGCGCGTCCGCATGGCCGGCCTGCCGGTCGAGCTTGTCCTCCGTCCGGAGTCGGCGCTCGACGACCAGCGGCTGGCGGGCAGCAGCGCCGGCCTCGCGGCGTACCGCATCGTCCAGGAGGCCCTCACCAACGCGATGAGGCACGAGGGCCTGGTGCCGACGCGGGTCGAGGTCGACGTGCAGGGCGATGAGGTCAGCGTGACGGTCACCAACCCGACCGGAGGCAGGCGGTCCGAGCGCCCGGGCGGCGGTCGCGGACTGCTCGGGATGCGCGAACGGGCGACGGCGATCGGCGGCAGCTTCGACGCCGGCGCGTGCGGTGCCGAGTACGTCGTACGGGCGGCGCTCCCCTTGCGAGCCGTGTCGTGACCGACCGGATCAAGGTGCTCGTCGCCGAAGACCAGCAGCTCGTGCGCGACGGCATCGTCACCATGCTCGGCGTGCGTGACGACTTCGTCGTCGTGGCGCAGGTCGGCGACGGTGAGCGCGCGGTGACGGAGGCCCGGCGGACCCGCCCCGACGTGGCGATGCTCGACATCCGGATGCCGGTCATGGACGGGATCGCCGCGACCCGTGCCATCATGCGCAGAGCTGCCGTCGACCAAGGTGCTCGTGCTGACGACGTTCGGCACCGACGAGCTGGTCTTCGAGGCGCTGGCGGCGGGCGCCGCAGGCTTCCTGCTCAAGGATGCCCGGGCCGAGGACCTCCTCGAGGCCGTCGCGGCTGTGGCCAGGGGTGAGAGCCGGCTCGACCCGGGCGTGACCGCCGCGGTCGTCGCGCACTTCCGTCATCACCGGGAGGGCGCCGCAAAGGCCGTGGAGCCCGCCGGCCTGACCGCGCGCGAACGCGAAGTCCTGGTCCAGCTCGCCAAGGGGTTGAGCAACGCCGAGATCGCCACCGCGCTCGGCGTCGCTCCCGGCACCGTCAAGACCCACGTCGCCACCGTCCTGGCCAAGCTGGGGGTCCGCGACCGGGTCCAGGCGGTGATCGCCGCGTACGAGTCGGGCCTGGTCAGGCCGTGAGCTAGCGCGTCGACTCCCGCGCCACCAGCTCGGGCGTGAACAGAATCTGCTGGTGCTGGTGGGCCGGGTTGCCGGCCTCGTCGAGCGCGAGCTCCGCGGCGGCGCGGCCCAGCTCGCTGCGCGGCTGCCGAACCGAGGACAGCGGGACGGCCGCCGCAGCGGCGAACTCGATGTCGTCGTAGCCGACGATGGCGAGGTCCTCGGGGACCCGGATGCCACTGCCGATCGCCTGTTGGAGCAGTCCCAGCGCGGTGAGGTCGTTGCCGCAGAACGCCGCGGTCGGCCGGCGCGCGGACGGCAGGCCGGCCAGTCGGGCGCCGGCCTCGCGACCGCTGGCCACGTCGAGTGAGTCGGTGGCGACCACGGTGAGGTCGCCGGCCGGTCGCCCGGCAGCAGCCCACGCCGCTCGGGCACCCTCGAGGCGGTCGCGCACCTGGCCCAGGGACATCGGTCCGCCGACGAAGGCCACCCGCTCGTGGCCGCGGTCGACGAGGTGCTCGACTGCGAGCCGGCCGCCGAGGAGGTCATCGACCGCGACCGAGCAGAACGTCAAGTCCGCACGCGTCCGGTCCACGATCACGACCGGGGTCCCGCGGCGGCGGAGCTCGTCGAGCACCTGGGACTCGGGATCGACCGGCGTCACGAGGATGCCCTGGACGCGCTGCTGCTGGAGCAGGAGCAGGTGCTGGGCCTCGCGCTCGGACCGCTGGCCGCTGTTGCACAGCACCAGCGACAGCTGGGCCGCCTCGGCCGCCGTCTCCATCCCCTGGGCGACGTCGGTGAAGAACGGGTTGCCGGCGTCGAGCATCACGTAGGCCAGCGTCCGGCTGGTCCCGGCCCGCAGCTGCCGGGCCGACTCGTTGCGGACGAAGCCCAGCTCGAGCATCGCCTGCTCGACCCGGCCCCGCGTGCCGGCGCTGACCAGGTGCGGCCGGTTCATCACGTTGGAGACCGTGCCGAGCGAGACGCCGGCCGCGGCGGCGACGTCCTTGACGGAGGCGCTGCGGGCCACGCTCTCACCCTCCTTTCGGTCTCGAACTTGAAACGATCAGGACGTCACCATAGCCGCAGGCCTTGCGCAATGTGAGGGCAGTCACCTAGAGTCCCGTCGCAATGAATGAAACGTATCAATCCGCGAAGATCGAACCAGTGCTCGAGCTCGAGGGCGTGCAGAAGTCCTTCGGCGCGGTGCGAGCGCTGCGCTCAGGGTCGCTGACTGTCGACCCCGGATCGATCCACGCGCTCGTGGGGGAGAACGGCGCCGGCAAGTCGACACTCGTCAAGATCGTGGCCGGGGTCTACCGCCGCGACGCCGGGGTCCTCCGGTTCAAGGGCGAGGACGTCGACTTCCACTCCACGGCCGAGTCCAAGGCCGCGGGCATCGCGGTGATCTACCAGGAGCCGACGCTCTTCCCGGACCTCTCGGTCACCGAGAACATCTTCATGGGACGCCAGCCGCTGCGCAGTGGCCGCCGCATCGACCGTGCCGCGATGCATGCCGAAGCGGAGAGCCTCTTCCAGAGGCTCGGGGTGGACCTCGACCCGCGTCGGGTGGCCCGCGGACTCTCGATAGCCGACCAGCAGATCATCGAGATCGCCAAGGCGATCTCGCTCGACGCCAGCCTGCTGGTCATGGACGAGCCGACCGCGGCGCTGAGTGGGGTCGAGGTGGAGCGCCTCTTCCAGGTCGCCCGCGGGCTCCGCGACGAGGGCCGCGGACTCGTCTTCATCTCGCACAGGTTCGACGAGGTCTTCGCACTCTGCGACACCGTCACGGTGATGCGGGACGGCGAGTACGTGTCCACCGACGCAGTGACCGACACGTCGGTCGACCAGATCGTGGCTCGGATGGTCGGCCGTGCGGTCGCCGAGATGTTCCCGAAGACGGACGCGGCGATCGGTGACGTCGTGCTCGGAGTCGAACGCCTCAACCTCACCGGCGTGTTCCACGACGTGAGCTTCGTCGTTCGGGCGGGCGAGATCGTCGGGCTGGCCGGACTGGTGGGGGCGGGTCGAAGCGAGATCGCGCGGGCCGTGTTCGGAGTCGACACCTACGAGTCCGGCTCGGTCCGGGTCAACGGCAGGCAGGTGCCCGCGGGCGACCCGCGGGCGGCGATCAGGGCCGGCATGGCCTTCGTCCCCGAGGACCGGCGCAAGCAGGGGCTCGTGATCGACTCGTCCGTGACGCGCAACGTGGCCGGGGTGATCCGGAGGGGGCTGGCCCGGGCCGGGCTGATCACGGCAGGGATGGAGAACCGGGCGGCGACGCCGTGGGCGGCTCGGCTCCAGGTCAAGACCAGCGCCCTGGACATGAACGCCGCGACGATGAGCGGCGGCAACCAGCAGAAGGTCGTGCTCGCGAAGTGGCTGGCCACGAACCCCAAGCTGCTGATCATCGACGAGCCGACCCGCGGCATCGACGTCGGGACCAAGGCCGAGGTGCACCGCCTGCTCTCCGAGCTGGCCGGCCAGGGCCTGGGGATCCTGATGATCTCCTCCGAGCTGCCCGAGGTGCTCGGCATGGCCGACCGGGTCCTCGTCGTCTGCGAGGGGCGCATCACAGCTGACCTCGACCGCGACGACGCGACGCCCGAGGCCGTCATGCACGCCGCAACCCACCACCCGGAGCCTGCCCAGGAGAAGGCCCAGTGAGCCAGACCGATCTCGAGCACGCGGACAGGTCGGCGGTCACGACCGGCGAGGCGCTGCTCGTCGAGCCCAGCGCGCTGTCGCCGGGACGCCGGATGTTCAACACCGTGGTGCGCTCTCGCGAGCTGTCCATCTTCCTGGTGCTGGTGGCAGTCACCGTCGTGGCGACGCTGAACAACAACAGCTTCCTGTTCAGCTCCGACGGCTGGCGCAACTTCCTGCTCAACCCGTCGCTGCTACTGCTGCTGGCGGTCGGCCAGGCGGTCGTCATCATCACCCGCAACGTCGACCTCTCGGTCGGGTCGGTGATGGCGCTCTCGGCGTACCTGACGGGGCGCCTGTTCATCGACCAGCCCGGGATCCCGGTCGTCGCGGTCTTCGCCGCGTGCATCCTGCTCGGGGCTGCGCTGGGCCTGGTCAACGGCGCGCTGGTGGCGTTCTTCAACGTCCCGTCCCTCGTCATCACCCTGGGGACGCTCTACATCTACCGCGGGATCATGCTGACCTGGGCGGGCAGTGACCGGATCAACGCCGGCGACATGCCCGACGGCTTCCTCTCGCTCGGCACCAAGGCGTACGCCACGGTGCCGGTGCTGACCGTGATCGCCGTGGTCGTCCTGGCCGCGGTCGGCTACTACCTGCACACCGCCCGTGGCGGGCGCGAGCTCTACGCCCTCGGATCCGACCCGGATGCCGCCGTGCTGTACGGCCTGCGCGTCAAGCGCCGGCTGCTCGCGGCGTTCGTCCTGAGCGGCGCGCTCGCCGGCCTCGCCGGGGTGCTCTACACGGCCCGCTACGGCACGGTCAGCTCGAGCGTCGGCTCGGGCATCGAGCTGCAGGCGGTCGCGGCCGTGGTCATCGGCGGGGTCGCCATCTTCGGTGGCAGCGGCACGGTGTGGGGAGCGGCCATCGGGGCGTTCCTGCTGGTCACGATCAACCGGGCCCTGCCCAGCCTGGGCATCGAGGACTTCTGGCAGCGCGCGGTGATCGGCGCCCTGATCCTCGGCGCGATCGTCCTCGACCGGGTCCTCGACCTGCGCCGGGCCCGCAGGCTCGCCGAGGCGAGGGAGCTCTCGTGACCATGCCCTCGACGAGGTACGCCGACTACTCGCAATCCCCGTGGCGCCGGCTCCTGCTCACCCGGGAGACGGCGATCATCGCCCTGACCGTCGCGGTGATCGTCTACTCGCTCGCCAACGTCCCCAACTTCGACGGACCGCTGACCCTCAAGTTCCTGCTGCAGGACATCGCGCCGATCCTGCTCATCGCCCTGCCCATGACGGCGATCATCGTGACCGGCGAGATCGACCTCTCGGTCGCGAGCGTGGTCGGCCTGAGCAGTGTGCTGCTCGGCGTGCTCCACGAGCGAGGCGTCCCGATACTCGCGGCCGCGCTGGTCGCGCTGGCCGTCGGAACGCTCTGCGGCGCGCTCAACGGCTTCCTCGTCGCCTACGTCGGGCTGCCGTCCCTGGCGGTGACCATCGGCACCCTCGCCCTCTTCCGGGGCGTCGCCGTCGGGCTGCTCGGAACCAAGGCCGTCACCGGGTTCCCGGACACCTGGACCGACCTGGCCACAGGGACGATCGGCACGACCAGCGTGCCGCTCGTCATGGTCCCGTTCGCAGTACTGGCCCTCGTCTTCGCGGCGCTGCTGCACTTCTCGACCTTCGGGCGCGGTGTCTACGACATCGGGCTCAACGACGAAGCCGCGCACTTCACCGGCGTGAACGTCGCCCGGACCAAGTTCATCCTCTTTGCACTGTCCGGTGCCGTCTCCGCGCTGGCCGGCGTCTACTTCACGCTCCGCTTCGGCAGCGCGCGCGGCGACAACGCCAGCGGCCTCGAGCTCCAGGTGATCGCCGCGGTGCTGCTCGGCGGGGTGTCCATCTTCGGTGGCCGCGGACGGTTGCACGGCGTGCTCGCCGGGGTCGTGCTCATCGGCGTGATCGCGAGCGCGCTCCGGCTCGAGGGCGTGACCGTCAACGTCACCAACATCATCATCGGCGCACTGCTGGTGCTCTCGGTCATCTCCACCAGCGTCCTGGCGCGGGTCTCCGCCCGGTCCCGACGTACCCCTGCTCCGGACTCCCCGGAGCCGGCCTCTCCCGAGCACGCGGCACCAGCCGGCGTATGAGGAAACAACGAAAGGTAGATCAGATGAAGCAACACTCGAGGCGGACGACGTCCTTCGTCGCACTCGCCCTCGCGGCTGCCTTGGCCCTCACCGGCTGTGGGGACGACGGCGACGGCGGGAACGGCGGCAACGGCGGCAACGGCGGCGGGGACCTGAGCATGACCATGCTGCCCAAGAACCTGGGCAACGCCTACTTCGACACCAGCACCGCCGGTGCCGAGGAGGCCGCTGAGGAACTCGGTGCCAGCCTCGAGGAGGTCGGGCCCGACACCGCGAGCCCGGACGCCCAGGTGTCCTACATCAACACCGCCGCCCAGCAGGGCGTCAGCGCGCTGATCCTCTCTGCCAACGACCCCGAGGCGCTCTGCGACGCGGTCGCCGAGGCCCAGTCGGCCGGCACCAAGGTCGTCACCTTCGACGCCGACACGAACCCTGACTGTCGCGACCTGTTCGTCAACCAGGCCACCTCCGAGGGCATCGCCCAGAAGCAGCTGGAGCTGATCGCCGAGCAGATCGGCGGCGAGGGCGAGATCGCCATCCTGTCCGCGAGCGCGAACGCCACCAACCAGAACTCCTGGATCGAGATGATGGAGGCCGAGCTCGGGTCGAACCCCGACTACGCCGGCATCACGCTCGTCGACACCGTCTACGGCGACGACGAGGACCAGAAGTCCTTCGACGCCACGGAGGCACTGCTGCAGAACCACCCCGACCTCAAGGGCATCATCTCGCCGACCACGGTGGGCATCGCGGCCGCGGCCCGGTACCTGTCCGAGTCCGAGTTCAAGGGCAAGGTCGCGCTGACCGGCCTCGGCACGCCCAACCAGATGCGTCCCTACGTCGAGGACGGCACCGTCGCGTCGTTCGCGCTGTGGAACCCGGGTGACCTCGGCTACCTGGCGACGTACGCCGCCGCGGCGCTGGTCAACGGCGACATCGAGGGCGCGGAGGGCGACACCTTCGAGGCCGGCAAGCTCGGTGAGTTCGAGATCGGCGCCGACGGCGAGGTGCTGCTCGGCGAGCCGTACACCTTCACCGCGGAAAACATCAACGACTTCGACTTCTGATCGACGTCGCAGTCAAAAGGGTCCAGACGTGCGCGTGTGCTTCCAGCTCCAGGTCAAGCCAGACCGGATCGCGGAGTACAAGGAACGCCATGCGCACGTCTGGCCCGAGATGCTCGCCGCGCTGGCCGGGACCGGCTGGCACAACTACTCCCTGTTCGTCGGTGACGACGGCCTGCTCATCGGCTACTTCGAGACCCCGTCGCTCGAGCAGGCACTGGCCGGCATGGCGGGCGCCGAGGTCAACCGGCGGTGGCAGGCAGAGATGTCCGAGTTCTTCGAGGAGCTCGACGGGAAGGCACCGGACCAGGGCTTCCTGGTCCTCGAGGAGGTCTTCCACCTGGAGGACCAGCTCACGCACGACCCAGAGACACCCCACCCGAACCAACAGAGCCAAGAGACTGAGTGAGATGACGACGTTCGCAGAGATCGCCCCCCTGCTGGAGGGCCAGGCGATCGAGGTCCCGTCGTGGGCCTACGGCAACTCCGGCACCCGGTTCAAGGTGTTCGGCAGCCCCGGCACCCCACGGAGCGTTGAGGAGAAGATCGCGGACGCCGCCAAGGTCCACGAGCTCACCGGACTGGCACCCTCGGTGGCGCTGCACATCCCGTGGGACCTGGTCGACGACTTCGCGGCCCTGCGCACGTACGCCGAGGACCTCGGCATCCGGCTCGGGACCATCAACTCCAACACCTTCCAGGACGACGACTACAAGCTCGGGGCCTTGACCCACACCGACCCGAAGATCCGCCAGAAGGCGATCGACCACCACTTCGAGTGTGTCGACGTCATGGACGTGACCGGCTCGCGCGACCTCAAGATCTGGCTCGCTGAAGGTTCGAACTACCCCGGGCAGGCTGACATGCGGGGCCGCCAGGACCGGGTGGCCGAGAGCCTGCGCACCATCTACGACCGGCTGGGCGAGCACCAGCGGCTGGTGCTCGAGTACAAGTTCTTCGAGCCGGCGTTCTACCACACCGACGTCCCCGACTGGGGTACGGCGTACGTGCAGGTGGCCGCCCTCGGGGAGCGGGCCGTGGTCTGCCTCGACACCGGCCACCACGCACCCGGGACCAACGTCGAGTTCATCGTGGCCCAGCTGCTGCGGCTCGGGAAGCTCGGCTCCTTCGACTTCAACAGCCGCTTCTACGCCGACGACGACCTGATCGTCGGCGCGGCTGACCCCTACCAGCTGTTCCGGATCCTCGTCGAGTGCATCCGGGGCGGTGGCTTCGGGCCGGACAGTGACGTGGCGTACATGCTCGACCAGTGCCACAACGTCGAGAAGAAGATCCCCGGGCAGATCCGCTCGGTGCTCAACGTCCAGGAGATGACGGCCCGCGCGCTGCTCGTCGACCGCGCGGCACTGACCGCAGCCCAGGAGAATGGCGACGTGCTGCTGGCCAACGAGGTCTTCATGGACGCCTTCTACAGAGATGTCCGGCCCGACCTCGCAGCGTGGCGAGAGGAGCGGGGACTGCCCGGCAACCCGATGCAGGCCTATCTCGCCAGCGGCTACCAGGAGCAGATCGAGGCGGACCGCGTCGGCGGCACCCAGGCAGGATGGAACTGACCCTCACATGACGCAGCCGACGAATCCGACAGCAGCGGAGCTGATCGCTCGCTCCCACCGCCTCGGCGCCGACCCCAAGAACACCAACTACGCAGGCGGCAACACCTCCGCCAAGGGATCGGAGGTCGATCCGGTGACCGGCGAGCCGGTCGAGCTGCTCTGGGTCAAGGGCTCCGGCGGCGACCTCGGGACCCTCACCGAGGCTGGTCTCGCCGTACTCCGGCTGGACCGCCTGCGCGCCCTGGTCGGCGTCTACCCGGGCGTCGAGCGCGAGGACGAGATGGTGGCCGCGTTCGACCACTGCCTGTTCGGCAAGGGCGGTGCCGCACCGTCGATCGACACCGCGATGCACGGGCTCGTGGACGCGGCACACGTCGACCACCTGCACCCCGACTCCGGCATCGCGATCGCGACGTCTGCCGACGGGGAGGCGCTGACCAAGGAGATCTTCGGCGAGCTGGTCGTCTGGGTGCCCTGGCGACGACCCGGCTTCCAGCTCGGTCTCGACATCGCCGAGATCAAGGAGCGCAACCCACAGGCGGTGGGCTGCATCCTCGGCGGCCACGGGGTCACCGCCTGGGGCGCGACCAGCGACGAGTCCGAGCGCAACTCGCTGTGGATCATCGACACCGCCGCGGCGTACATCGCCGAGCACAGCAAGGCCGAGCCGTTCGGCCCGGCACTCGACGAGTACGCCGCCCTGCCGGATGCCGAGCGGCGGGCCAAGGCCGCAGCGCTCGCGCCGACCATCCGTGGGCTGGCCTCGGCAGACCGGCCCATGGTCGGTCACTTCACCGACTCGACGGTCGTCCTGGACTTCCTCGCCTCGTCGGAGCATCCGAGGCTGGCCGAGCTGGGCACGTCGTGCCCCGACCACTTCCTGCGCACCAAGGTGAAGCCGCTGGTCCTCGACCTGCCGGCCACCGCCTCGGTGGAGGAGTCCATCGCCCGGCTCCAGGAGCTCGCCGTCTCCTATCGCGAGGACTACACGGCCTACTACGACCGCAACGCGACGCTCGACAGTGACAAATCTTGGCCGGCGATCCGGGGCGCGGACCCGCTGATCGTGCTGGTGCCCGGCGTCGGGATGTTCAGCTACGGCAAGGACAAGCAGACCGCGCGGGTGGCGGGGGAGTTCTACGTCAACGCGATCAACGTGATGCGCGGCGCCGAAGGGCTCTCGACGTACAGCCCGATCGATGAGGCCGAGAAGTTCCGCATCGAGTACTGGGCGCTCGAGGAGGCCAAGCTCGCGCGGATGCCCGAGCCCAGGCCGTTGGCGACCCGCATCGCGCTGGTCACGGGTGCGGCCGGCGGCATCGGCGGCGCGACAGCCAGGCGGCTGGCGGCCGAGGGCGCCTGCGTGGTCGTCGCCGATCTGTCGCCCGAGAAGGCGGAGGCCACCGCAGCCGAGATCGGCGGGCCGGACGTCGCGATCGGCGTCGCGGTCGATGTCTCCGACGAGGCGGCAGTGCAGGGAATGATCGACGCCGCGGTGCTGGCTTTCGGCGGGCTCGACCTGGTCGTCAACAACGCCGGCCTGTCGTTGTCGAAGTCGCTGCTCGAGACCACCGAGGCCGACTGGGACCTGCAGCACGACGTGATGGCGAAGGGCTCGTTCCTCGTGGCCAAGGCGGCGGCGAAGGTGCTCATCGAGCAGGGGATGGGCGGCGACGTCGTCTACATCTCCTCGAAGAACTCGGTGTTCGCCGGGCCCAACAACATCGCCTACTCGGCGGCCAAGGCCGACCAGGCCCACCAGGTCCGGCTGCTTGCCGCCGAGCTGGGGGAGCACGGTGTGAAGGTCAACGGGATCAACCCCGACGGCGTCGTCCAGGGCTCCGGCATCTTCGCCAGCGGCTGGGGGGCCAACCGGGCCGCGGTCTACGGCGTCGAGGAGGAAGAGCTCGGCCAGTTCTACGCCCAGCGCACCATCCTCAAGCGCGAGGTGCTGCCCGAACACGTCGCGAACGCGGTCTTCGTCCTCTGCGGCCCGGACCTCACCCACACCACCGGGCTGCACGTGCCCGTCGACGCCGGCGTCGCCGCAGCGTTCCTGCGCTGACGATGACGCAGTCGACTCCCAGCCTTCGTTGCGGTGGTTTCGACACCGTCGTCGCTGGCGCTCCTCCGGGCTCAACCATCGATCGGTGGTTGAGCCGCGAGTGTCGCTCTGCGACCGAGCGTGTCGAAACCGCGCAAGGTGAGGCTGGGACCGAATGAGCGCGGTAGGCGTCGCCGCGGTCGACCTGGGCGCGTCGAGCGGTCGGGTGGTGCTCGGCCGGGTCGGGCCGGAGACGCTCTCACTCGAGACGGTGGCCCGGTTCCCCAATGGGCCGGTGCAGCGGACGGACGGTCTGCACTGGGACCTCCGCGCCCTGCTCGACCACAGCCTGGCCGGCCTGCGGGCGGCCGGGCCGGTGGACAGCATTGCCGTCGACGCCTGGGCGGTCGACTACGGGCTGCTCCGTGCCGGCGAGCTGCTCGACCTGCCGTGGTGCTACCGCGACGGGCGCACCGCGGCCGGCGTCGAGGCCGTGCACGCCCGCGTCGACCCAGCCGACCTCTACCGCCGCACCGGCCTGCAGTTCCTGCCCTTCAACACCATCTACCAGCTCGCGGCCGAGCAGCGCCTGGCCGACGCGGACCAGCTGCTGCTCGTCCCGGACCTGGTGACGTACTGGCTGACCGGGCGGGCCGTCTGCGAGCGCACCAACGCCTCCACGACCGGGCTGGTCGACGTACACACCCGCGAGTGGGACCCCGAGCTGCTGGCCGTGGCCGGCCTCGATCCCCAGCAGCTCGCCGAGCTGGTGGACCCCGGCACCGTCGTGGGCGAGGCTGTGGTCGATGGGTTGGGCGGTACGCCGGTGGTCACGGTCGGTTCTCACGACACCGCCTCCGCGGTGGTCGGCGTCCCGATGACCGAGCCGGACGCGGCCTACGTGTCCTGCGGCACCTGGGGCCTGGTCGGCGTCGAGCTCGACCGCCCCGTGGTCACCGACGAGGCGCGCGCCGCCAACTTCACCAACGAAGGCGGGGTCGACGGCCGGATCCGGTTCCTCACCAACGTGATGGGTACCTGGCTGCTGTCGGAGACCCTGCGGACGTGGGGTACCGACGACCTGCCGACGCTGCTCGAGCAGGCTGCGGCGTACGACGGTCCGGAGGTGGTCTTCGACGTGCAGGACGCCAGGTTCATTCCTCCTGGCGACATGCCGGCCCGGATCACCGACTGGTGCCGCGAGCACGGCCGGCCCGAGCCGGGCACCCGAGTCGGCCTGGTGCGCAGCATCGTGGCCAGCCTCGCCGAGGGGTTCGCCGCCGCGGTGGAGCAGGCGGCCACGCTGTCGGGCCGCGACGTACGCCGCGTGCACGTGGTCGGGGGTGGCGCGCAGAACACCCTGCTCTGCCGGCTGCTCGCAGATCGCCTCGGCCTGCCGGTGCTCGCCGGCCCGGTGGAGGCGACCGCGCTCGGCAACGTGCTGGTGCAGGCTCGCGCGCACGGGGCACTGTCGGGCAGTCTCGTAGACCTGCGAGCCCTCGTCGCCCGCACGCAGCCGCTCGTCCAGCACCAACCCACCGGCCGAGGAGCCGTCCGATGAAACGCCAAGTCCCGAAGCCGCATGACTTGCGCCCGCTGCTCGTCTTCAAGAAGCCGGTGCTGTCACCCCGCGATCGGCGGCTGGCGCGGGCGCTGACGATCGAGGACCTGCGCCGGATCGCCAAGCGACGTACGCCCAAGCCCGCGTTCGACTACACCGACGGCGCCGCGGACGGCGAGGTCTCGCTGACCCGGGCCCGACAGGCCTTCGCCGACGTCGAGTTCCACCCCTCCATCCTGCGCGACGTATCGACCGTCAGCACCACGCGCGAGGTGCTCGGCGCACCGGTCTCGCTGCCGTTCGGGATAGCGCCGACGGGGTTCACCCGGATGATGCAGACCGAGGGTGAGATCGCCGGCGCGACGGCCGCTGAGGCGGCCGGCATCCCGTATGCCCTGTCCACGATGGGGACCACGTCGATCGAGGACGTCGCGGCCGCCGCACCCGGAGCTCGCAGGTGGTTCCAGCTCTACATGTGGAAGGACCGCGAGCGTTCGATGACGCTGGTCGACCGGGCCGCCAAGGCGGGCTACGACACGCTGCTCGTCACCGTGGACGTCCCGGTCGCGGGCGCCAGGCTGCGCGACGTACGCAACGGGATGACCATCCCGCCCACGCTCACGGCGCGCACGGTCCTCAACGCGATCCCGCGGCCGGCGTGGTGGTTCAACTTCCTGACCACCGAGCCGCTGGCCTTCGCCTCGCTGGACACCTGGTCGGGCACGGTGGCCGAGCTGCTGGACACGATGTTCGACCCCACCGTGACGTTCGAGGACCTCGCCTGGATCCGCGAGCAGTGGCCCGGGAAGGTGTCGGTCAAGGGCGTGCAGACGGTCGCCGACGCGACCCGACTGGCCGATGCCGGGGTCGACGCGATCGTGCTGTCCAACCACGGCGGCCGCCAGCTCGACCGGGCGCCGGTGCCCTTCCACCTGCTGCCCGAGGTGGTCAAAGAGGTCGGCTCCGACCTGGAGGTGCACCTCGACACGGGCATCATGTCCGGACAGGACGTGGTGGCCGCCGTCGCGCACGGCGCCCGGTTCACCCTGGTCGGCCGCGCCTACCTCTACGGCCTGATGGCCGGCGGCCGGCCCGGTGTCGACCGCACCATCGAGATCCTGCGCGGGCAGATCGAGAGGACGATGCGGCTGCTCGGAGTGGCCAGTCTCGACGAGCTGGAGCCCGGCCACGTGAGCATGCTCGAGCGGCTCGGTCCCCGGCGCTGACCGCCGCTCACTACCCCGGGGGGTTTACCCAGGCCGCCGCACCGGAGCTCGGTCGCGTCGACGCCATGCTCAGCAGCCGAGCCCTTCACGTCGTCCTCGTCGACGGCGGAGACCTGTTCGTTGCCTGAGGTCAGCGTGCGTGGTCGCCCACGCTGACCCGGCTCAGCTCCCGTCCGATCCCGCGGGCGGCCACCTGGAGTGCGGACACCAGCCGCGCCTTGTCCCGCTTGAGGCTAGGCACCACGATTCCGAGCGCGGCCACCACGTCACTCTGCTCATCGAGGCGGGGTCGGCGGATCGGCACCGCCACCGAGCAGGCTCCGAGACTCATCTCCTCGACGGTGGTGGCGTGGTCGTCGCGGAGCACTGCGGCGAGCTGGCGCTGGAGCGTGCCCGGCTGGGTGATCGTGTAGGCGGTGATGCGCGGCAGGTCGGCCAGCACCGCTCGCTGCACGTCGGCCGGAGCATGAGCCAGCAGCACCTTGCCGACTCCGGTCGCATGCATCGGCAACCGGGTGCCGACGTTGCTCACGATCGGCACCGACGCGCTGCCGCGCAGCCGGTCGAGATAGAGCACCTCGGTCCCTTCGCGGACCGCCAGGTGCACGGTCGCGAGCGTGGCGCCGTACAGGTCGTGGAGGTACGGCGAGGCCAGCTCGACCAGCCCGGCCTGGTGCGGCGCCAGCAGCCCGAGGTCCCAGAGCCGCCGGCCGATGACGTAGTCGCCGGCCGAGGTACGGGCCAGCGCCCCCCACGCCACGAGCTCGGCAACCAGCCGGTGCGCGGTCGGGACCGGCAGGCCGGCGCGGTGCGCGAGCTCGGTCAGCGTGAGCCGGCGGTGCTCCCCGTCGAAGGCACCCACCAGCGCCAGCGCCCGGCTGGTGACCGTGACGCCGGGGGAGGTGCTGTTGCCGGCCACGGCCCCAGTCTCGCGCCGACTTCCGCTCGGCGGAAGATTGCGGGGCCGCCTGGATCACCCGGGTCCTCGGCCGACGCGATCACTACGTTTGGCTACGAGAACCGTAATCGTCTTGCCTGACGGCCGCTGCCCCAGTCAGGGTCTTCCAGTGGTCCTTCGTCCGACACTGTTCCTGACGGTGGGTCTGCCGGGCGCGGGAAAGACCACACGGGCGCTGGAATTGGCGCACGAACACTCGATCCTGCGGCTGACCCCCGACGACTGGATGGCGCCGCTCTTCGCGCACAACGATGCCGAAGGCCGCCGGGACATCCTCGAGGGCCGCATGATCTGGGTCGCCCACGAGGTACTCGTGAGCGGAGCATCGGTGATCCTGGATTTCGGATGCTGGTCGCCGGAGGAGCGTTACGCGATCCGCGCCATCGCGGAGCTGGCGCAGGCCAACTTCGCGATGGAGTACGTGCGGGTGGCCGAGTCGGAACGACGCGCGCGCTGTGACCGGCGATGGTTGGAGGCACCCGAGACGACCTTCGAGATGACGAGCGCTGACCACGATCGTTTCGTCTCGCTGTGCCGACCACCATCGGAAAGCGAGCTCTCGCACGGCCCGATGCCTGATCCCCCGACCGGATTCGAGACGTGGCCGCGTTGGGCAAGTCATCGGTGGCCAACCCTGCCCGTCCTGGACGCGTGATCCACGTGGGCCGGGACGGTGGCGAGGGCCAGGACGGCCAGCACGGCGGCGAGCGCGAAGGCGTAGAAGCCCCACGGGTAGGCGATCCCCGCGGTGACCAGGACCCCGCCCAGCGACGGGCCGACGATCGCGCCGACCCGGCCCACTCCGGCCGCCATCCCGAGCGCGGTCCCGCGCACCTCGGGCGGGTAGAGATGACCGACGAACGCGTAGACCAGCACCTGGGAGCTGAACACGAAGACACCGGCGAGCAGCACCGCGGCGTACACCAGCAACGAGCTGTGCATCTTGATGGAGAGCAGCGCCAGGAACACCGCGGCCAGCCCGAACCACAGCAGCACGGTGGGCTTGTTGCCGCGCGCATCCGACAAGGTGCCGGCGATCAGCAGCCCGAGCACCGCACCGACGTTCAGCACCAGCAGCAGTCCGGTCCCGGCCTTGATGGAGTAGCCGGCCTCTCCCATGATCTTCGGCAGCCAGGTGTTGAGGCCGTAGACCAGCAGCAGGCCCATGAACGACGCGACGCAGATCCCGATCGAGATGGGCAGGTAGCGACCCCGGAGCACCGTGCTGGTCCGTACGTCGACCTCGAGGGCGTCCTGGTCGCGGTCGGCCACGCTGGCGAGGTAGGCCCGCGACTCGGGCAGCTTCGCCCACAGCACCGGGACCGTCACGAGACCGGCGACGCCACCGACCACGAACATCGCCTGCCAGCCTTGAGCGTCGATCAGCCAGAGCGCCAGCAGAGCCGTCACCACGGCGCCCACGTGGTAGCCGGTCATCACCCGCGTCACCGCGGTGCTGTTGCGGCCCGGGCGCGCGTCCTCGCTCATGTAGGCCAGTGCGGTCGGCAGGACCGCGCCCAGCCCCAGCCCGGCCAGGAACCGCAGCGTCGTGAAGGCCGCGACGCTGCCGGCGAACGCGACCGCCAGGGTGAGCAGAGAGAACCAGGTCACGCAGGCGATCAGCGCCTTCCGCCGCCCGAACCGGTCGGTCAGCGGCCCGATCGACACGGCGCCGATCCCGACACCGACCAGGCCGACGGTCGACGCGGTGGTGAGCGAGGCATCGGTGAACCCGAGGTCGCCGGTCTTCGACAGGGTGGGGATCACCGCGCCGATGACGACGAGGTCGAACCCGTCCAGGGCGATGGCGACCCAGCAGAGGGCCAGCGCCCACAGCCGGGTGCTGTCGCCGGTCGCACTCGTGGTCCCCGAGGGGTTGGTCCTGCTGGTGGTCGACGTCATGCTGCCGCGCTCCTTGACCGAGATGCCCCCGAGGGGCCGATCCCTTCACCGTTCCAACGTGAGCGGCTCGCGCAACCGAGCGGTTCCAACCAGTGGAAAGGGACGCAGGTCACGCGGGCGATTCAGGGGTTTCCGCCGTCCAGCCACTGCTGGACCCGTAGGCTCGGGGCATCGGCGGCCGCATGCCCCGGTGTCTCGACCCAACGGCCGCCTCGGGACCGGTCAGAACGGGCCACATGTCGCTCACGCACACCCAGGTCGCCACGGCCGAACCAGCACACCGGCCGAAACTGCTCACGGTGATCCGACGGGTGTCGGTCAGCCTGACCGTGGCCTGCGTCATCCCCGCGGCCCTGTTCCTCACCTGCTTCGAGGTCTTCGGTGTCTGGCCGGCGATCATGGCCGCGATGTCCTGGTCGTACGGCGCGATCGCCTGGCGGGCGCTGACCGGCCGGCGGACCTCGGGCCTGCTGGTGCTGACCGCCGTGATCGTGACCGGGCGAACAGTCATCGCGCTGATCGCCGACAGCACCTTCCTCTACTTCCTCCAGCCGATCATCACCGACGGAGTGGTGGCGGCGACGTTCCTGCTCTCGCTGGCCACGGCCCGGCCGATGGTGGCGCGGCTCGCCGGCGACTTCTACCCGATGGATGCCGAGCTGTCGCTGCGGCCGCGGATCCGCCGCCTCTTCTGGCACCTCACCGTCATGTGGGCGGTGCTGTGCCTGGCGAAGGCAGTGACGATGTTCTGGCTGCTGAACTCGCTGTCCCTGGACACGTTCGTGCTGGTCAAGAGCATCTCGATGCCGGCCAGCAACCTGCTGGCGGTCTCCGTGACGATCGCCGCCGCTGCACTGGTGGGCCGCAAGGAGGGGCTGCTCGGGCCTCACGCGGTTCGCGCGACCGTCGCTGCCTGACCTCGCCTCGGTTGGGGCACAGTGGAGGTGTGCCCGACGACCTCACTGCGTGGCTGCTGACCGCCGACGAGCGCGGCAACCCGTCGACGCGCCTCGACGCCCGCCACCCGGGCCAGCAGGCCTGGTCGCAGGGCAACCTGGTCCGACCGCTGGTGCACGGGTCGACGTACTTCGCCGAGCTCTACGACCGCCTCGAGGCGACCCGCGAGGGTGACCTCGTCTTCTTCACCGACTGGCAGGGCGACGCCGACGAGCGGCTCACCGGCGAGCCGGGCAGCGAGGTCGCCGAGGTGCTCTGCCGCGCCGACGAGCGCGGGGTGGACGTCCGCGGGCTGGTGTGGCGGTCGCACACCAGCGTCATCGGGTTCACCTCGGACGAGAACCTGCGCCTGGGCCGCACACTGCAGAAGCGCGGCGTCGAGGCGATCCTCGACATGCGGGTCCGCACCGGCGGCTGCCACCACCAGAAAATGCTGGTCATTCGGCACCAGCACGACCCGACTCGCGACATCGCCTACGTCGGCGGCATCGACCTGTGCCACTCGCGGCGCGACGACGCCGCGCACGGTGGTGATCCGCAGGCCGTCGGCAACATGGCGGAGGAGTACGGCGACACCCCGCCGTGGCACGACATCCAGGCGGCCATCAGCGGCCCGGCCGTCCATGACGTCGAGACCGTGTTCCGGGAGCGGTGGGAGGACCCCACCACCTTGAGCCACAGTCCGGTCATCCTGCTCCGGGACCGGCTGCGAGGCCTTGACACCACGCCCGACCCGCTGCCCGAGCAGGCGCCACCGCCGCCGCCTGTCGAGGGCGGCACCCACGTCGTCCAGCTGCTGCGCACCTATCCCAACCTGCGCCACGGCCGCGACTACGAGTTCGCCCGCGGCGGCGAGCGCAGCGTGGCTCGCGGGTACACCAAGGCCGTCGAACGCGCCCGGCACCTGCTCTACGTCGAGGACCAGTACCTGTGGGGCGACCACGTCGGGAACATCTTCAGCGAGGCGCTGCGCGCACACCCTGATCTGCAGGTGATCGCCGTGGTGCCGATGTACCCGGACGTCGGTGGGTTCGGCCGGACCGCGCAGTTCCTGGGGAGGCGGCGCGCCATGCTCGACATGGCGCGGATCGCGCCCGACCGGGTTGCGATCTACGGCATCGAGAACCACGAGGGCACGCCGATCTACGTGCACGCCAAGACCTGCATCATCGACGACACCTGGGCGACCATCGGCTCGGACAACTTCAACCGCCGCTCGTGGACCCACGACTCCGAGCTGTCCGCCGTGGTGGTCGACACCGCCGGCGAGTTCGCCCGGAGCGCTTCGGCTCACCCTGGCCGCCGAGCACCTCGACCGCGACGACGAGCTGGCGGACTGCGTGGAATCGGCCGGCATGTTTGCGGCGTACGCCGAGAGCGCCGCGACCCTCGACGACTGGTACGCCGGCGGGCGGGTCGGGCCCCGCCCGCCGGGCCGGCTGCGCCGCCTCGATCCGCCCGACCTCGGGCCGGCGACCCGGGCGCTCGCCCTGGCGCCGTACGTGTTCCTGCTCGACCCGGACGGCCGGCCCAAGCCGCTGCGCAAGCGCGACGAGTTCTAGTGCCTAGCGGACCGTGACGACGACCTTGCCCCGGACCTCGCCCGCCGCGAGCTGCCGCATCGCGTCCGGGACCTGCTCGAGCGGGTAGGACCGGTCGACGCTCGGCGTCACCTGGCCTGCCTCGATGAGCGTGGTCAGGCGCTCGAGGTCGGCCGAGGTGTCCTTCCCGATGATCATGACCAGTCGCTGGCTCACGAAGGCGGACAGGAAGAGGGCGCGAAGCTGACGGCCCATCCCGCCGGTCAGGTTCCCGCCCTCCTCGCCGCCGGTGATGACTGCCGTTCCGGTGCGCGCCAGCGCCCGACGCAACCGTGACGCCGACGGGTTGCCCGCGAGGTCGATGATCAGGTCCCAGTGACGCGAGCCGTCCGCGAAGTCGTCCCGGGTGTAGTCGAGGACGTGCGCCGCACCCAGGGAGCGCACCAGGTCCAGCTTGGCGGGGCCGCTGACGCCGGTCACCTCGGCGCCGTACGCCGTCGCCAGCTGCACCGCAAAGCTGCCTACCCCGCCCGACGCTCCGGTGACCAGCACGCGCTGACCCGCCTCGATCCGACCGGCATCGAGCGCCTGCAGGGCGGTGCTCGCGGACACCGGCACGGCGGCGGCCTGCTCGAAGGTCTGGTTCGCCGGCTTGCGGGCGAGCTGTGCCTCGCGCGCCGCGGCGTACTCGGCGAGGGCACCGCTGCCGACCCCGTAGACCTCGTCGCCGGGGGCGAACCGGGTGACGGCTGCACCGACGGAGACGACCTCGCCGGCGAGGGCCAGGCCGGGCACTGGCTGCTTGGGCCTGCGCAGGCCGAAGGCCAGCCGCGCGGCGTAGGGCTTGCCGGTCATCAGGTGCCAGGTGCCGCGGTCGAGTCCGGCCGCGCGCACCGCAACCAGGACCTCGTCGTCCTTGATCTGCGGCCGCTGGAGGTCCGCGGGACGCAGGACGTCTGCCGAGCCGTAGGTGTCCTGGACGATGGCTCGCATGCTGGTGGTGGCGGGGGTGGTGGCGGGGGTCGTGGCGCGGGTCATGGCGGACTTTCGGTGGGATGAACGTACTTAGTACGGTGACTGTACCGTACAATGTACGAAATGACGAGAGTGCCGCTGAACAAGGACCGGGTGCTCCGCGCTGCCCTGGCGATCGCGGACTCCGGCGGTATCGGGTCCCTGACCATCCGGTCTCTGGCCGAGGAGCTGGGCGTCAAGCCGATGGCCGTCTACCACCACGTCACCAACAAGGACGAGATCCTCGACGGGCTCGTCGACCTGGTCTTCGCCGAGATCGAGCAGCCGTCGCCGGAGGGGGAGTGGCGGGCCGAGATCAGGAAGCGCTCGAGCTCGGCCCGCGAGGTGCTGGGGCGGCACCCCTGGTCGATCGGCCTGATGGAGTCGCGCAAGTCACCCGGTCCCGCGACGCTTCGGCATCACGACGCCACCATCGCGACCCTGCGCGCCGGGGGGTTCTCGGTGGCCATGACCGCGCACGCCTATGCGCTGCTCGACGCGTTCGTCTACGGCTTCGCACTCCAGGAGGCCTCACTGCCCTTCGAGGGTCCCGACGGCGCAGCGGCGGTCGCGGAGCCGATCATGGCGCTCATGGGGTCGGGGGAGTACCCACACCTGGTCGAGCTGGCCACCGAGCACGCGCTGCTGCCCGGCTACGACTTCGCCGACGAGTTCGAGTTCGGCCTCGACCTGGTGCTCGACGGGCTGGCCCGGCTGCTCGACGTGTGAGCGGGCGCATCGGTGGTTGAGACGGTTGCTGCGCAACCTCCTCAACCACCGAGTCCGTCTTCCGTTGAGTGGAAGAGATGGCGGACCGCTTGAGGCCCGCCCTCCTATCGTCGAGACGTGACCGCCGTCGCCTCCTCCGACTCCGCCGCCGCGACCCAGGCCGAGATCACCGCCGAGATCGAGGCGATCGCCGGGGCGTACGACGGCGCGGCCGCCGAGACGCAGCCGCGGCTGGACTACCCGCCCTACCGGTCCAGCCTGCTGCGACACCCGACCAAGGCACCCCAGCAGGCCGACCCGGAGGGGGTCGAGCTGTGGACGCCGGTGTTCGGGGAGCTCGACGTCGACGTCAGCGAGGCCGACCTCACCATCCAGCACGCCGGCGAGCCGGTCGGCGAGCGCATGGTCGTGACGGGTCGGGTCGTCGACGGCGACGGGCGCCCGGTGCGGGGGCAGCTCGTCGAGGTCTGGCAGGCCAATGCGGCGGGCCGGTACATCCACCAGCGCGACCAGCACCCGGCGCCACTGGACCCCAACTTCACCGGTATGGGCCGCTGCCTCACCGACGCCGATGGCCGCTACCGCTTCACGACGATCAAGCCGGGCCCCTACCCGTGGCGCAACCACCAGAACGCCTGGCGGCCAGCCCACATCCACTTCTCGCTCTTCGGCACCGAGTTCACCCAGCGGATGGTCACCCAGATGTACTTCCCGGGCGACCCGCTGTTCCCGCTCGACCCGATCTACCAGTCGGTCGTCGACGCGGCGGCGCGCGATCGGCTGGTGGCGGCGTACGACCACGACCTCACCGAGGCCGAGTGGGCCACCGGCTACCGCTGGGACGTCGTGCTCACCGGCCCGCACCGGACGCTGCTCGAGGTCGACCTGGAGGCGAGCGACCAGTGACGGTGGTGCCCACCCCCGGCCAGACCATCGGCCCGTTCTTCGGATTCGCGCTGCCGTTCCCGCGCGACAACGAGCTGGTCCCGCCCGGTACGCCGGGCGCGGTGCGGCTGCACGGACGGGTGTACGACGGCACCGGAGACCCGGTGCCGGACGCGATCCTCGAGCTCTGGCAGACCGATGCGCACGGTCGGGTGGTGCAGGAGACCGGCTCCCTGAAGCGCGACGGTCACACCTTCACCGGCTGGGGTCGGGCGTCCAGTGACGCGGAGGGCCGCTACGGGTTCACCACGTTGGTGCCCGGCGCCCCGTTCTTCGCGCTGACCGTCTTCGCGCGGGGGCTGCTCAACCGGTTGTTCACGCGCGCCTACCTGCCGGAGGCCGCGGACGACCCGTTCCTCCAGGCGCTGGACGCCGGTCGCCGCTCGACGGTGATGACCACGCGGGACCAGACTGGCTTGGTGTTCGACGTGCACCTGCAGGGCGACAGGGAGACGGTCTTCCTCAACTACCCGCGCCACGAGGCCTGATGGGCGACCTGTTCTGGCCCGGGGACAGCCGGGCCGGCGGCCTCTTCTCGGACCGCGCCTTCCTCGAGGCGATGGTGCAGGTCGAGTCCGCGTGGGCAGACGCAGAGCTGACGGTTCCGCAGGGCGAGCTCGACGTCGAGTCCGGCGGCAATGCGGTCATCCCGCTCGTCGAGGCGCTCCGGAAGGCGCACCCGGGCGCGACCCTGCACGAGGGGCTGACCAGCCAGGACGTGCTCGACACCGCTTTGATGCTGCTGCTCCGCGACGCGGTCGCCGCCGTGGTCGGCGATCTGGGGCGAGCCGTCGAGGCCGTCGCCCGGCTTGCGTCGGAGTACGGCGAGACGGCGATGACAGGCCGGACACTGACCCAGCCGGCGCTGCCGATCACCTTCGGCGACAAGGCCAGCGGCTGGCGGGCGGGCCTCGCCGAGGCGACCGCCGACCTCGAGGCACTCGCCTTCCCGGTACAGGTCGGCGGGCCGGTGGGCACCCTCCGAGAGGGCGCTGCGGACCTCGCCGAACGACTCGGGCTTGCCGACAGTCCGTCGTGGCACACCCAGCGCCGGCCGATCACCAGGGCCGGTGACGCACTGGTCGCGGCCACCGACGCCTGCGGCCGGATCGCCCGTGACGTACTCGTGCTGACCCGCCGTGAGGTCGGCGAGCTGAGCGAGGAGGTCGGTGGCGGCTCCTCGTCGATGCCGCGCAAGTCGAACCCAGTGCTGTCGGTCCTCGTACGCCGCGCCGCACTCACCACGCCGCAGCTCGCCGCGACGCTGCACCTCGCGGCCGCCGACCAGGTCGACGAGCGCGCGGATGGTGCCTGGCACGCCGAGTGGGACACGTTGCGGATCCTCGTGCGGCGCACCGCCGTCGCCGTCAGCCAGACCGCGCTTCTGCTCAACGGGCTGCGAGTGCACCCCGAGCGGATGGCCGCCAACCTGGCCGCCGCCGAGGCACCGCGATGACCACCCTCGTCCTCGGGCCCTCGCTCGGCACCTCGGCCGATGCGTGCTGGGGCACCTGCGCCGCCCTGCTGGGCGCGGACCTCGACGTGGTGGCGTGGGAGCTGCCGGGTCACGGCGGCGACCGCGGGCCGGTGCCGGACCAGCTGACGATCGCCGACCTCGCCGCGCGCGTCCTCGAGCAGGTCGACGGCGAGTTCCTGTACGCCGGCGACTCGGTCGGCGGCCAGGTCGGGCTGCAGCTCCTGCTCGACGCCCCCGAGCGCGTCAGGGGCGCGGTGCTCTGCTGCACCGGCGCCAAGATCGGCGACGACACGGTCTGGGGTGACCGGGTCGCGCAGGTCCGCACGTCGGGCACCGCGTCGCTGGTCCCGGCAACGGCCGAGCGCTGGTTCGCGGACGGGTTCATCGAGCGCGAGACGGCCCAGGCATCGGCGCTGCTGCACGCGCTGCGGGACACCGACGACGACTGCTACGTCGCGGTCTGCGAAGCGATCGCGGCCTTCGACGTCCGCGACCGGCTCGCCGAGATCATCACGCCGGTGGTCGCAGTGGCCGGTGCCCAGGACCCGACCTGCCCGCCCGCTGCCCTCACCGAGATCGCGGACGGCGTGAAGGACGGCCGGCTCGTCGTCCTCGACGGAGTGGCGCACCAGGCGCCCGCGGAGCGACCCGACGAAGTCGCCCGGATCATCCGAGACCTGGCCCAGGAGAGCGCATGACCAAGTACGACGAGGGTATGGAGGTGCGCCGCGAGGTACTCGGCGCCGAGCACGTCGACCGCGCGACCGCCAACGCCTCCGAGCTCACGCGGGAGTTCCAGGAGCTGATCACCGAGTACGCCTGGGGCACCGTCTGGACCCGCCCTGGGCTGGACCGGCGCAGCCGTTCGCTGATCACGCTCGTCGCCCTGGTCGCCCTGGGGCACCACGAGGAGCTGGCCCTGCACCTGCGCGCCGCGCGCACGAACGGGCTCAGCGTCGACGAGATCAAGGAGGTCCTGTTGCAGACCGCGATCTACTGCGGCGTGCCTGCGGCCAACACGGCGTTCCGCATCGCCCAGCAGGTGTTCGAGGAGACGACGGATGACTGACGCCTTCCTCTACGCCGCCGCCCGCACCCCGTTCGGGCGGTTCGGCGGCGCGCTCGCGGAGGTGCGCCCTGACGACCTGGCCGCGTCCGCGATCACCGCGGTGCTGGCGAAGGCGCCGGCCCTCGACCCGGCCGACATCGGCGACGTGGTCTGGGGCTGCGCCAACCAGGCCGGCGAGGACAACCGGAACGTCGGTCGGATGGCGGTGCTGCTGGCCGGGCTGCCGGTCTCGGTGCCGGCGGTGACCGTGAACCGGCTCTGTGGCTCGTCCCTGGACGCCGCGATGGTCGCGTCGCGCACCATCGAGTCGGGTGACGCCGACGTCGTGCTCGCCGGGGGAGTGGAGTCGATGACCCGGGCACCCTGGGTGCTGCCCAAGCCCGCGCGGGCGTTCCCGGCCGGCAACGTCACCGCGGTCTCGACGACGCTGGGCTGGCGGCTGGTCAACGAACGGATGCCGGCGGAGTGGACGGTCTCCCTGGGCGAGGCCAATGAGCTGCTCGCCGACCGCTTCTCGATCTCCCGGGAGCGGCAGGACGAGTTCGCTGCCCGCTCACACCAGCTGGCCGACGCAGCCTGGGAGGCCGGCTTCTACGACGACCTCGTCGTCCCGGTGGAGGGTGTCGACCTGGCCCGCGACGAGGGCATCCGGCCCGGCTCGACCTCCGAGAAGCTGGCCGGGCTGAAGCCGTCGTTCCGACCGGACGGTTCGATCACCGCGGGCAACGCCTCGCCGCTCAACGACGGCGCGTCGGCGCTGCTCATCGGCTCCGAGGCGGCTTCGCTCGGGCTCGACCCGGTGGCGCGGATCGCCGGTCGCGGCGTACACGCCCTCACGCCGGAGGACTTCGGGTTCGCGCCGGTCGAGGCGGCCGACCAGGCGCTGGCCCGGGCCGGGATCGCCTGGGACGACGTGGCCGCGGTCGAGCTCAACGAGGCGTTCGCCGTCCAGTCACTGGCCTGCGTCGACGCCTGGAAGATCGACCCCGAGATCGTCAACGCCAAGGGCGGCGCGATCGCGATCGGCCACCCCCTGGGCGCGTCCGGCGGCCGGATCCTCGGCACCCTGGCGCACCGGCTGCAGGAGAACCGCGACCGCTGGGGCGTCGCGGCGATCTGCATCGGGGTCGGCCAGGCACTCGCCGTCGTGCTGGAGAACGTCACGTGACCAAGACCGTCTTCTTCGAGGGCGACACGGGGGCCGACGAGGCGGTTGCCGACGTGTCGGACGGCGCGACCGTGCTGATCGGCGGCTTCGGCATGGCGGGCATGCCGGTCGAGCTGATCGACGCCCTGATCCGGCAGGGTGCCGGCGACCTGACCGTCGTGAACAACAACGCCGGGAACGGCGACGCCGGGCTGGCCGCGCTGCTCGCCAAGGGCCGGGTGCGCAAGATGATCTGCTCGTTCCCCAGGCAGAAGGACTCGTGGGTCTTCGACGGTCTCCACCGCGAGGGGAAGATCGAGCTGGAGCTGGTGCCCCAGGGCAACCTGGCCGAGCGGATGCGGGCCGCCGGGGCGGGGATCGGGGCCTTCTTCTGCCCGACGGGGGTCGGCACGCCACTCGCAGAGGGCAAGGAGACCCGGGAGATCGACGGCCGCACCTACGTTTTGGAGTATCCGATCCACGGGGATGTCGCGCTCATCGGGGCGCACCGAGCGGACCGGATGGGCAACCTCGTCTACCGCAAGACCGCTCGAAACTTCGGCCCGGTGATGGCTACCGCCGCGCAGACGGTGATCGCCCAGGTCGCCGAGGTCGTCGAGGTCGGCGACCTCGATCCAGAGGCTGTCGTCACACCGAGCATCTACGTCGACCGGGTGGTCTGGGTGGGTGATCGAGGATGACCCTGTCCAAGCAGGAGATGGCGGAGCTGGTGGCCCGCGACATCCCGGCCGGCTCGTTCGTGAACCTCGGTATCGGGCAGCCCACCACGGTGGCGGACTTCCTGGAGCAGGGCTCGGGTGTCGTCCTGCACACCGAGAACGGCATGCTCAACATGGGTCCGGCCGCGCCCGAGGGCGAGGAGGACTGGGACCTCACCAACGCCGGCAAGGAGCCGGTGACCGAGCTGCCCGGTGCGTCGTACTTCCACCACGCGGACTCCTTCGCGATGATGCGCGGCGGTCACCTCGACGTCTGCGTGCTGGGCGCCTTCCAGGTCTCCGCCGGCGGCGACCTGGCCAACTGGCACACCGGGGCATCGGACGCGATCCCCGCGGTCGGCGGCGCGATGGACCTCGCGATCGGCGCCCGGAGCGTGTTCGTGATGATGACCCTCTTCGCAAAGGACGGCTCGCCCAAGCTGGTGCCCGAGTGCAGCTACCCGCTCACCGGCGTGGGCTGCGTGGATCGGGTCTACACAGACCGTGCGGTCTTCGAGTTCACCCGGTCAGGTGAATCCGGGGCCATTGTGGTGCGTGAGACATTCGGGACGACGTACGATGAGCTCGCCGAGCGGCTCGACGTACCGCTGGTTCGCCCAGGGTGAGCACCATCTCAGCCAATCGGTGAACGGCTGACGACGGTGACGACACACTGATATGTCGTGGACGAGTCGGGGGGCTTGGGAGGTGCCGTGCGTCGATCGCGGACCCCTGTGGGCGTAGCGGCGGGGCTGGCCCTCGTGGTGATCGTCAGCCTGCCCTTCGCCGGTGTCGCGGGACCGGTGGTGCCCGGCTGGCTCCCCGCCTGGTGTGCCGTGGTCTTCCTGTGCGACGCGGTCACCACCGTGCTGCTGTTCGGACTGTGGCGCAGCGGCCGCGGACTGCGGATGCTGGTGCTGGCGACCGCCTTCGCCTGGTCAGCGATCATCATGGCCCTGCTCGCCTTCGCGTTGCCCGGGGTGCTCGGCGCCGACGGTCGTCTCGGCGTAGAGGTCGAGAACTCGTGGTGGCTCTACGTCTCGCGACACGTCGGGCCGCCGCTGCTGATCGCGATCGCGCTGTCTCCGTGGCCCGCCGCCTGGGAGGACCGGGCCAACGCCGATCCCCGTATCAATCGGCGGGCAGTCGGCGTGGCGCTGGCGGTCCTGCTGCTCGGACCGGGGTCGGCCGCGCTGGGGATCATCGCGCTCCCGGACGTCCTGCCGCAGATCGTCGAGCGAGCGACCGGCCAGTTTCTGACCGGCACCCTGGGACTGCTCCTGGCCGTCAACGCGGTTGCGGTCGTCGTCGCCCTGGTGGGGGTGACCGGCCGCCGCGAAGGCTCCGGTGTCGAGGTCTGGGCCATCGTGGCAGCGTGCGCCTGGCTCGGGGACGTCGCCCTGATGGCGATGTACGAGGACCCCTACACCATCGCCTACTACGGCGCGCGCCTCATGGGGCTGGTCGCGTCGGTCATCGTTGCGGCGAGGATCCTCGCCGACACGTGGTGGGCGCACCAGCAGGTGATGGAGGGTGCCCATGACCTCGAGGAGCAGGTGGAGCGGCTGCTCGAGGCTCAGCGGCTGCGCGACCACGTGTCGGCCGTGGTCAGCCACGACATGCGGACGCCGCTGGCCGGGCTGCAGGGTTATCTCGAGGTGCTCGTCGACGATCCCGAGCTCGACCGCGAGCTGGTGCAGCGGATGCACGAACGGTCGCTGGTCCTGACCCGGAGGCTCACGCTGCTCTGCGAAGACCTGCTGGCCGCCACCACCGGTGAGCACAGCGACCTTGTGATGAGTCCGGCCGACCTCGACCTGTCCGAGCAGCTGGCGGAGTCCGCCGCCGGCTTCCCGGAGCTCGACCTGCGGATCGACTGCCCGCCCGGCGTTCATGTGCACGCCGACCCGCTCCGGCTGCAGCAGATCCTCACCAACCTGGTTCGCAACGCCGAGAAGCACGGTGCCGAACCGGTCACCATCGACGTCTCGAGCTCGGCCACGGAGGTGACGATCCGGGTGCGGGACGCCGGGGAGGGGGTGCCCGAGACCTTCATCCCGCGGTTGTTCGACCGGTACTCCCAGGGCGCTCGTGCTGACGGGGGCGCCGGCATCGGGCTGTCGGTGGTGCACGACCTGGTCCAGGCGCAAGGCGGCTCGATCCGCTACGACCTGACCGATCCCGCGTTCATCGTGACCCTGCTGGTGGCGCCACCCTCGGAGCCGCTGCCCGAGCGGCCCGTCCTGACCGCACCCACGCGTGGCCGCGACTCGACCTGACCGCAGTTGCCGGTCCCGGAATGAATGACCACCATCCGGCCTTCTCCCAAGGTGACTAGCACACCGACTTCGACTGGACCCGCCGCTCACCGCGTGACCATCGACGGATCGACCATCCGTACCCCGCGCCTCGCGCTGCGGCCGTGGTCACCCTCTGATGCTCCCGAGGCCCTGACGATCTTCGGCGACGACTCGGTGACCCGCTGGCTGAGCCCGGCCATGGACCGGGTCTCCTCGGTCGACGAGATGGCCGCGACGATCTCCGGATGGCGGGACGAGGCGCCTGCCCCACCCGCCGGTCGCTGGGCCATCACGTCGAGCGCCGACGGAGATCTGCTCGGCGGGGTCGCCGTGCTGCCGCTGCCGCCCGAGCGCGAGGACCTCGCAGTCGGCTGGCAGCTCAACCCGGCCGTCTGGGGGCTCGGGTACGCCGCCGAGGCCGGCCACGCCGTTGCCCACCACGCCTTCGAGACCGGCGTCGACGAGCTGTTCGCCGTCGTACGCCCCCGCAACACCCGCGGCGCCCGGACCGCCACCTCCATCGGCATGGAGTGGGTCGGCGAGACCGAGAAGTACTACGACCTGCGGCTGCAGGTCTATCGGCTCCGCAGGGGCGAGCTCGACGTGCCGCGCCTGCCGGGGTCCCTGCGGTCGTAGCGTCGGGTCAGTCGGCCGGGGCGTAGCAGAGGTGCACGACGCCGTTGTCGTAGACCTCGCTGGCCTGGAGCGCGAGCTTCTGGGGGCCGCCGCCCTCGGCCCAGAACCGCTCACCCTCGCCGAGCGCGATCGGGTAGACGAACAGGTGCAGCTCGTCGACGAGCCCGGCGGCGAGCATGCCGCGCACAAGGCGACCGCTGCCGGAGACATAGATGGTGCCGGTGCGCTCCTCCTTGAGCTGGCGGATCGCCTCGGCGTCGTACGCCCCGAGCCGGGTGGTGTTGGCCCACTCCTCGGCCGGCTCCTGTGCGCCGACCACGAACTTCTCGGTCTCGTTGAAGAACGGCGCGCCCGGGTCGTCCTCGACGGTCCGCTCCCGCCACGCGGGCGCGAACATCTCGTGGGTCCGGCGTCCGAGCAGGATCGTGTCGGACTGCTCGGTGATCGCTCCGAGGGTCTCGCCCATCTTCGGGTCGAAGCCGAACTCGAAGGTCCAGGTCGGCGACTCGAACACGCCGTCGGCGGAGATGAACTCGTGGACTGCGATCGTGGCCATGGTGGTGTCCTCTCTGGTGGTGGTGTCGCTTCGACCTGTCCACGAAGGGATCGGCTCGAATACGACACCACACCGAAGAGGCTTTCGAAGCGGTCGAACTCAGCAGCAGGCTGACTCACGGTCCTCGGCCGCGTCGGAGGCCTCAGTGCTGCCGCAGCACGCCTGGTCCTCACCTGTCGCATCGAAGGTCGGGCTGTCCGCGAGGACGGTGTAGACCTCCCACTGCTCGCCGTTCGGGGTGCCCTGGACCCAGAACTTGTCCTGCTTGGCGTAGCAGCAGGTGGTGCCGCGCTCGTCGATGCTCGCGAGACCGTCGCCGGCCAGGCGGGTCTGGACGGCGTCGACGGTCTCCACGTCCGGCACCTCCACGCCGAGGTGGTTGATGGAACCGCCCCGGCCCGGGTTCTCGATCAGCACGAGCTTCAGCGGGGGCTCGGTGACCGCGAAGTTGGCGTACCCGGGGCGCACCTTGGCCGGCTCGGAGTCGAAGAGCCGGGTGTAGAAGGCGATCGACTCCTCGAGGTCGTCGACGTTGAGCGCGAGCTGGATGCGGGACATGGTGCTTCTCCTTGCATAGATGGTTGTCGATGTCTGAGGTTGCACCAAGACATAGACAGATGTCAATATAGATCCATGCCAAAGTCTCTGCTCGAGCTCACGCCGGTCGAGGCGGTGGCCTGCTGCGCTCCGTTGACCAAGGAACCGCTCGCGGCCGACGCGGCCACGAGGATGGCGCCGCTGCTCAAGGCGCTGGCCGACCCGGTGCGGCTGCGGCTGCTCTCGCTGGTCGGGTCGCACGCCGATGGCGAGGCCTGCGTCTGCGACCTCAACGACGCCTTCGACCTGTCGCAGCCAACGATCAGCCACCACCTCAAGGTGCTGCACGAGGTCGGGCTGCTGGACCGCAGCAAGCGCGGCGTCTGGGTCTTCTACCGGATCCGGTCGGACGTCCTGGCCGACCTGGGGGCGCTCATCGGCGGCGTCGCCGGGTGAGGTCGGCCCTGGCGCGGCGGGTGACGGCTGAGCTCGTCGGCACCGCCTTCCTCGTCATGGCGGTCGTCGGCTCCGGGATAGCTGCCCAGCGCCTCTCACCGGACGACGTCGGCCTGCAGCTCCTGGAGAACAGCCTGGTCACGGGGGCTGCCCTGGTCGCGCTGATCCTGGCCCTGCAGCCGGTGTCGGCGAGCTTCAACCCGGTCGTGACCGCGGTCGAGCGGGTGCTGGGAAGGATCACCACCCCGGAGGCAGTGCTGTCCGTCGGGGCGCAGCTCGGCGGCGGCGTGCTGGGCTGCGTGCTCGCCAACCTGATGTTCGAGCTCGACCCGGTCACGATCGCGACGCACCACCGCGCCGACGGCGGTGCGCTGCTGGCCGAGGTCGTCGCCACCGCCGGTCTGGTCGTGGTGGTCTTCGGCACCCTGCGCACCGGTCGTCCCGAGACCGTCGCGTACGCCGTGGGCGGCTACATCGCGGCGGCGTACTGGTTCACGAGCTCGACCAGCTTCGCCAACCCGGCTGTCACCCTCGCGCGGATGTTCTCCGACAGCTTCACCGGCATTGCGCCGGCATCCGTCCCCGGCTTCGTCCTGATGCAGCTCGTGGGCGGGATCATCGCCCTCGGGCTCGTCGTCCTGCTCTACCCCGCGCCCACCGCCCAGGAGGTCACCGATGACTGAGCGACCCACCGTCCTGTTCGTCTGCGTGCACAATGCCGGGCGCTCGCAGATGGCCGCCGGCTACCTCCAGCACCTGGCGGGAGGCCGGGTCGACGTCCTCTCGGCCGGCTCGCAACCCGCGGCGTCGATCAACCCGGTCGCGGTTGAGGCCATGGCCGAGGAAGGCATCGACATCACGGCCCAGCAGCCGAAGCTGCTCAACGACACCGCGGTGCAGGCCGCCGACGTCGTGATCACCATGGGCTGCGGCGACGAGTGCCCGTTCTACCCGGGCCGGCGCTACGAGGACTGGGAGCTCGACGACCCCGCCGGGCAGGGGATCGAAGCGGTGCGGCCGATCCGCGACGAGATCAGGAGCCGGGTGGACAAGCTGATCGAGGAGCTGTCGGTTCGCTGAAGCTGTTGGCCGCTTGTCAGTCCTTGGTGGCGAAGGCCGCGTCGAAGGCCGCCTCCGGTGCGTCGAAGGCGAGCCGGCGGACGAACTCGAGCGCCTCGGGGGCGCCGAGCAGACGGTCCATGCCGGCGTCCTCCCACTCGATCGAGATGGGGCCCTCGTAGCCGATGGTGTTCAGCATCCGGAAGCACTGCTCCCACGGCACGTCGCCGTGCCCGGTCGAAACGAAGTCCCAGCCTCGCCGCGGATCGGCCCACGGCAGGTGCGAGCCGAGCCGGCCGTTGCGGCCGTTGCCGGTCTGGCGCTTCGCGTCCTTGCAGTCCACGTGGTAGATCCGGTCCTTGAAGTCCCACAGGAACCCGACCGGGTCAAGGTCCTGCCACACGAAGTGGCTCGGGTCCCAGTTGAGGCCGAACGCCTCCCGGTGGCCGATCGCCTCCATGGCCGCGACGGTGGTCCAGTAGTCGTAGGCGATCTCCGAGGGGTGCACCTCGTGGGCGAAGCGGACCCCGCACTCGTCGAAGACGTCGAGGATCGGGTTCCACCGGTCGGCGAAGTCCCGGTAGCCGGCGGCCACCATCTCCTCGGTCGCCGGCGGGAACATCGCGACGTACTTCCAGATCGAGGAGCCGGTGAACCCGATCACGGTCTTCACCCCGAGCCGCTTCGCGGTGCGCGCGGTCAGCTTCATCTCCTCCGCTGCCCGCAGCCGCACGCCCTCGGGGTCGCCGTCGCCCCAGACCTGCGCGGACAGGATCGCCTCGTGGCGGCCGTCGATCGGGTCGTCGCAGACCGCCTGACCCTTGAGGTGGTTGGAGATCGCGAACACCTGGAGGTTGTACTTCTCCAGCAGGTCGAGCTTTCCCTGGATGTAGGCGTCGTCGTCGGCGCCCCGCCACGGGTCGAGGTGGTCGCCCCAGCAGGCGATCTCCAAACCGTCGTACCCCCACTCGGAGGCCAGCCGGGCCACCTCCTCGAAGGGCAGGTCGGCCCACTGGCCGGTGAACAGCGTGATCGGACGCGGCATGTGTCTTCCTCCAGGTGAGAGTGATGGCTCAGCGGACGCCGAGCAGATGTTCCATCGCGAGCTGGTCGAGCGCCTCCTGGGCGACCGAGCGGGCGCCGAGCGCTTCGATGTCGTACGACGCCGCTCGGAGGTCGTCGAGGGACTCGCCCCGGGCCAGGGTCGGCTGGTCGAGGTCCGGTACGCCGGCGGTGACCATCGCCTCGGCCACGGCGGGGTCGGCGCGGAAGGCCTGCGCCTTCTCGCGCAGGATCAGGTAGTTGCGCATGCAGGCGCGCGCCGACTCCCACACGCCGTCGATCGCCTCGGCCCGCGGCGGCTTGAAGTCGAAGTGCACGTAGCCGTCATAGCGGTTGTCGGTCCCGCTGCCCAGCAGGGTGTCGACCGTCCAGAAGGCGCCGCGCAGGTTGCCGGCCCCGAACCGCAGGTCCTGGTCGAAGCGCGGACCGTGCTGGCCGTTGAGGTCCACGTGGAAGAGCTTGTCGTGCCACAAGGCCTGCGCGATGCCGTGGGCGAAGTTGAGCCCGGCCATCTCCTCGTGCCCGACCTCGGGGTTGAGGCCGACCATCTCGGGGTGCTCCAGCTCGCCGATGAACGCCAGGGCATGGCCGATCGTCGGCAGCAGGATGTCGCCGCGCGGCTCGTTGGGCTTGGGCTCGAGCGCGAAACGCATCGAGTAGCCCTGGTCACGCACGTAGTCGCAGACCACGTTCAGGCTCTCGACCATCCTGTCCAGCGCGGCGCGGATGTTCTTTCCACCGCCGTGCTCTGCGCCCTCGCGGCCGCCCCACATCACGAACGTCTCGGCGCCCAGGCTGGCGGCGAGGTCGATGTTGCGCAGCACCTTGGTCAGCGCATAGCGGCGTACGTCCCGGTTGTTCGCGGTGAGCGCGCCCTCCTTGAAGACCGGGTGGCTGAACAGGTTGGTGGTCACCATCTCGGCACGCAGCCCGGTGTCGGCCAGCGCCTTGGAGAACTTCTCCAGGGTCGCCTCGCGGCCGTCTTCGTCAGGCAGCAGGTCGTCGTCGTGGAAGGTGACCGCCGCAGCCCCCAGCTCGGCGAGCTTGTACGTCGCCTCGACCGGGTCCAGCAGCGGCCGGCTGCCCGGGCCGAACACGTCGACGCCCTGCCAGCCGACGGTCCACAGGCCGAACGAGAACTTGTCCTCAGGGCGGGGGGTGAAGTCGGTCATTGGGCGATCTCCTGCCACGAGCGGGTGTCCGAGCTGGTCTCGACGGCCGCCAGGACGCGTTGCACCTGCAGCCCGTCGGCGAACGACGGCGCCGGCTGGGTGCCCTCGGCGATGGCGGTCACCAGGTCGACGACCTGGTGGGTGAAGCCGTGCTCGTAGCCCAGCCCGTGGCCCGGCGGCCACCAGGCACCGACGTAGGGGTGGCCGGGTTCGGTGACGATGATGCGGCGGAACCCGGCGGTCTCGTCCGGCTCGGCGGCGTCGAAGAACTCCAGGACGTTCATGTCCTCGAAGTCGAACGCCATGCTCCCGGCCGAGCCGTTGATCTCGATCCGGATCGCGTTCTTGCGGCCCGTGGCGAACCGGGTCGCCTCGAAGACGCCGAGACCGCCGCCGGTGAACCGGGCGATGAAGACCGCGGCGTCGTCGACCGTGACCGGCCCGCGCTCGGTGCCGGCCGAACCCGAAAGTCCGGCGTGGCCGGTGGAGACCGGCCGTTCCTTCACAAACGTCTCGAGCTGGCCGGACACCTCGGTGATCTCTTCCCCGGTGATGTGTTGGGTGAGGTCGACGATGTGCGCGCCGATGTCACCCAGGGAGCCCGAGCCCGCCTTGGCCTTGTCCAGCCGCCACGACAGCGGCGCCTCGGGGTCAGCGATCCAGTCCTGGAGGTACTGCGCCCGCACGTGCCGGATGTCCCCGATCCGGCCGTCCGCGACGAGCTGTCTCGCGAGCGCGATCGCCGGCACCCGCCGGTAGGTGAAGCCGACCATCGCTCGCACGCCGTTCGCTGCCGCCTGCTCAGCGGCGGCGGACATCGCCTCCGCCTCGGCGACCGAGTTGGCCAGCGGCTTCTCGCACAGCACGTGCTTGCCGGCGGCCAGGGCGGCGATCGCGATCTCGGCGTGCGTGTCGCCCGGCGTGCAGATGTCGACGAGGTCGATGTCCGCGCGGTCTACAAGTCGGCGCCAGTCCGTCTCGGTCTCTGCCCAGCCGAGTCGTGCTGCCGCATCCGCGGTCCGCTCGGCATCCCGGCCGCAGACGACCTGCATGGTCGGAGCCAGCGGGAGGTCGAAGAAGCGCGGCGCGGTCCGCCACGCCTGGGAGTGGGCGGCGCCCATGAAGGCGTAGCCCACCATGCCCACCGCGAGGGTGGGTCTGGTGCTGGTCATCGTCATGTTCCGTTCCGGGACGAGGTCGAGGTCTGGGTGGGGTCCAGTGGAGCCGATGGGCCGGGCCGGGCTGGTGGCCCGGCCCACCGGGCCGGTGGTTCCCGGCTACGCCGGGACGGGGTCAGGACTCGAAGCAGAGGTCCCTGTACTCCTCGACGTTGTCAGCGTCCACGACCGGCGCGTTGAGCACGACCCGCTTCGGCACCTCGATCTGGACCAGGTCGGACATGCCCTTGTCCTGTGCGATCAGGCGCGCCAGCTTGATGCCGTCCGCTGCTTGGGTGGGCGGGTAGATCACGGTGGCCTCCATCGAGCCGTCCTCGATCCAGTCCATCGCGTTGCATGAACCGGCGCCTCCGATGAAGAAGAACTCATCGCGGCCGGCGTTCTCGAACGCCGCCTTCACGCCGACACCCTGGTCGTCGTCGTGGTTCCAGATGACGTCGATCTTGTCCTCGGCCTGGAGCAGGCTCGCGGCGACCTCCTCACCGGACTCGACGGTGAACTCGGCAGCTTGCCGCTGGTCGACCTCCTCGCCACATGACTCGAGCGCGTCGGCGAACCCCTGGGAGCGGTCCTGGGTCAGTGGCAGGGCATCGATGCCGGCGATCTCGGCGATGACCGGGTCGGCGATGTCGTTCTCCTCGATCAACCCGCAGGCGTAGGTGCCGGCGGAGACGCCCATCCCGTAGTTGTCGCCGAGGACCGTCGTCCGGGCTGCGAACGGCGAGGAGAACTCGCGGTCGACGTTGATCACCGGGATGCCGGCGTCCATCGCCTGGATGGCGACCTCGGTCAGCGCGGCACCGTCGGACGGCAGCAGCACGATCGCGTCGACGCCGTCGTTGATGAAGCCCTCGACCACCGCGATCTGCGCGTTGACGTCGTTCGTGCCCTCCGCGAACTGCAGGTCGATGTCTTCGTACTCGTCGGCCGCCTGCTGGGCGCTGCTGTTGATCGCAGCGAGCCAGCCGTGGTCGGCGGCGGGCCCCGAGAAGCCGATCGACACCGTCTCGCCGGCGTCGTCGTTGGCGCTCACGGCATTGGTGTTGCTGGAGTCGTCGCCGGACTCTTCCGGATCGTTGCTCGTGCAGGCCGTGAGCGCCAGGCATGTGACGGCCGCGGCGGCAGCACCGGTCAGGAAGCGACGGCGCAGGGGTGGACGTGCGGACATGCGATCTCCTCGGGTTGTGTCGGCCTAGGACGTCTAGGTGACGGTTGTGGGTGGTGCGGTGGTGATGGTCTTGGTGGATCCGGCCAGGCGCTGCTGGAGGAGGACGGCGAGCACGATGATCGCGCCCTTGGCGACCTGCTGTGCCGAGCTGGAGAGGTTGTTCTGGACGAAGACGCTGAAGAGCGTCTGGAAGATCAACACGCCGAACACAGTGCCGACGATGGTGCCCCGGCCACCGGTGAGCAGGGTGCCGCCGATGACGACAGCAGCGATGGCGTCCAGCTCCCAGAGGACTCCGTGCGTCGAGGACCCCGTCGTCGTGCGGGCGGTGATCATCAGGGCAGCGATGCCGCAGCAGAAGCCGACCAGCACGTAGAGCATCACGGTGTGCCACTGCACGTTGATGCCAGCCAGGCGCGCGGCCTCCGGGTTGCCGCCGACGGCGATCGTGCGCCGGCCGAACGTGGTGCGGTTGAGCACGATCCAGCCGACCACGGACACCAGGGCGAAGATCCAGATCAGGACCGAGATCCCGAGAAACTCTCCACGGAGGAAGTCGTTGAACCCGTCGACCCTGACGATCTGGGTTCGGCGGTTGGCGATGATCTCGGCAAGGCCGCGGGCGCTGGCGAGCATGGCGAGCGTGGCGATGAACGGGGCCACGGGGCCGTACGCGACGAGGAGCCCGTTGACCAACCCGCAGACGAGGGCAACCGCCATGGCCACGCCGACCATCGCGAGCCAGTGCGTGTCCTCGGCCATCGTCTGGGTGGCCACCGTGGTGGACCACACCGAGGCCAGCGCCGCGATCGCGCCCACCGAGAGGTCGATGCCGCCACCGATGATCACGAACGTCATCCCGATGCTCACGACGCCGATCACCGACGCTGCGCGCAGGATGGTCAGCCCGTTGTCGATGCTCGCGAACTGTTCCCCTGCGGTGATGACGCCGACGACGATGATCAGCAGCAGCGCGACGACCAGCCCCGCGTTGCGTCCGACGCTGGTGCGCAGCACGGCGAGGAACGGGTTGCTCTCCTTCACCGTCTCGAGCGCGGCCTGCTCCACGCGGGCACTGTCCTGGCTCATGCGGGGACCTTTCCTTCCATGACGAGGTCGAGGACCGTGGCCTCGTCGAGCTCGGTAGCGGCGGCCTCGTGGACGACCACGCCTTCGCGGACGACGAGAACCCGGTCGGCCAGGCCGAGCACCTCCTCGATCTCGCTCGAGACGACGACGACGGCGACGCCCCTGTCGGCGAGCGAGCGGACCAGCTGGTAGAGCTCGGAGCGGGCGCCGACGTCGACACCTCGGGTCGGTTCGTCGAGGAGCAGCACCCGGCACTCGCGCAGCAGCCACCGGGCCAACACGACCTTCTGCTGGTTGCCGCCGGACAGAGTGCGCACGGCGCGGGTGACGCCGTCGGGCCGTACGTCGAGGCTGGCGGTCAGCTCTGCCGAGCGCCGGCGCTCCTCACGGCGGTTGAGGAAACCGAGGCGCGCGAACCGGCTCATCGACGACATCGTGATGTTGCGGTAGACCGCCTCGTCGAGCAACAGACCCTGGCTCTTGCGTTCCTCTGGCGCCAGCCCGACGCCGGCTCGGACAGCCGCGACCGTCGAACCGCGGCGCAGCTTCGCGCCGTCGACGGTGACGGTGCCGGCCGAGGCGCGGCGCGCGCCGTACAGCGTTTCGAGGATCTCGGAGCGGCCGGCGCCGACCAGACCGGCGAGACCGACGATCTCGCCGGCGTGCACGGTGAGGCTCACGCCGCTGAACACGCCGGCCAGCGCCATGTCCTGGACGTCGAGGACGACGTCACCGCGGTCGCGGGTGCGCTCGGGCCGCGGCGGAAAGACGTACTCGATGGACCGGCCGGTCATCAGCTTGATCAGGGCGGGCGTCGGCGTTTCGGCGACCGCGAGACCGGTGCCGACGGTGCGCCCGTCCTTGAGCACGGTGATCCGGTCGCCGATCTCGCGGATCTCCTCGAGGCGGTGGGAGATGTAGACGACCGCGACGCCCTCGGCGGTGAGGTCGCGGATCACCCGGAACAGGTTCTTGACCTCCTCCTGGTCGAGCACCGCCGAGGGTTCGTCGAGGACCAGCAACCGGGTGTCGTGCGAGAGAGCGCGGGCCAGGCTCACGATCTGCTGCGCGGCTGGCGAGAGGTCGCCGACGAGCCGGGTCGGCGAGATCTCGGAGTGGCCGAGCCGGCGCAGCAGGTCGCGGGCGAGCTTGCGGGCCGACCCGCGTTGGGTGAAGCCGGCGCGCGCAACCTCGTGGCCGAGGAAGATGTTCTCGGTGACATCGAGGTGCAGGACCAGGTCGAGCTCCTGGTAGATCGTCGCGACGCCGTGCTCGATCGCCTTGGCCGGAGTGGGGAACGATGTCTCCTCACCGCTCCAGACGATGATGCCGGCGTCGGGCTGATGGAAGCCCGAAAGAACCTTGATGAGCGTGGACTTGCCGGCGCCGTTCTGGCCGAGCAGGCAGTGCACCTCGCCGGCGCGGACGTCGAGGTCCACTCCGTCGAGGGCCCGCACGCCGGGGAACTCCTTGACGATGCCGGTCATCTGCAGCAGAGCGTTGGTCACCGGACGGCTCCTTCGGCAACGGTGCGGCGCGCGACCCGGGCCGGGTCGCCGAACACGGTTTCGAGGGAGAGTCCGGCGCCGCCACGGACCGAGGCGGTGAACCCCAGCTTCGACAGCTCGATGCGCGTGCCGCCGGCGTCGGGCGCGAGCACGCCCGCGCGCAACCGGGTCTCCAGGGTGGGCCGCAGGTGCTCGCCGACTGCGGCGAAGTAGCCGCTCAGCACGATCGCGGCCGGGTTGAGCGCGTTGACCAGCACGGCGGCGCCGGCACCGAGCCAGCCTGCGACCTGCGCCAGGGCGTCCAGGGTGCGGGTGTCGCCGAGGTCGGCCCGCCGGTTGAGCTCGGCCAGCCGCTCGTCGACGTGCAGCGCCGGGTCGCGCACCGGGTCGTCCGGATCCGCGGCCATGTCCAGCAGGGCCCGGAGGCCGACGACCGTCTCCCAGCAGCCGACCCGGCCGCAGCCGCAGCGGCGGCCCTGCGGCTCCACGATCACGTGACCGAACTCGCCGGCGTACCCCTGACGACCGCGGAGCAGGCGCCCGCCTGCCACGATGCCGCCGCCCATGCCGACCCCGCCGAAGAGCACCAGGATGTCCTGCCGCTCCGGGTCGCCGGGTGTGGCTTCGGCGAGGGTGGCCAGGTTGCTCTCGTTGTCGACCGTGACCGGGTACGACGCACCGAGCCGGGCTCGGACGAGTTCGCCGACCGGCACGTCGTGCCAGCCGAGGTTGGGGCCATGGGTGACCAGGTCGCGCTCGCGGTCGACCAGGCCGGCCACGCCGACGGTCAGCCCGACCGGCTCCGTGCCGCGCCGCTCGAGATCCAGGGCCACCTGGCTGACCAGCTCGGCCAACCTGTCGAGGACCTCCGTGGCGGCGAACGCGGAGACGTCGAGGCTGAGCTTGTGCTCGCTGACCACCGCGCCGCCGAGGTCGAGTGCCATCGTCCAGACGTGGTCGACGTTGATCTCCGCACCGATACCGGCCACGGCGTGACCGTCGAGCTCCACGTTCGTGCCGGGGCGACCGACCGCACCACGCTCGACGCCGCCTGTGCGGACCAGCCCGCGCACGGCCAGCTCAGCGACCTGCGTGGAGACCGCCGTCCGGGTGAGCCCCAGCTCGGTGGCGAGCGTGGCTCGGGACCGGGGGCCGTGGTCGCGCAGCTGACGTAGGACGCGCCCGAGGTTGCTGTCCATGGTCGACACCGGCACCTCCTACGCGTTTGGCGAGTGACGGCGGACACTCGTTTGTCAGGACCGAGCACAAACTAGACGCCTTCTGCCTGGCAGTGCAAGGGGTTCGCACGTCCAAATTCCCGTCTTCTCGGCTCTACTTTCGCCAATGCTGGACGAAGTTACCTCACCGTATTGAATGAAACTCTCGTGGAGTTGTTGTGGAAGCCGTGCGAGGATGCGCCCGTGCGGCACTCGTTGGCGGGGCGTGCGGAGACCCCGGTCCAGGCCCGGCTCCTCGCGCAGCTGCGTGACGAGGGCCCCCTGTCCAAGGCCCAGCTGGCCGATGCGCTCACGGTGTCGCGCACGACGGTCGGGGCCGAGGTCGGCCGCCTGGTCGAGCTGGGCCTGGCGGTCGACGCCGGTCCGGCGGCCTCGCGCGGCGGGCGGCGGTCGACGCTGGTCGACCTGTCACCCGACATCCGGTTCGCGGGCATCGCCATCGGGGCGACCGGAGTGTCGGTCGGCGTCACCGACGGCCGGCTGACCACGCTCGCGGTCCGGCACCGCGCGTGCGACATCAAGGAGGGCCCCGAGAAGGTGCTCGCCCTCGCTCTCGAGACCACTCGCAAGCTGATGGCCGAGATGGGCGTGGACGCCCTCAGCGGTGCGGGGGTCGGGGTGCCCGGCCCGGTCGACTTCCACCGCGGGGTCTCGGTGTCGCCGCCGATCATGCCGGGCTGGGACGGGTACCCGGTCCGCGACGCCGTGTCGCGCGACCTGGGCTGTCCCGTCGTCCTGGACAACGACGTCAACGTGCTTGCCGTCGGCGAGCAGCACGCCGGTGTCGCCAAGGCCGCCCGGGACTTCCTCTTCGTCAAGATCGGCACCGGGATCGGCTGCGGCATCGTCGTGGACGGCGAGCTCTACCGCGGCGTGGACGGCTGCGCCGGGGACATCGGCCACATCCGGGTGGACGACTTCGGCCCGACCTGTGCGTGCGGCAACACCGGCTGTCTCGAGGCGTTCGCGGGCGGCGCCGCCCTGGCACGTGACGCGACCGCCGCCGCCCGATCCGGCCGCTCCGGCGTGCTGGCCGCGATCCTGGCGGAGACCGGCGAGCTCAGCGCGGCGGACGTCGGCTCGGCGGTGGCTCAGGGTGACCCCGTCGCCGTCCAGCTGATCCGCGACTCGGGCCGCCGGGTCGGACAGGTGCTGGCGAGCCTGGTGTCCTTCTTCAACCCCGGGCTGATCGTGATCGGCGGCGGCGTCACCGCAGTCGGTCACTCGTTGCTCGCGGAGATCCGCGGGGTCACCTACCGTCGCTCGTTGCCGCTGGCCACTGGGAACCTGCCCATCGTGCTCAGCGAGCTCGGCTCCGAGGGCGGTGTCATCGGCGCGGCCCGGATGGTCAGCGGGGCCATCTACTCGTCCGATCCCAGCCGAGCAGTCTGACCGGGACGGCACACATGACGCTGGTGGCAGGCATCGACTCGTCGACACAGTCCTGCACGGTGGTCGTCCGCGACGCCGACGACGGGACGTTGGTGCGGACCGGCTCGTCGGCACATCCCCCCGGGACCGAGGTCGACCCGGCTGCCTGGGAGTCGGCGCTCGAAGAGGCGGTCGTCGCCGCCGGCGGCCTGGACGACGTTGCCGCTGTCTCCGTCGGGGCGCAGCAGCACGGGTACATCTCCCTCGACGAGCACGGCGCCGTGGTCCGGCCGGCCCTGCTGTGGAACGACAACCGCTCGGCGCCACAGGCCGGCACGCTGGTCGCCGAGCTCGGTGGTCCCGCGGCCTGGGCGGACGCGGTCGGCTCGGTCCCGGTGGCGTCGTTCACGGTGACCAAGGCGCGGTGGGTCGCCGACCACGAGCCCGAGCTCGCCGCGCGCACGGCGGCCGTCTGCCTGCCGCACGACTGGCTGAGCTGGCGGCTGCGGGGCGCGCCCGGTCTCGACACGCTCACCACCGACCGCGGCGACGCCAGCGGCACCGGCTGGTTCGACGCCCGGAGCGACGAGTACCGGCGCGACCTGGTGGTTCTCGCGCTCGGCCACGACGTCGTGCTGCCCACGGTGCTGGGTCCGAGCGGGTCCGCCGGCGAGGCATCCGTCCTCGCGCCCGGCGCGCTGGTGGCCGCGGGGACCGGCGACAACATGGCCGCCGCTCTCGGCCTCCAGGTCGGCGAGGGCGATGTCGTCCTGAGCATCGGGACGTCGGGCGTCGCGTGTGCCGTGGCGACGGGCCAGACGGCCGACCCTACGGGCACCATCGCAGGCTTCGCAGACGCGACCGGCCGGTTCCTCCCGCTGGTCTGCACCCTCAACGCGGCCCGGGTCCTTGACGCCGGCTCCCGCCTGCTCGGCGTCGACCACGACCGGTTCTCCGAGCTCGCGCTCTCCGCGCCCGCCGGCTGCGACGGCCTGGTCCTCGTGCCCTACCTCGAGGGCGAGCGCACGCCCGCGCTGCCCGATGCCACCGGGTCGCTGCACGGGCTGACCCTGGCCACGATGACGCCGGCGCACGTGGCGCGAGCCTGCGTCGAGGGGGTGCTCTGTGGCCTCGCCGACGCCCTGGACGCCCTGCGCGACTCCGGCGTCGCGATCCGTCGCGTGGTCATGGTGGGCGGAGGCGCGCGGTCGGAGGCGGTACGCCGGATCGCGCCGCAGGTCTTCGGCTCCGAGGTGCTGGTCCCACCGGCGGTCGAGGCGGTCGCCGACGGCGCCGCACGCCAGGCCGCCTGGGCCCTGTCCGGCAGCGCCGAGCCGATCGAGTGGGGCATCCCCGGGACCGAGAGCTACGACGGCGACGCCGTAGCGGCCATCCGGGAGAGGTACGCCGCGGCCCGGACCGCGCTGCTCGACGGCTAGCGCCGACCAGTCGGGACGTGCGAAACGCCCGCCCATCGAGATGGGCGGGCGCGGCTACGGTCGCGGGGTTCCGCGGTCACCACCCGTGCGTGGTGCCGTTGGCGATGTTGTAGTACATGCCGATGTGCGTGTAGAAGTTCATCGCGCCGAAGAGCACGAACACGACGCCACCGATGACCCAGGCCCAGACGGCGAACCGCAGCAGCTGGGGCCGGTCGGTCAGGAGTGCGATCGCGAAGAGCAGGGCGCCGATGGCGACTGCTCCCCACAGCCCGCCCAGGAACAAGGCTTCGAGGATCGGCAGGTGACCGAACCGTCCGCTGATGGGCTCCTCCGGCGGAGCGGCGCCGAGCTGGAACCGGACGAACGTGATGGCCAAGGCTGCCATGCCCAGTCCCAGTGCGCCGACGAAGATGGAGATCGGCTTCAGAGCTGCCAGCGCGGTTGCCGCGGCGTCCTTGATGTCGCCGGCGAAGAGCGCCCGGTGTCGCCACAGGTACACGGCGGCGAATAGCAGCAAGGCGCCGAATCCCGCTGCAGGCTGACCGAAGGCGATGTTGGCGTACTCGAAGCCCTCGCCCCCGAAGGGCCACGTCACCGTGGTGTGCAGGCCCAACGCCAGCAGCAGCAGGCCAGTGAGTCCGAAGAACGCCGCCCAGCCTTCGCTGTCGATGCGCTTGTTCCTGATCAGCTGTGCGAGGAACCAGGAGATTCCCAGGAGTCCTGCGCCTGCCGTGATGGCAACCAGCTCGTTGTAGACGACCACGTCGTCCACCTTCCTTTCTGTGATGGTGGCCTCTCGTGAGAGGCCCGGTTGTCGAAGATTTCGCAGGGCCTCTCAGGCGGCCCGGTCACGCCGATCAGGGCCGTCGAGAGCCGACGCGTCCTCGTGGCGAGCGCCTCGCCGCGGGAGCAGGTCGGCGGCGGCCAGGGTGCCGACGGTCAGGATCGCGATCGTGGCGATGGCCATGGCGATGAACGCGGCTACGTAGGAAGAGAGGGCCATGTTGAGCTCCTTGTCGATGTGGTTGTATTAACGGAACGCTACGCGTAGCGTATCTATTCCTAGTCGACTCAGAGAGGGGCGCGCATGCCCGATCGCAAGCGTGGCCGCCCGCGCAGCAAGAGCACCGACCAGCGCATCCGCGCTGCCGTCCTCGACGTCCTGCACGCCGACGGGCCGGCAGCCGTGACGGTCGAGGCCGTCGCCATGGCGTCCGGCGTGGCCAAGACGACGATCTACCGCAGGTTCTCGGACCGGGAGGACGTGCTCCGCAGCACGCTGGTCGACCTGATCAGGGATCCCGGCGAACCTCCCGACGCCCCGACGCGCGAGAAGATCCGTTGGGGGCTGGACTCGACCTGGCACCAGATGGCCGACGTGCTCGGCCGCGGGGGGCTCGCGGCGATGGTCGCCGAGTCCGACCAGCCGTACACCGAGCTCATCCGCGGCGTCATCGCGCCCTACACCGAGGCACTGGCCGGCTTGATCCGCGCCGATGTCGAGGCCGGCGAGCTACGGGCCGACCTGGACGCCGACGCGTGCGTCAGCCTCTTCGTGGGTGCCTACCTGGGAGAACTGGTCCGACGCGGCACGGTCGACGAGAAGTTCACCGAGAGCTGCCTCGACCTGATGTGGATAGCGATGCGCTCCACGAGCTGAGCGGTGGAAGTTGCTGGGTACGCCATGAGGGACTTGAACCCCCAACCCGCTGATTAAGAGTCAGCTGCTCTACCAATTGAGCTAATGGCGCTCGCGCTTGTCGCGACCCACAACGTTATCAGCGGGCGGGGGCCGCGAAAAATCGAGAACGGCGCTCGGTGAGGGCTGTCGCCGTAACCGCAGCAGCCGGGGCATCGTTGCCTCTCTGACCCCTACACGGCACCGAGGTTCGCATGTCTGTCACCGCCCGTCGCGGCTCGATCGCAGCGCTTGCCCTGGCGCTCGCAGCTGGCCTCGGACTCTCGGTCGCGGGCGGCGCCGACGCGGGTGTGCGCGTCCAGCAGGCGCAGGCCGCCGGCATCCCGCTGCCGCACGACGACCCGTTCTACTCCTACGGCGGGTCGACGCCGCTGAAGGCCATCGCCCCCGGGACGGTGCTCAAGGCCCGCGCGGTGACGATCGGTGTCCCCGGGTCGGGCCAGGGCTTGGTGCCGGCCACCCAGCTGCTCTACCGGACCCAGGACGAGCTGCGGCGGCCGAGCGTCACGGTGACCACCGTGGTCAACCCGACCGGTCCGGTGAACGGCGGGCTCGTCGCCTACCTCAGCTTCTACGACGCCCTCGCCGACAAGTGCTCCCCGAGCTTCACGCTCCGTGGCGGTGATCCTGGCGCCGACAACCAGGAGCTCGCCCACGCCGAGCTGGGTCTCGTGCTCGGCCTCGCCGCACAGGGGTACGCCGTCACGGTGCCCGACTTCGAGGGCACCGACCTGCACTGGGTGGCCGGCCACGAGTCGGGCTGGAGCAGCCTCGACGCCATCCGCGCCACCGAGAGCCACCTCGGCATGAGCAGCGCGCAGAAGGTCGGCCTGTTCGGCTACTCCGGCGGCTCGATCGCCGGCGAGTGGGCCAGTGAGCTCGCACCGTCGTACAGCCCCGAGCTCAACATCGTCGGGACGGCCGTCGGGGGCCTCCCCGTCCACCTCGCCCACAACCTCGGTTACGTCAACGGCAGCAAGGCCTGGTCGGGCGTCATCCCTGCGGTCCTGGTCAGCCTGAGTCGTGCCTTCGGGATCGACACCCAGAAGCTCACGAACAAGTACGGGCGGCAGGTCATCAAGGAGGTGCGCGACGAGTGCATCGGCTCGTTCAACGGCAACTACCCCGGCCTGCGGGTCCAGCACCTGCTCAAGAAGAAGTACCGCGCGTTCCTGAAGATCCCGAAGATCGCCCGGACGGTCAACAAGCTGATCATGGGCACCACCCCCGGCCGCCCGCAGATGCCGATGTTCATGGCGATGGGTGACCACGACGGCAAGGGCGACGACGTGATGGTGGCCAAGGATGCCGAGGCGCTGGCCCACCAGTACTGCAGCGAGGGGCTGCCCGTGCAGTTCACGGTCTACTCGGGCGCCGATCACACCGAGGCGGGCATCCAGTTCTTCCCGCAGGCGATGCAGTTCCTCGGTGAGCGGTTCGCCGGATCGCCGTTCTCGGGCAACTGCGCGCAGATCGGTCCGGGCAACTCGCTGGCGCCACTGAAGGTGAAGAAGAACCACCACCACTAGACGATTCGTCTGCGGTTTCGCTGCGGTTCTGCGGAGGCCGAACACAGACGAATCGGGGTGGGGGACGGCACTAGCGCGAGGCCAGAACCGCCTGGGCGGCGTTGTGGCCGGCGATGCCTGAGACGGCACCGCCGCGGCGGGCGCCGGCGCCGGCCAGGAACACCCGGGACAGCCCGGTGGGGACCCCCCACTGCTGGTCCGGAGTCTCGAGGCGAGCCCGGTTGTTGGCCCATGGCCACTCAAGGCCGCCGTGGAAGATGTGGCCGCCCGGCATGGCCAGCTCGGCCTCGAGGTCCTGCGGAGTCCTGGCCTCGATGCAGGGGTTCCCGTGCGCATCGCGGGCCACCACCGACTCGATCGGGTCCACCAGGTGCTCGTCGAGGGCAGCGATCGCCCGGCGTACGGCCTCGTCCTTGCGCCCGTCCGGGTCCTGGGCGAAGACGGACGCCGGGGTGTGCAGTCCGAAGTAGCTGAGCGTGTGGGAGCCCGGCGGTGCGTCGCCGAGGATCGACGGGTCGGTCAACGTGTGGCAGTGCACCTCGCCCGGCATCGTGGCCGGCAGCCAGCCGGCGGCGGCCTCCTCGTAGGCGGTCTGCAGCTGGGAGTAGTCCTTGGCGACGTGCAGCGTGCCCGCGAACGCGATCGCCGGGTCGACTCCGGACTTGAGCCGGGGCAGGCGGTCGACCAGCAGGTTGATCGTCAGCTGCGCGCCCTCCGGCTTGGTCTCCGGGTCGTCCGGCTCGCCGAGCAGGATGTGCAGCACCCACGGCGCGACGTTGGCGAGCACGTAGCCGGCTTCGACGGTGGCCGGGCCGCCAGCGGTGTCGAAGTCGATCTCGTTGAGCTCGTCGCCGGCCCGGATCGCGGAGACACCGGCACCGACCCGGATCTCCGCGCCGGCGTTCGCTGCGGCTTGCGCCAGCGCGTCGGTGACCGCACCCATGCCGCCGACGGGCACCCGCCACTCGCCGGTGCCGTGGCCCATCACGTGGTAGAGGAAGCTCCGGTTCTGCAGGAGCGAGGTGTCTCGCAGGTCCACGAAGGTCCCGATCAACGCGTCGGCCGCGACCATCCCGCGCACGGTGTCGTCGGTGAACCGCTTCTCGATCACCTCGCCCAGTGGGGTGGTGACGAAGTCGCGCCAGGTGGCCTCGTCGACCTGCGAGGCGACCTCCCGCTCCGACGGCAGCGGCCGCAGCAGGGTCGGCTCGACCGACCGCGCCAGGGCGGCCACCTCGGAGTAGAAGCTGCACCAGATGTCGTACTCGCGGCTGCTGTCGGTGAGCTCGAGGAAGGACAGCCGGGTCCGCTTGCCCTCCGGGTTCTCCACCAGCAGCCCGCGGTGCCGGCCGTCGCGGACCACCGGCGTGTACGACGCGGCCGGGCGCGAGGCGAGCTGCAGGTCGAGCTCGAGGTCGGACATCAGCTGCTCGGGCATCAGGGAGACCAGGTCGGCGTACCGGGACAGGCGGGCCTGCCGGCCGGCGAACGGCTGCGCCGAGACGGTGGCGCCGCCGACCCGGTCGAGTCGCTCGAGCACGAGCACCGAGAGACCGGCCCGGGCGAGGTACGCCGCCGCCACGAGCCCGTTGTGACCAGCACCCACGATGGCGACGTCGTAGCGTCCGAAAGCGGTGTGCGCGGGGGTCGTCACGGGCCACAACCTAGTGCCCAGTCGCCGCCTGTTCGCGCCCATTCCGGCCAGTCCACGCCACGGAATATCCAAAGTTCAACTACTGTTGGGAGTGGTACCAACCAGCCCGAGGAGATGGGTGCCAATGCCCGCGATCACTGTCGACGACCTCACCGTCCTGCCGCGCCTGCGGGCGCCGGGGCTCGGCGAGCAGCCGCGACCGGTGTGGCAGGTGAGCACGGCGCCGTCGGGCTTCGAGGGTGAGGGGTTCCCGGTCCGCCGCGCCTTCGCCGGCATCGACATGGCGCACCTCGACCCGTTCATCATGATGGACCAGATGGGCGAGGTGGAGTACGCGCCGGGTGAGCCCAAGGGCACGGCCTGGCACCCGCACCGCGGCTTCGAGACCGTCACCTACATCATCGACGGTGTCTTCGACCACCAGGACAGCAACGGTGGCGGCGGCACCATCACCAACGGCGACACCCAGTGGATGACCGCCGGCTCCGGGCTGCTGCACATCGAGGCGCCTCCGGAGTGGCTGGTCCAGCAGGGCGGTCTCTTCCACGGCATCCAGCTCTGGGTGAACCTGCCGCGGGACGCGAAGATGAACGACCCCCGCTACCAGGACATTCGTTCCGGTGAGGTCCAGCTGCTCACGTCCGCCGACGCCGGCTCGCTGGTCCGCGTCATCGCCGGCAAGGTCGGCGGCCACGCCGGCCCCGGGGCGACGTACACGCCGATGTCGCTGGTGCACGCGACCATCGAGCCCGGTGCCCGCCTCGACCTGCCGTGGGACGTCGACTTCAACGCGCTCGTCTACGTGCTGAACGGCCAGGGCACCGTCGGCACCGAGGCCCGGCCGGTGCGCACCGGTCAGTCCGCGGTGCTGGGCGCCGGCGACTACGTCACCCTGACCGCCGCCGCGAGCCAGGAGAGCAGGTCGCCCAAGCTCGACGTCATCGTCGTGGGCGGCCAGCCGATCCGCGAGCCGCTCGCCTGGGCAGGGCCGTTCGTGATGAACACCAAGGCCGAGGTGCTTCAGGCCTACGAGGACTTCTCGAGGGGTCATTTCGGGCATATCCCGGCCTGAACGGACCCGGTGGTTTCGAGACGGTCGCTGCACGACCTCCTCAACCACCGATCCGTCTAGTGTCGGTTTGTGGCCCGGATCTACCGCGACGCGTACGGCGTCCCGCACATCCGGGCCGCGGACGTCCTCGATCTGGCCCGCGGGCAGGGGTACGCCGCGGCGCGGGACCGGGCCTGGCAGCTGGAGTACCAGCGCCGCCGGGCCACCGGGACTGCTGCCGAGGTGCTGGGCTCGCCGCAGGTGCCGTGGGACACCTGGGCGCGGCGGACCCGGATCGGCGACACGGCCCGCCGCGCGCTGGAGACACTGGGGGAGGAGTCGCGGGCCTTCGTCACGGCGTTCGTCGAGGGCGTGAACGGCGGCCTGCACGACGCCTCCGCGGACCCGCCTCCCGAGCTGGCTCTGCTCGACCTCGAGCCGACGCCCTGGCAGCCGTGGACACCGCTGGCCGTCTTCCACGCCCAGCACCTGCTCTTCGCGATCCTGCCGTCGAAGCTCTGGCACCACCGCGCCCGCGCGGTGCTCGGTCCCGACGAGGCGCTGCTGTCCCGCGACCCGGCGTACGCCACGGGCAGCAACGCCTGGGCGGTCGGCGGTGCCCGAACCACGACCGGCAAGCCCCTGATCGGCGGTGACCCGCACCGCGTGATCGAGTCGCCGGGCGTCTACTCGCAGGTCCGGCTGGCCTGCGAGGACCCGACCGACACGTTCGACGTCTTCGGGTTCACCTTCCCGGGCCTGCCCGGCGTCCAGCACTTCGCGCACGCCGGCGCGGTGGCCTGGGCGATCACCAACGCGGCCGCCGACTACCAGGACGTCTTCGAGGAGTCGCTGGACGACGTGGTCGACGGTCATGAGGAGACCATCGCGGTCCGCGGCTCCGACCCGGTGACCGTCGAGGTGCTGGCCACCGAGCGCGGGCCGCTGTTCGAGGTCGACCGGGAGCGCGGTCGCGGGCTGAGCCTCCGCAACTCCTCGACCGTGCTCGGTGACCTCGGCTTCGGCGCCGTGCTGCCCTTGCTGCGGGCCCGGACCGTCGACGACGTCGACCGAGCCCTCGATGCCTGGGTCGAGCCGGTCAACAACGTCGTCATCGCCGACAACACCGGGGCGGTGCGGTTCCGCAACGCCGGCCGGGTGCCGCAGCGGCCCGACGCCAACCGGCACGGCATCGTCTCGGGCCGCGATCCGGCCACCACCTGGACCGGCTGGGTCGACCTCCCCGCCAACGACGTGCCGCCTGACGGGCAGGTCGTCACCGCCAACGAACGGCGCGGCAGCGAGAGCGCGCTGCTCGGGACGGAGTTCGCGCCGCAGCACCGCGCGGCCCGGATCCACGCGCTCCTGCGCGAACGGGACGACCTCACGGTCGACGACTTCGCGACCATCCACGGCGACGCGTTCGCAATCACCGCCCTCGCGCTCTGCGCGATGCTCCGTCGGCTCGAGCCCGACCCGAAGGGCGAGCAGGTCCGCCAGACCATCCTGGAGTGGGACGGCGTGATGGACGCCGGCTCACGTGGTGCGGCCGCATTCGCGGCATGGCGGAGTGCGCTCACGCGCCGGCTCTGCGCCGAACCTGTCCTCGCGCCACTTCTCGACGACAGCGTGCACGGACCCCTGTTCGCGCCCTACCTCGAGCTCGCAGTCAGTGTCGGCCTGGCCCTCGAGCCGCTGGCCAACGCGCACCTGCCGTTCGGCATCGACGTACGCCGGCTCGCCACCGACGCGCTCGACGACGCCGCAGGCCACCCCGAGGCCTGGGGCGACACCCATGTGCTGGGCCCGACCCATGGCTTCCACCTCGCCGACGCCGACCTCGAGCCGCCGGAGCTGCCGGTCACTCCGATCTCCGGCGACATCGACACGGTGCTGTGCACGGGTTGGCTGCCCGCGATCACCGACGAGTGCTTCCGGGGGTCTGTGGCCCGCTACGTCTGGGACCTCGCAGACCGCTCTCGCAGCCGCTGGGTGGTGCCACTCGGGGCGGCCGGCGACCCGCGGTCGGCGCACCACCTCGACCAGCTGGAGGCCTGGGCGGAGGCGCGGTTGCTGCCGATCGAGCTCGACTTCGAGCGGCTCACCCTTGAGGGTGGTTCAGGTCACGCCGGCGCGTGAGCGGCGGGCCCGTGGGTAGCGGAAGGTGGTGACCAACCACCGAAAGACGCGAGCGAACACGCTCAGCGACACCACGGAGACCGCGCTGGCGATGGCGCTGCTGTGGGCCATCCCGGCGATCGCATTCGTGCTCACGCTGGTCCGTCTCTGAGCTCCGGCATGGGCATCAGCCGCTTCGCGAACCACGCCTGCGCGTAGGGGTTCTCGTTGTAGCGGCCGATGCGGCGGTAGCCCGCGCGGTCGTACATCGCGATCGCCTCCACGAGGGTCCCGTTGGTGTCGAGCTTCACCTCGGCGTGGCCCAGCTCGACGGCCACCTGCTCGAGGTGGCGCAGCAAGCGCGAGCCCAGCCCGGCACCACGCCACCCGGGGTGCACCCACATCCGCTTGATCTCGCCGGTCCCTGGCTCGATCGCCTGGACCCCGCCGCACGCGACCGGCTCGCCGTCGCTCGTCGCCACCAGGAACGCACCGGCACCCGGGGCCATGGCCTCCTCGTCTGTGGGCTCGCCGGGGTCGAAGCCGGTCGGGAACCGCTGGTCGAGCTCGCGGAAGTAGTGCTGGACCGCTGCCGCGGCGGCGGGCTCGGACGGGTGCACCCGACGGAGGTCGACGGTGGCCGCCCGGACCAGCAGGTCGGCGGTCGCCAGTGCGTCGGTGAGCCGCTGCCGCTGCCGATCGGTGAGCGGTGCGATCAGCCGCTCGGCGAGCTGCTCGGACCGGTCGTCGAGGCGCCTGCGCAGGCCCCGGCCCTTCGCTGTGAGCTTGACCGTACGGCGCCGCCGGTCGCCCGGGTCCGGTGCGACGTGCACCAGCCCGTCGTCCTCCAGACGGCGCAGCTGCCGGGCCAGGTGCCCGGAGTCCAGACCGAGCCGGGCCCGCAGGTCGCGCACGGTGGCGCCGGCCTCGCCCACCTCGAAGACGAGTCGAGCCGCACCCAGCGGCAGCCCCAGCCCGAGGAACGACTCGTCCAGCGCGCCGATCCGCTGCGTGTACGTGCGGTTGAACCGGCGCAGCACCTCGGTCTCGGTCATTGTCTGACTTTAGTCAGACAATTCGTCCTATGGAACCTGGACGTGCAACCGCCCCGGTCTCGGCGGCCGGGGCGGTCACGTGTCGCGCCGGAAGGGACCCCACGTGGGACGCAGAGGGACCTGCGGACACCCCGTCAACGACGGGCGACCTGCGGTGTCACTCGCCGCGCAAGGTGGTCCAGACTTGCCGAGGCGTTTGCCGCCGCCGCGCGGCGGGAACCGAAGGGCCATGACGAACTCGGCTGCGCCCCAAGACGCCGACCCTGTCCCCGCGACGTACGAGCCGCCTCCGCCGATGCCCTCCATCGCGGCCTCGGCCCTGGGGGAGACGCGCGCGCTGATCGCCCTGACTCGTCGCACGATCGCCAGCCTGGTCGCTCGCGGCTGATCGACGCACCACTGGAAATCGCCCGGAGGCGGTCTGGGGTGAGTGACGGGACTTGAACCCGCGACATCTGCGACCACAACGCAGCGCTCTACCAGCTGAGCTACACCCACCATGCGGCCCCGAGGGGTCCCCGGGGCCGACGAAGAGTCTAAGGGAGCGCGTCGGGTTCCGCGGAATCGGCCACCACGGCCGGAACTGCGTCTGCCTCGACGGTCAGTGGGAGGCCGGTGAGCGCACCGCCGTGCCGCTCGGCGATGGCTCGAGCGGATTCGCTGTCTGGGCCGGGTGAGGGCACGAAGACGGCGTCGCGGTAGTAGCGCAGCTCCTCGATGCTCTCCTGGATGTCGGCCAGGGCGCGGTGGTTGCCTCGCTTGGTCGGCGCCTGGAAGTACGCCCGCGGGAACCAGCGGCGCGAGAGCTCCTTGATCGAGGAGACGTCGACGATCCGGTAGTGCAGGAACCCCTCGAGGGTGGGCATGTCGCGGCTCAGGAACGCCCGGTCGGTGGCCACGGTGTTGCCGGCCAGGGGCGGTCGGCTGCCGTCGGGGCAGTGCTGCTGCACGTAGGTGAGCACCTGCTGCTCGGCCTCGGCCATGGTCAGTCCGGCGTCCAGCTCGGTGAGGAGGCCGGACTTCTCGTGCATCGAGCGCACGAAGTCGCCCATCTGGTCGAGCGCCCCGGACGGCGGCTTGATCACCAGGTCGATGCCGTCGCCCAGCACGTTGAGGTCGAAGTCGGTGACCAGGGCAGCGACCTCGATCAGGGCGTCGGTCGCGAGGTCCAGCCCGGTCATCTCGCAGTCGATCCAGACGAGTCGTTCCTTCACGCGGCGCAACACTACGCCCGGGCGGGTATCTCTCAGGCAGGGCTCAGTAGGTCTTCCTAGAGTGCCGGTGTGCGGGAATGGGTAGGGCTGGCGGCCCGTCTGGTCTCCGGCGGGGTCTGGATCTGGGCCGGGCTGCTCAAGCTGCCGCATCCCGAGGAGAGCGTGCTCGCGGTCCGCGCCTATCAGCTGCTGCCCGGCGACAGCGCCACCACGGTGGGCCATCTGCTCCCCGTGCTCGAGATCGTCGTGGGCGCCTGCCTGGTGCTCGGGCTGCTCACTCGCGGTGCTGCGGTGGTCTCCGGCCTGTTGTTCGTCGCCTTCATCGTCGGCATCGCCTCGGTCTGGGCGCGCGGCATCAGCATCGACTGCGGCTGCTTCGGCGGAGGTGGGTACGACCCGGACGCCATGTCGAAGTACCCGTGGGAGATCGCCCGCGATGCCGGCCTGCTCGCGCTGTCGGCGTACCTCGTCTGGCAGGGCCGGACGCGGGTGGCCCTCGACAACCTGCTCTTCCCGAGGCGCACCGACCCGGTGCCCGATCCCGAGCACTCAGGAGTCTGACTTGGCCAGCAAACCCATGACCGACAACTCATGACCAGCAAGGAGAAGCAGCGGCAGAGGGCCGAGCGCGCCGCTGCGGCGCTGCGCGAGAAGCAACGACGCGAGCGGCGCCGACAGGTCCTGACCGTGGTCGGCGTGATCGTGGCGATCGCACTCATCGTCGGCGGCGGCTACGTCATCAACTCGCTCCGCGACGACACCAAGGACACCGCGCAAGCGGTGCCCCCGCCCGGCAGCGAGTACGGACTCACCATCGGCCCGTCGTCCGCACCGCACACGCTGGTCGTCTACGAAGACTTCCTGTGCCCGTTCTGCGGTGAGTTCGAGAAGGCCACCGCTGTGGAGCTCGCCCAGCTCGCCAACGATGGCAAGGTCCAGATCGAGTACCGGCCCATCGTGTTCTTGTCCGGCATCGGGCCCTACTCGGCCAATGCGACGCTGATCTTCACCGTGGTCCAGCAGCAGTCCGGCGACGACGTGGCGAAGAAGCTCCACGACCTGCTCTTCGAGAACCAACCGAGCGAGCAGGGGCCCTTTCCCAGCAAGGAAGACCTCTACGCGCTCGCCGCCCAGGCGGGCGCGAACGGGGACGACGTGAGAGCTGCCGTCGGCAACGGCGAGGGGGTCGACCAGGTCGCCGCCGCCACGAACGCGGCCACGAGCCTGGGGATCAACAGCACGCCGACGCTGGTCCTCGACGGCACGCCGTTCACCGACGGCCGGACCATCGACGATTTGGCAGCCAACCTCCTCGAGGCGCTTCAGTGACCCATGACCACTGCGCACGCTCGCCCCGAGCTTCAAGGGTTCATCCGCGACCTCCCGAAGGCGGAGCTGCACGTCCACCATGTCGGGTCGGCATCCGCCCGGATCGTCAGCGAGCTCGCCAGCCGCCATCCCGGCACCGTGCCCAGTGATCTCGACGAGCTGCGGAAGTTCTACGAGTTCCGCGACTTCGCCCACTTCGTGGAGGTCTACCTCGCCGTGGTGGCGTTGATCCGGACGCCCGAGGACATCCACTACCTGACCTACGAGGTCGCCAGGGAGATGGCGACCGAGCAACGGCTGAGGTACGCCGAGCTCACCTGCACGCCGTACACCTCGGTGCGTCCCGACCCGGCCAAGGGCTTCGCCGGGATGTCGATCGAGGCCTACACCGAGGCGATCGAGGCCGCCCGGGTCGAGGCGGAGCGGGACTTCGGGCTGGTGCTCCGCTGGATCTACGACATTCCGGGGGAGTTCGGGGTCCCAGCTGCTGACGCCACGATCGACTACGCCGTCGACCACCGGCCCGACGGGCTGGTCGGGTTCGGCCTCGGTGGACCCGAGATCGGCGTGGGACGCGCGCAGTTCCAGCCGCACTTCGAGCGGGCGAGAGCGGCCGGGCTCCACTGCGTGCCGCACGCCGGCGAGACCACAGGGCCCCAGACGGTGTGGGACGCCCTCACCCTCCTGCATGCCGAGCGGATCGGCCACGGCACCTCGGCCGCCCAGGACCCCGCGCTGCTCGCGCACCTGGCCGAGGCCGGCGTACCCCTCGAGGTCTGCCCGTCGTCCAACATCGCCACCCGCGCGGTCGCCACGCTCGAGGAGCACCCGATCCGGGCCTTCCGTGATGCCGGCGTGACGGTGACGGTCAACTCCGACGACCCGCCGATGTTCGGCACCACGCTCAACCGTGAGTACGAGATCGCCGCGCACCTGCTGGACCTCGACGAGACCGGTCTGGCCGACCTGGCGCGGACCGCGGTGCGGGCGTCGTTCGCCCCGGACGACGTGGGCGCCCGGATCCTGGCCGAGATCGACGCGTACGCCGCGGCGGCAACCTAGGACCCGCCCCTGGAAAGGTTTAGGCCCCGCAACCTCATACGTAGCGGGGCCAGCACCTTTGTAGCCTTTGGCGCGGCGGTATCGCGGGATTGCGCGGGGCGTGTCGGCGGAGTCCTGTGGAGACTTACAGTGATCCGCATGAGCCAGCGGCGTCCGGTGCGGGTCGCGATCGTCAACGACTACGAGCTGGTGGTCGTCGGCGTGGCGGCGCTCCTGGAGCCGTTCCGCGACCGGATCCACATCGTCGAGCTCGACAGCGGCATGCCGGTGCTCCGCCAGGACGTGGACGTGATCCTCTACGACACGTTCGGCCAGGTGCAGGGCTCCGCGGTGGACATCGACTCGCTGGTCGACGGCACCGCTGCCAAGGTGGTGATCTACAGCTGGAACCTCCACCACGAGCTGGTGAAGGCCTCGCTCGAGGCCGGTGCTGCCGGCTACCTGTCCAAGGGGATGGACGCCGAGGATCTCGTGCGCGCGATCGAGCAGATCCATGCCGGACAGACGGTGGTCCCGCGGACCGGCGGGACGGTCAACCCCAAGCCCGACAGCGACTGGCCCGGCAAGGCGCAGGGCCTCACCGTCCGTGAGTCCGAGATCGTCGCGCTGATCACCCAGGGACTCTCCAACCAGGAGATCGCGGACCGCAGCTACCTGAGCATCAACTCGGTCAAGACCTACATCCGCACCGCCTACCGCAAGATGGGCGTCGAGCGGCGTTCGCAGGCAGTGCTCTGGGGGATCAAGCACGGCTTCGAGCCGGACGTGGTGCGGCACGTCGAGACGCGCTAGCCACCGCCCGGTAGCCCGACAGTTCATCCGCAGGGGTGAAGGGATTCGCGGGCGCTCGGGTTACTGGAGAGACGTGACCGCCCTGCCCAAGCCACGAGGCCGGCTCAGTGACCTCGTGACGAGCGCGCTTCGCGCCGTACCCGCCGAGCCGGTGGGACCGATCGGCCTCGACGCGGAGTCCGCTGACGACGCGGCCATCACCCTGTGGATGCTGCACGAGCTGTCGTACGGCGGTTTCGACGAGGTCGACGACCGGGCCGAGTGGGAGCCCGAGCTGGTCCGGGTCCGTCGCCGGCTCGAGGACGATCTCGAGCGCGGCCTGCGGGAGCGCTGGCCCGGGCCGCCCGACGGGGCCGACCTGGCGACCGACTTCTTCGACTGGGTCGCGGCCCATGACGGCCCGTCCCTGGCCCGGCACGTGCAGACCGACGCCACCCGGGAGCAGGTGCTCGACCTGTTCCGGGTCCGCTCGGTCTACCACCTCAAGGAGGCCGACCCCACGACGTGGGTGATCCCGCGGCTGCCCCGTTCCGCCAAGGCTGCGCTCGTGGAGCTCCAGTACGACGAGTACGGCGTCGGCGACCCAGCCCGCCTCCACGCGCAGCTCTTCGCCCGCGGGATGGAGGCGAGCGGGTTGCGGCCCGAGCCCGGCGCCCACGTCGACGAGGCGCCGGTCGAGATCCTCGAGCAGAACAACGCGATGTCCATGTTCGGGCTCCAGCGCCGGCTCCGGGCCGCCGCTGTGGGCCACCTGGCTGCTTTCGAAGCGACCAGCTCACTGCCCTCTCGCCGCATGGCCCAGGGGCTGGAGCGGCTCGGCTTCCCGCCCGAGATGGTGGGCTACTACGCCGAGCACGTCGAGGCCGACGCGGTGCACGAGCAGGTCGCGCTGCGGGATGTCTGCGTCGCCCTGGTCGACGCCGAGCCGGCCCTCGAGGCCGATGTGTGGTTCGGAGCCTGGGCGTGCCTCGACCTCGAGAACCGCGTGGCCCGCCGGCTGCTGACCTCCTGGGGGGTGGCGTCGTGACCCGACCGGACGTCGTCCTGTGTCCCGGCGGCCCGATGCTGCTGCGCGGCGACCAGGTCGTCGTCGACGACGACGGCGTGCAGCACGCGACCACCCGGCCGGTCTCGGCGGTGTGTCGGTGCGGAAAGTCGGGGTCCAAACCCTGGTGCGACGGCACCCACAAGCTGCTGCCGCCGAAGCTACGCCCCTGAGGAGGTCCCTAGGGCCGACGCGGCCCTGTCGAGCTGCATCAGTGCCCCGCGCTCGAACTCGCGGACCGCGATCAGGGTGAGGTCCGGGTGCTCGCCGAGCAGACCGGCCACCCGATCGGCCTGGTCCGGGCCGACCTGGAGGAGAGCGGACCCGGCCACCGCCAGGTGCTGGTCGAAGATGTCGAGACAGCCGCGCACGAGGTCGAGGCCGTCGTTTCCGCCGTTGATCGCGGCGACGGGGTCCTTCGGGTAGCCGCGCACCTGCTCGGTGGGCACCCAGGGCGGATCGGCGATGACGACGGCGAACTGTTCGTCGCCGTCCAGCACTTCGTCCATGGAGCCCTCGCGCACGTCCACCCGGATCCCGGCCAGCGCGGCGTTGCGGCGCAGGAAGCAGCACGCCACCGGGTCGGCGTCGACGCACACCAGCCGGCGCGGCGCGAGGCGGACGGCCAGCAGACCGATGTGTCCGGCCCCTGCGCAGAGCTCCAGCACGGGACCGGGCGGCGCCATCCGGATCAGGTCGGCCGCCCAGCGGGACTGGACGGCCGTCCACGGGCGCGGCGCCAGCACGCGCTCGTCGTACTCGATCGACAGGCCCTCGAAGTCGACGACCTGTGGGGCGGTGGCGCTCAATCGTTGTCCGGTGCTGACGAGATCGACTGCAGGAAGTCGGCCACCTTGTCGTCGGGCAGGTTCCGGGCGATGTCGGCCTGGCTGATCATGCCGACCAGGTCGTGGCCGTCGATCACGGGGAGGCGTCGAACGCCGGCCTTGGTCATCGTGGCAAGCGCTTCCTCGACCGAGTCGTCGGCTCCGATCGTCACGACCTCGTCGCCGGCGAGCTCCTCCACCATGACCTGGCTGGGGTCGGTGCCCTCGGCCACGAAGCTGAGCACGATGTCGCGGTCGGTGATCATGCCCTTGAGGCGGTTGTCCTCGCCACAGATCGGCAGCGCCCCGACGCCCAGCTTCTTCATCTTCTGGGCGGCTTCAGCGACGGTCTCGGTGGTCTGGGCGCACTCCACGTCGCCGGTCATGATCTCGCGAGCTATGACGGTCATGGTCCCTCCAGTGCAGGTTCGGATGCATGCGTACTTCGTGTGGGTGGTGCCCCGACCGGCCAGTGCTCACGCTCACCCTTTGGGTTGAATCAGCCCTAGCCGTTCCGCCCCAGTCGCAGCCGGTGGTGCAGCAGTGCCGCTCGCGCAGCGTTCATCCCGGGCGCGCCGTGGACCCCACCGCCGGGGTGGGCCGAGGCCGAGCCGAGGTAGAGCCCGGCCACTCCGGTCTCGGCGCGGCCGAGGCCGGGCACCGGTCGGAACACCAGCTGTTGGTGGAGCTGGGCGGTGCCGCCACCGATGGCGCCGCCCACCAGGTTGGCGTCGCGGGCCTCGAGCTCGTGGGGGCCGAGCACCCGTCGGGCCTGGATGAGGGTCCCGAAACCGGGGGCGAGCCGCTCGATCCGTGACTGCATCCGGTCCGCGAAGCGTTCGCAGTCGTCGTGGTCCCACGCGCCGCGAACGGTGCCGTCCCCCGCGTCGGTGCGGGTCTCCTGTGGCACATGGGTGTAGGCCCAGACCGACTCGGTGCCGGCGGGGGAGCGGCTGGGATCGGTCGTGGTCATCTGCCCGGCGAGGAGAAACGGCGCGGCCGGGACCGCCCCGGACGCGACCTGGCCCAGGCACTCGGTCATCTGCTCGACCGAGTCCGCCACGTGGAAGGTGCCCGGGGCGTACGACGGCTCGGTCAGCCACGGGATCGGGCCACCCAATGCCCAGTCCACCTTCACGGTTGCGGTGTCGAGCTGGAAGTCCGCCATATCGCGGGACACCCGCCGCGGGACGTCGCCGGGGTCGAGCAGTCGTCCGTACAGGTGGGGGGCCACCACGTCCGCGATCACGGCCCGTCGGGCGCGCACTCGCTCGGTCGACGTACGCGCACCGACCGCCCGACCGTCCTCGACGTCGATGCCGATCACCTCGGCGTCGCACCACAGGTCGCCGCCACGAGCCGCGAAGCGCCGGGCGAGCGCACCGGCGAGCTCGCCGGCGCCGCCCTCGGGGGCGGGGAACCCCACGGTCTGGCCGAGCATGGTCAACAGCAGCGCGATCAGCCCCGAGCCAGGTGCGTCGAGCGGGATGTCCGCATGACCGGCGTTGCCGGCGAGCAGGATCCGGGGCGCGGTCCCGGCGAACCGCGCTCGCCCCAGGTCGGCAGCCGGGGTCAGCAGGGTGCGCACGAACCGGAGCCCGCCCACCCGGTGGAGCCGGGCGAGGAGCCCGAGGGCAGGACGCACCGGCGGGAAGGGGGTCAGCAGCCCGCCGACGACCTGGTCGCCGACCGCGTCCCACTCGGCGCACAGGTCGAGCCACGCCTCGCCATCGCCCGGGTGCTCCGCGTCCGCCAGCCGCGCGGTGACGTGGCGGTCTCGGTGCAGGAGGGCCCAGCTGCCGTCCGGGAACGGGTGCCCCAGCACCGCGGGCGCGTGCCGCCAGCGCAACCCGAAGTCCTCGAGCTTGAACGACCGGATGGTGGGCGACGCGGCCGCCAGCGGGTAGAAGGAGCTGAAGGTGTCGTGCACGAAGTCCGGGTGGACCGCCCGGTCGCTCGCCACGGCTCCGCCGGCGGCCGGCTGGGCCTCGAGGACCAGCACCGACCACCCGTGGTCGACGAGATGGTTCGCCGCGACGAGTCCGTTGGGCCCCGCGCCCACCACGACCGCGTCGTAGGTCGTCAGTGCCGTTCCTCGCAGAGGAACGCCAGCCGCTGGAGGGCCTCGGCGTTGCGCCAGGCGAGCGGCGGGTCCTGCAGGAACTGGGGGACCAGCGCCGCCGGGCCGGCGGTGGCGTTCTCTTCGATCGTGACCTCGCTCTGTACGCCGTTGGGCCGGATCCGGATCACCACCTCGGCGTGACCCGCTGGCCAGGCTCGAGCCTTCAGCTTCAGCAGCGAACCGGGTCGACTCTCCAGTACCTCGGTGGTGTCGTCCAGCATGAGCGGCCAGGATCCCACCGAGTGGTGCAGCCTCGACCCGACGTCGGGCCAGCTCTCGTCGACGTCACGCATGCGCGTCGCTCCCACCACCCACAGCGGGTAGAGCCACCCGTCGGCGAGCACGTTCCACACCTGGTCCGGCGTCGCGTCGATAGCCCGGGTGTTAGTGCTCACGCCTCGCAGGTAACCCCGCCTGCACCTGGGCAATCCTCGACAGGCATGACTTTTCCCGGTCGCGGGGACCGCGACAGCTAGTCGGGTACCGGCCGGCCAGTCCCAGAAGGAGGTTCGCAATGCCGAGCAAGTCTGCCCACGTCAAGAACGAGAAGCAGTACGAGGCGCTCAAGGACAAGGGCATGTCGAAGCAGCGCGCCGCCAAGATCGCGAACAGCAAGGACGCCTCCATGCACGGCGGCCAGCAGAGCGGCAAGGGCGGCGACAGCAGCCAGGGTGGGACCACCGCTCAGAAGAAGAAGGCGGGCCGCAAGGGCGGCAAGGCCGCCGCCAACAAGTAGGTCGAGGGCCGGTGGCGAGGGTCGCGCGCCGGCGAGTCTTACCGCGTGGTCAGTCGCAGAGCTTCGGCAGCACGTCGCGGCCGTAGGCCTCGATCATCTCGAGGTAGTGCGGCCCCATGTTGGCGACGTACACCTCGTCGTAGCCGGCGTCGAGGTAGTCGCGAAGCTGCTGGACGTGCCGGTCGATGTCGTTGCCGGCGACGATGCTCTCGGCCGTCGACTCGCGGGTGACCAGCTCGGAGACCTGCTCGAAGTGCTGAGGGCTCGGCAGCACCTGCGAGAGCTCGCCGGGCACCCCCGAGTTGGCCCAGAGCCGGTGCGCGTGGTCGACGCCCTCGTCCTCGGTCCCTGCCCACGCCACCTTGACCCCGCCCTGCGCCGGCTTGCCGCCGGACTTCTCCTTGAACTGCCCGACCAGGTCCGCGTCGTCCTGTGTCCCGATGTAGCCGTCGCCGATCCGGGCCGCCACCTCGAGCGCCTTGGGTCCGAACGCCGACACGTAGATCGGCGGCGGCTGGTCGGGCCGGGTGTAGATCCGAGCGGTGTCCACGCGGTAGTGCTTGCCGGCGGTGGTGACGACATCGCCCTCCCAGAGCCGCCGGATCAGGTCGACCGCCTCCTCGAGCATCTCCAGCCGGACCTCCGCGGACGGCCAGACATCGCCGAGCACGTGCTCGTTGAGAGCCTCCCCGCTGCCGACCCCGAGCACGAACCGGCCGTCGAGCTGGACTGCCGCCGTCGCAGCCGCCTGCGCGATCACTGCGGGGTGGATCCGGACCGTCGGGCAGGTGACCGCCGTGGTCACCGGGAGCGAGCAGGCCTGCGACAGAGCACCGATCACGCCCCAGACGAAGGGGCTCTGGCCCTGCTCGTCGTTCCACGGGTGGAAGTGGTCGCTGACCCAGAGCGCCTCGAAGCCGGCCTCCTCGGCCGCGACAGCCTGCTCCACCAGCTGGGCGGGCGAGTACTCCTCGCAGGACAGGAAGTATCCGAAGCGCATGGCCCGGGGGTACCCGTTTCAAAGCCGCCCACGCCCGGGCCGGGTCGATCGAACGGCGGAAACACCCCCCGGGGTGAGAGTGCTCATCACGTGGTTGGTCACCGAACGCGCAGCACCCCGAGGCGAGGAGCATCCCCATGCGCGCAGTCACCTGGCAGGGTCCCAAGGACATCCGCGTCGAGCAGGTCCCCGACCCCCGGATCGAAGCCGGCACAGACATCCTGATCCGGGTCACCTCGACCGGGCTGTGCGGCTCGGACCTGCATCTCTACGAGCCGCTGGCGCCGTTCATGGAGCCCGGCGACATCGTCGGGCACGAGCCCATGGGTGTCGTCGAGGAGGTGGGCGCCGACGTGCGCGGCCTCGATGTCGGCGACCGGGTGGTGATCCCGTTCAACATCAGCTGCGGGTACTGCTGGATGTGCGAGCACCAGCTGCAGAGCCAGTGCGAGACGACCCAGAACCGCGAGCACGGGACCGGTGCCAGCCTGCTGGGGTACAGCAAGCTCTACGGCCAGGTGCCGGGCGGGCAGGCGGAGTACCTCCGCGTCCCCCACGGCTCCTACGGTGCCGTCAAGGTGCCCCACGGCCCGCCGGACGACAGGTTCATGTTCCTCAGCGACGTGCTACCCACCGCGTGGCAGGCGGTGGAGTACGCCGACATCCCGCACGGCGGCACCGTCCTCGTCCTCGGCGCCGGCCCGATCGGTGACATGGCTGCCCGCATCGCGATGCACCGTGGGCATCGAACGATCGTCGCGGACCTGGTTCCGGAGCGGCTTCAGCGGGTGTCAGGACGCGGCGCCGAGGCCGTCGACATCTCGATGCTCGAGGGCACCAGCCTGGCCGACGTGGTGCGCGACCAGACCAACGGTCGGGGACCCGACGCTGTCATCGACGCCGTCGGCATGGAGGCGCACGGGTCCGGCGGTGTGAAGGCGGTCCACAAGCTCGTCGGGTTACTCCCCGACGCGGTCGCCGAGCCCCTGATGCTCAAGGCCGGCGTGGATCGGCTGGCGGCGCTCACCACGGCCTTCGACGCCGTCCGTCGCGGCGGAACGGTCTCCATCGTAGGCGTGTACGGCGGCGCGGCCGACCCGCTCCCGATGTTCCAGATGTTCGACAAGCAGGTACAGGTGCGGATGGGCCAGGCCAACGTGCGCGCCTGGACCGACGACATCCTCGCCCTGCTCCAGAAGGACGACGACCTTCTCGGGGTGGAGACGTTCGCGACCCACCACCTGTCGCTGGACGAGGCTCCGCAGGCCTACGAGGCCTTCCAGAAGAAGCAGGACGGAGCCGTCAAGATCGTCTTCCGACCATGATCGGCTACTACGTCCACCACGTCGGGAGCGGGCACCTGCAGCGGGCGACCGCGGTGGCCAGGGCGCTCGGCGAACCCGTCACCGGATTCTCGTCGCTGCCCGCCCCGGCCGGCTGGCCCGGGCCCTGGCTGCAGCTGGACCGCGACGACGCCAAGGGGGACCACTTCGACAGCACGGCCCACGACCGACTGCACTGGGTGCCGCTCGGCCACCACGGCCTTCGCTCGCGGATGGCGGAGATCGCCGCGTGGCTGCGGCACGTCGGGCCGACCGCCTTCGTGGTCGACGTCTCGGTCGAGGTCGCCGTCCTGGTCCGGCTGCACGGCATCCCGGTGGTGACCGTCGCCGGCCCGGGCCACCGAAGCGACGCTGCGCACCGGCTCGGCTTCGACGTCGCCGACGCGATCGTCGGGTGTTGGCCACCCGAGGCGGCCGGCATGCTGCGCGGCGTACCGCCGGCGGTGCTGGAGCGGGTGCACGCCGTCGGCGCGCTGTCCCGGTTCCCGGTGGCCGAGCCGCGGCCGCGCCGGCCCGGGCCACGCCGGGTGGTGCTCCTCTCTGGCACGGTGGACCAGACGTTGGACGCGCACGACCTGGAGCTGGCGCGGAAGGAGACGCCGGAGTGGGAGTGGACGGTGCTCGACCGGGAGCTGGGTACCTGGGTCGAGGACCCGTACGACGCCTTGGTCGACGCCGATGTCGTGGTGGCGCAGGCGGCGCAGAACGTGTTGGCGGAGGTCGCGGCCGCTCGAACGCCCGCGGTGGTCGTGCCCCAGCCCCGCCCGTACCGTGGGCAGGAGGTCGCGGCCGAGGTGTTGTGGCACGGCGGTTGGCCGGCCGTTGTCGTCGACTCCTGGCCGCGCGAAGGCTGGGCCAGGCGGCTGGAGCATGCCGCCGTGCTGGACGGTGCCGACTGGGCGTCGTGGTGCGACGGCCACGCGGCGGATCGGGTCGCCGCCGTGATCCGATCGGTCGCGCTCGAGGAGCCTGCGTGACCTCGGCGCTCTTCGTGATCGACCTGCAGTACGACTACTTCGACAACGGCGAGCTGGCCCGCTGCCGCGAAGACCTCCTGGAAAGGTGCAACCGGCTCGTGGATCGCGCCCGTTCTGCGGGAGCGCCCGTGATCGAGGTGCAGACTGTCCACCGGCAGGACAAGAGCACGTGGGCGCTCAACATGCGTGACGACGACCAGGGCATGGCGTTGGAAGGCACTCGTGGCGCGGAGCGTCTCGACGGCCTGCTCGAGCCGGATCACCTGGTGGTCAAGACGCGGGACAGCGCCTTCTTCGGCACCGAACTGGCGTCCTGGCTGTCCGGTCGGCAGATCCGCCGAGTGGTACTGACCGGGGTCTCGACCGAGTCCTGCATCGCGGCCACCGCGACCGACGCCTACGCCCACGACCTCCGCCTCACGCTGGTCGCGGATGCCACCGCGTCGGTCGAGGCGCGCTTGCACGACGAGACGCTGCAGCGTCTCGAGAAGCAGTACCGAGCTCAGGTCGTCGACGCCGACGAGGTCGACTTCGGCTGAGCCACGGGCGGGTCGCCCCGTGCGCTTGAAGACCATGCAGTTTCGCCAATGCGCGAACAGGGCGCGATCCTGCTCCTACCGTGAACGCATGAGGGAAATCACTCGGGTCCCAGGCGTCCTGGTGGCGCTCGTGGCCGCCGGCCTGCTGGTCTCCGCGCAGCCTGCCGCGGCGTTGACCGCGACGACCACGACACTCGCCTCGAGCGCCAACCCGTCGCAGGTGGACCAGACGGTGACGCTCACCGCAACCGTCGTGGGCGATGCACCCACCGGCAGCGTCACCTTCACCGAGCCGGGGTTCACCCTGGGCACGTCTCCGCTGTACAGCGGTGTCGCCACGCTGGTCCTGAGCAGCTGGCAAGCGGGCACGCACGTGGTCACCGCGACGTACTCCGGTGACGCCAACAACGACCCCTCGATGGGCTCGCTCACCCAGACCGTCCTCGCACCGGTCGACCCGGTCGACCCACCGAAGGTGAGGCTGCGGGTCTCCGCCGACAAGGTGGCGGTCGGCGACAAGGTCCGTCTGACCTGGCGGAGCAAGCGCGCCGACGTCGTGATGGCCTCCGGCGACTGGGCAGGTCAGCAGAAGTCCAAGGGCTCGACGCAGGTGCGGATCGCCGAGCGCGGCAAGCACGTGTTCAAGCTGACCGTCCAGAACGCGTCGGGCCAGAAGACCGCCCGGGTCAAGGTGACGGCCGCCCGCAAGTCCAAGGAGCTGGAGCTGGTCGTGACCGACGAGCTGGTCGCCGCCGGCACCAACATCGACATGACCGCGGACGGGCTCGCCAAGGGCGAGGGGTTCGTCATCAGGCTCAACGGCAAGACGATCATGACCGGCAAGGCGGACAAGAGGGGCGATGTCGCCCGGACCTTCGAGCTGGCGAAGACGACGCCAGAAGGCGCGCTGCCGCTGACCATCACCGGCAGCAACCCCGGGCGGGTCGGAACCGCCGTCCTCAACGTCATCAAGGCGAAGAGCCTCGACGTCCAGGTCGAAAAGCCAGAGGTCCCGAAGAAGGGCGAGCAGACCGTCACGGTCATCGGCCTGGCCCCGGGCGAGGCGGTCACGGTGATGTACGCCGGCTCCAAGCTGACCACCGGCAAGGCCGACGAGGACGGGCTGTTCACCTACAGCTTCGACGTCGGCAGGGTGGGCGGCGAGCGCACGGTCAAGGTGATCGGCGCACTCCCGACCCGTGCGGGCGACGCCACGTTCACGGTCACCGGCCGGCCCGGTGACGGTGGTGGCGACATCCCCAGCTGAGCGATCCTGCAGCAAGGTGACGGCCCTCCCTGTTGGGGACAGGCGAGGGCCGTCTGCACGCCCCGTTGGGGTCCAGGGACGGGCAGCTTGCAGCCTAGGTATCCGGGACGACCGTCCGTGGGAGCCGCGCTGAAGACGTGCACGGTGACCCATGACCGAAGCTAGGATGGCGGGCGCTGGAGCTACCGAGTGGGTGATCCTCCATGTTCAGGCGGGTCAACGGAGTCGACGGGATGGCGGCGCTCGACGTACTCGACCTGGCGGCGTGTGCCGATGTCGCCACGCGGGTTCTCCAGCTACGCGACTCGTGGCGCGCCCGTTCCCCGCAGGACACGTTCTTCACGCTGGGCGTGAACTCCTACATGGACCTGGCACCCAGCGGTGACCCGCTGTCGACGTACGACGACCCGGCCGCGGCTGCCAACGCAGTGCTCCGCACGCACTTCCCCGACCTGTATGACGCGCTGGCCGAGTCGCTCGCCAGCGCCTTGGGCATGGCGGTGAGGTATGCCGAGGACCTGGCGCTGCCCGGCTTTCACGTCTGGGTCGGCCATGGCATCCCGCAGCAGCCCGTCACGTCGGTGCACTTCGACCTGCAGTACTTGCGCGTGGTGAAGCGGCCGGCCTACGCGCGCGCCACGGGCACACTCTCGTTCACGTTGCCCGTTCGACTGCCAGCGGCGGGTTCGTCGCTCAGGATCTGGCCGGAGGAGCGTTACCGCTCGTGGTCTGGGCGGCTGGCCTCGCAGCTTCCCGACCCCGTGGTGCTGCCCTACTCGGTGGGATTGGCAGTCGTCCACACCGGACATGTCTTGCACCAGATCGGCGCGACACCGACGGTCACCAAGGACGACGTGCGCATCACGTTGCAGGGCCACGGGCTCGTCGTCGACGACGAGCTCGTCTGCTACTGGTGAACCACCAGGAGCGCCGTCAAGCCTCGGCATCGCGCCGAGACCCCTCGACGTCGGCCGACTGGAGATTGTAAAGAGGGTCTGGACAGGACAGACGTCGGGTGGTGTGCTCACCCCACTAGGCATCGGTGCGGTCGGCGTTCGACACAGCGGTGATCGGCGCCCGCTTCTTGGGAGGCCCGCTTGATCGTCGTGCTGGCGTCGCGTCGCGACCGGGATGCCTACCGGCTCGCGGACGCCTGGCGCGCTCAAGAGGCGCGCGTCCTGTCCCCCTCCGACCTCTCGATGGCGGGCTGGCGAGTCGGTAACGCGGAGCCGGACCGGGATCGGGTCGTGATCGGCGGCCAGCCCGTGCCGGCCCGCGACGTCACGGGCGTCGTGACTCGTCTGACGCATGTGAGCCCGGGCGAGCTGACCCGGCTCGACGAGGCAGACCGCGTCTACGCGGCCCAGGAGATGACGGCGTTCCTGGGCTACTGGCTCTCGACGTTGACCTGCCCGGTGCTGAACCCGCCCGGGCCGGTGAGCCTGTGTGGCCCGGGGTGGCGGGCCGAACGCTGGTTGGTCGCAGCAGCCGAACTCGGCCTGGACGTGCTGCCCCGGGTGAGACGCGTGCGCAGCTTCGGCGCTGCGGAGGACCCAGGCGGCAGCCTCGAGGTCCCGTCGGCCACGCTCGTCCTCACGGTGGTCGGCGAGCGCTGGGTGCGGACGGCCTCCGTCCCCCACGAACCCCACGACGAGGTAGCCGAGCAGCGGGCGGCCGATGGTGCACGCCGGCTCGCGGCAGCCGCTGGGGCTCCGATGGCGTCGTTCGGCTTCGCGCGACAGGGCGCGGGCCTTGCCCTCACCGGCGCCGGGTCCGGGGTGAACGTGTCGCACCCAGATGTTCGTGCCGCGATGCTCGAGGACCTGCAAGGTGATGCATCGCAAAGCCAGCGAAGGAGGGGGTTCGCGTGATCCTCCTCTGGGGACTCATGCAGGACTCGGCGACGGCGTGCGTGCGGGCTGCGCTGGACGCGGCGGGCGCCGACGTCGCGTTCCTCGACCAGCGGAAGGTGCTCGAGTCCATGATCGAGCTGGAGTCCGGCCCGGAGGTACGCGGCCTTGTCGTGGTCGGCGACACCTCGATCGACCTGGACGAGGTCGCCGCGACATACGTGCGGCCTTACGACTCCGCCTTCCTCCGTGTGGTCGCCGACACCGAGCCCGGCAGTGCTGTGCGCCGCCACGCGGCGGACTTCGACGACGCGCTGTGGACGTGGGCTGACCTGACGCCGGCGCGCGTCGTCAATCGTCCGAGCACGATGAGCGGGACCGCCTCCAAGCCGCGGCAGGGCGCACCGATCGCCGCCCACGGCCTCAGGTTCCCGGAGACCTTGGTGACGACCGATGCCGAGGCGGTCCGCGAGTTCGCGGCCGCGACGGGTCCGCTGGTCTACAAGTCGACGAGCAGCGTGCGGAGCATCGTGTCCCGGCTGAGGCCTGACGACGACCGCCTCGCCGACCTGGCCTGGTGCCCCACGCAGTTCCAGGAGTTCGTGCCGGGCGACGACTACCGGGTCCACGTCGTGGGCGGAGACGTCTTCGGGTGTCGCATCCAGTCCCCTGCGGACGACTACCGGTACGCCGCGAAGCAGGGTCACTCCCTCGAGATGACGCCCTTCGACGTGCCGGAGGACCTGGCGGGCAGCTGTACGGCCCTGACTGCGTACCTGGGGCTGCTCCTGGCCGGCCTCGACCTGAGACGCACCCCCGACGGCGAGTGGTACTGCTTCGAGGTCAACTCCTCGCCGGCTTTTCCCTTCTACGACCGGCACGGCCAGGGCATCGGACGTGCGGTCGCCCGTCTCCTCATGGACGCAGAGAGCGAGGTCCCCTGATGGCCAGCAGCATCCCGTTCCCACCCCACCTGAATGGTCCCCGGATGTCGGTCTGGGCGTACTTCCCCTTCGACGGCCGGACGGTCCCACCGGGAGTCCCCGCCGACTGGGCGTGGGCGATGAAGCAGTGGGACAGGGTCATCGCGGCAGGGCCGACCGTCCGGCAGGTCGTCGTCGACATGCCCTACAGCCGCATCGACGGCAGCTCACCCACCGGACAGAGCAGGACCGACGAGATCCGGGCCAAGATCCAGGCGTGCACCGACCAGGGACAGCTGGTCTTCGGGCGCGTGTACGTCGCTGGAGGGAGGCTGGCACTGGGCCCGATGGGGACACTGCTCCAGGACCCGCTGGACACGAGCCAGCAGGTGCCGTCGGTGGCGAACCAGGTCCGCGCCTGGGCCGACTCCTTCGGCAGCAGGATCCACGGGATCCACCTGGACAGCGGGCCGACCGCCTGCACCGACCCGGCACAGCCGAACGGCGTGGCCATCGTCCCCGACAACTACCGGCAGTACGCCTCGCTGGTGAAGGACGACCTCGCCTATCTCCTCTCCGTGCACGCGCCCCGCCATCCAGACACCGGGCCGACCGGTTGGCTGCAGGCTCTCGAACCGACCTTCGTCACCGTCTGGGACGGCGGGGTCACCGACTACCAGAGCCGCTTCGAGGCGCGGGACCCGTGCCGCCCGGCCGTCACCGCGGGCGTCCCGTCGTGGTGGGACCCCGGCAAGCCGAGCCGCTGGAGCCGGGTCCACGTCGTCAACGACTGCACCAGCGAGGCCCGGATGAAGTCCATGGTGGACTTCGCGATCACGAAGCGGGCCGCCGGCACCATCTGGGTGACGACCTCGCGCAACCCCCCCGCCTTCGGGCCGGTCTTCGACGTGCTGCCGACCTACTTCGAGAGTCAGGTCGCCCTCTTCCGTCCCTTCGTCGCGGCGGACGAGGCCAACGCGCCGCCCGAGAAGACCGAGCCGGACAAGACCGAGCCGGACAAGACCGAACCGGACAAGACCGAACCGGACAAGACCGAACCGGACAAGACCGAACCGGACAAGACCGAGCCGGACAAGACCGAGCCGGACAAGACCGAGCCGGAGAAGACCGAACCGGAGAAGACCGAGCCGGACAAGACCGAGCCGGACAAGGGACCGGAGAAGGAACCCGAGCCGGAGAAGTTCCCGGCGAACAAGCCGGAGAAGGGCGAGAACCCACCGGAGGTCGTCAAGGACCACGAACCCAACATGCTGCTGGGCATGCTCGACATCGGCAGACCCGACGTCATCGGCCTGATCGAACCGGACCTCGCCTTCGACGACGTTGTCGAGGCCACCCCCGAAGGCCCCGAGGGGCGGACGTTCATCCGCGCCGACGAGAGGCCGGAGGTCGGGATCGAGAGGGCGGACGTCCCCGATGACGCCGACGACGACCGCAAAGAGTACGGGTCCAGCGGCGGCGAGGGGGAGTCATCGTGAGCTCGGGAGCAGTCGAGACACGAGCGGTCCAGGGCCGAGTCCACGGCGCTGGCCGGGGAGGGCTCGAGGGCCTGTTCGTCGAGGTCGTCGACTGTGTGGTGGGTGGCGACTCCCGGGTGGGCCAGGCCTTGACCGGGGACAACGGCTCGTTCATTGTCGCAGTGACGGATGCGGCACGTCCCGTGCCCGACCTCCAGGTTCGGGTGTGGACCAGCAGCGAACCGGACGCCGGGTTCGTCGGGGAGTCCGCAGTCGCCTACGACGTGACCGACTCGCTGGTGCTCCTGGACGTCGAGCTCGAGGCGGGCTCCGGCGGCCTCGAGAGCGAGTACGACGCGCTGCTGCGCTCGGTGACGCCGCTCGTCGCCGATCGCCTGGGCGAACTGCGGGAGTCCGACGTGCGCAGCGACGTCACGCACGTGGCCGCCAAGAGCGGCTGGGACGCCCGAGGGGTTGCCTTCGCGACGCTGGCGGACCGCTTGACTCGCGACAGCGCCGACTCGATTCCCGCTCCGCTGTTCTACGGCTTGCTTCGAGCGGGCCTGCCCTCGGAACCGGACGTCTTGTTCCACACCAGCAGCCGGACCGTCGAGGCGCTGTGGACGGACGCGATCGAGCGCGGCGTCATCGGCCGCGACCTGGCCGACCAGGTCCCCGAGGCCGTGGAGGCATTCGAGCGTGAGGCGGCGCGGAGGGTCCTTGGCTCGCGGGCGACCGGCGTCTCCAGCCTCGACGAGCTGCTCGACGTCGGCTTCCCCGGCGACGAGCAGACCAAGAACGTCGTGGCCAGCCTGCAGGTGCGCGCCGACAGCCCCGAGCGTTTCTGGGACTCGGTCGACGCGTCCCTGGACCCCGACGTCGTCCAGCGGCTGCGGCTGGACAGCCGGCTCGCCTCGCTGACCCTGAACAACGCGCCGCTCGTGGCGGCTCTTCACGCCTCTGCGGCCGACGACTCCGGCGGACCGCTGGTCCGGGCGGACGACCTGGCCCGACGTTCCTTCCACCAGCCGGCCCGGTGGGCCGAGCTGCTGGACGACACCGTGCCCGAGGTGATTCCCGGTGACACGGTCGAGCAGAAGCGTGAGAACTACGCCGACTTCCTGGCGGCACAGGTCCGGCTCAGCTTCCCCACCGCCGTGGTGGCGGACAGGGTCTCCACCGGTGAGCTGTCCGTGACCGACGACGACGCGGTGCGCGACGGCATCGCGTCCTTCCTCAGCGACAACCTCGGGCGGTTCGAGCTGGGCGTCGAGCCGGTGGCGAGGTTCATCGCCGGCAACGATGACGTCAGCGGGCCCGAGGACGAGCGCGTGGTCGCGGGGATCGAACACCTCCAACGCCTTTACCAGGTCACGCCCGACGACACCTCGCTCGCGATGCTGGTCGACCAGGGTCTCGACTCGGCGACGGCCATCAGTGCGATCCCCGCTGCCGAGTTCGTGAGGGGTCGGTCAGCCGACGTCGCGGAGTCGACCGCGCGGCTCGTCCACGCCCGCGCGACGCAGATCTCCGACCTGGTCACCAACCTGGCTGCGACCTATCTGATCGCCCGCACTGCGCCCGGCATCGGCAACGAGGGCGGCATTCTCCGTGCCTACCGCGACGATGACGAGGCGACGCCGGACACCCTCCCGCTCCCGACCCTGGAGGATCTGTTCGGGTCGCTCAACAATGACGCCTGCGAGCACTGCGGTTCGGTGCTCAGCCCCGCGGCGTACCTCGTCGACCTGCTCCACTTCCTCGACCGCCCGCGGGCGCAGCCCCGGAATCCCCTGAAGGCGCTCCTCGACCGGCGGCCGGACATCGGTCACCTCCCACTCACCTGCGACAACACCAACACCCTGGTCCCGCACATCGACCTGGTCACCGAGACCTTGGAGCACTTCGTCAGGCATGGCACGCTCAGCAGCTTCACCGGCCACAGCACACCCGACAGCCAGACCTCTGAGGAGGCGTTGGCCCACCCGGCGTTCGTCGACGACGACGCCTACGTGCTCCTGAAGAAGGCGTGGTACCCCGCTCCGCTGCCGTTCGACCGGCACCTGGAGGACCTACGGTCTCTGCTCGAGCGCCTCGGCGTCCCGCTCGCGGATGCCCTACGCGTCCTACGACGTAACGATGAGGTGGCACCTGACCAGGGCTACGGCTGGCGTGACATCGCCCGCGAGCAGGCGGGGATCTCCCGGCCGCTCGCCCAGGCGCTCACCGACCGCTCGGTGCCGTTGCCGGACCTGCTCGGACACCCGGCGTCGACCACGGTGGATGCGGTGGCGGCGGACCTGGGCACCACCAGGGGATGGGTGGGACGCCTCGCCCTCACCTACGCCGAGGTCGACCGGCTGCTGGCCACCCGGTTGGTGAACCCCAAGGGCGTCCTCGCCGCGGTGCCCCCGCCACCGCCTCCGCCGGTGCCGGGCGCCGCGCCGCCGCTGCTGCCGCCGTACGACCAGTTCGTGGTGCAGCACGTAGATCCAGACCCGGGGCAGCAGGCGATCCGTCCCGTCGAGGTACGCCGAACCGTGCGGTTCGTGCGGCTGTGGCGCGCGCTGGGCTGGAGCATGGAGGTGACCGACATGGCTCTGGTCGCCCTGATCGGCGCGAACGCCGTGGATCGCATCGCCGCAGCCGACGAGGACGGCCTGGACAAGATCTTCGACTCGGTGCTCTCGCGCCTGGGGACCGTCGTCACGGTGCTGCGACGCCTTGAGCTCGACGTTGCCGAGGGTCTCCAGCCGCTTCTGGCCTGCTGGTCCGACCTGGAGACTGCCGGACCCGACGCGCTGTACCGCAGGCTGTTCCTGACCGGGAGCACTCAGCACGCGGACTTCGCACCCGACGAGGCGGGCGCGGTGCTCACCGACCCACCTGCCCTTGCCGATCGGGCGGAGGTCCTGCGTGCCGCCTTCGGCGTCACGGCCGAGGAGCTCGCCGCAGCCGCGGCGGACCTCGGGGAAGCGGCGCGCCTGGACCTGCCCACCCTGAGCACGTTGTTCAGGCGGACCTGGCTGGCACGCACCCTCGGCCTGGGGCAGGGCGACTTCCAGCGCCTGCTGGCCGTGACCGGGATCGACCCGTTCGACCCGCCGGACCAGCCGGCCTCGGGGATGGTCCGGCTGCTTGACCTGCTCGACAGCCTCGCGGCCATCGGCGTCCCACCTGCGGACGGCGTCGCGGCCCTGTGGCCGCGGGCAGAGTCCACAGGCGGGCGCATCGATCCGCTGGTCCTGGCAATCGCGCGCGACGCGCGCCGGCGTCGTCGCGCCGCGGACGCCGGACTCCAGGTGGCCGACGAGGTGTCCGCCGACCGGATGGGCGAGCTGCTGGGGATTCGCTTCGGCTCCCAGGGCCGGCACTTCGCAACGCTCGTCGCCGGTGCGCTTGCCGTCGAGGTCGACTACGCGCAGGCGGAGCCGACCCTCTCCAGCGACGTCATCGAGGCCGGCGAGGCCCGTCTGGTCTACGACCACGTGAACGAGCGACTGTCCTGGTCGGGCCAGATGTCGGAGACGACCCACACCACACTTCTTGAGGCTGGGCCGTCTGAGGAGCTCGGCAAGCAGGTCGACGCCCTCTTCGTGATGAGTGGGGAGCGAGCTGCCCAGGACCAGGCGTTCGCCCGGTTCGGCAGCGACCTGGACCGCGCCCTCGAGGAGTACCCGGACTTCGAGGCGGCCTGGGTCGGGCACCTGAAGAGTCAGACGCAGGACGTCGCGGTCCTGGTCGAGGGACTGTTGCGCGACGTACGCGAGCAGCGTCGCCACGACGACACTCTGGCGGCGGTGGTGGCGGCAACCGGATCCTCCGCCGAGCTGGGCAGCATCCTGCTGGACACTCCCGGGCTGCTGGGCGGCGAGGACCCCGCCTTCGATCAGGTCAACGCCGCAGTCGCCGCCGACTCGGTGACCGGCCTCCGCAAGGCATCCACGTCGAGCCAGACCACCTACTCCGGCTCGGTCGACGTCGCCGCGTCTGGCGTCTACCGGTTCGCGGTGCGGGTGAAGAGCAATGGCGCCGTGAGCATCACGGTCGACGGCAAGAAGCATGAGCTGCCGGCCGATGGGGAGCTTCGGCAGATGGCTGATCCGGTCGTGCTGACGGCTGACCGCTTCGTCGTGGTGGTGGTGGAGGTCGCTGGGCAGGACCGTGCGGCAGCGCTGGAGTGGCAACGGGAGAGTGGGACGTGGGAGCCCGTGCCACCCGACGCCCTGTACGACGACGAGCACCTTGCCTCCCTGCGTGAGGTGCTGGCCAGGTACGTCGCGGCGATGGGGATCGCGGAGGTGTTCGCACTCGGTCCGGCGGGCCTGCACCACCTGGCCGGCCTCGACGCCCTGAAGGTCGAGGACCAGGCCTGGCTAGGCGCCCTCCCGGTGAACGCGGCCCGAGAGGGCGAGGCCGGGGGAGACGCTGAGACCGGTCCGGAACTCGGCAAGGTCCTCGGGTCTCTCGTCGGCTTCGCCCGCCTCTCCCGACAGCTGCGGGTCGATGACAAGGCCTTGGTCGCCGTGCTTGAGGAGCCAGCTGCGACCACTGGTGACCGGCTGCTGCTGGCGGAGGCGCTTGCTTGGGACGAGCCCGCTCTGCGCGTCCTGCTCGAGCATCGGGGGCTGCAGCCCCTGGCTCTCGGCGATGTCGGCGAGCTGGCGCAGGTCTCAGACGCGATGGCGCTGTGGTCGTCGTCCGCTGCCCCGATGGACGACTTGCTCAAGGCGGTCGTGCCGGACCCGGGGCCGGAAGCAGTGCGCGTCGCAGAGAACGCCCTCCGTTCGCGGCACGGCGCGGGCTGGCTGGAGGTGCTCAAGGCGGTTTCCGACCCGATCCGGATCCGCCGGCGCGACGCCCTGGTCGCCTTCGTGCTGCGCGAGCTGCGCGAGACGCACCCGGAGGTCGACACCGCGGACAAGCTCTTCGACTTCTTCCTCATGGACGTCCAGATGCAGCCGCCGATCGCGACCTCGCGGGTGCGGCACGCCATCGCGGCGGTGCAGCTGTTCGTGGAGCGGATCTTGATGAACCTCGGGCCGGTGCCTCCCGAGGTGTTCGAGGACCCCGAGCGCTGGCAGTCGATCAAGCGGTACCGGCTCTGGGAGGCCAACCGGCAGGTCTTCCTCTGGCCGGAGAACTGGCTCGAGCCGCAGCTGCGGACCACCAGTCCCCGGCGTTCAGAAGAGTGATGAGCGAGCTGCTCCAGAGCGACATCACTGAGGACGCCGCCGCGACCGCGCTGCTGGGGTACCTGTCCCACCTGGAGGAGGTCGCGAAGCTCGAGCCGTCCGCCATCCATGTCGACGAGGGCGACCCCAACCCCGGCGACGAGGTCTCCCACATCGTCGCCCGCACCCCTGGCGCCCAACGGCGCTACTACTACCGCAAGCGGGAGTCGGCGACCTGGACGGCGTGGGAGCACATCGGCCTGGACATCGAGGACAACCCCGTGCTGCCAGTGCTGTGGAAGGGGCGGCTGCTGCTGTTCTGGCTCAAGCTCGTCAACACCAGCGCCCCCATGCCTCCAATGGACCCGGGCGCCGCGAGCCAGCCCTTGTCCGAGGTGTCGATGGCCCAGCTGCAGGGCCCCTCGGCCCGGAACCCGCAGGTCGAGCCCATGGTCGTGCTGTGTTGGAGCGAGTACTACAACCAGCGCTGGCAGCCACCGAAGACCTCCGACGTAGGCGCTCCGAGCAGCCTGAACACGGCGTTCGACATGACCGGCAACCAGGTGCTTCCACCGGCACCGGATCGTGCTCGGCGTCACCACCGAGAGCGGGGGGCTGCGAGTGCGGATCTGGGACCGCGAGCAGGAGTTCGAGACCTCGTTCCTGTTCTACAACACCCACAGCCTTCCGCAGCGGCAGGAGGACAGCCCCAACCCGAGCGCAGTCTTGGGCATCACCAAGCACTCCGACCTGATCCGCGACGCCAGCCGCGTCGCAAACAGGCTGGTGTTGACCTACCGCGGTGGCGGCCTGGGGGAGAACTCCGTCCCCCGGGACGTGATCACTCGGATCGACAGGACGCCGTTCGGGATCACCGAACCCTTCCACATCGCCTACGAAGAGGGCGGCGAGCAGAGCGGGCTCATCCGCGACCCGTGGGTGACCCCCTTCCTGTACGCCGACGGCCAGCACGCGTTCTTCGTGACCACCACCAGCCCCGAGGAGGACGCGGGCGGTCCGGGCATCGGCGTCGTGATCCCAGACCCGGGGGTCCGCATCATCCCGGACCGGCTCCTGAGCGAGCTGGGCGTCGGAACACGGCTCTTCCCCGCTGACGAGCTCCTCGCGGGAGCCCCGCCGGAGGTCGTGCTCGATGACGTACCGATCGGGGCGCACGGTCGGACGTTGCGGACCGTGCCGACCAACGGAGGGAAGGAACGTCATGGCTGAGGAAAGGTGCCCTGGCTTCCACGAGGGCATGGACGCGCGGCGCGTCGGCGTCAGCCGCGACCCGAACAAGTTCACCTACACCTTCGAGAACTTCTTCCACCCCTACGTCGGCGAGCTGATCGAGCAAGTCAACAGGGGAGGGGTGTCCGGCCTGCTCGACCCGGTCTTCCAGAAACGGCTCAACGAGCCGTTCTTCGACAGCTTCTACTCCAAGAACCCAGGGGACACGGCCTACCCCAAGGATCTCGACGTTCGTGGCGGGCCCTACTCCAACTACAACTGGGAACTGCTCTTCCACGTGCCGATGTCGATCGCGGTCCACCTGAGCAACAACCAGAGGTTCGCGGAGGCGCAGCGCTGGTTCCACTACATCTTCGACCCCACCAGCACCGACCCGACGGAGTCCGGTTCTGAGCGCTACTGGCGTTTCCTGCGCTTCCGTGAGAAGGACGATGTCCAGAACATCACTGCTCTCATCCACCTGCTCAGCACGCCTCGGTGCGAGCTCGCGAACAACCCGAACCAGCTCAAGGCCAAGGACCGTGCCGAGCTGGGGCTGGGATCGCTCAGGAGATACCCGTTCGACCCGCACCGCGTCGCGGACTCGCGGACCATCGCCTACCAGTACCAGGTGGTGATGAAGTACCTCGACAACCTCATCGCCTGGGGTGACAGCCTGTTCCGAGAGGACACCGCGGAGTCGATCAACGAAGCCATGCAACGTTACGTGCTGGCGGCCCACATCCTCGGGACCCGGCCCCAGGTGTTGCCCGCGAAGGCCACCCGACCGGCGAAGTCCTTCCTGGACCTCCAGGAGGAGGAGATCCAAAGCGTCGGCAACGTCCTGGTGACGCTGGAGAGCCAGTTCCCGTTCAACCTCGCGTCGGCGCCCGCCTCGCCCGACCCCGGCTCCTCCGCCACGACGGCCTCGGCCGCGTGGGTGGCCCGGGCGCCGTACTTCTGCGTGCCGCGCAACGAGCGGCTGCTGGCCTACTGGGACCGCGTGGAGGACCGGCTGTTCAAGATCCGCAACAGCATGAACCTCGAGGGAGTCGTGCGGCAGCTTGCGCTCTTCGAGCCGGCGATCGAGCCCGGTCTCCTCGTCAAGGCCGTGGCTGCGGGAGTGGACGTGGCCACGGCCGTCTCGGGTTGGCGCACGCCCATGGGCGCCGTACGCGCCCCCGCGCTGATCCGGATGGCGCACGAGGTGTGTGCGGACGTCCGTAACCTCGGCAGCGCGTTGCTGGCCGCGATCGAGAAGGGGGACGCCGAGCGGCTCGCCCTGGTGCGGCAGGGTCACGAGGTGAAGGTCCAAGAACGCGCGCGGGACGTGCGGTTCCTCGCGTGGCGCCAGGCGCAGGCCGCCACCGACGCACTGGTGCGCAGCCGCGAGTCGGCGCTCGAGCGCTTCCGCTACTACGAACGGCTGCTGGGCGGGGGACCCAACTCGGCGCAGCCACAGATCGGCGACCACACCGTGCTCGCCCTGCCGCGGCCGACCAACCCGGAGGACCAGCCCCTGCTGACCGAGGCCGGGTTCGACAAGGCCTACGCAGAGCTGGTCGGGCAGTTCGACCGCACGTACCCGGTCATGCGCTACGCGCAGCTGAAGCTGGCCGAGGGCCAGTCGCCGACCGCGCAGGCAGGAGAGGCGAGCAGCGGCAAGCTCAATCTCACGGTCAACGAGGACAAGGAGCTCAACGATCACCTCCCGACGGCCCGCGACCTCAGCCTGGCGTCGTCGGTCGTCGACACGGTGGGCTCGGTCCTCCGCATCATCCCCACGATCAGCGTGGACCTGCACTTCTGGGGTTTAGGTGTGCACAGCGACGTCTTCGGCGGCGAGATGCTCACCGAGATCAGCAAGATCGCCGCGAGCATCCTGCGCACCACGGCGACCTGGGAGCAGGAGCAGGCAGGCATGGCCGCGCGCACCGCGTCGTACGAGCGGAGGGCAGAGGAGTGGATGCTTCAGGGCAACCTCGCGTCCCACGAGCTGATGCACCTGGGCCGGCAGGTGCTGGCGTCGGTGGTCGCCGAACAGGCCGCGCATCGGGAGTACCTCAACGCTCGCGCCCAGATCGACGAGTCCCGCGAGCTCGACCGCCTGCTGCGCGAGAAGTCGACCACCGAGGAGCTCTATGGCTGGATGCAGGGCGAGCTGACCCGGGAGTACTACGAGCACTATCGGTTCGCGATCGACGTGGCGCGCAAGGCTGAGCTGACCGTCAAGCGCGAGCTCATGCAGCCCGAGCTCGACGCCACCGAGTTCGTCAAGGGCGACTACTGGAACTCCGGGCGGCGTGGCCTGCTGGCTGCTGAAGGACTGTCGCTTGACCTGCGGCGGCTCGAGCTGGCGTACGCCGAGAGCCGGCGCCGCGAGTACGAGCTCGTCCGGCACGTGTCGGTCAACCAGCTCGACCCGCTGGCCCTGGTCAGCCTGCGCCAGACCGGTTCCTGCGAGATCACGGTCCCGGAGTCGGTCTTCGACCTGGACTGCCCCGGTCACTACATGCGCCGGCTCAAGCGGGTCAGCGTCTCTATCCCGGCGGTCACCGGCCCCTACACCAGCGTCAGCTGCTCGCTGTCCCTGCTGCGGAGCTCGGTCCGGACGTTGGCCACGGGCGAGAAGTACGTCCGGCAGGACAACGACAACCGGTTCACCGACTACTCGGGTGCCGTGGAGACCATCGTGACGAGCACCGGCCGCGAGGACGACGGGCTCTTCGACGCCCCGCCCGACGATCGGCCACTGCCATTCGAAGGGGCGGGGGCGACCAGCTCCTGGCGGATCGAGCTGCCCGGCAAGTACCCCCAGTTCGACTACGACACCATCGCCGACGTCGTGCTCCACCTCCAGTACACCGCGCGTGAGGGCGGCCCGCGGCTGCGCGAGCTGGCCGAGGGCGCCCTTGGCGACGTGGTCACGGGCAGCGGCAGCGGCATGGCCCGGCTGTTCTGCCTGCGCCTGGAGTTCCCTTCGGACTGGGCAAGGTTCAAGGCCGACGAGGGGGACCGGCCCGGGCTGACCTTCACCCTGGGTGAGGAGCACTACCCGTTCTGGTTGCGCGGCCGGGAGCTCAAGGCCCAGGAGGTGACCCTGTTGGCACGAAGCCCGAAGGACGCGAAGAGCATCAACGTGTATGCCGGGCCGGGTGAGGCCGCGGCGAAAGACACGCTCGCAAAGGATGCCGCGGTCGAGGGCCTGTTCAGCGCGCCTCTCGACAAGGTGCGGCTGCCGGGCGCGACCGGCGCGTGCACCCTGCACTTCGACCGCGGCGAGGTCGAGGAGGTGTGGATGGTCGTCACGACCAAGGGCAAGGCCGCGACGTGAGCGAGCAGGCCGCGCCTGGCGGGCCGGGCCGAGGGGAGCGACCACCGGCGATGCCGTCGATCACCCTGCCGAAGGGAGGGGGCGCCATCCGCGGCATGGGTGAGAAGTTCGCCGCCAACGCCGTCACCGGCACTGCTTCGCTGTCAGTCCCCATCACGGTGAGCTCCGGACGGGCCGGCTTCGGACCGGAGCTCTCGCTCTCCTACGACTCGGGGTCCGGGAACGGTCCGTTCGGAATGGGCTGGAGCCTGTCGGTGCCGGCCATCACGCGCAAGACCGACAAGGGCCTGCCCGAGTACCGCGATGCAGAGGAGTCGGACGACTTCCTGCTGTCCGGCTCCGACGACCTCGTGCCGGTCCTCGTCGCAGACGCGGCGGGGGAGCACCGGTCGGGAGGGGCGACACCTCGGACCGTCGGCGGCGTCACCTACCAGGTTCGCCGATACCGCCCGCGGATCGAAGGGCAGTTCGCCCGCATCGAGCGCTGGACGAGCAGCAAGGACGCCGACGACGTGTTCTGGCGGTCCATCAGCAGGGACAACGTCACCAGCTGGTACGGCCGAACGCCCGAGAGCCGGATCAGCGATCCCGAGGACTCCCGGCGCATCTTCAGCTGGCTGCTCTGCCAGACGCACGACGACAAGGGCAACGTGGTCGTCTACGGCTACAAGACCGAGGACTCGGCCCGCATCTTCGAGGATCGCCGAGGCACGCCCGTGGCGAGGGCCCACGAGCGCAACCGGACCCCCACGTCACGGTCTGCCCAGCGCTACCTCAAGCGCATCCGCTACGGCAACCGGACGCCGTACCTCCCGGTCCTCGAGGAGGACGAGCCGTGGCCAGCACCACCGGGGTCCGAGTCGCCGGACGGGAGCGACTCCTGGCTCTTCGAGGCCGTCCTCGACTACGGGGAACACGACACCGCTGTCCCGGTGCCGGGTGAGTCCGGCGCCTGGCCGCCTCGCAGTGACCCGTTCTCCTCCTTCCGGCCCGGCTTCGAGGTGCGGACCTACCGGACTTGTCGCCGGGTGCTGATGTTCCACCACTTCCCAGGCGAGGACGGCGTGGAGAGCGACTGCCTGGTGCAGTCCACGAGCTTCACCTATTCCGGCGCCGTGGACCCGCTCGGTGAGCTCGAGCCGGTGCTCACGCTCCTGCGGTCCGTCACCCAGACGGCGTACCGCCGCAACGGGACCGGCTACGACACGCGCAGCATGCCTCCACTCGACCTCACCTACACGCAACCTGTGGTGCAGGACGTCGTCCACGAGGTGGACGCGTCGAGCGTCCGCAACCTCCCGGTCGGCCTGGACGGCAGCTCCTACCGGTGGACCGACCTCGAAGGAGAGGGTCTTCCCGGCATCCTCACCGAGCAGGCCGGCGCCTGGTTCTACAAACGCAACCTCAGCCCGGTGCCGGATCGGCAGCCGGACGGTCGCGACGTGGTGACGGCGAAGTTCGCGCCGCTCGAGACCGTGGCGCTCGCACCTGTGACCAGCCTGACCGGCGGTGCGGAGCTGATGGACCTCGCCGGCGACGGGCGACCCGACGTCGTGGTGCTGAGCGGGCCGATGCCTGGTTTCTACGAGCGCGACGAGGGTGACGGGTGGCTGCCCTTCCGCGCCTTCACCTCGCGCCTCAATCGAGACGTCCCAGGCCCCTACGCAAGGCTGGTCGACCTGAACGGGGACGGCCGTGCGGACGTGCTGGTCACCGAGGACGAGGCGCTCGTGTGGCACGCGTCGCTCGCCGAGGAGGGCTTCGGCCCGGCACGTCGGGTGGCGATGGCACTGGACGAGGAGCAGGGCCCCCGTGTCGTCCTGGCGGAGAGCACGCAGTCGGTCCACCTGGCCGACCTGTCGGGTGACGGCCTGACGGACCTCGTGCGGATCCGCAACGGCGAGGTGTGCTACTGGCCCAACCTCGGCCACGGAAGGTTCGGGGCCAAGGTGACGATGGACGGCTCCCCGTGGTTCGACCACCCCGAGGCGTTCGATCAGCGGCGACTCCGCCTCGCCGACATCGACGGGAGCGGCACCACCGACATCATCTACCTGCACCGCGAGGGCGTCCGTCTCTACTTCAACCAGGCGGGGAACAGCTGGGGCAAAGCCCATGAGCTGGCGGCCTTCCCGCGCGTGGACGACTCGGTCCGCGTCGAGCCGGTCGACCTGCTGGGCAACGGCACCGCGTGCCTTGTCTGGTCGTCACCGCTGCCCGGCGACGCAGGACGCCAGCTGCGATACGTCGACCTGATGGGTGGGACCAAGCCCCACCTGCTCGTCGAGATCGCCAACAACCTGGGCGCCGAGACCCGCATCGACTACGCCCCGTCGACCAGGTTCTACCTGCTCGACAAGCAGGCCGGCCGGCCGTGGGTGACGCGGCTGCCATTCCCGGTCCACGTGGTCGAGAGGGTCACCACCAACGACCACGTCGGCCGCAACCGGTTCGTCACCCGCTACGCCTACCACCACGGCTACTTCGACGGGCCCGAGCGTGAGTTCCGGGGTTTCGGGATGGTCGAGCAGTGGGACACCGAGGAGCTCGCGGCGCTCGCCGACGGCCAGATTCCCGACCCGACGGGCAGATCGACACCGCAGGTGCCGCCGGTGCGCACCAGGACCTGGTTCCACACGGGCCAGTACGTCGGGCGCGACCGCGTCGCGCGCCACTTCGCCGGGCTGCTGGACGCGGCGGACGAGGGCGAGTACTTCCGCGAGCCCGGGAGGGACGACGCCGAGCTCGCGGACCTGCTGCTTCCGGACACCGTGATTCCTGTCGGCCTGACGGTGGAGGAGGAGCGCGAGGCGTGTCGGGCCCTCAAGGGCGTGATGCTGCGCCACGAGGTCTACGCCGACGACCAGGCGGAGGGCGCCGGCACGCCGTACACCGTCGCCGAGCAGACGCACGCCGTCCGCTGCCTGCAGCCTCGTGGAGGCCACCGCCACGCCGTCTTCCTCGTCCACGCCCTCGAGACCGTCACCTACCACTACGAGCGCACCGCCGCCGACCCCCGCATCCAGCACGCGCTCACCCTGGAGATCGACGCGTTCGGCAACGTGCTCAAGCAGGCCAGCATCGGCTACGGACGACGGCGGGAGGTCGTGCTCGTCGACGAGACGGGCGTCCGGCGGGTGCCGAACCCCGGGCTGTCCGACCTCGACCCTGCAGACCAGCTCGAGCAGACGACGACTCTGGTCACCTACAGCGAGTCCCGGGTCACCAACGCGGTCGACGAGCCGGACTCCCACCGAGCTCCGCTGGCGTGCGAGTCGGTGACCTTCGAGCTGACGGGCTACTCGCCGACGGGGCCGGGTGGTCGCTTCCGGTCATCCGACCTCGTCCATGAGGATCCGGCTGACGCGACCGCTTTGCGGCACACGTTCACCGACGAGGTCGACTACGAGGAGCCGGTCACCTCGAGGCCGTGCCGGCGGTGCATCGAGTGGCGCCGGACGCTCTTCCGACAAGACAATCTCGACGGACTGTCGCCGCTCGGCGAGCTGGGCTCCCGGGCGCTGCCGGGCGAGCAGTACAGCCTCGCCTACACCGCCGGCCTTCTTGCCCAGGTCTTCCGACGCTCCGTGTCGGGGGAGGCGACCGTCGACCTGGTGCCCGACCCGGCCGCCCTCTTGGAGGGCCACGCCGGCGACGTGGGCGGCTACCTGTCGGGCCGGTCGCTGAAGTCGGACGGGCGGTTCCCCGCCACAGATGCCGACGACCGGTGGTGGGTCCCCTCGGGCCGGACGTTCTTCACGGCGGACCGGCTCGACCCGACCGCCGAGCTGGCCTTCGCGACCGAGCACTGGTTCCTTCCCCGGCGCCACCGGGATCCCTTCGACCACGACGCCCACGTCGAGTATGACGACCACGACCTGTTGACGAGGCAGACCCGGGACGCGCTCGGCAACACCATGACGGTCGACGTCAGCGACTACCGGGTCCTCCAGCCGCGCCTGGTCAGCGACGCGAACGGCAACCGGACCGAGCTGGCCTTCGACACGCTCGGCATGGTGGTCGGCACCGCAGTCATGGGCAAACCGCCTCGCGGGCCGGAGGAGGACGAGGAGGGCGACACCCTCGCCGGCTTCGACGAAGACCTCAGCGACGACCGGATCGAGGAGTTCTTCGAGTCGTCGAACCCCCGAGCCCTGGCACCGGGGCTGCTCGAGGGCGCCAGCACGCGCACGCTTTACGACCTCGACCGGTTCCGCCGGACCCGGCAGGCTCACCCCGACGACCCAGGGCAGTGGTCTCCCGCCTGCGTCGCCACGCTGGCCCGCGAGACGCACCTGCGCATGCCGCTGCCCCCTCACGGCCTCAGGGTCCAGATCAGCCTCAGCCACTCCGATGGCTTCGGCCGGGAGATCCAGAAGAAGTCGCAGGCGGAGCCCGGACCGCTTGCCGTCGGCGAACCCGACGCAGCGGCGGTGTCGCCGCGTTGGCTGGCCACCGGGTGGACCATCTTCGACAACAAGGGCAACCCGGTGCGGCAGTACGAGCCCTTCTTCAGTGGCACGCCGGCCTTCGAGTTCGGGGTCCTGAACGGGGTCAGCCCGGTGCTCTTCTACGACCCGGTCGGGCGGGTTGTCGCCACCCTGCACCCTGACCACACCTACGAGAAGGTCGTATTCGACCCCTGGCAGCAGGTCACCTACGACACCGTCGACACCTGCGCCGCCGTCGGCACGCAGACCGGTGACCCGCGCACCGACCCTGACGTGGGCGGACTGGTCTCCGCGTACTTCGCGACCCAGCCGGCGACCTGGCAGACGTGGCACGAGCGACGTGCCGCCGGGGCCCTTGGCACCGATGAGCGCGATGCAGCAGTCAAGGCCGCCGCCCACGCAGACACCCCGGCCACAGTCCGCCTTGACGCACTCGGCCGCCCGTTCCTGAACCTCGTAGTCAACCGGGTGGTGTGCGAGGGTCACGACCTCGACGGCACTGACGACCTCGTCGTCAGCAGGACCGAGCTAGACATCGAGGGCAACGAACGTGAGGTGGTCGACCAACGCAGGCGGCCCGTCAACCATCTTCCGACGGGCGTCGAGGAGCAGCGGGTTGTCGCGAGCTACGCCTACGACATGCTGGGGAAGCGCATCTTCCACGCCACCCTGGACGCCGGCGCCCGGTGGGTCTTCGACGACGTCGCCGGCAACCCCATCCGTGCGTGGGACAGCCGCGGACACACGATCACGACGACCTACGACGCGCTCCGTCGCCCCGTCGAGCAGTCGGTCGTTGGCAGCACGGCGGAGTCCGACCCGCGAACCCTGGAGGCGGCGGTAGTTTTCGACAGGATCGAGTACGGCGAGAACATCGAGGACGCCGAGACCCTCAACCTCCGGACCCGGGTCTACCGGCATTTCGACACGGCGGGCGTGGGCACCAACGCCCACCTCGATGCCGATGGCGCCCCCACCTGCGCATACGACTTCAAGGGCAACCTGCTGCACACCACCCGGCAGCTCGTCTCGGACTACACCGCGCTCCCGGACTGGTCTCGAGATCCCCTCGTCGAGGACGAGCGGTTCGAGGGTGCGACCGCGTACGACGCCTTCAACCGGCCCGTGCAGGTGCACCCGCCGCGCAGCGGGTTCGCAGGCGCTGAACGCCACGTCATCCAGCCGTCGTACAACGAACGCGGGCTGCTCCGCAGCGTCGACGTCTGGCTGGAGCGTGCGGAGGCGCCTGGCTCGCTGCTCGACCCGACGGTCGAACCGGGCTCCGCCGCCGGCGTCTCAGCGATCTCCTACGACGCCAAGGGCCAACGGCTCAGCATCGGCTACCAGAACGGCGCGACGACCCGCTACCGCTACGATCCCGAGACGTTGCGGCTCGTCGAGCTCTACACGCGGCGTGGCGCCGCATTCGCCGAGGACGCCGACAACCCGAACCCGCCGCCGACCACCGTCGCGGCACCGGACCGCCCGCCCCAGGGCCGGCCCGCCGGCGTGCAGAACCTCCAGTACACCTACGACCCGGCCGGCAACATCACCAGCATCGTCGACCAGGCGCAGCCGACGATCTTCTTCCGGAACAAGCGAGTCGATCCGAGCAACCACTACCGCTACGACGCCACCTATCGCCTCATCGAGGCTTCGGGTCGCGAGCACCTCGCACAGGGGAGGGACTCCGGCGCGTACTCGTCGGACGACTCACGTCGGGAGAACCTGGCCGGTGACGGCACCAGTGGACTCTTCGCCCCCGACGACGGCACAGCGATGGGCAGGTACGTCGAGCGCTACGTGTACGACGCGGTCGGGGGCCTGCTGCAGATGCAGCACTCCCGGGCCGACGCCGACTCGCCCGGCTGGACGCGCCGCTATGCCTACGACGAAGGCAGCCTTGTCGAGCCGGGCCAGGCGGGCAACCGGCTCAGCAGCACCCAGCTGGGGCAGGGACCCAACGCCGTCCTCGAGGCCTACCTTCACGACGCCCACGGCAACATCGTGAGGATGCCCCATCTGGGGGGTGGAGAGCCGGACCCGAACATGGCCTGGGACTTCAAGGACCACTTGAGCCGCACCGACCACGGCGGCGGGGGGCAGGCCTTCTACGGCTACGACACCTCGGGGCAGCGGGTCCGCAAGGTCTGGGAGAAGGCGCCCGGCCTGACCGAGGAGCGGATCTACCTCGGCGGCTTCGAGGTCTTCCGCATCCACGGCGGGCAGATCGGGACCGACAGCGCCAGGCTCGAGCGCGAGACGCTGCACGTCGCCGACGGCGCACGCCGCATTGCGCTGGTGGAGACGCGGACCCTGGACGCGGCTGGTGACGACCCGTCTCCCCGTCGGCTGGTCCGTTATCAGTGCGGCAACCATCTCGGCTCGGCCACCCTCGAGCTGGACGAGCAGGCGCGGATCATCTCCTACACCGAGTACGCGCCGTTCGGCAGCACGACCTACCGGGGGGTGCGCAGCCGCAACGAGAGCACGAACCGATACCGCTTCAGCGGCAAGGAGCGCGACGAGCAGACCGGCCTCTACGTCCACGGGGCGCGCTACTACGCGCCCTGGCTCGCGCGGTGGACCAGCTGCGACCCTGGCGGACTGGCCGACGGACCGAACCTCTACGCCTACTGCTCCAACAACCCCGTCACCCTGCACGACCCGGACGGCCGGGCGGGCGAGCCACCCCCGCAGCTGCACCTGATCGAGCAGGCGTTCATCGACACGGTCGGAACGCTCAAGGGGTATTCGCAGGAGAGCCTGATCCAGAGGTTCGTCCAGAATTTCGCGAGGCTGTGGGGGGAGGACCCTTCGCAGTACGAGGCTGGGCACGCCGCCGCCACACCACAATGGAGCACCCCGCCCGGGGGGGCCCAGAAGATCGGACCGCAGAACAAGGATGCCAACAACCTCCAGTCGCAGCAGGAGGCTCGGGACCGAGCGGCCGCGGCGGCAAGGGGCGGCTACCATCGCACCGGCCGGGCGCACACCGGCCCCGGCACGAACCCGCCCTCTGCTCCGTTGACCCCGGAGATCCGCCAGATCGCCAATCTCGATCCGGACGAGGCCGGCCGGCTGCCGTCAGCGTCGGCCGATGGCCCGGCAGGCTCGGCCCCCGCGGCCCCTGCCTCTCCACAGGGGGAAGAAGGCAGGCAGCTGGGCCTGGACTTCAACAAGCCGGCAGCGAAGAGTGTGCCCGCGGCGCCACCCGCGGCCAAGGCCCCCGCGCCAGCGGTCCCCCCGGCGGCCCCGGCGGTGAAGGCGCCTGCAGTCCCGTCCGGTGCCGGTTCCGGCATCGCGCGTGGCGCGGCAAGGGGCGCTGGCATGCTTCCCTCAGTCGCGAAGGGCGCCGGCGGCGTCGCGGTCGGGCTCGCAGGCGGGCTCGCCAGGAACCTGATCCCAGGCGCCGCGGAGGCGCTTGAGTTCGCCGCTGCGTCACGGGCGGTGGGAGTCGCGAACGCCGGGCGCCTCCTCGCTCAGAGCGTCCTCCCTCGCGCCATGGGCGCCCTCCCTCGCGCCGGCTTGTCGTTGGCCGGCCGCGCCGGCTGGGTCGGCGTGGCTGCCGTCGCCGGAGTCGCGACGGGATACGTCATCGAGCGGGCAGCCCCCGGCTACACAGCCCACGCCGCGGACGTCGGCGAAGCAGTCCGTCAAAAGTCCGGCAGCCTCGTCCTCGGTGGTGTCGTCGCTGCCGCCAGTGTCATCCCCGGCGCGTGGGCAGCGACGCGCGTCACCAAGGGCTGGCTCTGGTGAGCAGCTTCGGTTGATGGGTGACCGGACTCGTGCCCCCGACAGGATTCGAACCTGTGACCCGCGGATTAGAAGGCCGCCGCTCTGTCCAACTGAGCTACGGGGGCTCGGCGCGGACCATTGTGACGCAGGTGGTTCGCGCAGGGGTTTCGGGAAGGACTGTCCGAAAGGACGAATCTGGCCTGAACCCCGGCGGGGCGGCTTGCCTGCGTGATGCCCTGCATGCATGAGGCGGGAGACCTCGCGGGGCAGCGCCCTGCTTGCGGCCTGTGCGCTGACGCTCACGGTCGCCACGACGTCCGCTGCCGTCGGGACGACCCCGGAGCCGCGGCACGTCGTCCAGCGGACGCCGGCCGAGGTCAACCCGCTCGCGAACCGGACCTGGGGGGTCTACAAGGGCTCCGGCGACCAGGCGTGGACGCCGTACCTGAAGGCCCGGGGTGCGAAGAAGAAGCTGCTCGCCAAGATCGCGCTGGCGCCGAAGGCCAAGTGGTACGGCCAGTGGATCCCGGGCAACCAGATCCAGGCCAAGGTCCGCGACCACATCGCCAACGCGCAGGCCGGCGACCCCGAGGCGCTGGTGCAGCTGACCGTCTTCCGCCTCAAGCCGTGGGAGGAAGAGGCCTGCAAACGGCTGCCGACCGCCAAGGAGCAGCGTGAGTACACCAAGTGGATCAACGGGTTCGCAGCCGGGATCGGCGACGCGCACGTCGCGCTGGTGCTCCAGCCGGACGGTCCCTTCGCACTCTGCGCGCCCGGAGGCTCACAGCTGCCGTCGCAGCTGATCGGATACGCCTCGCGCACCTTCAGTGCACTGCCCAACACCAGCGTCTACATCGATGCCGGGGCCTCCGACTGGCTGCGCAACGACCCGGCCAAGGCGCTCAAGATCCTGCTGCCGGCCGGGATAGACGTGGCCCGCGGCTTCGCGCTCAACTCGACCCACTACGCGTCCACCTCGGCCGAGATCGCGTTCGGGACCGCGGTCGTGCAGGCGTTGGCCGCGGCCGGCTACCCGGACAAGCACTTCGTCGTGAACACCGCGGCGAACGGCGCGCCGTTCAACGGGTACGACTACAAGGGCCCGAACTTCGACAACGCCGCCACCTGCAAGACCAAGGGCCAGCAGGCCTGCGTCACCCTCGGCATCCCGCCGACCGCCGACGTGGCGAACCCGGCGTGGAAGCTGTCAACCACTGACGCGGCCAACGCGACGGCGTACGTCGACGGCTACCTCTGGATCGGGCGGCCGTGGCTGTACATGCAGGCCGACCCGTTCGACATGAAGCGCGCCCTGGCGGTCGCCAGGACCACGCCGTACTGATGCGGGAGGGCTCGATGAGCGGGGCTTCAGTGCCAGCCCCGGGTCACGTGGTTTCGAGACAGGCGCTGCGCGCCTTCCTCAACCACCGATGTGGCTGCCCATCCAGGCCTCCACGTCCGCGGAGGTCCGGGGGAGCGCCTCGGAGAGGTTCCGGCAGCCATCGGCGGTGACCAGGATGTCGTCCTCGATCCGGATGCCGATGCCGCGGAGCTCCTCGGGGACGAGCAGGTCGTCCTCCTGGAAGTAGAGGCCGGGCTCGACGGTGAGGACCATGCCCTCCTCGAGGCTGCCCTTGGGGTAGATGTCGGTGGCGGCCGCGTTGCAGTCGTGGACGTCCATGCCGAGCATGTGGCTGGTGCCGTGGAGCGTCCAGCGGGCGTAGACCTTCGACTCCGGGTCGAGCGCCTCCTCGGCGGGGACCGGGAGCAGCTCGAGGTCCTCGAGCCCATGCGCGAGGACCTCCATCGCGGCGTTGTGGGCGGAGAGGAACGGCGTCGCGGGGCGCACCGCCTCGATGCCGGCCTGCTGCGCCCGGTAGACCAGGTCGTAGAGGTCGCGCTGCAGCGGGGTGAAGGTGCCGTCGACCGGCAGCGTCCGGGTCACGTCGGCGGTGTAGAGGTTCGAGCCCTCGACGCCCATGTCCAGCAGCACCAGGGTGCCGGGCGTGATCGGGCCGGAGTTGTCGATCCAGTGCAACGTGGTGGCGTGCCGGCCGCCGCCGACGATCGGGTCGTAGCCGATGTCGTTGCCCATGGCCCGGGCCCGGCGCACAAAGGTGCCCTCGATCCACCGTTCGCCGAACTCGAGCACCTGGCGCCACTCGCGCACGGAGTCCTCGAAACCGAGCGTGGTGATGTCGCACGCCTCCTGGAGCTCGCCGACCTCCCACTCGTCTTTTACCAGGCGCAGCTCGGAGACCACGCGAGCGAAGTCGTCGTCGAGTGCGCTGTCTGCGGCGACCATCCGGTCCACCGAGGACGAGACGCCGCGAAGCACCCGGGTCTTGCCGGAGCCGAATGACGAGTTGGACAGGACGTCCGCGAGCCGGTCGATGTGTCGCACCTCGACGCCGAGGGACGCGGACAGCTCGTTGAGCGAAGGGCGCCGGCCGACCCACAGCTCGCCGTACTGCCGGTCGCGGAAGAACTCGTCGGTCTCGCGCGAGGACCTCGGACGCGCGTAGAGCACCGACTCACCGTCCTCGATCACCAGCACGGCGTCGCTGGTCTGGTTGCCGGAGAAGTAGGTGTGCGCGGTGTCGGAGCGGAACCGGTAGTCGGTGTCATTGGCGCGCACCTTGAAGGTGCCCGAGGGCAGCACCAGCCGCTCGCCGGCGAACATCGAGGCCAGCCGTGCTCGACGGTGCGCTGCGCGGTCGGCCACCGCGTGGCGCGGCAGGTCGAGCTCGCGGTCTCCCCAGCCGGTCCGCATGAAGGCGGCGTACGCCTCCGGGACGGCGGGGTCATGCTTCTCGACGTGCAGCTGGTTCGTCTGCTCCCGGGCCTCGGGCAGGATCTGCTCGCTCACCCTCGTCACAATACGCGCCGCAGAGCGATCCGAATCCCGGCCTCTTAGACTCGCCGCCATGGCCCCCACACGTCGTGACAGCCGGGCGTTCACCGTGATCGTGATCGTCCTGGTCTGCCTCGGCGCGCTGCCGATGCTGCTGATCATCGCGCTGTCGAGCGCGCCCGCGATCGCGATCCTCGCGACCGCGCTGGCGGCGATCCCGGTGGTGCCACTGGTGCTCTGCTACCTGTGGCTGGACCGCTACGAGCCCGAACCGCGGAGGCTGCTGCTGCTTGGCCTGTTGTGGGGCGCCTTCGCGGCCACCTTCGGAGCGCTGGTGGTCCAGGGCATCGGTGGCCTGTTCGCCGGAGTCACCGACGAGGTGAGCCTCGCCGTGCTGGCGCCGGTCACGGAGGAGGCCAGCAAGGGGTTGTTCCTGCTCCTGCTGCTGTGGTGGCGCCGGGCCGAGCTGGACGGCGTTCTGGACGGCATCGTCTACGCGGGGATGGTCGGCATCGGGTTCGCCTTCACCGAGAACATCCTCTACCTCGGGGCGTCGTACAACGGCACCGAAGGGATGGGCCCGGGCGGTCTGGCCGGCGTGACGGGCACCTTCGTCGTCCGGTGCCTGTTCAGCCCGTTCGCGCACCCGCTGTTCACGGCGCTCACCGGCATCGGCGTCGGGATCGCGGTCGCGACCCGCAAGCCGGCCTTGCGGTGGCTGGCGCCGCTGGGCGGGTACTGCTGCGCGGTGCTTGCCCACGCCACCTGGAACGGCTCGACGATCTTCGGTTTCGAGGGGTTCGTGGGCGCCTACTTCCTGATCATGGTCCCCGCTTTCGCCGGCCTGATCTGGCTGGGGGTCTGGTCGCGCCGCTCGGAGCGGAGGATGCTGACGGCGGCGCTCGGTGACGCCGCGCGCAGAGGACTCTTCCCGGCCACCGACATCGGCTGGGTGGTGGACCTGCGGGCTCGGCGGATGGCCCGCGCCTACGCCAAGCAGATGGGTGGCAAGCAAGGGGAGGACGCGATGCGCGACTACCAGCAGGCCGCGATCGAGCTCGGCTTCCTGCACCACCGCTACCTGCGCGGCACCGCGCCCAAGGACTTCGCCTTGCGCGGCCAGGACTTCCTCGCCCGGATCAACGCGATCCGCCCGAGCATCGCCTTCCCCGGACAGGTGGTGCCCACCAGATGACCACCGTCCCGGATCCGTCGAACCCGTTCAACGTCGCCCACGGCGGGGGCACCCCGTCCGCCGGCTCCTACGGCACGGTGATGCTCACGGCGCTGGTCCGGTTGCACCACGCGCTCCAGGGTGTGCGGCTTCCCCTCGAGCTCCCCGGCATCGAGGAGCAGCGCGCTGGGCTCAAGGAGATGGTCGACCAGCTCGAGGACTACGTGATCCCGCGGGTCACCACCCTGGAGGCGCCGCTCCTCGCCGTGGTGGGCGGCTCGACAGGCGCAGGCAAGTCCACGCTGGTCAACTCGCTGGTCGGCCACAAGGTGACCCAGCCCGGACTGCTGCGGCCGACCACCCGCTCCCCGGTCCTCGTGCACCATCCCGACGACCAGTCGTGGTTCGGCGCCGAGCGGCTGCTGCCCGACCTCGAGCGTGTCGACCACCCCACCACCGACCCGGAGGCACTGCAGCTGGTCGCCGCGGCCGCCGTGCCCGCCGGGTTGGCGATCCTCGATGCGCCCGACGTCGACTCCGTGGTGGAGAAGAACCGCGAGCTGGCCGCGCAGCTGCTGGCCGCCGCCGACCTCTGGCTGTTCGTGACGTCGGCCGCGCGCTACGCCGACCAGGTCCCGTGGGACTTCCTGCGTCAGGCGGCCGAGCGCTCCACGGCGGTCGCGATCGTGCTCGACCGCACTCCACCGGACGCCGTCCAGACCGTGCGCACCCACCTGGCCAGGATGCTGACCAGCCGCGGGCTCAAGGACTCGCCGCTGTTCGTCGTCCACGAGGGACCGGTCAGCGAGGAGGGGTTGCTGCCTGCCGACCACGTCGCCGAGATCCGCGGTTGGCTGGAGTCGCTCGCCGGGGACGTCGGAGCTCGCCAGAGGGTGGTCATCCAGACCCTCGACGGCGCGGTCCGGACCCTGACCCGCCGCACCTACCCGGTCGCCGACGCCGCTGCGGAGCAGGTGTCGGCAGTGGACCGGCTCCGTGCGGAGGCCACCTCGGCGTACGACGAGGGGATCCGCGCCGTGCTCGCCGGGATGGAGGACGGCACCCTGCTACGGGGGGAGGTGCTGGCGCGCTGGCAGGAGTTCGTCGGCACCGGCGAGCTGCTCAAGGGGCTCGAGTCCCGGGTCGGAAGGCTGCGCGACCGGCTGGTCAACACTGTGCGCGGGAAGCCGCAGCAGGCCGAGCGAATCACCGTGGCCGTCGAGTCCGGGCTCGAGCTGTTGATCCTCGAGCATGCCGAGGCCTCCGCCGAGCGCGCGGAGGCGTCCTGGCGGCAGCTCGCGTCGGGGCAGGGGCTGCTCAGCGATGCGGGTTCCGAGCTCGGCCGGGCCTCCCGCGAGCTGCGGCGCAACGCCGAGCGCTCGGTCCGAGAGTGGCAGGCGGACCTGCTCGAGATGGTCCGCACGCAGGGTCAGGACAAGCGGACCACGGCGCGGTTCCTCGCGTTCGGGGTCAACGGCCTGTCCGTGGCGCTGATGATCGTGGTCTTCGCCCACTCCTACGGGCTCACCGGCGCCGAGGTGGGCATCGCCGGCGGCTCGGCAGTGATCGGCCAGAAGCTGCTCGAGGCGGTCTTCGGGGACCAAGCGGTGCGCAGCCTCGCCGAGCGGGCCCGCAAGGCGCTCGAGGCGCGGGTCAGGGAGCTGTTCGCAGCCGAGCAGGCGCGCTTCACCGACCTGCTCGACAGCTTCGCTCTCGACCCGGAGACGCCTGAGGAGCTGCGTCGCGCCTCACGCCGCGTCGAGGACGCGAGGTACGCGGGTCAGCGCGGGGTCTGAGCACCGATTAGTGTCGGACTCGGCTGGCCCCCCAGCCCGACCGCCACGACCGTGCAGCCGAGGGAGACGATGACGTCCTTGCTCGAGGGTGCCCGCAAGCTCGTTGCTCGCGGGTCTGACCTCGGCGGCCGGATCGAGGCGCTCCAGTCGGCCACCGAGGCGGCCCGGGGCCGGCTCGACGACCAGGCCGTCGACGAGGCGCAGGAGGTCGTCGAACGAGCGGCCGGACGGCTTCGGCTCTCCGCCGAGCACACCGTGGTCGCGATCGCCGGCGCCACCGGCTCGGGCAAGTCGTCGACGTTCAACGCGCTGACCGGGCTCGAGCTCGCGGCCGTCGGGGTCCGGCGCCCCACCACCTCCTGGGCCACCGCGTGCGTGTGGGGCACCGAGGGTGCGCAGGAGCTCCTGGAGTGGCTCGGGATCCCGCCGCGCCACCAGACCACCCGCGACTCGATGCTCGACACCTTGCGGGAGAGCGCTCGGCAGCGAGAGGACCGGGAGATGGACGGGGTGGTCCTGCTCGACCTGCCCGACCATGACTCCACCGAGGTCTCGCACCACCTCGAGGTCGACCGGATCGTCAAGCTCGCGGACCTGCTCGTGTGGGTGCTCGACCCGCAGAAGTACGCCGACGCCGCGATCCACGACCGCTACCTCGCGCCACTGGCCGGTCACGCCGGCGTGATGCTGGTCGTGCTCAACCACATCGACACCGTGCCGGAGGACCGGCGCGCCGCGATGCTCGAGGACGTACGGCGGCTGCTCGACCAGGACGGGCTCAGCGAGGTGCCGGTGATCGGGACCAGCGCCCGCAACGGCGACGGGGTCGCCGAGCTGCGCGCCGAGATCGCCCGGCGGGTCGCGGCCAAGCGGTCCACCAAGGAGCGGATCGAGGCCGACCTTCGCGCAGCCGCCGCCCGGCTCAACGAGGAATGCGGCAGCGTCAAGCCGCGCTCGCTCTCGGCCGGACGGGTCCAGGCGATGGAGGAGGCGTTGGCCGAGTCTGCAGGCGTGCCGACGGTGGTCGGCGCCATCGAGCGGTCCACGCGGATGCGCGCTCGCCAGGCCACCGGCTGGCCCGTCGTCGCGTGGCTCTCCCGGCTCAAGCCAGACCCGCTTCGCCGGCTGCACCTCGACCTCGGCGCCGACGGCAGGAGGCTCACCGGCCGGGCCCGGACGTCGATCCCGGTGGCGACGCCCGTCCAGCGCGCCAAGGTCGACACTGAGGTGCGCGCCCTCGCCGACGACGTGTCCGCCGGGATGACGCGCCCGTGGGCCGAGGCGGTCCGGCGAGCCTCGCTGTCGCGGCTCGAGGAGATGGGCGACCGTCTCGACGCCGAGATCGCCGCCACCGACCTCGGGGTGGCGCGGATCCCGGTGTGGGCCGCAGGTGTGCGCGTGCTCCAGTGGCTGCTCATCCTGGCTGCGCTGGTCGGTGGCGCCTGGACCGTCGCGCTGGCGGCGTCCGGTTCGCTCGCAGACGACGCGGTGCCCGCCTATCGGGGCATCGACATACCGGTCCTGCTGCTGGTCGGCGGGGTCGCAGCCGGACTTCTGCTCGCGCTGTTGTGCCGAGCCCTGGTGGACCTGACCGCCCGCCGGCGCGCGGCCGCGGCCGACCGCAGGCTCCGCGCTGCCGTGCGCGAGGTCTCTGCCGAGCTGGTCGTCGCACCGGTCCAGGTGGAGCTGGATGCCTTCCGCGCGGTGCGCACCGGGCTGGACCAGGCGCTCAAGTAGCCCGAGCCGGCTCACGCGGCCGCCTCGGCCGCCACCTCCTCGGGTTGGGCGGCTGGCTGTTGCTGCGGCTGGACCTTGGTGAACGTGGTCCGGCCTCGGTTGAGGTCGTGGCCGACAAAGCTGGCCGTGACCTCGAGGTCGGAGACCTCCACTCCGTTGTTGTTGACGTAGCTGCGGGTCGTCAGCCGACCGTGCACCACCACCGGGTCGCCGCGGTGCAGGGAGTGGGCGCAGTTGCGGGCCAGGCCACGCCAGGCGGTCACGGAGTACCAGACCGTGGTGCCATCGACCCACTGGTCGGTCCGTCGGTCGAGCCAGCGCGGTGTCGAGCCCACTCGGAAGTGGGCGACCGGCGTCTCGCCGGCCTCGTGCAGGCGGACATCGCCGCCGAGGTTGCCCTGGAGGGTCACGAGGGTGTCGAGCATGAGCTGTCTCCTGTCGTCAGTGTGCTGCTGTCTTCCTTGGCGACACCGACGTTCCGCGGCACCTCCGACAGCACGCCGCCCACGGCGCACCGGGCTGTGGACAGGGCTCCGCGAACTCCCGATTGTGGATGCTTCCTGGCCCGCAACTACGCTCGACACCCATGGCTGAATATGTGTTCACCCTGCGCAACGTGCGCAAGGCCCACGGTGACAAGGTCGTGCTCGACAACGTCACCCTCTCGTTCCTGCACGGGGCGAAGATCGGCGTTGTCGGACCCAACGGCACCGGCAAGTCCACGCTGCTCAAGATCATGGCTGGGCTGGAGCACGCCAACAACGGTGACGCCATCAAGGACCCCGACGCGACCGTCGGCATGCTCCAGCAGGAGCCGCCGCTGACCGAGGGCACCACCGTCCTCGAGAACGTCGAGGAGGCCGTCGGCGAGACCAAGGCGAAGATCGCGCGGCTGAACGAGCTCTACGAGGCGATGGGCGACCCCGACGCCGACATCGACAAGCTGTCCGCCGAGGCCGGCGACCTGCAGACCGAGCTCGACAGCCACAACGCCTGGGACCTCGACAGCCGGCTCGAGCAGGCCATGGACGCCCTGCGCTGCCCGCCGTCCGACGCCCTGGTCGACAACCTCTCCGGTGGAGAGCGCCGCCGGGTCGCGCTCTGCAAGCTGCTGCTCCAGCAGCCCGACCTGCTGCTTCTCGACGAGCCCACCAACCACCTCGATGCCGAGTCGGTGCAGTGGCTCGAGAGTCACCTCAAGAGCTACCCCGGCGCCGTACTGGCCATCACCCACGACCGGTACTTCCTCGACAACGTCGCCGAGTGGATCCTCGAGCTCGACCGGGGCAGGACGCACCCCTACGAGGGCAACTACTCGACCTACCTCGAGACCAAGAAGGACCGGCTCAAGATCGAGGGCCAGAAGGACGCCAAGCGCGCCCGGATGCTCGAGCGCGAGCTCGAGTGGGTGCGCTCCAACCCCAAGGCGCGGCAGACCAAGAGCAGGTCCCGGCTGGCCCGCTACGAGGAGCTGGCGGCCGCGGCCGACCGGGACCGCAAGATCGACACGTCTGAGATCAACATCCCGGCGGGACCGCGGCTTGGCGACATCGTGCTGGAGGCCCACGGCCTGGCCAAGGGCTACGGCGACAACCTGCTCATGCACGACGTGTCGTTCAGGCTGCCGCGGGCCGGCATCGTCGGCGTCATCGGCCCCAACGGCGTCGGCAAGACCACGCTCTACCGGATGATCACCGGCCAGGAGCAGCCCGACTCAGGAACGCTCACCGTCGGCCAGACGGTCAAGATCTCCTACGTCGACCAGAGCCGCGGCGGCATCGACCCGAGCAAGAACGTCTGGGAGGTCGTCTCGGACGGTCTCGACTTCATCAAGGTCGCCAACTTCGAGATGAACTCACGCGCCTACGTCGCGTCGTTCGGTTTCAAGGGCCCCGACCAGCAGAAGAAGGCCGGCATCCTCTCCGGGGGCGAGCGGAACCGCCTCAACCTGGCGCTCACCCTCAAGATGGGCGGCAACCTCCTGCTGCTCGACGAGCCCACCAACGACCTCGACGTCGAGACCCTCTCCTCGCTGGAGGACGCGCTGCTCGACTTCCCGGGATGCGCCGTGGTCACCTCGCACGACCGGTGGTTCCTCGACCGGATCGCCACCCACATCCTCGCCTGGGAAGGCACCGACGAGGACCCCGCGCAGTGGTTCTGGTTCGAGGGAAACTTCGCGTCCTATGAGGAGAACAAGGTCGAGCGGCTGGGCGTCGAGGCGGCCCGGCCGCACCGCGTCACCCACCGGCGACTCACCCGCGACTGACGCTCAGTTCCGGATCTCCATCTCGGGATGCGCGGAGACGAGGTGGTCCGACACGGCATCGAACACACGGCCGAGCGCCGTGAAGTCGTCGACATTGACCAGGTCGACCAGGTGCGCTCGGACGCCGGCCACGTGCGTCGGGGCCGCCCGCACGAGCAGGTCCTGTCCCTTCTCGGTGAGCGTGGCCAGGATGCCGCGGCCGTCCTCGGGGGAGCTCGAGCGCTGCACCAGCCCGACCTTCTCCATCCGGGTCACCGTGTGGGTGACTCTGCTGCGGCTGTGGGCGAGCGCGTCGGCGAGCGCCGCCATCCGCATCTGACCGTCCCGCTCGGAGAGCCGGACCAGGATCTCGTACTCGACCAGCGAGATGTCGTGGGCCCGGCGCAGTTCATCGTCGAGACGGTCGAAGAGCAGCGTGGTACCCATCACCAGCGCCCGCCACGACCGCTGCTGGCTGGCGTCCAGCCATCGAGTCGTGTCCTCGTCCACACGCGGGAGTGTAAGACGCGGAGCGGCCCCCGCAGAACTGTGCCGCAGGACTGTCGGTTGACAGCGGCAAAATGGCCGACATGAGCAGCTCGGGAGGGACCGCGATCCGCACCGTCCGCCGCGCCGACGTGCTGCGGTTCCGGGCGCACGCCCAGGAGCTCGACACCACGAGCACCCGCCGCCACGACGCCGCGGTGCTCGACCTCGGCGTACAGGACACCGGGCCAGATGGAGCCGGCTGGGCGCTCGCGATCCGCGGCTCCCGACCGCCCGCCGGCGACGTTCTCCTGGCCTGGTCCCTGCGTGGGGCGCCGCACCTCTACCGTCGCCGCGAGGCGGCCGCAGTGGCGGCTGCGGTGCGACCGTGGAGCGAGGCCGACGCGGCCAAGCGGATCTTCGACGCTGCGCGGCCACTCAAGAAGGCCGGGATCCCCGTCCTCGACGCGCTCGCGCACGTTGCCACGACGATGCGCGACATCGCGGCCGGGCCGCTCGCCAAGGGCGAGATGTCGAGCCACCTCACGGCGCGGCTCGACGAGCCCTACGTCCGCTGGTGCAACCCGTGCCAGGCCACCCACAGCTACGAGCAGCCGTTCCGGCTCTCCGCACTCCAGGCGGGGCTGGAGCTCGAGCCGGGCACCTCGCCCCCGGTGCTGCACCGCATCAAGGGCTGGCGCCGTCCCGCGGCCACCGTCCCCGGACACCTCGATGTCGTCCGCGGCGTGCTCCGCTTCCTCGGCCCGGCGACGCCCAAGCTGGTTGCCGGCTACGTCGACAGCACCATCGCAGAGGTCAAGGCGCACTGGCCCGAGGACACCGTGCCGGTGGACGTCGACGGTCAGCGGCTCGAGGCCCTCGCCCAGGACGCCGACGCGCTCGTGGACCCGCCGGTGGTCGACGGCGTGCGGCTGCTCGGCCCGTTCGACCTGTTCCTCCAGGGTCGCGACCGCGAGCTCGTCGTACCGGACGCCAACTCCCGCAAGGACCTGTGGCGCGTGCTCGGCCGGCCCGGAGGCGTGCTGAAGGGGCACGAGCTCGTCGGCTCCTGGCGGCCCCGCGCCTCGGGCAAGAAGCTCAGGCTCGAGGTGACCATGTGGAGCGGCGGCCGGCCGCCGAAAGGGCTCGACGAGCAGGCCGAGCGGCTGGCGGCCTACCGCGGTGTGGAGTTCGCCGGCTGGGCCGGCTGACCTACGTCAGCTGATTCGCTCGAGGATCAGCGCCATGCCCTGACCTCCGCCGACGCACATGGTGATCAGGCCGGTGCTCTTGTCATGGAAGTCCAGCGAGTTGAGCATCGTGTTCTGCAGCCGCGCGCCGGTCATGCCGAACGGGTGGCCGACTGCGATGGCGCCGCCGTTGACGTTGAGCCGGTCGAGGTCGATGCCGAGATCCTGGTACGACGGGACCACCTGGGCGGCGAACGCCTCGTTGATCTCGACCAGGTCGATGTCGCCGATGCTCATCCCTGCGTTGGCCAGCGCCCGCGTGCTCGCCTCGACCGGGCCGAGGCCCATGATCTCGGGGGAGAGGCCGCTGACACCGGTGGCCACGATGCGCGCCAGCGGGGTCAGCCCCAGCTCTGCGGCACGGGTGTCGCTCATCACGATCACCGCAGCCGCGCCGTCGTTGAGCGCGCAGCAGTTGCCGGCCGTCACGACGCCGTCGGGCCGGAACACCGGGTCGAGCTGGGAGATGGCCTCGTAGGTGACGCCGGCGCGCGGCCCGTCGTCCTTGCTCACCACGGTGCCGTCCGGGGCGGTGACCGGGGTGATCTCGCGGGCCCAGAAGCCGTCCGCGATCGCCTTCTCAGCGAGGTTCTGCGACCGGACGCCGAACTCGTCGAGCTCCTTGCGGTCCAGGCCCCGCATGGTGGCGACGTTCTCTGCGGTCTGCCCCATCGCGATGTAGGCGTCCGGCAGCTGACCGTCCTGGCGTGGGTCGTGCCAGACGTTGCCGCCCTTGGCCTGCTCCTCGGTCCGGGCCTTCGCCTCGTCGTACTTGTGGTTGTGGGTGTCGGGCCAGTGGTCGGAGGTGCCCTTGGCGAACCGGGAGACGGTCTCGACGCCCGCCGAGATGAACGCGTGGCCCTCTCCGGCCTTGATCGCGTGGAACGCCATCCTGGTGGTCTGCACCGAGGACGAGCAGTAGCGAGTGATCGTCGCGCCCGGCACGTCGTCGAGCCCCATCAACACGTTGACGATCCGGGCCAGGTTGTTGCCGGACTCGCCACCGGGCAACCCGCAGCCGAGGTAGTGGTCGTCGATCGTCGACGGGTCGAGCGCCGGGACCTTGTCCAGCGCGGCCTGGATGATCGTCGCTGTCAGGTCGTCAGGACGGAAGTCCTTGAGTGACCCCTTGTTGGCGCGTCCGATGGGGGAGCGGGCTGTGGAGACAATAACGGCTTCGGGCATGTCCGGAGCCTAGCCATCAGTCCTGCGGCGCCGACATCGCGTGCAGGATCAGAGACAGGGACCCCGACAGGAAGGCCCGCCGTTCGTCCTGGGGTTTCTGCATGGCCGCGATCAGGAGACCGTCGGACGACGCCACCAGAGCCTCGGCCCGCTGGAGGCTGTGCTCCTTGGCAGCTCGGGTGAGGATGCGGTCCACCACACCGAGCAGGCGGCTGCGCCAGGCGTTGAGGACCTCCGCGACCGGCGGGTTGCGAGGCGCCTCCATCGACAGCTCGAGCTTGGCCAGGATCAGCTCGCGGTCATCCAGCCAGTGCTCGAAGAGGGCCAGGGTCAGCGTGAGCGCCTGGGTCTCGTCACCGTCGCACTCGGCCAGGTCGGTGCCCAGGCGGTCGACGTCGGCCGCGAGGGTCGCGGCGACGTACTCCGTCACGGCCAGCTGCAGCGCCTGCCGGGTCCGGAGGTACGCCGACGTGGTCCCCTCCGGCAGGCTCGCCCGGCGATCGACGGCGCGATGGGTGAGACCACGCAGGCCGTCGTCGGCGACGACATGGACGGCCGCGTCGAGCAGCTCCCGACGGCGCGGGGTCAGCGCCGGCGAGGTCGAGCTCGCTGTGACGGACGGCACGTCGAACGAATCTACCTGTGTCCTTGTGTCCGGCCCGCGGCGAGCGTATCTTCTACACACGTAGAAGGATTCTACAGACGTAGAAAGGAATTCGTCATGGTGTACGACCTCAGCTCCCTCGTTCCCTTCGTCCTGGTCTTCGCGGTGCTTGCCCTCGTTGGCTCGCTCGCCTCGATCGTCGTGCTCGGTCAGTCCCTGGCCCGCCACCACCGCACCCGCGTGGCGCGTCACCAGAGCATCCCGACCTACTACCGCCGCCTGGTCCTCGCGCACTGACCCAAGCCCCCGTCTCTGGCAGAGTCGGGGTGTGCGCCATCGCTACGAGTGCCCGATGCGCTGGGCAGACCTCGACCAGCTCGGGCACGTCAACAACGTGGTGTACGTCGACTACCTGCAGGAGGCGCGCGTCGACATGCTCCGGGCGCACGGCCGGGGACCGGAGGCGCTCGCCGAGGGCATCGTGGTCGTGCGCCACGAGGTGACCTACCTCAAGCCGTTGACCTTCGACTTCCGCCCCGTGTCGATCGAGTGCTGGGTCACCGACATCAAGGCCGCGACGTTCACGATGGCCTACGAGATCTTCCACGACACCGCCGATGGCGACCGCAGCGTCTATCTCCGCGCAACCACGGTGCTCACCCCGTTCGTCTTCGAGCAGGAACGGCCCCGGCGCATCACCGCCCAGGAACGGGCTGTCCTCGAGGAGCACCTCGAGCCGGACCAGCAACCTCGGCGCCGCACGCCCCCGCTCCGCGAGCCGGTGGCCAGCCACTACCCGATCCATGTGCGCTTCTCCGATGTCGACGTCTACGGGCACGTCAACAACGTCAAGTACTTCGAGTACCTCCAGGAGTCCCGGATCACGTTGATGCGGGAGCTGGTCGAGCGCCGCCGGTTCAGCGTGGTCGTCGCGCAGACCGATGTGGACTACCTGCGCCCCTTGCTGTTCCGGGCCGAGCCGTACGACTGCCTCACCTCCATCACGCGAGTCGGCACCCGGTCGATGACCGTCGAGTCCGAGTTCAAAGACGGCGAGACCGTGCTGGCCCGGGCAAAGGTGGTGGTCGTCTTCTTCGACCTCGCCACCAACCGGTCGACCGAGCCGGACTCGGAGGTGCGCGCACAGCTCGAGGCTGCAGCTGTCAGCAGTGCGGCATAGGACACTAGCCGGGTGTGGCCAGCTGGCCGGCGTCAGCGGGCCGGGCGCGGGAGGCTCCTGACGTAGCCGTCGCCTCCACGTCGACGGTGACCTGCCGGCGGAGCCGGTGCAGGGCGCGGTGGCGCGCGACGCGCACCGCTACGGGTGTGATGCCCAGAGCCAGCGAGGTCTGACCCACGTCGAGCCCGACGACCTCCGGGCTTGTACCCCTCACCTGTCGTGAGCCGGTCTCCGCGTTACGCCGTCGGGAGCGACTTCTCTGGAGGAGTGTCGAAGGTGTTGACCATGAACTGGGCGGCGTGAGTGACGTAGTCCCAGAACTGCGCGTCCTGCTCCGGTGTCAGGTCGGCCTCGTCGAGGGCCGCCCTGAAGTGGGTGAGCCAGTGCTCCTTGGCGGCGGGCGTCACTGCGAACGGGGCGTGACGCATCCGCAGCCGGGGGTGACCGCGGCGCTCGGAGTAGGTGGTGGGTCCGCCCCAGTACTGCACCAGGAAGAGCCGGAAGCGCTCCTCGGCGGGCCCGAGGTCGTCCTCGGGGTAGAGCGCCCTGAGCACCGGGTCGGACGCCACGCCCTCGTAGAAACGCGCGACGATCTGACGGATCGTCTCGTAGCCGCCGATCTCGTCGTAGAAGGTGCTCACCCGGCCATTCTGCCGAGTGGGTGGGTCTGTAAGACTCGCGGGCATGGCGACTACACGGAACGCGACCACCCACTGGGAGGGCAGCCTGCAGGAGGGCGCCGGCCAGGTGACGCTCGAGAGCTCTGGCATCGGCACCTACGACGTCTCGTGGGCGGCCCGCTCCCAGGAGGCGAACGGCAAGACCAGCCCCGAAGAGCTGATCGCCGCCGCCCACTCCTCCTGCTTCTCCATGGCCCTGTCCGGTGCGCTCGCGAAAGCCGGCACGCCGCCGACCGCGCTCGACACCTCCGCCGAGGTCGACTTCGTGCCCGGGACCGGCATCACCCAGATCCGGCTCAAGGTGCGCGGCGCCGTCGAGGGCATGAGCGAGGAGGACTTCGTCGCCGCGGCCGAGCAGGCCAAGACGGGTTGTCCGGTGAGCCAGGCCCTCGCCGCCGTCGAGATCACCCTCGACGCCGGGCTCGCCTGACTCAGTCGACCGGCGCCGGCTCCTCGCCCTCCTGCTTGGCCTTCTCATCCTCGCGGTGCCAGACCACGCGCTGGGGGAACGGGATCTCGATGCCCTCATGGTCGAAGCGGGCCTTCACCCGCTGGCGCAGCTCCCGGCCGACCGCCCACTGCTCGAGCGGCAGGGTCTTGACCATCACGCGCACCGTCACCGAGTCGGCCGTCAGCGCCTCCACGCCGGTGACCTCGGGCTCCTCGATGATCACCTCGCGGAACTCCTCGTCGGTCCACAGGTCGTGTGCGACCTCGGTGAGCACCCGCCGCACGCGGCCCAGGTCCTCGTCGTAGGCGACGCCGACGTCGATCACGGCACGCGCCCAGTTCTGGCTCATGTTGCCGACTCGGAGGATCTCGCCGTTGGGGACGTACCAGACCGTGCCGTCCAGGGCTCGCAGCCGGGTGACCCGGAGGCTGACCGCCTCGACCGTGCCGTTCGCCTCGCCGACGTCGATGACGTCACCGACGCCGTACTGGTCCTCGAAGATCATGAAGATGCCGGAGAGGAAGTCCTTCACCAGCGACTGGGCGCCGAATCCCAGTGCGATCCCGATGATCCCGGCGCTGGCGATGATCGGCGCGATGTTCACTCCGAGCTCGCTGAGGATCATGGTGCCGAACATCGCGACCAGGACCCCGGTGATGACGCTCTTGAGCAGGTCGCCCATGGTCTTGGCGCGCTGCACGCGTCGGGTCGTCGTGGCCAGGTCACGGGCCGCGTCGGCCGCGGTCGCCTGAGCGGTACGCCGGCGCCGGGAGAACCGGCTCATCCGGCCGGGCAGCACCCCGTCCTCGGCTCGTACGACGAGCCGGTCCACCAGCCGGTGGGAGACGAAGCGGAGCACCAGAGCAAGGGCGACCAGACCGAAGATCGCCAACGGCTTGCCGATGAACCAGTCCGAAAGGTTCGCCAGCGTGCGGTTGCCGGTCCAGTCGTAGACCTTTTCGCAGATGTCTTCGCTCTGCCCGCATTCGTCGGTCGTCCTGAGCGCAAACATGGCCCCCAGTATGTACAGGCCGGGAGCAGACCCGAACCCGATAACATCGTGTGCGTGATCACGTTGCCGACCGCCCTGGCCGCCGCGATTCCCCTTGACGTGCCGATCGGCTGGAGTGATCCGGACGACGTGAACATGGTGAACGCCGTGCTGTTGCTCGGCGGCATCCCGCTGCTGATCTTCATCGCCATCACCGTCGCCGTCTATGTGCCCTCACTGGTCCGCGGCGAGCGGATCGCACCGGGCCAGCCACCGGTCAGCAACCAGTGGCTCGGCGGGCCGCGCACCGGCACCGCCGAGCTGGAGGGGCCCGGATCCGAGAATGTCGACGCGGGAGGTGCCAGTGGCCGCTGGTGACCGCTTCACCTCCAACGAGCGCGTCGCGCTCGACGAGACGATCCGCAAGGCCGAGCGGCTCTCCCGGGTCGAGTTCTCGGCCTTCGTCGGCCACGCAGAGGGTGACCCCCGCGCCTTCGCACTGAGCCTGCACGGCGCCCTGGTCGCCCCGGCACGCAGCATCCTGGTCATGGTCGACCCCGATGCGCGCGCCGTCGAGGTGGTCACCGGCGGTGAGGTCCGACGCAACCTGCCGGACCAGCAGGTCGAGCTGGCCATCGCCGAGATGCAGTCGTTGTTCGCCGCCGGAGACCTGGTCGGAGGCCTGCGCCGCGGCATCCAGATGCTGGCCGAGCACGCCCGGGCGCCGCAGACCCTGCACGCGGAGTAGGCATGGGCTGGTTCCTCATCGCGGTCGTGGTCGCCGTCGGCATCGGCGTCCTCCTGGTGCTGTTCTTCCGCTCGATGGCCGAGGAGCGGGTGCGAGCCGCGGAGGCCGAGACCCGCCGGCTGGCGAACCTCCTCGACGAGGTCAAAGAACTGGCCTGGTCGCACCGAGACATCGCCCCCGAGGTCTCGACGATCATCATCGACACGATCCGCTCCGCCGAGCGCGGCGACAGGCGACGCGAACTTCCCTGATCCGGGGGCCGGTCGACGGCATACTCCGATTCATGGCCGACACTCCGGTCCGCCGCTCGCGCGGCCGGATCCTGCTGATCCTCACCTTGGCGTTCGTGGTGGGACTGTTCTGCCTGCTGTTCGTGCGGCCCTCGACGGCCTCCACTGGGCCTGACCAGGTGATGCTGCACTACAAGGGCGGCGCATTCACCAGCGAGCGGTTCTCGGACTGCATTCTCTCGTCCAACCGGGTCTTTGACGGCCCGGGTGACGGACACTTCGCCTACCCCTCCTCCCAGACGAACTTCGTGTTCGACTCGGTCAACGGCGACGGTGGTCCGGTCACGTTCGTCACCAAGGACGGTATCGAGATGACCGTCGAGGGGGTCGCGAACTTCCTGCTCAACACCGACTGCAGCGCGACCGACATCGGAGGGGTTCGCTACTCCGGCGGACCGCTGCAGCGGTTCCACGAGCTGATCGGCAAGCGCTACCAGGCCTACATGACCGAGGACGGACTCCGCTCGGACGGATGGCGGCAGATGCTGTCGATCTACATCGCCCGGCCGCTGGACACCGCGATCGACCGGGCCGGCCAGAACTACACCTACGCCGAGCTGTACACCGACCCGGTGAAGAAGGCGGCATGGGAGCAGTCGGTGATCGACCAGCTTCCCGGCCTGGTCGATCGCCAGACCGACGGCGACGTGCAGTTCTTCCAGAGCTTCGCGGTCACGCTCCAGAAGCCCGAGCCACCGCAGTCGATCAAGGACGAGCTGGTCAAGCAGCAGGCCGCGGTCGCGGCCGCCCGCGCCGCCCAGGCCGAGGCCGAGGCGCGAGAGGCCGCCGTGCTCGCCGAGGTCCGGGTCGAGATGGCCCAGGCCCAGAAGATCCAGGCTCGGGTGGACGTGCTCGGCCAGCAGGGCTACCTGCAGCAGTACGCCATCGACCATGGGCTCAACCCGTTCCAGCCCTCCACGAACAGCCTGATCACCGGTGGCACCCCTGGGAGCGTGCCGGGGCAGTAACCACCGCAACCCGGGCTGGAACGCAACCACCGACGCCAGTCCCAGCGAAACCTTGCGTGGTTTCGAGACGGTTGCTGCGCAACCTCCTCAACCAGCGGTGAGGCCTAACGACCCTCGGCGTCCTTGGCCTGCGCTCGCAGGGCCCGAGCGACGTCGTCGCGTCCCTCACGCACGTAGCGCTTCGCCGCCGGGTTGGCCGTCGAGCTCTCCAGCCAGGCGTCGACCCGGTCCAGGAGGGCCTGGCTGGCCAGCGGCTTGGGGAAGATGTGCTCGAGAGCGGTCGAGGCGCGCTGGGTGCCCTTCTCCTCCCACAGCGTCTCGGCAGCGGTGAGGTACTTCTCGACGTACGGCCCGAGCACCTCGTCCTGGCCGTAGGCCTGGAAGGCGAGCACGATGCTGCGCTGTGTCTCGTTCGGTACGTCGTCGCGCACCATCGCGAGCTCCCAGGCCTCTGCCTTCGCCTCCGCGGTCGGACGCAGCGCGCGGGCGGCCGCGGCGTGCTCCTTGCCGGAGATCGTGTTGTCGCGGGCCAGCTCCTCGTCGATCCGCTTCCCGTCCGCTCGGCCGTTCTTGGCCAAGCCGTTGAGGATCGTCCAGCGCAGGTCGGTGTCCACCGCCAGGCCGTCGATGTCGAGCGATCCGTCCAGCAGCCCCTCGAGCTCGGCGAGCGCCTCGTCGCTGCACGCCGCCCCGGCGTAGGCGCGGGCGAACGACAGCTGGTGGTCGCCACCCGGCTCGGCGGTCGTCAGCAGCTCGCGCAGACCGGACTCCCAGGTCGCACGCAGCTCGGCGCGGTGCGCCGGGTCGGAGTACTGGTTGGCCGCCATGGCGGCGTACACCGGGATCCGGCTGACGCCGAACGCGTCGGTCTCCGAGGCAATGCCCGAGAGCACCAGGGTGACGAAGTCGGTCGCCGACATCTCGGCGTCGCGGGTCATGTCCCACGCCGCGCCCCAGCACAGCGCGCGGGCCAGCGAGTCGTCGATCGTCTCGATGCTGGTCACCAGGGTGTCCAGGGAGCGCTCGTCGAGCCGGATCTTGGCGTAGGCCAGGTCGCGGTCGTTGAGCAGCAGCAGGTCCGGCTGCCGGGTGCCGAGCAGCTCCTTGACCTCGGTGTTCTCACCCTCGACGTCGATCTCGATGGTGGTACGACGGACCAGGTGGCCGTCGACCTTGTCGTAGAGGCCGATGCCCAGCCGGTGCCGCCGCAGGGTCGGGTGGTCGGGTGTCGCGGTCTGGTGCACCGCGAAGGAGGTGTAGCTGCCGTCGCCGTCCAGCTCGAACTGGGCGGCCAGGGTGTTCACGCCCGAGGTCTGCAGCCACTCCTGCGCCCACGACTCGAGCTCCCTGCCGCTGGACTTCTCCAGGGCCATGAGCAGGTCCTTGAACTCCGAGTTGCCGAACTCGAAGTCCTTGAAGTAGCCCTGGAGGCCCTCCAGGAAGTTCTCCAGTCCGACCCAGGCCACCAGCTGCTTGAGCACCGAGGCGCCCTTCGCGTAGGTGATGCCGTCGAAGTTCACCTCGACCGCCTGGAGGTCGTAGTTGTCCGCGGCGATCGGGTGGGTGCTGGACAGCTGGTCCTGGCGGTAGGCCCAGTTCTTCCGGGCGTTGGTGAATCCGGTCCAGGCCTCGGTGAACTCGGTGGCGTTGGCCGCGGCGTGGTAGCAGGCCCACTCGGCGAACGACTCGTTGAGCCAGAGGTCGTCCCACCACTTCATGGTCACCAGGTCGCCGAACCACATGTGCGCCATCTCGTGGAGGATCACCTCGGCGCGGAACTCGTAGAACGAGCGGTCCTGGCGGCTGCGCGGGAGGTACTCGTCGCGGAAGGTGACGCAGCCGGCGTTCTCCATCGCGCCCATGTTGTATTCCGGCACGAACAGCTGGTCGTACTTGCCGAACGGGTAGGGGTAGTCGAACGCCTCCTCGAAGAACGCGAACCCCTGCTCGGTGACCTTGATGAGCTCGTCGGCGTCGAGGTGCTCGACCAGCGACTGGCGGCAGTAGAGGCCGAGCGGGATCTCCTGCGTCTTCCCGATGTAGGTGTAGGTGACCTCGTGGTACTCGCCGGCGACCAGTGCGGTGATGTACGTCGACATCGGCTTGGTCTCGGGGAATCTCCAGACCGCCTTGCCGTCGCCCGCGGCCCCTTCGAGCGGCTGCGGCTGCGGGCTGGCGGCGTTGGAGACGACCTTCCAGTGGCTCGGGGCGGTGACGGTGAACGTGTACGGCGCCTTGAGGTCGGGCTGCTCGAAGGTGGTGTAGACGCGGCGCGCGTCCGGCACCTCGAACTGGGAGTAGAGGTAGACCCGGTCGTCGGCCGGGTCGACGAAGCGGTGCAGCCCCTCGCCGGTGTGGGAGTAGGTGCAGTCGGCCTTGACCACGAGCGTGTTGTCGGCGGCCAGGCCGGTGAGCGCGATCCGGTTGTCGGCGTACGCAGAGGCGTCCACCTTCTCGCCGTTGAGGGTGATCTCGTGCACGGTCGCGTCCACGAGATCTGCGAAGGTCTCGGAGCCCGGCTCGCTGCAGCCGAACACGATGGTGGTGATGGAGCCGAAGTGAGTGTCGCCCGTCGTGAGGTCCAGATCGATGGAGTACGAAGCGACGTCCAGGAGGGCGGCGCGGGTGGCGGCCTCGTCCCGGGTGAGATTGGTCCCTGGCATGCGGTGATCCTGCCACCCGGCCCCTGGCATGGGCCACGCGGCAGGGGCGGGAGGATGCACTCGTGACCGGATCGGGACCTCGCGATGTCGTGCCCCTGCGCGAGGCCACCCGCGCGTGGTTCCTGATCTCGTTGCAGACCTTCGGCGGTCCGGCGGGCCAGATCGCCGTCATGCAGCGGACCCTGGTCGACGAGCGTCGCTGGATCGGCGAGCGTCGCTTCCTTCACGCGCTGAGCTACTGCATGCTGCTTCCCGGCCCGGAGGCGCAGCAGCTGGCGGTCTACACCGGGTGGCTGCTCAACGGCTGGATAGGCGGTCTGGTCGCGGGCATCATGTTCGTGCTGCCGGGGTTGGTGGCCATGCTGACGCTCTCCTGGGTCTACGTCGTCCACGGGGAGACCGCGGTGGTGACGGGTCTGTTCCTCGGGCTCGCGCCGGCGGTGCTCGCGATCGTGGTGCAGGCCGTCGTCCGGATCGGGCGGCGGTCTCTGACCAACGCGGTGCTGGTCGGCCTGGCCGTGACGGCGTTCCTCACCCTGGCGCTGCTGGGTCTTCCGTTCCCGCTGGTCGTGCTGGGCGCAGGTCTCGTGGGATGGCTGCTGGGCCGCCGATGGCCGTCCATCACCGAGCCGCCGACCAGGGACGGCAACGGCGCGGAAGGCACACCGCCGCTCGTGCCCGACGACGCGCTGCACCGCGCCGCGCCCTCGGCGCGCCGGAACCTCACGATCCTGGCGAGCGGCCTGGTCGTGTGGGTCGCGCCGGTGGCCCTGGCGTGGGTCCTTGCCGGTGGGTCGAGCTCGGTGTTCACCGACCAAGGGGTGTTCTTCGGCGGGATGGCCCTGGTCACCTTCGGTGGCGCCTACGCGGTGCTGTCATACGTCACGCAGGCCGCCGTCGGAACCTACGGCTGGCTCTCGGCGGGGGAGATGGTGCGGGGGCTCGCACTGGCGGAGACCACGCCCGGCCCGCTGATCATGGTCGTCCAGTTCGTCGCCTTCCTCGGGGCCTATCGCAACCCCGGCGACCTGGACCCGATGGTGGCAGGAGTCCTCGGCTCGCTGATCACCGTCTGGGTGACGTTCGTGCCCAGCTTCCTCTTCATCTTCCTCGGCGCGCCGTACGTCGAGCGGCTGCGGGGCAACAAGGCCCTGCGCTCCGCGCTCACCGGCGTCACGGCGGCGATCGTGGGTGTCATTGCCAACCTCGCGCTCTACTTCGCGGTGCACACGCTCTTCACCCGCGCCACGTCGCTGTCGTGGGGGCCGGTGGGTCTGACGATGCCGGTCTGGTCCTCGGTGGTCTGGCAGGCGGTACTGGTGGCCGCGCTGGCGTCGGTGCTGATCTTCGGGCTGCGCTGGTCGGTGCTGCGGACCCTGGGTATCTGCGCCCTGGCCGGCATCGCGCTCTCCACGCTGACCTGACCGCGGAATACTCGCGCCGCCGGGTGGTTGGTGAATGACATGACCAACGTGGATTTCTGGTTCGACCCGCGCTGCCCCTTCGCGTGGATCACCTCCCGCACGATGCTCGAGGTTGAGAAGGTGCGCGACGTGCAGACCACCTGGCACATCATGAGCCTGGCGTACCTGAACCAGGACAAGGACATCTCCGACGACTACCGCGAGTCGCTCAAGGACGCCTGGGGACCGGTCCGGGTCTGCATGGCGGTCGAGCAGGAGTACGGCCAGGAGAAACTGGCCGAGCTGTACACCTCGATGGGAACCAGGAAGCACACCGACCGCCGCAAGAAGCTGGACCGGGCGCTGATCGAGGAGGCGCTCGAGGAGATCGGTGTCCCGACCGCGCTGGCCGACACGATGGACGACTCGTCGTACGACGACGCGATCCGGAAGAGCCACCGTCTCGGCATGGACCAGGTCGGCGACGAGGTCGGAACGCCGACCATCGCGGTCGACGGCCATGCGTTCTTCGGTCCGGTGCTCAGCAAGATCGCCCGTGGCGAGGAGGCCGGGAAGATCTGGGACGCGGCGGTCGCCCTGTCGTCGGTCCCCTACTTCTTCGAGCTCAAGCGGACCCGGGACACGAAGCTCGACTTCAGCTGACGATCAGCCGCCGGCCGCGCCGGCGGCCGCATCGATGGAGTCCCTGACCGCCTTGGCGGCCCACTGGCCCTCGGCGATCTCCTGGGCGCGCTTCTTGAGCTGCCTCTTCGTCGTCGCGGTGTTGGCCGAGACGACCTTGTGAGCCTGGTCGACGGCCGCCAGCAGGGCGATGAGTGCTGCGGTGCGCTCGTCGGGCCGGCCACCGTCGGCGAGGCAGACGGTGATGGTGCGACGCAGCTGGTGGTCGCGGGTGGTGTCGGCGGCGGGCCAGGTGGTGCGCGGGACCAGGCCGAGCCGCTTGCCGTCCCTGCGCTCGAGGATCCGGCGCTCGGCGAGGCCGGCCGCCAGACGGTGCTCCAGACCCTTGCCGATCTTCGTCACCAGTGTGCTGGGCGTGCGGTCCTTCCGGGCGATGGTGGCGAGCGCCTCAGCGAGCAAGGGGTCGAGGTCGGCGGGCGCTGCGCCGCTGGCGTGCACCTTCTCGGTCCGCCAGATGCTCTTCTTCTCGACGGTGGCGAGCCCCAGAACGGCGAGCTCGGCGAGCACCGCGCCGCCGAGCACCGCGTCGGTCTTGCCCCAGGTCGGGACCGTGCCCTTGGCGTCGTCCAGCAGCAACAGCAGCAGGTCCTCGGCGATCAGCGTCATCGCGCTGAAGTTAACCGCGTCGCGGCCCGAAGACACACCCTCCTACGCTTCACCCATGAGCAAGATCCTGTCCGCCGTCGCCTGGCCTTACGCCAACGGCCCACGCCACATCGGCCACGTGGCCGGGTTCGGCGTGCCGTCCGACGTGTTCAGCCGCTACCAGCGGATGGCGGGCAACGACGTGCTCATGGTCTCCGGCTCCGACGAGCACGGCACTCCCAACCTGATCGCCGCCGACGAGGAGGGAGTGACCGCGCAGGAGCTGGTCGACCGAAACCACCGGGCGATCTGCGAGGACTTCGTGGCACTGGGACTCGCCTACGACCTGTTCACTCGGACCACGACGCGCAACCACAGCGACGTGGTGCAGGAGCTGTTCCGCGGCGTCCACGAGAACGGATACCTCCTCGAGCAGGCGTCGTACGGCGCGATCTCACCCTCCACCGGCCGCACGCTGCCGGACCGCTACATCGAGGGCACCTGTCCGATCTGTGGGTACGACGGCGCGCGGGGCGACCAGTGCGACAACTGCGGCAACCAGCTCGACGCGGACGAGCTGATCAACCCGCGGAGCCGGATCAACGGCGAGGTCCCGGAGTTCGTGGAGACCCAGCACTTCTTCCTCGACCTGCCGGCGCTGGCCGACGCGTTGTCGGCGTGGCTCGACGAGCGCGAGGCGACGGGGCAGTGGCGGCCGAACGTGATCCGGTTCAGCCAGAACATCCTCAAGGAGATCCGGCCGCGGGCCATCACGCGCGACATCGACTGGGGCATCACGATCCCGCTGGACGGGTGGCGGGACAACCCCACCAAGAAGCTCTACGTGTGGTTCGACGCGGTGATCGGCTACCTGTCGGCGTCGATCGAGTGGGCGCGACGTGTGGGCGACCCGGAGCGCTGGCGAGAGTGGTGGAACGACCCGGAGGCGCTGTCGTACTACTTCATGGGCAAGGACAACATCACCTTCCACAGCCAGATCTGGCCGGCGGAGCTGCTGGCCTACAACGGCAAGGGCAGCCGCGGTGGCTCCCCGCACGAGTACGGCGAGCTCAACCTGCCCACCGAGGTGGTCAGCTCGGAGTTCCTCACCATGGAGGGCAAGAAGTTCTCCTCCTCCAAGCGGGTGGTGATCTACGTCCGCGACCTGCTCAGCCGCTACCAGCCGGATGCGTTCCGCTACTTCGTGGCCGCGGCCGGGCCGGAGAGCCAGGACTCCGACTTCACCTGGGCAGAGTTCGTGCGGCGTACGAACGACGAGCTGGTGGCCGGCTGGGGCAACCTGGTCAACCGGACCGCGACGCTGGTCAACAAGAACTTCGGCGAGATCCCGCCGCTGGGTGAGACCAGGCCGGAGGACGAGGCGGTGCTCGCGGCCAGCGAGGCGGCGTTCGGGACCGTCGGCGACCTGATCGGCCGCAACCGGATGAAGCAGGCGATCGGTGAGGCGATGCGTGCAGTGGCCGAGGTCAACAAGTACGTCTCGGACTCCGAGCCGTGGAAGGTCAAGGATGACCCGGCCCGGCTCGGCACGATCCTGCACGTCGTCGCCCAGTGCGTGAGCGACCTCAACCTGGTGCTCTCGCCGTTCCTGCCGTTCTCAGCCAACGAGGTGGACCGCGCGCTCGGCGGCAAGGGCGAGGTCGCGCCGATGCCGCGGATCGACGAGGTCGAGGACCTGGACGGCCGCTCGTACCCGATCATCACCGGCGACTACTCGGACACGCCGCCGTGGCGGCGGGTGCCGATCGTGGTCGGTGCCCCGGTCGCCAAGCCGACGCCGATCTTCACCAAGCTCGACACCTCGATCGTCGAGGAGGAGCTGGGCCGGCTCGCGATCACCAGCGCCGGGTCGTGACCGGCGCGGCGTCTAGCCGCCTCCCTGGATGACCGCGCGGACGCCGTTGACGCCGTGCAGCTTGACCTTGATGACGCCGAGGTCGACGGTCGCGCCCTCGGTGAGGGTGATGCCCTGCTTGCGGGCGGTGAACCAGTACGGCGTGCCGGGCTCGTTGCGGGCGGAGCTGACCAACGAGTCGGGGATCAGCACGCCGGGGTGCTCCCCGTAGAGCGTGTCGAGGTTGAGCAGCCGGCCACCGACCTTGCCCGCATGCAGTCGGTCGACCTCGAACCCCTTGCCGAACCTCTGCTTGTCCGAGACGGGAGGGAACAGCCAGGACTGGTCGCCGGTGTCGGCGATCCGGAACCCCAGCGGAGCGATCACCGGGCGACGGCTGTGGGCGTAGCGCAGCTCACCGCGCACCGTGGCGCCCGCCGGGGCGGTGAAGTTGACGATCGGCGTGGGGCCGGCCACCGCGATCGTGGAGTGGGTGACGGCGATGTTGGCGCCGGTCCCGCTGGGCTTGCCCGGGAGCTCCCGGCGCGCTGTGGTGACCGCGGCGGCGTAGGTGCCGGGGACGACGCCGCGCACGACGTACTGCCCGAAGACCTGCTCCTGCTCGGTCCAGCTGAGCGCCATCGGCGTGGCCTGGTCGCCGTCGACGTGTGACGGGCGCAGCCAGCCGTCCTCGGGGACCGCCGTGAGCTTGACCTGGCCGCCGGGGGGCAGGAGGCCGGTCAGGTTGAGGGTCGGCTGGTCCAGCGCGATCGCCCCGAAGTCGATCTGGGTGGCGACGTTCAGGTCGGCCGGGCTCTGGGCCCACGGGAAGTCGACCTGCTCGGCACCATCGCTGGGGACCGCGCTGCGGCGCACGTAGAGCGCGTAGTTGCCGGCGGGCAGCCCGGAGAAGGTGACCCGGCCGCCAGGCTGCGTGGCCGGGTCGCCCTGGAAGACCTTGAGCACCCGGCCGTCCGCGTTGCGGAGCTCCGCGTCCACCGAGCCGTTGGCCCCCGGGAAGACCGTGTCGTTGGCCGAGAACGTGATCTTGCGACCCGGGTCGAGGGCCAGGTCGGCGGTGGCCACGCGCTTCTTCCTGACAGCGACGATCTGCGACTTCGGGACGTGGGACGATCCGGCGTACGACGAGGTGATGGTGTAGGCACCCGGCTTGAGCGAGCTGACCACGTAGCGCCCGATCTCGTTGGTCACCACGCCGGCCGCGAAGTCGCCGTCCTTGTCGAGGATCGCGAGGAACTGGTCGGGGAGCGGGACTCCGTTGCTGCTGACCAGGCCGCGGATGATGCCGGCGTGCCGGGTGCGGAACGAGTCGCGCACCGTGTGGCCGGCCCGCAGGAGCAGCCGCTTGGAGCGGTAGCCGGGCACGGTGGAGTCGGTGCGCAGACCCTCGTCACGATCGGCCTCGACGCGGTAGGGGCCGGGGGCGACCTCGAAGCGGTAGCCGCCCTTGCGGTCGGTGATCGTCTGGGCGGCGATGCTGCCGTCGATGCGGGTCAGGTAGAGGGCTCGGTGCGGGCCGTCCTTGAAGGTGCCGGTGACCACGGCCGGCGGCTGCACGGTGACCCGGCCGAGCGATCGGTGCGGTCGCTGCGGGCGGAACATCCGGGTGTGCCGCATCCAGCTGTTGAGGGTGCCGTCCGGTCCGACGTACGACGGGGTGAACCGCTTGCTGGTCTCCTGGTCGCACTCCCCACTGCGCTTGGCGCGGTGTCCGCCACCGCCGCCCCTGGAGCGGGACTCGCTGCAGACCCGGACCAGGTAGGGCTCCCGGTGCTGCTTGAGCGTGAACCGGCCGCTGCCGTTGGTGCGGGCGATGACGCGCTTCTCCTTGCTCAGGTCGAGGGGCAGGCCGAGGTCGGAGAACCGGATCCCGGTGACGAGCGCGTTGCGGATCGGGGTGCCCTGCGGGCCGACGACCTGGCCGGTGATGGTGCCCTTGGTGCGCGGAGGCTTCGGCCGGTTCGTGTGGGTGGGCCGGGTGGCCTGTCTCCCGAGCAGGTCGGGCGGCGCGCTGTAGAAGGTGTTGGGCGAGCCGTCGCCGGTCGCGGGTGCGGCCGCGGGCCGGGCCTCGGAGGCGGCCGGCGCCAGGGCGAGCGCGGTGCCGGCCAGGGCAAGGGTCAGCGAGGTGGCGATGGCAACGGGCCGCGTCATGGCCGGATCATCGTCGTTCGTTGCCGCGACGCCAACCGCCTCCTCGGCGTGTCTCAGCGCGAGCGGCTGACGACGCGTACGGCGATCCGCAGCAGCACCAGGGCGCCGGCCACGGCGATCAGCACCAGCACACCGGTGTGCAGGCTCGAGGTCACCACGTCCCACACCGGGCCGGCGACCTTCCGGTCGGCGCTCGGGACGGCGTCCACCACGACGTTGCGAGCCAGCGCGAGGAGCCCCAGGAGCACGAGCATCGCGACCAGCGACCCGATGGCCAGCGTTCCGACGGTCCGCCCGCGCCGGGGTGAGATCAGCAGTGCGACGCCTACCAGGACCAGACAGATGACCGGCAGCCAGAGACCCAGCGCGTTGAGCAGCCGATAGGCCCGCTGTGCCTTGTCCAGCTGATCGGCGTCCAGCACCGCGAACGATGCCTGGACGTCGACCTCGCCCTCGAACAGCCCGCGGGCCCGCAGCTCGGCCAGCACGGTGTCGACGATCGCGGCGAGGTTGACGGTGACCCGACCGTCGGGGCCGACGGCGCCCGGCTCGCCTCGCAACGCCCGGATCAGCTGCGTGTGCGCGGTCTGGTTGGCGGCCCGCCAGGCGGGCGGGAACTCCGAGCTGGTCAGGATGGCCAGCACCACCGTGTGCACGGCCAGGGTCGCGTTCTCTCGGGCGTTGTCGGGCAGCCGGTCGAGAGGGAGAGCGGCGAGCACGGCTTCTTCGAGGCGCGCCGCGACCGCGCGCTGCACCGCGGCGTCCTCGGCCAGCGGGCCGACCGCGTCGACGTACCCGTCGGTCTCGGTCACGCGCTGGTCGAGCCAGACCGAGACCGTGGCCAAGGGCAGCACCACACATGCCAGGAGCACGGCGATCCGGCTGGTCATCGTCCGCGTGGGAGCTCCGGTCTCCATGTCGCGGACACCCTAGATGGCGGGGCATCGGTCCAGTAGCGTCGCCGCCGTGAGCTGGTCGTTCCTGCTGACGTCGTTCGTCATCTGCGTCTCACCCGGGATCGGCGCGCTGTTCACGATGGGTGCCGGCCTGGCCCGCGGGACCCGCGCGGGGGTGCTGGCAGCCTTCGCCTGCACGCTCGGCACCGTCCCGCACGCGGTGGCGGCCCTCACCGGACTCGCCGCCGTGCTGCACGCGTCCGGGGTGGCGTTCCAGGCCGTCAAGTACGCCGGTGTCTGTTACCTGCTCTGGATGGCGTGGTCGACCTGGCGTGACACCGGCGCCCTGCACGTCGACACCGCCTCGTCGCCGACGTCGGTCCGCTCGGTCATCACCACGGGCATCACCGCGAACCTGCTGAACCCGAAGCTCACGCTGTTCTTCTTCGCGTTCCTCCCGCAGTTCGTCCCGACCGGCTCGTCCGGAACCGTCCTCCGCATGGCCGGGCTGTCGGCGGTGTTCATGGTCATGACGTTCGTGACCTTCGCGGCGTACGCCGTCGCTGCCGGTGCGCTGCGCGACAAGGTGCTCACCCGACCGCGGCTCGTCACGGCGATCCGCAAGGTGTTCGCCGCGTCGTTCGTCGCCCTGAGCGCCCGGCTGGCGGTCGAGTCGCGCTAGGCATCGTTGGCGCTGCGCCTGCCCGAAGCCATAGGTTGACGCGATCCCACCATCGCGCAGAGGGCGAGACGTCATGGTCACATTCGCAGGTGTCGACCACGTGGCATTCACCGTCACGGATCTCGACGTCAGCCAGCAGTTCTACACCGAGCTCCTCGACTTCGTGCTCGTGATGGACGTCGGATATGGACGGATCCTCATGCATCCCCAGTCCGGGTTCACCCTGGGGCTGCTCACCCACGACCAGGCACAAGGCGACGACTTCACCGAGCTGGCCACCGGACTCGACCACCTCGGGTTTGTCGCTGAGTCCCGGGAGGAGCTCGAGGAGTGGGAACGCCGATTCGACGAGCACGGCGTCACCTACACCCCGATCCGGGACATGGAGTTCGGGTTCCACCTGAACTTCCGTGACCCCGACGGCATCGCTCTGGAGTTCATGGCGCCCAACCAGCTCATGCTGGCGGCACAGCAGGAACTCGCAGCGGGGAACACCAGTCCCGAGGCCATAGCCGCCTTCCTGGACGAGAACCTCTCAGCGGACGGCGACGGCTAGGAGCCTGCTGAAGAAGGCGGTTCTGGTGGGGTCGTCTTGGTGTGGTGACGGGCCGGTCGCCTCAAGGAACCGTCTTTGCGGTTTGGTGAAGTCAGCACCCTGGGGTGCGACAGAGGGTCGACCGACCCGTCCTGAGCGATTTTGGGTGTTGTGGGGGGAGGTCTGCAACCCCCGCGGTGGCGGATCAGGCGAGGCGCCAGGCGCCGTTGTCGAAGTTCAGGCCCAGGGCCAGGAGCCGGCGCAAGTTCAGGGCTGCGGCGCGGTGGTGGAGCCAGTTGTTGTTCTTCTCGATCCCGCGGTAGGGGACTTGACGGTTGCCTCGGGTCAGCCAGGCGATGGATCTCTCGACCATCGGCCGGTGGGTGCGGTAGGTCTCCTGCCAGTCGGGATCGGCGGCTCGTTGCCGATGCTCGCGTTGGAGTTGGTGGTGCTCGCCGAGGAGCACGAGTCGGCCGGTGGCCGAGGTGGTGCACTGTTCGCGTAGCGGGCAGCCGCGACAGGCGGCCTTGAAGCTGGCCCGACCCTGGGGTGAAACCCTCCGAGTGACACCGGCCGGGCAGGTCAAGGTGTTGGCCGCCGCGTCATAGCGGTAGTCGTCGATGGTGAAGCCGCCCTCGACGGCGGGCTTGATCGGCCAGGGTTTGAGCAGCGGGGTCCACTTCATCGCCTTGAGGACGGCCAGCATGTCGCCGGTGGCGTAGGCCGAGTCGCCCAGCACCTCGATGTCCTCATCGGCGGTGATGGTGTGGTCGGCGGTGACCAGCTCGGCCCCGACTGTGGCATCGGAGTTCTCGCGGCCATTGGTCTTGGTCAACGCCACGACGGTGGTCAGTCCGGTGTCGGGCTCGACGACCAGGTGGGCCTTGAACCCGTCCTGCTTGCGTTCGCGGGTCTTGTGGGCGTGCCGGGCGTCAGGGTCCACCGTTGAGATCACCCGGTCCGGGGCCGTCGCCCGGGCGATCCGCCACCGGCCGTCGGTGCCATCCGAGCCCTCGGCCGGCTCGACGTCTTGGCCGGCGACCAGCGCCAGCAACGCGACCGCCTCCGCCGGCTTCCCGCCCGCCTTCTCGATCGCCTCGATGTCGAGGGCAGCGAGGAGGGCGAGGGCGTCGCCCACCAACGCGGTGACCAGCTCCTCACGGGCTGCCTGGTCGTCCCAGGCGATCGGTGGCTTCCCCGAGCTGTCGTAGCCCTGCCCGGTCAGCGCGGCCAGCCGGGTGCAGTGCACGTCGATCAGGTCCTTGGCTTCGGGGACCTCGCGGCCGACCCGGCGGATCTGGGCGATCAGCTGGGTCACGGTGTCCTGGCGAGCCACCGCGTCGTCGAGGACCGTGGAGTCCAGCGCTCGGCGCTGCTTGCCGGCCACCGCACCCGTTTCGGTGATCACCTCGCGGACCACCTCGAAGATCCGCTGCGGCCGGTCGCTGGCCGCCAGCCGGCGCCGCCAGTAGGTCAGCGCCGAGGAGTCGAACCCCTTGGCGTCGATCGCATACCCACACGCCGCCTTCCACCGCAGGTCGAAGGTCAGCGCGTCGACCGCCTCCCGATCCGAATGGCCATACAGGGCCTGCAGCACGATCACCGAAGCGACCACCTCACCCGGGATCGACGGCCGGCCCCGCCGCGAGGGAAACAGGTCAGCGAACAACTCCGCCGGGAACAACCGGTCCCGATGCTGGGCCAGCAACGCGAACACACTGCCCGGCACGAGCAGATGCCCCGCCACCGACTCCACATCCAACAACTCACGCTGCCGATCCGACTCACCCTGCACGACCCAAGGATTTCAGGTCGACACCATCAGTCACACCCGCCACGCGGATTGTTCAGCAGGCTCCTAGGGCGAGCCGGTGCGGAGCGTGTTGCCGCGTCCAGTCGGCCAGGGCAGGCATCCGCCGCCGGAGCCCGGGACGGTGTAGACGTCGACGCCGTGGTCGAAGGTGGTGAGGACGATCTCGAGGGTGCCGTCGCCGGTCAGGTCCCCGATCGACGGGGCCGCGGCGACGCCGATCCCGTTGCCGTCCCGCCCTTGGTGGCTCAGCCGCGTGACCGAGAGCTTCTTCCCCTGGGCCGAGAGCACAACCAGTCGTCCCGCGTTGCGGCGCAGCGAGTAGGTGCCGAACACCAGCTCGGGGGTGCCGTCCTTGTTCAGGTCGGCCGCGACCACCTCGGAGGCGAACGTCTTCGCTCGGCGCGGGGCATAGGCGGTGGCCCAGAGCTTGTGGCCGTCCGGCCCCACCGCGTAGACCTTGCCGCCGGGCAGCGCCGCGACGATCTCGGGTCTGGCGTCGCCGGTGATGTCGACGATGGTCGGCGCGGGGATGCCACTGGGCGGGTACCAGTCGCCGCTGGGTCGGTGGACCGGGTGGTTGGACATCGGGAGCTTCTCGAAGCCCGGGTGCCGACGTGCCGAGCGACTGCCGTCGCCGTACGCCCCGTCCAGCACCATGAACGCGTAGCCCTGTGTGCGGTAGGGGATGTGCTTCTCGACGTTGGGGAGCCCGATCACCTCGTTGCGGCCGTCGCCGTCCAGGTCGGCCACCGCAGGCGGGGAGGCGGTCCACTGCAGCCAAGGCTGGCGGTCCGGGCTCGGCCACTGCCCCTTGTGCTGGTGGTAGTGGCGCTTCTCGACCTTGGGGCTCGCCCACCGGATGAAGTCGCCCCAGGCCATCCGCTTCCCCTCGGCGCCCGACTCGGGGTTGGTGAACCACGGTGACGCGAGGATCGAGGTGCCGTCGAGGTTGAAGGCGTTGATCTGGTGGTTGTCGAAGGTGGCGATGATCTCCAACTCGGGGTCGTCGTCGATGTTGCCGATGCCGACGTTCTCGCCGTAGGCGCCGTAGCCGCGGTTGCGGGGCCACGCGTGGGCGTGACCACCCGGCTGGAACAGATGGCCGTTCGCGTCGAAGACGAAGACCTGGGCGCCCTTGGGCGACGTGTTGGTCGTCGTCGCCACGACCTCGACCCGGCCGTCGCCGTCCAGGTCTGCACCCGCGAGTCCGCGGACCTCCGGAGACTGGCCGCCGCTGTTCGTGGACGCGGGCCACCCGGCCTTGCCCTGCAGCCGGCCGCTTCGGAACTCGTAGGCCGCCACCGTCCCCGAGTTGCCGCCGACCACGATGTCGGTGACGCCATCACCCTCGAGGTCGGCGACCACGGACGGGGCATAGACCCGACCCTTGCTCGCCCGGCCCCGGCCCAGCTCCTTCCCGGTCGCGTCGAACACGAACGTCGAGTAGAACGGCGCGACGATCTCCAGCCGCCCGTCTCCGTCGAGGTCGACCAGGCTCGGTGAGGAGAACCAGCCGGTCTCACCGGTGGCGATCTGCCGGACGAGCTCCGGCGCTCGGACAGCTCCCGTGCCGCCCTCGGCGACGCAGGTGGTGGCCCGCTGCACGCCGCTACCCGCTCGCTCATCTGCTGGACTTGCATCAGGGGCGACCTGAACTCCGACCACAACCACCAGGAGCACCCCGAGCGCGCTGGCGACGGGGCGAGGCAACCGCATTTCAGGACCCTACCGACCTGAAATGGCCCTCCGCAGGGTTACTGCGCCGCTCCTTCACGGCCGCGACGTTGACCGATGTGGTAGCCCACTCCTCCGGCGAGGACGGTCAGCCCGAAGACACCGGTCGCGCAGCCGACCAGCTGGGTGCGGGACAGGATCACGGCGTTGCCTTCGAACTCAACCCCGTTGTCCAGGGGCGTGTACGCGAACCAGCCGAGGTCGGCGGCGCTGTTCCTGGTCAGGACGAGCCACGTGCCAAGTCCGAGCGACGCCACTCCCACGAGCAGCCACAGCCACCGACGCACGGCCACCTCCGTCAAAGGTCTTTGGACCCGCGAGTCTCCCAGACTCGCTGCCCGATCATGGCTCGATTCGGTCCGTCGGTTCAGGGTGCCAGTCTGACCGGCACAGGCAATCCCGGAGGTGTCAGATGGCCGTGTCCTACCAGCTGGTGATCGACTGCACGTCACCCGAACCGCTGGCGCACTTCTGGGCGGAGGCGTTGCACTACGTCATCGCACCTCCGCCCGCGGGCTTCGACTCGTGGGACGACTTTTACAGGTCGATCGGGGTGCCCGAGGACGAGCTCGGCGGGGGCTCGGACAGCATCGTGGATCCCAACGGTGAGGGTCCGCGCATCTGGTTCCAGATCGTCCCCGAGAAGAAGTCGATCAAGAACCGCATTCACATCGACGTGGACGCGAGCGGCGGCCGCGGTTCGCCGCTCGACGTCAGGCGCGAGCGGGTCGAGGTGGAGGCGGCCCGGCTCGTGTCTCTCGGGGCGACCCGGTTGCGCACGATCTCCGAGGAAGGCCTGGACCACTACGGGGTGGCGATGTCCGACCCCGAGGGCAACGAGTTCGACATCAACTAGGGCTGCTCACGTGCGCCTGTGGAAGCCGTACTTGCCGGTGGGGAGCCTGGTCATCTCGAATCGGTGGTCGTGGGCGCGGGTGTGGTGGCCGGGGCAGATCATGATCCCGTCGCGGTTGGTCTCGCCGCCGTCGGCCCATCTCACCGGGTGGTGCATGTGGGTCATGCCCGGTGGTATGTCGCAGCCCTCGACTTCGCAGCCGCCGGCCTCGATGGCCTTAGCGATCCGCTGACCTTCGTTGTAGAACCGCTTCTTGCGACCGAGGTCGAGGACCTGGGACTTGCCGCCGAGGACGGCCGGGATGATCCCGGCCTCGCAGGCCAAACGACGGGCGAGTGAGGCGGAGATGACGCCGCCGGTGTCGAGCTGGGCTGCTTTGAGGCCGCCGAGGAGGCTGTCGAGGGTCATGGTGACCACGACGGTGGCGTTCAGCCCGCCGGCCTTGGGGAGCTGCTTGGTCGGGTAGCGCTGGATCAGCTCGACGAAGGCCTGGCCGAGCCGCTCCGGGGTCGGCCTGCGTTCGCCCAATGGTCCTTGGGAGGCAAGGTGCTTGGGGGAGGCAAGGGCGAAGAGCGCCTTCTTGAGGATCGCGCCAGTCAACGCAGAGTCGATGGTGAACCTGCCGTGGAGCTTGCCGTGGCCGTCCTCCCACACGTTCAACCGTGCGGCCGCCGCTGCGTCGCGCTCCTCGCGCTCCAGCAGCTTGGCTTCGTGGGCGTCGGCTGCGTCGGGGTCGATGACCTCCAGCAGCCGGCGGCCCAGGATCCTGAGGGTCTTGGCGTCGTGGTGGGCGGCCTCACCGATCAGGTGCAGCTCGGCCTCGTCCTTGAGGTCTTGGTCGAGGTCGTCGGGGAGCTCATCGAGGGCGCGAAGGATGACCTCGGCCTGCTCCACGTGCAGGCGCCCCTCGGCCAGCGCGACCCGAGTCTGCTCGTAGGTCTCCAACGACGTGGCGAGCCGGGTTTGGCGGTGTGCCTCGCGCCTGGTCAGCTTGGTGTGGTGGGCCAGCCAGTTGGCGGTGGAGGTGGCGCCGGTGTGGTCGCCGACCTGGGTGTGGTCGGCGTGGGCCAGGACCCGGGCCTGGAGCTCGGCGACCCGGTTGGCGAGCCGCTGCAGCTCGGCGAGGGTAGTGGCGGTCGCCGGGGCGTCCAGGGACCAGACGCTGGCGTCGGCGACCTGATCGAGGACAGCGTGCATGCCGGCCACCGCACCGGAGACCCGGTGCACGGGTGGTGTGGCCATCGCTGTCATAGGGACAATTCAAGCACCGACCACCGACAGTCAGAGGCCCCGAAAGCCCTTGTCCACAAGGGATTCGGAGATCTTTTCAACGAATTTTCTGTGTCCCGCCGGGCGGCTTCCGGCCTTCGTTGCGGAGGTTTCGACTCCGTCGTCGCTGGCGCTCCTCCGGGCTCAACCACAGATCCCACCGGTGGTTGAGCCGCGAGCGGAGCGTGTCGAAACCACGCAAGTCGGGGCTGGGACGCAACCACCGTGGGCCAGTTCCAGCCCGCCTGCGGTGGTTTCGACACGCTCGGTCGCAGAGCGACACTCGCGGCTCAACCACCGGGACGCAGCCGCGTTCGAGCGAAGCGAGCCCACGCTCGGTCGCAGAGCGACACTCGCGGCTCAACCACCGGGACGCAGCCGCGTTCGAGCGAAGCGAGCCCACGCTCGGTCGCAGAGCGACACTCGCGGCTCAACCACCGGGACGCAGCCGCGTTCGAGCGAAGCGAGCCCACGCTCGGTCGCAGAGCGACACTCGCGGCTCAACCACCGGGACGCAGCCGCGTTCGAGCGAAGCGAGCCCACGCTCGGTCGCAGAGCGACACTCGCGGTCAACCACCGGCGGCGACCTCCTCAACCACCGCCGCCGGCAGCGTGGCCCTCAGTGGCCAGGTCGCGGATCGCCGGGATCATCGCCAGCGCGTTGACGACCACGGAGAACAGCAATAGGGACAAGGCAAGAGCAGGATGGCCGGCCGCCCACAGCGCCAGCGACGCCAGGCCGAAGACGAGCACCTTGACCAGCGGCCGGACGACAGCGCCGCCGTACCTCGCCTTCGGCGAGGCGAAGAAGAACCAGACCAGCATCGCAAGAAGCGGCAGCAGCCACACCAGCAGCCAGCGAGCAGACGCGACAGACCAGCCCCAGACGCCGAACGCGGCCATCGCCAGAAGCTCGTCGAGGAACACCAGAGCGAGGACGGTCCAGCCGAAGGGGGCCACCCAGGGATTCTCTACGCTCGCCATCATGGATGCCCCCACCCATGTCCCCCTGTTCTTCCTCAAGCAGAAGTTCGCCGTGACGATCAACCGCTACGAGCTGCAGGCGGCGACGCCGGACGGACAGGTCGGGCAGACGCTGGGGATCGCCGAGCAGAAGCGGATGGCGTTCAAGGAAGAGGTGACCTTCTACGCCGATCAGACGCGGACACAGAAGGTCTTCAGCTTCAAGGCGCGCAAGGTGATGGACCTCAACGCCGGGTACGACGTCTTCGACGAGAGTCGTCAGCCGATCGGGTTCTTCCGCAAGGACTTCGGGGCCAGCCTGCTGCGGTCCACCTTCCACATCGAGGGGCCGGGTTACACCGGGACCGGGCAGGAGCGCAGTCAGTTCGTGGCGATCGTGCGCCGGTTCTCCGACATCCCGTTCCTGCCGATCCACTTCGACTACGTCACCCCAGATGGCCAGCCGCTGCTCACCATCGAACGGCAGGGCACGGTCCGCGACCGCTATACCGTCCGCGTTCCCGACCCACGCGTCGACTTCCGGGTCGCTGCGGCGCTGGCCGTGGCGATGGATGCCCTCATGGGGCGCTAGCTCGTGGTCCTGTTCCCGGAGGCGCGCGCGTGGGTCGAGGCCGCGTCCGCTGACGTCCCCGTCTGGACCGAGGGGTACGACGTTGCCGCGGCCCGCGAGGCCAACCGGGCCGAGGCGCTCGCGGAGCCGCCCGAGGACGTCGCCGAGGTGCTCGACCTCGATGCCGACGGCGTGCCGGTCCGGCTCTACCGCCCCGACGGCGCCGCGCCCGGACTCGTGGTGCACCTGCACGGCGGCGGCTTCGTCTTCCACGACGTCGAGGTGCACGACCGGGTGTGCCGACGGTTCGCCAACCGGCTCGGCATGGCGGTGCTCAGCGTCGACTACCGGCTTGCTCCCGAGCACCGGTTCCCGGCCGCGCCCGACGACGTCGACACGGTGCTGGACTGGCTCGACCACGACGGTGCGGCGCTCATCCCCGCCGGCCCGACGTACGTCCACGGCGACAGCGCCGGCGGCAACCTGGCCCTGGTCGCCGCGCTCCGGCACCCGGGCCGGTTCCGGGCCGCGGTGCTGATCTACCCGTTCCTCGACCCGGCCGCCGGATTCGCGTCGTACGACCTCGGGGTGGCGTCAGCGTTCGACCCGCGCGAGGCGAGCTGGTACTGGCAGCAGTACGCCGCCGGCCCCGACGACCTCACCCACCCCGACCTGGCGCCGCTCCTCTCCGACCGGCTCGGCACGCTGCCGCCGACCCTGGTCACCACCGCCGAGCACGACCCGCTGCGCGACGAGGGGGAGCACTTGGCGGCGCTGATCGCCGAGCAGGGCGGCCAGGTGACCGCGGTGCGCTACCTGGGCCAGGTCCACGGATACTGGCGCCACGCGGCGTTCCCGGCATCCGAACAGCTGATCTGGCACACGTGCAGCTTCATCAAGTCGCACTGACAAGATGGCCGCCATGCGCGTCCACCTCGGCTCGGACCACGCCGGGCTCGACCTCAAGGCCCATCTCGCGAGCTGGCTGACCGAGCACGGCTACGAGCCGGTCGACCACGGACCGGTCGTCCATGACCCGCTGGACGACTACCCGGTTTTCTGCCTGAGGGCGGCCGAGGGTGTGGCACGCGACCGCAAGGCGGGACTGGACAGCTTCGGCGTGGTCATCGGCGGGTCTGGCAACGGCGAGCAGATCGCGGCCAACAAGGTTCCCGGGATCCGGTGCGCGCTGGCCTGGTCGGAGGAGACTGCGAGCCTGGCCCGCGAGCACAACGACGCCCAGGTCGTCTCGGTGGGCGGCCGGATGCACTCGGTCGAGGACATGACGCGGTTCGTGGAGGTCTTCCTCGCCACGGCGTTCAGCGGTGACGAGCGGCACGAGCGCCGGATCCACCAGATGTCCTCCTACGAACGCACCCGCGAGCTGCCGCCACTGCCCGAGTCCGCCCGGGGACAGGTGACGGACACCGGCAATGCCTGAGGGGCACACCCTCCACCGGCTCGCCACCGCCCTCGGCGACGCCTTCGCCGGACACCCGGTCCGGGTGAGCAGCCCGCAGGGTCGGTTCGCCGACTCCGCGGCCCTGCTCGACGGCCGCACGGTGGAGGCTGCCGAGTCCTGGGGCAAGCACCTGTTCGTGCACTTCGCCCAGGACGAGCTGGTGCACGTCCACCTCGGCCTCTACGGCCGGTTCGACGTGCACCGCGACGCGATGGAGGTGCCGGCCCCGGTCGGCCAGGTCCGGCTCCGGCTGCTCCGGGCCGACGTCGGCGCCCACGGGACGGCGTCGTACGCCGACCTCCGGGGCGCCACCGCCTGCGAGCTGCTGGTCCCCGAGCAGCGTGACGCGCTGGTCGCCCGGCTCGGCCCCGACCCGCTGCGACCCGACGCCGATCCGGACCGGGCCTGGGTGCGGATCCGGCGCAGCCGCGCCCCGATCGCGGGCCTGCTGATGGACCAAACTGTCATCTCAGGCATCGGGAACGTCTACCGGGCCGAGCTGCTCCACCGGCACCGGGTCGACCCGTTCCGTCCCGGCCGCACCGTGCAGGCGGGCCGCTGGGCGGCGATGTGGAAGGACCTCGTCGCACTGATGGCCGAGGGCGTGCGGACCGGCCTGATCGACACCGTGCGACCCGAGCACCTCACCGACGAGGAGCACGAGATCCAAGGCCCGCGGCGCGGCCACTCCTACGTCTACCGCCGAGCCGGAGAACCGTGCCGTGTCTGCGGGACCCGGGTGCGGACCCGGGAGCTCCAGGGCCGCAACCTGTATTGGTGTGCAAAGTGCCAGCCGCGATTCCGGTCGCGGGCCGTACAGTGACCGCGACCCGTCCCCGGACCCTGACGATGCGGAGAGGCTGATGCCCGCAGATGTCCGGTTGTCGCGGGCCCGGGCCGGCGACGTGCCGACGCCGCGGCACACGCTGCGTCGGTTCACAAGGCGAGGCGCCTACCAGGACACCAAGGTCCTCATCGCCCTGATCGTGCTCGGGCTGGCGATCGTGGTCTCCGTCATCCTCGCGCCCACCGAGATCCCGTTCACCAGCCTGATGGTGCCGCTGCTGCTGGGCAGCCTGCTGCTCAACCCGCGACACCTGCCGTGGTTCGTCATCATCTTGTTCGCGATGCTGATGGTCTGCCTCTCCCAGCAGGTGAACCCCACGGGGCGCACGTTCGGATCGGTCGGCATCCAGGTGCTGATGTTCCTGATCGTGCTGGCCGCGTCCCTGCGCCGGTCCCGCCTGGGCGTCGCGGGTGCGATGGGGGAGTCGATGTTCGTCGACCTCCGGGACCGGATCCTCCAGCAGGGCGGTGTCCCCGAGCTGCCGCCTGGCTGGCAGGCCGAGTCCGCGCTCCACTCCGCCGGCGGGACGCCGTTCGCCGGTGACTTCGTGGTCGCGACCCTGGTGGCCGAGGAGCACCTCGAGCTGGCCGTCGTCGACGTGTCGGGGAAGGGGGAGGACGCAGGCACCCGTGCGCTGCTGCTCTCCGGGGCGTTCGGCGGGCTGATGGGGGCCCTGCCGGCCGACCAGTTCCTCCCGGCGGCCAACGACTACCTGCTGCGCCAGGACTGGGAGGAAGGCTTCGCGACAGCGATCCACCTCTCCCTCGACCTCCGCGACGGCACCTTCGAGGTGCGCTCCGCCGGGCACCCGCCGGCGGCGCTCCGGCAGGCCGGCACCGGTCGCTGGGGCGTGCTTCCCAGCGAGGGACCGATCCTCGGACTGATGCCGGACGCGGTCTTCACCGCAGCGGCCGGGAGGATCGCCCAGGACGACGCCCTGCTGCTCTACACCGACGGCATGGTCGAGGAGCCGCGGCGCGACATCGACCTGGGCATCGACCGGATGCTGGGCGAGGCCGAGCACCTGCTGCGCGGCAGCTTCGTCGGCGCGGCGCGACGGCTCGTGGACGCCCTCGGATCACGCGACGACGACCGCGCCATGGTCGTCGTTTCGCGGAGCTGAGCCGCCACCCGGTAGATTTCCTTGGTCGCGGGACGAGTCCCGAGGCCGCGCGGATGTAGCTCAATGGTAGAGCCCCAGTCTTCCAAACTGGCTACGCGGGTTCGATTCCCGTCATCCGCTCCAAGCCGGGTCGAGGGCCGCCGTACAGGCGGGTCGGGACCCAGTTTGGCGGGGCGTAGCGTAGTGGCTAGCGCGCCTGCTTTGGGAGCAGGAGATCGCAGGTTCGAGTCCTGTCGCCCCGACTCGATCAGCCCATCGATAGGAGAATCAGTGAAGAGCGCCGTCGAGACCTTGAGCCCCACCCGGGCCAAGCTGACCGTCGAGGTGCCCTTCGAGGAGCTCAAGCCGAGCCTCGACGCGGCGTACCAGCAGATCGCGAAGCAGATCAACGTCCCCGGGTTCCGCCGCGGCAAGGTCCCACCGGCGGTCATCGACCGCCAGGTCGGTCGCGACGCGGTGCTCGACCAGGCGATCAACGAACTGCTGCCTCAGAAGTACCTGGAGGCTCTCCAGTCCAACTCGCTCGAGCCGCTGGCCCAGCCCGAGATCGAGGTCACCAAGCACGGCGAGGAAGGGCTCGAGTTCACCGCCGAGGTGGACGTGAAGCCCGAGATCACGCTGCCCGACTACGAAGGGCTCGAGGCCGAGGTCGAGGACCTCGAGGTCAGCGACGCGGACGTCGAGGAGCAGGTGCAGGCGCTCCGCGAGCGGTTTGGCACCCTGTCCGACGTCGAGCGGCCGGCTGCCGACGGCGACTTCGTGGTGATCGACCTGACCGCGACCCGTGACGGCGAGGTCGTCGACGGCGCCGAGCTGACCGGCATGAGCTACCAGGTCGGACGCGGCGGCATGATCGACGGCCTCGACGAGGCGCTGGCCGGCATGGCGGCCGGTGACGAGAAGACCTTCACCACCCAGCTCGTGGGCGGCGACCTGGTGGGCCAGGACGTCGAGGTGCAGGTCGCAATCAAGCAGGTCCAGGAGCAGGAGCTCCCCGACCTCGACGACGACTTCGCCCAGGAGGCCTCGGAGTTCGACACCGTGGCCGAGCTGAACGACGACGTCCGCGAGCGGCTCAGCCGGGGCAAGCGTCTCGAGCAGGCCGCGGCGGCGCGCGACGCGGTCCTCGAGGTGCTCCTCGACAAGATGGAGGTGCCGCTGCCCGAAGGCATCGTCACCGACGAGCTCAACGGCCGCCGCCAGTCGATCGAGCAGCAGCTCGTCTACGCCGGTATGACGATGGACGCCTACCTCGAGGAGCAGGGCCAGACCCAGGAGGAGTTCGAGGCCGACCTCGAGCGCCGGGTCCGCGATGCGGTGGCCGCCCAGTTCGTGCTCGACGCGATCGCGAAGAAGGAGGAGTTCGGCGTCGACCAGAACGAGCTCTCCCAGCACCTGGTCCGCAGGGCCCAGCAGTCCGGCCAGGACGCGCAGGAGTTCGCGAACCACATGTTCGAGCACAACCACATCCCCGAGCTCGTGCAGGAGATCCTGCGCGCCAAGGCCCTGACCCGGATCGTGGAGGCCGCCACCGTCAAGGACGGCTCGGGAAACCCGGTGGAGCTGAAGAACCTGCGTCCCGACGGCACGATCGGCGAGCCCGAGGCTGAGCTGGATGCGGAGCTCGATGACGACGCCGAGACCAGCCCGAAGGACGGCGACGCCTAACCTCCCGGGAGGTCGGGAACGCGCAAGAATCCGGAAACGTCAGGGACGTATGACGGCGGGCGTGGACAATGACGGCCTCCGTACCGCATCGACACGAGGGTTCTGGGCACGTGGGTGAGCCGAACGACGACAACGCGTGGCGGCCGCCGCGCGCGTCGTCACGACCACCCGAGGAGCTCGCCGGGTACGCCGACCTGGTCGAGATCGGACGTGGCGGTGACTCGGTCGTCTACCGCGCCCGCGACCTGGCGGTCGAGCGGGACGTCGCCATCAAGGTGCTCTCGGTCGACGACCCGTTGCGTGCCGAGCGGTTCGTGCGCGAGATCGAGATCACCGTCGAGCTCGGCCGCCAGCACCCCAACATCGTCACCGTCCTGGCCATCGGGACCACCGCCGCGGGGCGACCGGCGATCGTCATGGACTTCTTCGAGCGGGGCAGCCTCCACGACCAGCTGCGCAACCGCGGACCGCTCGCCGTCGACGAGACGGTGGCCGTCGGCATGGTGGTGGCCGACGCCCTCGCGTTCGCGCACGCGCACGGCGTACTGCACCGCGACGTCAAGCCCCAGAACGTGCTGGTGCTCCCGACCTCGTGGGTGCTGGCCGACTTCGGGATCGCACGGCTCATCGACACCGAGCACACGGCGTCGGCCGAGACGTTCACCTACCGGCACGCTTCACCCCAGCTGCTCGACGGCCTCCCGCCGACCGCCGCCGACGACCTCTGGGCGGTGGGGTCGACCTTGTTCACGCTGCTCGACGGACGGCCGCCGTTCGCCAGCGACGACCCCGACGACGACTCAGCGCTGGCCTACCTGCGGCGGGTCCGCACCGAGGGCTACCGCGAGCTCACCGAGCACGAGGGGCAGGGCGACGCGGGTCCGGTGATGGCGGTCGTCGACCGCTGCCTCGCCAAGGACATCGGCGAGAGGTACGCCTCGGCGGAGGAGCTGCGCGACGCGCTGGCCGCGGTGCAGGTGCACTGGTGGGAGCCCGGGGCGCCGGTGCTGCCGCTGACACCGGCCAGCACGACGGTGGTCCAGACGCAGTCGGCACCCGAGAGCACCGCGCAGGCGCGAGTGGTGACCGAGGAGGCAGCCGCGCCAGCGGCGGAGGTGACCACGGAACGACGCAGGGCGGCCCAGCCGGTCGAGGCGCCGGTGGCGTTCCTGGCCGAGCCCGAGCCGGTGGCCCTTTCCGTGCTGGCGCACGGCGCGGCGCCGGCTGACGAGGAGCCCACCGGCAGCCGCGCTGCGGGCCTCGAGGTGGACGGTGCCGGCGTCGCGACACCGCCACGGCACCGGGCGCCCGAGGGTCCCGACCCGGGGTCCGGGAACACCCGGCCCGGTCGCAGCAGGCGCCGGGTCCTGCTGATCCTCGGCGCCGCGGCGCTGCTCATCGGCGCCACCCTGGGGCTGATCGGCTCGGTGCTGCGTGACGACGACGACCCCAAGGGCACTGCCGGGACCACGCCCACGGGGGCAACTGACGACGGCGAGCCGATCCCGACGCTCACCGCCGAGCCCACCGAGACCGGGCAGCCCCAGCCGGACGTCGAGAACCCCGACCTGGCCTTCGACTTCCTCGACCTCACCAGCGACGGTGTGACGCTCACGCTGGAGTGGAACGACCCCTCGGACGGCGAGGGCCGGTTCGTGCTCTCCGAGGTCTCGCCGGAGCGCAACCTGCTCAAGCAGTTCGCGCCCGGGACGACGCAGGGAGAGATCGCCTACCCGCTCTCGGTGGGTGAACGGGCCTGCTTCGCGCTCGTGGTCGTGATGCCGACCGGAGAGTACGGCGTGGCGCAGCCGCGACCTCGCTGCGTGACCCTGAAGGGCTAGCCCCGCCGCAGCACCCGCGGGTCGAGCCACCACCACCAGCGTCGCCAGGCCGGCAGGCTGGCCCGGGCCGCGCGGCGTACGTCGTCCAGCGCCTCGCGAATCGTGGCCGTCGGGCCGGGACTCGCCGGCACGGGGGCGGGCGGTCCGAAGACGGTTCGCTCGGCCTGGTCGGCGACCTGCCGGGCGCCGCGGGTGCCGAAGCGCTGGTCGGCGTCGTCCGCCACGACGGTCGCGGGCTGCACGGGATCCGCCGGGACGCCCGCCAGCGCGAGGGCGTCGAGGAGCTCGGCCCAGGCTCCCGGCGTGCCGCGTCGCAGATGGCGGAAGGTGCGGACCCGGCGCAGCAGCAGCGCCAGGAGGACGAACGCGAGGGCCAGGACGCCGACCGCGCCAGCGACAGTGGTCCCGAGGGGCCGGTCGGCGCCGATACCCGCCGTCGGAACGGGAGCTGCGCTTTCGTCCTCGGGCGGGGCGGGGGACTCCGGCCCGTCCGGTACGGCGGCGTCGCCGGTGCCGGTGTCGACGGCCGGCGGAGGTGCGACCAGCGGCCGGCCGTCGGAGAAGGTGTCGTCGCTGGGCGTGGGGCTGAACGCGACCCAGCCGAGCCGGTTGAAGTACACCTCCGGCCAGGCCAGCGCGTCGCTGCCGCGGACCACCATCGTCCCGTCGTCCTGCGGCTCGCCGGGTCGGAAGCCGACCACGATCCGGGTGGGCAGCCCGGCGTTGCGGGCCAGCAGCGCGAACGCGGTGGCGAACTGCTCCGAGGTGCCGACCCGCGCGCCGGGGGTGTCGGGCGCGCCGAAGAGGAACTGCTCGATCCGCCAGAACGCCGACCCGGACGTCGCTCGAGGCGACAGCCTGCGGGAGTGCTCGACAGCGCGCTCGATCGCCAGCGCGCGTTCGTAGGGCGACTTCGCGTCGCGGGTGATCCGGGCGCCGTACGCCGACAGCGCGAACGGCAGCTGCGGCTGCTCCAGGTACGCCGCCGCGGCGGCCCCGCTGGGCACCGTCGCCGCGAGCAGCTGCTCGGGGTCGGGCGCATCGGCGGTCCCGGTCACCTGGTAGCCGGTCCCGGAGCCGGCCTCGGCGGCGTACAGAGTGCCGGTCTCGAGGTCGACGACGGCGTCCCGGGCGCTGACCGCGATCGGGTCGCCCGGGGTGGGCAGCCAGGGCCCGCCGAGGTTGGACAGCTCGACGGTGACCGTCGACTGGCGCCGCTGCCGTCCGTCCGGCAGCGAACGCTCGCCCGCCGACCCGAGAGGTGAGTAGCGCGTGGCGGCCTTCCACTGGCTGCCGTCGTAGGTGCGCAGCGTGACCAGCCGCAGCGGGACTGCGTCGCCCTGCACCCGCATCAGCTCGGTGTCCGGGTTGGCGGCCCAGGCGCCCAGTCGCGGGAGCGGGCTCGGCGTCTCGACGCTGAGCACCGGAGGATCGACGTGGTCGCGGGGCTGGTAGGCGTTGCCGACCGGCACCACTGCGACACCGGCGACCAGCACGCCCAGCCCGGCCACCACCGGTAGCCCGGTCGCGACCCGGCGCCGGGCGTCGTCGGGCCTGCGGTCGAGCATGATCCAGCCGGCCAGGGCCAGCGCGACCAGCAGGATCGCGAGGATCCCGTGGGGGTCGGTCCGACCGGCGCTCAGCAGCGCCCCGGCCACGTACAGGAGCAGCGCGCCGGCCACCGGGCCGACCTGGGTCCGCGCGTCCAGCCGGAGCCCGGCCAGCAGCGAGACCAGGGCGACCAGCACGACCGGAGCGGCCAGCAGATCGGCCCGCGCCACGTAGGGGAGTGGTTCGGTCAGGAGGCGGGGCACGGCGTCGGCCAGGCTCGCGACCAGAGTGCCGTCCGTACTGGCGGTCATCAGGTAGGCGGTGAGCACGAGCAGCAGGGTCAGCACCGCCGCGGCGGCCCAGCGCGGCACCCCGAGCCACACCACCAGCCGGAGCAGCACCAGTGGCAGGACGGCCGCCCCCAGCAGCGTGAACGTCGCGGTCCACGCGTCCCAGACCCCGGCGATGGCCAGGCTGCCGGTGGCCACCAGGCAGGTGGCCCACACGGTGGCGGCCAGGGAGGTCTTCCAGGAGCCGGTCACGGTCGCAGCACCCGGTCCCACGTGGAAGCGACGGCGGTCGAGTCCTCGCCCCGAAGCACCAGCAGCCCGGCGTGGTCCTCGCTGGCCACGGTGGCCATCGGGTCGACGACGGCCAGCACGGTCCGGCTCGGGTGGCCGCGGTCCAGCAGCCGTCGTACGTCGCGCTCGTCGGCCTCGGGTCCGCTCACGGCGATGGCCAGGTCGGCGCCGTCGACCTCGAAGGAGACCCCCGTCGAGTCGCGGTCGACGAGCGCGATCTCGGCCAGCAGCCACTCCAGCTCCTGTGCCTCGCGGTGGTGCTGCCGGGTGGGCGAGCCCGGGATGTCGATCGAGTGCCGGCCGCTCGTGGTGCCGAACCGGACCGGGTGGCCTTCCTCCTGAGCCACGCGGCACAGCGCGGATGCGACCTCGACAGCGTCCTCGAACCCGTGGTGCTCCGGCGTCGACGCCCGGTAGCCCGAAGCCCGGTCGTCCAGCACCACGCGGACGTGCGCCTCGGCGGGGTCGACGTCCTCACGCACCATCAGGGTGCCGGTGCGCGCGCTCGTGGCCCAGTGCAGCCGGCGCAGGTCGTCGCCCATGGCGTACTCGTGCAGCCCGACCAGGTCGGTGCCGCCCAGCTCCCAGGCGGTGTCGGTGCCGACGGCGGTACGCCGGGTGCCGGCGGGCATGCCGGAGATCGGGACCCGGCGGGGCAGCACGCGGACCACGTCGCTGCGGCCCACCCACACGGTGTGGTCGGCCAGTCCCGCGAGGCCGACCCGACGCAGTCGCACCGGACCCACCTCGACGAGACCGCGCTTGGGCGTGGGGATCGGGTAGGGAACGGAGACCGTCTCCGACCGCGCGGCCTCGGGCAGGGGCACCGGCACCAGCGAGCCGTCGACGGTGTCGCTGACCTCGAGCCGGGCCAGCCCGCGGTGCCGCCGGCCGGTGACGTAGAGCGTGGCGTGACAGTCCTCGTGCCGGACCACCACGGCGGGCTTCACCACGCGGCGGACCACGATGTCCGGGGTCGCGACGACGGCCGCCACCTCGGCGGCCAGCACCACGAGGAGGGCGCCGCCGACGCCGCCGACGAGCGGGTAGTGCAGGCCGATCCCGAGGGCCAGGAGGGCTACGCCGAGCCCACCCACGAGCCACCCCCGGGTGGTGACAGCCACGGCTAGGCCCCGTCAGGCTGCGGCGGCGGCACCGACTCCACTGCGTCGTGCACCACCGAGACAGGGGTGTGTCCGGCCAGTGCGGCGTCCCGGGTGAGCACGGTGCGGTGGGCCAGGACGGGCACGGCGAGCCGTTGGACGTCGCTCGGCACGACGTAGTTGCGGCCCTGCGCCGCGGCGTACACCTGCAGGCAGCGGACCAGGGCCCGTAGCCCCCGGGTGCTGGCGCCCAGCCGCACCCGCGGGTCCTCACGGATGCAGACGCCGACGTCGCGGACGTACCGCAGCAGCAGGTCGGCCACGTGCAGTGTCTCCAGCCGCCGGATCGTCATCGCCACCTCGTCCGGCGTGGTGACGCGCGCGACCTCGGACACCTGGCCGGCGGTGCTGCCCGGGCGCAGCACCTCGACCTCGTGCTCGGCGTCGGGGAACCCGAGGGTGACCCGGACCAGGAACCGGTCGAGCTGGGCCTCGGGCAGCCGATAGGTGCCGTCGAGGTCGACGGGGTTCTGGGTGGCGATCACCACGAACGGGTCGGGGACGGGATGGGTCTCGCCGTCGACCGTCACGGTCCGCTCCTGCATGACCTCCAGGAGCGAGGACTGGGTCTTGGCCGCGGCCCGGTTGATCTCGTCGGCGAGCAGCACGTGGCCGAAGACGGGTCCGGGCCGGAACCGGATCTGGCCGTCGCGCGGGTCGAAGACGGTGGTGCCGGTGACGTCGCTGGGCAGCAGGTCCGGGGTGAACTGCACCCGCCGCATCTGACCGCCCAGAGCCTGGGCCACGGCCCGCGCCAGCGTGGTCTTCCCGGTGCCGGGGACGTCCTCCAGCAGCACGTGGCCCTCGGCGAAGACGGACACCAGAACCAGGTCCACGGTCGAGCGCTTGCCGTGCAGGGCCGCCTCGATCGCGTCACCCAGTCGTTGGTGAAGCTGCCGGAACTCGGCGACGTCGGCCTCGGTGGGGGTCGGCGTGTCCGCCAGTGCGGTCAAGGTGTCCTCCTGCGGTCATTGACGTGCGTGGCGGCGGTGGCTCACGGTTGCTGGCACCCGTTGCACAGGGTCTGCTGCGTCGTGGTCCAGGCGTACTCGGCGCTGTCGACCGAGCTCTGCCCGTTCGCGGCGTGGAAGATCACCGTGTGCTGGACCGTCCCGGGGCTGGGGTCGTGGATGTAGCCGGTGTTGATCGGTATCTGCACCGAGCCGGCTCCGCAGGAGAAGCTGCCCGAGTCCGGCCCGCCCTGGTTGCCCGTGTGCGTCCAGGAGCAGGTGCCGCCGAAGGACGCCCAGTCCGCCGGGGTGCTCATGTTCAGCGTGGTCGTGCCCATGCCCTCGACCGACGTGCCGCTCCACGTGGTGCTGTCGCTGGCCACCAGCTGCTGGCCGCCCGCCGGGAGTGCCGGTGGGTTCGGTCCGTCGTACGGGAGCGTGGTGGTGGCGGCCGGGCCGGTGCCGCGGGCGTTGCGGGCCGTCACCGAGACGCTGACCGGTCCGGGGTCGCAGTAGGGCTGCGCACAGGTGACCGTGTAGGTCGCCGAGGTGCCCGTGACCGTCTGGGTGTGCGCGCCGAAGCTGTCCTTGGTCTGCACCGTGTAGTCGAGGACCTCCGAGCCGCCGGAGGCCGCAGCCCCCCAGGTGATGGTGATGGTCGTGTCGTTGCTGGTGTCGCTGCCGACGACCCTGCCGCCGAGCTTGGTCGGCGCGTCCGGCCTGTTCGCGGTGGTGATCCCCGGGGACGCGGTCGAGGTGGCCGGCGTCGCGCCGTTGCGGAACGCGGTCACCGTGAATCGGTGCCAGCCAGGCGGCACCGTGACGGACGCCTGCCGCACGCCGGGGCTGACGGTCGCGAGCGACTGTCCGGCTCCGGACTCCTGCACGGTGAACCCGTCGACCACCTGCTTCTTGTCGAAGACCCAGCTGACCTGCACCTCACCGGACTGGAGCTGGGTCGCGGTCACGCCGCTGGGGGGCGACAACGGTCCGGACGGACTGCCCGACGGCACCCCGGCCGTGGGGCTGATGCTCGGGCTGCCGCTCGGGCCGTGACTCGGGCTGTGCGAGTGGCCGTTCGACTGGCCGTGGCTCGAGGGCGAGCCGCTCGGGCTGCCCGAGGCGCCGGCCGAGCTCGGCCCAGAGGTGGTGAACGTCGGCTCCGACGACGGGTCGTCCTGCGGGTGGTCGGAGGGCGGGGGCGGCTGGCTCGGCGGCACGGCGTCGTCGTTCGCAACGTCGTCGATGGTCCCGGGTGCGACGCTCGCTGCGTCGGCGGGGTCACCGGAGACGGTGGGCAGGCTGTCGTCGAGCCGAACGATCGTGGAGACCGAGCCGTCCGCCGCGATGACGACGCCGTGCTCGCCGCCGGGGACGTTGATGAGCAGCTGGCCGTCGTCGACGACCAGCGACGGGTCGCCGCCGTCCGGCAGCTCGATGTCGTCGCCGGCGCGGGAGCCCTCGGAGTCCAGCCGCACCACCTTGGAGTCGCCCGGGCAGGGGACGTAGACGACGCCCTCGAACGACTCGGGGCGGTCGGGCCGGTCGCAGCCGATGGTGCTGACGTCCACCTCGTGCACCGAGCCGCCGGACACGATCGCGACCGTCCCGGTCTGTGGCGCGGAGACCGGCACCAGCGACGCCGGCGCGAAGTCGGGTACGACGAGCTCGCCGGACAGCCGCGGCGCACTCGCCACCACCTCGTTGTCCTGGCCGGTGCCGACCTGCACCACGATGCCCTGGTCCGGGCCGACGAGGGTCACGCCCTGGTCGTGGCCGACGAGGACCGAGCGGGCGCCGCTGTGGTCGATGGGTCGCTGGTCCTCGCTCACGAAACGCCCGCTTCTCGAGGACCAGCGCAGCTCGCTGAGCACGCCCTTCTGGTTGACCGACCACACCTTCCCGGTGCCGTCGACGACCGCGTCGCTGATCCCGTCGGGCGAGGCCCAGATCTCGCCGATCGTGTCGGTGCTGACCGGGTCGATGGCCGCGATGGTTCCGCGCTCGCGGTCGACGAGGAAGACGTCGTTTCCGTGGTGCAGCACGTCGGTGGCCGCTCCGGGGGTGACCCGACGCTGGCCCGAGGTGAGGATGCTGGCCAGGTCGAAGGAGACCAGCTCGCCGCTGGTGCGGTTGGTGACGATCAGCCGACCGGCGTACTGGGCCAGGTCGAGGGTGTTGCCCGGGGCCGCGACGTCGATGCGGGTCTCCGGCCGGCCGGTGGCCGGGTTGACCTGGATGACCTCGCCGCTCGGACTGTCGGAGAACCACGTGAGTCCGTCGCCGATGTCGACCGAGGTCCGGCTGAGCCCGGTGCCGAACAGCGCCCCGGCGACGAGGGATCCGGCGACCACCAGCACGGACAGCTCGGCGGTGCCGCGTGCGGTGCGCCTCGGCCGGCTCATGACGGAACCGGCTCAGCGTCTTGGTCGCGAGTGGGGGCGGCGACCAGCTGGGCGACCCGGAAGGTGCCGTGCTCGCACCAGAGCCCCCGGCCCACGCCGGTCAGCGGCTCGATCGTGCGGTTGGGGACGGTGATGCCGAAGAGGTCACCGTCGTTCCACTCGGGCTGCAGCAGGAATCCGCGGCGGCCGCGCTTGGCGGCCGCGACCAGACCCTCGGGCCCGCCGCGCTGGCGGGCCTGCGCGACGTCGGTCGTGGCGATCAGCGCCACCCGGTCCGCCTGCTCCGCGCAGGCCTTGACCAGGGACGCCACGGCACCGCTGACCCCGAGATCAGCCATGGCCCGAGTGTCCCAGCCCTCGGCGCTGTCGACCAGCACCAGTGCCCACGATCCGGAATGTTCCGCCTTGCCCTCCAGCCAGGCGTTGAGCAGCTCGGACGTGGTCACGGGGTCAGGGCTCCGCACGACGTACGGCGGGTTGTCGCCGCGCGCGGCGAGGAACTCGATCCCGTCCAGGGCCGAGGTGCGGCCCGAGCGGCTGCGCCCGGCGATGAGCAGCGGGCCAGCGAGGAGGTCCGGGGCGATCGAGGCGACCGAGTCGGCGTCGACACCGACGGGGACCTTGGTCCCGTCGGGAGCGGGCAGCACCTCGGGCTCCACCCGGGCTGGCATCGGCGGCACGGGCGCGGCCCCGCGGCCCTTCGCCTGCTCGGCGACGCGGTCGCCGAAAGCGCGGATCCGATCGGCCTGGACCGGGGTGCCGACCCCGCCGGTGGTGGCCACCTGGACCAGCCGACGGCCGACCAGCCCGGCGCCGGGAGGGGTGTCGATGTCGAGGAGCTTGCTGGGCACGCCGAGCATCAGGTAGTCGTCCGCGGTAGGCATCCGCAGGATCACCCGGGCCCCGAAGGCCGAGGCCAGGGTGGTCGGCACGCCGACCCGGCCGGGCGCGGTGGCGAGGACGTGAACGCCGACCCGGCGGCCGTTCTGCAGCACCTGCTGCAAGTGGTCGAGGTGCTCGCGGGTCATCGGCCCGCCGCCCTCGAGCTCCTCCACGAGGGCCGGCAGGTTGTCGACGAGGACGTAGACACGGGGGAGGCGGATGCCGTGGCGAGCCAGGTCGTCGACGTCGGAGCAGCCGCGGCTGGCCAGTGCGGCGGCCCGCTCGCTGGCGGTGCGCTTGAGCAGCCGCAGCAGCCGCAGCACCCGGCCGGGCTGGGTCTCGCCGACCACGGCGGCAACCGTGGGTAGCCCGGCGATCGCGGTCAGCCCGCCACCGGCGTAGTCCACGGCATACACGAAGGGCAGTACCCCCTCCGGTCCGGAGGCGTCACCGACCGAGGCGGAGAGGGCGGCGGTGCGGAGCAGCTCGGTCTTGCCAGAACCAGACGCGCCGTGCACCAGCAGGTGTCCGATCGTGGCCAGGTCGACCACCCAGTCGGGCTGGGCCTGCGCAGCGGGGTCGTCGAGCCGGCCGAGCCGGACCCGGCCGGTGCCGCGCTCGGCCCCGACCCGGATGACCTCGTCGGCGTTGAGAAGCAGCTCCGAGGGGAGCGAGGGCAGCCAGGGCCGGTGCGGCGGGGCCGCCTCGCTGAGCACGAAGGCCTCCTGGATGCTGCGGACGCAGCGCTCCAGGTCGGTGCGCGGGTCCAGCCGGACGTCGGCTCGGCCCTGTGCCTCCGGCTGGCTGGACGTCGTGGCGGCGAACGGCTGCACCACCACCGGGTGCTCGACACCGATCAGTGGCGCCCGGGCGCCGGTCCAGGCGGACTGCACCAGCTCGGCGGTGCCGTGGCCGGTACGGCGCACCCACGCGCGACCCGGGGTACGCCGGCTGATGCGGGCCGCCTCGGGGGAGTCCATGACGTCGCGCGAGTCGTCTGCGGAGGAGACGCGAAGCGCGATGCGCAGGTCGGTGTTGGCCCGGATCGGGCCGGTCACCACGCCCGCGGGCCGTTGGGTGGCGAGCAGCAGGTGCATGCCGAGCGAACGGCCGCGCTGGGCGAGGTTGACCATGCCGTCGACGAACTCGGGCACCTCCTTGGTCAGGGCGGCGAACTCGTCGACGCAGATCAGCAGGCTGGGCGGCGCCGCTTCCGGGTGCTCGCGCTCGAGCTGGATCAGGTCCTTGACCTCGTAGCGGCCGAGCAGCTCCTCGCGGGCGGTGATCTCGGCCCCCAGCGACGTGAGCGCGCGGGCGACCAGGGCCGGGGTGAGGTCGGTGATGTAGCCGACCGTGTGCGGGAGGTCGGCACACTCGCGGAACGCCGCCCCGCCCTTGTAGTCGACGAGCAGGAAGGTGATCCGCTCCGGCGGGTTGTTGAGCGCGAGCGAGCAGATCAGCGACTGCAGCAGCTCGCTCTTGCCGGACCCGGTGGTCCCGGCGACGAGACCGTGCGGTCCGTCCTCGCGCAGGTCCACAGTGACCGTGCCGTCCACGCCCCGACCGATCTGGGCGCGCAGTCCAGACGCCTGATGCCAGCGCCGCAGCACCGTCCTGGGCTCGTCGAGGTCCTCCAGGTCGCTGCTCACCTCGGGCAGGCGGACGATCGAGGGGATCGCGGTGCTCGACGGCAGCACCGCCGCCTCGTCGATGTACGCCGTGACCGAGCGGGCGTGCCGCCACGCGTGATCCAGGCTGGCGCCGTCCTGCACGTCGATCTGCGCGGTGCCCATCCGGTCGCGGACGCCGACCATGCCGGCGTCGAGGTCGACGAGCAGTCCTGTGGCGGCCGGCACCTCGGCGGTCTTGTGGCCAAGCCAGATCAGGTGCACCCCACGCTCGGCGGCGGCAAGGGCCACGGCCTCGACGGTGCGTCGCGGCACACCGGCGTCCTCGTCGACGACGCAGATGGTGTGACCGAAGCCCTCACCCTCCGAGACGAGGTGCTCCAGCAGCGCGGTGGAGGCGCGCGAGCCCACGGCCACCGGCGGGTCGCCGCCGAGCCGGGCGGTGGTGTGCGGGAGCCACCGCAGCCAGGCCTCGTGATGGCGCCGGGAGCGGCCCAGGCAGGCCGCGATCGAGATCTCGGCGGGGGAGTGGTCGAACGCGATCCGCAGCAGCATCGCCCGGGCGAGCGAGTCGACCGACGCCGCTGCGCCGGTGATCGCGACGAGCGCGTGCTGGGTCAGGTCGGCCAGCACCGGGAGCTCCTCGAGAACGTCGCGCTCCTTCACCTCGGCGACCGCCTTCCGGCGTTCCTTCCGGTCGCCGCCGTCCCGGACCGCGCCTCGCAGCATCGCCGGCACCGGCCCGATGCCGACCCGAGTGGTCAGGAAGGCGGAGCGGTCCTCGGCGCGCGCCCACAGGTACGGGTCGCGGCTCGCGGCGCGGGCCCGCAGGGTCTCCTCGTCGGGGAAGTCGTCGAGCATCCGCTCGCGTTGCCGGAGGGCGTTCTCGTCGAGCTCGTCGAGCAGCTCCTCGACGTCGATGCGCCACTCGGCCAGCTCTTCCTGGAAGTGCTTCTCCGCCGTGCGCTTCTGCTGCCACCAGCCGGCGAACCCGAGGATCGGCCAGGCCAACATGTACACGAGCGCGTAGAGCGCGTGGGAGCGCATCAGGATGGCGGCACCCATCACCATGGGCAGCGCCAGCATGGCCCAGGGCAGGGGCGTGGGCCGGTTCCGCGACGGCGGCGCCGGCACCTCGACCACCTCGTCGCGCAGCGGGTCGCCGAACCGCGGTGGCCGGAAGACGGAGACCGGCAGCTCGGGGTCCTGGACGTCGCCGGGCTCCACCAGGAGCGTGGTCCCGCCGAGCCGGACCGCCGTACCCCAGTCCACCTGGCTCGCGGCGGCGGGTGCGCCTGCCACGGTGGTGCCGTTGGCCGAGCCCTCGTCGTGGACGACGGGCCGGGGACCCAGCTCGATGCGGGCGTGCCGCTGGGAGACCTGCGGGTCGGTGAGCCTCAGCGTGCAGCCGGCCGCCCGGCCGATGGTGGCCTGTCCGGCCGCGACCCGCACCCGCGCACCGCGGTCCGGGCCGTCGACGACGCGGAGGACCGCGCGAGCGCCGGACGTCCCGGCGGGACGGTCTCGCCACGAGCCGGGGGCGGGACCGACATCGACGAGGTCGCCGGTGCGGAGCCCGCACTCGGAGAGCTGTCGCTGTGCTGGCCAGAGCTGCCCGCCATCGTGGGGGACCAGCAGCAGGGACCGCTGGTCGGGGGCCAGGTGCCGGCCTAGCGAGCGGGCCAGATCGGCCACGGTCGCATCGGGTCGGGCCCGGACGGCGACGTCGACCGACGGGAGGCCGGTCTCGGTGGCTGGTCGCACCGAGAGGATCCAGTTCTGCACTGGCGGCCTCCTCGTCGGTCGTCGTCAATCCTTCGGTCCCGATCCGGGGATCACCTGGACATCAGGGGTAGGTGCCTCAGCTGGAGACCTGCTCCTGCTCCTGGGCCTGGTTGTTGATCAGGGTCGAGAACTCCTGCAGCGCCTGCGAGATCTGGGTCAGCGCGGTGCGGTGCTCGGACTGCCAGGTCTGCCGGGTGCGGTCGGCGTCCGGGCCGATCCACTGGAACCCCTCGAGCGACTGGGTCAGGGTGTTCGTGAGCTGCTCGAGCTCCGAGGAACCCTGCTGGATCTGCGTGGCCGACTGACGACCGGCCTCGATGTCCATGCCCTTCATGGTCATGACGGTTCTCCTTCGGTTGTGTTCCCTGTGTCGGGTCTAGTGATCGGCGCTCAGCGCGCGCCCTGGCCCATCCGGATGCGGACCTGCTGCACGGCCTCCTGCACGGAGATGCCGTTCTGGTGGTCGGTGTCTAGCCACTTGTTGGCGTTGTACGCCGCGGTGCCGGGACGGAACATGACCTCGTCGGGGCCCATGATCCGACCGGGCAGGACGGCCGAGTAGAGGCCCTCCAGGGTTCCGACCCGGCCGCGGTACGCCGGCTGGGACAGGTACTTCTCGACCCACGGCAGCTGCTCGGAGGGCGTCATCCGGGACAGGTCGCCGATGCTCGTGCCGAGGCCCTGGGCGGTCCTGGGCATGAACTGGATCAGCCCGGTGGCGTGCGTGTCCGGGTTCGCGACGCTGGGCCGGAAGGTGCCCATCGTCTCCAGGCTCATCACGCCCATGAGCTCCTCGGGCTTGGCGCCGACTCGCTGGGCCACGCCCTCCACCTGCCGCAGGAACTCAGGGGTGACGTTCGGGTTGTTCCGGACCCCGCGGATCTCGTTGTAGTCGAAGCCGCTCGGGGCGCTGAAGCCGGTGCCCGTCTGCACGGGGAGCGGGTGGGCGGCGCGGTACTGGTCGTAGGCCGTCTGCGTGTTCGGTCCCCACTTGCCGTCGACGCCCTGGGTGTCGTAGCCGGCGTCGGTGAGCCGCTGCTGCAGGTTGGTCACGTCCGTCCCCCGGCTGCCGTAGCCGTTGGCCGCGCCCAGCCGGTCGATCTCTGGGTCGCCGCCGCCGGTCACGCTGCCACCCTGACGGGCGGCCAGAGCGGCCCCGCCGAGGCCGAGGGCACCGGCACCGCCGGCGATCCCCGCGGCGGCGCCGTACGACGTGCCGTCGCCGTCGCCGGACAGGGCGAGCTGGTCCCCGGTGAAACCGCTGCCGTCCGCCAGCGCGTCCGCGCCAGGGGTGCCACCGCCGGTGCCGAGGGTGCTGTGCGCCGCCGCGTTGCCGGAGTCCGAGCTGAAGCTGGCGTCGCTGGTGGCACCGGTGCCGCCGTCGACGGAGCCGGACCCGAGAGCCCCTCCGCCGCCGCCCGAACCGGCCGGGGCGAAGCTCCCGCCTCCGCCGCCTCCGCCGGTGCCGGCCGAGCCGTCGTTCATCATCGCTGCACCGTTCCCGTCGCCGATGCGCATCTCGGCGCCGTTGAGGGCGCCGTCGCGGGGGATGATCGGGGTCGTGGTCACGGGGGCCGTTGTCGTCGGGGCGGTGCCAGCAGCGCCGGTGTCGGTGCCCGGAGCGATGGTGGTGACGGTGCCGTCGGGCGAGGTGACGGTGACGGTCGGAGCCTCCGACGGGTCGCCCGTACTGCTGCCAGCTGCGGCGCCGGTGATGGCGCCGAACGCGGCGCCGGCGTTGGAGCCGCTGCCCAGCACCGAGCCGTTGAACGGCTGCACCGAGGAGTCGCCGCTGACCTGCGAGGTGTAGCTCGGCAGCGAGCCGGCGTCCACGGTCTCGCCCTGGCTGGCCTGGTCCTGGGCCTCGGCGTTGGCGCCGAGCACCTTGGCGAAGAGCTCGAGCGCCATCGAGATCTTCTGCAGCCACGGGACCACGACCGTCTCGAGATAGGTGGCATAGGCGGCGCTCGCGCCGCCGCTGAAGAACGACGCCGCCTTCAGCAGCGCGATGAGTGCCTGCAGGTACTGGATGACCTGGTCGGTGACTTCCTTGCCCTGCATGCACTCGTCGGCCGCGCCGCGCAGCTCGTCGGTGTCGGCCCCGAGAAACGACATCCGATTCACCTCCTGAATTGGTGTGTCTTGGTGGGCGTGGACGCTAGGCACGGTCCGGGCCCGGCGTCGATGGTCGGCGGCGTGGAATGTTCCGGCTCGTGAGCCCGGGAAAAGTGCGTGCCGACCGGTCCGTCAGGCGCTCGCGGCGTCCTGGCGGTCGGCGTGCTGGCAGAGCACCTGGCCCTGCTCGTCGAGGCTCTGGGCGGCGTTGTTGGCCTGCGGCGCGAAGCTGCCGTCCCAGTCCGAGAGGAAGGTCTGGCGGTCGGTGCCCTGCCAGTTCAGGGCACCGACCACGCTGCTGATGCGGCCGACCATGCCCGCGACCTGACCGGCCTGCTGGCCCATCTGCTGACCGATCGAACGGCCGAGCTCGGTGTCCATGCCCTGCATCGAGTTGCCCTGCGTCATGTCGTCGCCTCCAAGCTGTGACCCCGGCTGTTCCGGGTGGCGTTGCGGCAACGTAGGCAGCGGTCAGGGCCGAGGGCTAGGTTGCGGCGGGTGGAAGGTTCCGCTTCGCGGCGGCCCTTCCGACGGCGTCCAGGTCCTCCGGTGTCACCAGTCGGACCTCGGCCGTCCGTCGTCCGACGGCGAACCTGACGTTCTGGGCCCGACCTGCTCCGGCCCGGAACGGATCGTCCTTCGGGCCGAACGCGAGGGCCGAGATGGAACGGATCGCGTCGTCGACCCGCTGTGACCGCTGCAGGTTCCAGGCGTACCCGTTCCAGTACAGCACCCGCTCGTAGATCTCCCGGTTCGACGGGGGACGCGGGTAGTCGTCGGTGCCGGCGAGCCAGGGCTCGGCGAGGGCCATGGCGACGTACCACTCCCGCGACTGCGGCAACAGCGTCGGAGCCGGCGCGGTCGCCATGGCGTCCACGTCGTCACCCTCGGAGTCCGGGCGGGGCCTGGTCGGTGGCTCGGGCTCGGAGGTGGCGACGTCGACGACGATCGAGAGGTCGTCGAAAGTGCCGCCCGCGCCCTTGCGGCCGCGCATCACGACCAGCTGGTTCTCGCCCTCGTCGAGCAGCAGCGACATGCCCTCGCTCAGGGTCACGCGGCGCGCGCCCCCGGGAGCGTCGAAGAGGCTGGAGACCTGGGTCTCGCCGGCGCCGTGCCAGCGCAGCCGCGCGATCTCGTCACCGACCACCAGCTCCCCGAGCAGCCGGGACACGTGCGGCGCGCAACGCGGCAGCACCAGGGCCGAGACACTCAGCGCGGCGTCGGGGTCGTTCTCAGGCACCGCGTAGTGCGGCGAGCGCCCGAACAGCAGCGTCTCGCCCGACCCGATCGTCACCGTCGGCAGACCCGACCCCCGCAAGGTCACCCGCAGCATGGCGTGAGTGTTCCACGACGCCTCGCCTGCGTGGGGGGTCTTCGCGCCGCGTTGCGGACACGCCGCAGGGGTGAGTGCACGACCGTTCACCGACGGCCTAGGCTCCGCGACATGGCCCAGGTCGCGACTCCCGGTCCCACCGTGCTCGACGCGCTCTCGCTGCTGGCCGAGGTCGGCGACCAGCTCCTGGTCCGGACGGTGCGCGACACCCACCTGGCCGTCCTCGACCGGACCTCGGCCGGGACCATCCACCGGGGCATCACCGGGGCGGTCTACCGAGGGCTCACCGGTGGCCTGAGCGGTGCCAGCCGGGCGCTCGACCGGGTCGCCGCGACCGGGGTGGGGCCGCGCCTGGAGGCCGATGCCCGGGGACGGTTCGTCAACTCGGCCGTGAACGGGCTGATCGGCGACCGGCTGCTCCGGGAGCGGCCTCAGCTGGCCATCCCGATGGCGGTACGCCGCGACGGGGCGGACGTCGTGCCGGAGCGGGACGCACTTGCGGAGGCGTTCCCCGAGGCGACGGGTCGGCTGGTGGTGTTCCTGCACGGGCTCTGCGAGAACGAGGCGTACTGGCAGCGACACCGCGACCGCACCGGCACGACGTACGCCGAGATGCTGGGCGAGCGCGGCTGGACCCCGCTCATGCTGCGCGCCAACACCGGGTTGCCGCTGCGCGAGAACGGCGCGGCGCTGACCGCACTGCTGCAGCGCGTGGTCGAGGCGTGGCCGGTCCCGGTCACGCGGGTCGCGCTGGTCGGCCATTCCCTCGGTGGGCTCGTGATCCGGGCCGCCGGGGCGGTGGCCAGTCAGGTCGAGGAGCCGTGGAGCCGGCGCGTCACCGACGTGATCACGCTGGGGACGCCGCACCTCGGTGCGCCCATCGCGTGGGGGATAGGGCACGGGAGCCGCGGTCTCGGCATGCTCCCGGAGACGGCGGCGTTCGGCCGGATCCTGGACTGGCGCTCGCGTGGCGTCCACGACCTCGTCGCCGGGCTTGCCGAGGACGTACCGCCCCTGCCGCACGCTCGCTACCGCTTGGTCGCGGCCACCCTGACCCGCAGCGAGCGGCATCCGGTCGGCCACGTCGTGGGGGACCTGCTGGTCCGGCCGCGGTCGGCGTACGGCCGGGACCGGCGGCGCACCCTCTTCCCGGACGCCGAGGTGCTGCACGTGGGGCGGACCGACCACTTCGGGCTGCTCAACCACCCGGACGTGCACGCGGCCATGAAGCGCTGGCTGGCCTAGCCTTCGGACATGAGAGCCGCCCCGAACGACGCTGCCGACCGCGAGCTGCGGGCGGAGACCACCATCGACGCACCTCCGGAGGCGGTGTGGCAGGTGCTCGGCGACATCCGCCGGATGCCCGAGCTGTCGCCGGAGCTGGTGCGGATGATCCCGCTCAGGCGGGGCGGGCTGCGCCCCGGTCAGTGGTACGTCGGCGTGAACCGGCGCAAGGGCGTGCTCTGGCCGACCCGGAGCATCGTCGCCGACGTGCAGCCCGGCCGCCTGGTGGCCTGGGACACCAAGACCAGTGGAGCCCGCTGGATCTGGGAGCTGAGCCCTGACGGCACCGGCACCCGGGTGGTGCACCGGCGACCGGTGCCGAGGCGGTTGACCGCGGTCAGCTTCGTCTTCGCCAAGGGCTTCCTGGGCGGGGTGGGCGGTCACGCCGACGAGCTGGAGGCCGGGATGGCGCAGTCGGTGGCGCGGCTGAAGGCCGCCGTCGAGAACCCGGCCGCGGACTGACCGGCGCCGTACCCGAGGGTTCATCTGCCCTCAGCGAACATCGCGCGGGACGCCGTGGAACTGCCCTCCTGTCGGGCTAGGGTCGGCGACGTGACTGATCAGACTTCCGGGCCGGGCGGCCCGTCGGCCGGCGGCGGCGCCGGCATGCAGGTGCTCGACGACCACATCTACCAGCGGCTGCTGCGCGAGCGCATCGTCTTCCTCGGCTCCGAGGTCAAGGACCAGAACGCCAACGCCATCTGCGCCCAGCTGCTGCTGCTCTCGGCCGAGGACCCCGACGCGGACATCTTCCTGCACATCAACAGCCCCGGCGGCTCTGTCGACGCCGGCATGGCGATCTACGACACCATGAACTACATCCCCAACGACGTGGCGACCGTCGGGATGGGGCTGGCCGCGTCGATGGGGCAGTTCCTGCTCTGCGCCGGCACCAAGGGCAAGCGCTATGCGCTGCCCCACTCGCGGATCATGATGCACCAGCCCTCCTCGGGCATGGGCGGCTCCGCGTCCGACATCAAGATCCAGGCCCAGCAGTCGCTGCACATCAAGAAGGTGCTGCTGGAGCTGATCGCCCAGCACACCGGCCAGCAGGTCGAGCAGATCGAGCAGGACGCCGACCGCGACCGCTGGTTCACCGCTGAGCAGGCCAAGGACTACGGCCTGGTCGACCAGGTCATCACCAGCGCCCGCGAGGCCGCCGACGACGGCCGCCCAGCGCGGCAGAAGGACTGACCCCATGTCTGACCCCGCACGCACTCCCGACCTGAGCCCGTCGATGAACTACTACATCCCCCAGTGGGAGGAGCGGACGTCCTACGGCTTCCGCCGCATCGACCCCTACGCGAAGCTCTTCGAAGACCGCATCATCTACCTCGGCACCCCGATCTCCGACGACGTCGCAAACGCGGTGATCGCCCAGCTGATGTGCCTGGAGTCCATGAACCCCGACCAGGACATCCAGATCTACATCAACAGCCCCGGCGGCTCGTTCACGGCGCTGACCGCGATCTACGACACGATGAACTTCATCAAGTCCGACGTGCAGACCGTGTGCATCGGCCAGGCCGCCTCCGCGGCTGCGGTCCTGCTCGCGGCCGGTGCGCCGGGCAAGCGGCTCGCGCTGCCCAACAGCCGGATCCTGATCCACCAGCCCTACACCGAAGGCACCTTCGGTCAGACCTCCGACATCGAGATCCAGGCCAACGAGATCCTGCGCATGCGTGAGCTGCTCGAGCTGATGATCTCCAACCACAGCGGCCGCAGCATCGAGCAGGTCAGCAAGGACATCGAGCGCGACAAGATCCTCACCGCCGCCGAGGCCGTCGACTACGGCCTGATCGACGCGGTGATCGAGTCGCGGAAGGGGACGCCGGCGCTCACCGCGGGGTGAGCCGGCGGCGTGCTGGTAGTGAGCTAGCAGTGCACTAGCGCTGAGAGAGACACCCCCGTGTCTCGCCCCCGAATGGGGGAGCGACGGGGTACCGTTCGGGACGCACCAGGTGGAGGAGGAGGACTTTCGTGGCACGCATCGGTGACGGTGGCGACCTGCTGAAGTGTTCCTTCTGTGGCAAGAGCCAAAAGCAGGTCAAGAAGCTGATCGCCGGTCCTGGCGTCTACATCTGTGACGAGTGCATCGATCTCTGCAACGAGATCATCGAAGAAGAGCTCAGCGAGGGCACCGAGGTCAGCCTCGACGAGCTGCCCAAGCCCCGCGAGATCTTCGAGTTCCTCAACTCCTACGTGATCGGTCAGGAGCAGGCCAAGAAGTCGCTGGCGGTCGCGGTCTACAACCACTACAAGCGGGTGCAGGCCGGCATCGAGCCGGCCTCCGGGCGGCACAGCAAGGAGGAGGTCGTCGAGGTTGCCAAGTCCAACATCCTCGTGATCGGCCCCACCGGCTGTGGCAAGACCTACCTCGCGCAGACCCTGGCCCGGATGCTCAACGTCCCGTTCGCGATCGCCGACGCCACCGCACTCACCGAGGCCGGCTATGTCGGTGAGGACGTCGAAAACATCCTCCTCAAGCTGATCCAGGCGGCCGACTACGACGTCAAGAAGGCCGAGACCGGCATCATCTACATCGACGAGATCGACAAGGTGGCCCGCAAGGCGGAGAACCCGTCGATCACCCGTGACGTCTCCGGCGAGGGCGTCCAGCAGGCGCTGCTGAAGATCATCGAGGGCACCACCGCCTCGGTGCCGCCGCAGGGGGGTCGCAAGCACCCCCACCAGGAGTTCATCCAGATCGACACCACCAACATCCTGTTCGTGGTGGGCGGTGCCTTCTCCGGGCTCGAGCACATCATCGAGCAGCGGGTCGGCAAGAAGTCTCTCGGCTTCACCGCCGAGATCCGTGGCCAGGCCGAGCGCGACGCCGACGACCTGCTGGCCCAGGTCCGTCCCGAGGACCTCACCAAGTTCGGCCTGATCCCTGAGTTCATCGGCCGGCTGCCGTTGATCGCGAGCGTGAGCAAGCTCGACCAGGAGGCCCTGGTCCAGATCCTGACCGTGCCGCGCAACGCGCTGGTCAAGCAGTACCAGAAGCTCTTCGAGCTCGACGGCGTCGAGCTGGAGTTCACCGACGACGCCATCGTGGCCATCGCCGACAAGGCGATGGAGCGCGGCACCGGTGCCCGGGGCCTGCGCGCGATCATCGAGGAGGTCCTCCTCCAGATCATGTACGACGTCCCCTCCCGCGGCGACGTCGCCAAGGTCGTCATCACCGGCGACGTGGTCCTCGACGACGTCGCGCCCACGCTCATCCCCCGCGAGTCCGAGGCCAAGAAGAAGAAGTCGGCCTAGCGAAGCGCAGGCCGCAGGCCGATTCGTCTGCGGTCTCGCTTGCCATTTGAGGCTCACGAGACCCAGACGAATCCCGCCTGGGGCGGCACGCCGGCCAGCCGAAGATCGCGAACGATGTCCCAGGGCTCGAGGCGGATCTCGATCGAGGAGCAGCGCAGCACCGTGCTCTTGCTCAGGACCACGGCCCGCTCTCGCTTCATGTCGCGCCACCAGTTGCCCACCTGGAGGTGGAAGGACCCGTCGATCTCCAGCACGATCACGCGGCCGTCGGGCAGCGTCCACTCGCAGTCGAGGTAGCGACGCCGCCCGTCGGTGTCCATGCGGACGGTCTGCCGACGAGGCGACACGAGCCCTCCCTCTTCGCACATTCGCCCGACATCGATCTCTGCGAACGACTGGGCGCCTCCGGCGATGTCGCCCAGCGCGAGCACGAACTCGTGCCCGTGTCGCAGCTTTCGGATCTGTGTCTTGGTGAGGATGAGCCGGTCCGCAGTGGTGAGGCCCTGTTGCACGCAAGCGGCCAGCAAGCCCATTGCGCGGCGCAGGTTGGGATCGCGCTCGGCAGTCAGCAGCGCCGAGTGCTCCAAGGGCAGGCGAGCCGGGCCGTTGGGGGTCGGCCGCACCCACCGCTGATAGGGCCGCCGAGTCTGATGGAAGAAGAAGCCGTCGAGGGGTTCGACCAGGTCGCCCTTCGGAGTCAGCACGTCGATGGTCTCGTCCCCGTTCCAGCGCAGCCCGGCTCTCCGGGCGCTGGTCAGGTGAGTCAGCACCGCGCCGGCACCACCGTGCAGGACCCCTAGCCACAACTGCTGGTCGTAGGTCAGGGCGGCGTTCTGGAGCGCGACCACGCCCGAGGCCGGCACGTGCCAGCGCTCGTACCGGATCTCGTGGTCTATCTGGCCGTCGGTCCACCCGAGCTTGCGCAACTGCGCACGAGAGACCACGCGTTCCTGCGCATGGGCGAGCGCAGCGATGTCCGCCAGCCGCCCAGCACGATTCGTCTGCGGTTTGACGCCGGTTTCACCGGTTTCACCGGTCGCGCCTGCAGACGAATCGTCGTGGCTGATTTCGTGCACGGCGGGATGCTGCCCCGTTTGGCGAGAGCAGGTGGCCGGCTATCCACAGCCGGCCGCAGCCTCCGATTCGTCTGACTCAGCTCAGCGTCGAAAGACCAGTCAATCCGCAGACGAATCGGGGTGGGGAGGAGCCAGCTCGGCGTCCACCGACAGCTCGGTGGCCGCCTGGTCCACGGTGAACTTCAGCTTGCCGGTGATCTTGCCGGACTTGCGCAGGTCGTCAGCGGCGAGCTCGACGGCGCGGACCAGCGCCTCGGGACCGGTGATCCGCACCTTGGTCAGCTCATGGCGCATCGAGACCTTGGCCTGCGACTTGGCGCCGCGGATCCCGATCAGCGCGGCGGCCACGGCGTCGAGGGTCGCCGGGTCGGCGGCGGCCGCGGCGCCGAGGTCGGCCTCGGTCGGCCAGGGCGCCCGGTGGATCGAGCCCTCCTGCCACCACGACCAGACCTCCTCGGTGACGTAGGGCAGGAACGGCGCGAGCAGCCGCAGCTGGACCTGGAGTGCGAGCGCCAGGGTGGCGCGGGCGGAGGCCGTGGCGGGACCGCCCTCCTGGTCGTACGCGCGCTCCTTGACCAGCTCGAGGAAGTCGTCGCAGAACTCCCAGAAGAACCGCTCGGTGGTCTCGAGGGCAGTCGTGTAGTCGTAGGCCTCGAACGCCTCCGTGGCAGCAGTGACGACCGTGGCCAGCCGGCTGAGCAGGGCGCAGTCGATCGGCTCGGAGACCTCGAAGGCGTTGAGCTCGATGGCGTCGACGTTGCCCAGGACGAACTTCGAGGCGTTGAGCACCTTCATGGCCAGCCGCCGGCCGACCTTCATCTGGGTCTCGTCGAACGGCGAGTCCATGCCGGGTCGCACGGCGGCCGCCCGCCAGCGGACCGCATCGGCGCCGTACTTGTCCAGGATCTCGGTGGGGACGACCACGTTGCCCTTGGACTTCGACATCTTCTTGCGGTCGGGGTCGAGGATCCAGCCCGACAGCATCGCGTGGGTCCACGGGGTGGCGTGGTTCTCGTAGTGCGCCCGGACCACGCGGGAGAACAGCCAGGTGCGGATGATCTCGTGGGCCTGCGTGCACAGATCCATCGGGAAGACCCGCCCGAACAGGTCGTCGTCGACGCTCCAGCCGCCGGCTATATGCGGGGTCAGCGACGAGGTGGCCCAGGTGTCCATGACGTCCGGGTCGCCGAGGAAGCCGTTCGGCTTGCCGCGCTGGTCCTCGGAGTAGCCACGCGGGGCGTCGGTCGACGGGTCGACGGGCAGCTCAGCCTCGGCCGGCATCAGCGGGTGGGCGTGGTCGGGCTCGCCCTCGTCGTCGAGCGGGTACCAGACCGGGAACGGGATCCCGAAGAACCGCTGGCGCGAGACGAGCCAGTCGCCGGTGAGTCCGGAGACCCAGTTGTCATAGCGGATCTTCATGTGCGTCGGCAGCCAGGTGATCTCGGCACCGTGCTCCAGCATCGCAGCGCGGACTTCCTGGTCGCGGCCGCCGTTGCGGATGTACCACTGCCGGGTCGCCACGATCTCGAGCGGCTTGTCGCCCCGCTCGTAGAAGTTCGCCATCCGCGTGGTCGGCTTCGGCTCGCCGTCGAGGTCACCGGTCTCACGAAGCACCGCAACCATCTCCTCCCGCGCGGAGAAGATCGTCTTGCCGGCCAGCCGCTCGTACGCCGGCGCCGCGGTCTCCGTGGAGAGCCAGGAGGGCGTCTCGCGGGCGAGGCGACCGTCGCGGCCGATCACCGTGCGGACCGGCAGGTTCAGCTCGCGCCACCACTGGACGTCGGTGAGGTCGCCGAAGGTGCAGCACATGGCGATGCCGGCACCCTTGTCCATCTCGGCCAGGTGGTGGGCGACCACTGGGATCTCGACGCCGAAGACGGGCGAGGTGACCGTGGTGCCGAACAGCGGCTGGTACCGCTCGTCATCGGGATGGGCGATCAGCGCGACCGCCGACGGGATCAGCTCCGGGCGGGTCGTCTCGACGTAGACCGGCGAACCGTCCGGGCGGTGGTAGGCCACCCGGTAGTAGTGCCCGGCGTACTCCCGCGCCTCGATCTCGGCCTGCGCGACCGCGGTGCGGTCGGTGACGTCCCAGACCGTGGGTGCCTCGGCGAGGTAGGCCTCCCCGCGGGCGAAGTTTCGCAGGAACGCGCGCTGGCTGATCTCCCGGGTGTGGCTGCCCGCTGTCGTGTAGGTGTGGGTCCAGTCGACAGAGAGGCCGAGCTGGCGCCAGACCTGCTCGAAGACCTGCTCGTCCTCCTCCACCAGCTGCTCGCAGAGCTCGACGAAGTTGGGCCGGCTGATCGGGACCTGGCGCTTGGGGTCCGGCTTCTCTGGAGCAGTGAAGCCGGCCTGGTACGGCAGCGACGGGTCGCAGCGGACGCCGTAGTAGTTCTGCACGCGCCGCTCGGTCGGCAGCCCGTTGTCGTCCCAGCCCATGGGGTAGAAGACCGCCTTGCCGCGCATGCGTTGGAACCGTGCGATCAAGTCGGTGTGGGTGTAGGAGAAGACGTGGCCGACGTGCAGCGACCCGCTCACTGTGGGCGGCGGCGTGTCGATCGAGTAGACGTTCTCGCGCGGCTGGGAGCGGTCGAAGGCGTAGGTCTGCTCGGTCTCCCAGCGCTCCGCCCACTTCGCCTCGAGCCCCTCGAGGGCCGGCTTGTCGGGTACGACGACGGCGCGAGGGGCCGTCGACGTCTCCGGTGCCTGGTCCTGCTGGGTCTCGGTCATGGCCGAAATCCTAGGGCGCGCCGGTCGCTGCGACGAAAACACGCAATGGGCCCGACCTGCGGAGATAGCCTTTCCCGGTGCACCATGAGGGGCACACAGGACGGGGGCAGATCACCCAATGCCGACTGGCACCGCAGCTCCCCGCGCTCGGACGGGGTGCGACCTCCAGCGGATCGACGACGTTGCGGACGCGATCCGCCACTTCGGCGTGCGCTACCTCGACCGCGTCTACACGCCGGCCGAGCAGGAGGCGTGCCGGACGGGAGGGGCGCCCTCGCTGGCCGCCCGCTTCGCCGGCAAGGAGGCCGTGCTCAAGCTGATCGGCACCCCCGACGGCGTCGATCCGCGGACCGTCGAGATCGCCTCCCAGGACGGCCGCCCCGTCGTGCGCCTCAGCGGGCGGGCCGCCGCGCTGGCGGACGCGGCCGGCGTGGGCCCGATCGACGTCAGCCTCAGCCACTCCGGTGACCACGCGCTCGCGGTCGCCGTTGCCATCACTGCACCAAGAGACGAGACCGCATGACCCAGTCAGTCGCCGACACCATCCGCGGGCTCCTTGCCGAGCACGCCCGGCTCGGGGTGGACGTCGCGTCGCTGTCCGACTCCGACGACCTGTACGGCGCCGGGATGACCTCGCACGCATCGGTGACGGTGATGCTGGCCTGCGAGGACGAGTGGGACATCGAGTTCCCCCAGCAGATGTTGAAGAAGTCGACGTTCGCCTCGGTCGCCAACATCCGCGACGCGCTGGCCGAGCTGGGCGTCGACGATGCCACCGTGGCGAGCGCGTGATGGGTGCCCCGCGCCTGACCCTCGACGAGGCGATCGCCCTCGCCCACCGCATCGGCAAGGAGATCGCGGCCGTGCACGCGGCGGACGTCGACGTCCAGGCCCGCTTCCCGAAGGAGACGGTCGACGCGTTCCGGGCCGAGGGGCTGCTCGGCGCGCTGGTCCCGACCGAGCTCGGCGGGCTCGGTCACGACCTGCGCACCGCCGCCGCCGTGATCCGCGTGGTCGGCCGCTACTGCGCGTCCTCGGCGATGATCCTGGCGATGCACCACATCCAGGTGGCCTGCCTGGTCCGACACGGCCGGTCGGAGGCGCTGCGCGACTACGCGCGCCGGGTCGCGGCCGAGCAGCTGCTGCTCGCGTCCGCCACCACCGAGATCGGCATCGGCGGCAACACCCGCAACTCCACCTGCTTCGTGGAACGAAACGGGGAAGGGTTCATCCTGACCAAGCAGGCGCCGGTCATCTCCTACGGCGAGTACGCCGACGCGATCTTCACCACCGCGCGCCGCGACGCGGACAGCCCGCCCAGCGACCAGGTCCTCGTGGTCTGCGAGGCCAACTCGGTCAGCCTCGCCCCGCTGAGCGGCTGGGACACGCTGGGCTTCCGGGGCACCTGCTCGCTCGGGTTCACCCTCGACGCCACAGGTGACGCCGCGCTGATCCTCGACGACCCGTTCGGCGACATCTCGTCCCAGACGATGCTCCCGACCGCGCACCTGCTGTGGTCGTCGCTGTGGCTCGGCCTGGCCGAGGAGGCCTCGTGGCGCGCACAGCGGTTCGTCCAGAAGGCGGCCCGCAAGACCCCCGGCACCGTCCCTCCGGGCGCGACCCGGCTGGCGGCGCTGATGGTGACCCGCCAGGAGTTCGCGGCGTCGGTCGACTCGCTGATGACGCGCTACATGTCGATCATGGACGAGCCCGACGAGACCAGCGGCGTGGACTTCATGGTCGCGATCAACACGCTGAAGATCTCGGCGTCCACCGAGGTGGTCGACGTGGTCAACCAGGCGATGCAGATCTGCGGCATCCAGGGGTATCGGGAGGACTCGGAGTACTCCCTGGGCCGGATCCTGCGCGACGCGCACGGCGCGGCGGTGATGGTCAACAACGACCGGATCGCCGGCAACACCGCCCAGCTCGCGCTCATGCAGCGGGAGTTCTGATGACCAGCACGGGGCAGGTGGCGCGCACCCCAGCGCCGTACGCCACTCCCGACGACCTCCGACAGGCGCTGGTCGACTCCGGAGTGGTGCACCTGACGCGGGTCGACGGCATCTATCACCGCTCGTGGGCGTGGGAGCGGGTCCTCCGGGGGGTCGAGCAGTACGTCGCCGCGCTCCGGGTCGTCGAGGGCGCACCGCAGCGCTGGTTCCCGCCGATCATGCCGCGTGACGAGTTCCTGCTCACCGACTACGTGCGCTCGTTCCCGGACCTGGTCGGCTCGATCGACGTCTTCACCGGGGGCGACAAGGAGCACCGCGCGCTGCTCGAGGTGCTCGAGGCGGGCGGCGACTGGACCGAGCACCTGACCCCGGGCGAGGTGGTGCTGCCGTCCTCGGTCTGCCACCCGCTCTACGGCGTGCTGCCCAAGGACGTGCCGGCCGAAGGGCTCGACGAGGAGTGCCGCGGCTGGTCGTTCCGCCACGAGCCCAGCCTGGACCCGGCCCGGATGCAGATCTTCCGGATCTATGAGTTCGTCCACATCGGGACCCCGCAGCAGTCGATGGACCACCGCGACCAGTGGCTGGAGCGCGGGCTGGCTGCGCTCACCCGGCTCGGGCTGCCGGTGCGTTCAGAGGCCGCCAACGACCCGTTCTTCGGCCGGGTCGGCAAGATGCTCGCGGCCAACCAGCTGACCTCCGAGCTGAAGTACGAGATGGCGCTCGACCTCACCGAGGTCAAGCCCACCGCGATCGGGTCCTCGAACTACCACGAGGACCACTTCGGCCACGCGTTCACGCTGCACCTGGCCGACGGGACCACGGCGCACAGCGCCTGCATCGGCTTCGGCCTGGACCGGACCACACTGGCCCTGTTCGCGACGCATGGCATGGACGTCGAGGGTTGGCCGGGGGAGGTGCGGTCGGCGCTCCAGTGCTGACCACAGCCATGGACGATCCCGCGGCCAAGGACGGGCCCGAGCACACCCAGGTGTGGTTCGGGCCCGAGTCGCGTCCGCTCTACGGCTGGGTCTCCCGGCCCGCTGGCGGCCTGGCCCGCGGAGGCGCGATCCTCTGCCCGCCGATGGGGGAGGAAGGGCGCGCGGCGTACCGGACGTTCCGGCGGCTGGCCGAGGAGCTGTCGGCAGCCGGGATCGTGGCGCTGCGCTTCGACTACGACGGCACCGGTGACTCCGCCGGCCTGCAGGACGACCCCGACCGGGTGCCCAGCTGGCTGGCCAGCATCGAGGCCGCCCGCCAGTACCTCCTCGACCTGGGCGCCCCGACCGTGGCCGCGGTCGGCATGCGGCTCGGGGCCACGATGGCCGCGCACCAGGCCGCCGCATCCACGCCGTTCAGCTCGCTGGTCTGCTGGGACCCGTGCCTGAGCGGCCGGACCTTCCTGCGGGAGGGCGAGGCGCTCTACTCCTTCGGCGAGGACGCGCCGGGTGACGCGCCCGACGACGGCTACCGGCACACGCCCGGCTTCCAGTACGACGCCGACACGGCCCGGGAGCTCCGGGTCCTCGACTTCGCCAAGCTCCCGACCGGCCACCGGCTCGCGGACCGGGTGCTGCTGCTCAGCCGCACGGACCGGCCGGCAGCGGAGGCGATCGCCGCCCGGCTCGAGCTGGAGGGCGACGGCTTCGAGTCCGCACCCGCCACCGCCCAGGACCGGTTGCTCGACCTGCCGCCGAGTGCCTGCTTCGTGCCCGAGCAGGCGATGCACGGCATCGTCGCCTGGCTGGCCGCCGGCGTGGCCGACGCCCCCGAGGTCCCCGTCAAGGCGCCGGACAACGAGCACGCGGTGCTCGTCTCGTCGGAGCGGGACGGCTCGGAGCGGGTGGTCGAGCGCAGCGTCCGGCTCGGCCCGACGGGCATCTACGGCATTGTCGACGAGCCGGCCGACGAGCCGGCCGAGGACCCGACCGTCACCGCTACGGGACCGCGGCCGTGGGTGGTGCTGGTCAACGTGGCGGCCGAGCACCACATCGGCCCGGGCCGGCGCTGGCCTGAGTTCGGCCGCCGGTGGGCCGCCATGGGCTATCGCGTGGTGCGGATCGACCAGAGCGGGATCGGGAACAGCCCGACCCGGCCCGGCCAGCTCGAGGACGAGCCGTTCGCGCCGGAGTGGATCGACGACATGCGCGAGATCACCCGCGAGCTGCGTGCCGACGGCGCCACGCTCGGGATGGTCGGACTGTGCTCGGGTGCCTACTCGGCGTTCGAGGCCGCGATGTGGGAGCACGTCGACGGCGTCTTCGCCGTCAACCCGCGGCTCACCCTCTACCCCGCGGCCAAGGGCACTCCGGTCTACTCCTCTATCCGGCGGGCCGCGATGCTGCCCAACAAGCCATTCGCCGACCTCGCGGAGCGGCACCGGCTCCTCGCCGGCGGACTGTGGCGGATCTACCGCGAGCTCGCGGTGTGGCACGCGCCGTTCCTGGTCCTGTGGCGGGTGGTCCGACGCGGCACCGCGGTCCGGGTGGTGGCCTGTCGCGACGACGCGCAGCACTTCACCGAAGTCCTCTTCTGGCGGCCGCTGTTCTGGCTGCTGCGCCGCAACCCGCGGTTCGGCTTCACCCTCGACGACGTCTACGACCACTCGTTGCTGGGGCGGCGCGGGCAGGACGAGATCTTCGTGCAAGCCACCGAGTTCCTGGCGGACTACATCCACCCCTCGGCACGAACTAGCTTGGCCGGGCTCCGAAAGGTGGCGTCGTGATCAGCCTCTTCGACCTCGACCCGGCGTCGTACGACGCACACCCGATCCACAGCGACGAGCGCACCTACTCCGAGACCAACTGCTACGTCGACTGCCTGGTCGAGATGCTGCACGCGGCCGGGCTCGAGCCAGAGGCGATGATGGCCGGCGCGGTGGCCGCCGACTTCGAGCTCGACCAGTGGACGTTCTTCAAGCCGACCCCCGGCGACCTCTACCGCCTCTACGGCATCGACCTGCACGAGGTGCAGCCCTACCGCGGCTTCCCGGAGCTGATCGCCACCCGGCTCGCCGCCGGACAGACCGTGATGCCCGAGGTGGACTCGTTCTACCTGCCGGACGTCGCCGCGACGGCGTACCGCACCGAGCACGTGAAGTCGACGATCGTGCCCGAGTCGATCGACCAGGACGCCAAGGTGCTGCGGTACTTCCACAACACCGGCTACCACGAGCTCTCGGGGGAGGACTTCGACAAGCTGTTCGCGACCTACTCCGGCGACGGACACCTGCCCACCTATGTCGAGCTGCTCCGCTTCGGGGCAGGGCCGGTGCCGTCCGGCGACGACCTGAAGGCGGAGGCCCACGCGCTGCTCAAGGCGTATCTGGCCCGGCGTCCGACGGAGAACCCGTTCGCCCGGTTCTCCGCCCAGCTCGAGGCCGACCTGCCGGCATTGCTCGAGGGCTCGACCGAGGACTACCACGCCTACGCCTTCCACAACCCGCGGATGGTCGGCGCCTCCATGGAGCTGCTGGCCGGGCACGTGCGGTGGCTGTTCGGCGAGCGCGGCGAGAAGGCGGCCGCGCACCTCGACGACGTGGTGGGCGGCTCGAAGATGCTGCTGTTCCGCCTGGCCCGACCGCGCGCCTTCGACGTGGCCGGGGTGGTCGGCCCGATGGCCGAGGCGTACGACGCGGCGGTCACCGAGCTCGACGCGCTGGTCTCGTGACCCGCACGGTTCTGGAGTTCGAGCGGCTGACGCCCGAGCCGGGACCGGACGCCGACGCTGTCCGTCACGAGTGGGTCGCGCGGTGCTCCTCCTCCGAGGGTGACGTGCTGGAGGTCGGCGGCATCGCCACCGTGTGGGATCTGCTCGTGGACGGCCAGGTCGTTCTCAGCGGCGAGTCCGCCTTCGAACGGCCCGTGGTCGAGATCCCACCGGGGGAGCACGAGGTGCGGGTCGTCGTTCACCCGCTCACCGACCACCTCGCCACGCTGCCCACCAAGCCTCGACAGCGGTGGCGGACCATGCTGGTCGAGGAGGCCAAGCTGCGCTGGGTCCGCACCCAGCTGCTCGGCCGGGCACCCGGCTTCTCGCCCGGGCCGCCCGTGGTCGGCCCGTTCCTCCCGGTGACCGTCGGCCCGAACCGGCCGCGGCTGCGGACGTGGCTGGAGGGCACCACCGGCGTGGTCGAACTCAACGGGCGGCGGCACCTCGAGATCGAGGACGCCGAGCTCTGGTGGCCGCACACCCACGGCACACCCCGGCTCCACGACGTGGAGCACGAAGGTGAGCTGGTGGCCCGCGTTGGCTTCCGGACGGTCGAGAACCGCTCGGAGATCGGCTCCCTCGACCTCTGGGTCAACGGCGTCCGCGTCTTCTGCCGTGGGGCGGTGTGGACGCCGGGGCCCCTCGACGCCCTGGACGAGGCTGTCGCGCTGGGGCTGAACATGGTCCGCGTGCCGGGCATCGCGGCGTACGAGTCGGACGCGTTCCACGCCCGCTGCGACGAGCTCGGCCTGCTCGTCTGGCAGGACCTGATGTTCGCCACCTTCGACTACCCCCTGTCCGACGAGGCGTTCGCCGAGACCGTGATGCTGGAGGCCGGGACCGAGGCCTTCCGCCTCGCCGCGCACCCGTCCACGGTCGTCATCTGCGGGTCGGCCGAGCACGAGCAGCAGGCGGCGATGTTCGGGGTGAGCTCCTCGACCGGGTATGCCGGCGAGCTCGCCGCGCGGCTCCGGCCGGTGGTCGAGGCGTCCGGCCTCGACGCGATCTGGGTCGACAGCTCACCGTCCGGCGGCGACCCGGTGATCCGGGTGGACACCGGGATCGCGCAGTACTTCGGTGTCGGCGCCTACCTGCGCGACCTCGACGACGCCCGGCACAGCCGGGTGAAGTTCGCCGCCGAGTGCCTGGCGTTCAGCAACCTCACAGACCCGGTGGTCGAGGGCGGCGTACCGCAGGACAGCGGCGCCGACTGGGACTTCGCCGACGTGCGAGACCACTACCTCCGGCAGCGGTACGGCGCTGCGGCCGGCTCGACCGGCCCAGACGCGCAGCGGGTCACCGGCGAGGTGATGGCCGACGTGTTCGGGGAGTGGCGCCGTCCGGAGTCCGGGTGCGGAGGCGGGATCGTGCTCTGGCTGCGCGACGTGGTGCCGGGGGCCGGCTGGGGGTTGCTCGACCACGAGGGGCGGCCCAAGCCGGCGGCGCTGGCACTAGCGCCCACCCTGCAGCCGACCGCGGTGTGGTTCGTCGACGAGGGGCTCAACGGCCTCGACGTGCACGTCGCCCATGACCCGGGGTACGCCGACCAGCTGACGCTGAGCGTGGAGCTGCTGCGCGAGGACGGGTCGGCAGTCGACCGGGCCGAGACCGAATGGCGGATGGAGCCGCACGGTCATCGAGTCATCCCGGTCGAGGCGCTGCTCGGCCGGTTCGCCGACGTCACCTACGCCTACCGGTTCGGGCCGCCGCAGCACGCCGGGGTCCGAGCCCGCCTGGAGACCACGACGGGGATCTCCCGCGAGGCTGTCTGGAGGGTGCCGCTAGCGTCCCTCCGGTGACGTTCCGGCTCGAGTTCACCGAGGACCCGCGCGTCTTCCTGGCCCGCGCCTCCCGCCTGCTCGAGGCCGACCCGGTGCTGACGACCGTGGTGGCCAGCGTCACCGCGCGAGCCGTCCAGGCCGTGGAGAACGACGAGCCGGCACCGGCGTACCCGCGCTGGTGGCTGAGCGTGGTCGACGAGACCTCCGACGAGGTGGTCGGCGCGGTGATGCGGACCGCGCCGTTCGTGCCGCACCCGCTCTACGTGCTGCCGCTGCCGGAGGCCGCGGCGCGCCAGGTGGCCGCCGCGCTGGTCGATCGGGGCGAGGACGTGACCGGGCTGAACGGCGCGCTTCCTGCCGCCCGGCTGGTGGCGGCCGAGCTGGCTCGGCGTACCGGCCGCCGGGCGCGGGTGCACGAGCACACCCGGCTGCACGTGCTGGAGCGCCTGGTCGAGCCGCCGACCACCCCCGACGGCCGCCCGCGGGTGGCGCTGCCCGGGGACACGGAGCTGGCCCTGGAGTGGTTCCGCGCCTTCCACGCCGACGCGGCCGCCCAGGCGGGCCGGATGCCGAGCGAGGGGGAGGGGGAGCAGTTCGACCACGCGGACATCTCCACCCGGATCGCCGAGGGCCGCATCTGGCTGTGGGAGGACGGCCTCGGGACGCCGGTCAGCCTGGTCGGCTTCAACGCGCCGAGCTTCGGTGTCTCCCGGGTCGGCCCGGTCTACACGCCGGGACCGCAGCGCGGGCGGGGGCTCGCCAGTGCGCTGACCTCGCACGTGTCGCGGCTGCTGCGCGACTCGGGTGCGCGGGTCTGCCTGTTCACCGACCAGGCGAACCCGACGTCGAACAAGATCTACGCGGCGATCGGCTACGTGCCGGTCGTCGACATGGTCAACCTGGTCATCACCACACCAGTACGGGCTTGACCACCGCGCCGCTGGTGACCTCCTCGACTGCTCGACTGATCTCGTCGGCCGGGTAGGTGGTGACCAGGTCGTCCATCGGGAAGGTGCCGGCCGCTCGCATCTCGATCAGCCGCGGCACCATCTCCAGCGGGTCGGAGTCGCCCTCGACCGACGCCTTGACGGTCTTGCCGCCCTGGAGCAGGTCGATCGCGTCGACGACGTACTCCTCCGCACCGAGACCGAGCGTGACCAGGGTGCCCCGGACGGCCAGGGACTGCTGGGCCTGCTTGACCACGTCGGGGATCGCGGTGGTGTCGATGCCGTACGACGCCCCGCCGCCGGTCAGCGCCTTGACCCGGTCGACCACGCCCTGCTCCCCGGTGTCGGTCGGGTCCACGGTCGTCGCCCCGAACCGCTCGGCCACGTCGCGCCGGCTCGCCAGCGGGTCGACCGCGATGATCGACTCGACGCCCTCGGCAGCGGCAGCGGCGATGGCGGCCAGGCCGACCGCGCCCACGCCGTACACGACCAGGCTGTCGTCGGGGGCCGGCTGCAGCACGTTGAGGACGGTGCCGGCGCCGGTCTGGAAGCCGCACCCGTACGGCGCCAGCAGGGTCAGGTCGAGCTCGGGGTCGACCTTGACGCAGTTGTCGGCGTACGCCAGCGCGTGCGCGGCCAGGCTGGACTGGCCGAAGAAGCTGCCGAAGACCGGACTGCCGTCCCGGGACAGCGACGTGGAGCCGTCCATCCGCATCCCCATGTAGTTGAGCAGGAGGGTCTGGTCGCAGTAGCCGACCAGGCCGGCGGTGCACTTGGCGCAGTCGCGGCAGGAGCGGAAGCTCATCACCACGTGGTCGCCGGGCTCGAGGCCCTGGACCGCCGGTCCGACCTCGTCGACGACGCCGGCGCCCTCGTGGCCGAAGACGTTGGGGAACATCTCGGGCGGCAGGAAGCTGCTCATCGTGAGGTCGGTGTGGCACAGGCCGGTCGCGACCATCCGCACCAGCACCTCGTCCTCGCGCGGCTCGTCGAGCTCGACCTCGCACATCGTGAACGGCTTGCCTTGCCCCTCGACGACGGCGGCTCTGGTCAGCATGGGAGCCAACCTAGAACGTGTTCCAGTTTCCTGCCACCGGGTCTGGGCTCCCTAGACTTCAAGGGAGATGACAGACCACCCCGCATCCGACACCGTGCCCCGCCTCGCCGAGACCTTCGCGGAGGCCGAGGACGCGTTGCTGTCGCGGTGGCCGGAGACCAAGCTCGAGCCCTCGCTGGACCGGATCCGCGCGTTGGTCGACGTGCTGGGCAACCCGCAGACCGGCTATCCGGTCATCCACCTGACCGGCACCAACGGCAAGACGTCGACATCGCGGATGATCGACACCCTGCTCCGCGCCCTCGACCTGCGCACCGGGCGGTTCACCAGCCCGCACGTGGAGCGGATGACCGAGCGGATCTCGGTCGACGGCGAGCCGCTGGGCGACGAGGAGTTCGTCGCCGCGTTCAACGACGTGGCGCCCTACCTCGACCTTCTCGACCAGGAGTCGGAGCACCCGCTGTCGTTCTTCGAGACAGTCGTCGCGATGGCCTACGCGCGGTTCGCCGAGGCGCCGGTCGACGTGGCCGTGGTCGAGGTCGGCATGGGCGGTTCGTGGGACGCCACCAACGTCGCAGACGGCGCGGTGGCGGTCGTGCTGCCGGTCGCGGTCGACCACGCGCGCTACCTCGGCGGGACACCGGCGGAGATCGCGGTCGAGAAGGCCGGGATCATCAAGCCCGGCGCGACGGTCGTGCTGGCCGAGCAGCAGCCGGACGTCGCCGAGGTGATGCTGCGCCGGGTCGCCGAGGTAGGTGCCACCGTCCTCCGCGAGGGGATGGAGTTCGGCGTCGTCTCACGCGCGCCGGCGGTCGGGGGCCAGGTGGTCTCGCTGCAGGGGGCGCGCGGTCGCTACGACGAGCTGTTCCTGCCGTTGTACGGCGCGCACCAGGCGCAGAACGCCGCCGTTGCGCTGGCGGCGGTCGAGGCGTTCGTGGGCGGGCCCGAACCCCTGGCCGACGAGCTGGTGCGGGCCGCGTTCGCCGAGGTGACCTCGCCGGCCCGACTCGAGATCGTGCGCCGGGGGCCGTCGATCGTGCTGGACGCCGCGCACAACCCGCACGGCGCGGAGGCGACTGCTGCCGCGCTCGCGGACTCCTTCACTCTGGACCCGCTGATCGGCGTCCTCGGCGTGATGGGCGACAAGGACGCCGAGGGGCTGCTGGCCGCCTTCGAGCCGCATCTCGCCCACGTGGTGTGCACCCAGAACTCCACGGCCCGTGCGATGCCGGCCGCCGAGCTGGCGGTGACCGCACGCGAGGTGTTCGGCGAGGACCGGGTCACCGTCGAGCCACGCTTGGCCGACGCGATCGACCAGGCGGTCGCGCTCGCCGAGGCCGGTGCGGCGCGCTCGTCGATCGGCGCCGGCGGGGTGCTGGTCACCGGCTCGGTCGTCACCGCCGGCGAGGCCCGCGCGATGCTGCGACGGCGTACGTCGTGACCGGCGAGCCGGAGCGGTCGCCGCGCCGCGGGATGTGCGCGGCGGTGCTCAGCCTCGAGGCGATCACGTTGGGGCTGACCACACCGGTGCTGATCGCCGTGTCGAAGGTGCAGGTCGGTGTCGCCCTCGCCATCGGGCTCGGGCTCGCGTTCCTCTGCCTGCTCACCGCCGGGATGCTGCGCAACGAGTGGGCCTACGCGTTGGGTTGGCTGCTCCAGGTCGCCGCGGTCGGGCTCGGGTTCCTGATCGGTCTGATGTTCTTCCTCGGCGCCGTCTTCGCGCTGCTGTGGGCGACCGCCTACCTGCTCGGGCGCAAGATCGAGCGCGAGCGCGCGGCGGCGTACGCCGAGCTCGACGCCAGGACCGACGAGTGACCGAGCTGTCGCCTTCCGACCGCACCCGGATCACCAGGCTCCCCGAGCGCGGCCGCACTGATCGGGCCGACCTGCTGGGCTTCTTGGGAGAGGGGATCGTGGCCCATGTGGCCGTGGCCGCCGACGGGCACCCGGTCGCCCTCCCGGTGGCCTACGGCGTCGACCCCGAGGGCCCCGACGAGGGCGGCACCCTCTACGTGCACGGCTCGGTCGCCGCCGGGTGGATGCGCCGGGCGCCCGGGACCACGATCTGCGTCACGGTGACCGCGCTGGACGGGCTGGTGCTGGCGCGCTCGGGGTTCCACCACTCGATGAACTACCGGTGCGCAGTGGTGATCGGCACCGCGCGGCTGGTCGACTCCGACGACGAGCGCGGGCGGGCTCTCGACCTGGTCGTCGACCACGTCGTCCCGGGTCGGTCCGCGACCCTGCGCCCGCACACGCGCAAGGAGCTCGCCGCGACCGCGGTGCTCGCCGTACCTCTGCACGAGGCGTCGCTCAAGGTCCGCACGGGCGGGGTGAAGGACGAGCCGGAGGACGTCGCGGCCGGCGTGTGGGCCGGCGTGCTGCCGCTGCGCACCGTCGCCGGTGACGTCGAGCCGGACGAGGAGGCCACCGGGCCGGTGCCCGAGGACGTCGCCCGCAGGGCGGAGCAGCTGCGTCGATAGGGTGCCGCCCATGCCGCGCACCCTCGTCCTGCTCAAGCCCGACGCCGTACGCCGCGGCCTGGTCGGGGAGATCCTGTCCCGCTTCGAGGCCAAGGGGCTCTCCATCGTGGCGATGGAGCACCGCACCATCGACAGTGCGCTCGCCGACCGGCACTACGCCGAGCACGTCGAGAAGGACTTCTACCCGCCGCTGCGCGACTTCGTGACCAGCGGCCCCCTGGTGTCCCTGGTCCTCGAGGGCGACGAGGCCGTCGAGGTGGTGCGCGTCCTCAACGGCGCCACCGACGGCCGCAAGGCGGCCCCCGGCACCATCCGTGGCGACCTCTCACTCTCCAACCGGGAGAACCTCGTCCACGGCTCCGACTCGCCGGAGTCGGCGGAGCGCGAGATCGCCATCTGGTTCCCGGACCTCTGATTCGTCTGCCCTGATCCAGCGCTGACTTCCACGTGAGACCGCAGACGAATCGTTTGATCGTGCGCTGACGCGGGCAAGTCTTGACGATGGACCCGTTCTGGGCGGCCGTACGCCGCCGGCACCCGGATGTCGACCTCGTCGTACTCCCCCCGGCACCGGCTGACCAGGACCTCGGCGAGACCGTCGACGACGCGACCGTGGCCCGGGCAGCCGACCTGGTCGGCGACTTGGCCGACGAGCTGTGGCGGGTGATCGCGCCGCTGAGCAGGACCACGCCGGAGGCCCGGCTGCGCTACGGCGACCGCGAGGCCGACGTGCAGGCGGTGGCCCGGGTGGTCGACCGGCGCAGCGACGGGTACGCCGTCCTGGTCCGGCTCCGGCACGAGCTCGAGCAGCGTGGCTGGGCGGTGCAGCGGCCGGCCGGTGCGCTGGAGCGGCTGACGGCGAGCCTGGACGGTGGCCGGCTGGTCGCGTCGTACGCCGAGGAGACCGGCGTCGTGATGCTCGAGCTGTGCTCGGTCGGGCTGCCGGTCGGAGTCGAGCGAGCCCGGGAGCTGGTGCGCTGATGCAGGTCGTGCCGGCCACGGTGGGCGAGGCGTCGCGTCGGTGGGACGACTCGCACCTGGGCCTGCAGTCGGCGGCGGACGGAATCGGCAGCGCGCCCACGGGTGGGTTCACCGCGGCGGTGTCGGGGACCTCGGCCCGCTTCACCTCGGCGTGGCAGCGGTTCGCCGCAGACACCGGCGACGAGTGCGAGGCGCGCGCGGACGCACTCCGGGCGGCGATCCGCGACTACCTGGCCACCGACGACGTGGCCTTCGTGGACCTCGTGGCGCTCGCCGGCTACCTCCAGGAGCAACGATGACGACCACCGTCACGCTTCCTCCCGAGCCCGGACCGGTCCCGATCCTGACCGTCGACCCCGGCTCGATCCGGCGCTGCGGATCCGACCTGCTCGTCGCGTCCGCGCAGGTCGACGACCTCGGCACGTTCGCCGCCGGCGACGCCCGGATCGGGGACTGGACCGGCGCGGCGTCGTCGTCCTACCACGACGGGCTCCGGCCCCTCGGCCGGGAGGCCGATGCGATGTCGCTGGCGCTTCGGGGGGTGGCCCAACGGGTCGACGCGCACGCCGACGAGATGGACGCGCTGCGCGACCGCAGGGTCGGGCTCATGGACTGGCGCCGGCACCTGTCCAGCGCCATCGCGGACCTGCGCCGCCGGATCGGCGAGGCGACGGAGGAGCAGGCCGATGAGCTGCAGGCCGAGGCCGACGGGCTGCGCCGTCAGGTCGAGGAGTTCGCGAGCGACGTCACGGGCTGGACCTCCGACGTCAGCACCGAGGAACAGGCCATGGCCCTCGCCTTCACCCGGGTGCTGACCCTCGAGCAGGTCGAGGCGACGTACGGCGGCGTCGCCGACCCGGCCGACGCGGCCCTGGCCACCAAGCCGCCGGCGGGGGCCTCACCGCAGGAGGTCTACGCCTGGTGGCAGGGGCTGACCGAGGAGCAGCGGCAGGCGATCATCGCCGCCGCACCCGGCGCCATCGGCAACCTCGACGGGGTGCCCGCGGGCGCCCGCGACGCCGCGAACCGGGTCTCGCTCGGGCGCGACCTCGCCCAGCTCGGCGCCTACGAGGACAGCGGCTCGATCACCGACGACGAGCGCGACCTGCTGGCCAACGCCCGCGCCGCCCAAGACGCAATCGACCGGATCGAGGGCGGCGTGGACCCCGTCACCGGTGACCCGATCGAGGCGCAGGTCTACATCTATGACCCCGGCGCCTTCGACGGCGACGGCGCTGTCGCGATCTCCGCGGGCGACCTCGACACCGCGGACAACGTCTCGGTGGTCGTGCCGGGCTTCGGCACCGACGCCACCAGCGCGGGCTACCAGGCCGACCGGGCGATCCGGCTCTACGAGGCCAGCCGGTCCCTGGACACCTCGGCCACCAACGCCACCCTGTTCTGGATCGGGTACGACGCCCCGGACAACCTGCCGACGGACGGGTTCGACGCCGCCGGGGTGCTCACCGAGGGCATGGCCGAGTCCGGCGGCGAGCGGCTGGCCGACACCCTCGACGGGCTGCGCGCGACCCGGCCCGACGACCCGGCGCACCTGACCGCGATCGGCCACAGCTACGGCTCCACCACGCTGGGCCACGCGGCCCACGACCACGGCGTTCCCGTCGACGACCTCGTCGTGGTCGGCAGCCCCGGGCTCGGCGGCGACACCGACCATGCCTCCGACCTGGGGATCGACCCGGAGCACGTGTACGCCGGCGCGAACAGCCGCGACCCGATCACCTACCTGGCCAACCACGGGTGGGTGAACCTCGAGACCCTCGGCGGCGCCGGGCTGGGCGATGACCCGGCCGAGGACGACTTCGGCGCCAACCGGTTCCAGGCCGAGGACGTCTCCCGGCCCGGCTACCCGAGCAACGACTCGCACTCGCTCTACTTCGACCACGACACCGAGTCGCTCCACAACATCGCCTCGATCGTGAACGGCGACTACGCCGACGTGCTGGCGGCCGAGCACAACTACGACCCGTGGTACGCCGGCGTCCAGGATCCCGAGCTCGACCGTGACCCGACGACGACGGATACGTTGAGGGAGCCGTGAGGCGGGCCGCCGGCCTGCTCCTGCTGGCGCTGGCGGCCGGGTGCGGCGTAGGAGGAGGTGACCAGGTGTCCTCGGAAGAGTCCGCGGCGCGGCTCGCGCAGCAGCGCACGGAGGTCCGTGCGCTCACCCGCGACCTCACCGCCGCAGCGACGTCCGCGGTGGGCGGCTCGGTCCGGACCGCGTCGGGCCGCTGGGAGGGCTGCCGGTCCGCGTACAACGAGACGTATGCCAGCTACCGCTACGCCGCCCAGGTCCGCCTCGATGCCGCCGGCGGTGACCTGCTGGGGCCGCTGCACGAGGTGATCTCCGCGGCCGGGCTCAGCCCGACCGAGGACGCGGAGCCCGACAAGCTTCGCGCCGCCCGCGACGACCTGTCCGTCTCCTTCTGGCAGCTGCCCGCCGGCTCCGACGGTGCCCTCCTGCTCACCGTGCAGGGTGACTGCGTCGACGTACCGGAGGACCAGCGGGACTCCTGGCGGGACCGCCAGGAGGACCAGCCGGACCCGTTGGCGTAAGGCGGGGCCTGGTCACCTCCCGTCACATCCGTCACACCAGCCCCGGCGTGCCTGCGGGGGTATGCCGGGGTTCTTCCTTAGCCTCAGACTGCCGAGACCGGCTGTCCTGTCGGTCTCCCCTTCCCCGCGCGCAAGGACAGGACGGATGGCGAACAATTTCGTCGGCCGGGACATGGCCGTGGACCTGGGCACCGCCAACACGCTCGTGTACGTCCGTGGCCGGGGCGTCCTGGTCGACGAGCCCAGCGTCGTCGCGGTCAACGAGAAGACCGGCGACCTGGTCGCGGTCGGGCACGACGCCAAGCAGATGATCGGGCGGACGCCCGAGGACATCACCGCGATCCGGCCGCTGCAGGGCGGCGTGATCGCCGACTTCGAGGCGACCGAGCAGATGCTGCGCCACTTCATCGCGCGCGTGCACCGGCGCCGCTACTTCGCCAAGCCGCGGATGGTCGTCTGCGTGCCGAGCGGGATCACCGCCGTCGAGCAGCGCGCAGTCAAGGAGGCCGGTTACCAGGCCGGCGCCCGACGGGTCTACATCATCGAGGAGCCGATGGCCGCTGCGATCGGCGCCGGCCTGCCGGTCCACAAGGCCACCGGCAACATGGTCGTCGACATCGGCGGCGGTACGACGGAGGTCGCGGTCATCTCCCTCGGCGGCATCGTCACCTCGTTGAGCGTGCGGACGGCCGGCGACGAGCTCGACCGTGCGATCACCACCTGGATGAAGAAGGAGCACGCCCTCCTGCTCGGCGAGGCCACGGCCGAGGAGGTCAAGGTGACCCTCGGCTCGGCGTTCCCGGGCCCGCTGGACCGCGAGGCCGAGATCCGCGGCCGCGACCTGGTCTCCGGGTTGCCGCGCACCGTCACGCTGACCTCCTCCGAGCTCCGCGGTGCCCTCGAGGAACCGCTGCACGCCATCGTCGACGCGGTCCGGGTCACCCTCGACCAGACCCCGCCCGAGCTGGCCGGCGACATCATGGACCGGGGCATCGTGCTCACCGGTGGCGGCGCCCTGCTGCGCGGCCTCGACGATCGGCTGCGCCACGAGACGGGGATGCCGGTCCACCTCGCCGAGGACCCGCTGACGTCGGTCGTGCACGGCGCGGGACGCTGCGTCGAGGAGTTCGAGGCACTCCAGCAGGTACTGGTGACCGAGCGTCGCAGGATGGCCAGGACGGCATAGGGATGACCGACCTGCTGACCCGCCCGCCGCGGCCGGCCGTCGAGGACCGGATCAACCGGCGCGGCAGCCTCGAGCCCCGGGAGCCCGGCCGCCCGCGGCGCTCGCTGGTGATCGCACTGGTGCTCGCCTGCGCGACGCTGATGACCCTCGACCACGTCGCGGGTGACGAGGGCGGCTCGCCGGTCGACCCGCTGCGCCGGCTGGTCGGCGAGGTCTACGGGCCGGTGGAGGCCGGCGTGGACGGCGTGCTGAACCCGGTGCTCGCGGTCCCGCACTGGCTGCGCAGCCGTCACGACCTGGCCACCGACCTCAACCGGCTCGAGTCGGAGAACGACCGGCTGCGCTCCGAGCTGGCCACCAGCGACTACGACCGCAACCGGCTGCAGGAGTACGACGACCTGACCGCGGCCGCCGAGTCGATCGGCTACGCACTGGTGCCGGCCCGGGTGATCGCCATCGGCCCGGGCCAGTCGTTCTCGCGCACGGTCACCATCGACGCCGGCTCTCGGGCCGGGCTGGCCCCCGACATGACCGTCGTCAACGGCGAGGGGCTGGTCGGCCGGGTGCTGCGGGTCACCTCGACCACCGCCACCGTGCTGCTGGCCGTCGACGCCGACTCCACCGTGGGCGGCCGGGTCGGGCGCAGCATGAAGGTCGGCTTCCTGCACGGCCGCGGCGACCTCGGCCAGACCGCGCGGCTCGACCTCGAGCTGGTCGACCAGACCTACGTGCCGGCGCGGGGCGAGACCGTGGTGACGTGGGGCAGCCAGGACGGCGCGCCGTACGTCTCGGGCGTGCCGGTCGGCCGGGTCGACTCGGTCTACTCCAGCCTCCGCGAGACCACCCAACGGGCTGTCATCGAACCCTTCGTGGACTTCTCCGCGCTCGACGTGGTCGGTGTCGTCGTGCCGTCCGGGACGTCGAGCGACCGCGGCGTCATCGAGGCGGACGGGAGCCTCCGGTGAGCCAGCTGCTGCCCGCGCCGCGGGCCCTGGCAGCACTTGCCGCGGTGTCGGTCGCCCTGGTGCTGCAGCTCTCGGTGTTCTCGCACCTGGCGATCCAGGGCGTGGTGCCCGACCTGGTGCTGCTGGTCGTGGTCGCCGCGGCGCTCGCCCACGGCTCCGAGCTCGGGGTGGTCCTCGGCTTCGGCGCGGGGCTGCTGCTCGACCTCGCGCCGCCCGCCGACCACGTGGCGGGCCGCTGGGCACTCGCGCTGCTGGTGGTCGGCTACGTCGCCGGTCGGCTGGCGAACGCTCCGGCCCGGCTCGGCCGTGGATGGCCCCGCTGGCTGGGCGTGGCCGCGGCCGGGTCCTTCGTCGGTACGTCGGTCTTCGCGCTCACCGGGCTGCTGCTCCGCGACCCCGCGGTCGGCGTCGGCGAGCTGCTCCGGGTCGAGGTGGTCGCGCTGGCCTGGGACGTGGGGCTCGCCGTGGTCGTCGTACCGCTGGTCCTCGGGCTGTTCGCGAGGGTCGAGCCCGGCAGCCGGGCATTCGCGTGATCTCCGGCGACAACCGCAGTCGGCTGCGCCTCGTCGTCATCCAGGCGCTCGTGTTCTCGCTCTTCGCCACCCTGCTGGTCCGGCTCTACTACCTGCAGGTCGTCACCGGCGAGGAGTATGCCGCCCGGGCCGCGTCGCAGTCCGTCCGCGAGATCGTGGTGCAGCCACAGCGCGGCCTGATCGTCGATGACATGGGTCGCCCACTGGTCGCGAACCGCACCTCGTGGGTCGTCTCGGTCGACCGCGGCACCCTGGCCAAGCTGGCCGAGGACGAGCAGGGCGCGCTGCTGCACCGGGTCGCGCGCGTCACCGATGTCTCCGTCGCCAGGATCCACCGGCTGCTGACCACCTGCGGCGACGAGAAGAGCGTGGTCGGCGACTGCTGGAACGGGTCGCCGTTCCAGCCGGTCCCGATCGCGGTCGACGTACCCCAGCCGATGGCGCTGCGCGTCCTCGAGCAGCCCGAGGACTTCCCCGGCGTGACGGCGGAGCAGCAGAGCCTGCGGGCCTACCCGCGCCCGTACGGGATCAACCTCGCGCACGTGCTGGGCTACCTCAGCCCGATCACCGGCGACGAGCTCGACAGCGCCGAGAGTGACGGCGACAGGTCCGTCAACGGCGCCTCCGTGGTCGGTCGGGCCGGCGTCGAGAAGGAGTACGACGCGTGGCTGCGGGGGATGCCCGGCTACACCCAGGTCGCGGTCGACTCGATGGGGCGGGTGATCGGCGACGAGGGCGATGTGGCCGCGCAGCCGGGTGACACCCTGGTCACCTCGATCGACGCGCGGGTGCAGTCGGTGGTCGAGCAGAACCTCGCGTCGACCATCCAGACCGCGCGGCGGACCTACGACGAGGTCACCCACCGCAACTACCGCGCCGACTCGGGCGCGGTCGTGGTGATGGAGGCGAGGACCGGCCGGGTCGTGGCGATGGCGAGCCAGCCGACGTACGACCCCTCGGTCTGGGTCGGTGGCATCTCCAAGAAGCAGCTGGCCGGCCTCTACTCCGAGAAGGCGGGGCTGCCCCTGCTCGGCCGGGCCACGCAGGGCCAGTTCGCGCCGGGCTCGACCTGGAAGCCGATCATGGCGGTCGGCGCGCTCAACAACGGCTTCCGGTCCACCGACAAGCTGGCCTGCTCCTCGGGGCTCCAGGTCGGCAACCGGTGGTTCAAGAACTACGAGTCGGCCTCATATGGCTACATCGGGTTCGACCAGGCGCTCCAGCTCTCCTGCGACACCTTCTTCTACCGCGTCGGCCTGAAGTTCTGGCAGCAGTACGGCTCCGACGAGACCGACGTCCGCGCCAAGGACCCGCTGGTCCAGGGGGCCAAGGACTTCGGCTTCGGGTCGAAGACCGGCATCGACATGCCGGGCGAGGCCAGCGGCCGGATCGCGGACCGGCAGTGGAAGCTCGCCTACTGGAAGGCGATGCGTGACCACTACTGCCGCATCGACCGTGACGGGTCGGGCAAGAAGGACTACCTGCACGTCTTCGCACACGAGTTCTGCCTCGAGGGCAACCACTACCGCGCCGGCGACGCGGTCAACTTCTCGATCGGGCAGGGCGACACGATCATCACGCCGCTCCAGCTCGCGCGTGCCTACGGCGCCCTCTCCAACGGCGGGACGCTCTACGAGCCACGGGTGGCCAAGGCGATCGTCAGCCCCGACGGCACCGTCCTGAAGCGGATCCGCCCGAAGGTGGCCGGTCACGTGCCGGCGACCGCTGCCTCGATGAAGTACGTCGACACCGCGCTCCTCGGCACGCCCAAGGTGGGCACGCTGGCATGGAAGTTCACCGACTTCCCCCTCGACACCGTGCACATCCGGGGCAAGACCGGCTCGGCCGAGGTCCACGGCAAGCAGTCCACCTCGTGGGTGGCGTCCTACGACGAGAACTACGTGGTCGTGATGATGGTCAGCCAGGCCGGCACCGGCTCCGGCACCTCCGGGCCGGCCGTGCGCGCGATCTGGGAGGCGCTGTACGGCATCACCGGGACTGAGGTGAACCCCGCGCAGGCCGCGATCCCGGGCACCACGCCGCCTTCCGGGCTGCCGACGTTCATGGACGACGGGTCGATCCTGCCGCCCGCACACTCTGCCGATTCGACGGGAGACTGACCGTGACTGTCTCGTGGAGACGACTCGACTGGCTGCTGATGGCCGCGGTGCTGGTGCTGGTCACGCTGTCGGCGCTGCTGGTGTGGTCGGCGACGTCGCACCGGGTGGACCTCACCGACGGCGACTCGACGGCGTACCTGCGCAGGCAGGTGGTCAACATCGTCATCGGGCTGATGCTGATGGCGGCGGTGACCGTGACCGACCACCGGTGGGTGCGGATCGTTGCGCCGTTCGTCTATCTCGCTGCGGTGTCCGGGCTGGCGCTGGTGCTCACCATGGGTTCGACGGTCAACGGGTCGCGGTCCTGGCTGCGGCTGGCCGGGCTGTCGGTCCAGCCCTCGGAGTTCGCCAAGCTCGCGGTGGTCATCGGCATGGCACTGGTCCTCGCCGAGCGGGCCGACGGTCGCTGGCGGTCTCGCGTCGGCACCGTCGAGGTCCTCGCGATGCTCGCCATCGCGGGCGTACCGGCAGTCCTGATCCTGGCCCAGCCCGACCTCGGCACCATGCTGGTGCTCGCCGCGACGGTCTTCGGCGTCCTGGCCGTGTCCGGGGCGCGGCGCCGGTGGCTGGTCCTGGTGCTCTGCTCGGCCGGCGGGCTCGCCGCTCTTGCGCTGGCCGGTGGGGTGCTGAAGGCCTACCAGGTGGACCGGTTCCTCGCGTTCGTGAACCCCGACCTCGACCCGCGCGGCGCCGGCTACAACGTCGAGCAGGCCCGCATCGCCATCGGCAACGGCGGCCTGCTCGGGCAGGGACTGTTCCACGGCTCCCAGACCCGCTCCGGCTTCGTACCCGAGCAGCAGACCGACTTCGTGTTCACCGTCGCCGGCGAGGAGCTCGGCCTGGTTGGTGCCGGGCTCCTGATCGTCCTGCTGGCCGTGGTCATCTGGCGCGCGCTGGTCATCGCCCGCCGCGCCGAGGACGTCTTCGGTCGCGTCGCCGCGGCCGGTATCGCCTGCTGGTTCGGCTTCCAGGCGTTCCAGAACGTCGGCATGTGCCTGGGCATCATGCCCGTCACCGGCGTACCGCTCCCGTTCGTCTCCTACGGCGGCTCCTCGCTGTTCGCCGGCATGCTCGCCGTCGGTCTGCTGCAGAACGTCCACCTGCGGTCGCAGCAGCCGACCTACGTCGCGCCGCTGGCCGAGCGGCGGGTGCTGGTCGGGCGGTGACCGCGACCTCGACTCAGCTCACGGCTCGCCGAGCCGCACGCTGTTGATGTAGCGGAAGTAGGGCGAGTCCAGGTCCTCCGGGGGCCGGCCCGACTGCCGACGGTTGCCTCCGAACCACTGGTCGATGATGGCGGCCTGGCTCTCCATGCTGTAGGAGCTCCACTCCTGACCGGCCGCACCGTACTTGTAGCCGTCGCCGAACGCCTGGTCCAGCAGTCCGGAGCAGATCAGGCCCGGTACGTAGCCGTCGTGCCACGCGGAGTGCTGGTACTGCCATGCGTGTGCGAGCTCGTGGATGAGCACCTGGCCGGCTCGGGGATATGACGGGAACGTGGCGGTCAGGGGCGAGTCCGCGGCGTTCCCGATGTTGAGCAGGATGGTCCCGTCGATGGTGGGCACCGCGAAGGGTCGCGTGCCGAACCCGGACAGGTTGGTGATGCGGACCGGGTCGAAGTCGATGCTGTCGCCGTAGACCGTCCGCGCGAAGTTCTTCTCGTCGGTCGTCATCTCGCGCAGGTGGATCATGTGGTCGACGAGGGCGCCGGCGGCGACGCCGATGACGATCGCCGGCACGATCGCAAGCGGCCCGAAGATGACCGCCGTGCCGCCCACGATCGCGAGGCCGGCGACTCCGCCGATTCCCGGCACCGAGACGCCGGCATTGGAGAGCTCCGGTCCCAGGACCAGGACCGCTGCGGCCGGTGCACCGACCAGTGCCGCGCCCACGACGAACGTCCCCACGCCCTCGAGGATGTCCAACCCAGCACCGAGCACACCGGTCAGGCTCGTGGACTGCTGGACCTCGAGGTGACAGCGGCTGATCTCGGGCCACCGGCTGCGGACCACCTTCGCCTGGGGCGTGTCGTTCCCGCCCGTGTGGGTCCACTGGCTGACCCGGTCACCCGGCGTGTCGGTGCCGTAGACGTCGCCCGACTGCTGTGCGGCCAGGACGCCCTGTCCGTCGGGCAAGCGCAGCACGACAGTCACCCGGTAGCTGTGCGAGGTGAATCCGGTGGCCCGCATGTGTCCGCTGAACGTGTAGCCACCGTCCTTGTGCAGCGTGAGAATGACCTCGCCTCCCACGGGGTCGTCGGTCACGACCCGCTGGCTGAGCTGCACGTCCCGATTGAAGGCAGCGGCTGCGTCGATCACGGCGCGAGCGCTCGCTGAGGTCGCGAGGTAGTTCGCCACCTCAGTGAGGTTCACCGGTGCACCCGGAGCGAACCGGGTCAGGCTGTCGACGCTCTCACGCAAGGTGGTCATCGCGGCCTCACACCGTGCCCTGGACGGCCTCGTCCAGGGGGATGCGCGCCCACCAGGCACCCGGGGTGATGTCCACCCGGCCCGTCTCGACGCAGACCCACAGCGAGGTGCGCGGGATGAACTCCGGAAGCGGGGACGTCTCGAACCGCACGAGCACGTCGCCGGGGTTGCCCTCAGCCGGGAGACCGGCGTCGGCGTCCTGCTCGACGACCCGCAGGTTCAGGGTGGCCTCCTTCAGCACCGGACGATTGAGCGTCGGGTCGTCGAGACGGGACTCGTTGATCCTCGACTGCGTGAGAAGGGCGCCGTCGAGCTTTGCCTTGGTGATCGTGACCCCGCCCGGGTAGTCCCCGGCGAAGTTGATCGTCAGCCCATCCTCGAAGTCGTGCACGAACGCACGCCGGAAGGGCCCCTCGTTCTTGCGCCGGGCCGGGTTGTCGATCATGACGTCGCTCGCCGTCGACTTGAAGACGTCGCCCTCGGCGATGAGCCACCCGTCCCCGTCCGGACCACCGAGCGTGAGATCTGCTGCCACGTTTCCTCCTGGATCGTCTGATGTGGCCGAAATCGTAGGGAGGGCGCGAACGCAATGACATGACTCACTTGACGGGTTGACGAGGGGTGGTTTCGGGCTATTGCCAGATCAGCGAAACGAACTTGACCTTGACGTTGCGTCAACCCCGCACGCTGTTCCCATGAACCAACAATCCCCAGCCATCGACGTCTCCGGGATCGCCAAGGCCTACGGCGACCACCCGGTGTTGCGAGGCATCGACCTCACCGTTCCGACCGGCACCGTGTACGCCCTGCTCGGGCCCAACGGCGCCGGCAAGACCACCATGGTCCGCATCCTTTCCACGCTCACCAGCGCCGACGATGGCGCGGCCCGGGTCGCCGGGTTCGACGTCACGACCCAGCCCGACGGCGTACGTCGCTCCATCGGCGTCACCGGGCAGTTCTCCGCGATCGACGAGCTGCTGACCGGACGCGAGAACCTTCGGCTGATGGCCGACCTCGCACACCTGCACCCACGCGAGGCAGCTGCGCGCGTGGACGAGCTGCTCGCCCGGTTCGAGCTGGCCGATGCGGCGGACCGGCGCGCCGCGACGTACTCCGGGGGCATGAAGCGGCGCCTCGACCTCGCCATGACGCTGGTGAGCCGCCCGCGGGTGATCTTCCTCGACGAGCCGACCACCGGGCTCGATCCCCGCGGCCGCCGCGACCTGTGGCAGATCGTCCGCGAGCTGCTCGAGGACGGAGTGACGATCTTCCTCACCACCCAGTACCTGGAGGAGGCGGACCGGATCGCCCACACCGTCGGGCTTCTCGACGGTGGACGCCTGGTCGCGACAGGGACGCCCGCCGAGCTCAAGGCCCAGGCCGGTGGGGAGACGCTCGACGACGTGTTCCTGGCGCTCACCGGCCACGCCGCCACCACCGACGACGTGCAGGACGAACAAGACGAAATGGAGACGATCCGATGAGCGCGCTCACCTACGTCGCCCGCGACTCGGCGACGATGCTGCGGCGCAACCTCAAGCACCTGATCCGCTATCCGTCGCTGACGCTGATGATCATCGGGATGCCGGTGATCTTCCTGCTGCTGTTCGTCTACGTCTTCGGCGGCACCATGGGCGCCGGGCTGCCCGGCGGCTCCGGCACTGCCGACCCTCGGGGCGACTACCTGCACTACATCACCCCCGCGCTGTTGGTGATGACGGTTGCTTCGGTGGCGAACAGCACTGCGATCCTGGTCGCGAAGGACGCAACCGAAGGGATCATCGACCGGTTCCGGACGATGCCCATCGCCCGGTCCGCGCCGCTGAACGGTCATGTGCTGGCTGCCCTGGCGCAGACGATCTTCGGCGTGCTCGTCGTCCTGGCCATCGCGCTCGCGCTGGGCTACCGGAGCGGCGCCTCGCTGGTCGGGTGGGCCGGTGCGGCCGGCGTGATCGTGCTGATGGGCCTGGCCGTGACCTGGTTGTGCATCGCGCTCGGGCTGGCCAGTGGCAGCGTCGAGGCCGCCAGCAACGCGCCGATGCCCCTCATCCTGCTGCCGTTCCTGTCCAGCGCGTTCGTGCCGACCGACTCCATGCCGTCCGGACTGGCATGGATCGCAGAACACCAGCCCTTCACCCCGATCATCGAGACGCTCCGCGCGTCCCTCGAGGGGCGTGACCCGGGCTCCGACGCCTGGTGGGCGATCGGCTGGTGCGTCCTGATCACCGCGCTCTGCTTCTGGTGGTCCGTTCGGCTCTTCGGGCGGGTTCGGGCAGTCTGATCGTCGTGCTCACCATCAGCCAGCTGGCGGCGTACGCCGGGGTGACGGTGCGCGCGGTGCGCCACTACCACCAGATCGGGTTGATGCCGGAGCCGGCTCGGGACGTCTCCGGCTACCGGACCTACGACGCCGTCGACGTCGTTCGCCTGATCCGGATCCGCACGCTGGCCGAGGCCGGCGTGCCGCTGGCCCGGGTCCAGGAGCTGCTCGATGCCACGCCCGCCGAGTTCAGCGGGGCGGTCGCTCAGGTCGACGCCGCACTCCGTACACAGATCCGCGAGCTGCAGGAACACCGCCGCCGGATCGCCCGGCTCGCCGCTGGTGACTCACTCGCACTGCCGTCCGAGGTGGTCGTCTATCTCGACAAGCTGCGGGCCAGCGGAGTGCAGGAGGCACTGGTCGAGGGCGAACGCGATGCCTGGATCCTGGTCGCTGCTCGCTGGCCGGAGAAGATCCCGGAGTTCATGGTCGACAAGATGGCTCAGCTGGACGATCCGAGGACCGTGAAGCTGTACCTCCTGATCGGTGAGCTGCTCGAGGTCGGCATGGACGAGCATCGGCTGAGTGTCATGGCGGACCTGATCGCCGAGATGGCCGAGGAGTCGGCGGAGCGCGGCGAGCTGGACCGACAGAGCGAAGAGTGGAGCGACGACGCGTTCATCGCCCTCCTCGACTCGTTCGCATCCGACGCACATCCCATGGTCGAGCGGCTCCAGGAGCTGATGGTCGAACGCGGTTGGACGGGTTGGAGTCGCATCGAACGAGCGGCCGAACCGCTGAGTCAGGCCGAGACCCGGACGCGGGACTCGGTGTAGTCAGTTGAGAGAGGCGGCTCGACGCTCGGCGCGACCGGCCCCTGGACCATGGCCCAGATCCTCAGCACGGCGACCAGGCAGGTGAGCAGGAGCGCCGCGAGCAGGACCGGTGCGATCACGAGTGCGGGTCCACGTAGTCCGAGTGGGCTCGGCGCGTCTGCCAGGTGAACGTAGGTCGCCGCGACCCCGGTCGTGGCCGCCACGATCCCGCAGGCGAGCGCGAACTGCGTCCCCACCTGCCGCCATCGGGCCAGGCTGCTGCCCCCGCGCAGGGTCCGGTGGAGCTCGGTCACCGGCATCCAGATGGCCAGGAGGATGTAGAAGAGACCCCCGAGACCCGTGCCGGGAAGTCCTGGGTTGTTCATCAGTGTCCCTTTTCGTAGACGAGCAGCGGTCGGCGCAGGACGACCTCGGTCCACAGCGCCTCGAGCATGAAGAAGCCGTTGACGGTGCGCAGCACGAAGAAGCTGGGCAACGACACCAGCGCCCGGCCGACCTCGCCGCGGCGACGTGCGACCACGAGCACCGGCACCAGGACCGCCGGGACGTCGATGACGTAGACGACCAGGAGCAGCGGTGCTGCCAGGACGACCACCAGGAGCGGGAGCACGAAGAGGTAGATCAGCGACGCGACGACGGCGTCGAAGAGGGCGACACCGACCAGCGTGCTCAGCAACCCCAACGGCAGGATGCCCTTCCAGTGCAGCCGGACATTCTGCACGAACCCGTGGGACCACCGCTTGAGCTGCTTGCTCATGAAGTCGAAGTCGTGCGGCTCGATGGGATAGCAGACTGCGTCCGGGACGAACCTCACCTTGTGGCCCGCCTGGTAGAAGGTCCAGGTGAGGTCCATGTCCTCCGCACGAGTGCGCTCCGACCAACCGCCGGCCTCGAGCAACCGGTCGGTCCGGTACGCCGAGAAGCAGCCCGAGGAGATCAGCGGCTTGCCGTAGTAGTCCTGCGTGGGCTTGTAGAACGTGAAGGACAGCAGGTACTCGATGTAGCGGCCGCGCTCCCAGATCGTGCGCACGTGGCGCGGGACCACGAAACCGCAGGCTGCAGCGATGTTCGCGTCACCCTCCAGCGGTGCCAGCAGAAGGTCGACTGCGTCCGGTGCCAGCGTGGTGTCTGCGTCGATCGCCATGCAGTACGGCGTGTCGACCAGCTCCAGCGCCAGGTTCTGGGCACCGGCCTTCGACCCGGTGTTCTCGAGCGGGCGGATCACCTCGGCACCGGCCTCGCGGGCCAGGGCTCCGGTCGCGTCGCTGGACTGGTCGTCCACCACGATGACCCGGGCCGGCGGCGTGGTCTGCTGCAGCACACTGCGAACCGTGTCGGACACCGACGCGGCCTCGTTGTACGCCGGGATGATCACGGTCAGCTGATCGGCCGCATGCGGGGGCATGGAGTCCTTCGGGGCGATGGGCAGGGTCGGCCATCGATCGTTGAGTGAGAACGACAGCCGGCACCTAGTACCTGTCGTCTGCTGCCTCCACCGTTACGGGGGCTGCCGGCGACTGGGGGGAGTCGCTACTGCTCGGGCAGCGCGTTCGGGTCCTGCTGTTCCTCGGCGCGACGCGACTTCTCGCGGATCCGGTTTCCGACCACCCGGGTGAAGAGCAGGCTGGCCACGAGGCTGGCCAGCACCACACCACCCGCGATGGTTGCCATCAGCGCCGCACTCTCCGAGCTCTTGGCGACCAGCCCGCTCAGGTAGAGGACCAGCCCGACGGTCAAGAGGAAGAACCCGATCCGCTTCTCCGCCAACAGCTGCGCGTGAGTGGACAACTCGTCGTCCTCTCCTACCGCAGCACCGTCTTCGGCGATGTTCTTGCGCAGCTCGACGATCGACTCGGCGTTGTGGGCGTGCGACAGGACTCCGGCACCTACCAGGTCCAGGGCCACGCCACTCACGAGCAGGACCTCGTTGATCAGAGCCACAGCGCAATCTCCTTCGTCAGCCAGTGGGCACTGGAGAGTCTTGTACCCAACTCGAACCACGCTCATCGAGCTTGTCGAGATGTCCCCGCAGGGTCGGCTCCCGGCCTGCGTCGCGGATGATCTCGACAGGCTCGATCAACGCGGGTTCAGTCCCAGCGTTGGTTGCGGTCCGGACATGGGCGGCGGTCTGGGGTATCAATAGACATGCGACGCGTGCCGATCGCTCTCGCGGTCACCGCGGCGGTCGCGCTCGCCGTCGCACCGGCAGGGGCGTCATCGGCTCGGCCGATCACCGACGACGCACCGTCGGCCGTGGTCGCGACCGTGGGACCCGTAGTCGAGTACAGCAGCGGCGAGCCCCACGACGCTCGGCTGACCATTCCGCACGTGGGGGCTCGCCGGCTGCCGGTCATCGCTTACCGCGGCAAGACCGACGACGCCCTGGGCACCCGGGTCCAGAACCGCGGTATCGCCGCAAGCCCCTACGGGCGCCACGGCGGGGCCGGTCCGGGCGGGGTGGGCAACTACCAGGTGACCGCACACCGCACCTCCCACGGTGGGGCGTTCCGCCTCACTCCGACCTTGAAGAACGGCGACCTGCTGTACGTCGACGCCGGCCGGTGGCGCTACGTCTACAAGGTCGTCAAGACGCGATGGGTGTCGTTCCGGTCGGCGAAGTCCTTGCGGCGGCAGCGCGCACCCGTGCCGGGAAAGCCCGGCGAGAAGCCGACCCGGGGCTACATCACCGTCTCGACCTGCGCGACACCTGAGGACCACGCCGCCGGCAACTTCTGGACGGATCGCTTCGGGAATCCCGAGCACCGGATCGACAAGATCGGCGTCCTGGTCAAGAGGGTCGAGAACCCGCACCGGTGACCGCGTGGCCGGCCCTGCCGTTCAGCCGCCGGCGACCCGCTTGAGCCGGCGCCGCGCCGATGAGTCCCCGCCGATCGGCACGACCGTCGACGCCTTGGCCAGGCCGTGCGGCGGCATGTTGCCGTATACGGCCTCGTACTCACCGGCGCGGACGAGGAAGGTCTCGTGCCAGATGCCGGAGCGGGGGTCCTTGCCGACGCGCTTCCAGTAGTTCCGCCAGGCGGCGAGATGCGGGTCGCCGTCGTCGCGCGCGAAGCGCTCGAGGTGCTCGAAGGAGCGCCAGTACTGCACGTTCATCGTCAGGCCGAAGGTCTCGTAGCCGAGCAGCCCCTTCTCCGGATACTGGCTGAGGTACCTGAGCATGTACGGCATCCCGCGCATGCCGCCGAGATCGCGCAGCGACCGGATCGGGTGGAGCTTGTGGAGCCTGGCGCCGATCAGGAACACCACGAAGTCGCCCTCGATCTCCGCTCCGCGCCGACCCTGGTTCACCTCTGCCATGAAGGTGAGTCTGACCGACAGCGTGATGGTGTGCCACGCTGAGGCGCGTGGGGGGCGCCGAGCTGCTCCGGGACGTAGTCGAGCGAGAGGTTCTCGCCGGCCACGCCGGCATGTCGGGCGCCGGGCTGGAACGGGTCCGGCTGGCCGACGGCCGCCGGCTGGTGGTCAAGCGCGTGACACCCGAGAGCGACCTCACCCTCAAGCTCGCCGGCGGCACGGTCAGCGGGGAGTACCTGCTCTGGCAGACCGGTGCGTTGGACCGACTACCGGCGGGGGTGGGCCACGCGCTGGTCGACGGCTGGGTGGAGGGCGAGGTCACGGTGCTCGTGATGCGCGACCTGGGCGCCGCCGTACTCACCTGGGACGACCGGCTCACCGCCGAGCAGACGCGGATGGTGGTGGACCGGGTTGCCCGCCTGCATGTGTCGTTCCTGGCGAACCCACCGCCGGATCTCGTGCCTCTCGCGAACGTGCTCGACCTGTTCGCGCCGCACCGCATCAGCGGACTCGCGGCGGAGGGCAACGAGCTCGGGCGGCTGGCACTCCGGGGGTGGGAGCTGTTCCAGGAGCAGGTCGACGACGACGTCGCGGGGCCAGCCATCCGTCTCCTCGGTGACGTCCGGCCGCTGGCCGAGGCCCTGCTGCGCGGGCCGACCACGCTCCTGCACGGCGACCTGACAACGGTGAACATGGCTCTCGACGGCGGCGACCTGGTCCTGCTCGACTGGGCGGTGGCCACGGCCGGGCCAGGCGCCCTCGACGTGGCCCGGTTCCTCGCCGGCTGCTCCTCGGTGATCGGGCTGGAGCGGGAAGAGGTGCTCGCGTCGTACGAGCGGGCGGCCGGCCCGGCCGTCGACGCGTCGTCCATGACCGCGTCTTTGCTCGCTGGCCTGCTGTGGCTGGGGTGGAACAAGGCCCTCGACGCCGCCGAGCACCCCGACGAGGAGGTGCGGCAGCGCGAGGCGGCGGACCTGGACTGGTGGGTCGGACGGGCCCGCAAGGCATTCGACGAAGGAGTGGTGACATGGAGCTGAGCGAGCTGCACGAGCGCACGGTGAGCGGCTGGACGCGGCTGGTGGAGGGTGTCGGCGACGACCAGTGGCAGCTGCCCACTCCGTGCACCGAGTGGTCGGTCCGCGACCTCGTCAACCACGTGGTCGGTGAGGACCTCTGGACGGCGCCGCTGGTCGGTGGCAGCACCATCGAGGAGGTGGGCGACCGCTTCGACGGCGACCTGCTGGCCGACGACCCCGTCGGGCGGGCCCGGGACGCCGGAGCCGAGGCCACGGCCGCGGTGGCGCAGCGGCTGCCGAACGGCGGAACGGTCCACCTGTCATACGGCGAGGAGCAGCTCGAGGAGTACGTGCAGCAGCTCGTCGCGGACCACCTCGTGCACGGGTGGGACCTCGCGGTCGCGACCGGCGCTGACGCCACCCTGGATCCGGAGCTGGTGGACGCGGTCGCGGCCTGGTACGCCGAGCGCGAGGAGCTGTACCGGTCGGCCGGGGCGGTGGCGGAGCGCGCCGCGTCCGGCGCGGACGCCCAGGGGCGGCTGATCGCGGCGTTCGGCAGGGACCCGGCCTGGTCCTCCCCGGGTCAGGCCTGAGCCGGCGCGCCGCGCACCACGACCGCGACCGGCCGCCCCAACGCCTGCGGCTCCCGGGTCAGGTCGCCGTCCACCGCCAGCAGATCTGCGGCCAGACCTGGCTGCAGGCGTCCAGTCGTGTCGCCCAGGCCGAAGACGTCTGCGGCACCCGAGGTCGCCGTGGCCAACGCCGATTCCATCGAGTAGCCGGCGTCGAGCAGCTCGACGACCGCCCGCCACGACCCACCGTGCGCCTTGGTCGGCGCGATCCCGGCATCGGTCCCCGTCACCACCGCGAGGCCGCGGTCGCGCACGCGCGCGAGCTGAGCCGCCCGGATCCCGGGCAGGGAGTCGAAGTCGAACCCGAGCCGCTCCATGGTGGCGCGCAGCACGGGTGGCAGCTGGTCCCTGGGCGGAACCCGGGCGAGATCGATGCCCACGGTGGGGTCGATGACGGTGCCGCGCGCGGCGAGCTCGTCGAGCAGGTCGTCCGGGGTCACCAGACCCTCGTCGGTCAGGCAGGTGAAGTGCTCGATCCCGTCCGCCCCGGCGCGTACGGCGTGCCTCGCGCCGGCGAGCGAGTGCGCGTGCGCGACGACCCGCAGCCCGCGGTCATGACCCGCCTCGACCGCTGCGGCCAGGTCCTCGGGGGTGAACTGGACACCCATCACGTCGGTGCCCTCGGTGACCATCCCGCCGCTGGCCATCACCTTGATCAGATCGACACCGCGGTCGGCGTGGTCGGCGACGGCGGCGCGGACGTGCTCCACGCCGGTCGCGACGACACCGCCGAGGTAGTGGCAGTGGCCGCCGTCCACCGTGATCGGTGGGCCGGCCGCCAGCACCCGCGGCAGCCCCGGCTCGGCCCGAAGTCCTAGCGACCGGTACCTGACGTCGCCGAGGTCGACGACCGTGGTCACTCCTCCTGAGACCTGGGCGGCCAGGGAGTCCCGGATCACCGCATCGAGCTCGTCGTCCGAGAAGCCGCCGGCCCGCTCCAGGCTGCCGACCGTCGAGCTGGCGACGAGGTGCACGTGGCAGTCGAACAGCCCGGGCAGCAGGGTCCCGTCGTACGTGGTCACCTCGACGCCGTCGGGCGGGTCGTGGTGACCACTCTCGACGCCCACGATCGTCTCGCCGTCGACCAGGACGGTCGCCGGCCCGAGGAACGCAGACCCGTCGAAGACCTGGGCCGCCCGGAACGCCTGCATGAGGCTCATGCTGCCCGATCCGCGTAGGCTCGTGGGTCGACCGCCCCCCGACCACGGAGTTCACGCATGCCCGCGCCCGCGAGCGCCCCTGCCTCGCTCTTCCCCCGCCTCGAGCCGCTGCTCCCGACGGTGTCGAAGCCGATCCAGTACGTCGGCGGCGAGCTCAACTCCACGCTCAAGGACTGGGATGCCGCACCCGAGGGCGAGACCGTCCGCTGGGCGCTGATGTACCCCGACGCCTATGAGGTCGGGCTGCCCAACCAGGGCGTCCAGATCCTCTACGAGGTGCTCAACGAGCGCGACTGGATCGTGGCCGAGCGCACCTACTCGGTGTGGCCGGACATGGAGGCGGTGATGCGTGAGCACGACATCCCGCAGTTCACCGTCGACGCCCATCGCCCGGTGCGCGACTTCGACCTGTTCGGCATCAGCTTCTCGACCGAGCTGGGCTACACCAACCTGCTCAATGCGCTCGACCTGGCCGGCATCCCCCTGCACGCCGCAGACCGGACCGACGACGACCCGATCGTGCTGGCCGGCGGGCACGCGGCGTTCAACCCCGAGCCGATCGCCGACTTCCTCGACGCGGCGGTGCTCGGTGACGGCGAGGAGGTCGTGCTGGCGATCTCCGAAGTGGTGCGCGAGTGGAAGGGCGAGGGCCGGCCCGGCGGCCGCGACGAGGTGCTGCGGCGGCTCGCGGTGAGCGGCGGCGTCTACGTGCCGCGCTTCTACGACGTCACGTATGCCGCCGACGCGACCATCGAGGCCGTCGTACCCAACCGCCCCGGCATCCCGCACCGGGTCCGCAAGCACACGCTGATGGACCTCGACGCCTGGCCCTACCCGGCCAAGCCGCTGGTGCCGCTGGCCGAGACCGTCCACGAGCGGTTCTCGGTGGAGATCTTCCGTGGCTGCACCCGCGGCTGCCGGTTCTGCCAGGCCGGGATGATCACCCGTCCGGTCCGGGAGCGGTCGATCGAGACCATCGGCGACATGGTCGAGAACGGCATCCGCAAGACCGGTTTCGAGGAGGTCGGGCTGCTGTCCCTGTCCAGCGCCGACCACACCGAGATCGGCGAGGTCGCGAAGGGGCTGGCCGACCGCTACGAGGGCTCCAACGTCTCGCTCTCCCTCCCCAGCACCCGGGTCGACGCGTTCAACATCACCCTCGCCAACGAGTTCTCCCGCAACGGCCGGCGCTCCGGGCTCACCTTCGCGCCCGAGGGTGGCTCGGAGCGGATGCGCCGGGTGATCAACAAGATGGTCACCGAGGACGACCTGATCCGGACCGTGGCGACGGCGTACGGCAACGGCTGGCGACAGGTGAAGCTCTACTTCATGTGCGGACTGCCCACCGAGACCGACGAGGACGTGCTCGCCATCGCCGACCTCGCCAAGCAGGTCATCGCCAAGGGACGGGAGATCTCCGGCCGCAACGACATCCGCTGCACGGTGTCGATCGGCGGCTTCGTGCCCAAGCCGCACACGCCGTTCCAGTGGGCTGCCCAGCTCGACCACGAGACCACCGACGACCGGCTGCGCCAGCTGCGCGACACCGTGCGTGCCGACAAGCGGTACGGCCGGGCCATCGGGTTCCGCTACCACGACGGCAAGCCCGGCATCATCGAGGGACTGCTGTCGCGTGGCGACCGGCGAGTCGGCGCGGTCATCGAGCATGCGTGGCGCGACGGCGGCCGGTTCGACGGCTGGAGCGAGCACTTCTCCTACGACCGCTGGGTGGCCTCGGCGCAGGCCGCGCTGGCCGGCACCGGCGTCGACCTCGACTGGTACACCGTCCGCGAGCGCGGGTACGACGAGGTGCTCCCGTGGGACCACCTCGACTCGGGCCTCGACAAGGACTGGCTCTGGGCCGACTGGGAGGACGCTCTCGCGGTCGCCGACGGCACCTCCGACGTCGAGGTCGACGACTGCCGCTGGACACCCTGCTACGACTGCGGCGTCTGCCCGGAGATGGGCACCGAGATCCAGATCGGGCCGACGGGCCGCGAGCTGCTGCCGCTCACGCCGGTGTAGCCCACCGGTGGCATGCCAGACTGCACGGCCGTGCCCCATGTGCTGGACCTCGGGTCCCGGAAGTTCTGGCGGCTCACCGGCCGGGGTGTCGATCTCGACGGCCGCGAGTGGTGGCTGCAGTCACCGATGAGCCGCTCGCCGAAGGTCACCGACGGGTGGCTGGAGGCCGAGGCGACGCGGCATGGCGGCGTACTGGACCCGGACGATCCGAGCGCCGGGCTGCTGCCGTCCATGACGCTGCTGGACGGCCCCGGTTTCGACGCGGCACGGCTGCGGCCGGAGATCCGCGACTTCTACGAGCACACGGCGGCCTGGCGAATGGAGGTGTGGACCGGCTGGTCCCCGCTGTTCTGGCCCGGCGGGGAGCTGGTCGCACGTCTCTACGGCCGGCGGGTCGAGCAGCTCGCCCTTCCGATGCGGCCCCTCGACGTGGCACGCGGCATGGACAGCCAGGTCACGCTGATCCGCGACCGCCACGGCACGCAAGTTGCGGCCGCCTGGATGCGCACGCTGCGCGGCAGCGGACGGCACGTGTTCAGCGGCAGCTACTCGGCGCGCACCCTGCCCGGGGCGGACCGCCCCAGCGTCCATGTCGCGTTCCCGCTCGAGTCGGGCAACGTCCAGGTGTTCCTGCGCCCCTCGGTCACCGACGACGGTGGCCTGGTCCTCGAGTCGCCACCCGGCCGCTTCGGCCAGGACGGCGCGTACGTCGTGGTGCGGGACGGGCGCGACTACGCCGCCCGCGTGCCGCTGCACGAGACGTTCCGTGTGTACGTCGACCAGCACGGCGTGCTGCGCACCGACCACGAGCTGCGGCTCTGGAATGCGTGGGCGATGCGCCTGCACTACAAGCTCGAGCGCGCCTCATGACCGTCCACACGTTCCACCTCGCCGAGCTCCCACGCTCGGTGAGCGCGCGTGCCCTGATGCGCCCGCTGTCGTCCACCACTGCGCCGGGGCTCGATCATGCCGAGTGCCTGGCCACGATGCGGCTCGGAGCCCCGACGTTGTCCCCGCACCGGATGCAGCTGCGCCGCCTGGCCGTCTTCGCGCAGTGGCGCGACGAAGACGCCGTCGAGCAATTCCTGGCGGACGCGCCGCTCGGCCGCCATCTCGCCGAGGGTTGGCACGTGCGGCTGCAGTTCCTGCGTCGATGGTCGACGCTGGCTGCGCTGCCCGGTCTGCCGGCGCGCGCCGGCGCGTGGGAGCAGGACGAGCCCGTCGTCGCCGTCACAGTCGCGCGGATGCGCCTGGGTGAGCTGCCCCGGTTCTTGCGGTGGGGCAAGCCGGTCGAGCGACTCGTCCGCGATCACCCGGGCGCCACGCTCGCGCTCGCGGCTTTCCGTCCACCACGGACGATCTCGACCTTCTCGGTCTGGCGCACCGTGCGCGAGATGGAGGAGATGGTGCGCGGCCACTCCGCCGTCCCGGATCCGGAGCGGCACGCGGCCGCGATGGCCGAACGAGAACGCCGCGACTTCCACCACGAGTTCGCCACGTATCGCTTCCGGCCGCTGTCGGAGCACGGCGCTTGGGAGGGGCGGACCCACATCGTGCCGCCGTCCCGCTAGTCACAAGATTCACCGGGTACCCGCAGGAACTCACGCTTCCCCGCCGAAACTTCAGCGGGGAAGCACCAGTTCCACCGGGTACCCGGTGAAACTCACCGCGGCCGGACGCGGCCCTCGATCCGGGTCCCGTCGGCCGCGAAGCCGAAGCAGGCCAGCGCGTCCCCTCGGGCAGGTTCGTCGGTGTCGGCGACGCCCGCGACGAGCAGTCGCTGGTCGTCAACTGCCACGTCGGCCTGGTTGTCCAGGGCGTCGAGGCAGACCAGGTCGGGCACCACGGGGCGGTACGCCGCGGCCTGGTCCGCGTCGAGCTCGAGCATCACGAGGACCTCCGCGTCGTGCGGGTCGTCGCAGCTGGCGCGGGTCAGGTCGTCGAGGGCCGGCTGCTCGCCCTCGAGGAACGGTGGCCCGTCCACGCAGTCGCCGCGGTCGAGGTCGGCGACGCTGCCCAGCTCGGCATTTTGGCGCACCACGACCACCAAGGCGACGGCCACGGCGGCCAGCGCCACCGCGACCGCTGTCAGGACGGCCCGCCTCAACTGCCGATCTTGCCGGTCAGCTTCGAGCCGTCGGCGTGGTAGGCCACGCAGGCGACGTTGTCGCCCTTGGCCGGGTCGGCGACGGTGAGCGCAGTGACCGTGATGTCCGCGGTGAGCAACGCGGTCTTGCCCTCTGCCTCGATGGCGGGGCCACAGATGTCTTCCGACTGCGTGTCGGTGTAGCTCTCCGCCTGGTCGGCAGTGAGCTCGACGGTGGCCAGCACCTCGCCGTCGTGGCTCGAGGAGCACGACACGGACTTGATCTCGGTGACGCTGTCGGCGTTCTCGTCGGTCAGGCCCTTGGCCGTGATGCACTGGCCGGTCTTGAGGTCGTTGACGCTCTCGAACTGGCTGGCGTAGTTGTACAGAGCCCCCCCGCCGACGATCGTGCCGATCACGCTGATGGCACTGATGATCAGCGCTGCGATCGCGAGGCCCTTGCCGTGGTTGCGGCCGTCGCGCCCCTTCAGCAGCACCACGATCGCCATGATGATCGCCGGGATCGCCAGCAGGAGCGTGCAAGCCAGGAACGACAGGATCAGCGCCCCGATCGCCAGCCCCTTGGAGGGCTCCTCCGAGCCGGCGGGTGCTGCGTACTGTGGGTAGACCGGTTGACCTGGCTGGCCCGGCTGCGGGTAGGCGGGCTGACCGTAGGCGGGCTGGCCGTACGCCGGCTGGCCGTACGCGGGCGGCGCCGCGGCAGGGTCGGTGGGGGCGGTCGGTTGACCGTACGGCGGTGGCGGGGCCGCCGGGTCGGCAGGTGCCGCGGGGGCGTCGTACGCCGGCGGTGGTGGCGTGGTCGGCGGGGTCACCGGCGCGGCCGGGTCGGTCGGCGGGGGCGGGGGAGTGCCGTACGGGTTCTGCGGGTCCTGCGGGTCCTGCGGCTTGTCGCCGCCCGGGTCTTGCGGAGTGCTCATCGGTTTCCCCTCGGGTGCCGCCATGGTCGATGCCGGAGTGCAGCGTTCCACATCTGGGTCCGCAGCGGGGCGGTTGGGCACCGGGATGGCGCGATCAGGTGCGCGCCACAGGCAGCTGGTCCTCGATCGCGGCCGGCCGGCCGACGTACCACGCGAGCGCGAGCAGCGGCAGGCTGAGCGCGGTCAGCACCAGCAGCGGGAGCCGCCAGCCGTCCGAGGCCTCGTGCAGGATGCCGACGCCGAACGGGCCGACCGCCGCCATCAGGTAGCCCAGAGACTGGGTGAACCCTGACAGCGCCGCGGTGCCGCCGGGCGTGCGGGTGCGCAGCCCGATGAGGACCAGGACGATCGGGAACGTCGCCAGCGCGGCGCCCAGGATGACCGCCCACACCAGCGCCAGTCGATGGGGTGAGGCGATCAGGCCCAGGTAGGCGACCGGGTAGCACGCGATCACGACGAGCAGCACCGGGCGCTGGTCGCCCGGCCGGGCCACCATCCGTGGCACCACCAGGGACAGCGGGATGGACATCCCGGCCACCACGCCGACCAGGGCGCCCGCCTCGGCGGCGGTGAAGCCGGCGTCACGCCACAGGGTCGCGAACCAGCCGAAGACGGCGTAGGCCTGCAACGACTGGAGCCCGAAGAACCCCGCCATCGCCCAGCCCAGTGGCGTGCGGGCGAGGTCGGCGAACCGCACGTCACGCGCGCTGTCGGACCCGTCGGACCCGCCGGTGCGGACGTCGTGGGCGACCATCCCGATCCACGGTCCGGCAGCGACCAGGGCCACCAGTGCCCAGGCGCCGAGCCCCCACCGCCAACCGCCGAACGCGTCGGCCACCGGAACGGTGAGCACGAACGCGGCGGTCAGCCCGACCGAGAGCGCGGTCGTGTACAGCGCCGTGACCGTCCCGATCCGGTCCGGGAAGTGCAGCCGGACCAGCGACGGCAACAGCACGTTGGCCATGGCCATCCCGGCCAGCGCCAGCATCGAGAGGCCCAGGAACGCTCCCACGTCGTGGACCGCCGCACGCCCGGCCAGCCCGACCACGACGGCGAGCAGGGCCACGAGGGTGGTTCGGTGTGCACCGATCGTCCGGGCCGCGGCAGGGGCCGTGGCGCCGAAGATCGCGAACGCGATCACCGGCAGCGAGGTGAGCAGCCCCGCGGCGCCGGCGCCCATGCCCATGCCGGTGCGCACCTCGGCGAGGACCGGGCCGATGCTCACGGCCGCGGGCCGCAGGTTGACGGCGAGCACCACCAGACCACCGAGGATCAAGGCTCGCTGGAGGGCGCCGGTAGGCCGGACCCGTGGACTGGTCACCCCCCGATCCCAACAGATCGCGGGAGTCCCAGCGACGCAGGCACCGGGTTGACAGGCTGGGCGGCGCTGGGGACGCTGTGGCAACCGATGTGGCTCGGGTCACAGCGACAACCAGTGCGGTGGGAAATCTCATGCTGAGTGCGCGCAATCTGGAAGTCGTCTACGACGATGTCGTGCTGGCATTGCGCGGGGTCGGCCTCGACGTCCCGGACGGCCAGATCGTGGCGCTGCTCGGCTCCAACGGCGCCGGCAAGACGACACTGCTGCGGGCGCTCACCGGACTGCTGAAGATCCACGACGCGGAGATCACCAAGGGAAGGGCGACCCTCGATGACCGCTCGCTGAACCGCGTGCGCCCCGAGGCCATCGTCCGGCGCGGGGTCAGGCAGGTGCTCGAGGGCCGTCGCGTCTTCGTGGAGATGACCGTCGAGGAGAACCTCAAGGTCGGTGGCCACACCGCCACCGGCTCGATCAAGGACAACGTCGAGCGCGTCTTCGGGTTCTTCCCGGTGCTGGCCGACCGCAGGGCGCAGACCGCGGGGCTGCTCTCCGGTGGCGAGCAGCAGATGCTGGCCATGGGCCGCGCCATGATGTCCGACCCCCGGTACCTCCTGCTCGATGAGCCGAGTCTCGGGCTGGCGCCCCGGTTGGTGGACCAGGTCCGCGACGTGATCGTCGAGATCAACCGGGCCGGTACCGGCGTACTGCTGGTCGAGCAGAACGCGACCATGGCGCTGAGCATCGCGAGTCACGGGTACGTCATGGAGACCGGGCGCATCGTGCTGGACAAGCCGGCGTCGGAGCTGCTTCGCAACGACGACGTCCGCGAGTTCTACCTCGGCCTGCACCCGGGTCAGGACTCGACCGGGCGGCGCTCGTTCCGCGACGTCAAGCACTACCGCCGCAAGAAGCGCTGGTCGGCATGAGCGATCCCGGTACTCCGATCGTGAGCATGCGCGACGTCCACCTCTCCTTCGCCGGGGTGAACGCGATCAACGGCGTCAGCCTCGAGGTGGCCCCCGGGGAGCTGTTCGCGATCATCGGCCCCAACGGCGCGGGCAAGACCTCGCTGTTCAACGTGCTGTCGGGCGTCTACCGGCCACAGCGAGGGTCGGTGGAGTTCCTCGGCGAGAACATCCTCGGCGTACGCCCGCACCAGATCGCCGCACGAGGGCTGGCCCGCACGTTCCAGAACATCGCCCTCTTCTCGCACCTCACCGTCCTCGACAACCTGATGCTCGGCCGGCACCAGCACATCCGGTACGGCTTCCCCTCCGCCTTCCTGTGGCTCGGCCGGGCCCGCAGCCAGGAGCTGCAGCACCGCGCGGTCGTCGAGGACATCGTCGACTTCCTCGAGCTCGAGGCATGGCGCATGCACCCCGTCGGCCTGCTGCCGTACGGCGTGCAGAAGCGGGTCGAGCTCGGCCGGGCTCTCGCCATGGAGCCCAAGCTGCTCCTGCTGGACGAACCGGTTGCCGGGATGAACCTCGAGGAGACCGAGGACACGGCCCGCTACATCCTCGACATCCGCGACGAGCTCGACATCCCCATCGTGATGGTCGAGCACGACATGGGCCTGGTGATGGACCTGGCCGACCGGGTGATGGTGATCGACTTCGGTGTGCCGATCACGACGGGTCCGCCGGCCGAGGTCCAGCGCCACCCCGACGTGGTGCGCGCCTACCTCGGTGAGGAGGTGGGGTCGTGACCAGCCCGGTGACCCGGATCCGGGAGCACGCGACGCGGATGCCGCAGGCGGTGGCGCTCCGCGACAAGGACATGGGCATCTGGCGGGAGTGGACCTGGGCGACGTACTGGGAGCACATCGAGCTGGCCGGGCACGCGCTGCTCGCGCTGGGGATGGCCCCCGGCGACCGGGTCGCCATCCACTCCGAGAACCGGCCCGAGTGGCTGATCGCAGACATGGGCGCCCTCGCCGTCCGGACCGCCTCGGTGGGCATCTACCCGACCAACCCCGCAGCCGAGGTCGGCTACCTGCTGGGCGACTCCGGTGCCCGCATCCTGGTCGCCGAGGACCAGGAGCAGGTGGACAAGGCGTTCTCCGTCCTGGACGAGTGCCCCGACCTCGAGCGGATCGTCTACCTGGAGCCACGGGGCATCGAGCACCGCTACGACCACGAGAAGCTGCTCTCCTGGCCGGCGTTCCTCGACCTGGGTCGCGCCCACCGGGAGAAGCATCCCGACGCGCTGGCCGAGGTGCTCGACGGCCAGCGCCCCGACGACCTGGCCACGTTGGTCTACACCTCGGGCACGACCGGCCCTCCCAAGGGCGCGATGCTGAGCGTGGCCAACGTCGAGTTCGCGATCCGGGTGCTCGTCGAGGAGGGCGCCTTCACCGACCCGCCGCCCGGCCCGAAGGACCTCTCCCTGTCCTACCTCCCCCTCTCGCACGTCGCCGAGCGGATCTTCACCACGTGGTTCAACGCCGCGGCCGCGACACAGGTCAACTTCGCCGAGTCGATCGAGACGGTGCCGCAGAACCTGCGCGAGGTGCAGCCGACCATCCTCTTCGGGGTCCCGCGCATCTGGGAGAAGCTGCTGGCCGGGGTCGAGATCCGACTCTCCGGCGCGAGCTGGTTCAAGCGCCGGGTCGCGGCATTCTGGCTCGGCGTTGCCGACCGGATCGGGTCGCGCCTGGTGGAGCACGGCGGCTCGCACACCGCCGCGACCCGCGTCCTCTACGCGCTGGGCCATGTGGTGTTCTTCCGGGCCCTCAAGGACCGCCTCGGGCTGCGCAAGGTCCGGTACGCCGCGTCGGGTGCGGCGCCGATCGCGCCCGAGGTGTTGCGGTTCTTCATGGGCATCGGCGTGCCCATGCACGAGGTCTACGGGATGACGGAGAACACCGCGGTGGCCACCGCGAACCGGCCCGGCCGGGTCAAGCTCGGGACCGTCGGCGAGGTGCATCCGGGCACCGAGCTGCGGATCGAGCCGGACACCGGCGAGATCCTGACCCGGCACCCCGGCGTCTTCATGGGCTACTGGCGCAAGGACGAGGCGACCCGTCAGGTGCTGACCGAGGACGGCTGGCTGCACACCGGGGACGTCGGCGAGTGGGTGGACGGGACCCATCTGCGGATCACCGACCGGATGAAGGACATCATCATCACCGCGGGCGGCAAGAACGTCGCGCCGTCACAGATCGAGAACGCGCTCAAGGCGTCGCCGTACATCCGCGAGGCGATCGTCATCGGCGACGGCCGGAAGTACCTGACCGCCCTGATCGGCATCGAGCTGGACACGGTCGGGGAGTGGGCCCAGCGGGGCCGGCTCGGCTACAGCACCTACCGCGACCTGAGCCAGAAGCCAGAGGTGCTCGAGCTGGTCGGGGACGTCGTCAAGGACGTGAACCGCCGCCTCGCGCAGGTCGAGCAGATCAAGGAGTTCCGGCTGCTGCCCAAGGAGCTCGACCACGAGGATGGCGAGCTGACCGCAACCCAGAAGGTCAAGCGGGCGACCATCGCGACGATGTTCGACGACACCGTGTCCGAGATGTACGCCGGGAGCCGGACATGACCGAGTTCCTCGAAGCGGTCCTGCGCGGCCTCGGCACCGGATCGATCTACGCACTGCTGGCGCTCGGTTTCGTGATCATCTACAAGTCCACCGGCGTCATCAGCTTCGCCCAACCGGCACTGATGCTGACCGGCGCGACGGTCACCAGCTACGTGGCTCCGGCGATCGGGGTGGTGGCGTTCGCCTGGTTCTCCTTCTTCCTGTCGATGTCCCTCGCGGTGCTGGCCACGGCCGCGATCGCCCTCGTCATCGAGCGCACCGCCATCCGACCGATGGTGGGGCGACCGGCCTTCGTGGTCGCGATCATCACCATCGGCATCGACATCGCCGTCCGCGTCGTGTCCAGCGGCTTCATCGGCCTCGGGGCCCGGCCGATCCCCAACCCCTGGGGGCTGGAGCGCGTCGACCTGCTGGGACTGCGGGTCCAGGAACGGCACCTGGTGGCCGTGGCCACCCTCGTGGTGGTCGTGTCCGTGCTGTTCTGGTTCTACCAGTACACCCGGTACGGCCTGGCGATGCGGGCCACTGCCTTCGACCAGGAGGCGGCGCTGACCCAGGGCGTGGCCGTCGGCAGCGTCTTCGCCCTCTCGTGGGCCCTTGCCGGGGCGCTGGCCGCGATTGCGGGGACCCTGCTGGCGACCTCGGCTGGCGTGGACCGGCAGCTGTGGATCGTGGCGCTGGTCGCGCTGCCGGCGATCATCCTGGGCGGGCTCGACTCCCTGCCCGGCGCGGTGATCGGCGGGCTCGCGGTCGGCGTCGTGGAGTCCCTCGTCGGCAGCTACCAGCGAGACATCGCACCCTGGCTCGGCGACAACTTCTCGGTGGTCTCGGCGTACGTGCTGATGCTGCTGGTGCTGCTCGCGAAGCCCTACGGGCTGTTCGGCACCCGGGAGGTGCGGCGGGTATGACGACGACCGAGCTGCCGACCCCCACCCGACGGACGGGCCGGATGTGGGGCCGCCCCCAGCTGTACCGCTCGTACGGCCAGGAGCTCGCGCTGTTCAACACCCCGGCCAAGATGCTGTGGGTCGGGGTGATCATCGTCGTGGGCTTCGTCATGCCCTTCGTGCTCACCGACTCCCTGCTGGAGACCCTCGCGATCGGGTTCGCCTTCGCCATCGGTGCGCTCGGCCTCAACATCGTGACGGGGCTGGCCGGCCAGGTCTCGCTCGGGCACGCGTTCTTCCTCGGGGTCGGCGCCTACACGGCGGCCGCGATCTCCGGCGATCCCGACGGCCGGACGATCGGGCTGGGGATCACCAACATCCTGGTCTGGCTCCCTGCGGCGGGCGCCGTCGCCGCTGTCGCCGGCGTGCTCGTGGCTCCGCTGGCCACCCGGCTGCGCGGGCTCTACCTGGCCATCATCACGCTCGGCCTCGTCTTCATCGGCGAGCACATCTTCCGGGAGTGGAGCGACCTGACCGGCGGCGCGGGCGTCGGCCGTGAGGGTGCGGTGCCCGAGCTGTTCGGCTACGAGTTCAACCGCGACAGCGACACGTTCACGTCCGAACAGAACTTCTACCTCCTCATGCTGGTGCTGCTGCTCGTGTTCGCGCTCGGTGCCCGCAACCTCGCCCGGTCGCGGGTCGGTCGTGCTTTCGCGGCGGTCCGCGACCGCGACATGGCGGCCGAGATGATGGGGATCAACCTCCCGCTCACCAAGACCGTGGCGTTCGGCATCTCGTCGTTCTACGCCGGCTGCGCCGGTGCGCTCATCTACTCGGTGATCGGCTACTTCGAGCCGAGCACGTTCTCGTTGCTCCTCTCGGTGCAGTTCATCGCGATGGTCCTGATCGGGGGCGCGGGCACCGTCAGCGGCACGATCATGGGTGCCCTGTTCATCTCGCTGCTCCCCACGCTCACCCGGGAGCTGCCGGCGTACCTGCCGATGATCTCGGCACGCGTCACGGACACCCCCAACGTCTTCCAGCTCGAGTCGATCCTCTACGGGCTGCTCATCGTCGGGTTCCTGCTGTTCGAACCCCGGGGCCTCTTCGGCATCTGGGTCCGCATCCGCAACTACTGGAAGGGCTGGCCGTTCAGCTACTGAGCGGCAGCAGACAAGGAGAGTGCTGTGAAGGTTGGCAAGACCGGAGTGCTCATTGCAGCACTCGCACTGATGGCGGCCGGCTGTCGCGACGACGGCGGCGGCGGCGACGACGGCGGGGCCGTCAGCGCTCCCGGCGTGACGGAGGAGGCGTGTCCGGAGGCGGTGAACGAGGACAACGGCTGCATCTACCTCGGCACCATCTCCGACCTGACTGCGGGACCCTTCGCCCCCCTCGGGGTCGCGATCACCGAGGCGCAGAAGGCGTTCTGGCAGCGAGTCAACGAGGACGGCGGCATCGGCGGCTACGACATCGACGTCACCGAGTACGTCAAGGACAACCTGTACAACCCACAGACCCACAAGCAGGTGTACGGCGAGATCGAGGGTGACGTCCTGGCGCTGGCCCAGACCCTGGGCTCGCCGACGACGCTCGCGATCATCGGGGACATGAAGGGGGACGAGATGGTCGGTGCGCCGGCCTCGTGGACCTCCCTGTGGGCGTTCGAGGACAACATCCTCGAGTCCGGCACCAACTACTGCACCGAGGGCATGAACCTGGTCGACTACGCGGTCGAGCAGAAGCAGATCAAGTCGGTCATGGCCGTGCACTTCCCGGGCGACTACGGAGGTGACGGAGCGGCAGGCGCCGAGATCGCGGCGGAGCAGAACGACCTCGACTTCACCGATGTGGAGACGGCGCCCGGTCAGGAGGCGCAGGCCGGGGCGATCAGCGCGATCGTCAGCCAGAAGCCCGACCTGGTCATGCTGGGCACCAGCCCCACCGAGACCGCGGTCATCGTCGGTCAGGCGGCTGCCCAGGGCTACACCGGACAGTTCATCGGTCTCGGCCCCACGTGGAACCCCGCCCTGCTCGCCACCCCCGCCGCGCCCGCACTGCAGGCGCTCTACCTGCAGTCGGGCTACTGGGGGCCGTTCGGCACCGACACCCCGGGCCACCAGGCGATGCGGGACGCGCTGGGCGAGCTTGAGCAACCCAGCGACGGCTACACCGCGGGCTGGGCATGGTCGTACCCGCTCAAGGCGGCGCTCGAGGAGTGGCTCGAGGGTGACTACGACAAGGACCGTGCCGGACTGATCGAGGCCGTCCAGTCCCTGGAGACGATCGACTACGAGGGGATGCTGCCCGAGGAGGCCGGCAACCGGTCCGGCGAGCCTGCCGAGAACATCTTCCGGGAGAGCGTGATCAGCAAGGTCGACCCGGTCGCACCGACGGGGGTGAGCATCGTCCAGGACTTCTTCGTCGGCCCGACCGCCGAGGCGTACGAGTTCGAGGGCGCCTGCTTCGAGGGCTGATCGGGACGGCGCACGGCGTCCCTGCCCAGTCAGGCAGGATGGCGTCGTGCGCCACGTCACCGACCGCGAGCGGGGAGCGCGGCTGGCCCGGCGCCACGCACTGGCGCCGGGCCACCGCGCCTCTGACCCGGAGGCCGCGACCCGGGCGATGACCGTCCTGCACTCGACGGAGCCGGCCACCGTCTACCTGTCGGTGTGGGCCCGGGTCGACGGGGTGACCATCGCAGACGTCGACCGGGCGCTGTACGACGACCGCACGCTGGTCAAGCAGCTCGCGATGCGACGCACCCTGTTCGTCTTCCCACGCGATCTCCTGCCCGCCGCCTGGGGCAGTGCGTCGGCACGGGTGGCCGGCACGCTCGCGACCCGCCTGGCCAAGGAGGTCGAGGGCGCGGGCCTGGCCGACGACGGCGCCGCCTGGCTGGAGGACGCGAGGGCCGCCGTGCTCGACGTCCTCGGCGTGGGCGGGGCGATGACCGCCCAGGAGATCCGTGAGCTGGTGCCGGCCCTGGAAGCGAGGCTTGACCTCGCGCCCGGCAAGAAGTACGCCGCCAACGTGTCCATCGGGCCACGGGTGCTGAGCCAGCTGGGCGTCGAGGCGAAGATCGTCCGGGGCGTGAACGCCGGCCACTGGCGGCTGTCCAAGCCGCGTTGGGCCTTGACGAAGGACTGGCTCGGCGACCTACCTCCGGCGGCGAAGGCCGACGAGGGATACGCGGAGCTGGTCGCCCGCTGGCTCTGGTCGTTCGGGCCGGGCACCGAGGCCGACCTGGTGTGGTGGCTTGGCGCCACGAAGTCGGCGGTGCGGGCGGCGCTTGCCGCCATCGGAGCGGTCGAGGTGTCGCTGGACGCCGGCGGCACCGGTTGGGTGCTCCCCGACGACGTCGACGAAGTGGCCGCCGTCGAGCCCTGGGCGGCACTGCTGCCGGTCCTCGACCCCACGGTGATGGGGTGGAAGCAGCGCGACTTCTACCTCGGTCCGCACGCCGGGCACCTCTTCGACAGCAACGGCAACGCCGGGACCACCGCGTGGTGGGACGGGCGAGTGGTCGGCTGCTGGATCCAGGACGAGGCCGGTGTGGTCGACGTGCGGGCGCTCGAGAAGCTGCCCCGGGCGGCGGTGACGGCGCTCGAGGCCGAGGCTGAGCGGTTGACCGCCTGGCTGGACGGGACCCGGGTCAGCACCGTCTACCCCTCCTCGGTGATGCGGGCCCCGGCGCCCTGGGTGGTGCCGTCGTGACAAGGGAACAGCCGAAGCAGGCACCGCCGCCGGTGCAGCGGCTGCGGGTCCGCTACGCCAAGCGCGGGCGGCTCCGGTTCACCAGCCACCGCGACTTCAGCCGCGCCTTCGAGCGGGCGGTGTTCCGGGCCCGGCTGCCGATGGCCTACTCGTCGGGTTTCAACCCGCACCCGCGCATCTCCTACGCCGGCGCCTCGCCGACCGGGTCGGCCAGTGAGGCGGAGTACCTCGAGCTCGCCCTCGCGGAGGTGGTCGACCCGGCCGCCGTGCACGCGGCCCTCGACGAGGCGCTGCCGGACGGGCTGGACGTGGTCGAGGTGGTCGAGGCGGCGGGCAAGGGGATGGCCGACCTGCTGCAGGCGAGCCTGTGGCGGATCGAACTGCCGGTGGATATGGCCGTGGCCCGGAAGGCGGTGAAGGCGTTCCTGGCGGCCGACGAGGTGGTCGTGCAGCGGATGACCAAGAAGGGGCTGCGCGACTTCGACAGCCGGGCGGCGGTGCTGGAGCTGGGTGTCGTCCCGGGTGGGGCCGGGGACGGGCCAGGCTCGGAGCTGGAGCTGGTGCTGCGCCACCAGGAGCCGATGGTCCGCCCCGACGACGTGCTGTCGGCACTCGCCTTGGTCGGCGATCTAGTGCTGGATGGTGTTCCGCTGCTGACGCGGGAGGCGCAGGGCCCCCTCGACGAGGTGACCGGCGAGATCGGCGACCCCCTGCGCCCCTGAAATGGGTTGCCACACGAGGGGCTGTGCGATACTCGCAAGTGGTCGACGACATGTCGATCCGACGACGTTCTCGCCGTACCCCCGGTTCGCCGGGAAGGGCGGCACACTGGATCTCGTCGATGCCAGCCCGCGACGCGGCCCGGCCGGTCGGTGACAGCGACCGACACCGAGCTGGCGACCGCGGTAGGCGTCGGACGGGGCTCAGCGACGCACCGCGGAGGGTGTCGCCGCCACCAAGGCTTGATGCTGCGCGCCGGGTCACCGGGGCTGCAGCGATGACCACCCGGTCGCTGAGGCAGCCGGGTCGAGGAGCAGTACATGCCCGAGGACGAGACCCCCACCGCTTCGGAAGCCACCGCTTCACAAACCAGCGGCACGGCCAAGAAGACGGCCGCGAAGAAGGCGGCCGCCAAGAAGACCGCGGCGAAGAAGACGACCGTCAAGAAGTCGACCGTCAAGAAGTCGACCGCCAAGAAGTCGACCGCCAAGAAGGTCGCGGCCGAGCCCGCCCCGGAGGCGGCCAGCGAGCCCGAGGCGAAGCCGGTCCGCAAGACCACCGCCCGCAAGACCACCAAGAAGGCGGCAGAGAAGCCGGCCGCCGAGGGGGCGCCGAGCGACGGCGCCGCGGTGCTCTTCCAGGTGCCGGACGCGCCGCCGAAGAAGAAGTCGGCCAAGAAGACCGCCGCCAAGAAGACCGCCGCGAAGAAGACGGACAAGGCCGAGACCGGCGGCGAGTCGCAGGACGTCACTGACGACAAGGCCGCGGACTCCGACGGCAGTGGGCGTGACCGGGCCGACGGCGACCAGGCCGACGGCGAGTCCACCGGTGCCAGGCGGCGGCGCCGCCGCGGTGGCCGCCGCCGCCGCAAGCCCTCCGACGGATCCCCGGAGGGCGATGCCTCGACGTCCGAGGACGGCGACGACGACGGTGAGCGGGGCGACGGGGACCAGGAGGAGTCAGGCGAGGCCTCGTCGAGGCGGCGCCGACGCCGGCGCCGGTCGGGAGACGACGGCGACGGTTCCGACGACCCCGAGAACACCGTCACCCGGGTCCGCCGCGGCCGTACCGGCGACGACCAGATCACCGCGGTCTCGGGCTCGACCCGGCTCGAGGCCAAGAAGCAGCGCCGCCGCGAGGGCCGCGAGGCCGGACGGCGCCGCGCCCCGATCGTGAGCGAGGCCGAGTTCCTGGCCCGTCGCGAGGCGGTCGACCGGGTCATGGTGATCCGCCAGCGCGACGACCTCACCCAGATCGGCGTCCTCGAGGACAAGGTGCTCGTCGAGCACTACGTGGCCCGCGAGTCGCAGACGTCGATGATCGGCAACGTCTACCTCGGCCGGGTCCAGAACGTGCTGCCCTCGATGGAGGCGGCGTTCATCGACATCGGCCGGGGCCGCAACGCCGTCCTCTACGCCGGCGAGGTCAACTGGTCGGCGCTGGGCCACAAGGACGGCCAGCCCCGCAAGATCGAGTCGGTGCTGTCGTCGGGCCAGGCCATCCTGGTGCAGGTCACCAAGGACCCGATCGGCCACAAGGGCGCGCGGCTGACCAGCCAGATCAGCCTGGCCGGCCGGTTCCTGGTCTACGTGCCCGACGGCACCACCTCGGGCATCTCGCGCAAGCTGCCCGACACCGAGCGGAACCGGCTCAAGACGCTGCTCAAGGAGATCGTCCCCGACACGGCGGGCGTGATCGTCCGCACGGCGGCCGAGGGTGCCAGCGAGGAGGAGCTGACCCGCGACGTCGAGCGGCTGAAGGCTCGCTGGGAAGACATCGAGAAGAAGACCAAGGGCAACGCACCACAGCTGCTCTACGGCGAGCCGGACCTCACCTTGAAGGTGGTCCGCGACCTGTTCACCGAGGACTTCGCCAAGCTCGTCATCCAGGGCGACGACGCCTGGGAGACCGTCCAGTCCTACGTCATGCACGTCGCGCCCGACCTCGAGGAGCGGCTGGAGAAGTACGACCCGGCCGAGCACGGCGGGTCCGACGTGTTCGCGACCTACCGCCTCGACGAGCAGATCGCCAAGGGGTTGGACCGCAAGGTGTGGCTGCCCTCGGGTGGATCGCTGATCATCGACCGCACCGAGGCGATGACCGTCGTCGACGTCAACACCGGCAAGTTCACCGGCTCCGGGGGCAACCTCGAGGAGACCGTCACCAAGAACAACCTCGAGGCGGCCGAGGAGATGGTCCGCCAGCTCCGGCTGCGCGACATCGGCGGGATCATCGTCGTGGACTTCATCGACATGGTGCTCGAGTCGAACCGCGACCTCGTGCTGCGCCGCCTGGTCGAGTGCCTGGGCCGCGACCGGACTCGTCACCAGGTCGCCGAGGTCACCTCGCTGGGCCTGGTGCAGATGACCCGCAAGCGGATCGGCACCGGCCTGATCGAGGCGTTCAGCCAGACCTGTGAGCACTGCCAGGGTCGTGGGCTGATTCTCCACGAGCACCCGGTCGCGTCGCGCGACGGCGAGGACGAGGGAAGACGGGGCCGTCGGGGCCGCGGTGGCCGCGGTGGTCGAGGGTCTGCGGAGACCGGCAACGGCGGCAGCGGGAACGGCGCCAAGTCCGGTCCGCCGTCGCCCAAGGACGTCGCCGCCATGGCCCGGCCGCCTGCTGAAAGCCAGACGGACTCGGATGACGAGCTCGAGGACCTGACCTCCGCAGCGGAGGCACCCGAGAAAGCCACGCCGGTCGAGCCTGGTGCGGCGACGCCCCCCGAGGCCGCCGCCGAGGCACCCGACGCAGCCGAGGCCGAGGCCGAGGCAGAGCCGGAGCCCGAGCCGGCCGCGGAGCCGGCCGCGGAGCCGGCCGCGGAGCCGGAGAAGCCGACCGTGGTGACCCGGACCCGACGACGTAGCAGCGCCAGCCGTCCGGCCGGCCCGCCGGTCGCCGTACCGGCCATGGACGCGGCTCCGACCGCGTTCGGCGCGGCCGCCGACGGCGCCGTGGGTGCTCCGGCGGCGAACGGAGTCGTCGAGCCGGGCACCGCCGGCGCGGAGCCCGGCAGCACCACCCACGACGGGGAGGTCGTGGCGACCCCGCACGTCGAGCACGTGCCGATCAAGCGCAAGGGCTCCCGCAAGCGCTGAGCAGCGCGCTTTTGCGCCGTCCCGCAGCGATCCGTACCATTGACCCTTGGTGCCCAGTGCACCCCCAGACTTTCGACCCGACCTCGAGCAGGTCGACCCAGCCAGGCAAGGAGACCGCGGTGTACGCGATCGTGCGCGCAGGCGCCAAGCAGCAGAAGGTGGCCGTCGGCGACGTCATCGAGATCGACCTGGTCTCGACCGGCGTGGGCGAGTCCCTGACGCTGCCCGTCGTGCTGGTCGTGGACGGCGAGACGATCACCTCTGACGCCAAGAAGCTCGACAAGGCGTCGGTGACCGCGGAGGTCCTCGGCGGCACCAAGGGCCCCAAGATCGTGATCCAGAAGTTCAAGAACAAGACCGGCTACAAGAAGCGGCAGGGTCACCGCCAGAAGTACACCCAGGTCAAGATCACCGACATCAAGGCCTGACCCACCCCGAGCAGAGCCCCGAGCAGACACAGCAGCAGGAGACAGAGCGATGGCACACAAGAAGGGCGCGGCGTCCACCAAGAACGGCCGCGACTCGAACTCGCAGCGGCTCGGCGTCAAGCGCTACGGCGGCCAGGTCGTCAACGCCGGCGAGATCATCGTGCGCCAGCGCGGCACCCACTTCCACCCGGGTGCGGGCGTGGGCCGCGGTGGCGACGACACGCTGTTCGCCCTCGTGGGCGGCGCCGTGGAGTTCGGCACCCGCCGCGGTCGCCGGGTCGTGAACATCGTCCCGGGTGACGACGCCTGACGCGTCGTCCCACACGACACACACGGAAGGCGTCCCCGTCGGGGCGCCTTCTCGTGATTTAGCCGAAGGAGCACCATGGCCGTCCCGACGTTCGTCGACCGGGTGACGCTGCACATCAGCGCCGGCCGCGGTGGCAACGGCGTGGCTTCGGTGCACCGCGAGAAGTTCAAGCCGCTGGGTGGACCGGACGGCGGGAACGGCGGCCCCGGGGGCTCGGTGATCCTGCGGGTCGACCCGGACGTCACCACGCTGGTCGACTACCACCACAGCCCGAAGCGACGCGCCGAGCACGGCGGTCACGGCGCAGGCGGACATCGCAGCGGTGGCCACGGAGCCGACCTGGTGCTGCCGGTGCCCGACGGCACCGTCGTCACCGACAGCAGCGGCGAGGTGCTCGCCGACCTGATCGGCCCCGGCATCGAGCTCGTGGTCGCGGAGGGCGGCCGCGGCGGCCTCGGCAATGCCGCACTGGCCAGCTCCAAGCGCAAGGCACCCGGCTTCGCACTGCTCGGCGAGCCCGGGGACGAGCTCGAGATCGGCCTCGAGCTCAAGATCGTCGCCGACATCGGCCTGGTCGGGTTCCCCAGCGCCGGCAAGTCCAGCGTGATCGCCGCCATCTCCCGGGCCCGTCCGAAGATCGCCGACTACCCGTTCACCACGCTGGTGCCCAACCTGGGAGTCGTCACCGCCGGCGAGGTGACCTTCACGGTCGCCGACGTCCCGGGCCTGATCGAGGGCGCCAGCGAGGGCCGGGGCCTCGGCCACGAGTTCCTCCGCCACATCGAGCGCTGCGCCGCACTGGTGCACGTCGTCGACACCGCCACGATGGAGCCGGGCCGCAACCCGGTCGACGACCTCGCGGTGATCGAGAACGAGCTGAGCCGGTACGGCGGCCTGGAGGACCGGCCCCGGCTGGTGGCGCTCAACAAGGTCGACGTCCCCGACGGCCTCGAGCTCGCCGAGATCGTCATCGACGACCTCGAGGCCCAGGGCCTGCGGGTCTTCCCCGTGTCCGCCGCCTCGGGAGCGGGGCTGCGGGAGCTCACCTTCGCGATGGCGGAGGTGGTGGCAGCGGCCCGCGCGGCTACACCGGTGGCCGAGGCGACCCGGATCGTGCTCCGGCCGAGGTCCAGTGACGGCAGCGACGACTTCTCCGTGACCGCGACCGAGGACGGCTGGCAGGTCCGGGGCGGCAAACCCGAGCGCTGGGTGCGCCAGACCGACTTCAGCAACGACGAGGCGGTCGGCTTCCTCGCCGACCGGCTCAACCGGCTCGGCGTCGAGACCCGGCTGCTCGAGCTCGGCGCGGTCGAGGGCGACGCGGTGCTGATCGGCCACCCCGAGGACGCCGTGGTCTTCGACTTCAAGCCGGGGATCGACGCCGGCGCGGAGAACCTGTCTCGCCGGGGCGAGGACGACCGGCTCCAGCCGCCGCGCGCGGCGGCCCGCCGGCGGCGCGAGATCGAGGGTGCCATGGACGACCGGGCCGAGGGCGAGACCCGCGCCGACGTGGCGCGGCGACTCGACCGGGGCGGCCCCGGCGGCCCGACGTCGTACGAGATCGGCTCGGCCCAGGATCCCGACGGCGAGCGTCAGGAGTGAACACGCGCGACGAGGTGGTCGCTGCGCGCCGGGTCGTGGTCAAGGTGGGTTCCTCCTCCCTCACCACGGCCGGCGGTGGCATCGATCCGGGGCGGGTCAGCGCGCTGGTCGACGTCCTCGCCCAGGCCAAGACGAAGGGCGTCGAGGTGGTGCTGGTCTCCTCCGGTGCGATCGCCGCCGGCCTGGCGCCGCTCGCCCTGAAGAAGCGGCCGCGGTCGCTCCCGGCCCAGCAGGCTGCGGCCTCCGTCGGCCAGGGGCTGCTGGTGCACCGCTACACCGAGGAGCTCGCGCGGCACGACATCGTGGCCGGCCAGGTGCTGCTCACCGTGGACGACGTGACCCGGCGCTCGCACTACCGCAACGCCTTCCAGACCTTCGCCAAGCTGCTCGAGCTCGGCGTCCTGCCGATCGTCAACGAGAACGACACGGTCGCGACCACCGAGATCCGGTTCGGCGACAACGACCGGCTGGCGGCCCTGGTCGCACACCTGGTCCACGCCGACCTTCTGGTGCTCCTCTCCGATGTGGACGGGTTGTACGACGCCGACCCCAGCGCCCCGGGCAGCGCCCTGGTGCCCGAGGTGCGGGACGCGACCGACCTCGAGCGGGTGCGGGTCCGCAAGCCGGGTGGCTCGGGTGTCGGCACCGGTGGGATGCAGACCAAGCTCGAGGCGGCGCGGATCGCCACCGGCGCCGGGATCCCGGTGGTGCTGGCGGCGGCCGAGCGGGTCGCCGAAGCGCTCGCCGGTGAGGCCGTGGGCACCCTGTTCCACGCGACCGGACGGCGCCGGCCCACCCGGCTGCTGTGGCTGGCCCACGCCACCGAGCCGCTCGGCACCCTCCTCCTCGACGACGGTGCGGTCGCCGCGGTCACCCAGCGACGGGCCTCCCTGCTGGCCGCTGGGGTGACCGGCGTGCTGGGGACCTTCCACGCCGGCGACCCCGTCGACATCGCCGGGACCGACGGCGTCGCGGTCGCCCGCGGACTGGTCAACTTCGACTCCGCCGAGCTGCCGGCGCTGCTCGGTCGAACGTCTCGGGACCTCAAGCGCGAGCTCGGCGCGGCCTACGAGCGCGAGGTCGTGCACCGCGACGACCTGGTCCTGTTGTGAGCCGCCGCGTCGCAGCGGTCCTCGGATGGGGGCTGGTGGTTGCTCTCGGGGCGCCGGCGGTGGCGTTGACCCTGGTCCGCCCATGGGACACGACGATCGGGTCGATCGTGCGGCTTCAGGCGTTCGCACCCCTCGCGATCGCGGCGTACGCCGGCGTCCTCGCGGTGTGTCTCGCCGGCGCGGTGGTGCGGCTGCGCGGTCGATCGAGGACGTTCCTCCTCGGTGCCCTCGTGGCCTTGGCCGGCCTGGGGCTGCACCTGTGGTGGTTCTCGCCGCAGGTGGTGGGGGACACCCCAGCCCCGGGTGCGCACGCCCCGACCCTGACGGTGATGAACGCGAACATCTACGCCAACAAGGGTGACCCGGTCCAGCTGGTCGAGGAAGCCCGCCGCGCGAACGTCGACGTGCTGGTCGTTCAGGAGATCACCGAGTGGGCGCTGTCGCGGATGGACGACGAAGCCGGACTCGCGCAGCTGTTGCCCTACCGGATCGGTACGCCGGAGGGTGGAGTCGCGGGGACGATGGTGTTCGCCAACCAACGGCTCGGCACGCCCGAGAGGCTGCCGACGATGTTCCAGGGATGGCGGGTGGCGGTCGGCTCGCTCACCCTGCTCGCCGTGCACCCCGTCGCACCGGTCGCGCCCACCGGAGCCGACCAGTGGCGCACCGAGCACCGCATGATCCTCGAGGCCGCCGTGGACGGCGAGGCCGACCTCATCGTGGGCGACCTCAACGCGGCCCCGGACCACGCGGTGATGCGTGACTACGAGGACGCGGGCTACCGGGACACCGCCGAGCTGGACAACCAGGGCTGGCAGCCGACCTGGCCGGCCAACCACGCCGGGATCATCCCTTGGTTGTCGCCGGTGGTGCGGATCGACCATGTCCTCGTGGGGCCCGAGCTGACCGCCACGGACAGCTGGACGGTCGACATCGAGGGCACCGACCACCTGGCCGTCGTCGCCGACGTGGCGCGTAGATGAACGAGGTCTGGCCGCTGCCGGCGGACCCGGAGGACGCCGACTTCTACCGCTGGTACGGGACGTGGGACCCACTCGACCCGCCCGGCGTCGCGGCGCTGATGGCCGGCTTCGACCGGCCGTGGTGGCTGGTCGGTGGCTGGTCGATCGATGCGTTCACGGGCCTCGCCCGCGAGCACGAGGACGTGGATCTCTCGATGCTGGCCTGCGACGCGCCGGCGTTCCGCGAGTTCCTCGGAGACGACTGGACCCCGTGGGTGGCAGACACCGGCTCCCTTCGACCGTTCAACGACAGGTTTCCGGAGGTCCCGCCGGATCGTCAGATCTGGCTGCGCCGCGACGCTGCCTCGCCGTGGCGGGTCGACGTGCCCCTCACCCCCGACCGGGACGGCCGATGGACCAGCAAGCGCTGGCAGGCGCACGTGGCGCCGGTCGAGGACGTCACCTGGGTCGCCGACGACGGGATCCGCTACCTGCTCCCCGAGATCACCCTCCACTTCAAGGCCCGCTTCCTCCGGCCCAAGGACGAGCGTGACCTCGAGGTGACGTGGCCGCTGCTGACCGAGGACACTCGGGCGTGGCTCCTCGGCGCCATCGCGGCCACCGAGGAGGCGGACCATCCGTGGCTGCGCCGTACGCTTGGAAGTCCATGAGCCTGCCCCGCACCGTCTACCTCGACCACGCCGCCACCACCCCGATGGTGCCCGCGGCGGTCGAGGCGATGACGGCGCACCTGCTCGAGGTCGGAAACCCGAGCTCCCTGCACGCGTCCGGACGCAACGCGCGGCGGGTGGTCGAGGAGTCCCGCGAGACGATCGCGCAGGCGCTCGGGTGCCGGCCCGGCGAGGTGGTCTTCACCTCGGGCGGCACCGAGGCCGACAACCTCGCGATCAAGGGGATCCACTGGGCGCGGCTCGCCGCCGACCCCGGGCGCACCCGCATCCTCGCTTCCGCGGTGGAGCACCACGCCGTCCTCGATCCTCTGGTGTGGCTGCACGAGGCGGAGGGCGCCGAGGTCGAGCTGCTGCCCGTCGACAACCGCGGCCGGCTCGACGTAGATGCGCTCCGGGAGGCGATCGAGCGCGACCCGGCGTCGGTCTCGATGGTCTCGCTGATGTGGGCCAACAACGAGGTCGGCACCCTGCAGCCGGTCGAAGAGGTCGTGGCGATTGCCGCCGCACACGGCATACCGGTGCACACCGACGCGATCCAGGCCGTGGGGGCGGTGCCGGTCGACTTCGCCACGTCCGGCGCGGACGCACTCACGCTGACCGGCCACAAGCTCGGCGGGCCGTACGGCGTGGGTGCGCTGATCGTGCGTCGTGAGCTCGAGCTCACGGCGCTCATCCACGGTGGCGGGCAGGAGCGCGACATCCGCAGCGGCACCATCGACACCCCGGCGATCGCCGGGTTCGCGGCCGCGGTGGAAGTCGCGGTCAAGCACCAGGCCGAGCATGCCGCGCGTGTCGGTGCCCTCCGCGACGACCTGGTCCATCGGGTGATCGGGACGGTCCCGGACGCGCATGTGCACGGCGCCGCGATCGACCCGGTGGGGTCGCACCGGCTGCCCGGCAACGCGCACCTCGGCTTCCCCGGCTGCGAGGGCGACTCGCTGCTGATGCTGCTCGACGCCCGGGGCATCGAGTGCTCGACCGGGTCGGCCTGCTCGGCCGGCGTGCCCCAGCCCTCTCACGTGCTGCTCGCGATGGGCTGCGACGAGGAGGCCGCGCGGCACTCGCTGCGGTTCTCGCTCGGGCACAGCTCGACCCAGGCCGACGTCGACGCGGTGGTCGAGGCGATCGCGCCCGCAGTGGAACGGGCCCGGGCGGCGAAGAGGTGACCAGGATGAAGGTCCTCGCCGCCATGTCCGGCGGCGTGGACTCCGCCGTCGCGGCCGCCCGGGCCGTCGAGGCGGGCCATGACGTCACCGGCATCCACCTCGCACTCTCGCGCAACCCCGCGTCGTACCGCTCCGGGGCCCGCGGCTGCTGCACGATCGAGGACGCCAACGACGCCCGCCGCGCCGCCGATGTCATCGGCATCCCGTTCTACGTCTGGGACCTCTCCGACCGGTTCCACGAGGACGTGGTCGAGGACTTCATGGACGAGTACGCCGCCGGCCGCACGCCGAACCCGTGCCTGCGCTGCAACGAGAGCATCAAGTTCGCGGCCGTCCTCGACCGCGCCCTCGGGCTGGGGTTCGGCGCGGTCGCGACCGGCCACTACGCCCAGCTGCGCACCGGCCCTGCGTCAGATGGCGGCCTGGTGGAGATGCACCGCGCGGTCGACCACGGCAAGGACCAGTCCTACGTGCTCGGCGTCCTCGACCAGGAGCAGCTGCGGCACTCGCTGTTCCCGCTCGGCGGCTCGACCAAGCACGCGGTCCGTGAGGAGGCGGCGGCCCGCGGGCTCCGCGTCGCCGACAAGCCGGACAGCCACGACATCTGCTTCGTCGCGAACGGCGACAACGCCGGCTGGCTCCGCGAGAAGCTCGGCGACCGCGCCCCCAACCACGACGGGCCGATCCGCGACGAGTCCGGAGCGGAGCTGGGTCGGCACGAAGGCACCTATGCGTTCACGATCGGCCAGCGGAAGGGGTTGCGACTCGGTACGCCGGCGCCGGACGGCCGACCGCGGTTCGTGCTCGACATCGAGCCGGTGTCCGGGACCGTCACGGTGGGGCCCCGCGAGCACCTCGCCGTGCACCGCCTGACCGGCATCCGGCCACGCTGGTGCGGCACCGTGCCGTCCCGGCTGGAGGGCACCGTCCAGCTGCGCGCCCACGGTGCCGAGCACCCTGCCGTCGTCGCCGTCGACGGCGACAGCGTGGAGGTCGAGCTCCTCGAGCCGGCGTACGGCATCGCCCCCGGGCAGGCCGCGGTGGTCTACGACGGCACCCGGGTGGTCGGGTCGGCGACCATCGCGGCCACCGAGCGCGCGTCCGTCTGAGTCACGCTGGTCACAAGATTCACCGGGTACCCGCAGTTTCTGGCGCTTCCCCGCTGAACCTTTTGCGGGGAAGCAGGAGTTTCACCGGGTACCCGGTGAAACTGGCCCCACCTCCTAGGCTGGCTCGGGTGCGCGAGGTCCTGGCGGTGTTGATGGGGGCCCTGGACGGCATCACGTGGTGGGAGCAGGACGCCGACGAGCCGGTGCCGGCCGGCAGCCTGATCACCCCATGACCCTCGCCAGCGGAGTCGGGTCCCACCCCGGCGACGATCAGCACGCCTACGACGAGGCCGTGCGTCTGGTCCTCGGCGAGCTGCCCGACCTCGCCTACCTGCCCGAGGTGCCCGCCCGCGGAGCGGGAGCGACCATGACCGGCCGGGGACTGGCGGTGATGGCCGAGCTCGGCGCCGACCTCCAGCCAGCCGGGTGGCGGCTCACCGATGCGCCGGGCGTGGACCACCGCAGGGCCCGGAGCCTGCTCGCGCAGGACCTCGACGCCCTCGAGGAGCAGGCACAGGGCTACCGGGGAGCGTTCAAGGTCCAGGTGGCCGGCCCGTGGACGCTGGCTGCCACGGTCGAGCGCCCGCGCGGCGACAAGGTGCTCGCGGACTTCGGAGCGCGCCGCGAGCTGGCGCAGGCGCTGGCTGAGGGGCTGACGACCCACGTGTCCGACGTACGCCGTCGCGTGCCCGGCGCGACCCGGCTGGTGGTCCAGGTCGACGAGCCAGCGCTGACCGCGGTCCTGGCCGGCGCGGTGCCGACCGCATCCGGGTTCTCCCGGCACCGCACCGTCGAGCCGCCCGAGGCGTCGCAGGCGCTGGGCTGGGTGCTGACCGCGATCGCCGAGGCCGGCGCGGAGCCGTGGGTGCATTCATGCGCGGCGGACACCCCGCTCGACCTGCTCCGAGGTGCCGGCGCCCACGGGCTCTCGGTCGACCACGCACAGCTGTCAGCCCGCGACCACGACGAGGCGGCGGCCGCACTCGAATCCGGCCAGACGGTGGCGTTGGGCGTCGTCGCGTCGACCGACCCCGCGTCGGCCCCCAGCGACGGCCAGGTCACCGAGGCGGTGCTGCGCTGGGCCGAGATGCTCGGACTCGACCACGAGGAGCTCGGCGACAGGTTGGTGCTGACCCCCGCGTGCGGGCTCGCGAGTGCTACGCCGGCCTGGGCGAAGCAATCGCTCACACTGCTGCGGGTGGCGGCAGCTCACCTGTCCGTCTAGCCCCGATTCGTCTGCGACCTCACCTCGGAAAACCGAAGCGAGATCGCAGACGAATCGTCGTCGGGTGCTGCTAGGCGACCGGCGGGCCGTCCGTCGCGAGCTCCTCGTGCTTGACGTCGAGGAAGGTCCAGACGATCAGCGACGCGATCAGCATCAGGCCGGACGCGACCAGGAACGCGTGAGTCGCGCCCTCGGTGAACGTGGACTGGAAGCCGACGATCTGGCCCAGGTTCAACGCGGAGTCGGGGACCTGCTGGGAGGGATCCGCGCCTGCCTTCTCGAACGCCGCACCCACGTCGGGCGCCAGCTCGCTGGCCCTGTTGTTCACGAAGTGCAGCGAGACCGTGGAGAGCGTGGCCAGGCCGAGCGCACCGCCGATCTGCTGCATGGTGTTCAGCACGCCCGACCCGATGCCGGAATCCTCGGCGCGGACGTGGTGGACCGCAGTGAGGGTCAGCGGCACGAACGTCATGCCCATGCCGACGGACATGAGGATGATGAACGGCAGGATCGAGGTCAGGTAGTTGACGTCCTGCCCCGCCGTGCCGCCGCCCATGACGGTCGCCAGCACCGCGGAGGGTGAGTCGTCGATCGAGATCCGGGAGAACCCGAACAGGGCGACGGTGGCCATCAGCGTGCCCACGCCGGCGATGAAGCGCGCGTCGATGCGGTTGACCAGGTTCGACGAGAGCGCGGCTCCGAAGACGATGCCCACGGAGAACGGCAGGAACGCGAACCCGGCGCGCAACGGGCTGAAGCCCATGATCTGCTGGATGAACAGGCTCAGGAAGAAGAACATGGCGAACATGGCGGCCGGCGCGAACATCATCGCCGCGAAGCTCGTGGCGCGGGTGCGGTTCTGGAAGATCCGCAACGGCAGCAACGGGTGAGCCGCACGGGACTCGATGAACGCGAACAGCGCCAGGAAGGCCACACCGGCGACCAGCGAGGCGATCGTCCAGGGGTCGCCCCAGCCGTGTGACGCGTCGCCGGCCCGGGTCAGCCCGAAGACGATCCCGAGGAGGCCGAAGGTTCCGGTCAGAGCGCCAGGGATGTCGAGCTCACCGGGGTGTGACTCGGACTCGGCCAGGAAGCGCGGGGCGAGGAAGGCGGCGATCAGGCCGATCGGGACGTTGATGAGGAAGGTCATCCGCCACCCGTCGATGTCGAGTCCGAAGACGCTGTCCAGCCCGGTCAGCCAGCCACCCAGGATCAGGCCGACAGCGGCGCCCGCTCCCGACATCGCGGCGTACACGGCGAAGGCCCGGTTGCGCGCGGGGCCGGCGGGGAAGGTCGTCGTGATGAGCGCGAGCGCCGCCGGCGAGGCCAGTGCCGCACCCAGGCCCTGCAGGCCCCGGGCGCCCAGCAGCAGACCCTCGCTCTGCGCGAGGCCACCGAGCAGCGAGGCGACCGCGAAGATGATGAGGCCGATCATGAACACGCGTCGGCGCCCGTAGAGATCGCCGAGACGTCCGCCCAGCAGCAGCAGCCCGCCGAAGGCCAGTGCGTAACCGGTGACGATCCAGGAGAGGTTGGCCTGGGTGATGCTGAGGTCGCGCCCGATGTAGGGGAGTGCGATGTTGGCGATGGTGGCGTCGAGGATGACCATCAGCTGGGCCACCGAGATGAGCACCAGTGCCCAGCCGAGGTGCCTGGTCGCACCCGCGGGCGCCTCCGGGATCGGCTCGATCTTGGTCGTGTCGGTCATGGGGTTTCCTTCTTGGTCGAGGTCTTGGACGAGGTCTTGCTCGAGGTCTTGCCTGAGGTGGCCGCTGAGCCGGCTCGGGTTGCGGCCGGCAGGATGATCTGGTCGATGACGCGGGTGACGAGGTCCTCGCTGGGCTGCTCGCCCATCACGAAGACGCGGTGCAGCACGATCCCCGCCAGCGCCGGCTCGAGGAGGGCCAGGTCGAGGTTGTCCCGGAGCTCGCCGCGAGCGCGTGCGCGCTCCCAGATCTGCCGGGACACCGCCAGGCGAGGGCCGATGAACTCGCGGCGATAGGTCTCCGCGAAGTCCTGGTCGCGGGCGACCGCCGTGATCACGCTGCCGAAGACCGCGACCGCTTGCTTGTCCACCACACCGCCCATGCCGCAGAACAGCTGTTCGAGGTCGCCGCGCAGCGAGCCGGTGTCGATCTCGGTCGGCGGCTCCTTGGTGGTGTGCAGCGCATCCATGACCAGCCGGAGCTTGGTGCTCCACCGTCGGTAGAGCGTGGCCTTGGAGGCCTTGGCCCTGGCCGCGACGGCGTCCATGGTCAGCCGGTCGTAGCCGACGTCCACCAGCACCTCGAGGGTGGCCGCGAGGATCTCGCCCTCACGAACCCCCTCGACGCGCGGCCGGGGGACCGCGGTGTCGGTGGGCGCTGTCATCGGTGCTCCCTGTTGCTTGGATGAAACGAAACGGTTTCGTTTCATCGCGAACAGGCTAGGGGGCCTCGGCATTCCGTTCCAACCGAGTTTCCGGAGCCGGTCTGGACCAGTGGCCGGCCGTCCGGATTGTCGGTCCGACTTGGCAGTATGTGCGCATGCCTGCCCCGAGCTCCGCCACCCCCGAGGCCCGCGAGGCGCACGCGCAGGCTGGTCGACGAGATCGAGGACGCGCGGTGGCGCTACTTCGTCCTCGACGACCCGACCCTCGACGACGGCGACTACGACCGGCGGATGCGCCGCCTGCAGGAGCTCGAGGAGGAGTTCCCCGAGCTGGCCACGCCGGACTCGCCGACCCAGAAGGTCGGTGGGACGGTCTCGACCGAGTTCACCGCGATCGCTCACCTGCAGCGGATGGAGAGCCTCGACAACGCCTTCTCCTTCGCCGAGCTCGAGTCCTGGCACGCGCGGCTGGCCCGAGACGGCGTGGCCGACCCGGACCTGCTCTGCGAGCTCAAGGTCGACGGCCTGGCGATCAACCTCCTCTACGAGGGCGGCCGGCTGGTTCGCGCGCTCACCCGCGGCGACGGCTCGACCGGCGAGGACGTCACCCCCAACGTCAAGACGATCGACTCGGTCCCGCACCGGCTGACCGGCACCGACGAGTTCCCGGTTCCGGAGCTGCTCGAGGTGCGCGGCGAGGTGTTCCTGCCCAAGGAGGCCTTCGAGCGGCTCAACGAGTCGATGACCGAGGCCGGCAGGCCGGTCTTCGCCAACCCCCGAAACGCCGCGGCGGGCTCACTGCGCCAGAAGGACCCGCGGGTCACCGCCAGCCGTGCCCTCGGCATGGTCTGCCACGGCATCGGTGCCCGCAGGGGCTTCGAGCCGAAGGCGCAGTCGCACGCCTATGACGCGCTCGCTGCCTGGGGGTTGTCGACCTCAGAGCAGGTCAAGGTGCTGCCCACGCTCAAGGCCGTGGAGCAGTACGTCGAAAACGCCGGCGAGCACCGCCACACGATCGTCCCCTACGAGATCGACGGCGTGGTGATCAAGGTCGACGACGTCGCGCTGCAGCGGCGGCTCGGGTCGACCAGCCGGGCGCCGCGCTGGGCGATCGCGTTCAAGTACCCGCCCGAGGAGGTCAACGCCAAGCTGCTCGACATCCGGGTCAACGTCGGGCGGACCGGCCGGGTGACGCCGTACGGCGTCATGGACCCGACCCGGGTCGCCGGGTCGACGGTGGAGAACGCCACGCTGCACAACGCCCACGAGGTCAAGCGCAAGGACGTCCGTCCGGGCGACACCGTCATCCTGCGCAAAGCGGGCGACGTGATCCCGGAGATCCTCGGGCCGGTGCTGGCGCTGCGCCCGGAGGGGCTGGCCGAGTGGGTGATGCCGACCGAGTGTCCCGCCTGCGGTACCCCGCTCGCGCAGCAGAAGGAGGGCGACAAGGACCTGCGCTGCCCCAACCACCAGTTCTGCCCGGCCCAGGTGCGCGAGCGGGTCTTCCACGTCGCCGGGCGTGGCGCCTTCGACATCGAGGGGCTGGGCTACGAGGCCGCGGTGGCGCTGCTCGACGCGAAGGTGATCGCCAACGAGGGCGACGTCTTCGACCTGTCCGCCGACAAGCTGCTCACCACCGAGCTGTTCACCCGTGCCGCCAAGAAGGGGGAGGAGGGGGACCGGGTCGTCTCCGCCAACGGGCAGCGGTTGCTCGACAACCTCGACAAGGCCAAGGGGGTGCCGTTGTGGCGGGTCCTGGTGGCGCTGTCGATCCGGCACGTCGGGCCGACCGCTGCCCGTGCGCTGGCCCAGGAGTTCGGCTCCATGGAAGCGATCCGCGCCGCGTCGCTCGAGGCACTGGCGGCTGCCGAGGGCGTCGGCCCGACCATCGCCGAGGCCGTCATCGAGTGGTTCGACGTGCCCTGGCACGTCGAGATCGTCGACACGTGGGCGGCCAGCGGGGTGTCGATGGCCGACCTGCGCGACGAGTCGGTGGCCCGGACCCTCGAGGGGCTGACTGTGGTGGTCACCGGCTCGCTGGTCGACTTCTCCCGCGACTCGGCCAAGGAGGCGATCCTGTCCCGCGGCGGCAAGGCAGCGGGCTCCGTCTCCAAGAGCACCGACTACGTCGTCGTCGGAGAGAACGCCGGCTCGAAGGCGGACAAGGCCGAGCAGCTCAAGGTGCCGATCCTCGACGAGGAGGGCTTCAAGGCCCTGTTGGAGAACGGGTCCGTGTGAGGCGTTCTTGAGGCACTTTGCGCAGGTCGGGGAGGTGGCGGCAGGTCTAGCGTCGACGTCATGACCAGCTCGCTGACCGCCGCACGCGCCGCCGCCCGGCTCACGTCCGATGACGTCCGTCTCGAGGACTTCGTGTCCGTCGTCGAGCAGACGACCCACCTCGCGGCCTACCCCCACGCCGACCGGGTGGAGAGCAACGTCCTGTTCTACGACTCCGACCGGCTTCGCGCGGCCACGACCTCCGAGGCGGGCCGCGACGACGTGTGCGCCGAGCTGGTCCGTGCGCTGACCGACGGCCCCGGGGTGGTCCTCTTCGAGGGCGCCTTCCCGGACCACGCCGTGATCGACCGGGCGACCGAGGTCTTCGACGAGATCATCGCCGACGAGGCGGCCTCGGGCGGCGTCGCCGGCGACCACTTCGCCGCCCCCGGGGCCAACAGCCGGATCTGGAACGCCCTGGAAAAGCTCGCTGTCCGCGCCCCGGAGGCGTTCGTCGACTACTACGCCAACGACGTGATCGCACTGGCGTCGTCGGCATGGCTCGGCCCGGGCTACCAGGTCACCTCGCAGGTCAACGTGGTGAGACCCGGCGGCAAGGCGCAGGAGCCGCACCGCGACTACCACCTCGGCTTCCTCACTGACGATGTGATCGCGCGCTACCCGGCCCACGTGCACGCCCTGTCACCGGTGTTGACGCTCCAAGGCGCGGTCGCGCACAGCGACATGCCCCTCGAGAGCGGGCCGACGCTCTACCTGCCGTACTCGCACCAGTACCTGCCCGGCTACCTGGCCTGGCGGCGTGAGGACTTCAAGGCCCACTTCGGCGAGCACCACGTCCAGCTTCCGCTGCGGAAGGGCGATGCCGGGTTCTTCAACCCGGCGCTGTTCCACGGCGCCGGCTCGAACGTGTCCACCGACATCCAGCGCATGGCCAACCTGCTGCAGATCTCGTCGGCGTTCGGCCGCGCGATGGAGCAGGTGGATCGGGCCCGGGTCGTGACGGCCGTCTATCCGGCCCTGCGACAGCGCCGGGCCGCACTTGGTGCCGCCGGCGTCGTGGCCGCCGTGGCGGCGTCGACCGAGGGCTACCCGTTCCCGACCAACCTCGACCTCGACCAGCCCGTCGACGGGCTGACCCCGGTCACCCAGGCCGAGCTCGTGCACCGGGCCCTCGACGACGACTGTGAGCCCGCTGCGCTGTCGGCTGCGCTGGCCGACTACACCGGGCGCCGGCGTACCTGACGCGTCAGTCCCGGTCGACCAGCAGTGTCGACGGCTCATTGAACGGGGTCACCACCTGGATCTGCGACGGGACGCTGGCCGGGCTGCCCGGCAGCACCCCATGCGCTTGGAGAAGGTGGCGGCAGGCACGGCGCATGTCCGCGCGCAGGTCGTGGTGGAGGACGGCGGAGAGCCGGCGGGCGCGAAGCAGTCGTCGGTTGTCCGCGTCGAGGTCGTGCGCGACGAACACCTCCGGTGTCCGGCCGAGCTCGTCGAAGACGTCGAGGATCGCGCGGTTGCCTCCGCCGATCGAGTAGCAGGCGTCGATGTCCGGGTGTTGCCCCAAAGCCTCGCGCACGGTGCCGCGCATGGTCGAGTCCAGCCCGTCGGTGTCGGTCACCTCGTGGATCACCCGGTCCGGCGCGAGCTCGGTGATCGCAGCACGGAACCCGGCCCCGCGCTCCTCCTCGCCGTGGAACAAGGCGCTGCTCAGCGTGACCAGCACCGTCCCGTCGCCCCGGGACCAGCGGGTTACGAGGTAGGCCGCAGTGGCGCCTGCCGCGCGATTGTCGACTCCGACGTACGCCGCCCGTCGGCTCGCCGGCAGGTCGGTGACGAAGGTGACCACCGGGATGCCGCACTCGGCGAGGCGGGCGACCGAGGCCACCACGAGCGGGTGGTCTGGCGCCTTGAGGATCACCCCGCCCGAGCCACGCTGCGCGATCCGGTCAAGGACGCGAGCCGCGGCATTGGGGTCGCTCTGCTCGCTCAGCTGGGATCGAGCTCTCAGAACCGCCGGCCGCAGCGCGATGAGCTCGCCCTCGAGCGCCTGGCGTGACGCTATCGAGAACCGCTCTGGCGCCTGCATCACGAGATCGAGCAGCAGGGTCCGCCCGGACAGCTGCACCTGGCTGTGCTGCCGCTCCAGTTCGGCGACCGCGCGCTCGACCTGGGCTACCGTCTCGGGCCGGACCCCGTGGCGGTCGTGCAGGACCCGGTCGACCGTGGCGCGGCTCAGCCCCGACTGTGCCGCGATGTCGACGACCCGCGGTCGGCGTGGGGAAGGTGCCACGAGACAGACACCCTGGCTACGCCGCGCCGGGCGCGCGGGCCGCGCGGTGCGTGGTGGCGCGCTCGACCAGCTCGGTCTCGAGGCGCTGGACGGCGCGATCGGCCTCGGGATGGTCGATGCGGTGCAGCAGCAGCGAGACGGCCGCGTCCCCGAACTGGTCGACCGGCTGGCGGACGCTGGTCAGCTGGACCTGGTCGAGCTGGGCGATCTGCGAGTCGTCGTAGCCGACCACGCTGATGTCCTCGGGAACCCGGATGCCGAGCGACTGGAAGGCACCCATCGCCCCGACGGCGATCAGGTCGTTGGCTGCGACGACCGCGGTCGGCAGCGGGCTGAGGGCAGCGACTTCGTGGCCGGCCTTCTGGCCGGCGACGTGGGTGAAGGCGGCGGCGACCTCGCGTGGCTCGAGCCCGAGCTCGACCATCGCCTCGCGGTAGGCCCTGGCGCGGTCGTGCGCGGCCCTGTTGGTGCCGCCGGTGATGTGCACGATGTCGCTGTGGCCCAGCGCCGTCAGGTGCTCGAGGACGCTGCGTGCGGCATACCGCTCGTCGGTGGTGACCACGTCCACGCCCGCGATGGAGGCGTCGCGGCCGACCAGCACCGTCGGCCACGCCCGGGTGAGCTGGCGCAGCTCGGTGGTGGGCATCAGCGGGCTGAGCAGCGCCAGCCCGGCGACGCGGTGCTCCAGGAGAGTCCGGACGAGCGCGGACTCCTTGGTTGCCGATCGGGTGCCCGGCGCCACGAGGAGATCGAAGCCGGCCTCCTGGGCCGCGGTGGCGAGCGAGGAGTAGACGCCGCCGAAGTAGGGGTTGGTCACGTCGTTGATGAGGACGCCGATCGTGTGCAGCTGCTTGCTGGCCAGGGACCGCGCGTAGGCGTTGGGGCGGTAGCCGAGCTCCTCGGCCGCGCGCAGCACCCGACGCCGGCGCAGCTCGGAGACGTTGGGGGCCCCGCGCATCACCAGCGAGACCAGGGCCCGGGAGACCTTGGCCGTCTTGGCGACGTCTTCCTGCGTCGGCCCCACGGCAACCTCGCTCCCGTGAAATGTCAGGACTTTGTGTAACGGTTTGGTAACGGGCATTGCCCGCGCAGTGTGACAGCCGACACAGTACCCGATTAGCGCGCGCTAACACGTAGCGCGCGCCAATGCGCAGACAGCGCAAAGCGGGCCCGGCCCGCGACCAAGGAGGAAGCATGAAGGCTCCGAAGTTGGGTCTGGCCGCCGCGGTGGTGGCCGCCCTCGTGATGTCCGGGTGTGCAAGCGGCACTGACGGCGACGACGACGGTGACGGCGGGGGCGGCGGCGGCAACGCCGACATGAAGCTCTGCATGTACACCCACGGCGACGGCGGCGGGTTCTGGTCGGTCGCCAAGAAGGGTGCCGAGAAGGCCGCCGACGACCTGGGCGTGGACCTCGACTACCAGGAGTCGGACAACGACCCCGAGGCACAGGCCCAGCTGATCGAGGCAGGCGTCAGCGGCGGGTGCGACGGCATCGCGGTCTCGGCTCCGAACCCGGACGCGATCCAGAGCGCCATGGACGCCGCGGACGAAGCGGGCATCCCGTTGGTGACCATGAACTCCGGCAGTGCGGACTTCCAGAACCTGCATGCGTTCACCCACGTGGGCCAGGACGAGTTCATTGCCGGCCAGGAGGCCGGCAAGCGGTTCACCGAGCTCGGCGCGACCAAGGTCCTGTGCCCGATCCAGGAGGCCAGCAACATCGGCCTGCAGCAGCGCTGTGACGGCGCGGCGGACACCTTCGGCAATGTCGAGAACCTCCAGCTCTCCGCTGGTCTCGACGACCTGACCAGGAGCGCCGCCGAGATCCAGGCGAAGCTCGAGGCCGACCCCTCGATCGACGGGGTCTTCGCGCTGAACGCCGACATCGCGACCGGCGCTGCCGTGCCTGCGCGTGACGCGGTCGGTCGCGAGATCACGATCGGCACGGTCGACCTGTCCGGCGACGCGGTCCAGGCGATCGCGGACGGCGAGATGGCCTTTGCGATCGACCAGCAGCAGTACGCGCAGGGCTACCTGCCGATCGTGCTGCTCTACCTGAACAAGATCAACGGCCATGAGCTTGGTGGGGGCCTGCCGATGTACACCGGCCCCGGTTTCGTCACCGAGGAGAACGCCGAGCAGGTCCAGAAGCTGGCCGAGGAAGGCACGCGCTGACCCGCGTCCGGGACGGGCAGGCCTCAGCCCGCCCGTCCCGGACACCGTCCGCCACTCCAACAAGGGAGAATCCAGTGTCCGCAACCACTGAGGCGCCGACCGACGAGCGCCTCGTGACCGTCTCAGGGGTCACGCGCCTGCTCAGACGACCCGAGCTGGGGGCGCTCATGGGCGCCGTGGTCATCTACGCGATGTTCGCCGGCTTCGACACGACGGGGACGTTCGCCACGATCCTCGGCACCGCGCGCTGGACCGCCGTGGCCTCGACCGTCGGCATCGTCGCCGTACCGGTCGCACTGCTCATGATCGCGGGGGAGTTCGACCTCAGCGCCGGCGTCATGATCGGCACGTCCGGGCTGCTGTGTGGTCTGCTGACCACCGAGTACGGCCTCTCGATGTGGCCGGCGATCCTCATCACGTTCGCGTTCGCCGCGTGCATCGGCATGATCAACGGCTGGCTGGTGATGCTGACCGGGCTGCCCTCGTTCATCGTCACCCTGGCGATGTTCTTCTCCCTCCGCGGCATCAATCTCGGCGTCACGAAGTCGCTGACCGACACCGTCCGCGTGGCCGGTGTCGGCGATGTCCCCGGCTTCGCCTCGGCCCAGAAGATCTTCGCCTCGACGTTCTGGGAGCCCTACGACTACAAGATCGCCGTGGTGTGGTGGATCGGCATCACCCTGCTCGCCACGACGGTGCTCACCAAGACCCGGTTCGGCAACTGGATCTACGCGGTCGGTGGGGACGCGAACGCCGCCCGCAACACCGGCGTCCCCGTGCGCCGGACCAAGATCTCCCTCTTCGTCGCCACGTCGATGGCCGCCGCGTTGGTCGGCATCATCAACCTGACCCAGCTGAAGTCGATGCAGGCCGGTCAGGGCATCGGTGAGGAGTTCACCTTCATCATCGCCGCCGTCGTCGGTGGCTGCCTGCTGACCGGCGGCTTCGGCTCGGCGATCGGGGCCAGCATCGGGGCGTCGATCCTCGGGATGGCGTTCATCGGGATCGGGTGGGCGAACTGGAACACCGACTGGCTGTGGTTGTTCCTCGGCGTGATCCTCTTCGTCGCCGTTCTGGTCAACACCTACATCAGCAAGCGTGCGCAGGGAGCGAAGAAGTGAGCGACGAAGTGACCTTCGAGGAGATCCCGGAGCCGGACCTCCCCCCGCCACCGGAGAACGTCACGCCGGCGCTCGAGCTCAAGAACGTCTCCAAGTTCTTCGGCAGCGTGCTCGCCCTGCGCGACATCTCCCTGCACGTCGACCCGGGCACGGTGACCTGCGTGCTCGGCGACAACGGTGCCGGCAAGTCGACGCTCATCAAGATCCTCAGCGGCGTCCACCAGCCCACCGAGGGCGAGCTGCTCGTCAACGGCGAGCCGACGTCGTTCTCATCGCCGCGCGAGGCGCTCGGGGCCGGGATCGCGACGGTCTTCCAGGACCTGGCCACCGTGCCCCTGATGTCGGTCTGGCGGAACTTCTTCCTCGGCAACGAGCCGCGTCGGGGTGTGGGGCCGCTCAAGTTCCTCGACACCCGCGCGGCCAAGCGGGTGTGCCGCGAGGAGCTGCTCGCGATGGGCATCGACATCCGTGACCTGGAGCAGCCGGTCGGGACCCTGTCCGGCGGTGAGCGCCAGGCCGTGGCGATCTCGCGCGCGGTCTACTTCGGTGCCAACGTGCTCATCCTCGACGAGCCGACCAGCGCCCTGGGCGTCAGGCAGTCCGGCGTCGTCCTGAAGTACATCCTCCAGGCGCGTGAGCGCGGGATCGCGGTCGTGTTCATCACGCACAACCCGCATCACGCGCACATGGTGGGCGACCGGTTCTACCTGCTCAACCGGGGCCAGATGACCAACGAGTTCGAGCGTCAGACCGTGACCCGCGAGGAGCTGGTCAAGGCCATGTCCGGCGGCGCGGAGCTCGAGGCGCTCGCCCACGAGCTGGAGTCCTCGTCGGTTCGGTAGGCGGGCCCGGGAACCCAGACATGGAGACACTCAAGGTAGGCATCATCGGTGCCGGCTGGATGGGGCACGTGCATGCGCGGGCCTACCAGCGCCTCACCCAGCACTGGCCGGATCTGGCGGTGCGCCCCGAGCTCGTGGCGGTGGCTGACTCGTCCGAGGCAGCTGCCGAGACCTTCGGTCGAGCGCACGGTGACCTGGTGCGGCACGCCGACTGGCGGGAGCTGCTCGCCAACCCCGACGTGTCGGCGGTCAGCGTCACCGCACCGAACTCTCTGCACCGGGAGATCGGCGTCGCGGTCGCGGAGGCCGGCAAGCACCTGTGGATCGAGAAGCCGGTCGGGCTGACGCCGAGGACGCGATCGCGGTCCGCTCGGCCGTGCACGCCAACGGGGTGGTCGGCTGCGTCGGCTTCAACTATCGCCACGTGCCCGCGGTCGCACGGGCGCGCCGGATCATCGAGTCCGGAGAGATCGGGGTGCCGACGCATGCCCGCGTCCAGCTCCTCACCGACTACGCGGCCCACCCGGGCAGTCCGCTCTCCTGGCGGTACGCCGTCGACCGCGGCGGACACGGCGTCCTCGGCGACCTGGCCTCGCACGGAGTCGACCTGCTGCGGTTCGTCGTGGGCGACGTCACCGGCGTGATGGCGCAGACCGCGATCCACGTCCCGCAGCGGCCGATCGCGGAGGCACAGGGGCACTACTCGGTCCTCGACGTCGACGACCCGCCGATCGGCCTCGGTCCGGTCGAGAACGAGGACTACGTGGTGGCGATCCTGCGGATGGCGTCCGGCACCCTCAGCGTCTGCGAGGCCAACCGCGCGGCGGTCGGGGAGCAGAACAACTACGCGCTCGAGGTCCACGGCACCCAGGGCCTGGTGCGCTGGGACTTCCGGCGGCCCGGCGAGCTGCAGGTGTCCTCGGGCACCCAGTACGCCGGCCAGCCGACCAGCACGGTGTTCAGCGGCCCGGGGGACGGCGAGTACGCCGCCTTCCAGCCGGGCGCCGGCATCGCCATGGGCTACGACGACACGAAGGTCGTGGAGGCCATGAGCTTCGTCAGAGCGATCTCGGGCGAGGCCGCCCAGGTCGCGACGCTCGACGACGCCGTGGCGACCGCCAGGGTGCTCGACGCCATGGTGGCTTCGCACCAGACCGGGGAGTGGGTGGAGCTGTCATGACCACGTCGACACAGAGGGGTGGCGCGGGCTTCACCATCGAGGCCGGGCCCGAGCTCCCGGTCCGGCGGGTCGGGCTGATCGGCTGCGGCCGGATCGGGCGGATGCACGCCCAGCTCCTGGCACATGAGGTCCCGGGCTTCGTCGTGGCCGCCGTCGCCGACGCCGTACCCGCGGCTGCCGAGGGCGTGGCGTCTCTCACCGGGGCACAGGTCATGGGCATCGAGCAGCTGCTCGCCTCCGACGACGTCGACACCGTCGCCATCTGCTCCAGCACCGACACGCACGTCGACCTGTTGGTCGCCGCGGCGCAGGCCGGCAAGGCGATCTTCTGCGAGAAGCCGGTCAGTCTCGACCTCGTGCAGGTGGACCGCGCGCTCGCTGCCGTCGACGCCGCCGGCGTCCCGTTCATGATCGGGTTCAACCGCCGCTTCGACCCGGGTCACCAGTCGGTCCGTGACTGCGTGGCCGAGGGCGGCATCGGGGAGCTGCACCTGCTGAGGATCACCAGCCGCGATCCCGCGGCGCCACCGCCGGAGTACGTCGCGGTCAGCGGCGGCATCTTCCTCGACATGGTGATCCACGACTTCGACATGGCCAACTACGTGGTGCGGAGCCCCGTGGTCGAGGTGTTCGCGCGCGGCGCCGTCCGGGTCGACCCGAGGATCGGCGAGGTCGGGGACGTGGACACCGCGGTCACGGTGCTCACCCATGAGGACGGCACCCTCACCACGATCGACAACAGCCGCGAGGCGGTCTACGGGTTCGACCAGCGCATCGAGGCCTTCGGCAACAGCGGCATGGCGGTCTCCGACAACCCGCCGCGCCACAGCGGCTGGCACCGGACGGCTGAGGCCACGACCGGGCAGCCACTGCCGTGGTTCTTCCTCGACCGCTACCTGGAGTCGTATCGCCGGGAGTGGGCGGCCTTCCACTCCTACCTCGTCGACGGCGGACCCTCGCCCGTGGGCACCGCCGCCGCCCGCGCCTGCACGACGGTCGCGCTGGCCGCCGGTCTCTCGCTGCGCGAGGGCCGGCCGGTCCTGGTCAAGGAGATCGGATAGTGCCCACCATCGCGGTCACGGGGGCGACGGGCTTCGTCGGCGGCACGGTCGCGGCCGTGCTGACCGACCAGGGCCACGACGTCGTCTGCCTTGTCCGGCGGGAGCTGGGTGGCGACTTCCCGTGGAAGACCCGGCTCGTGGACATGCGAGACAGCGAGTCGCTCGCGCGCGGCATCGAGGGCTGCGACGCCGTCGCACACCTGGCGATCTACAACGACTTCCACGGGATCTACGCCGACCGGCAGCGGGCCCAGGACGGCTACGTCGGGTTGACCCGGCGCGTCGTCGACGCGGCCAACCTCACCGACACCCGGGTCGGCTACGTCTCGACCGACTGGGTCTTCGACGGCACCGGTCACCTGGTCGACGAGCAGGAGCCGCCGAACCCGGTGAACTTCTACGGGTACCTCAAGGCCGCGTCCGAGCTGGTCGTCCTGGAGCGCGCCCGCGCGGGGTTCGTCGCCCGGGTCGGTGGCGTCCAGGGTCTGCACCAGACCCAGGACACCGGGCCCCGCTCCCAGGACGTCGGCTTCGGCTACTTCGTGCTGTCGCTGGCCCACACTCTCCGGTCGGGTCGGCGGTTCACCGTGTGGGAGGACCCGGAGATCAACTCGGTCGCCACCCCGATCGTGTCTCCTGAGATCGGTGCCCTCTTCGGGCGGGCGGTCGAGCGCCGGGTCGACGGCATCCTGCACTTCGCAGGCGGCACCGTGGTGACACGGCGCGAGCTAGCCCTGGTGACCTGCGACGTCTTCGGCCTCGACGCGTCGCTCCTCGACTTCGCACCGCCGCCCGACGAGGCCAGGCTGCCGGCCCCGGTGCCCTACGACACCAGCATGTCGTCGGACGCGACGATGCGGCGGCTCGGCACCCGGGCCCACCCGATCGAGGCCCAGCTGGGCGCCCTGAAGAAGGAGCTGGACACCGGTGCGCCGGCGCCTCTCAGCTGAGCTCGGCCATCGGTCAGCCGCGGACCAGGTTGATCTCGAAGCTGTAGCGACTGGCGGCGTAGAGGTGCGAGGCGAACTCCACGGTGGTCCCGCGGTCGTCGAGGGTCTCGCGCTCCATCGTGAGCAGCGCCGCCCCCCGAGCCTCGCCGAGCAGCTTGGCCTCGGCGGACGTCGCGGAGCGCGCCCCGACCGTCTGGGTGGCCGAGTGGAGATGCACGCCGGACCGGGCGAGCAGGTCGTAGAGGCCGGACCGCCCGAGCGCCTCGGCGTCGAAGCCCACCACCTCGACGGGCAGGTAGTTCGTCATCCGTGCGATCGGGGTCCCTCGCGCCGTGCGCAGCCGCTCGATGTGGACGACGGGCTCGCCCTCGGCGATGCGCAGCTTCGCGGCGACCTCGGCGCCGGCGTCGACGACCTCGAACCTGAGCACGGTCGTGCCCGGCTCCTGGTCGCTGTCCGCCAGGTCGTCGTACAGGCTCGTCAGCTCCAGCGGCCGGCGCACCTTGGGCTGGACCACGCGGGTGCCGATGCCCCGGCGCCTGACGACCAGGCCCTGGTTGACGAGCTGCTCCATGGCCCGGCGCATGGTCGGCCGGGAGATGCCGAGCCGCTCGGCCATGGCGATCTCGTTGTCGAGCAACGAGCCCTGGGGGAGTGCCCCACTGGAGATCGACTGCTCGAGGTGCTGGGCGACCTGGAACCAGAGGGGGATGGGGCTTGCCCTGTCGATGGCGAGGGTCGCGAGCCCGTCGTCGTGGGACCGGTCGGGAACGGACATGGTGACCAGTATGTCATATGATCTAATGTTAGGACAAAGTAGGATCGGGAACTCTTCGATTGGATCGGTGTCGTGACCACTTCACTTGCCATTGACCGGATTGCCGGAGCCCCCATCTCCTGGGGTCTGTGCGAGGTGCCCGGCTGGGGCTACCAGCTGACGCCGGCGCGAGTGCTCTCCGAGATGCGGGACCTCGGACTGGTCGCCACCGAGTTCGGTCCACCGGGATTTCTCGAGACGGACGCCGAGTCCCGGGTGGCCCAGCTCGCCGACTACGGCCTCAGCGCCGTCGGCGGTTTCCACGTGGCCGTGTTGCACGACCCGAGCCACGACCCGGTGCCGGGTGTGGACGCGTTCATCGACGAGTGCCTGGCGGCCAAGGCCGGCATGGTCGTCCTCGCTGCCGGCACCGGCCTGGACGGCTACGACGCCCGCCCCGAGCTCGACGAAGCCGGGTGGCAGACCCTGCTCGCCAACCTGGACCGGATCGCCGACCACGCCACCAGCCGCGGCGTCGAGGCCTCGCTGCACCCGCACATGGGCACCATGATCGAGAGCGGCGAGGAGACCCGAAAGGTCCTGGACGGCTCCCGGATCGGGTTGTGCGTCGACACCGGCCACCTCGCCGCTGCTGGCACCGACCCGGGCGCGATCGTCGGCGCCGACCCGGCGAGGGTGCGCCACGTGCACCTCAAGGACGTCGACGGCGCGCTGGCTGCGCAGGTCGTGGACGGCTCCCTCACCTTCGCCGATGCGGTCCGCTCCGGCATGTTCGTGCCGCTCGGCACCGGCGACGTCGACATCACCGGCATCGTGGACTCGCTCGAGGGATCCGGCTACCAGGGCTGGTACGTCCTGGAGCAGGACGTGATGCTGCCCGGTGACCCGGACGGCGAGGGCCCCGTGGCCGACGTCCGGCAGTGTCTGGACTACCTGACGGGCGGCGAGCGATGACGACGATTCAGCACTGGGTCGGCGGATCCAGCACCTCTGCGGGATCCACCCGGACCGCCCCGGTCTACAACCCGGCCACCGGCCAGGTGGCGGCCGACGTACTCCTCGCCGAGACCGCCGATGTCGAGAGCGCGATCGACGCGGCCTGGGACGCCTTCCCGGGCTGGTCGCAGACGTCGGTGAGCGCGCGCACGAAGGTCATGTTCGCCTTCCGTGAGCTGGTCAACGCCAACGCCGAGCGCATCGCCGAGCTCATCACCGACGAGCACGGCAAGGTGCTCTCCGACGCGCTCGGGGAGGTGCAGCGCGGCCTGGAGGTCGTCGAGTTCGCCTGCGGCATCCCGACCCTGCTCAAGGGTGACTACTCCGACCAGGTCTCCAGCGGGGTGGACACGTTCTCGTTCCGCGAGCCGCTCGGTGTCGTCGCGGGCATCACACCGTTCAACTTCCCGGCGATGGTGCCGATGTGGATGTTCCCCGTCGCGATCGCGTGCGGGAACACGTTCGTGCTGAAGCCGAGCGAGCGCGATCCGTCCGCCTCCCTGCTGATCGCCGACCTGTGGCGCCGGGCCGGGCTGCCGGACGGCGTCTTCAACGTGGTGCAGGGGGACAAGGTCGCGGTGGACGCGATCCTCGACTCACCGCGCGTGGCCGCCGTGTCGTTCGTCGGCTCCACGCCGATCGCCCGCTACATCCACGAGCGCGGCAGCGCCACCGGCAAACGAGTCCAGGCGCTCGGTGGCGCGAAGAACCACGCCGTCGTGATGCCCGACGCCGACATCGACTTCGCCGCCGACCACCTCGCCGCGGCCGCCTTCGGGTCGGCCGGCGAACGGTGCATGGCGATCTCCGCCGCCATCGCGGTCGGGTCCGGTGCCGACGCGGTCGTCGCCGCGGTGTCCGAGCGCGCCCGCGCGGTCAAGGTCGGCCCCGGTCGACACGCCGACAGCGAGATGGGCCCGGTGGTGACCCGCGAGGCCCAGCAACGGATCCTCGGGCTCATCGACACCGGTGAGAAGCAGGGGGCCTCGATCGCGGTCGACGGTCGCGGCCTGGTGGTCCCTGACCACGAGGACGGGTTCTTCGTGGGGCCGACCGTCATCGACCAGGTGCACACCGACATGGACGTCTACCAGCACGAGATCTTCGGCCCGGTGCTGTCCGTCGTCCGCGCCGACGATGTGGACGAGGCGATCGCGCTGATCAACGCCAACCCCTACGGCAACGGCACCGCGATCTTCACCTCGTCGGGCGAGGCGGCTCGCCGGTTCCAGCGCGGCGTCAACGTCGGGATGATCGGCATCAACGTGCCGGTCCCGGTCCCGATGGCGTTCTACTCCTTCGGGGGCTGGAAGGACTCGCTGTTCGGCGACAAGCACGTGCACGGCGCCGAGGGCGTCAGCTTCTACACCCGCGCCAAGGTGGTCACCTCCCGCTGGCCCCGGCAGTCGCACGCGAGCGGTGCCAGCTTCCACTTCCCGACCTCCAGCTGACGGGTGCTGTGACGATGCTCGAGCTCCTGACGGTCGGCCGGGTCGGCGTGGACCTCTACCCCGAGCAGTCGGGGGTGCCGCTCAAGGACGTCGCGACGTTCGCGAAGTCGCTGGGCGGCACCGCGACCAACGTCGCCGTCGGCGCCGCCCGTCTCGGCCGCCGGTCCGCCGTGCTGACCAAGGTCGGCCCGGACGGCTTCGGGGACTTCGTGCGCGAGGCGCTGACGGCCTTCGGCGTCGACGCGACGTACGTCGGGACCGCCGCGGGCCTCCAGACGCCGGTCGTGTTCTGCGAGCTCAACCCACCCGAGGACCCGCCACTGACCTTCTACCGGGCGCCGATCGCCCCGGACCTCACCCTCACCGAGGCCGACGTGCCGTGGGACCTGGTCCGCGACGTACCGATCCTCTGGGTGACGGGCACCGGAGTCAGCGTCGAGCCCGCCCGCAGCACCCAGCTGGACATGCTGGCCCGGCGCGGCCGGCCGGCCCCTGGCACCGGGCGCTGGACCGTCCTCGACCTGGACTGGCGGGAGATGTTCTGGCCTTCGCCCGAGGAGGCCCGTGCCGAGTACGACGCGATGCTCGACCACGTGACAGTCACCGTCGGCAACCGGGCCGAGGTCGAGGTGGCGGTCGGCACCAGCGACCCGCACGAGGCCGCAGCCCGGCTGCTCGCCCGCGGAGTGGAGCTCGCCCTGGTCAAGATGGGCGGCGAGGGCGTGCTGGTCGCGACCGCCGACGGCGCGACCGTCGTCCCACCGCACCCGGTCGAGGTCGTGTGCGGTCTCGGCGCCGGCGACGCGTTCGGCGGAGCGCTCGTCCACGGCCTGCTGTCGGGGTGGGAGCCCACACGGTGCGCGGAGTACGCCAACGCCGCCGGTGCCCTCGTCGCCTCGCGGCTGGCCTGCGCCGACGCCATGCCGACCGTCGCCGAGCTCGACGAGATGATCGCCAGCCGAGGAGCCACAGCGTGAGCAGTCCCACCCTGTCCGACGAGCGGTGGACCGAGCTGCTGGCGACCCGGGCGGCCGACCCCGGCGCGGTGGCCAAGGCGTACGCCGCCCGTCGCCGTCCCGGCCGGATCCTCAACGACCGGGGCACCCTGTTCCTGGTCGCCGCCGACCACCCGGCTCGCGGCGCCCTGGCGTCGGGCGGCGACGCGACCGCCATGGCCGACCGGCGCTCGCTGCTGGCGCGGCTGGTCGAGGCACTCAGCCACCCCGACGTGGACGGCGTGCTCGGCACCGCTGACGTCGTCGAGGAGCTGCTGCTGCTCGGCGCCCTCGAGGACAAGGTGGTCATCGGCTCGATGAACCGCGGCGGGCTCGACGGCGCCACCTGGACCATGGACGACCGGTTCACCGGCTACGACGCCGCGAGCATCGCCGAGTCCGGGCTCGAGGGCGGCAAGATGCTGCTCCGCATCGACGACTCCGACGCCGGCACGGTGGAGACCATCAAGGGCTGCGCGGACGCCGTCACCGAGCTCGCCGGCCACGGTCTGGTCGCGATGGTCGAGCCGTTGCCCTACCGACGCGAGGACGACGGGTCGCTGCGGATGCTCGAGGACGTGCCCTCGCTGGCACGCGCGGTCGCGATCGCCAGCGGGCTCGGGACCACGAGCGCCTACACCTGGCTGAAGATGCCGTCGTGCGACGACCCCGACGCGGTGTTCGCGGCGACGACGCTGCCCTGTGTGGTGCTCGGCGGCGTACCGGACGCCGACCCGGTCAAGGACCTCGAGTCCTGGGGCCGTTCGCTGACCCAGCCCACCGTGCGCGGCCTGGTGGTCGGCAGAGCGCTGCTCTACCCACCCGACGACGAGGTGTTCGCCGCGGTCGACGCGGCGGCGGCCGTGCTGCGCGCGGCGGGCGAGGCATGAGCCTGCGCAGAGCCGACGACACCGGCGCCCCCGGCACGGTCGTCGAGATCACCCCTGAGGACGCCGGCTGGGACTGGACGGGGCTGCAGGTGCTGCGGCTGGCGGCAGGTGAGCGGCAGGTCGTCGAGACCGGGGGCTCGGAGCTGTTCGTGCTCCCGCTGGCCGGTTCGCTGCGGGTCACCGTCGGGGACGCGAGCTACGACCTTCAGGGCCGCGACTCGGTGTTCGCCCGGGTCACCGACTTCGCCTACGTCGGCCGCGACTGCGTCGCCGAGCTGGTCTCCGACGCGGGCGCCGAGGTCGCACTGCCGTCGTCGCGGTGCGAGCGCGCCCTTCCCCCGGCGTACGGCGCTGCCGAGGACGTCCCGGTCGAGGTGCGCGGCGCCGGCCCGGCCACCCGGCAGGTCGCCAACTTCGGCGTGCCCGGCGTCTGGGACCACGCCGACAAGCTGGTCTGCTGTGAGCTGCTCACACCGGCGGGCAACTGGTCGAGCTACCCGCCGCACAAGCACGACGCGAGCGAGCCGTGCCGGGTGGTGAACGAGGAGATCTACTACTACCGGATCGACGGCGGCCCAGACGGATCCGGCGGCTTCGGCTACCACTCGACCTACACCGGGCCCGAGCACGAGGCGGCCGGGCTGGCACCGCTCGACGAGAACCACCGGGTCCGCGACCACGACGTGGTGCTGGTGCCGCACGGCTATCACGGTCCGTGCGTCGCGGCGCCCGGCTACGAGATGTACTACCTGAACGTCATGGCCGGCCCGGCCGCGGAGCGCGAGCTGGCTTTCTGCGACGACCCGGCGCATGGCTGGGTCCGTGACACCTGGGCCACGATGCCGACGGATCCCCGCTGCCCGATGACCTCGGCGGCGGGGCGGGAGGACCGAGGATGACCACGACGACCGAATCGATGACCACGGCGCAGGCACTCGTGCGCTGGATGACAGCGCAAAGGTCGGAGCTGCTCGACGGCACCGAGGTGCCCCTGTTCGCCGGTGTCTTCGCGATCTTCGGCCATGGCAACGTGTTGGGGCTCGGGACCGCGCTGCATGACGCGGGTGACCGGCTGCCGACCTGGCGCGGCCAGAACGAACAGGGCATGGCCCTGGCTGCGGTCGCCTACGCGAGGGCCACCGACCGCCGCCAGGTGATGGCGGCGACGAGCTCGATCGGCCCCGGCGCGTTGAACATGGTCACCGCCGCTGGCGTCGCGCATGCGAACCGGATCCCGGTGCTGCTGTTGCCAGGGGACACCTTCGTCACCCGCGCGCCCGACCCGGTGCTGCAGCAGGTCGAGCACTTCGGGGACCCGACGACGACGGTCAACGACGCCTTCCGATCGGTCTCCCGGTTCTTCGACCGGATCACCCGGCCCGAGCAGCTCCTCGCGTCGCTGCCGCAGGTCGCGCGGGTGCTCACCGACCCCGCCGACGCCGGCCCGGTCACGCTGGCGCTGCCGCAGGACGTCCAGGCCGAGGAGTGGGACTTCCCCACCGCGTTCTTCGAGCGGCGCGCCCACCGCGTGCCGCGAGCGCGTCCCGACCGTGCCGCGCTCGCCGCGGCGGCGGAGACGGTGCGAGCGGCCGCGCGCCCACTCCTGGTGCTCGGCGGTGGAGCTCGCTACTCCGGCGCCGCGGCCGAGGCAGTCGCGTTCGCGGAGGCGCACGGCGTCCCGGTCGTGGAGACCGTGGCCGGCCGCACTCTCGTCCCGCACGACCATCCGCTCTACGGCGGCGCCCTGGGCATCGTCGGTTCGGCGTCTGCCAACGCGCTCGCCTCGGAGGCAGACGTCGTACTGGCCGTGGGCACCCGGCTCCAGGACTTCACCACCTCGTCGTGGACGGGCTTCGCCGGCGACGTACGGATCGTCACCGTCAACGCAGCCAGGTTCGACGCCGTGAAGCACGGCGCGCAGGAGGTCGTCGGCGACGCGCGCGAGAGCCTGGCCGAGCTCACTGCCGCGCTGGGCGACTGGTCGGCGCCGTCGGCGTGGGCCGGCCGGACCGCCGAGGTTGCGTCGGCGTGGGGCGCCGAGGTCGACCGGCTCCGGGCGGGCGGGCTGACCCCCGACGGCTCGCTGACCTACGCGCAGGTGACCGGCGTGGTCAACGACGCATCGGGGCCGGACGACTACGTCCTCACCGCGTCCGGGGGCATGCCCGGGGAGCTGCACGGCGGCTGGCGGACCGGCGCGGTCGTCCCGGGCGCCACCTCGGGCGCGACCATGGACCTCGAGTACGGCTTCTCGTGCATGGGCTACGAGATCGCCGCGCCCTGGGGTGCCGCGATGGCCCGGGCGCGCACACACCCGGACGGTCTGGTGACCTCGATCTTCGGTGACGGCTCCTACCTGATGCTCAACTCCGAGCTCTACTCCGCCGCGTTCGCCGGTGTCCCGTTCGTCGCCGTGCTGTGCGACAACGCGGGGTACGCCGTGATCAACCGGCTGCAGACCGGACAGGGCGCCGCTGGGTTCAACAACCTCCTGGCGGACTCCCGCGGGCCGGGTGCGGACGACGGTCTGACCGTCGACTTCGCCGCGCACGCGCGCTCACTGGGCTGCCACGTCGAGGAGGTCGCGGACGCCCCCACCAATGAGCAGAGCCTGGCCGGGCTCCGCGCGGCGTACGCCGCCGCCCGCAAGGCCGCGGTCGCCGAGCAGCGGCCCGCCGTGGTCGTCTGCCGAGTGCACGCCTCGTCCTGGACCGAGTCGGGCGCCTGGTGGGAGACGGGCACGCCCGCCTCGCTGTCCGGCCGCGCGTCGTACGACGAGGGCAAGACGCGGCAGGTGCGTTGGCTCTGAGACCCTCGCTCACGTGAGGCTGACGTTCATGGCCGGGCGCGAGGAGGCACTGCGCCAGCTGCTCGCGTTCGTCGCGTTCATGCTCTCGCTCCTCGTCGTCGTCTCGGGCTTCGCGGCCAACGGATGGCAGTGGGGAGTCCTGGGCGTCGCCGTCGGCGTGCCCGGTGTGGTGCTGCCCCAGGTCGCCCGCCGCAAGGACTGGTCGAACAGCATGACGTGGCTGTTGCTGGTCCTGATCGTGGTGCTGGACCTGGGAGTGATGAGCGCGATCACCGGGACGCCGGGAACCTAGGACACTAGGAACCGTCGTCCAGCGGGTGGCGGTGCAGGCGGGTGGTGAGGAGCCGGCGTTCGGCGTCGTTGGCGGTGAGGCCGAGCGCGGTGTTGTTGGCCTGGCGCGCCTCGTCGTGGCGGCCGAGTGCGGTGAGCAGCTCGGCACGGGCCGCGTGGAAGAGGTGGTAGGTGGACAGCCGGTCCGCCAGCCGGTCGAGGTCGGCCAGCGCGTCGGCGGGTTCGCCGAGCTGGGCGCGGGCCACCGCCTGGTTGAGCAGGACGACGGGCGAGCTGTCGTGCCGGGCGAGGGCGTCGTACAGCAGTGCGATCTGGAGCCAGTCGGTCTGCTCCCACGACGGTGCGGTGGCGTGCACCGCGGCGATGGCGGCCTGGAGCTGGTAGCGGCCCGGCCGCCGCAGCCCGGCCGCGCGCTCGAGCAGCCGTTCGCCGTCGGCGATCGCGGTGGCGTCCCACAGCGAGCGGTCCTGGTGGCGCAGCAGCACTAGGCCACCGTCGGCGTCGAAGCGGGACCGGCTGCGGGCGTGCTGGATGGTCAGCAGGGCGGCCAGCCCCCAGGCCTCGGGCTCCTGCGGCGCGGCGGTCGCGATCGCGCCGGCCAGCCACGCTGCATCGGCGGCCAGGTCACGGTCCTGGGTCGGGCCGGTCGAGGAGACGAACCCCTCGTTGAACATCACGTAGACGACGGCGAGCACGTCGGCGAGCCGGGCCGGGAGCTGGTCGGGCGGCGGCACCGCCAGCGAGATGCCGGCCTCGACGATCTTGCGCTTGGCGCGGACGATCCGCTGGGCGAGGGTGCTCTCGTTGACCAGGAACGCGCGGGCGATCTGCGGCGTGGTGAGGCCGACCACCGCGCGGAGCGTGAGCGCCAGCCGGGCCTCGGGGGCCAGGGCGGGGTGGCAGCAGGCGAACAGCAGGGCCAGCCGGTCGTCGGTGCCGGACCGTTCGTCGGACGCGGGCGGCGCTGCCCGCGCCGCGAGCGATCGCTGCCGCGAGCTCCGGCGTACGCCGTCGAGCGCGTTGCGCTGGGCGGCCACCTGCAGCCAGGCGGCGGGGTTGCGCGGCGGACCGTCCCGCCGCCAGCCGGTGAGCGCCTCGACGACGGCCGACTGCACGGCCTCCTCGGCCAGGTCGAAGTCGCCGAACCGCCTCGAGAGCCGGGCCACCAGCGGGCCGGCCTCCTCGCGCAGGGTGCGCGCGAGGAGGCTGTCCGTGGAGGCGTTGGTCACTCGAACTGGGAGTAGTCCTCGACCATCGGCCGGATCTCGACGGTCGAGCCGGGGAACTTCAGGCTGGGCCAGGTCTTGGTGACGGCGATCGCGGCGTCCATGTCGGGGACGTCGATGATCGAGAACCCGCCGATGATCTCCTTGGCCTCGTTGAACGGGCCGTCGACCACGACGGGACCGTCCTCGCCGTACTTCACGCTGGTTGCCGTCTCGACACCGAGCAGCTCGGCGCCGCCGTCGGCGATGACGGCGGCGTTCTCCCCGAACCACGCGTAGATCTTCGCGTAGTCGGCCTTCATGACCTCCGGGTCGATCTGGGCGTCGAGATCGGGGCGGGAGGTGAACATCAGCACGTACTTCATCGGTGTGGCCTCTCTGGTGGTGGCCCCGGTCGGGGCGCGGTCAGCAACTCGTCGCCGCTCGGGCGCCCGAATCGACAGCCGGCGCGAAGAATCCTCATCCTGTTTGCTGGCCGGCGGCCAGTACCTGCTCGCGCAGGATGTCGCCGTGCCCGGCGTGCCGGGCCAGCTCCTCGACCATGTGCACGTAGATCCAGCGCAGGCTCAGGGGCCCGCGCCGGTTGTGCACGGCCAGGTCGTCGAGGTCGTACGGCGCGGCCAGCTCGTCGGCTTCCGCCCACGCCTCGCGGTATCCGGCGAGCACCGACCCGACGGTGTCGGACTCCTCGAGCACCCAGCTGTCCTCCGCGGCCTCCGGGATCCCGACCTCCTCCCGGCTCCGGCCGGCCAGCGACACGTGGAACCACACCTTCTCCACGAAGATGCAGTGCTTGACGATCCCCAGCAAGGTCGTCGCCGAGGGCACCAGCCCCGCCCGCGCCTGCTCCTCGGTCAGGCCGTCCAGCAACGCGGTGATCTCCAGCCGGTTGTCGTGGACGAAGGCGAGCAGCTGAGCTCGTTCGCTGCCGATCAGGGTGTCTTCGCTGCGGTAGTCGGCCTCGGTCACGGAGCCAGACCCTACGGGGCCGCTCGGGTCCGCCGTCCGGTCGAGGCCCGGCCACGCAGCTCACCGCAGCCTGCGCCGGCGGGCTGGCTGCGGTTCCGTGGTGGTTGAGAGCCCCGAGACTGCTACTGCGAAGGCACTTGTCGCCCACCGCTATCGAGCCTGTCGAGATCGCCGCAGCCAGCGCCAGAAGCCGGCCACCCCAGCAGCCGACGTCCACCTCCCGTGCACAGCAGCCTTGTCGGAATCCCTTGTCCACACAGGGATTCCGGCCCCGAGCGAGTGTCGGTGGTCCGTGGTTGAGTTGGTCTCACGATGACCTCGACCTTCGACCCGCTCCAGCTCGGTGAGTGCGACGACGCCGCCGCGGTGTTGGGCAGTGCGCGGGCGCAGAAGCAGGCCGAGGACGACGCGGCACGCGAGGTGTTCAAGGCGGCCGCAGCCTGGGCGGCCATGCACTCCGCGGAGTCGCTGGTCGGGCCTGCGGAGTCCTGGCATGAGTCGGCCCTTCCGTTGGGTGGGGAGGGGTGCCCGGAGGTGGCGGAGTTCGCGGTCGTCGAGTTCGCCGCCGCCCTGGGCCGCTCCACCGAGTCAGGGCGCCGCTACCTCTCCCACGCCGTCGAGGCCTTCTACCGGCTCCGCCGCTGTTGGGGCCGGCTCGAGGCCGGTGACCTGCAGGCGTGGCGGCTCGCGTTCATCGCCGAACGCACCCAGTGCCTCTCACCGGCGGCCGCCGGGTTCGTCGACACCCACGTCGCAGCCGTGGCCCACAAGATCGGCCCGGCCCAGCTGGACCGGTTGATCACCGAGGCCAAGGCCCGGTTCGACCCTGAGCAGACCGAGGCCGAGCGCGCCGCGGCCGCGGAGACCCGCCACTTCGACATCAACCTCGCCCAGACAGCATTGTCCGGCACGGTCCGGGTCGATGGCGAGCTGGACCTGGCCGATGCCCTCGACCTCGAGACCGTGGTCGCCGCCGGTGCCGAGGAGCTCCGCCTGCTCGGCTCGACGGAGTCGCTCGACGTACGCCGGTCCCTGGCGGTCGGCGTCCTCGCCCGCGGCCAACAAACCCTCGGCCTCGCCCGCGAGGACGAACCCACCAGGCGCCGGCCCCGACGGGTCGTGCTGCACGTCCACCTCGAGCACGCCGCCGTCCTCGGTGCTGGTGGGCTGGCCTATCTCGACGAAGTCCCTGGCCCGATCACCGCCGAACAGGTCCGACACTGGTGCGCCAGCCCCGATGCCCAGGTGACCGTCCAGCCGGTCCTCGACCTGGCCGAACACCTCCATGTGAACTCCTACCACTCCTCCGCCCGGCTCAAGCTCCAGACCCAGCTTCGCGACCGCACTTGCGCCTTTCCTTTCTGCTTCCGCCCCGCCGAGCAGTGCGACTGCGAGCACCGGGTCGCCCACGCCGACGACGGGCCTACGTGCACCTGCAACCTCGCACCGTGTTGCCGCCGCCATCACCGCGCAAAGACCACCGGCGGCTGGAGCTACCTGACCGTCGAACCCGGCGTCTATCTCTGGCTCAGCCCACTGGGCTACGAGTTCCTCCGCGACCACACCGGCACCCTCGACGTCACCCCCGACCCCGAACGGCGCCGTCTAGCCCACGAGTTCCGTGGCCACTTCGGCACCACCGACAGCAGCGACCCCGAACCCTGACCACCCTGCCCCACACCCCGCCCAGCACCACGCGAGCGGGGATGTTGGCACGCGCTATCGGCGGCAGATCCGGGCGGAAACGTAAAGGGAGCCGGTCTTCTACCGTCCTGCGTCAGGCGCACTTGCCGTAGGTAGCCGGTGGGTCATACGTGCAGGCACCGTCAATGACTTCACGGCCGCCAGTCCAAGATCCATGCGGTTCGCGCGGCGACAGCTCGACTCCTTCGAGGTCCGCCCTCTCGATCCACAGACGGAAAGGCACGGTTGGCTCTACAGTTCGAGCAGTCACGAAGCGGGGGTTTCGATGGGTCGCACGGTCCGCCGGAGGGGGCGACCCGTCGCGCTGAGTGTCGGCGCCGTGCTCGCGTCCGTTGCTGCCGCGGTCATCCCGATGCTCGAGGTGGCTGCGCTGACCACGCGGCTACCCCACATCGTGATTGCCGACCAGTCGCCGGGGCTGCCGGACGGCACCGACGTCTGGGGCTACACGACCGGCCCCGGCGGGCAACCCGAGGCCGGGGTCCAGGTCTGTGCGATTGACCTGATGCAGACCGAGGGGTACATGCCGTGTACCGACTCCACGCGCAGCGACGCCGACGGCCGCTACGCGCTGACTCGTCTCGACCGGGCGTCGTCGGGCACCACCCACGACGACTTCCGCCTCCGGTTCGAAGACCCCGACGACGGCGACGAGCAGCGGCTTCAGCTGCGGCTCGTGTGGAGCGGAGGCGCCTCGACCTATGAGACGGCGACACCAGTCCACGTGCCGGCCGACGGGTCGTCCCAGCGTGCCGACATCACGATGACCCCGTACGCCGGGCTGAGAGGCACCATCATCACCAGCCTGGGCTTCCCGCCCTACGTCGGCGAGGTCTTCGTCTACGACAGCAGCCACCACATGATCCGCTTCCCCTACTCCGACCGGGACGGCAAGTACCGGATCCGCGACCTGGACCCCGGCACCTACCGCGTCGCGTTCGTCGGATACGACGAAAACCCGATCGCCCACTACCGCACCTGGTGGAAGCACTTCCCCGACGAGGGGCAGCCCGACTACCAGGTCACGGTGCGGTCAGGCGAGTTCACCACCCTGGACGCCACACTCATCTACCACCTCTGGAACCTGGCCCAGCCCAGGATCTACGGGACTCGCGCGGTCGGAGGGAGCCTCAGCGCCACGCCTGGCTTCTGGACCGGCCCCCAACCCACGTTCACCTACACCTGGCTCCGGGAGAGCACTCCAATCGGGACCGGCGAGCATTACGTGGTCCAGCCGCGCGACGCCGGCCACCGCATCACGGTCCGGGTGGACGCGACCCAGTTCTGGTACCACCACCACTACAGCGCCTCGCGCACATCCCACTGGGCCCTGATACCGGGCGACCCCCAGCCCGAGATGACTGCGTCCAAGACGACCGGCAGTGCGTCGTACAAACACGGCCACCGCAAACCTCGGGTCGTGCTGCGCCTGTCGGTGACCGCCGCCGGGACCGTCCCCGACGGTACGGTCAGCATCACCGAAGCCGGCCACGCCCGTGCCACCGACGTACCACTCGTCGCCGGGCGGGCGGTCGTCATCCTGCGGAACCCGGGCCACCGGCGGCACACCTACACCGTGACCTACTCGGGTTCGGCGACTGTCGCCTCGAGCCGCACCAAAGTCCGCCTCGGCATCCCCTGACGACGTCGGGTGCTGGCATGGCGGACCGTCTAGACCACTCCGCCCGGGGCGGTGAGCGCTACGCGCCGACCGTCCCACCTTGGCCATGAGCCGTACGAGCCGCGGCATCGGGCGCGTTGCGGCGCTACTGCGGTGCTGAGCCGAAAGGTCCCGGGCCCTCGACTTCTGAACGGAGCTCGCTGGGCTCGAGCCACGCGCGAACGACAAGCTTCGTTTCGCGGCTTACACCAAGCGATCGGTCCGGAATCGAGTCCTTGAAACGTTGGACCCCGTACTGCAGCCGTGCCGTCAGGCCGACGACGTATCGAGTGTGATCGCCTTCGCGCGTCCAGTCCGAGGTCTCGCCTTCGGCCGTGCGCAAAGTGAACATTGGCCAATCGCCCATGCTTCCCCAGAACACGTTCGCGATCCTTCCCTCGACCGTCTTTGCCGCGCCACCGCCCTGTGTTGATCGCACGCCACCATCGCCACGTGCCTACAAGCGCTGGAACAGGTGCCAAGCCACGTCAGGACGCTTCCGCGTGGCCTCCTGCATGTGACGCACATAGACAATTGTCCGCACGAAGGTCGTACACGAGTTCCACATGCGCAGTCTGCCGGTCCCTGCCGCATGCCGCCCTCAACTCGGCAAGAGCGCGATCGGCGGCATGGTCGGCCGGAGCCGACAGCGGCAGATCCGGGCACTTCGTGCGCGGCTCGACGCCGGGAGGATACCCTTACCGCCACGCGGCCTGCCACCTGAAAGAGGCCGATGAGGACTACAGCTAGGACGAAAGCCGAAGTTGCGAAGGTGACTGCCAAGATCCCTGCTATTGGCCCTGGGTCGTCGCCGTCGGGCTCGCTCGGAGTGTCGCCACCAAGCAGGATCACGGTGACAATGAACGTCAGTGCAGTCGCCAGCGCAACGAAACCGAGTTCGAGCCACATGCGCCGTGAACCGGCCCAAGCGCTAGTCCCGGCGACAGTCACGATGCCAGTCTGCTCCAGCATCGTTGTTGTCACCAAGCTTCAACGCCTCCACGTCACGAGCGTCACACATCTCGGCACGACGACGCCCGCTCATCGATTCGGGCGGATCAACCGACGTAAGCCTGGCCTGCTGCGGCCTGGACCGGGCCGGTGGCACGTCTGCCCGGCTTGGGTGCGCTCCGGGGCGGATTGGGCAGCCGACAGTCGGTCGAGATGATCGACTGTCGGCCGCTGGTCGGGATGCCTAGAACTCCTCGTCGAAGCCGACCGCGCCGCTGACCCCGACCTGGTAGGCCGAGACCTTGCGCTCGAAGAAGTTCGACAGCTCCTGGACGTCCTGGAGCTCCATGAAGCCCAACGGGTTCTTCGAGCCGTAGATGAGCGGCAGCCCGAGGCGCTCCATGCGCCGGTCCGCGACGTACTCCAGGTAGCCGCGCATGTCGGCGGTCGACAGCCCCGCGACACCTCCGCCGAGAAGGTCCTCGGCGAACTGTGCTTCTGCGTCGACCCCGTCGATGAGCATCTGGCGGACCTGGGCTGCCAGCTCGTCGTCGAACAGGTCAGGTTCCTCCTCGCGGACGGTGTCCACGACGTCGAAGGCGAAGGCCATGTGCATCGACTCGTCGCGGAACACCCAGTTGGTGCCCGAGGCGAGGCCGTTGAGCAGGCCGCGCGACCTCAGGAAGTAGACGTAGGCGAAGGCCCCGTAGAAGAACAGCCCCTCGATCACTGCCGCGAAGCAGATCAGGTTGAGCAGGAACTTCCGCCGGTGCTCGCGAGTCTCCAGGGCGTCAAGGTCGAAGACCGAGTCGATCCATTGGAAGCAGAAGTCCGCCTTGGCCTTGATCGAGGGAATGTTCTCGACCGCCGCGAACGCCTCGTGCCGCTCGGCCTCGTCGGTGACATAGGTGTCGAGCAGGGTCAGGTAGAACTGAACGTGCACCGCCTCCTCGAACAGCTGGCGGGACAGGTAGAGCCGGCCCTCGGGGCTGTTGATGTGCTGGTAAAGGTTGAGCACGAGGTTGTTGGCCACGATCGTGTCGCCGGTCGCGAAGAACGCGACCAGCCGCGACACCAGGTGCCGCTCCGCATCGGTGAGTCGCTGAAGGTCCCTGAGGTCGGAGTGCAGGTCGACCTCCTCGACGGTCCAGGTGTTCTTGATGGCGTCGCGGAAGCGGTCGTAGAAGTGCGGGTAGCGCATCGGCCGCAGGGTCAGGTTCATGCCGGGATCGAGCAGCATCTGATTCATGAGCAGGCCTCACAGGACTCGGGGTTCTCGAGGGAGCAGGCGACGGCGTCGACCGGTTCGATGGCCGGTGCGTTGACCGAGGTCGTCGTCTGCGTGATGCGCGTCGCGGGTCGCGACCGCAGGTAGTAGGTCGTCTTCAGCCCCGCCTTCCAGGCGTGCAGATACATCGACGAGAGCTTCCCGATGGACGGCCCGGCGATGAACAGGTTGAGCGACTGGCTCTGGTCTACGTACGGAGCCCGTGCGGCCGCCATGTCGATCAGCGCGCGCTGCGGCAGCTCCCAGGCGGTCCGGAACAGCGTCCGGACGTCCTCGGGCAGCTCCTCGACACCCTGCACCGACCCCTCGGCCCGCTTGATCGCGTCGCGGACGTCAGCGGTCCAGAGCCCGCGCGCCTTGAGCTCGCGGGTCAGGGCGGCGTTCACCTGCAGGAACTCACCGGACAGCGTCTCGCGCTTGAACAGGTTGGACACCTGCGGCTCGATGCACTCATAGCAGCCGACGATCGAGGCGATGGTCGCTGTGGGCGCGATCGCGATGAGCAGCGAGTTGCGCAGCCCGTGCTCGGCAATGCCTGCGCGAACCGCGGCCCAACGCTCCTCCTGGGCCGGCGTGGCATCCGGCCAGAAGTCCGGCTGGAGCCGTCCTCCCGCGGCCCGGGTGGCGGCGTACGCCGGGTGTGGGCCGTGCTGCCGGGCGAGCTCGCAGGAGACCTCGAGCGCGGTCAGGTAGACCTCCTCCTGGATCCGGGTCGACAGTGCCTGCGCCTCCTCGGAGTCGAACGGCAGCCGGAGCGCGAAGAACACGTCCTGCAGCCCCATCAGCCCGAGGCCCACCGGTCGCCACCTCGGGTTCGTGGCGGCGGCCTCGGGGCTCGGGTAGTAGTTGACGTCGATGACGCGGTCCAGCAGCGGCAGCGCCGTACGGACAGTGGTGCGGAGCGCCTCCCAGTCCACGCCATCGGGCGCCACGTGCCGGGCCAGGTTGATCGAGCCGAGGTTGCAGACGGCCGTCTCGGAGTCCGAGGAGACCTCGATGATCTCGGTGCACAGGTTGGAGAGGTGGACGACAGGTCCGCCAGGGACGTCGCCGGTCTGGTTGCACGTCCGGTTGGCGGCGTCCTTGAACGTCATCCAGCCGTTCCCGGTCTGAGCCAGGGTGCGCATCATCTTCCCGTAGAGATCGCGGGCCTTCACAGTGCGGACCACGCGGCCCTCCTGCTCTGCCTGGCGGTACGCCGCATCGAACTCCGCACCCCACAGGTCCGGGAGCTCGGGGACCTGGTCCGGGTCGATCAGCGACCAGTCCTCGTCCGCCTCGACGCGGCGCATGAACTCGTCGGGCACCCAGTTCGCGAGGTTGAGGTTGTGGGTGCGCCGGGCGTCCTCCCCGGTGTTCTCGCGGAGCTCGAGGAACTCCTCGACGTCCGGGTGCCAGGGCTCGAGGTAGACGCAGGCCGCGCCCTTGCGCCGGCCGCCCTGGTTGACCGCGGCCACCGACGAGTCGAGGGTCCGCAGGAACGGCACGATGCCGTTGGAGGCCCCGTTGGTGCCGCGGATCAGCGCACCGCGGGAGCGGACGCGCGAGAACGCGATCCCGATCCCGCCGGCGAACTTCGAGAGCCGGGCCACCTGCTGGTAGCGCGCGTAGATGGAGTCGAGGTCGTCGCGCGGGCTGTCGACCAGGTAGCACGAGGACATCTGGGTGTGCCGGGTCCCGGAGTTGAACAGCGTCGGGCTGCTGGGCAGGTAGGCCAGCGACGACATCAGCCGGTAGAACTCGATCGCCTCCGCCGGCGTCCGCGACAACCCGGCCGCGACGCGGAGCAGGAAGTACTGCGGGGTCTCGATCACCAGCCGGCTCGACGGGTGCCGCAGCAGGTACCTGTCGTAGACGGTGCGCAGCCCGAAGTACTCGAACCGGCGATCGGCGGCTGCGTCGACGGCGAAGTCCAGCTTGCGGGCGTTGTCCTTGACGAACCGCGCCGTCTCGTCGCCGATCAGCCCTTCGGCGTGCCCGAGCGCTACCGACTGGCTGAACGACGCGACGCCCTGGTTGCGGACCTCCTTGTCGAGGTAGCCGGCCAGGAGCCGGGCCGCGAGCCGCGAGTACTGCGGCTCCTCACCGATCATCTCGGCGGCCGTCTGGATGGACAGCCGGTCCAGCTCGGCGGTGCTGGCACCGTCGTACAGCCCGCTGATGGTGCGCGTCGCGACGCGCATCGGGTCAACGTCGGCCAGGTCGTCGCAGACCCGGTCCACGGCACGCACGATCTTGTTGACGTCGACGGGCTCGTCGTCGCCGTTCCTCTTGCGCACCTGCATCGCCGTGCGCACGGGTGTGGCAGTGACCGTCATGTCTCTCTCCTCGCGAGTTCGGTCCTCTGTGCCCATTTCTGGGAAGTCCGAGGTCGCGCGAGCGGAGACGGTCGTACGACGAGGAGTAGGGGCCGCGTCGTATCAGCCGTCGGCCGTCCCACGCGGCCTCGGACCACCGCACCCGACGGGTGCGGTGCGCTGGCAGGTCTTCGGACTCGTGGGCACACCGAGCTGACGCTCGATCCCTACTGGCCGTCGCTTCCCAGGCTCTGTCCGATTGCTCGGGCTGTGACCCAGTGCGTCTGACGGCGGTCGTTCCCACTCACCGCTGCGGGGCAGTCCCGGACTTCCACCGGGTTCCCTCTTGCCTCACGACGCCTGGGTGGCGCCGCGAACCAGCTGCGTCGACCACCGTATGTAGTGGTGGCTCGGAGGTTCGGGACCAGATGTTGTGTCGGCGTGTCGAGCCGGTCTGGACTCGACCCGGACCGGCGCGGAGCCCGGCCGACGGCGTCAATAGGATTGAACCCATGCCCGAATCGCTGTCCCGCGACGAGGTGGCGCACCTGGCCGACCTCGCCCGGATCGACCTCACCGAGGCCGAGCTCGACCACCTCGCCCCCCAGCTGTCGGTGATCCTCGAGTCGGTCGCGTCGATCCAGGGCGTGGCCGGGGCCGACGTACCGCCGACCTCGCACGCGCTGCCGCTGACCAACGTCTTCCGTGAGGACGTGGTCGAGGCGTGCCTGACCCCCGAGCAGGCGCTGTCGGGAGCCCCCGCGCAGGAGCAGCAGCGGTTCTCGGTCCCGCGGATCCTGGGGGACGAGCAGTGAACACCCTCAGGAAGACCGCCGCCGAGCTGGCCGACGACCTCGCCTCCGGGGCCATCACCAGCGTCGAGCTGACCCAGGCATCCCTCGACCGGATCGCCGAGATCGACGAGACCCTGCACGCGTTCCTGCACGTCGACGCCGAGGGCGCGCTGGCCGCCGCCCGGGCCGCCGACGAGCGGCGCGCCGCCGGCAGCCCGGCCTCCGCGCTGGACGGCGTCCCGATCGCGGTCAAGGACGTGCTCGCGACCAAGGGCATGCCCACGACCTGCGGCTCGAGGATCCTCGAGGGCTGGATGCCGCCGTACGACGCCACTGCGGTCGCGAAGGTGCGCGCGGCCGGGCTGCCGATCCTCGGCAAGACCAACATGGACGAGTTCGCGATGGGCTCGTCCACCGAGCACTCGGCCTACGGCGTCACCCACAACCCGTGGGACCTCGACCGGATCCCGGGCGGCTCCGGAGGCGGGTCGGCGGCCGCGGTCGCGGCGTTCGAGGCGCCGCTGGCCCTCGGCACCGACACCGGTGGCTCGATCCGCCAGCCGGGCGCGGTCACCGGCACCGTCGGCATGAAGCCGACGTACGGCGGGGTGTCGCGCTACGGACTGGTCGCGCTGGCCAACTCGCTCGACCAGGTCGGCCCCGTCACCCGCACCGTCCGCGACGCCGCGCTCTTGCACACCGTGATCGGCGGTCACGACCCCAAGGACTCGACGAGCCTCGCCCACCCGGTGCCCGACCTGCTGGCCGCTGTCGAGCAGGGCGCCACCGGCGACCTGTCGGGCGTGCGGGTCGGCGTCGTCACCGAGCTCGGCGGGGACGGCTACCAGGGCGGTGTCCTGCAGCGGTTCAAGGAGTCGGTCGACCTGCTCGTGCAGGCCGGCGCCGACGTCGTCGAGGTGTCCTGCCCCCACTTCGTGCACGCGCTCGCGACGTACTACCTGATCCTGCCGGCCGAGGCGTCCAGCAACCTGGCCCGCTTCGATGCCATGCGCTACGGGCTGCGGGTGCTGCCCGAGGGCGTCGAGGCGCCGTCCGCGGAGGAGGTGATGCGGGCGACCCGCGAGGCCGGCTTCGGTGACGAGGTGAAGCGCCGCATCATCCTCGGCACCTACGCGCTCTCCAGCGGCTACTACGACGCCTACTACGGCCAGGCCCAGAAGCTGCGGACCCTGATCAGCCGCGACTTCGAGCAGGCCTTCGAGCAGGCCGACGTGCTGGTCTCGCCGACGGCACCGACCACGGCGTTCCCGATCGGCGAGAAGGTCGACGACCCGCTGGCGATGTACCTCAACGACCTCGCCACCATCCCGGCCAACCTCTCCGGCGTGCCCGGTATCTCGATCCCGAGCGGCCTGGCCCACGAGGACGACCTGCCCGCCGGCTTCCAGATCCTCGCGCCGGCGCTGGCAGACGACCGTTGCTACCGGGTGGGCGCGGCGCTCGAGACCAGGCTGCGCGAGCAGTGGGGCGGTTCGTTGCTGGACCGGGCTCCGGACGTGAAGGTGGTGGCTCGATGACGACGACCCAGGACAGCCTCGTCCCGTTCGACGAGGTTCTCGAGCGTTACGACCCTGCCCTCGGCCTCGAGGTGCACGTCGAGCTCAACACCGCGACGAAGATGTTCTGCGGCTGCCCGGCGGCGTTCGGCGGCGCGCCCAACACCAACGTCTGCCCGACCTGTCTCGGGCTGCCCGGCTCGATGCCGGTGGTGAACCGGAAGGCGGTCGAGTCCGCGATCCGGATCGGGCTCGCGCTCAACTGCCGGATCGCCGAGTGGTGCCGCTTCGCCCGCAAGAACTACTTCTACCCGGACATGCCCAAGAACTTCCAGACCTCCCAGTACGACGAGCCGATCTGCTTCGACGGGTGGATGGACGTCACTCTGCCTGACGGGGAGGGGGATGGGCAGCCGTTCCGGGTCGAGATCGAGCGCGCTCACATGGAGGAGGACACCGGCAAGTCGACCCACGTCGGCGGCCTCACCGGGCGGATCCACGGTGCGGACTACTCGCTGGTCGACTACAACCGCGCCGGCATCCCGCTGATCGAGATCGTGACGAAGCCGATCACCGGAGCGGGGGAGAAGGCGCCGGCCGTGGCCCGCGCGTACGTCAGCCAGCTGCGCGACCTGATCGTCGCGCTGGGCGTCTCCGAGGCCCGGATGGACCAGGGCAACCTGCGCGCCGACGTGAACCTGTCGCTGGCCCCGAAGGGCTCGGGCACTCTCGGGACCCGCACCGAGACCAAGAACGTCAACTCGTTCCGGTCTGTGGAGCGGGCGGTCCGCTACGAGATGCAGCGGCACGCCGGCGTGCTCGACGCCGGCGGGTCGATCCTGCAGGAGACCCGGCACTGGCACGAGGACACCGGCGTCACGACAAGTGGCCGGGAGAAGTCGGATGCCGACGACTACCGCTACTTCCCGGAGCCGGACCTGGTGCCGATCGCGCCGTCGCGGGAGTGGGTCGAGGAGCTGCGCGGCACGCTGCCGGAGAACCCGACCGAGAAGCGCTCCCGGCTGCAGGTGGAGTGGGGCTTCAGCGACCTCGAGATGCGTGACACCGTCGGTGCCGGCGCCCTGCTGCTCGTCGAGGAGACGGTGGCGGCGGGCGCGTCGCCGCAGGCGGCCCGCAAGTGGTGGCTGGGCGAGCTGGCCCGCCGGGCCAACGACTCGAGCGTCGAGATCGCCGAGCTCGGCGTCACGCCGGCCGACGTGGCCCGCGTGCAGGTGCTGGTCGACGAGGGCACGCTGAACGACAAGCTGGCCCGCCAGGTCTTCGACGGCCTGCTCGCGGGCGAGGGCACCCCCGACGACATCCTCGCGGCCCGCGGGCTGGCGATCGTCTCCGACGAGGGTGCGCTGTCGGCCGCGGTCGACACCGCCATCGCGGCCCACCCGGACGTGGCGGACAAGATCCGCGACGGCAAGGTGGCTGCGGCCGGCGCCCTCATCGGCGCGGTGATGAAGGAGATGTCAGGCCAGGCCGACGCCGCCCGCGTCCGCGAGCTCATCCTCGAGAAGTTGAGCCCCTAGACGCTGACCCGTCACTTTTGGTCGCCGAATTCGCGCTGACCCGTCAGTTCTGGTCGCGTGTACGACGCGTGGTTGGTTTGCGCCGATGCGTCACGTTGCTGCCACCGATGTCGGCCTGCGGCCGACGGAGTAGGGTCAGCGCGCACCAACCAACTTCATTCATCACGCCCGCCGCGGGGGAAGCCGGTCCGATTCCGGCGCTGACCCGCAACCGTAGGCCCGCCTCTTTCCGCCGATTCATGGAGAAGGGCGCGGCGAGCCGGAGCACCCGCTGCGACGCGTCCTGACCTCACGCTGTCGAGGAAAGCAGCGGATGGACGGCCACCAGGGCCTGCCCTCCCGCTGTCTGCAGCGGGAAGGAACCTCATGCGCACCACTCTCCGCCGGGTCGCGGCGTTCGCCACGCCGGTCCTCGCTCTGTCGCTAGTCGCATCCGCCGCCCAGCCGGCGTACGCCGACCCCACGCCGTCCAGCACTTCGGGCAGCCTCGTGGCTCTCCGGCCAGCTCACCAGCGGGGTCGTGCACAACGACCAGTTCGACTTCGACGACTACGGCCTCACCGTCGACTTCGGCCTCGCGTTCGCAGCCATCGGCACCCAGGCAGCCGCGCTCCAGTCAGTGAGGGGCGCGATGGCCACGCATGTCCACGACTACACCGAGCCGGGGTTCGGGACCGACATCTCCGCGGGCGGGACGGCGAAGGTGCTGCGGTTGGCCCAGGTCTCGGGCGCCGACCCGCGCTCGTTCGGCGGGGTCGACTTGGTGACCCGGCTCGAGGCGCTGACCGGCAGCAACGGCCGGATCGCCGACGACACCACCACCCCGAGCGACCCGGACTTCGCCAACACGATCGGTCAGTCCTTCGCCGTCGAGGGACTCACCGTCGCCGGCAGCTCCGAGGCGGCGGCCGCGACGACCTTCCTGCTCGCGCAGCAGTGCTCGGCCGGCTGGTTCCGCCTCGGCTTCTCCCCGGCTGCTTCCCCCGACCAGAGCTGCAACGGCGCCGCCCCGGCGGCGTCGCCGGACACGGACGTCACCGCCCTTGCGATCCTGGCGCTCCGGAGTCGTCCTGCCGACCCGGCCGTCGAGCAGGCCCTCACCAAGGCGGCTGCCTGGCTGAAGTCGGTCCAGCTGGCGGACGGCTCGTTCGGTGGCGGGACGGCGACGGACACCCCGAACACCAACAGCACCGGGCTGGCCGCCGCGGCCCTGGGGTCGGTGTGCTCGGTGAGCGCAGCGGAGAAGGCGGCGGACTGGGTCCGCACGCTCCAGGTGCCGGCCGGGCAGACCGGGCCGCTCGCGTCGTCGATCGGCGCTGTTGCCTACGACCCGGCGGCCAAGGCGGCAGGCCAGACCAGCGGCATCACGACCACCACCGCCGACCAGTGGCGCCGCGCGACCTCCCAAGCCGCCCTCGGGCTGGTCTGGGACGACGGCGCGCCGGCGACGGTGCAGGTGTCCGGCCCGACGAAGTACGTCAAGGGCGGCGAGCCCGTGACCGTGACGATCGCCGGCTCGGCCGCCGGTGAGCGACTCTGCGTGACCACATCGTCCGGGACTACGGCACTCACCGGCACGGGTGCGGCGCTGTTCTACACCGTGGACACCTCCAAGAAGGACCAGGACCTCGTGGTCTCGGCGACCACGGGACCGGGTTCGGACGCCGCGACCATCCGGGTGCTCGGCAAGAAGCGACTCAAGCCGAAGCTGGACGAGACCGTGAGCCGTGGTGACCGTGCGGTGGTCCGGCTCAAGGGGCTGGACAAGAAGGAGAAGGTCAAGCTGTTCGTCGACGGCAAGCTCGTCGCCAAGGGCCGCGCCACGCGCAAGGGCGTCTTCGTCGGTCGCTTCGTCGCCCGGTTCGAGGTCGGCACCCACACGCTGAAGGCTGTCGGGCAGTTCGCCAACCGCAAGGGCGCCACGACCTTCCGGGTGGTCCGCTGACCATGCGCCGCCAGATCGCGCGCCTCGCTGCCGCGGCCGTCGTGGCCGCGGCGGCGAGCCTCGGAGTCGTCGCCACCGGGGCGTCGCCGGCCACCGCGGCCGCCTGCTCGGGGGCGACCGGGGTGACCGTCGTGGTGGACCGCGGCAGCTCTGGGGGGTGGCCTGGACCAGGTCTGCAACGCCTCCGGCGGCGGCAAGTCCGCGACCACGCTGTTCACCGGCTCCGGGTTCTCGCTGACCTACGTCCAGCGGCAGCCGGGGTTCGTCTGCCGGATCGACGGCCAGCCGGCCTCGGACCCGTGCGTCAACACCCCGCCCAGCGACGCCTACTGGGGTCTGTGGTGGTCCGACGGCACGTCCGGGTCCTGGAGCTACGCCTCGGTGGGCGCGGGGTCGTTGACTGTGCCCGACGGCGGGTACGTCGCGTTCGCCTGGCAGAGCGGCAGCAGGTCCGAGCCCGGGGTGCCGGCCACCGCCCACACGAGCTCGTCCTCGTCACCGTCCGCCACGCCGAGCTCGTCGCCGTCCGACGGCGGGGGCAGCGGTGGCGGCGGTGGCGGGAACGGTGGCGGTGGTGGGAACGGCGGCGGCGGGGGCGGGAACGGCGGTGGGAACGGCGGCGGAGGCGGCGGCGGCAACGGTGGCCACAACTCGGCCTCCTCGTCACCGTCTGCCGGGCCGACCTCGTCCTCGGCCACCGCGGGCGCCACCACGAGCGACACGGCCTCGGTCACTCCGTCGGCGAGCGCGTCGGCGTCGCCGACCGGCAAAGGCAAGAAGCAGCGCAGCCCCAGCGCCACTCCGACGCCGTCGGGCAGCGTGCTCGCCACACCGAGCTCAGATGCCGCGACGGCGTCCGCCTCGGGAGAAGAGCCCGAGGCCGACGCGACACGGGAGGGGGCCGCACTGCCCGTCTGGGTCGTCCCGGTCGTGATCCTGCTCCTGGCCGGGGGAGCCGGCACGGCGTTCGTCGTACGACGCAGGGGCCGGTCGTCTGCGTGAGTGCGTCTTGTTCATCTCCTGTGGGCGGCGTTGGTGTACTTTTGAAGGCTGAACGGACCCCGCTTCCGTCATGAGGGCTTCAGGAGGACGTGGTGAGCACGACGGGGACGAATCTCGTCCGCATGGGGGTCGCAGGATTGCTTGCACTGGCAGCCTGCCTGGTGGTCTGGTGGCCGACGGGCGCGTCTGGGTCCGGCGGTTCGGTGATCCTCGGTCCGATCGCGGCCGCGTCCACCCCTGCAGCGGACGAGACCCCGACCAAGACGCCGGACCCGACGAAGACACCGTCCGCATCGCCCACGGCCCAGCCGAGCCAGACAGCGAACCCGGATCCCCAGCCCTCGAGCAAGCCCTCCAGCAAGCCCACCAAGAAGCCCTCGAGCAAGCCCACCCAGAAGCCCACACAGAAGCCCAACTCGGGTGGCGGCAACAACCAGTCCGGGAACAACGGCTCCGGCAATGGCAACAACGGCGGCAACTCGAACAACGGTTCCGGCAGCTCGAACTCCGACGACACGGTCCGTGCCACGCCCACCACGACGGTCGTCGAGGACGACCCGGTGACCTCCGACGAGGGTGCGGCGGACACGGGCGGCCAGAAAGCCAGCACCAAGCCCACGCCGATCGAGCCGAGCCCCTCGGCAGAGCCGACCGTTGCGCCCACCGCGGACGTCTCGGAGGCTGCCCCCGCGCCAGAGACCTTGCTGACCAACGCCGAGCCGGTGGAGACCCAGGGCGCGCCCACGTGGGTGGTGCCCGGCATCCTGCTGGTGCTCACCTCGATGCTGGCCCTGCTGGGCGGCGTCCTGGGCCGCGGCCGAACCACCCCGTCGCACAAGTCGTAGCAGCTCCGGCCTCGGCCAGCTCCCGGTGAGCGCTGCCCGGCTGGCGCGCGACCTGCATCCCGTCGCGTGGTGGGTATGGGCGCTCGGGCTGGCGGCGGCGGCGTCGGCCACCACCAACCCGCTGGTCCTGTCGACGATCGTCGCGGTGGCCACCCTGGTCGTGTTCGCGCGCCGTTCCGAGCAGCCGTGGGCCAAGTCCTTCCGGCTCTACGTCATCGTCGCCGCGGTGATCGTCGTCATGAGGGTGCTGTTCCGGGTGTTGCTCGGTGGTGCGGACGGTGGTCTGGTCCTGCTCGACCTGCCGGAGATCCCGCTCCCGGACTGGGTGCTCGGGCTGCACCTCCTCGGCCCCGTCACCCGGGAGGCGCTGCTGGCCGGGCTGTACGACGGCCTGCGGCTGGGCACCATCGTGGTCTGCGTCGGGGCGGCGAACGCGCTGGCCAACCCCAAGCGGCTGCTCCGCTCGGTGCCCGCCGCGCTGCACGAGGTCGGCACCGCACTGGTCGTCGCCGTCACCGTGCTCCCACAGCTCGTGGACAGCGCGCGCCGGGTCCGCGCCGCGCAGGCGCTGCGGGCCGGTGACACCCGGCGTACCGGCCGGCTCCGCCGGTTCCTCGTCCCGGTCCTCGAGGACGCCCTCGAGAGGTCGCTGCGGCTGGCGGCGGGGATGGACACCCGCGGCTACGGACGCTCGGGCGGTGCCTCACCCGCCGAGCGCCGGCTCACCGGCGGGCTCATGCTGCTCGGCCTGTGCGGCGTCTGCGTCGGGGTGTACGCCGGCCTCGACCACACCGCGCCCCGGGTGCTGGCCACGCCGATGCTGGTGCTGGGCGTCGCCGCGGCAGTTGCCGGCCTGGCGCTGGCCGGCCGCCGGGTGGGCCGGACCCGGTACCGGCCCGACCCGTGGCGCTGGCCCGAGGTCGCGGTGATGGCCTCGGGGGTCGCGACCGGCGTCGTCACGTGGTGGGTGTCGGGCCACCAGCTCGTGGTCGCCTACCCCGACGTCTCGTCGTTCCCCCAGGTCACTCTGGTCGCGCTCGTCGGCTCGGTGCTGGGGCTGGTGGCGGCCGCGGCCGCGCCCGAGCCTCGGTCGGTCGGGCCATGAGCGTCCTCGAGCTCCGCGGCATCGGGTTCGGGTACGCCGAGGTCCCGCTGCTGGCCGACGTCGACCTGGTCGTCGAGGAGGGCGAGCTGGTGCTCGTCACCGGCCCGACCGGCTCCGGGAAGTCGACGCTGCTGGGGATCGTCACCGGGTTGGTGCCGCGGTTCTCCGGCGGTCACCTCACCGGCGAGGTGCTCCTCGACGGCGCCTCGATCCTGCAGGCGCCGCCGCGGGAGCGGGCCCACGTCATCGGGTACGTCGGCCAGGACCCGCTCGCCGGTTTCGTCACCGACACAGTCGAGGAGGAGCTCGCCTACGGGATGGAGCAGCTCGGGCTCCCGCCGGACACGATGCGCCGACGCGTCGAGGAGACCCTCGACCTGCTCGGCATCGCCGGCCTGCGGGGACGCGACCTGCGCACCCTGTCCGGAGGCGAGCAGCAGCGGGTCGCGATCGGCTCGGTGCTCACCATGCACCCGCGGCTGCTGGTCCTCGACGAGCCGACCTCCGCACTCGACCCGACCGCGGCCGAGGACGTGCTCGCCACGCTGACCCGGCTGGTGCACGACCTGGGGGTCTCGGTGCTGCTCGCCGAGCACCGGCTCGAGCGGGTGGTGCCGTTCGCGGACCGGATCTGCCTGCTCACCCCCGACGGGCGGCTGCGGGTCGGTGAGCCCGCGGAGGTGCTGGCCACCTCGCCCGTCGTACCGCCGCTGGTCGAGCTGGGCCGGGCCGCAGGTTGGGAGCCGCTGCCGCTCAGCGTCCGTGACGCCCGCCGCCGGGCCGTGGGGCTGGCCGAGCGGCTGGTCCCACCGGAGGAGCCCACCCCGGCGCCGGCGCCGGTGGGCGTGACCGTGCGCGACCTGACCGTGGTGCACGGCCGGACCGTGGCCGTTCGCGAGGTCTCCCTGGGGCTGCCGCGTGGCCGTGTGACGGCGCTGATGGGCCGCAACGGCTCGGGCAAGTCGTCGCTGCTCTGGGCGCTGCAGGGGAGCGGACCACGACGGAGCGGCTCGGTGCAGGTCGACGGGGTGGACCCGGCCGAGCTGAAGCCCGCCCAGCGGCGCCGGCTGGTGGGGCTGCTGCCCCAGGAGGCGTCCGACCTGCTCTACCTCGAGAGCGTCGACGAGGAGTGCGCCGCGGGCGGGCCGGACGCCCGGGCCATCCTCGACACGCTTGTGCCCGGCATCCCCGGCGGCCAGCACCCGCGCGACCTCTCGGAGGGCCAGCGGCTCGCGCTGGCGCTGGCCCTGGTGCTGGCCGGTCGTCCATCCGTCGTGCTGCTCGACGAGCCCACCCGCGGTCTCGACTACGGCGCCAAGCGGGTGCTGGCCAGGGCGCTGCGCGAGCTCGCCGCCGACGACGGCACCGTGCTGGTGTCGACGCACGACGTGGAGTTCACGGCACAGGTCGCCGACGAGGTGGTGGTCCTCGCCGAGGGCGAAGTCGTGTCCTCCGGGCCGGTGCGCCGGGTCGTGGCCGAGTCGCCGGCGTTCGCGCCGCAGGTGACCAAGGTGCTCGGCCCACCCTGGCTGCGGGTGGACGAGGTCACCCGGGCGATGGAGACGGTGTGAGCGTCCCCGCGGCCGTCCCGCTGTCCCGCCGCTCGGCGGCGGTGCTCGGCGTCGCCTCCCTGGGCGGGCTGATGATGCTGGTCTGGCCGCTGCTGCTCCGCGTGCAGCCCGAGACCCGCGTCGACCCGCCGTTCCTGTTCCTGGCCCTGCTCCCGGTCGTGATCGCGGTGATGCTGGCCGAGCTGAGCCAGGGCGGGCTCGACACGCGCGTGCTCGCCGTGCTCGGCGTGCTGAGTGCGGTGATCGCGATCCTGCGCGGGGTCTCGGCCGGCACCGGTGGCATCGAGCTGGTCTTCTTCCTGTTGATCCTGGCCGGCCGCGTCTTCGGTCCCGGTTTCGGCTTCGTGCTCGGGGTGACGTCGCTGTTCGCGTCCGCGCTGATGACGGCGGGAGTGGGACCGTGGCTGCCGTTCCAGATGCTCGTCTCGGCCTGGGTGGGGATGTGCGCCGGGCTGCTCCCGCGCCGGGTGCTCGGTCGCTGGGTTTCGGGCCGCGCCGAGATCGCGATGCTCGCGGCGTACGGCGTGGTCGCGGCCTATCTCTACGGCCTGCTGATGAACCTGTCCGGCTGGCCGTTCCTGCTGGGCATCTCCATCCCCGGCCACGAGCAGACCGCGCTCTCCTTCGACCCGCAGGCGCCGCTGCTGGAGAACCTGTCCCGTTTCGGCGCATACACGCTGATCACCTCGACGGGCAGCTTCGACACCGGCCGCGCGATCACCAACGCGATCGCCATCGTCGTCGTCGGCCCGGCCGTGCTGACCACGCTTCGCCGCGCGGCCCGTCGGGCGACGGTGGTCGGGACGTTCGCCCGGACCACAGCGGCGGAGCCGGTCAGCCGCCCGGGCTGACCAGCAGGATCTGGTCGTCGTCGTCCGCGGGGTCGCCGCGACCGTCCCGGTTGCTGGTGGTCACCCAGAGATTGCCGTCGGGGGCGGTGACGACGGTGCGCATCCGGCCGAACTCCCCGACGAAGTACGCCTCCGGCGGGCCGGCCTGCTGGCCGGCGACGGGGATCTTCCAGAGCCGGCTACCCCGTAGGGCGGCCATCCAGAGCGCTTCGCCGGCATAGGCGAGGCCGGAAGGAGAGGCGACATCGGTGCCCCAGGTGGCCTGGGGGTCCGTGTAACCCTCGGCCGCCCCGCCGGTGCCTTCGTAGGCCGGCCACCCGTAGTTGGCGCCGGCGTCGATCCGGTTGAGCTCGTCGAAGGTGTTCTGGCCGAACTCCGAGGCCCACAGCTGCCCGTCCGCGAACGCCAGCCCCTGCACGTTGCGATGGCCGAACGACCAGATCGCGGTGTCGAACGGGTTCCCGGGTGCCGGCTTGCCCTCCGGGGTGAGCCGGAGGATCTTGCCGCCGAGGGAGTCGAGGTCCGGAGCAAGGTCGGGGTCGCCGGTCTCGCCCGTGGAGGCGTAGAGCATTCCGTCGGGGCCGAAGGCCAGCCGGCCGCCGTCGTGGATCCCTCCGAGCGGGATGCCGGTGAAGATCGGGGTGGTGGCGCCCAGCTCGCCGTTCTCCAGCTTGGCCGTCACGATCCGGTTGTCGTCGTCGCTGCTGACGTAGAAGTACAGGAGGTGGTCGGTGTCGAACGTCGGCGACACCGCGACACCCAGCAGCCCGCCCTCCCCCTGCGGTGCGGCCTCGCCGATCGAGCCGACCTCCGTGACCTCGTGGGAGGTGCCGCCGATCGTCAGCACGTTCGCCGTGTCCCGCTCGGTCACGACGGCGTCGCCGTTGGGCAGGAAGGCCAGCCCCCACGGCACCTCGAGGCCGGTCGCGACGGTGTCGATCACCTGGGGCGCGGCGCCTGACGTGCCCGCGGACGCCGACCCAGACCCCGACTCCGAGGCCGTCTCCGAGGGCGTGGCGCTGTCGCTCTGCACGTTCACCCGCACCTCGTCGCCGCCCTGCGAGCAGCCGGTCGCGAGCGCCGCCAACGCGACTGCGGCGGCCAGGGTGGTGCGGTGGCGCATCAGCCGACCCGGGCGAGGAACTCGAGCAACAGCTCGTGCACCCGGTCCGGCTGCTCCATCTGGATGAAGTGGCTGCCGTCGAGCTGGACGTAGGTCGCGTCGGGGATCCTCGCGGCGGCCGAGGCCATGTAGCGCGACCCGGCCAGCAGGTCCCACTTGGCTGCCACGAACGCGGCCGGCACCTGCAGCTTGCTCAGCGAGACCCGGCCGTGCTCGGAGGTGGCGATCGCGAGGTGCATGTACCACTCGATGGGCGTGACGAGGAACTCGCGAACGGCGTTGGCGGTGCCCTCCGGGTCGGGGACCGGAAGCATGAAGCCGCTGTGGGTGAGCACCGCGATCGCTCGCGGGCCGACCGGCAGCCGGGTGCTCACCGGGGTGATCGCCCGTCCGGCCAGCTTCATCGCCCTGGCCACGTTGACGGTGAGCCCCCGCGCGATCAGGCGCGGCAGCTTCAGCGGCGCCAGCATGGTGGCGAACGTGTCACCGGGCACCCCGGCCACCGCGAACAGCCCGGTCACCCGCTCCGGATGGCGGAACGCGAGCTCGAACATGGTGTTGACCCCCATCGACCAGCCCATCACCGGGGCATGGTCGATGCCGAAGTGGTCCATCACCGACAGCGCATCCTCGACGAACGCGTCGATCCCACAGTGCTGCGGGTCCTCGGGGCGGTCCGAGCCGCCGGTGCCGCGGTGGTTCCACGACACGATGCGAATGTCACAGTCGGGCCGCAGGAACGCCGGCCAGGTCCACGGTCCGGTGCCGAGCCCGTTGCAGAGGACCACAGTGGGCCCGTCGATCCTCCCGTCCGGGTCGTTGGTCCACGAGGTCAGGCGGGTGCCGTCGTCGGACAGCACGTCGCGGTAGGCGATGCTCGGCGCGGGCGCGACCCGCGCCGCAGAGGCTGGCATGCCTCGATTGTGCCGGAGCGGGGGTGGGCCGACGTGGGAGGTGCCGACGGACCGGTCCGGCGAGTCGGGGGGCCTGACCCGCTGGAACTCACGCTTCCCCGCTGAAGTTTGAGCGGGGGAGCGTGAGATTCACCGGGTACCCGGTGAATCTCGTGACAGCAGTGGACGGTCAGCGGTGGACGGTCAGCGGGAGCTGGGGACGGGGCGGCGACGGCCGCACGGAGGTGAAGAAGTCGTCGACCTCCTCGCGTTCGGCACGTCGGGCAGCGAGTGCGGTGCTGGCGATCATCGCGTTTCGCCGGGCGCGCTGCTGGGACTCGGTCGGCCAGGCGCGCACCCGATCGAGGACAAGGGACAAGGGATTGAACTGGCTCATGGGGGCACTCCAGTTGGGGGGAAGGAGTGATGCCGACGCTAGACCCGTCGAAGGCGCCCGTCATCACCCCTAAGTAAAGAATGCGTGAACAGGTTGGTGAGTCAGCGGCGCGGGACGACGATCGCCCACGGCTTGTCCCAGCCACCGAGCTGGCTGCGGTCGTTCAGCCACTGCTCGCGGGTGACGGTCACGGTCCGGCCCTCGCCGGGCTCGTAGAAGGTCAGCGCGCCGGACTCGGCGCCGGTCACCAGCACGACGTGCCGGGGCATTCCCGGGCTGCCGACGAAGACCGGGACGGTGTGTCCGGCCTGCGCCGCCGACGACATCGCGTCGAAGCTGGCGCCGCGGTCATCCAGCCGCACGTAGTCGACCTGGTACGCCGTGCCGGGCACCCCGGAGCCGCTGCTTGCCGACATCTCGCGGGCCACGTCGTCGGGGTGGGTGCCGAGTCCCATCGGCCAGGCCGGGTTGAGGTTGCCGTCGCGGTCGTGCCACGCGTTGGTCCGCTCGTGCATGGCCAGCGACTCGGCGGCGAACCGGTCGCGCGGCGTCCCGCCAGTGGTCTGGCCGGTCACCGGGTCGTAGCCGGTGAGGACCGACATCGCGTACGCCGGGTTGTTGACCATCCGCGACATCACCAGGCTGGCCGACCCGCAGGTCGTCCCGTCCGGCTGGACCGCGTCCGCGCCACGGAAGCTCGCCGGGTCGAGCGCGGCGAGCTGCTCGGGCGCCAGCTGGCCGAGCCGGTCGGCGTACCGCTGGAGCGGCTCGCCCCGCAGCCCCGACGACTGGGCCCGCTGCACCAGCGCGTCGATCCGAGCGGCCCGCGGATCGGCGGCGGCACCTGTGAGCGCCGCCGGCACGACAGCGGCGGCGCCACTCGTCTCGCCGGACGCCGCGTCCTGCGCCTGCGCCTCCTGCCGGATCAGAGCCGCCAGCGCCGCTACGAACTGGCTGGCGCGGTCGAGCATCGGGCGCTCGGTCGTGCTCCACGAGCTCCGCACCCGCTCGGCGTCGGGGCCGGTCCAGTCGAACGTGTGCAGCAGTCCCTCGAGCCGCGTCGCCAGCGCGGTGATCTCGCGCGAACCGTTCTCGAGCTGGTCACCGGTGGCAAGTCCCGCCACCGTGTCCATCCCGAGCACCGTCATGGCCAGAAGATAGGCGTGCGCTCCGCCCGGCGGCAGATGGAACATTCCGCCAGCCCGAGCCCGGGCCGCTTGGCTCAGTCCGGCACCGGGTCGGAGATCGTGGCCCCCGACCGGGTGGCCCCGACGCTGGCCGCGACCACACAGCCCATCGCCAGGAGCTGGAGCGGCCCGAGCACCTCGCCCACGACCATGAACCCGGCCAGGGCTGCAGCGGCCGGCTCGAGGCTCATCAGGATGCTGAACACGGCCGGCCGCAGCGACCGCAGGGCGACGAGCTCGCAGGTGTAGGGGATCACCGAGCTGAGCAGGCCGACCAGGGCTCCGATCATCAGGATCCGGCCCTCGCCCAGCTGGTCGGCGTACCTCCCGAGAGCCAGCGGCGTCAGCAGGAGGCTGGCCACCACACTGGCCACGGCGAGCCCGTCCACGCCCTGCCAGCGGCGCCCGGTCTGCGCGCTCAGCAGGATGTACGCCGCCCACGACGCGCCGGCCAGCAACGCGAAGGCGACGCCTGCCCAGTTGAGGTCGCCGGGCTCGACACCGAGCAGCAGCACCCCGAGCCCGGCCAGCCCGACCCAGACCAGGTCACGCGGCCGGCGCGATCCGAGCACCGCCAGGGTGAGCGGACCGACGAACTCCAGGGTGACCGCGAGGCCGATCGGGATCCGGGCGAAGGACTGGTAGATCGCCCAGTTCATCACCCCGAGCGTGAGCCCGAACGCGAGCACCACCAGCCAGTCCCGACGGGTCCGGCCACCGAACGCCGGCCGGGCGATCGCGAGCAGCAGCAGGGCACTGGTGACCAGCCGCAGCCAGACGATCGTGGTCGGCGCCACCTCGTCGAAGGCGGTCTTGGCGACGCCCGCGCCGAACTGGACCGACAGGATCCCGACCAGCACCAGCCAGATCGGCGAGAGGCGCACCGATGAGTCCCGCGCCGTCACCGGGTCAACCTATCGACGCGCCCCGTCGACGGCGGCGCCCATGAGGACGAGGATGGACACATGGCGAGTACCGCGACACTGCTGATGGTGGGGACCCGCAAGGGCATGTGGATCGGAACCTCGGACGAGGCCCGCGAAGACTGGCGGTTCACCGGACCGCACTTCGACATGGAGGAGGTCTACTCCTGCCTGGTCGACCCCCGGACCGACCCACCCCGGCTGTACGCCGGGGCTTCGTCGAGCTGGCTCGGGCCCCGCGTCCGGCGCTCGGACGACCTCGGTGCCACCTGGCGGGAGGCCGAGGACGGCGGGATCCGGTTCGCCGAGGGAAGCGACGCCAGCGTCGAGCGGGTCTGGCAGCTCGCTGCCGGCCTCGACCCGGAGACCGTCTGGGCCGGCACCGAGCCTGGCGCCGTCTGGCGCTCGTCCGATGGTGGCCGCACGTTCGCGCTGGAGCAGCAGCTGTGGGACCACCCGCATCGCTCCGAGTGGGGCGCCGGCTTCGGTGGTCAGGCCTTCCACACGATCCTTCCGCACCCCCAGGACGAGGACTCGGTGACGGTCGCGATCTCGACCGGCGGCGTCTATCAGACCGCGGACGGGGGCGGCTCGTGGGAACCGCGCAACAAGGGCATCCGCGCGGAGTTCCTGCCCGATGGGCAGCAGTACCCGGAGTTCGGTCAGTGCGTGCACAAGGTCGCCCGGCACCCCTCGCGACCCGACCGGCTCTACCTGCAGAACCACGGCGGCGTCTACCGCTCCGACGACCATGGCGGCTCGTGGGACTACATCGGTGACGGGCTGTCGTCCGACTTCGGCTTCGCGATCGTCGTGCACCCGCACGAGCCGGACACGATCTTCGTCTTCCCCAACGGCAGCGGCGACGGGCGCTACCCACCCGGTGGCCGGGCCCGGGTCTACCGCTCACGCGATGCCGGCGACACGTGGGAGGAGCTCGGTGACGGGCTGCCGGACCAGTTCTACGTCGGGGTGATGCGAGACGCGATGTGCGCCGACGACCACGACCCCGCGGGGCTGTACGTCGGTGCCCGCAACGGCTCGGTCTGGGCATCGGCGAACGCGGGCGACACCTGGCGCCAGGTCGTGGCCAACCTTCCCGACGTACTCGTGGTGCGGGCGGCCGCCCTTTCGGCCTGAGCCGTCCATGGTGATGATGCCGTCATGGGCAGCAGCTTCGAGGTGACCCGCGCAACCACGATCCAGGCCGACCCGGCGCGGGTGCACGGCCTGGTCAACGACTTCCACGAGTGGACCGCGTGGTCGCCGTGGGAGGACCTCGACCCCGACCTGCAACGCACCTACACCGGCCCGTCGGCGGGCGTGGGTGCGCACTATGCGTGGAAGGGCAACCGCAAGGCAGGGGAGGGGTCGATGGAGATCACCGGCTCCGCGGCCGACCGCATCGACATCGAGCTGGTCTTCCTCAAGCCGTTCCGCAACACCCAGCGGGTGGAGTTCGTGATCACCCCGACCAGCGGTGGCACCGACGTGACCTGGCGGATGACCGGTCAGCACGAGGGGCTGATGAGCGTGTTCAGCAAGGTGGTGCCGATGGACCGGCTGGTCGGCAAGGACTTCGAGAAGGGCCTGACCCGGCTCAAGGCTGTCGCCGAGGCGCCCTGAGACACCTCAGGCGCTGACCGACCCCCCGTCGTACGCTCGCTCCATGAGCCAGCAGCCAGGGGGGTCCCCGGACATCAAGCCGCGCTCCCGCGACGTGACGGACGGTCTCGAGAAGGCCGCTGCGCGAGGGATGCTCCGGGCGGTAGGCATGGGCGACGCGGACTTCGCAAAGCCCCAGATCGGCGTCGCGTCGAGCTGGAACGAGATCACCCCGTGCAACCTCTCGCTCCAGCGGCTCGCGCAGGCCGTGAAGAACGGCGTCCACGCGGCCGGCGGCTACCCGCTCGAGTTCGGCACCATCTCGGTCTCCGACGGCATCGCGATGGGCCACGAGGGGATGCACTTCTCGCTGGTCTCCCGCGAGGTGATCGCGGACTCGGTCGAGACGGTGATGATGGCCGAGCGGCTCGACGGCTCGGTGCTGCTGGCCGGCTGCGACAAGTCGCTGCCCGGCATGATGATGGCGGCCGCCCGACTCGACCTCGCCAGCGTGTTCCTCTACGCCGGCTCGATCATGCCCGGCCAGGTCGACGGCCGCGACGTCACGATCATCGACGCGTTCGAGGCGGTCGGTGCCTGCCTGGCCGGCAAGATCACCCGCGAGGAGGTGGACCGCGTCGAGCGCGCGATCTGCCCCGGCGAGGGTGCGTGTGGCGGCATGTACACCGCCAACACCATGGCCGCGGTCGCCGAGGCGATCGGGATGAGCCTGCCGGGCTCGGCCGCACCGCCGGCCGTGGACCGCCGCCGCGACGGCTTCGCCCACCGTTCCGGTGAGGCAGTCGTCGAGCTGCTGCGGCGCGGTATCACCGCCCGGCAGATCATGACCCTCGAGGCGTTCGAGAACGCCATCACCGTCGTGATGGCGCTCGGCGGCTCGACCAACGCCGTACTCCATCTCCTCGCGATGGCCCGTGAGGCCGAGGTCGAGCTGACCATCGACGACTTCAACCGGATCGGCGACAAGGTGCCGCACCTCGGCGACCTCAAGCCGTTCGGCCGCTACGTGATGAACGACGTCGACAAGGTCGGCGGCATCCCGGTCGTGATGAAGGCGCTGCTCGAGGCCGGGCTGATGCACGGCGACTGCCTGACCGTGACCGGCAAGACGATGGCGGAGAACCTCGCCGAGATCGCCCCGCCCGACCTCGACGACGACGTGCTGCGCGCCCTGGACCGGCCGATCCACGCGACCGGCGGCCTGACCATCCTCAAGGGGTCGCTGGCCCCCGAGGGCGCGGTGGTGAAGTCGGCCGGCTTCGACGACTCGGTGTTCACCGGCACCGCGCGCGTCTTCGATGGCGAGCGGGCCGCGATGGACGCTCTCGAAGCGGGTGAGATCAAGCCGCGCGACGTCGTGGTGATCCGCTACGAGGGACCCAAGGGTGGCCCGGGCATGCGCGAGATGCTCGCCATCACCGGTGCGATCAAGGGCGCCGGGCTCGGCAAGGACGTGCTGCTCATCACCGACGGCCGGTTCTCCGGCGGTACGACGGGCCTGTGCGTCGGACACATCGCACCGGAGGCGGTCGACGGCGGACCGATCGCGTTCGTCCGCGACGGCGACCAGATCACTCTCGACGTGCTGAACCGCGCGCTTGAGGTCGAGATGGGGGAGGACTGGGAGTCGCGCAAGGCGGGATGGGCCCCGCTGCCGCCCAAGTACACGACCGGTGTGCTCGCCAAGTACCGCAAGCTGGTGTCTTCCGCGGCGGACGGGGCGATCACCGGCTGAGCTGGTCGCTGGACCGCTGCGGTTTCCCCGGCCGCCCGGGGATTCCGGACCCTGACGGCCGTTGCAACGCCCGTCCGGGGCCAGTTTCCCCGGGCGCCCGGGGATTCTGCCACTGTTGTCAACCAAACGGTTGACAATCAGCCCGGCCTGTGGCAACCTCGTATTCAACCAAACAGTTGAGGAACGAGATGCCCGATTCGCTGTCCCAGGTCTTTGCCGCTCTGGCCGACCCGACCCGCCGCGACATGGTGGCCCGCCTCTGCGCGGGCGACGCGACTGTCGGCGAGCTGGCCGCGCCGTACGACGTGAGCCTCCAGGCCGTCTCCAAGCACCTCAAGGTGCTCGAGGGGGCCGGGCTGGTGACCCGCGGCCGGGACGCGCAGCGACGGCCGGTGCATCTCGAGGCGGAGGTGTTCGACCTGATGACGAAGTGGATCGAGCGCTACCGCCGCGAGGCCGAGGCCCGCTACCAGCGCCTGGACGCGGTCCTGGCCGAGATGGACGACGAGACCACCACCCAACCCACACCCGAGCAAGGAGAGACAGCATGACCCTCACGACGACTGCCGACGGCACCACCACGATCGAGGCGGTGGCCGACCTGCCGCTGATCCGGATGACCCGCGAGTTCGCCGCCACGCCGGCCCAGCTGTTCCGGGCACACACCGACGCGGCGCTCTTCGCCCGGTGGACCGGCCCGGACGGCACCGAGGTGAAGATCGACCAGTGGGACCCGCGCACCGGCGGCAGCTGGCGGTTCCTGAACATCGTCGACGGTGAGGAGTACGGCTTCCACGGCTGCTTCCACACCGTGCGCGAGGACCGGATCGTCCAGACCTTCACGTTCGAGGGGGTGCCTGACGGGGTGGCGCTCGAGACGATGGTCATCGAGGACCTCGGGAACGGGCGTTCACGCCTGGTGAGCGAGTCGCTGTGCGACAGCTTCGAGGGCCGCGACGCGATGCTCTCCTCCGGCATGGAGGTCGGCGTCAACGACGGCTACGCCCGCCTGGACGCGATGCTGGCCGCCGGAGAGGTCTGAGCGCCACGTATCCTCCCTGCCGATGGAGAAGTCCGAACGCCCCGCCCTCGTAGCCGTGTTCCTGGCGCTGGTCGCGCTCATCAGCCTGGCGGCCGTGGTCCCTGACGCGCAGTCCCTTCCCGCGTGGGGCGCGATGCCCGACACCGGCACCACGGCCGCGTCGACGTCCGGGTTGACCCAGACCGCGCACACGACCACCGCGCCGGGCGGAACGACCATCACCCCCACGCCGGGGAGCGGCACCAGCACCTCCCCACTGCCGGCCCCGGTCAACGGGTCGCTGCCGCACGGCGCGACGAAGATCTTCGGCGCCGGCCGGTTCCTGGTCGCCTACTACGGCACCGCCGAGACGGGCGCGCTGGGCGTGCTCGGCGAGACCCCGCCCGACGTGATGCAGCGTCGGGTGCATCGCGCAGCGGCGCCGTTCGTACGCCGGCGCCAGCCCGTCCAGGTCGTCTACGAGCTGATCGTCACCATCGCCGACCGCTACCCCGGCAAGGGCGGCGACTTCGCCCACGACATCCCGCGCCGGGAAGTGCAGAAGTACATCGACGCGGCCCACAAGCACGATGCGCTGCTGCTGCTCGACATACAGCCGGGTCGCGCGAACTTCCTGGACGCCGCGAAGCGGTGGGCCTGGGCACTCAAGGACCCGTACGTCGGCCTCGCCCTCGACCCGGAGTGGCGGATGGGCCGGCACGGTGTCCCCGGCACCCGGATCGGCTCGGTCGACGCGTCCGAGGTCAACCGGGTCTCGGCCTGGCTGCGTGACCTGATCGCCCGCAACGCGCTGCCGCAGAAGCTCTTCGTGCTGCACCAGTTCCGCACCGACATGATCAACCACATCGGCAAGATCGAGCCCCGTCGCGGCCTGGTCATGGTCCAGCACGTCGACGGCTTCGGCACGCCCGGCCAGAAGCTCGACACCTTCCACGCGGTGACCCGGCCCCGGCAGTTCTTCATGGGGTTCAAGCTGTTCTACGACGAGGACACCCACCTGATGTCCGCCGGCGACGTACGCCGGATCCGGCCGCGGGTGCGCTTCGTGAGCTATCAGTGAGCCTGCGTTGAGTGACCCGGCCGCCCTCGACGCGGCCGACCCGCTGGCGGCCTATCGCGCCAGGTTCGTGGGCGCGGAGACCCCGCTGGTCTACTTCGACGGCAACTCGCTCGGCCGCCCGCTCACGGCCACCGGGCCCAGGCTCGCGGCGTTCGCCGAGCAGGAGTGGGGCGGCCGGCTGATCCGCGGCTGGGACGAGCGATGGTTCGAGCTGCCGCTGACCCTCGGCGACGAGCTCGGGGCGGTGTGCCTGGGTGCCGGCGCGGGGACGGTGGCGATCGGCGACTCCACCACCGTGCTCCTCTACAAGCTGATGCGAGCCGCAGTCGCAGCCCGGCCTGGCCGGAGCGAGATCGTCCTGGACCGCGAGCAGTTCCCGACCGACCGCTACGTCGCGGACGGCGTGGCGGCCGAGGCCGGGATGCAGCTGCGCTGGATCGAGGTCGACCCGGCCGCCGGCGTCACCGCCGAGCTGCTGGACGAGGTGGTCGGGCCGCAGACCGCGCTCGTGGTCCTCAACCACGTGGCCTATCGCTCCGCCTGGCTGGCCGACGCGCCCGAGCTCACCCGGATCGCCCACGACGCCGGCGCCCTGGTGCTCTGGGACCTCTGCCACTCGGCGGGTGTCATCCCGACCGAGCTGGACGGCTGGGACGTGGACCTCGCGGTCGGATGCACCTACAAGTACCTCAACGGCGGCCCGGGTGCACCGGCGTTCCTCTACGTCGCGACCCGGCTGCAGGACGAGCTCACCCAGCCGATCCAGGGGTGGATGGGCGCCGAGGACCCGTTCCTGATGGGACCGTCCTACATCCCGGCCGCGGGTGTCCGGCGGTTCCTCTCCGGCACGCCGGCGATCGTCGGGATGCTGGCGCTCCAGGACATGGTCGACCTGGTGGCCGAGGCCGGACTCGACGCGGTCCGGGCCAAGTCGGTCGGGCTGACGTCGTACGCCGTCGAGGTGGCCGACGAGCTGCTGGCGCCGCTCGGGGTGACCGTGGCCTCACCGCGCGATGCGGAGCGCCGCGGTGGGCACGTGACGCTCAACCACCCGCTGATGCGGGAGGCCACCGCCGCCCTGTGGGAGCGCGACGTGGTCCCCGACTACCGCGACCCGCACGGTCTGCGGATCGGGCTCTCGCCGCTGTCCACGTCGTACGACGAGGTGCGGACCGGGCTGGAAACCGTTCGCGAGGTGTTGACCGGCCTGACAGCCTGAGCCGATGGACGTCAGGTTCCCCCGCCCGCTGCAGCCCGGCGACCGGGTCGCGGTCACCTCACCGTCGAGCGGGGTCGGTGATCGGCTCCGTCCGCGCATCGAGGCGTCGATCGCGTCGCTGCGCGACCGCGGGTTCGAGGTGGTCGTGGGGGAGTGCATGGGCGACGACAGGGTCGTGTCGGCGCCCAAGGAGGCGCGCGTCGCCGAGCTGGTCGCGATGCTCACCGACCCGGCGGTCGCCGCCGTCGTGCCGCCCTGGGGCGGCGAGACCGCCATCGACCTGCTCGACCAGGTCGACTGGGACGCCCTGGCGGAGCTCGAGCCCACCTGGCTGGTCGGCTGGAGCGACATGTGCTCGGTGCTGCTCCCGCTCACGCTTCGTTCCGGCTGGGCGACGCTGCACGGCTGGAACCTCGTCGACACGGCGTACACCGCGCCGGACGGGCTGCTGCACTGGCTCGACCTGGCCGCCGCGACCGGCGAGGTCACCCAGACCAGTCCCGGCCGGACCCGGGACGGCTGGGACGACTACGCCGCCGACCCAGGGGTCGCCACGATGACCCTGGACCGTCCGGCCCCGTGGTCGGTGCTCGGGGGCGGGGACGCGGCGATGTCGGGCGTCCTGGTCGGCGGTTGCCTCGAAGTGGTCTCACCGATGGCGGGCACGCCGTTCGCGGACGTGCCCGCATTCGGCCGCGCGCAGGCCGACGACGGTCTGCTCGTCTATCTGGAGGCGTGCGAACACGGCGCCTACGACGTCGCCCGCCAGCTGCACGGCCTTCGGCTGTCGGGCTGGTTCGAGCACGCCAGCGGCATCCTCATCGGCCGGACGCCGGCGCCCGATGCCGACAAGATGACCCAGCACGAGGCGGTGGCCGACGCGCTCGGCATGCTCGACGTGCCGATCGTCCTCGACGCCGACATCGGCCACACCCAGCCGTTCCTTCCACTGGTGAACGGCGCCTCGGCGCGGGTGACCGTCACCGACGGCGTCGGAGTCGTCACCCAGCGGATCGGCTGATCCGGGTCAGTGGATGTGGTCCCGCCAGTCGTCGGGCACCCGGCCCTCCGGGCCGGGCACCGGCTGGTCCTCGGGTCGGCTGGTCGGCGCCGCGAGCTCCCGCCCGAGCACGCCCTTCTCCCGGGCGTAGTCCCAGAACCAGTCCTCGCCCGGCTCGAAGCTCTGAACCAGCGGGTGGCCGGTCACTCTGTAGTGCGCGGTGGCGTGCTGGGCGGGGGAGGTGTCGCAGCAGCCGATGTGGCCGCACTGGGCGCAGCGGCGCAGGTGCACCCACCAGCCGCCGGCCTCCTCGCACTCGGCGCAGCCGGTGCCACTGGGCGGGACGGTCGGGTCGACGCTCACGATCACGCTGAGAGGCTAGTCACGTGCCCGAGCTGAACGAGTACGGCCAGCCCGTCGGTGACCTGGTGCAGCCGGCCTGGTCCCCACGCGCCCGACCCGAGCCGGTCACCCTCAAGGGGCGGTACGTCGACGTCGAACCCCTCACTCCCGATCACGCCGGCGCGCTGCTGGCGACCCTCTGCGGCCCCGACGACCGGCCGCTGTGGACCTACCGCACCACCGAGCCGCCGACCGACGTGGACGAGATGACCGCGCTGATCGCCAGGACCATCGCCACGCCGGACCTGCTCACCTTCGCGCTGGCGCCACGTGGCGGCGGGCCGGCCGGCCTCGCGTCCTACACCCGGATCGACCCTGCCACCGGACAGGTGGAGGTGGCCGGCGTCCTCTACGCGCGGTCGATGCAGCGCACGCGGGCCGCCACCGAGGCGATCCACCTGCTCATGCGGTACGCGTTCGACGACCTGGACTACCGCCGGTTCGAGTGGAAGTGCGACTCCCTCAACGAGCCGTCCCGGCGCGCGGCAGCCCGGCTCGGGTTCACCTACGAAGGCCGGTTCCGCCACCACATGGTGACCAAGGGCCGCAATCGGGACACCGACTGGTTCTCGGTCACCGACGCCGAGTGGTCCGCCGTACGAGCCGGGCACGAGCGGTGGCTCGACCCCGCCAACTTCGACGAGGACGGTCGGCAGCGGACCTCGCTGCGGAGAACCGGAACGCCATGAGCGACGACGAGGCGACCGACCCGCACAAGCGACTCTCCGAGGGCGAGTTGAGCAGGCCGAGCTCGAGGACTGCCGGCTGCTCTTCGACGCGTTGCACGCCATGCTCAGGCACCCACAGGTACGTCAGGAGAGCCGGACTTCGTGCGTGGTTTGCTGCGGAGCAGCACCCTGCCGTGCGACGGCGTGCCTGGTCCGGTCCATTGTCGGATCAGACAGCAGTCCAGAGGAGCTCTTGGATTCGTTCCGAGGGGTCGAGGCCGAGCTCTTCACGGATCTGGCAGCGATAGGTCTGGAAGTGCCTGAGTGCATCGTTGCGGTTGCCTTGCGTGACACAGACTCGGATCACGGCCTCGTGAGCGGTCTCCCTGAGCGGGTCTGCCTGGACCGCGGCCAGCGCCGCTTCCATGGCTTGCGGGTAGCGCCGTAGGCCGATCAGCCGGTGGGCAAGGCACTCCAGCGCGGCCAGCCGCAGCTGACGGAACCGGAACCGGACGTCGTCGAGCCAGTCTTCGTCCCAGGCAGGCAGGACATCTCCGAGCAGGTGGCGGTGGACGTCGACCATGTCGAGCGGCTCGTCGGCGCGGTCGAGCAGCGACTGGGCCAGCGATGTCAGCATTTCCAGGTCGACCTCGATCTCGGGGAGCAGCGAGACCTCGTCCCCGTCGTTGACCAGCAGTCCCGGCGAGAAGCGCTGCAGCCGGTAGACGACCGTGCGGAGATTGCCGCGGCAGCGGGCCTCGGTGACGTCGGGCCAGAGCATCCCCGCCACGCGCGATCGGTCCATCCGTCGGTCGTGGCAGACGAGGAGGGCGAGCAGCCGCTGGCCGGTCGGGCTCACCCGGACCGGCTGGCCGCATCGCTGGAGCTCGAATCCGCCGATGACTCGCAGGCTGGTCGCGGTCTCGGAAGTAGCCGGAGCCCGCGCGCTGGCAAGGGGAATGACAAGGGCACCGTTCTCGGTCTGGCTGAGGGTGCCGCGGTCGGCAGCAAAGCGGGATCCGCGGCCGTGGGTGATCGGCAGGGTCAGGATCTCTGCCGCCGATGCGACAGTTGTCGGCTCGGGTGCGACATGCGGGTCGGTGTCGATCGGAAGCGGGGTGTGGAGAGTCATGTTGGCCTTCCTTGTGGTTCTCGTGGGGGGCGCGATGTGGGACCGGGTCTTCATCTTGGTCAGAGCTTCATGCGGCGCTCGGCGACGGCGCTGATGACGACCACGGCCGTCGCGAGCAAGGCCGAGCACGCCAGCGCCGTTCGGGCGTTGGTTGAGTCGACCAAGCCGGCCGTGACAGCCCCCGCGACGCCGAAGCCAACGCCTCCGGAGGCGTACAGTGCCGAGAACCCGGTTGCCCAACGCGACTCTGGCAGCACCTGTTGGACGCCGGCAGCCCGGGCCGTGAGGGCCGGCGTTCCGACCAACCCCGCGAGAAGCAGGAAGACCACCAGTGCGACCAGGCCGAATGGAGCTGCTGCCAGCGCCATCACCAGCGTCAGCGTGAGCACGAGTGCGGCGCTCTGGGTGCGGTAGGAGCCCGGCCACCCGCGGGCGCCGTACACCAGGCCACCGATGATGCCTGCGGCGGCGAAGCCCGCCAGCAACGGCCCCGCCCAGTCGGGGTTGACGGACGTCTCGGCCAGCAGCGGGGGCAATGCCGTGTAGGCGGCGCCGACGCAGAGCAGCACTGCGCCCTCCTGCAGCAGTGCTGGCCAGATGCGGGCGATGACGCGGCCGCCGTGGTGGGAGGACTCTGTATCGGCCTGGGGTTCGCGGTCGCGGATCGCGAGCGCGAGGACGGCACCGGCGAGGGCAATCGCGGCGATGAACACCATCGGAGTGAGGGGCCCTGACAGGGTTGCCAGTCCTGCGACGATCGCCGGGCCGACAGCCCACAGCAGAGTCGTAGTCGTTGCTTCGAGACTCAACGCCGCCTGGTGCACCGACGGGTGGACAGTGCGTAGCAGCAGTGACCTCATCCCGCCGTGGGCGCCTGAGGCGATCGCGCCGCCGACGGCCGTCAGGACGATCAGCGCGGGCACCGGCAGGTGTCCGGTCCCGAGGAGCGGAAGGGCCAAGAGACCCAGGGCGACCGCCTGGATGGCGAGGACCCACCTCAGTTCGGGGCCGGCGCGATGGGTGTCGAACCTGCGTCCGGCCGGCCCGGCCGCCACGGCCTCGGCGAGTGCGAAGACGCCGGCGAGAAGTGCGCCGGTGCCGTACGAGCCGGTGGCAGCGTGTCCGACGTAGACCAGAGCGAGGGGGCTCATGGCGATCGGTAGTCGCTGGCACAGCACCACCCCCGCCCACACAGGTACGCCGGGGCTGGAGATGACGCCGATGTAGGCGCGGAGGCCGCGGGGTTCGTGGGTGTCGTTCGCGGGACTGGGGATGGGGCACGCGTTCGTGGTGTCGACGGTCTCTGTCGTTGTGCTCATCGTCTTCCGCATACTCCTTGGTGGGTACGGATGTGGACAACGAGAGCCGCTGGACGTGCGATGCCTTTGTCCGCCCGAGCAGACCTCGCAATGCACCCGCTGAGTGACACCGAGCAGGTGATTCGTTACAGCGCGTTGAAGGGTTTTCGCGTGGCTGCTCTCGTCACTGCTCTCGTCGTTGAGACGTAGCCGTGACTCAGCAGTCACCGGCGTGACACTCCCTGAACTGCAAGGTCGCGGACATTCCCAACTCGAGGAGTCGCGTGATGGCCCACGACAACCGACCCACCGGATGCACATGCGCTGACTGCGCCGCGCCGGAGAGCGCATCCGCCGCCTGCGGATGCCAACCGGAGCAGCCTGTTCCGCCGGCGGCGAGCCCGCCCCGCTGGGCGTCGACCGTTCCCGGTCCGCGTGCGCCGCGCCCGCGATGGCATCTGATCGTCGGTGCGGTCACTCTGGTGGTGCTCACGGCGCTGGTGACCGCGCTCCTGAACCGCCCCGGGGATGGCGGCACGATGGCTCTGTCCAGTTCCGCTCCAAGTGCGGTGCAGGATGCCGCGGGCGGCGCCGAGGCCGTTCCCGCGGACCCTCAGAACGCCGACGATCTCCCTCCCGGTGTCGTCGACCTGCGGCAGGGCTCGGTCTTCCTGCAGTCAAACGACCCGGCCGTCAACGAGGTTGTCGCATTTTCTCGCGACGCCAAGGGCGCGCTCCGCGAGGTGGATCGCTATCCGACGGGCGGTTCGGGGACCGGCAGCTTCGAGGACAGTGCTCAGGGCATCGTGTTGGGCACCGAGCAGGGTGAGGCCTCTCCGACGGGGGCGATCGACGACGCGCAGATGTTGTTCGTGGTCAACGCCGGGAGCAGCTCGGTCACCGTCTTCCGCGTCTATGCCGACCGCCTGGAACGGCTCTCGGTCACACCGACTGGGGGGTCCCGGCCGGTCAGTGTCACGGTGAGCAACGGGATCCTCTACGTGCTGAACTCCGGTGAGGTCGACCGTCGGCTGCTGCTGGGCGACGGCGGGGCCCTGGAGAATTGCGCCCACGGCTCTCAGCCTACGATCACGGGGTTCCGGGTCTCAGGCGCCGGCGCGCTGACGCCGATAGCGGACTCCACCCGGGAGCTGAGCGGTCAGGCCGAGTCCGGCTGCGCGCAGGTTTCCTTCGCCCCAGGCGGTGAGACCCTCGTGGTCTCAGAGCGCGTTGCCGAGGTCGAGGACGGCGTGACGGGGGCGCTGGTGACCTTCGCGGTCAACGAGGACGGCACCCTGGGTGAGAAGACGGTCACCCCTCCGACCGGTGCGGGCCCCTTCGGGTTTACCTTCACGCGCGACGGTGTGCTCCTCACCACCGAGCAGAACGGCGGGTTCGCCAACCCCGGCGGGGGCGGCGCCGCGGCCTACGACGTCGAGGACGGACAGCTGACACCGGTCGGCGGGACCGTGGCCAACCATCAGACGGACACCTGCTGGATCGTCGTGACCCGCGATCAGCGTTTCGCGTTCGCGTCCAGTCCCTTCGAGGGAGGTGCCATCTCGGCGTACTCCGTGGCGGCCGACGGCCAGCTGACGCTGGCGCACCCGTCGGCGACGTCGCCCGACGGGATCGACGTCATCGACAACGTGGTCGCGGACGGCGTCACCGATCTCGCTCTGAGCCAGGACGGTCGCTACCTCTACCAGCTGAACTCGTTCGAGGGGACGCTCTACAGCTTCCGGGTGGAGTCGGACGGACGCCTCACCCATCTCGGCACCGAGGGCGTATTCGACCTGCCCCCGTTCGGGGCCGGCGGTCAGGCCGCGCCGTTCGGCATCGCCGCTCGGTGAGCCCACCGACTACCACGTGAAGGAGCCCCCCATGCGCACAGGAATCATCGGCACCGGTGCCGCGGTCCCCCCGCGGATCGTCGACAACGAGACCCTCGCCCGCACATTGTCGGTCAGCGCAGAGTGGATTGCGGAGCGGACCGGGGTGCTTGAGCGGCGCTACGTGCCATCTGACCTGGCCACCAGCGACCTCGCCGTCGAGGCTGCCTGGGGGGCACTGGCCGACGCGGGGGTTGATCCCGGGGAGATCGACGTCATCGTTGTCGGCACCTCGACACCGGACCATCCCCAGCCGGCGACCGCCTGCCTTGTCCAGCACCGGCTGGGGGCAGTCAACGCCGCGGCATTCGACGTCAACTCGGTGTGTACGTCGTTCGTCTATGCCCTCGACGTTGCCCGCTCGATGCTCGGCTCGGATGCTCGCCGTCGGTTTGCGCTCGTTCTCGGGGCCGACACCTACTCCCGGATCGTGGACCCGGTCGATCACCGCTCGAGCGTCCTGTTCGGCGACGGGGCGGGAGCCGTCGTCCTTGGCCCAGTCCCCGATCCCGACGGCGTCCTTACCACCACGCTCCGCACTGACGGTCACCTCAGCGGCATCGTCGGCGTGCACGGCGGCGGAAGCCGAGCGCCGCTGACAGCGGCGTCTCTGGCCAAGGGGGAGGACCGCTTCTCGATGCTGGGCCGAGAAGTGCGCGACTACGTGGAGCGGGTCGTGCCCATGATCTTGGAGGATCTGGTGAAGGAGGCCGAGGTCACGCTCGACGACGTCGACCACGTCGTTCCGCATCAGGCGAACGCCCGGCTGCTGACCGCGTGCTTCGCCTCTCTTGGGGTCGAGGGCGCCCGGTTGCACCTGAGCTGTCCTCGCTACGGCAACACCGCCGCCGCCTCGATTCCCCTCACCGTCCACGACGCCGTGAGGGCCCAACGCATCCGGCCGGGCGACCTCGTCGCGTTCGTCGGTGTCGGAGGGGGCATGAGCGCCGGCGGTGCGCTGATCAGGTGGTCGGCGTCCGGCACGGGCGTCCCGCGATGACCGGCTCGGCAGTGCTCTACCCGGACCTCACCGCACAGTATCCGGAAGCCGTCTCAGCATCCGGCAGCGTCATCCACGACGCCGACGGCAAGGACTACATCGACGGCTGCGCTGGTGCTCTCGTGGTCAACGTGGGGCACGGCCGGGCCGAGATCGTGGATGCGATGGTCGAGCAGGCCGGGCGGCTCACCTTCGCCTACCGGACACAGTTCACGACCGATCCCACCGAACGACTGGCCCGCCGGCTCGCCGACCTGGCGCCGGGCGACCTCGACCACGTGTTCTTCACCAACAGCGGTTCCGAAGCGGTCGAGGCCGCGTTGCGGCTGGCGCTGCAGTACTGGCAAGAACGCGGGAGGCCCGAGAAGTCAATCTTCATCAGTCGCGACGGCAGTTATCACGGGGCGACGTTGGGTGCGGTCGCGCTCTCGGGTCACCCGGCTCGACGCAAGACCGTGGAGCCGATCCTGCCGGTGTGGCCCCGCGCTGCGGCTGCGAACTGTCACGCCTGCCCCTTCGGGCGGCTGCCGAGCAACTGCCAACTCCAGTGCGCGCGGTCTGTCGAGGAGGAGATCGTCCAAGCCGGCAGCGACCGGGTGGCAGCCGTTGTCATCGAGCCCGTGGTCGGCGCCTCCGGAGGAGCAGTCCCTGCGCCCGCCGGCTACCTGGCCGAGGTCGAGCGGATCTGTCGTGAGTACGACGTCTTGCTGATCGCCGACGAAACGATCACCGGGCTCGGACGGACAGGGGAATGGTTCGGCTGCGACGAGGCCGAGGTGACCCCCGATCTCATGGTGCTAGGCAAGGGGCTGAGCGCAGGCTACGTGCCGCTCGGAGCTCTCCTCCTCAGCAGTCGGATCCACCAGGTGCTCGAGGCAGGATCGGCGCGATTCCCGCTGGGACACACGTTCGCAGCGAATCCGCTGGCGACCGCGGTCGGCGATGCTGTGGTCCGCTACACGGTGGAGCACGACCTGCCGGAGCGGGCTCGCACGGTGGGCGCCAATCTTCGGAGGCGGCTGGGCGAGGTGCTGGCGGCGCGGCCGCAGGTGAGTGCCGATCTGCGCGGCCGCGGGCTGCTGCTCGGGATCGAGTTCACACGACTGGGCGGGTTGCCGTCCCCGGGCGGGGTCCGTGCACCCGACCTGGTCGCCGCGGCGATGCGGGCCGGCCTCGTCCTGTATCCAGCCGGCACCGGCCCGGTGCAGTACACGGTGCTGGTCGCGCCGCCGCTCACGATCACCGAGGCTGAGGTCGACGCTTTGGTGGACCGGTTCGCCGCCGCCCTCGATGACGTACTCGGGATCAACGGATCCGACTGCAACACGGTCAGACGACCCCAACCACCCACCAAGAGGAAGAGCTGATCCAATGCCCAAGATCATCATCGCCAACGTCGACAGCGACAGCATGTGCGGCTGCGACATGCCCCCGGAGATCCACGCGCTGAGTTCGATGTGCTGCGACCGACTGCTGGTCATGGCCCAGGACGACGACCTCGTTGTGCTCCCGCACTCGGTCTCGCAGGAGTACATCGACTACGTCAACGAGCTGCTCGGCCGCCACCTCACCGTGAACAACGTGATTGTTCCGCGGGAGGGTGATAGCTGCCAGCTGATCCTCAACGACGACAGCATCGGCGACGGATTCGTAGCCGACGCGATCCGTGAGCGCAGCAACGATCTCGCCGGTGACTGGAGCATCGTCGCCTACTTCATCGACAGGCCGGTGATGTCGCTCGCCGACGATCTCGGCCTGCCGTTGCACGGCCTGGACGCAGGTACGTCGGCGAGCACGCTCGGGTTCCTCCGTGACGGCGGTGCTGAGTCCTTCAACTCCAAGGTGCTCTTCCGTCAGCTCGCCTCGACGACCAGTGCCCCAGTTCCTTCGGGTCGCGTCGCGACGACTGCTCGCGAGCTCGCGCGGGCGCTGCGGGTGCTGCTCCCCGAGACAGGCCGGGTCATCATCAAGCAGGACCTGAACTCCGGCGGTGCCGGCAACACCGCGGTGACCCGTTTCGGCGATCAGTCGCTCACCGGCGCGGCCGACGTGCGCGCGGTCAGCGACGACACCGATCTCGAGGCGCTCGCGACCGAACTCTGGCCCGGCCTGGCGGTCCAACGCACCACGCGCGTCGTCGTCGAGGCCTACCATCGCGCCGCTCAGGTCTACTACAGCGAGTTGTGGGTGCCCGGCCCGTTGGGGTCACCCAAGTTCCTCAACTTCGGGGAGATGCGCATGGAGCCGACCTTCATCGGCTTTGAGATCCCCGGTCAGCGCATGTCGGCGTCGCACCTGGCAGACATGACCGCACACAGCATGAACCTGGCCCGAGAGGCCGGCCGCCGCGGTTTCGTGGGCTACATGAACATCGACTCGATCATCACCGAAGACGGACGATTGTTCTTCAACGAGGTCAATGGTCGGATGGGCTGCTGCACCAACATCGACTACCTTGCGCGAACGTTGGTCGGGGAGAACTACCTGCGCTCGCGGGTCGTCCTGACCTACAACTGGGTCGAGGTCAGCGACTTCTGCGCTGCCCTCAAGACACTGGACGAGGCAGGCGTCGGCTTCGACCATGCCGAAGGCACCGGCGTCATCGTGGCGATCGAGGACGTGGCCCGTACTGGCCTCGTCGACTACATGGTGATCGGTCGCGACGCCGCGCACGCCAGGGTGCTGGAGGAGCAGGCCCTGGCTGCGTTCGCGGCCGCATGACGTCGCCGGGTCAGGATCGGGACACACGGGAGCAGAAAATGACCGAACAGGACGTCTTCGCGCGGTACGAGTCATCCGTCCGTAGCTACTGTCGCGACTTTCCACTGGTGATAGAGCGCGCTGCTGGTCACCACGTGTGGGACACGAGGGGCCGACGCTACGTCGACCTGTTGTGCGGAGCCGGTGCCTTGAACTACGGGCACAACCCGGAGCCGATCGTGCGACGCGTGACCGACTACATCGCCGCGGGTGGGCCAGTCCAGTCGTTGGACCTGCACACCAAGGCCAAGGCGGAGTTCATCGAACGGTTCGCGGCCGAAGTGCTGGCGCCTCGCGGCATGGACCACGTGATGCAGTTCCCGGGCCCGGCCGGAACCCTGGCCGTCGAAGCCGCCCTCAAGCTGGCGCGGCAGGTGACGGGTCGCACCAATGTGATCGCGTTCACCGGCGGGTTCCACGGCGTCTCGCTGGGTTCGCTGGCCGCGACCTCGAATGCGACCCTCCGGTCTGCGGCCGGCGTACCCCTCGACAACGTGACGATCCTCCCGTTCGAGCGTCGTCTCGAGGGTCTGGACTCTGCGGAGCTGCTCGATCACATGCTGCGACCCAGCAGCGGCATTGAGCCACCGGCCGCCGTGCTGCTCGAGTCGGTGCAGGGTGAGGGCGGCCTTCACGCAGCGAGCGCAGGTTGGCTGCGGCGCGTCCAGCGGCTCGCTGCCGCCGCAGGAGCGGTCCTGATCCTGGACGACATCCAGGCCGGCTGCGGACGGACTGGCACCATGCTCAGCACGGACCGCGTCCGCGAGTTCGAACCGGACATCGTGTGCATGTCGAAGTCGCTCAGCGGGATGGGCTTGCCCATGGCGATGCTGCTGATCCGCCGGCGGCTCGACGTCTGGGAGCCCGGTGGCCACAACGGCACCTTCCGTGGGCACAACCTGGCTTTCGTGGCGGCTACTGCGGCGCTCGACCTGTGGCGCGACGGACTGGAGGAGTCAGCCGGGGAGCTCGGCAGGGCCATCAGTGCCTCGCTGCGAGAGATCGCGGCGGACGCGACGACAAGTGGACGTGGTCGGGTGAGCGTCGTCGGTCGCGGCACGATGCAAGGGCTACGGTTCGAGAACGTGGACGAGGCCAGCGCGGTCCAGAAGCGGCTCTACCGGGCCGGCGTGATCGCCGAGACGTGCGGGGGTGGAGCGGTGCTGAAGCTCTTCCCGCCGATCACGATGACGCCCGATGAATGGCGCGAGCTCGGCGACCTGATCGGCGACGTCATCCTCGATGCCGCACCCACGAGTGCACGCCTCCAGGCAGCGTGAGCTGCTCAGGCCCCCAGGTACTGCTCCAGCACTCCTCGCACCTTGCTTCGCGCGCGATGCAGCAGCACCCGCTGATGCCCGTCGGTGATCTCGAGGAGTCCGGCGACCTCGACGGGATCCCAGGACTCGACATCGCGTAGCAAGATCACCGTACGCTGCGGCTCCGGCAGGTCGCCGATCGCGTCGCGGACGATGGTGCGAACCTCGTGCGACAAGGTGACGACCTCCGGTTGCGCCGACCAGTCGCTTGGCGTCGACTTCCAGTGTCCGGCGAACTCGCTGTCCGAGGAGAAGAAGCGGTCAGGGGAGACTGACGGCTCGCCGCCCCCACCGTCCTGGTGCGCCAGACTCGCCAGTGGAAGTGCGCGCTGTTCACGCTGCGAATAGCGGCGCGCGATGTTGACCAGGATCGTGCAGATCCAGGTCCGGAGTCGGGCATGACCGCGGAAGCCGGGAAGCGCGTCGAGGACCGCGATCCACGATTCCTGCACGATCTCCTCGGCGACCGCGGGGCTAGGCGCGTAGAGGTTCGCCAGCCGCAGCATGGCCGGCTGGCAGGTGGACACCAGAGTCCGGAACTCCGCCTCCGATCCTTGAAGGAGCCTATCGACGCAGGCGAGGTCTTCCGCATCGCCCGGGGATGAGCTCACTCCGGGCGCTTCGTCCGAGACCATTCGCGGAAGATCTCCATGACCCCCGAGTCGACCTCGTCGAGGCGAGACCGATCGGCGAGCCGCCCGCTGGCCCGGATGACAACGCGGACGTGCTCGACATAGTTTCGGCACCCGTCACACAGCTGAAGGTGTTCCTCCAACACGGCCCGCTCGTGCTCGTCGAGCGCATCATCGAGATACTCGGTGATCTGCTCGACCAGCCTGCGGCACGGATAGCTGGCGCCGTCTCCTGCTTCCGGGAGAGTGGGCGTGGGCTCGGGATCGGGGTTGTCTGATCTCGAATGCGGCATAGGTACCGATCCTCTCGTTCCGGAACCTACGACACTCGACGTAGTGCCGGTGACGACTTTGAGCGTCGCGGTCATGTCGTGATTCCCTCCGAGCAGAGCGTCCGACCCGAGGCCGTCCTTTGCGCCGCCTGGTCGGTGGACCAGCGACGAACGGCAAAGACGGCCGCAGATGGGGAGGCTAGCCGCTGTGGAGGCGATCCGCGTCGATGAAGCTCGAAAACTGAGCGGATCTGACGGTTGAAAGGTTCACTTTCGAGCGTCGATGCTCACCTCTCGTGCGTCAGCGACGGTCCGGAAGTGCTGCGACGCCTTGCCCCTTCTTGCCGTCGGTCGCGTCACGCAGCGCGGTCGATGTCGTGGCGGTTCTCCTCTCGCGCTGGTCCGAACGGGACGTCTTCACACTGCATCGCCTGCGAGGGTGGGCCCGGTGGTGGTGCCGCAGCGGTCAGCCGTGTGCCTGCGCTCCCTATCGCGACTCGGGCCAGCGGCACCGCCAGGATCGAGGTGGCCACCGCGATCGCCATCACGATCGCATGCCACCGTGCGTCGAGCAGACCGGCACGCAGTGCCAGATCGGCAAGCACGATCTCCATGGCGCCACGCGCGGTCAGCAGGCTGCCGATCGCCCACGACTCCGCGCGACCGAAGCCTGCCAGGCGACCGCCCGCGAAGCCGCCGGCAAGCTTGGCAGCGACGGCAGCGACGATCAGCACGGCCGCGGCCGCCGCTGTCGCAGGTGTCAGTGCGGTCAAGTCGACGCTCAGGCCCATGCCGCCGAACGCGAGCGGAGCGAGGAAGCGGGTGGTGACGTCCTCGAGATGCTCGATCTCGGCCCTGTGGTCGCGACGGCTCCGGGCGGCGAAGGTGCCGGCGAGGAACGCTCCGAGCACAACGTCGAAACCGAGCAGGCCGGAGACGGCCGCGCCCCACAGCAGGACCAGAAGAACCGGGGCGGCGGCCCGACTCGGGGGGGCGCCCGTGGCGTGCTCGGCAACGCGCCCGACACGTGCCCGCCGTCGGACCAACCAGACGGAAGGCAGGACCGCGGCGAGGCAGAGGAGCAGACCCAGGGCAGTGCGGGACGGCATGTCCGCCCCGATCGCGACCGCCACGACCACCCAGACCAGAGCATCCATCGCCACCACCGCCGCCATCGTGGTCTGCGACCAGGCCTGGCGATGCACGCCGAGCTCCTCAACGAGCTTGACCGCGACCGGCAGTGCCGACACGGCAAGGACCGCCCCCAGGAGTAGCGCGAGTCGCCACCGGGGCTGGTCGATCCCAGCCATCAGGCCGGACGGCAGCAGCCACAGCCCGATCGAGACGCCCACGATCATGGGGAGCGTGAAGGACGGCACCACGATGAGGCCGATCTTGCGCGACTGTGACCTCAGCAGACCGGGGGACATCTCCATGGCGCTGAGCCCGACCAGGACGATCACGGCCACCTGGGTGATCCCGCGAAGGTGGTCGGTCTGGGCGAAGAGGCCCTCGTTGAGCCCGGGTGCGAGCGCTCCGAGCACGGAGGGGCCCAGGGCCAGTCCTCCGAGGAGCTGACCGACCACGGTGGGCAGACGAAGGGCCGCCGCTGCTCGGCCACCAGCGAGCGCTGCGGCGAGCAGGAGCAGCACCTGAAGCGCGACATTCACGGAATGCCATTCCGATCCCGGAACCGCTCGGCATGGACGACGCCGCGAGTATGCCGCCCGTTCAGGACCTCGCGGGTGCCGTCGTGAGCCGACACCTCGAACGTGAGGAGTCCGCCGTCGGCGGAGACCAGTCGAGCGGTGACCTCGACCTCGATGCCCCTCGTGGTCGGCGCCTGGTGGGTGGCGTCGTGGTGGACCCCGACAGTCATCCAGGGTGCATGGATCGCGCCGGCCACCGCGTCCATGGCGGCCAGCTCGGCCCACCACAGCAGGATCGGGGTCGACAGGACCGGCAGATCGTTCTCCCAGGCCGTTGCGAGGTGTGAATGCTCGACCGGGCGGACCAGCCGTCCCGTGACGCCGACGTCGAAGCTGGGGCGGACCTCGCCCGCCAAGGTGCTCACGCCGCCCGCTCCGTGATCGAGACGACCTGTTCGCAGTCGCGGCGAGCAGCAGCTTGTGCCCGCAGCTCGACCATCTGGTTGAACACGTTCTTTCGCTGCATCTCTGATGTGCCGCCAGCGATGATCGTGCCGAGACCGTCGAGGAAGCGGCGGGCCGCCGGTCCCGTCATGTAGCCGACGTGCCCGAGCAGCCGGATCGCGTTCTGGGTGCCGGCCAACAGCTGCTCCGAGCCCTGATACTTCGCGATCGAGCAGAGCATCGAGGCTTCCGGCCGGTTCTCCAGCACCGCAGCGAGCGCCGCATACGACGTCCATCGGGCCGTCTCGATCCCGAACCTGATGTCGGTGAGCCTGCCCTGGACGTACTGGTTCGCCGCGATCGGCTTCTTGAATGCGATGCGTTGCGCGGCGAAGTCCATGGCCTCGTCCAGGACCGGCTCCAGGAATGCCGCTGACGCGACGCCGTACAGCAGACGATCCAGACTGATCGTGTCGTAGATCAGCTCGAGCCCATGGCCGGCCTGGCCGAACAGAGCATGCCGGTCGAGTGCGACGTGATCGAACTGGATCGGGCCGGTCGGGCTGGTCCGGTTGCCCAGCATGTCCTCCGGTGCGCCGCGACGGACGCCGGGCAGGTCGGTGTCCACGAGGAAGAGCGAGATGTCGCGGGCTCCGAGCGCCGGCACTCGCCCGAGCACCAGGGTGATGTCGGTGATCGGGCCGTGGGTGATGTGGTCCTTGGTGCCCTTGAGCACATAGCCGTCATCGGTGGCGTGCGCGGTGGTCGCCGTCCGCGCGACGTCGGATCCACCCCGGGTCTCGGTGAGCGCGGTCGCCCCGATCGCGCCCGCCATCAGCCGGGGCAGGAATCGTTCGATCTGCACCTCGGTGCCGTACTTGACCAGGGACCGGATCAGGCCGGCCTGCGCGACCATCGACAGGTTGAACCCGAGATCGCGGCCTCCGGACGCGATGCCCTCGAAGGCGGCGACGAAGTCCCACCAGCTGCGGTCGGACCCGCCGAAGTGTCGCGGGACCGGCAGCCGCCAGATCCCGCTGTCGGCGATTGCCTGCCAGCTCGCGTAGTCGAAGGTGCCGTTGCTGTAGCACTTGTCGGCGTTGAGGGCCACCGTGGAGGCAGCAAGGTCGTGGAAGCGGGCGCGGATGCGCGCGGAGGGCTGGTACATCGCAGGGTCTCCTCGGGCTGATGGTGAGTGCGCCTACACGATCCGCCTCAGGTCGTCGCACGGCCGTGACACTGGCGTCGTGCCCTGGTCGTCGGTCGCGGACTGGTCGGTCAGGACGGTCTGGATGGTCGACAGCGACGGGTCTGCGGCGTAGGCAATCCGGCCGCCGTACTCGATCGTCGAATGCAGCGACGCCACCGCCTCGCTGGTGACCAGCTCGCCCGGAGCGAGAACCGGGACCCCGGGCGGGTAGGGCGCGATGAGCTCGGCGCTCACCCTGCCCACCGCCTCGTGGAGAGGCGTCGCACGGCGGGGCGCGAAGTACGCCTCCCGGGGCTGCATCACTGTCGCGGGCTCGACCCGCCAGGCTGCGGCCGGAACGGCGGCGCGCGGCTCCTCCCGCCGTCGCTCCACAGACGCGGCGATCGCTCCGACCAGCCGGTCGACAGCGTCGGCGGGCTCGGCCAGCGTCAGTATCGGCACGACAGTGTCGAGGTCCGCCATCTCCACGGGCAGGCCCTGGGCGTCCAGGTCGTCGCCGATGTCCACGCCGTTGGCGCCAGTGCCCGCCAGGCAGACAACCAGCTTCGTCGGATCGATCGTCGTCGCGCCGTCGAGATCGCGCTCCAGCACCTCGACCCCCGGGACGGTCCGCAGCCGCGCTCGCGCCGTCGCGACCGCAGCGATGAGTCCGGCGCTGAGCTCGGCACCTTCACGCTCCAGGAGCGCTCGCGACGCGTCGGTGCTGGCCAGGATCGATCCCGACGGGCTGGTGGTGTTGCCCGCCTCGAACCCGCACCGCAGTCGGTCCTCGGACAGCAGGCCGCCCGAGCGCGCGGTGCGGGCCAGGACCACTGCCGCCTGGTTCATCGCGGGTAGGACCTTGTGCGCGCTGATCACCACGGCATCGGCGCCGGCGTGGAGCGGGAACGGCGGAAGGGCCGGATGAGAGCCGAAATGCGGACCCCAGGCGGCATCGACCAGCAACGGCACGCCGGCGGCATGAGCCACGGCTGCGTAGTCGCCAACGGGACCACAGGTGCCCACGTAAGACGGATCGGTCAGGAAGACACCGGACAGGCCTTCGGTGTTGGCGACCGCCCGGGCGAGGTCCTCCACCGGCACTGCGCCGGGAAGACCGGTCCGCTCGTCGATGCGGGGTCGGACCCAGACCGGTTCCAGTCCGGCGAGTGCGAGACCTACGAGGAGCGATCGGTGAAGGGTCCGGGTCACGACGACCTTGTCGCCGGGCCGACCGACCGCCAGCGCCAGGGCCTGGTTGCCGTGCGTCGACCCACCGACAGAGAACCTGCACCAGTCCGCGCGCCAGTGCGCGGCCGCGCGAGCCTCGGCGTCAGCCAGCGCTCCGGCAGTGAGCCGCACCGTGTCCAGGCCCCCGAACAGCGGAATGTCACCGTCGACGACGGCTCCAGTCAGGTCCGTGCGCTGCTTGTGGCCCGGGATCGTGAAGGGTCGCGTACGACCCGAGGCAACGTCATCGCGATAGCGCAGCCACCTCGCCAGCAGGGGTGCGTCAGCGGCCAGCCGCCTCGGATCGCCCGACTCCGTCATGGCCTCAGATGAGTATCGAACCTCAGCCAACGGTCGCCGAGAACCAGCGTCGCGCCGGGCATGAGCACGGCCTGGCCACCGGGAGGCAGGTCGTGGACGTCTGAGGAGCCGCGGCGTCGCACGGCCAGGTGCGCGCGACAGAGATTGGTCACGGTGACGTCCCACCCGGCGGGCTCGATCCGGCACTGGACCGGGAGGGCGCCCGGCAGCCGGATGCCGTCTACCGTCCCCTCGCGAACCTCATGGGCGTGCTCGGGCATGGACCCGCAGATCACCGCGCGGCGAACGGGCAGCACCGACCCGTCGTCGACCACCAGTATCCCGGCGGGCGGTGGAAGGCCTGCGTCGAGGACGCCGCCGCTTTGAGCAAGCCCGATCCCGCACACCGCGCAGTAGAGCCCATCGGGGTGATTGAGGTGCCCGGCCGGGCAGCGGACGCCCGGCGTTGCCGCAGTCGTTGTCGCAGTCACAGCAGCCGCCCTCCGCGGAAGCGCCAGTGCACGAACGGCACCCGCATGGGCCCGATGGCGACCAGCCACACTGCCACCCAGACGGAGCCGAAGTGGATGACGAACGCCGTGAGGGGCACCAGGCCGTCGATGCCTGGCACCATGCCGCGCTGGAGGGCCCACCAGAGCAGCAGGCCTTCCGGCACCATCGTCACCAGCCCGAGCACGATGGGCCAGTCCTTCTCCCAGCGCCACTGCATGAGCAGGTGATAGACGACCTCCCAGCCCACCCCGATCACCGCGACGGCAGCGAGGATCGTGAACGTCGCCCGATAGACCTCAGTCATCGGGCCAGGCATGGCCAACATCGGTGTGATGAGCAGCGTGACCAGGCTGCCCACGCAGGCCAGCAGGAAGAGGCGGGTCTGGATCCGCCCGAACATCGTTGGAACCATGAGTAGTTGCCCTCCTTGAGTTGCGTAGGTGTCAGATGGAACGGCCGCGCACCCAGTGCAGCCAGTGGCGAACGGATCGGGTTGGCGTGAGTCTCAGGCAGTGACCCCGACTGGCGATGTCGTCCACCACGTCCTGGGCCGCGAGCTGGAGCCCGAGGAAGGTGTCGACACCCGGGAAGTACCCGCCGAGAGCGGCGGCGCCGGTGACGTAGATGCGACCCATCTCGCTCCGGGTCCCCCGCAGCTCGAACGTCGGCTCGACATCCATCCGGCCAAGGATGTTGACGCCCGCGCCCCCCCGGTGGAGAAGGTCGGCCAGGATTCGGTGACCACGGACATCGGGGTTGAGCCCGGTGCAGTCGATGACGGCATCCGCGATGATCTCTGTGGTGGAGGTGGTTCCGGCCACTCGCAGCCGCAAGCGCTCGTCGTCGAGGCGGACGACGTCCTCGATCACTCCCGGGCGGGCGTGGTACCAGCCCTCGGCTCTGGCTCGCTTGAGCTGGCGGCGCCACTTCGGTCGCCGAGCCGTCGTCGTGCCGCTGATCTGCTCGTACAGCTCGCGCCGCCGCTGCTCGCCGGCCTTGGCCATCGCTGCGCGCAACTGGCCTCCCCAGGCCGACTTCGGATAGTTGAACCCCTGGAAGGCGAAGCCGTCACCACCCGGCCGGCGGGCCCAGGGGTGCGGGCCGTGTGCCCCCTCCACGAACGTGCGCAGCACGTGCACGATCTGGATCTTTGCGCCGTGCTCGCGACGTTCGGTGATCAACCTCTCGAGAATCCGCGAGGCGACGATGCCACCCCCGCGAACAACAACGGTTCCCGAAGTCTTGCGGAGACGGTTGTAGACATGCTCGTGGTCTTCGTAGGCGTTGACCAGGCTCCAATGGTCGCCGTGCTCGGTCCGCAGCCGCTGGAGCTCCGGTTGGAAGGCGAGACCGCAGTAGCCCAGCGCAAGGTGGACGTCGCGGCAGCGCAGCAGCCGTGTCGGCTGCCCCGTCGGATCTGCGGCCACGACCACGTAGTAGCCGCCGCCCACCCGGTGCCGCACCAGGATGCCGACGCCCCGCACCAGCATCTCCGGGTAGCGGATGCGGGTGGCCTCACGCTCGATGCCCTCCAACACCCGGCCAAGCTCCGGGGTGTAGTAGCCCGCGACGAAAGGCTCCGCGAACACATGCAACAGCGCGCGGAGCGACCTGTTGTCCAGCGTCTCCTGCAGCGCGTACGACGGGTAGCCCCACACGTTGTCGGGCCGAGAGGCCGAGTCGGAACGGATGCGTTCGTGGCGCGGGATCTGGGACACGCGAGCGAGGTGCTCGTAGGTCTTCCACGGGTGGTCGAGGTTCGACACGACGCGGATGTCGTCGACGCTCAACCCGCCAGCGATCCGCAGGTAGTCCACGGTGACGAACGAGCCGATGCCCCCGCCCACGGAGGCCACCGGGACGTCCTCGATAGGCAAACCCATCCGGGCGGCATCGTCGTCACTCCAGCGGACGATCCGGTCCGACGAAGCACAAGTGGGAGGCGGCCCGGCTGCGGGCGAGGGTGGTGTGATGATGGGAGCTGCTTCGACAATCACCGTCATTCGCCCTTCCCGCGTCGGTCCAATTCCGGCTGTGCCGGACACCGGAAAGGTCCCTCGGGCGGCGTCACGGCGCCGTGGACGACGCGTGACAGCGACCGTGGCAGCGTCGGCGATGTCGACGGGTGATGGCACGCTGAGGGCATGGACCAGCGGATCAGCTTCCTGACCCTGGCCGTGCGCGACCTCGAGGCGAGCCGTCGGTTCTACCTCGACGGCCTCGGCTGGGCGGCCGATCTCGAGGTGGCGGGCGACGTGGTGATGATCGAGGTCGGGCCCCGGCTCATGCTGTCGCTGTGGGACCGCGAGCACTTCGCCGCCGAGGTCGGCCCGATCGCGGAGGGTGACGGGGTGGCGCCGTTCACCATCGCCCACAACGTCGCGACCACCGACGAGGTGGACGGCGTCCTTGCCACCGCGCGCGCGGCAGGCGCCGACCCCGTGCACGATGCCGTCGAGCGTGACTGGGGCGGCTACACCGGCTACTTCGCAGACCCGGACGGCTACCGCTGGGAGATCGCCCACAATCCCGGACCCATCGGACAGAAGGTGCTGCCATGACTGACCCCAAGCAGAAGCTCCGCTACCCCGAGGTGATGTCGCAGGAGGGCCTCGATGACTGGCGGGCCTTCCTGGGCCGCCTGCACTCGCGGTTCAAGACGGGCAGCTTCGTCAAGGGCCTGGAGCTGGTGACCCGGATCACCGAGGCGGCCGAGGAGGCCAACCACCACCCCGACGTGGTGCTCACCTATCCGCAGGTGGATGTCGACCTCTCCAGCCACGACGTCGGCGGCGTCACGAGCCGCGACCTCGACCTGGCCCGCCGTATCAGCGCGATCGCCGCCGACCTCGGTGTGGAGGCGGCGCCGCGCGAGGTGTCGAGGCTCGAGCTGGCCCTCGACGTGCCCGACGCCACCGAGGTGAAGCCGTTCTGGGCCGCGGTGCTCGGCTACGCCGACACCCAGCCGGACGAGATCATGGACCCAGGAGGGCGAAACAACACGCTGTGGTTCCAAGAGGCTCCCGACGCCACCGGCGAGGTCCAGCAGCGGTTCCACCTCGACATCTCGGTGCCGCGCGAGGTCGCCGAGGAGCGAGTCCAGACCGCGCTTGCCGCAGGCGGCACTCTGGTGAGTGAGGACGCGGTCCCGTCGTACTGGGTGCTCGCCGACGCGCACGGCAACAAGGTGTGTGTCTGCACCGCCGAGGGGCGGCAGGCCGCCGCCAACAACTGAGACTCTCGTCCCGTATGCTGGGACGGCTGGGTGACGGGATGACGCCGGTTCGGGCGACGGACTACCGTGCTCGCATGCGCCAGGACCTCCTCGTACGCATGCGACGCGCCGGCTGACACAGGCACCACGCCGCCAGTCAGCGCGTCACCCCTCGTTGCCCAGCGGCCGAGGGGTTTTTTGTTGATCGAGGACACCTGGTCGAGACGAGGAAGAGGACGGATGAGCGAGCAGATCACCGGGGCGCAGAGCCTGGTCACCGCACTGGAGGCGGCCGGCGTCACCGACATCTTCGGCATCCCCGGCGGCGCCATCCTCCCGGCGTACGACCCGTTGATGGACTCCACCATCCGGCACATCCTGGTCCGCCACGAGCAGGGCGCCGGCCACGCCGCGCAGGGGTACGCCGCCGCCACCGGCAGGGTCGGTGTGTGCATGGCGACCTCCGGTCCCGGCGCGACCAACCTGGTCACCCCGATCGCCGACGCGCACATGGACTCGGTCCCGATCGTCGCGATCACCGGCCAGGTCGGCGCCGCCGCGATCGGCACCGACGCCTTTCAGGAGGCCGACATCCGCGGCATCACCATGCCGATCACCAAGCACAACTTCCTGGTCACCGACCCCGACGAGATCCCGCAGCGGATCGCCGAGGCGTTCCACATCGCCAGCACCGGCCGCCCCGGCCCGGTGCTGGTGGACATCGCGAAGTCCGCGCTGCAGGCGACGACGACGTTCGAGTGGCCCACGGAGCTGCACCTGCCGGGCTACCGGCCGGTGACCCGGCCGCACTCCAAGCAGATCCGCGAGGCGGCCCGGCTGATGCTGGAGTCGCGCCGCCCGGTGCTGTACGTCGGCGGCGGCACCATCCGCTCCGGCGCGTCCAAGGAGCTGCGCGCCCTGGCCGAGCTGACCGGGATGCCGGTAGTGACCACGCTGATGGCCCGCGGGGCCTTCCCCGACAGCCATCCGCAGCACCTGGGCATGCCCGGCATGCACGGCACGGTCGCCGCGGTCGCCGCGCTGCAGAAGAGCGACCTGATCATCAGCCTCGGCGCCCGCTTCGACGACCGGGTCACCGGCAACCTCGACACGTTCGCCCCCGGCGCCAAGATCATCCACGCCGACATCGACCCCGCCGAGATCGGCAAGAACCGCCACACCGACGTCCCGATCGTCGGCGACGTCCGCGAGGTGCTTCTCGACCTGCTGGTCGCGCTCCGGACCGAGGAGGAGGCCGGGCACACCGGCGACTACGAGGGCTGGGTGAAGTTCCTCGAGGGGGTCCGCGACACCTACCCGCTCGGCTACGACCAGCCCGAGGGAGCCCTCGCGCCGCAGTACGTCATCGAGCGGCTCGGCAAGATTGCCGGCCCGGACGCGATCTACACGGCGGGCGTGGGCCAGCACCAGATGTGGGCTGCCCACTACGTCGGCTATGAGAAGCCGATGTCGTGGATCAACTCCGGCGGCCTCGGCACGATGGGGTTCGCCGTTCCGGCTGCGATGGGGGCGCAGGTCGGCATGCCGGACTCGGTGGTGTGGGCGATCGACGGCGACGGGTGCTTCCAGATGACCAACCAGGAGCTGGCCACCTGCGCGATCAACAACATCCCCATCAAGGTCGCGATCATCAACAACGAGTCGCTCGGCATGGTCCGCCAGTGGCAGACGCTGTTCTACAACCAGCGCTACTCCAACACCGACCTGCACTCCAAGCGGATCCCGGACTTCGTCAAGCTCGCCGACGCCTACGGCTGCGTGGGGCTGGCGTGCGACAACCGCGATGACGTCGACACCACCATCAACAAGGCGATGGAGATCAACGACGTGCCCGTGGTCGTCGACTTCCGGGTGCACCGCGACGCCATGGTCTGGCCGATGGTCGCCGCCGGCACCAGCAACGACGAGATCAAATATGCGCGCGACCTCGCGCCCCAGTTCGACGAGGACGACCTGTGAGCACCCACACGCTGTCCGTCCTGGTCGAGAACAAGCCCGGCGTCCTGGCCCGGATCGCGGGGCTGTTCAGCCGGCGCGGCTTCAACATCGAGTCGCTGGCGGTCGGACCGACCGAGCACCCCGAGGTCTCCCGGATGACCATCGTGGTCAACGTCGAGGACTCGCCCCTGGAGCAGGTCACCAAGCAGCTCAACAAACTGATCGAGGTGATCAAGATCGTCGAGCTCGACGACGAGGCGTCGGTGCACCGCGAGCTGATCCTGGTCAAGGTCGCGGCCACCGCCGAGACCCGCGGTCAGGTCCTCGACGTGGTCCAGCTGTTCCGGGCCAGCGTGGTCGACGTCGCCACCGACGCCGTCACCGTCCAGGTGATCGGCAACAGCGCCAAGATCGCCGACGTGCTCAGGATCCTCGAGCCGTTCGGGATCCGCGAGCTCGTCCAGTCCGGCATGGTCGCGATCGGCCGTGGCTCCCGCTCGATCTCCGAGCGGACGCTCCGGCCGGTGGCCGTCCCCAGTCCGCCGGCCGCGGGATGAATCCCCGGGCGCCCGGGGATTCTGGCCCCGGACGGGCGTTGCAACACCCCACCGGGGCCTGAAACCCCTGACCGGCCCCACCACGAACCACACCCATCACCACAGAAGGAGAAGCCCCCGTGGCTGAGATGTTCTACGACGACGACGCCGACCTGGCCCTGATCCAGGACAAGAACGTCGCAGTGATCGGCTACGGCAGCCAGGGTCACGCCCACGCGCTGTCGCTGCGCGACTCCGGAGTCGACGTTCGCGTCGGCTTGCAGCCCGGGTCGAAGAGCCGCGCCAAGGCGGAGGCCGAGGGGCTGCGCGTGGTCACGCCGGCCGAGGCGGCCGAGGAGTCCGACGTGATCGTGATCCTCGCCCCGGACCAGCACCAGCGGAAGCTGTACGCCGAGGAGATCGAGCCGCAGCTCGCGCCCGGGGACACCCTGGTCTTCGGCCACGGCTTCAACATCCGGTTCGGCTACATCACCCCGCCTGAAGGCGTGGACGTGTTCATGGTCGCCCCGAAGGGCCCTGGCCACCTGGTTCGCCGTGAGTACGTCGACGGGCGCGGCGTGCCCGTCCTCGTCGCCGTCGAGAAGGACGAGTCCGGCAGCACGTGGCCGCTCGCGCTGTCCTACGCCAAGGCGATCGGCGGCCTGCGTGCCGGCGGCATCAAGACCACGTTCACCGAGGAGACCGAGACCGACCTCTTCGGCGAGCAGGCGGTGCTGTGCGGCGGCGCGTCGCAGCTGGTGATGTACGGCTTCGAGGTGCTCACCGAGGCCGGCTACCAGCCCGAGGTCGCCTACTTCGAGTGCCTGCACGAGCTCAAGCTGATCGTGGACCTCATGTACGAGGGCGGGATCGCCAAGCAGCGCTGGTCGGTCTCCGACACCGCCGAGTACGGCGACTACGTCTCCGGCCCGAGGGTCATCGACGAGCAGGTCAAGGAGCACATGAAGGACGTCCTGGCCGACATCAAGAACGGCTCGTTCGCGCAGCGGTTCATCGACGACCAGGACGCCGGCTCACCGGAGTTCACCAAGTTCCGCGAGCAGGCCGAGCAGCACCCGATCGAGACGACCGGCCGCGAGCTCCGCAAGCTGATGGCGTGGGTGAAGTCCCACGACTCCGACTACGTCGAGGGCAGCTCCGCGCGCGGCTGAGCAGACCCGCGCCCCGGGTCGGCGAGCGCCCGGTCGTGCCGCAGGGAGGTCGACCTGGTCTCGCGGGAGGCCAGCACCGAGACGACCGTGATCGCCGAGGCGATGGCGACGTAGATGCCCACGGCGGTGGTGTTGCCGTCGGAGACGTCCCCGAGCAGGCGCAGGGCGATGATCGGGGCCAGTGCCCCGGCGAAGATCGAGGCGAGCTGGTAGCCGACCGACGCGCCCGTGTAGCGGACGGACGTGCCGAACATCTCCGAGAAGAACGCCGCCTGGGGCGCGTACATCAGCGAGTGCAGGACCAGCGCCACCACGACGCCGAGGACGATCATGCTGCCGTCCTTGCCGTCGATGATGTTGAAGAACGGGATCGTCCAGGCTCCCACGCCCAGCGCACCGACGAGGTAGAGCGGACGCCGGCCGACCCGGTCGGAGAGCGCCCCGATCGTCGGCACCACGAAGAACTGGATCGCGGCGCCGATCAGCAGCGCCCGCAGGATGACCGGCTTGTCCAGCCCGACGTAGTCGACGGCGTAGCTGATCGAGATGACCGTGAAGATGTAGTAGCTGATGTTCTCGGCCATTCGCATGCCCATGGCGACCAGGACCTCGCGCGGGTAGGACCGGATCACCTCGAGGAGCGGCAGCTGCTGCTCCTTGCCGGCCATCTCGGCCTGCGCCTCCTGGAAGACCGGTGACTCCTCGATGCTCAACCGGACCCAGAGGCCGATCACGACGAGGGCCGCCGAGAGCAGGAACGGGATCCGCCATCCCCAGGAGAGGAAGGCCTCGTCGGTCTGCACGGCGGCCAGCACCCAGAGGACACCGGTCGCGAGCAGGTTGCCCAGTGCCACTCCGGCCTGCGGCCACGAGCTCCAGAACCCGCGATGCTGGTCCTGGCCGTGCTCGGCGGCCATCAGGACCGCACCGCCCCACTCGCCGCCGACCGCGAACCCCTGCAGCAGCCGGCAGATCACCAGCAGCAGCGGGGCGGCCAGCCCGATCGAGGCGTAGGTCGGCAGCAGACCGATCGCGAAGGTGCCCACGCCCATCAGCAGCAGGGACCCGACCAGCATCTTCTTGCGACCGAGCCGATCGCCGAAGTGGCCGAACACGATGCCGCCGAGAGGTCGGGCGGCGAAGCCCAGCGCGTAGGTCATGAAGGCGTAGAGGGTGCCCTTGGTGCCGCCGATCTCGCCGAAGAACACCTCGCCGAAGACCAGGGCGGCCGCAGAGCCGAACAGGAAGAAGTCGTACCACTCGGTGGCCGTCCCGACCAGGCTGGCGAAGACCACCTTGACGATCGAGCGTCCCTCCGGCGGGGTGTCGGAGCGGGTCGTGGTCGGTGCGGTCATCGTGGGTCCTTTCGGTCCGGGTGCTGCCTGGTCAGGCGGCGGTCCAGCCGCCGTCGATGAGGTGGGACGAGCCGGTGATCGAGTCGGAGCCGGGGCCGCAGAGGAAGGCGACGAGCTCGGCCACCTCGCCGGGCTCCACGAGGCGCTTGACCGGCGTGCGGGCCAGCAGCACCTCCTCCAGCACCTCGTCCTCGCCCAGGCCGTGGGCCCGCGCCTGCCCGGCCAGCTGGTCCTCGACCAGCGGGGTGCGGACGTAGCCGGGGCTCACCGTGTTGCTGGTGACCCCGGTGCCCGCGGCCTCCAGGGCGATCACCTTGGAGAGCCCTTCGAGGCCGTGCTTGGCGCTGACGTACGCCGACTTGTACGCCGACGCCCGGTGTCCGTGCACCGACGACATGTGCACGACCCGACCCCACCCGGCGGCGTACATCCCGGGGAGCAGCGCCCGGGTCAGCCGGAACGGAGCCTCGAGCAGCACCCGGTGGATGAGGCGGAACCGATCGAGGTCGAAGTCCTCGATGCGTGCGACGTGCTGGAGGCCGGCGTTGTTGACCAGGATGTCGGCGCGCAGGCCGCCGTCCTCGATCAGGTGGTCGAGGGCGCCCGCGTCGGCGAGGTCCACGACGATCGCCTCACCCCCGGTCAGCCCCGCGACCTCCTTGGCACCTGCCGCGTCGCGGTCGAGTGCGACGACGTCCGCCCCTGCCTCGGCCAGGCGCAGCGCCACCGCACGGCCGATCCCGCTGGCGGCGCCGGTCACCAGCGCACGTGGCTGGGTGGGAGCGGGCATGCGGGCGACGCTAGGCGTCGTCCCGCCACGCCCGATATGTGTCTCCAGCACACAATTTGAGCGATCTCATGGGGCGAGCACTAGCGTTGCGCGCGGAGCCGCCAGAGCCGGAGGGCCATCTGGTGGTCCAGCGCGCGGGCCGGGTCTCGCCAGCCCGAGCCCAGCACCCGGCCCACCCGGGTGAGCCGCTGAGCCACCGTGTTCGGGTGGATGTGCAACCGCTCGGCGACCTCCACGGCGCGACCGCCGCAGTCGAACCAGGCCTCCACCGTCTCGACGAGCGCGGTGCCGCGGCGCGCGTCGTACCGGAGCAGGGGCCCGAGCATGGCGTCGATGAACTCATCCAGCTCCTCCGGCCCGTGGCCACCCAGCACCAGCCTGGCCAGCCCGAGGCCGGCCGCATCGCTCACCTCCCCGTCGCGCCTCAGCGCGAGGAGGGTGCTGGCGCACTGCAGGGCCTGGGCGTGGGCGCGGGACACGTCCTTGATCCCCTCGGCGGCCTCGACGCCCACGGTGCAGGTCACCCCGCCCGCGACGAGCCGGTCCCGGAGAGCGCGACCGACACGAACGGCATCCGCACCGGGGCAGACGACGACGGCGTGACCGTCGTGGACACCACCCAGTCCGTCGGACTGTCCGGCGAATGCGGAGGCGATCGCCATCACCGGGTGCAACGGCGCGTCCCCGACGACGGCGACCGCGACCACCCCGGCCTGGTCGAGATTCGCGCCGTACCGGAGCGCCCGCTCCGCCAGCCGCTCGAGGTCGGCTGGACGGCCGGAGAGGGCGTCATGGAGCAGCTCGCCGCGGACCCGGTGCTCGGCGTCGCTGACCGTGCGGGTGAACAGCAGGACCAGGGAGGTCAGCAGTGCCCCGCGCTCGAGGGTGCGTTGCGCGGGCCGGGCCAGCTCCTCGGTCCCGGTGAGCACCAGCGTGCCCAGGTGCTCACCGCCGGCGACTGCAGCCACGACGTACGCCGGCGCGTCGGCATCGAGGCGGACGCTGCGGCCCGAGCCCCGGCTGGTCTCGATCGCCTCGTCCAGACCGGCGAGCTCGGGTGCGCTGCCCAGGATCGGTCGTCCGCCCGGGTCGACGGCGCACACGGTCCCACCGAGCAGATCGGCGAGCGCCGAGGCGACGTCGTCCACGCCGCCACCGCGCAGCACCACGTCGGTCATCCGGTCGTGCGCGCTCGCAGCGACCTCGACCGCCTCGGAGTGCGCGCGGATCTGCCGGTTGGCGGCGTCGACCTCGTCGAGTGCCGAGCGCACCTGCTCGAACAGCCGGGCATTCTCCAGCGCGATGGCGGCGTGTGCCGCGAAGCTGGTCAGCAGCGTCACCTCGTTGGGCGGGAAGGGCCGTACCCGGCGGTGGGTTGCCAGTAGCGCGCCGATCACCTTGCCGTCCACCAGCAGCGGCACTCCGAGGATGGCCCGGATGCCTTCGTCCGCGACGGCATGGTCGATGTAGTCGCGGTGCAGGAAGCGCTCGTCGGACTGGTAGTCATCGGTGTGGTGCGGCGCCCCGGTCTGCGCCACGAGGCCGAGCAACCCGGTGCCGAGCGGCAGGCGCAGGTTGCGGAACTCCGCCGAGATGGAACCGTCGGTCACCTTCATGTACGACGCGCCTTCCTCCTCGTCGTTCAGCGAGAGGTAGGTCATGTCGGCATGGAGCAGCAGCCGGGCTCGGCGGACGATCGCGACCAGGATGAGGTCGACGTCCCGGATGGCGGTGAGGTCGTTGGCGGTCTCGTAGAGCGCCGTCAGCTCGGCCTCACGTTGGCGGTGCCGACTGATCAGCTCGCGGACCTGGAGTGCGAGATCGCGCTCCCTGACGAGCGCCGCGAGCTCGTCCGGCGCCGCTCCCGCTGCGACAGCGGCCTCGACCACCGCGTCGAAGCTGGCACGGTCGGCTTCGGCGTCGAGCAGGTCGAAGAACGGCGACCCGGGCATCCTCGCAGCGTAGGCGCTGCCGAGTTCTGGTCAGTGTCCACGCCTGAATCCGCAAACCGAGGTCACAGGAGGGTCCTTTCCGTACCGTGGGTTCAGCGGGGCGGAGGTGAGACCTTGACGAGCGACCCGGCTGGTGCGCGCCTCCTCGCACGCGATGACCTTCAGCGCTTGGAGGCCATCTTCCGGCTCGCTCCGTTGGGCATCGGCATCGTCGACCTCCAGGGCCGCACCCTCATGTCCAACGACACGCTGTGCCGGTGGCTCGGCTACTCCGAGGACGAGTTCGCCGAGATGTCCTGGACGGAGTTCACCCACCCCGACGACGTGGCGCCCAACGAGGAGATGGTGCGGCGCCTGGTCGCCGGTGTGGTCCAGACCTCCACCCTCGAGAAGCGGTTCATCGCCAAGGACGGCACTCTGAGGTGGGCGCGGCTGTACGCCTCGATGCTGCGCCAGGAGGCCTCAGAGGCCCCCTATCTCATCGGCATCGTCGAGGACATCACCGAACGCAGGTCACTCGAGGACAACCTTCGTGCGGCTGAGGAGGAGTACCGGATGCTCGTCGAGCGTGTGCCGGCGGTGGTCTACATCTCCGACATCGGCGCCGACGGGATCTGGCGGTACGTCAGCCCGAAGATCGAGGAGATGCTCGGTTTCACCGCCGAGGAGTGGATGGCCGACCCTGAGCTCTGGCTGCGCCAGGTCCACCCCGATGACCGCGCAGGCGCAATTCTGACCGAGGACCTGGCTGCAGTCGGCCAAGTCCAGCAGTCCACGGGCTACCGGATGCTGCACCGCAACGGTCGGGTGGTCCACGTTCGCGACGACGCGACGGTTGTGGTCGCGGGCGACGGCATCCCGGCCTGGCACGGAGTTCTCGTCGACGTCACCAGGGAGAAGCTGCTCGAAGTGGAGCTGGGGCACCAAGCCCACCACGATCCCCTCACGGGCCTCCCCAACCGGACCCAGTTCCACCATCTGGTGGAACATGCCCTGCGTCGAGCCGATGAGCAGGGCACCGAGGTGGCCGTGCTCTTCATCGACCTCGACCGGTTCAAGGACGTCAACGACAGCTTCGGGCACAGCTACGGCGACCGGGTCATAGTCGAGGCGGCCCGCCGGATCGCCTCATGTGTACGCGCCAGCGACCACGCCGCTCGACTGGGCGGCGACGAGTTCGCCATTCTCGCCGAGGGCGCCGGGAAGGCGGAGCTCGCGGCCCTGGCCGCCCGCGTGCTGGTGGGCCTCACCGACCGGCCAGTGCAGCTCAGCGGAGTCATGGTCACCGTCGGAGCGAGCATCGGCATCGCGGCCGCCACGCGCGGCGAGGACGCGGACACCGTGCTGCGTAACGCCGACCTGGCGATGTACCAGGCCAAGCGCCGAGGCGGAGGGCTGGCCGTGCCGTACGAGCCAGAGCTCCATGATGCGGTCGTGACCCGGTTCCGCACCCAAGGGGCACTGCAGACGGCGATCGCAACCGATGGCATCGACGTGGCCATGCAGCCGATCGTCGAGCTGGACACGATGAACATCGTGGGCATCGAGGCCCTGGCCCGGTGGACGGATCCTGAGCTGGGTCCCGTGCCCCCGGCCCGCTTCATCCCGGTGGCCGAGCAGAGCGGCCTGATCCGAGACCTCGGCCGTCGCATGCTCCACCGGGCCTGCGCGGACCTGACCACGTGGCGGACGCAGATGAAGTCAGACGCGTACGTCTCCATCAACGCCTCGCCCCTGGAGCTCGACGGCACCTACCTGGACGATGTCGAGCTCGCACTCTCGACCGCCGGCCTCGAGGCCTCGGCCCTGGTGGTCGAGGTCACCGAAGGCGTCATGCTCGACCACCATGCGCGTGACTGCCTGTCGGAGCTGCGCAGCCGCGGGGTCCGGGTGGCCATCGACGACTTCGGGACCGGCTACTCGTCCCTGAGCTACATCCGCGACCTGCCGGTGGACATCGTGAAGATCGACCGGTTGTTTCTTCGCCCTGGGCCCCAGGCGGCGAACGACCAGCCGGTCCTCCGGGCCGTCGTCGACCTCGTCAACAGCCTCGGGCTCGTGTCGCTCGTCGAAGGCGTCGAGGGCGCGCCAGACCTGGCCATCGCGCGCCTCGCCGGCGCCAAGCACGCCCAGGGCTATCTGTTCGGGCGACCTGCTCCGCTGACGGAGCTGCTCGCCAGGTCGATCAGGCCGGCTTCCGCGCGCAGCTAGGACGCGGTCAGCAGTGGCGCCACTGCTGGGAGATCCACCGCGCCCAGCCACCCTCGGCAGCGTGCGTGGTGTGCGCACCGTCCAGGAGGGTTCCTGGGTGCGCCCTGACGTAGGCCGGCCAGTTGGCGACGCAGGTGTCCGGACGTGACTTCGCCAAAGCCGCCATCCATCTCGCCACCCGGGTGGACGACTCGGTGACCACCACCGGGTCGGTGCCGATCTCGTAATAGGGCTGCACGAGCATGACTGTGGTGCTGGCCGGCACGCTCTTGACGATCCGGACCAGGTCGCGAGAACGGAACGACGGCGCCGGGCTGGTCCCCAGCTCGATGATGAGCCCGTCGGGCTGGCCATGCCCGGCCCGGAAGAAGTCCAGACGCTCCTTGAGGGCCGTCAGCTTTCGGGCCGGCTCCCCGTCCAGGGTGAACTCACGGTGCCGCCGAGCGAGCTCGTCGCCGCCCCGCCACGTCAGCGAGTCGCCGATCATCACCACCCCGCCTCCGGCCGGCTGCGCGTTGGGGTCGAGGACACACGCGTCGTCGACGTAGACGTGACGCGGGCGATGGGGGCACTGGGTGCTGGACCGCAACGAGGTCTCATCCGTCAGCGTGGCGCCGTCGGCAGCGGCCCGCTGAGTGAGCTCGTCGGCGCGTTGCGGCGTCAGGCACTCGTCGTAGTAGCCCTCCTCCTCGAGGAGGTTCACGTAGACGAGTCCGGTGGTCAGGCACTGGGGCGCGTTGTAGACCACGGTGGCGCTGCGATCCGGCATGGACGCGCAGTAATTGACGTCCGGGATCCAGAGCCGGAGCAGCGCCGTGCACTGCCGGGCGTCGATCGTGGAGACGAACCCGTAGCCGCTGGGTTGGCCGCGGAGGGCGCACGCCTCGGCGCCGATGCTCCTCCGGAAGGGGACCGCCCTCTTGACACAGTCGGTCCTGGAGCAGCCGTGACCCCTGGTGAACTTTCGGCCCAGCAGCGCACAGTCGGACCGGCTGAGCCTGACGTCGTAGGTGGTGGAGCTGCCCGTCCCCGCGTCCGCAGCGTTCTTCGGCTGGATCACGGTGGACGGCACGGAGCTGCGCGTCCCCGCTTCCGCGGAGTTCGCCGACTGGATCGCGACGCTCGCGGGTCCGATCAGGAAGAGGATCGCCAGCGCGGCAACGAGACGACGCAGGGCATCGCGTCGGCGTGCGGTCGTCATCTGTTGCGGATCCCCGTGAGCAGGGGCGTCTCCCGAACATCGACGCCTGTGTGAGTGCGGACGGGGGAACGATAGGTCATCAGACCGGGTCGTCGCCCAATCTCTCTCCAACCGGTCTAAATGTCTCCGACGACCTGACTCAAGCCCCGAGTGGGACGGCCGTGGAGGACGAGGCGCCGTAGTTGTGCCGCGCTGGGGTCACGGCTCGGACCTTGGTGGCGTGGCCGGTGCGCAGTGAGGTCGTGGCGAGGCCGTCCACGGTCGTGAGCGTGGTCCCGGGGACCTTCCGCCACTGTCCGTCGACCAGTCGCTCGAGACGGAACAGGATGCCGTCCGAGCGGGACCAGCCGTCCGGGCTCTGTTCGCGGACCCGCACGGTGAGGCGGGAGTGCCCGCCCGCGGTCGCCTGGCTCGACAGGGAGGTCCGGGTGGCGACGGGACGGACCTCGAAGGTGGTGTCGGGCAGCCGGTAGGGGATCTGGACGGCCGGGGCGACCTGAGAGAAGCCGGTGCCGCGGACCGTGTAGGTGCCCACCCGCTCCGAGCCGCAGAACTGGAACTTGACGGTCCCCGACCTGGGGGAGGTGGCCGAGGTGAGGACCGAGCCCTGCGAGGTGGCCCCCACCGGGTTGAAGACCTGGATCTCCAGCCGCCAGTACGACGTACCGGAGCTGACCCGCAGGTCGTAGTGGATGTCGTGCTGCTGGCACTGGTTGTAGAGCACGACGTCGCTGGTCGAGGTCGAGCCTGTGACGTCCGCCGACGCGGGTCCGGCGACTGCCACGGACGCGGCGGCGAGCAGCACGGGGAGGGCGAGACGGCGCAGGGAGGGCACGCTTTTCACGCTAGCGACGGCGCCGGCGGTTCGCGTCGGACCAGGGTCGGACCTCCGGCTCCGACCAGGGTCGGAGACGGAGGACCCCCAGCGCTGGTGCCTGAGGTCACTTCACCTCGGACCGCATCACCATCACCAGGCCGACGGCCAGGGGGATCACCAGCCACAGCACGCCCGAGACGCCCAGGTTCGCCCACTGCTCGCCAGTCAGGTTGCCTTCGAACAACGTCCCCTGGGTGTAGTTGAAGTCGATCCAGGGCTGGAGGTCGGCGAACCACTGCTGACTCATCGCGAGCAACGCCGTCAGGCCGGCGAGCACGAAGCCGTACACGAAGTACGCGACGATCGCCCCGGACGAGTTGCGGATCAGCACGGCCAGCATGAAGCCGATGAGCAGCCCCAGGACGTTGGCGAGGATGATCGACAATGCCTGGTTCATCGAGATGTCCCAGACCGGATCGACCCCGGCGATCGCCGCGCCGACCAGGTTGCCGGCGGCGCCGATGCCGAACGCGAGCACCATGGACAGCGCGCCGATCGCGACAGAGACAAGCATCTTGGCCCGGATCACTCGCCCGCGGTGGGGGAGCAGGGTGAAGGTGGTCAGGCCGCTGCGCTGGCTCCACTCGCTGGTCACGGACAGGATCGCGATGATCGGCAGCAGGATGACCATCGGAAAGCCGATCGCGGCGCCGAAGCTGTCGTAGGTCTGCTCGGCCGTCGGCGCGAAGACGATCACCGAAGCCGTCGCCAGCACCGCCGAGATGCCGATGCCCATCATCAGCCAGAAGCCCGAGCGGGTGTCGAACATCTTGGTGAGCTCGACCCACATCACGCGGGTGAACGGGATCGGGTCCGGCGCGGGTCTGGAGGCAGGTGCACTGTGGGTGCGCTCCAGGGTCAGGGTGGTCATGCTGCTGCTCCTTCTCGGGATGTGTCTGCGGTGAGCTCGAGGAACATCTCCTCGAGCCCGGCGCCGCCAGCGGTCCGCAGCTCGCGGAGGGGTACGCCGGCAGCGTGGGCGGCCTTGCCGACCTGCTCGGGATCGGCGTCGGCGCGGAAGCCGTCGTCGCCGGAGGGCACGATCTCGATCCCGGATGCGGCCAGGGCGCGCCCCAGATCGGCCACCGCCCCGGCCCGCACGATGGTGCCGGCCGATTCGAGCAGCTCGTGCTTGGTGCCGTGGGCCACGATCCGGCCCTGGCCGATCACGACCAGGTCATCGGCAATGACCTCGATCTCGTGCAGGAGGTGCGAGGAGAGCAGCACGGTGCCGCCCTTGCTGGCGAAGCCGGTGAGCAGGTCCCGCATCCAGCGGATGCCCGCCGGGTCGAGACCGTTGGCCGGCTCGTCGAGGATCAGGACCTCCGGGTCGCCGATCAGCGCGGTGGCGATGCCGAGGCGCTGGCGCATGCCGAGCGAGTAGTTCTTCACGCGGCGCCCCGCCTCGGTCGGGGTCAGCGAGACGGTCTCGAGCATCTCGTCGACCCGCGACATCGGCAGTCCCATGGTGCGGGCGGCGATGCGAAGGGTCTCGCGGCCGGTCCGGCCGGCGTGCTGCGCGGAGGCGTCGAGGAGGACGCCGACCTCGCGGCCCGGGTTGGGCAGCTCGGCGTACCGACGGCCAAGGACGGTGGCCGAACCTGAGGTCGGCGGGGTCAGCCCGACCATGACCCGCATGGTCGTCGACTTCCCGGCGCCGTTGGGACCGAGGAACCCGGTCACACGGCCCGGTTGGGCGGTGAAGGTTACGTGGTCGACGGCAAGAAGGCCGCCATACGTCCTGGTGAGTGCGGTGACATCGATCATGGCTCGAGCCTCGCGGCGACCACCCCTCTGCCACATCGGGGAAGGGTCCCCCAGCACCCCTTGGCGGACCCTGAGGGATCCTCGGGGTCAGCCCCGAGGGCCGGGGCGGGGGCCAGGGCCAGCCTGCCCCGCTGAATCTGGTGCTTCCCCGCAGAACCTTCAGCGGGGGAGCGTGAGTTTCACCGGGTACCCGGTGAATCTGGCGGCAGGACCGAGTGAGGGTTACCTCACCAAGGTTAGGCATACCTAAGCCATGGCGATACAGTCGCCGCCGTGTTCGCGAACTACCTGATCGGGCTCCGTGAGGGGCTCGAGGCAGCGTTGGTGGTCAGCATCCTGGTCGCCTACCTCGTCAAGACCGAGCGGCGGCACCTGCTGCCCCGGATCTGGCTGGGCGTGGCCGTCGCGGTCGCGGTCAGCCTGGCGTTCGGCGCGGCCCTCACCTGGGGCCCTCGCGGGCTCACCTTCGAGGCCCAGGAGGCGATCGGCGGCAGCCTCTCGATCGTCGCGGTCGGATTCGTGACCTGGATGATCTTCTGGATGGCTCGCGCCGCCCGAAGCCTCGGCGGCGAGCTGCGCGGGCAGGTCGACGCCGCCGCGGACGGCGGCCGCTGGTCGCTCGCCGTCGTCGCCGTGCTGGCGGTCGGCCGCGAAGGCCTCGAGACCGCACTGTTCCTCTGGGCGGCGACCAAGGCGGGCACCCGCGAGAGCGTCGGCACGGTCACCCCGACCTGGGAGCCGCTGCTCGGTGCCGCCCTCGGCATCCTCACCGCGGTCGTCCTGGGTTACCTGATCTACCGCGGCGCCATCACCATCAACCTGAGCAGGTTCTTCACCTGGACCGGAGCCTTCCTCATCCTGGTCGCCGCCGGCGTGCTCGCGTACGGCATCCACGACCTCCAGGAGGCGCGGTTCCTGCCCGGCCTCGACAACCTGGCCTTCGACGTGTCCGACACCGTCGACGTCAACTCGTGGTGGGGCACGTTGCTCAAGGGGATCTTCAACTTCTCCCCGGCCACCACCAAGCTCGAGGCCGTCGCGTGGCTGCTCTACGCCGTCCCCACCATGACCCTCTTCCTGATCGGTGTCAGCCGACGTACGCCGACCGCGCCGGCTCCGGCCAGCACTCCCGAGCCAGCCGGCTCCACCCACTGAGTCACCTTCGTCCGAGAGAGAGCCCACCCATGCGCAAGACCCTGGTCACGACCGCCCTCGTGGTGGCGGTGCCGTTCCTCGCCGCGTGCACCGAGAACGCTGACGGGCCCGGCGGTGCTGCCGACAACGGCAACCCGCGGGCCATGACAGTGGAGTCCTCCGACAGCGAGTGCCACGTCTCAGCTGCCTCGGCCCCGGCCGGGACGCTCACCTTCGACGTCACCAACACCGGGTCCCAGGTCACCGAGTTCTACCTGCTCGGCGAGGACGGGCTGAGGATCGTCTCCGAGGTGGAGAACATCGGGCCCAACCTCAACCGCGAGATGACGGTGAACGCGCCGGCCGGCTCGTACTTCACCGCCTGCAAGCCGGGCATGAAGGGCGAGGGCATCCGCGCCGACTTCACGGTCACCGAGTCCGACGACGAGCCGACAACGAGCGCCGACGAGCAACAGCTCATCGACCAGGCCGTGGCCAACTACGCGGCGTACGTCCAGGACCAGTCCGACCAGCTGCTCGCCAAGACCGAGCAGTTCGTCGACCTCTACAAGTCCGGCGACGACCAGGCCGCCCGCGCGCTCTACCCCGTCGCCCGCACGCACTGGGAGCGGATCGAGACCGTGGCCGAGTCGTTCGGCGACCTCGACCCGAAGCTGGACGTCCGCGAGGCCGACCTCGAGCCAGGCCAGAAGTGGACGGGCTGGCACCGCATCGAGAAGGACTTGTGGCCCCAGCGCGCCGAGGACTACGCGCCGTTGACCCGGCCTGAGCGCGCGACGTACGCCGATGACCTGCTCGCCACGACGCAAACCCTGCATGAGCGAGTGCAGGAGCTCACCTACACCGTCGACCAGATCGCCAACGGCTCCCGCGGCCTGCTCGAGGAGGTTGCCCTCTTCAAGGTCACCGGCGAGGAGGAGTACTGGTCGCACACCGACCTGTGGGACTTCCAGGCCAACGTCGACGGCGCCCGGGTCGGCTACGAGGGCGTCAAGCCGATCCTCGAGCAGAAGGATCCCGGCCTGGCCACCGAGCTCGACACCCGGTTCGAGGAGCTCCAGGTGCTGCTGGACGCGCAGCGGGTGGGCGACGGGTTCAAGACCTACGACCAGCTCACGCCCGACGAGGTCAAGCAGCTCGCCGACGCGGTCAACGCCCTCTCCGAGCCGCTGTCACGGCTGACCGCGGCGGTGCTCTCGTAGCGATGCCCGGTCACGTCTCCAGACGCTCCCTGCTCGGCGGCGGCGCCGCCGCGGCGGGGGTGGTCGGCGCGTTCGCGGTGGGCCGGGCCGGCGACGCCGCCGACGGGGGGCCCCCGCACCGGCCCGCGTCGTACGCCTTCCGGGGCCAGCACCAGGCCGGCATCGTCACCCCGGCCCAGGACCGGCTGCACTTCGCGGCGTTCGACGTCACCACCGACGATCGGGACCGGCTCGTCGCCCTGCTCCGGCAGTGGACCGAGGCGGCCGAGCGGATGACGGCCGGAGAGCCCGCGGGCACCGTCGGCCCGGTCGAGGGCGCCTCGAACCTGCCGCCCGACGACACGGGCGAGGCGATCGGTCTCCCGCCGGGCGGGCTCACGATCACGTTCGGCTTCGGACCCTCGCTGTTTCGGGACGCCGACGGGAAGGACCGCTTCGGCCTCGCTGACCGGCAGCCAGCGGCGCTCCGTACGCTGCCGCACTTCCCCATGGACGCGCTCGACCCGGCGCGCTCGTACGGCGACCTGTGCATCCAGGCCTGTGCCGATGACCCGCAGGTCGCGGTGCACGCGATCCGCAACCTGGCCCGGATCGGCTTCGGCACCGTCGCGGTGCGCTGGTCGCAGCTCGGGTTCGGCCGTACCTCGACCACCTCGACCAGCCAGTCCACGCCGCGGAACCTGTTCGGGTTCAAGGACGGAACCAAGAACATCAAGGCCGAGGAGACCAGCGACGTTGCGGAGCACGTCTGGGTCGCTGCCGGTGACGACCCGAAGGCCGGGTGGCTGGCCGGCGGCTCCTACCTCGTGGCGCGCCGCTTCAACATGACGATCGAGGTCTGGGACCGGCAGCCGCTCGGCGACCAGGAGGCGTTCGTCGGCCGCACCAAGGACACCGGCGCACCGCTCTCGGGCGGCAGCGAGCACACCTTGCCCGACTTCGACATGCCGGGCAGTGAAGGGTTGACGGTCATCGCCCCCGACGCGCACGTGCGCCTGGTCCACCCGGACTTCAACGACGGCGCGCGGATGCTCCGCCGCGGCTACAACTTCGTCGACGGCAGCAACTCCATCGGTGGCCTCGACGCCGGCCTGTTCTTCCTGGCGTTCGTCCGCAACCCCGACACCCACTTCATCCCGATCCAGACCAAGATGGCAGCCAACGACGCGCTGATGGAGTACCTCAAGGTCAACGGCTCGGCTCTCTTCGCCGTGCCTCCCGGCATCGGCGAGGGTGAGTACGTCGGGCAGGCGCTCTTCTCCTAGCGCCGATGAGTCCTGTCCGCCGTCCCGGTCGGTAGTGACATGACCGATCCCAGCAAGGCATTCCACGGCTTCGCGGTGCCCGACACGGACGCCGCCCGCGCGTTCTACTCCGACGTGCTCGGCATCGATGTGACCGAGGAGAACGGCACTCTGTGGCTGGACCTCGGCGGTGGCACGCCCACGCTCGTCTACCCGAAGCCCGACCACGTGCCCGCGACCTACACAATCCTCAACTTCCCGGTGCCCGACGTCGAAGCCGCCGTCGATGAGCTCACCGCCAAGGGTGTGGTCTTCGAGCACTACGAGGGAACGCCCATCGAGACCGACGAGAAGGGCGTGTTCCGGGGCGGCGGTCCGCTGATCGCCTGGTTCACCGACCCGGCCGGCAACATCCTCTCGGTCATCGCGGAGGACTGAGCGCCAGCGACCGGTCGATCCCCACGTCATCGAGGAACCGCGTGTCGTGGCAGACGACGATCAGCGCGCCGCGATAGGCGGTGAGCGCGTCGACCAGTGCGTCGTACGACGCCAGGTCGAGGTTGTTGGTCGGTTCGTCGAGCAGCAGCAGCTGCGGCGCGGGATCGGCCAGGAGCAGGGAGGCCAGCGTGGCGCGGAACATCTCCCCGCCCGACAGGGTGCCGGCCGGTTGGTCGGCCGCCGCTCCGCGGAACAGGAAGCGGGCCAGCTGTGCGCGGATCTGGTTCGGCTCGACGCCCGGTGCCCGCAGCGCGACGTTCTCGAAGACCGACAGGTCGCCGTCGAGCAGGTCGAGCCGCTGGGGGAGCAGCCGGGTCGGCACGTGGGTGGTCACCGACCCGGACCGAGGCGGCACGGTGCCGACGATGGTGTCGAGGAGCGTGGTCTTGCCCGCCCCGTTCGGGCCGAGGAGAGCCACCCGTTCCGGGTCGCGGAGGTCCAGCTCGACCGACGCTCCGGTGCGGATCACCAGCCCCTCCGTGGTGAGCACGACCCGGCCGCGGGGCACCTCGGTGGCCGACAGGTCGACCCGGATCGAGCGGTCCTCGCGCAGCCGCGCCTCGGCGTCGACGAGCCGGCCGCGGGCGGCATCCAGGCGTTCGTCGTGCACCTTGCGGTACGACGCCGCGGACTTCTCCGAGCGGTTCTTCCAGAAATCCTTGGCGCCCTTGCCCATGTTCGTTCGCGCTGCGTTGCGGACGCCCTGACGATGCCGCTGAGCCAGCACCCGCTCGGCCTCCATCCGGTCGTGCTTCTGCCGGCGCAGGTCCGACCGGGCGGCCGTCACGGCCCGCTCGGCCGCCTCCTGCTCGACACGGACCTGCTCGACGTACGCGCTGAAGCCACCGCCGTACCACCGCACCGCACCGTCGCGGAGCTCGCCGATCTTGCCCACGCGCTCGAGCAGCTTGCGGTCGTGGCTGACCACGAGCAGGGTGCGCGACCACGACCCGAGCACGTCGTAGAGCCGGGTGCGTGCTGCGGCGTCGAGGTTGTTGGTCGGCTCGTCGAGGAGCAGTACGTCGGGCCGGCGCAGCAGCAGCCGGGCCAGTCCGAGCCGGACCACCTCGCCGCCTGAGAGCTCTCCGAGCCGGCGATCCAGCACGTCGGCGGGTACGCCGAGCCGCTCGAGCTCGACGGTGGCGCGCTCCTCGACGTCCCAGTCGTCGCCCACGGCCTCGACGTCGGCCGGGTCATCGGAGCCGCGGTCGAGCGCACGCAGCGCCCGGAGTGTGGCGCCGATCCCCAACACGTCGTCGACCCGGCTGGCTCGGTCGAGGGTGAGGTCCTGCGGCAGGTAGCCGACCTCGCCCAGCACGGTGACCGAGCCGGACGTCGGCCGCAGCTCCCCGGCCGCGAGCCGGAGCAGGCTGGACTTGCCGGAGCCGTTCGCGCCGACCAGGCCGGCCCGGCCGGGGGAGACCAGGAGGTCCAGGTCGTGGAGCGCGACGGTGCCGTCGGGCCAGGTGAGGCCGACGCCGGAGAAGGTGAGGATGCTTGGGACAGGGGTGGGCACGGTGACTCCTCGCGAGAGGCGGGTGGGGACGGGGTCACCGGTTCACTGCACGGCTCGAGGGTAGGTGGGCCGCGGTGCAGACGCACGCGGTTTTCGCCGCGGGCGGCGGGGTAGTCTGAGCCGCTGCACAGCGTCGTGCACGCCTGGCCCGCACCCGAGTCGCACCGTGAGGACACCGCTGTGAGCACTCCTGCCGACCGCGTGGCAGTCGACCCCGTGGCAGCCCGGCCCGTCGTGCTCATCGCCGAGGAGCTCAGCCCGGCGACGATCCAGGAGCTGGGCCCGGACTTCGACATCCGGCACTGCAACGGCGCCGACCGCTCCGAGCTGCTCGCCGCGTTGCCCGAGGCTGCCGCGTTGCTGGTCCGCTCGGCCACCACCGTGGACGCCGAGGCGCTCGCAGCCGCCCCCCGCCTCAAGGTGGTGGCCCGGGCCGGCGTCGGGCTCGACAACGTCGACGTGCGCGCCGCCACCCAGTCCGGCGTCATGGTGGTCAACGCCCCGACCTCCAACATCGTCTCGGCAGCGGAGCTCGCCGTCGCGTTGATGCTGGCCGCGGCCCGGCACGTCTCACCCGCGCACGCAGCGCTCCGCCTGGGTGAGTGGAAGCGCTCGAAATACACCGGGACCGAGCTCTACGAGAAGACCGTCGGCATCGTGGGCCTCGGCCGGATCGGCGTGCTGGTCGCGCAGCGGCTGAGTGCCTTCGGGATGACCGTGATCGCCTACGACCCCTACGTGCAGGCCGGGCGGGCCGCGCAGATGGGGGTGCGGCTGGTCGACCTCGGCACCCTGCTCGAGGAGTCCGACTTCATGTCGGTGCACCTGCCCAAGACGCCCGAGACCGTCGGGCTGATCGGGGACGCGGAGCTGCACAAGGTCCGCCCGCACCTGGTGCTCGTCAACGCCGCGCGCGGTGGCATCGTCGACGAGGTCGCCCTCTACGCCGCCCTCAAGGAGGGCCGGCTCGCCGCGGCCGGGCTCGACGTGTTCGCCAGCGAGCCGTGCACCGACAGTCCCCTTTTCGAGCTCGACAACGTCGTCGCCACACCGCACCTCGGCGCCTCCACGGACGAGGCCCAGGAGAACGCCGGCCTCGCGGTGGCCCGGTCGGTGCGGCTGGCGCTGTCCGGCGAGCTGGTGCCCGACGCGGTCAACGTGCAGGGCGGTGTCATCGCCGAGGAGGTGCGCCCGGGCATCCCGCTCACCGAGAAGCTGGGCCGCATCTTCACCGCCCTGGCCGGCGAGGTCGCCCAGCAGGTCGACGTCGAGGTGCGCGGCGAGATCACCGACTTCGACGTCAAGGTGCTCGAGCTCGCCGCGCTCAAGGGGATCTTCACCGACGTGGTCGAGGACCAGGTCTCCTACGTGAACGCGCCGCTTCTCGCGGCCGAGCGCGGGACCGCCGTACGCCTCGTCACGGAGCCGGAGAGCCCCGACCATCGCAACCTGATCACCATCCGTGGGACTCTCGCCGACGGGGCGCAGATCTCGGTCAGCGGCACCCTGGTCGGGGTCCACCAGCACGAGCGGCTGGTCGAGGTGAACGGCTTCGACGTCGACCTCGTGCCCACCGAGCACCTGGCGTTCTTCAGCTACGAGGACCGACCGGGCATGGTCGGCACGGTCGGCGGCATCCTCGGGGCCGCCGGGGTCAACATCGCGGGGATGCAGGTCGCGCGCGACGCCAAGGGCGGTGCTGCCTTGGTCGCGCTGTCGGTCGACTCCGCGATCCCGGCCGACACGCTGCTGGAGATCGAGCACGCGATCGACGCGGTCTCAGTCCGCGCCGCCGACCTGGTCTGACGACGCTCAGGCCACCATCACCCGGCCGCTGGAGCGGCCGGGTCCGGGCTGCCGGGCCGCCACGACCGCCCAGGCGGTGGCCAGTCGGCGTACCGCCTCCACGAGCACGTCGGCGCGCTTGGTCCACGGGACGCGGATGAAGCGGTCCAGCCCGCCCTCGGCCGCGAAGACCGGGCCGGGCGCGACGATCACGCCGTGCCGCTCGGCCTCCGCGGCGATGGCGGTGCCGAGCGCGCCGGGCAGCTCGCACCAGAGCGCGAGGCCACCAGCGGGCACCCGGAAGCGCCACTCCGGCAGCAGCTCGTGAATGGCGTCGACCAGGGCATCACGTTGCTTCCTGAGTCGGGCGCGGTGGTCGGCCACGACCGTGTCCGCATTGCCGAGGAGGCGGGTGAGGACGAGCTGCTCCACGACCGGGGCACCGAGATCAAGCGCGACCCGGGCCCTGGTGAGCCGGTCCATCCGGTCCAGGGGAGCCCGCACCCAGCCCAGGCGCAGGCCGCCCCAGAAGCACTTGCTGGCGCTGCCGATGGTGATCGCGTCGGGCGCGTGGACTGCGAAGGGCAGCGGCATCGCCTGGTCGTCGAGGGCCAGGGCCTGGTGCGCCTCGTCGACGACTGCGACGGCGTGGGCACGCCGCAGGTGGGCGGCATACCGCGCGCGTTCCTCGTCGGTCATCAGCAGGCCGGTCGGGTTCTGGAAGTCCGGGATCAGGTAGGCCAGGCGCGGCGCGGCCTGGCGGAGCGTGGCACCGACGGCGTCGAGGTCCCAGCCATGTGGGTCGACCGGGGCGGCGACCAGGCGGGCGCCGCTACAGCGGATCGCCTCGGTGGCGTTCGGGTAGACCGGCGACTCGACCAGCACTCGGTCACCCGCACCGGTGAAGGCCTGCGCCACGATCGAGGCGGCCGACAGCGCCCCGGGCGTGACCATGATCTGGTCGGGGTCGGTGGGCAGGCCGCGGGCGTCGTACGTCGCGGCGATCGCGGCCTGGAGCTCGGGCAGCCCCGCGGGGAAGTAGCCGTGCCCGCCGAGGTACGCCGGGAGCATCGTGGCGGCCTCGGCGTACGCCGCCGTGATCTCGGGCGGCGCGGAGGGAGCCGCGCAGTTGAGGTCGATCGCGTCGTGGTCGCCGGGTCGGGGGAGCAGTGCGCGGTCGTGGGCGCGCTCGCGGCCGCCGGGGACGCGCGTGTAGGTGCCGGACCCCTGCCGCGCCTCGGCGTAGCCGGCGTCGCGCACGGATGCGTAGGCGCGGGTGACCGTGGTCCGGGACACGTCCAGCGCCTGGGTCAGCTCCCGCTCGCTGGGCAACCGGGTACCGACCGGGATCCGGCCGTCGCCGATCAGCAGAACCAAGGCGTCCGCGAGGCCGGCGTACGCGGGGCTGCGGTCGAAGTCGCCCGCCAACGTGGCCACTCGGCGTGCACTGACGGAGCGATCCATGCAGTCCACTGTCGCACGATTGGCTATTTGTGGAAAGGCCACTTGGCGGGACGATGGTGCTCGTGACCGCTGTCGCCCTCCCTCGCTCGGCCCGCGTCCTGGTCGACCTGGGCCCGATCGCCCAGCTCCGCGCCGGCCGGCTGGCTCGCCGGCTGCCGCAGCTGTACGTCGGGCTGGTGCTCTACGGACTGTCGATCGCGCTGATGGTGCGTGGCCATCTCGGCGTGGCGCCGTGGGACGTCCTCCACTACGGGCTGGCGAAGCACCTGCCGATCACGCTCGGCCAGGCGCTCGTCATCGTCAGCTTCGCGGTGCTGCTGCTGTGGATCCCGCTGCGCGAGCTGCCCGGGATCGGCACCGTGTCGAACGCCGTGGTCATCGGCGTCTCGGCCGATGCGTTCCTTGCGTTCCTGTCCGAGCCGGGCGCGCTCTGGCTGCGCGGCGTGCTCACCGTCGGTGGCGTGCTGATCTGCGGGCTCGCGACGGCCATGTACATCGGCGCCCAGCTCGGCCGCGGCCCCCGGGACGGGCTGATGACCGGCCTCTCGCGGCGTACCGGCCTCTCGCTGCGGCTGGTGCGGACCCTGCTGGAGATCACGGTCGTGGCGATCGGCCTCGTGCTCGGCGGCGTCGCCGGCTTCGGCACGATCCTCTACGCCCTCGCCATCGGACCGCTCACCCAGCTGATGCTCCCCGCCATGATCGTCGATGTCACGCGATTCAACGTCAGCGCTTGGTGGCGACCACGGGCGGGGTGGCCTCGCCGAGCAGGGTGCGCAGCGACTCGGCGCTCATCGGCAAGTCCAGGTGGTAGCCCTGGCCGACGTCGGCGCCGAGGTGGCGCATCGCGTCCAGTCCCTGCTGGTCCTCGATGCCCTCGGTGACGACGTAGAGGTTCAAAACCTTGCCGAGGTCGATGGTGGCCGCCAGCAGGCTCCGCCCGCCCTCAGTGGTGTCGTTGACGAGATGCCGGTCGATCTTGATGCCGTCGAGCGGCATCTCGCGGAGGGCGCGTGTCGAGGCGTAGCCGCTGCCGAAGTCGTCGAGCTCGATGCGGACCCCGATCGCGCGCAGGTCCTGCAGCATGTCGCAGGCGACTGCCACGTCACCGACCACCGCGGTCTCGGTGATCTCGACGATCAGGTCCTCGCCACTGAGGCCACGCCCGGCGAGCAGTGCGGCCACCTCGCCGGGCAGTGAGCGGTCGGTGACGAGTCGGGCGGACAGGTTCACGCTGACCGGGACGACGATGCCGGCGCCCCGCCAGCCCCTGGCCTCGTCGAGCGCCTGGCGCAGGGTGAGCAGGGTCAGCTGACGGATCAGGCCGGTCTCCTCGGCGAGGGGCACGAACGAAGACGGGGGCACGTCCTGCCCGCCGGGGCGCACCCACCGGGCCAGCGCCTCCACGCTGACGATGCGGCCGCTGTCCAGAGCGTGCTCGGGCTGGTAGACCATCGTGATCTCTTCGTTCTCGATGGCGAAGAGGAGCTCGGCGGCCAGCCAGGACGCGGTGGCCCCGACCGACGTACCTGGCTCGTAGACGCGGATCCCTTCGCGGTTCCGCTTGGCTGCGTACATTGCGGCGTCGGCCGACCTGAGCAGCTCCGAGCTCGTCGCACCGTGGTCGGGGAACATGGCGGCGCCGATGCTGACGCCGACGAACCGCGAGAGTCCCTCGATGTCCATCGGCCTGACCAGCGCCTCGTGGAGCCGCCGCGCGACGGCCTCGACGTCGAGCTGGTCGCCGAGCTGGCGCAAGACGACGGCGTACTCATCCCCACCCATGCGGGCGGCGGTGTCGTACTCGAACGTGTTCGCGTGCAGGCGACGGCCGATCTCCTGGAGGACCAGGTCTCCGCACTCGTGGCCCAGGGTGTCGTTGATCTGCTTGAAGCCGTCGAGGTCGAGCATCAGGACGCCGACCTGCTCACCGGTCCGCTGGGCCGCCGACACCGCGTCCTCCAAAGCCTCTGCGAGGGCCTTCCGGTTGCGCATTCCCGTCAGGTGGTCGAGGCGGGCTGCCCGCTGGAGGGCATTGTGGTGCCGCCGGAGCAGGACCAGGAACAGGAACAGGAACACGAAGCCCGCGACGGTCGAGACGCCTCCGACCCAGGACGGCATGGAGGCGCCTCGCGACGACCACCGAACGATGGCCCAGTCGTTCACGTTGCCGGTCTCTGTCTTGATCGGGGTCACCGCCAAGCGCTCGCCATCGTCAGCCACCGCGAATCCTCCCGTCGCGACGGAGTCGAGGACCCGGGCGTGCCGGAAGGGAGGGAACTGGGCGTCGTTGGCCGGCAGGTCCGCCCCGTCGGCCAGGATGGAGCGTCCGGTGGTGCGGTCGACCACCGCGGTACGACTATCGGTCGAGTCCTGCCCCAGCGCCTCGGCGAAGCTCGCCAGCGACACCTCGAAGTGGACGACCAGGGTCCGCCCGCCGGGGAGCTGGACGGGGGTCGAGTTCGAGATCACCCACGCGTTGGTGTCAGGAGAGACGTAGGGCGCGGCCTGGTGCACCTGGCCAGGCTCCAGGTCGAGCGTCGCCTGGAAGAAGGCGTTCTTCGCCTCCTCCGAGGACAGCTCGTCGATGGGGGCCGGGACGCCTTGGGTCACCCGGGCGATCTCCTGGCCGGTGTCGTCGATCAGGCAGGCCTCCCCGATCGCGCCCGGGTAGAGACTCTCGAGGTAGGCGAGGGCCTCGTTGGCCTCGGCGTTGATCTTCGGATCGAGGAGGTCGGCGTCGGGAATGGCCTGGAGCCGGGGGTTCTCGGCCAGCAGCAGGTCCAGGCTGCGGGCCCGCTCGAAGTACGACGTGAAGTCCGCTGCCACCTGCGTGGCACCGTGGCGCAGGGCCCGGTCCTGGTCGCTCTGCTGGGCTCGCGCGCCCGCGATGATGAGCGGCCCGATGGCGACCAGCATCACACCGACCAGAAGGGCCAGCAAAGGCAGTCTGCGCATGGTCGAATCCCCGGGCCTGGCGCCGAATCCCCGGCGCCGAGTCCTACGACGATACGAAGCGGACACCCGCGCCGAGGCGTTTTCCAGCGATTGCTCGCAAACGCTCCGATTCCACCTCAGCGTTTGGTGGCGATGATGGTCGACGCGTCAGGGGCGACCATCACCTCGACGGCGGTGAAGCGGTCGTCGGTGAGCCAGTGCTCGCGCAGGGTGTCGACCCGCCCGCCGGTGATCGGCGGCCACTGCTCGCACGGGACGAAGTCGTCGAGGACGACGATGCCGCCGTCCTCGACCAGGTCGGCGATCGCATCCACCGTGACCTGGGTCGGCTCCCCGGAGTCCAGGAAGAGCAGCGAGTAGGGGCCCTTGTCGAGCAGCGTCGACCAGTCCGCGGCGAGCACCTCGACCTGCTCGTCGTCGCGAAAGATCTCCGCGGCCGCCTCGGCCAGCTTGGGGTCGAGCTCGGCGGTGACGATCCGCGCCTTCTCCCCACGTACGCCGGACCGCAGCCAGGCGGTGCCGACACCGCAGCCGGTGCCGAACTCGGCCATGGTGCCGTCGCGGGTCGCCGCCAGCATCGCCAGCAGCCGGCCGGTCTCGTTGCGGCAGAAGGAGACGTAGCCGGCGCGGCGGGAGACGTCGAACGCGCGGTTGACGATCTCGGGCAGGTCGGGCGGGTGGCTCACGGTTCGAGTCTTTCATCTCGAAATGGTCGTCTCGCATCGCGAACACCCTGCGGTATCCGCTCCCACGAGATCAACGGACGTCCTACGATCGTCGCACCATGCGGAGCGTGTTCGTACTCATCGAGCGCCGCGGCGGGGCCTGACGAGAGGCCACCTCGCCGCGGTGGTCGGCGTTGCGTGGCTTCTCAGCTCATCAGTTCCAGGTCGAGAACGCCTCCGCGACGCGGACCCTTCGCTCAACGCGTGATCCGCTCCCAGTGCAGGTCTCCACTCGTGCGACCCACGAGTCGGTCCGTCCCCGTCGCGGGGCGTCCTCGGCCAGACACCGAATCACACAGACCGAGGAGACGACAGATGTACGACATGTATCCGGACTGGGGCCCGGCCAGCCATCACCCCGAGAATCCGCGCAGCTACGAGAACGTCAACGCGGCTCTTCAGGCCTCGCTCGACCTGCGGGACAACGGCGGCGAGCGCCCCGACGACAACTAACGTCTGCCCCCATGACATCTCTCCGGCTAGCGGTCATCCCCGGCGACGGCATCGGTCCCGAGGTGACCGCCGAGGCGCTCAAGGTGCTCGAGGTCGCCGCGCCTGGCGGAGATCAAGTTCGAGCAGACCCGCTACGACCTCGGCGCGGAGCGCTACCTCGCGACCGGGGAGGTGCTTCCGGACTCCGTGCTCTGCGAGATCCGCGAGCACGACGCGATCCTGCTCGGCGCGGTCGGGGGCAAGCCCAACGACCCGAACCTGCCGCCGGGCATCCTCGAGCGCGGGCTGCTGCTGCGGCTGCGCTTCGAGCTCGACCACTACGTGAACCTGCGCCCCTCCCGGATCTTCCCCGGTGTGACCTCGCCGTTGCGCGACCCGGGTGAGGTCGACTTCGTCGTGGTCCGCGAGGGCACCGAGGGCCCCTACACCGGCAACGGCGGCGCACTCCGGGTCGGCACGCCGCACGAGATCGCGACGGAGGTCTCGGTCAACACGGCGTACGGCGTCGAACGGGTCGTCCGCTACGCGTTCGGCCGCGCCCAGCGCCGGCCGCGCAAGCGGCTCACGCTCGTCCACAAGACCAACGTGCTGGTCAACGCCGGCTCGCTCTGGTGGCGACTCGTGCAGGAGGTCGCACCGGAGTTCCCCGACGTCGCGGTCGACTACATCCACGTCGACGCCGCGATGATCTTCATGACCACCGACCCGTCGCGCTTCGACGTGATCGTCACCGACAACCTCTTCGGCGACATCATCACCGACCTCGCCGCCGCTATCACCGGCGGCATCGGACTGGCTGCATCCGGCAACGTCAACCCGGACCGCACTGCGCCCAGCATGTTCGAGCCCGTGCATGGATCGGCCCCTGACATCGCCGGCCAGCAGAAGGCGGACCCCACCGCCGCGATCCTCTCCGCGTCACTCCTGCTGGACCACCTCGGGTACGCCGACGCCGCGGCCACCGTCGAGGCCGCGGTCATGGCCGACCTGGCCGGGCGGACCGGCACTCGCCGCACCGCCGAGGTGGGCGACGCGATCGCGGCCCGAGTAGCCGGCTGACCGCTCCCGGCTGCCTACTGCCCGCTTCTGAAAGCGACTACTTTGATGTCCATGGAGATCAGCACCACCCGGACCGGCGCGCCGGTCGACGACGCGCGGCTGGCCGAGATCCTGGCCAACCCCGGCTTCGGGACCCACTTCACAGACCACATGTTCACGGTGGAGTGGACGCCCGGCGACGGCTGGCACAGCGCCCGGATCGAACCGTACGGCCCGCTCACCCTCGACCCCGCCACGGCGGTGCTGCACTACGCGCAGGAGACCTTCGAGGGGATGAAGGCCTACCGGCACCAGGACGGCACGATCTGGTCGTTCCGCCCCGAGGAGAACGCCGCGCGCAACGTCCGCTCCAGCCATCGCCTGGCGCTGCCCAAGCTCGAGGTCGAGGACTTCGTGCAGGCCGTCGACGCGCTGGTCACGGTGGACCAGCGCTGGGTGCCCGACCAGGCCGGGGAGAAGAGCCTCTACGTGCGGCCGTTCACGTTCGCCTCGGAGAGCTTCCTCGGCGTCCGGCCCGCCCAGCACGTCACTTTCATGGTGATCGCCAGCCCGGCTGGCTCCTACTTCAAGGGCGGCATCAAGCCGGTGACGCTCTGGCTGACAGAGGACTACACCCGGGCCGGCCGCGGCGGGATGGGGGCCGCGAAGACCGGCGGCAACTACGCCAGCTCGCTGGTGGCGCAGCAGGAGGCGACCAGCCAGGGCTGCGACCAGGTGGTCTTCCTCGACGCCGAGGAGAGCACCTACGTCGAGGAGCTCGGCGGCATGAACCTCTACTTCGTCTACGCCGACGGCCGGATCGTCACCCCCGCGCTCGGCACCATCCTCGAGGGGATCACCCGCGGGTCGATCATCGAGCTCGCCGGGAAGATGGGCCACCAGGTGGAGGAGCGGAGGTTCTCGATCGATGAGTGGCGCGACGGCGTCACCAGCGGTGACATCACCGAGATCTTCGCCTGTGGCACCGCCGCCGTGGTGACGCCGGTGGGCGAGCTCAAGTGGGAGGGCGGCGCTGCGCCCGCCCCGGCCTCCACCGACCTGACCATGCGGATCCGGCAGGCGCTGGTCGACGTGCAGTACGGCCGGGCCGAGGACACCTTCGGCTGGATGCACCGGATCGTGTAACGCCCGGGCCGGGCGGGACCAAGAACGGTTGTGCACCCCGACTACGACCCACTCGACCGGATCGCCCGTGAGCCGGACGCCCTCGAGGCGTTCTACCGGGACCACGTCGAGGAGGTGCAGCGGTTCGTGGCCCGCCGGGTCGGCGACCCGCACGTGGCGGCCGACCTGACCGCGGACATCTTCCTGGCGGCGGTAGACAGTGCCGCGCGCTATGACCCCGGCCGGGGGCCTGTGGTCGCCTGGCTCTACGGCGTCGGTCGCAACGCCATCGCGGGCGAGGCGCGCCGCCGGGCCCGGGAGCTCCACGCGACACGGAGGATCGAGGGCCACCGCCTGCTCGACGGGGCCTCGTTCACCCGGATCGAGGAGCGGATCGACGCCGAGCGCTCCTCGCGCCGGATGTACCGCGCCATCGCCGAGCTGCCCGAGGCCGATCGGGCTCTTCTGGAGATGGTGGCGCTCGACGGGCTCTCGGTCGCCGACGCCGCCAGGGCGCTGGGGGTGAAGCCGGGAACCGCGCGGGTCCGGCTGCATCGCAGCCGCGCCCGGGTCACCGCTCACCTGCACGGCGCCGAGGTCACCGAGGTCCCGGACCGTGCCCTCACCGTGGAGGTCCTTCCATGAACCGCAGCAGCATCCTCGACACCTTCGAGACCGCACTCCTGACCGAGCTGCGACGGCACGTCGTCGAGCATCCGCAGCCCCAGCCCGCTTCGGTCCGGCCGCGACGCCGTCGTACTCGGCTGGTCGCCGCGGCCAGCACCGCAGTGGCCGCCTCGGTGGTCGCCGTGTTCGGGCTCGGCTCGGGCGGCGGGACGCCGGCGTACGCCGTCGAGCAGGACAGCGACGGAGACGTCATCGTCACCGTGCACCGTCTCGACGACGCCGCCGGGCTCGAGGCCGCGCTGAGGGCCCAGGGCATCGATGCCGACGTCAGCTATGACGCGACCCCGTCCGACGGGATCTACGGCGTCGGCGACCCAGAGCCTGGGGCGCCCGTGGAGGCCAAGCCGGGCGGTGGTACGGGTCAGGCCTCACCCCTCCCCGAAGGTGCGGACGACCCCTGCGGCTTCGGCGCGACCGATGAGCCACCGGCCTCGCTCACTCATGAGGGTCAGGACTGGGTGCTGGAGATCCCGGCCGGCTCACCTCTGCTGAAGGACAACCGGCACCTGGACATCGGCACCACCGTCGACGGCACTCTCACGGTCGCCTACGCCGGTGACCAGCCGGGCTCGATGTGCGGCCTGGCCCAGCTGTCGACGCAACGCTGAGGCGGGAGTCAGCCGCGCTCCTCGAACAGCGTGAGCTGGAGGTCGGCCGGACCCTCGAGGCGGGCGTTGAGCGAGTTCCACGGCGTCACCGTCGGTGGAGCGACGAGCTCGGCGCCCGCCTCGACCAGCGAACCTGTCGCCGAGGCGGCGTCGTCGACCTCGAACGCGACGCGTAGGCGGGGAGCCACCCGCCGGCCCACCTCCACCGCATCGATCATGGCGACCTGGGCCGGGTTGGACAGCTCGAGGGTGGCGCGCCCGGCGTCGAGGATCACGACGTGCTCGCCGTCGTCACCCTCGAGGTCCAGCTCCACGGGCAGGCCGAGCGCGTCCCGGTAGAAGGACACCGCGGCCTCGAAGTCCTCGGTCTCGACGACGAGGCGCAGCTGGCGGACGCGGGGCGGGCGCGAAGTGGTCACTCGGGAAGTCTCGTGCTTGGCAGGAACCCACACCACCGCCAATTAGTCTGAGAGACGTGACCAGCACGCCGCGGACGCCGGCGAAGGGCACGCCCGCCGTACCGGCCGATGCGCCGCAGCTGACCGTGGGCGGATACGCGCTGCTGTCCAAGATCGGCGAGGGCGGGATGGGCGTGGTCCACCTGGCCCGGCGCGGCGAGGGACCGCGGGTCGCCCTCAAGGTGCTCCGGCCACACATCGTCGGCGACGACGAGGCGCGCCGGCGGCTGGCCCGCGAGGTGGGGTCCCTGAGCCGGGTGCGGAGCAGATGGGTGGCCGAGATCGTCGACGCCGACCCGTGGGCGCCGATCCCCTACGTCGCGACCCGCTACGTGCCGGGGCTGTCGCTGCACGACTTCGTCCACGAGGAGGGGCCGATCATCGGACCCGACCTGCTGTGGTTCGCGTCCTGCCTGGCCGAGGGCGTCGCGTCGGTGCACGCCGTCGGCGTACTGCACCGCGACGTGAAGCCGTCGAACGTGCTCATGGAAGGCCGGACCCCGATCCTCATCGACTTCGGCCTGGCCCGGGTCGCCGACGACCCGAAGCTCACGCACACCGGCTGGCTGCTCGGCACCCCCGGCTATCTCGCGCCCGAGATCCTGTACGGCGACGACGCCACCCCGGCCTCCGACGTGCACTCCTGGGCGGCGACCGTGGCGTACGCGGCCACCGGCCGGCCGCCGTTCGGCCGAGGTCCGTCGATGGCGATCATGGACCGGGTCCGGCGTGGGGAGCACGACCTCACCGGGATCCCGGACCCGCTGCGTCAGCTGCTGGCCGAGGCCCTCGCCCCCGAGCCGGAGCGAAGGCCCTCGCTGGCAGCCATCCTGGGGTGGCTGCGGCCCCAGGTGTCGCCGAACGGCCGGTCGGCAGCGGTGCCGCCGGTGCCGGACTCGATGACGTTGCCCTACGCCGTTGCCCACACCTCGGCCGACGCGCAGCGCACTGACGTGCTGCCCGGCTCGCCCCCTGCGGGTCGCGACGGCACCCGGATGCTGACCGAGGCGCAGACCGTCCTCGAGCGCGACGCCCGGGTGCTTCCGCCGCCTCCGCTCGACCAGGGTCGGCCGCCGTTGGCCGAACGGACCCGACGTGCGGTCCTGCTGGTCACGGTGGCGCTGCTGTGCGGCGGGTTGGTGGCGGCGTACCCCTGGTTCGGCTCCGTCTCGTTGCTCCTCGCGGTCTGGCTGCTGCGCAGTGGCTCGCTGGCCGCCAGCGCCGCGGGCGACCGGCGCCGGCTCCGCGGTCCCAAGTGGTACGACGGCGCGCTGCTCCTTTCCCGCACACCGTGGGACCTGCTTCGCTCCCTGGCGGGCACGGTGATGCTGGTGCTCTGGAGCGCCGGGCTGGCGATCGCCGCCGCGCTGCTCTGCTATGCATTCGTCGCCGGCGAGGCGGTCACGCTGTTCGTCTGCGGCTCGGTGTTCGCGGCATCGGTGTGGACCGGTCCGGGCGGTTCGCGGGTGCGGTCGCCACTGGCCCGCGTGGTCAACCCCGCGGCGCGGGGCTGGAAGCTGTGGCTGGCGGTCGCCTTCGTCGTGGTGGTGCTCGCGACCAGTCTCGGGGCTCTGGCCGAGTCCCGGGGGACGTCATGGACCCCGGGACAGGACCGTCCGCTGAGCGGACCGACCACCGGACATTGATCGCGTCTCGTGGCAGGATGGTCGCAATGAACACCTGCGTGATCATCATTTCCTAGCGCGTCGACCCGTCGACGCGCTCACCTCTCGTACTCCGAGAGGTTTTTTGTTGCGACGAAGAGGCTGAGGAACGAAGGCTCTTCGGAGGACGAAACAGGGCGAAGCTCGAATTTCGACACCGAGAGACCGGACACCGATGGACCTGCACGGCGCCTTCCACGTCTACGACACCACCCTGCGCGACGGCGCGCAGCAGGAGGGGCTCAACCTCTCGGTCGCCGACAAGCTGACGATCGCGCGGCAGCTCGACGGGCTCGGCGTGGGCTACATCGAGGGCGGCTGGCCCGGTGCGAACCCCAAGGACACCGAGTTCTTCCGGCGCGCGACCACCGAGCTCGACCTCAAGCACGCCAAGCTTGCGGCGTTCGGCTCGACCCGCCGAGCCGGCGTACGCGCCGCCGACGACCCGCAGGTCGCCGCCCTCCGCGACAGCGGGGCCTCGGTCGTGACCCTGGTCGCCAAGTCGCACGACCGCCACGTCGAGCTGGCGCTCCGCACCACGCTCGAGGAGAACCTGGCCATGGTCCGCGACACCGTCGCGCACCTGCGCGCCGAGGGGCAGCAGGTCTTCCTCGACGCCGAGCACTTCTTCGACGGCTACCGGGCCAACCGCGACTACGCGCTCGAGGTGCTCCGCACGGCGTACGACGCCGGCGCCGACGTCGTCGCTCTCTGCGACACCAACGGCGGCATGCTGCCCGACTGGGTCTCCGACGTGGTGCACGACGTCATCGAGACCGCGGGCGTCCGGGTAGGCATCCACGCCCACAACGACAGCGGCTGCGCGGTCGCGAACTCGCTGGCCGCCATCGCCGCCGGCGCCACCCACGTCCAGGGCTGCATCAACGGGTACGGCGAGCGCACCGGCAACGCCGACCTGGTCTCGGTGGTCGCCAACCTCGAGCTCAAGCTGGACCGTTCGGTGCTGCCGCCGGGGCTGCTCAAGGACTCGACCCGGATCGCGCACGCAGTCGCCGAGGTCACCAACGTCCCGCCGGCCTCCCGGCAGCCCTACGTCGGTGTCTCCGCGTTCGCGCACAAGGCCGGGCTGCACGCCAGTGCGATCAAGGTCGACCCCAACCTCTACCAGCACACCGACCCGGTGCACGTCGGGAACGACATGCGCCTGCTGGTGTCCGACATGGCCGGCCGCGCCTCGATCGAGCTCAAGGGCCGCGAGCTCGGCTTCGACCTGGGTGAGGACAAGGAGCTGCTCACCCGGGTCACCGAGCGGGTCAAGGAGCTCGAGTCGACCGGGTTCACCTTCGAGGCGGCGGACGCCTCCTTCGAGCTGCTGCTGGAGGAGATGGTCTCCGGCCACCGGCCGTCGTACTTCGACGTGGAGTCATGGCGCGTCATCACCGAGACTTTGGACCACCGCGAGGTCGGTGAGGAAGCGGTGTCCGAGGCCACCGTCAAGCTCAAGGCACAGGGCGAGCGGCACGTCGTCACCGGGGAGGGCAACGGGCCGGTCAACGCCCTCGACCAGGCGCTGCGGAAGGCGATCGGGCAGGCGTTCCCCGAGGTCGTGAAGTTCGAGCTGATCGACTACAAGGTCCGGATCCTCGACCAGGGCCACGGCACGGACGCGGTCACGCGGGTGCTGATCGAGACCTCCGACGGCGAGTCCTCGTGGGTGACCGTCGGCGTCGGACACAACGTCATCGAGGCGTCGTGGGGCGCCCTCGTCGACGGGCTCACCTTCGGGCTGCGCCGCCAGGGGCTCTGAACCTCAGCGCTGGGTGATGCGGTGCGCCAGGTCGATCCAGCCCTGCTCGATGCGGTCCACGTCGATCCCCTCGATCTGCACCTGCTGCTCGAGGATCGGCACCTCGAGCGGCGCCAGCAGTGCGGTGGCCAGCAGCACGATGTCGCCGGAGACCTCGAGCTCACCGAGCAGGTGCCGGGTGTGCATCGCGACGAACGAGTAGGCCGCGTAGGACCGTGTGCCGGCCCGCCCCGCGGCCCGGATCAGGTGGGCGAGCCGCAGGTTGACCTCGAGGCGGGAGCGGCCGAAGGCCAGCAGTCGTTCCATCGGGGGCGCCCCGGGACCCAGGGGAGGAGGACCGAAGATCACCGACGCCTGCCACTCGGTCTCGGAGAAGTTGAGCAGCGCCGCCATCAACCCCTCGCGTGAGCCGAACCGGCGGAACACGGTGCCTTTGCCCACCCCGGCTCGCGCCGCGACCGCGTCCATGGTCACGCCCTCGATGCCGCAGTGGTCGATCAGTGCCTCGGCGGCTACCAGCAGCGCCTCCCGGTTGCGGGCAGCATCGCGCCGCTCGGGTGCGGCCTCCCCGAGCAGCGGCAGCAGGGGTCGCTCGCTCATGGCGAGGCCCACTGTAGGAGCGGTGCCCGCCCGGTCCAGACCAGGTGCGGCCGGGGCGCCTGAGGAATAGAAGCGGACCATGGTCCGTTTCGGTCCACGTGACCATCCGTTCCCACTCCACAGGAGCCCCCATGTCCGAGACCCGAGTCGCCGTCCTGATCGGCAGCCTCCGCGCCGACTCCCTCAACCGCAAGCTGGCCGAGGTGCTGCGGGACCAGGCGCCCGCCGGCGTGAGCCTGGACCTGGTCGACGGCCTCGGCGAGCTGCCGTTCTACAACGAGGACCTCGACGGTGACGACGTCCCCGAGCTCGTCGCCGACGTGCGCGCCCGGATCGCCTCCGCGGACCGCGTCCTGGTCGTCACCCCCGAGTACAACGGCACCATGCCGGCCGTCCTCAACAACGCCATCGACTGGCTGTCGCGCCCCTACGGTCAGGGCGCCATCGTCGGCAAGCCCTTCGGCGTCGTCGGCACCACCCCGACGCCGTACGGCGGCAAGTGGTCGCACGCCGACGCCGTGCGCTCGGCCGGCGTCGCCGGTGCGGTCGTGGTCGAGGACGTGACCGTCTCGCAGTCCTCCATCAACGTCGACGTGCTCACCGACCCCGAGGTGCTCGGCAAGCTGCACGACGCCGTGGCCAGGCTGGTCGACTTCCGCCAGGACACTGCGGCAGCCTGACCCGCCCACGACCCGCGGCTGGGTCGGCAGTCTAGGTTCGAGGCGTGGCCGAGCTGCACGACCTGACCGCCCTCGAGCAGGGCGAGCTCGTCCGTCGGCGCGAGGTGTCGCCCCTCGAGCTCACGAAGCACTACCTCGAGCGCGCCCATCGGATCGACGACGGTCCCGAGACGGTGGGCGCGTTCGTCACGCTCACCGACGACCTGGCCTGTGCCCGAGCCGGTCAGCTCGACACGCTCGAGCCGGGAGCCGGCTCACCGCTGTACGGCGTGCCGACCGCCATCAAGGACCTCAACCTCACCGCGGGTGTGCGCACCACGTTCGGCTCGCCGGTCTTCGCCGACTTCGTGCCGGAGGTGTCCGACGCGGTCACCCTTGCGATGGAGAGCGCCGGGATGGTGAGCCTCGGCAAGACCGCCACCCCGGAGTTCGGGTCGCCCTGCTACACCGAGCCCGAGGGCCGGCCGCCCTCGGTCACCCCGTGGGACCGGACCCGGATGGCGGGCGGCTCGTCCGGTGGCGCGGCCGCGGCCGTGGCGGCCGGCCTGGTCCCCGTGGCCCAGGGCTCGGACGGTGGCGGCTCCATCCGGATCCCGGCCTCCTGCTGTGGGCTGTTCGGCCTCAAGCCCACGCGCGGCCGGATCAGCGGCCACCCCATGTATGGCGACCCGGTGGGTTTTGCGACGGCCGGGCCGCTGGCCCGGACCGTGCGCGACGCAGCGGCGATGCTCGATGTGCTCGCCGGTCGTCGGGCAGGGGATCCGTCCTGGGCACCACCTCCTGTCGGGACGTTCCTCGCGGCGTGCGACCGCGATCCCGGCCATCTTCGGATCGCCCGGTTCAGCGCGCCAGCCATCGCCGACGCGCCTGTGGATCCTGTCTCCACGGACGCGGTTGTGGAGACTTCGCGGCTGCTGGAGTCGCTCGGCCACGAGGTCGTCGACATCGCCGTTCCGCTGCCTCCCGAGGCGGTCCCGGTCTTCGAGACCTGCTGGGCGGTGCTCACTGCGCTCTCGATCGTCCCGCCGGAGCAGGAGCAGCTGCTCCGCCCGTTGACGCGCTGGCTGACCGATCGCGGCCGGGCGGTCAGCGGTCCCGAGTTCGGCCTCGCGATCGGGGCGATGCGCCGGTTCGCTGCCGGGGCGCTGACCGCGTTGGCGCCGTACGACGCCGTCCTCACCCCGACCCTGGCCGTCCCGCCGCTCCCGGTCGGGGCGATCCGGGACGACGACGACCCGGCCGCCGACTTCGAGGCGCAGAAGCGGTTCACGCCATGGACGTCGGCGTGGAACGTCACCGGAATGCCGGCGGCGTCGTTGCCGCTCGCCTGGACCGACGACGGCCTGCCGGTCGGGGTGATGCTCGCGGCCCGCCCGGCCGAGGAGGAGCTGCTGCTGTCGCTGTGCGCGCAAGTGGAGGCTGCGGCGCCCTGGCACGACCGGAAGCCCCCGGGATGGTGAGTCGCGAGGTCCAACGGAGCCACACCGACGACCTGACCGCAGCGGAGCTCGTGGCGATCCGCGAGCTGCTGGACGTGGCGTTCGGCGGCGAGTTCACCGACGACGACTGGCAGCACGGACTCGGCGGCACTCACGCGCTGGTGCGATCGGAGGGCGCTCTGATCGCCGTTGGAGCGTTGGTCCGGCGCCGACTCCGACTCGACGGCCGGCCGCTCCGGTGCGGCTACGTGGAGGGGGTGGCCACCCACCCGGACCACCGTCGGCAGGGCCACGCGTCGGCAGTCATGGACCTGTTGGAGTCCCTCGCCGGCACCTACGACCTGCTGGCTCTCAGCGCATCAGAGGACGGCTTCGCGCTCTACGAGTCCCGGGGCTGGGACCTGTGGCAGGGCCGCACCTCGGTGCAGACGCCGAGCGGAGTGGTCCTCACACCGGGCGACGACGGGTCGGTCTTCGTCCGTGCCGGCGACACTCCGCTCGACCTCGACGGCGAGCTGACGTGCGACTGGCGCGAGGGCGACGTGTGGTGACCCGGCCTCGGTGCGAGGTCGTGTGAGAGAAGCCGGCGCTACTGCGTTTCGATCGTGTCGACCTTGACCGCTGTCATGCGGGCCGTGATCAGCTCGATCTCCGTATTGGCCGCCGAACCGCAGGTCGCCTGAACGACTCCGCCGTTGGGCAGCACCGCGTTCCCGGTCATCGAGAGCGCGCCGAACCTGTGCCAGTACGCACTCGAGTCTGGTCGCGGCGGGTCTTGCATTGCTGGCGATGGCGCGCACGGTGACGTAGTACGACCCGGCAGGAAGCGTCAGAGCAGCGAACTGGAACTGCACCGAAGTGGGGACCAAGCTCTTGCTCGAGGTCCGCGACGATGGGAAGGGCCTGCCACGCAGCCATCCCACCGGCGTCGGGCTCACCTCCATGCGCGAACGCGCCACGAACTAGGCGGCACCTTGGCGGTCTCGACCCCGCCCGGCGGAGGCACCCTCATCCGGGCCGAGCTCCCGTTCCCCGCCGCCCCAGAACCGCAGCTGCGGGCGTAACCAGGCACGGCCAGCGGCAAATCGGGTACGAGGTATGACGTAGGTCACAGACGCCGCGGCCCGAAGGAGCAGCAATGGACACGACCTCGACCCACGACAGCCACCGGGTACGCCTGCGGGTGTGGGCCCGCCCCGCGCTGGCAGGGCTCGTTGCATGCTCATTGGCCGCGTGCGCGGAAGGCTCGGACGACGCCGCGGACTACCCGGACCAGGAGATCACCTTCGTGGTGCCATTCTCCGCCGGCGGTCCCACCGACACAGTCACCCGGCTCATCGCGGAGCCCATGGGCGAGGAGCTCGGCGAACAGATCGTGGTCCAGAACGTCGAGGGCGCCGGCGGCACCGTCGCCGCCGGGCAGGTCGCCACCGACGAGCCCGACGGCTACACGGTGCTGGTCCACCACATCGGCATGTCCACCGCCCCGGCGCTGTATCCCGACCTGCCCTACGACCCGCTGGAGGACTTCAAGACGGTCGGCCTGGTCACCGACGTGCCGATGACGATCGTCGCGCGCAAGGACTTCGAGCCCAACACGCTCGAGGAACTGGTCGCGTACGTCGAGGACAACGCCGACACCGTGACCCTTGCCAACGCGGGCATCGGCGCCGCATCCCAGCTGTGCGGCCTGCTGATCGAGCAGGCAATCGGCGTGGACCTCACCGAGGTGCCCTACGACGGCACCGGCCCCGCGATGGACGACCTGCTCGGCGGACAGGTCGACTTCATGTGCGACCAGACCACCAACACCGCCAGTCCGATCCAGTCCGGTGACATCAAGGGGTACGCCGTCACGACGCCCGAGCCGGTCGAGGCGCTGCCCGACCTCCCGACCACGGCCGAGGCGGGCCTGCCCGACGTCGAGGTGACCGTCTGGCACGGTCTCTATGTCCCGGCCGACACTCCCGACGAGGTCGTCGAGCAGTTGACCGACGCGCTGGCGGCTGCGTTGGAGGACCAGGGCGTCATCGACCAGATGGCCGACCTCGCCACGGCCCCGGTGCCGCCGGCGGACGTCACCCCGGACGCGCACACCAAGAGGCTCGAGGAACAGGTCGACCTGTGGACCCCGATCATCGAGGATGCCGGCGTCACCGGGTCGTGACGGCGTGACCGATCCCGTAGAGACGGCCGGCAGGACCCGTCCGTTCGTCCCCGACCTGCTGGCAGGCGGTGTGTTCGTCGTGATCGGGCTGGCGTTCGCCATCGGCGGCTCGAGGTACGACGTGGGCTCGGCGCTGCGGATGGGGTCGGGCTACGTGCCGCTGCTCCTCGGCGGGATCCTCGCGCTCCTCGGGATGCTCATCGGCGCCCAGGCCTTCCTCGGCGGCGACGAGCATGCCCGGAATCTGGCCGACCAGCAGCGACCGATCCCCTGGTGGCAGGCCGCGCTGCTCGTGGCCGGCGTGCTGTTCTTCGGTGCGACCGTGCGCGGGCTGGGGCTGGCTCCCGCGCTCTTCGTGACGACCTTCCTCGCGGCGCTGGCCGGCCACCGGACCGGCGTGGTGCGCGCGCTCGTCACCGCGGCGGGGCTCACCGTGCTCTGCCTGGTCGTCTTCGTATCACTCCTGCAGCTCAGGCTGCCGCTGCTCGGCACCTGGCTGGAGGGGTGACCCGTGGACTTCTCCGGTCTGGCACTGGGGCTCGAGACCGCTCTCCAGCCCGGCAACATCCTGATCTGCCTCCTCGGGGTGACCCTGGGCACGATGGTCGGGGTGCTGCCCGGCATCGGGCCCACGGCCACGGTGGCCCTCCTGCTGCCGATCACGTTCAACTTCGATCCCATCGCGTCGCTGATCATGCTGGCGGGCATCTACTACGGCGCCCAGTACGGCGGTTCCACGACCGCGATCCTGCTCAACCTCCCGGGTGAGTCGTCGTCCGCGGTCACCACGCTGGACGGGCACCAGATGGCCCGTCACGGCCGGGCCGGCCCGGCGCTCGCGACGGCGGCGCTCGGGTCGTTCTTCGCGGGCACCGTCGCCACCGTCGTACTGGCCCTGTTCGCCCCGCCCCTGGCGAGGGCGGCATTGCAGTTCGGGGCGGCCGACTACTTCGCCCTCGTCGTGCTCGGCCTGATCGCCTCGGTCGCCCTGGCCAGTGGGTCCGCCCTCAAAGCCCTGGCGATGATCGTGTTGGGGCTGCTGCTGGGCACGATCGGGCAGGACCAGTTCACCGGAGTCCCGCGGTTCACCTTCGGGATGCGCGAGCTGTACGGCGGCCTCGACTTCGTCTCGCTAGCAGTCGGCATGTTCGGCCTGGCCGAGATCATCCGCAACCTCGAGCAGCGGCAGACCGCAAGCCTGGTCACCAGGAAGGTCGAGGGCCTGTGGCTGACCCGCAAGGACGCGCGCGCCATCACCGGACCGGTGCTGCGCGGCACCGCCATGGGCTCACTGCTCGGGGTGCTCCCCGGTGCCGGTCATGTCCTGGCTGCCTTCACGTCGTACTCGCTGGAGAAGCGCATCTCCAAGACCCCCGAGCGGTTCGGCCGGGGGGCCATCGAGGGCGTGGCGGCGCCCGAGTCCGCCAACAACGCCGCCGCGCAGACGTCGTTCATCCCCATGCTCACCCTGGGCCTGCCGACCCACCCGGTGATGGCGTTGCTGCTTGGCGCGTTCATCATCCAGGGGATCACGCCGGGGCCCAGCGTGATCGACGACGAGCCCGCCCTGTTCTGGGGGCTGATCGCCTCGATGTGGGTGGGCAACCTGCTGCTGGTCCTGCTCAACCTGCCACTGATCGGGCTGTGGGTGCGGCTGCTCTCCGTGCCGTACGAGGTGCTGTTCCCCGCGATCATCGCGTTCGCCTCGATCGGCTGCTACTCGCTGGGCCTGAACGCGTGGGACGTGTTCGCGATCGCGGCCGCCGGCGTGCTCGGCTACGCGCTGATCCGCTGGGGCTGCGAGCCGGTGCCGCTCCTGCTCGGGTTCATCCTCGGGCCCTTGCTGGAGGAGAACCTCCGCCGCGCGATGATCATCTCCCGGGGCGACCCGACGGTGTTCGTGACCCGCCCGATCTCGGCCGTGCTGCTCCTCCTGGCGGCCGCCGTCCTGCTGGTGTCAGTGTTACCTGCCGTACGACGCAAGCGCGAGGTCGTCTTCACCGAGGAAGGATGAGCATGAGTGAGCTGACGCCGTACATCTGCGTGGCCGACAGCCGGGCGGCCATCGCCTGGTACGCCGAGGCGCTCGGTGCCGAGGCCGTCTACGAGCCGATCGTCATGGACGACGGCCGGGTCGGCCACTGCGAGCTCGCGGTGGGCGGGGCCCGCTGGATGATGTCCGACGAGTTCGAGTCGGCCGGCGTCGCCCCGCCGGACCCGAACCGCGGCACCGCCGTGAGCATGCACCTGACCGTCGACGACTGCGACGCCGTCGCCGCGCGCGTGGTCGCGGCCGGTGTCACCCTCGAACGCGGCCCGGAGGACAGCCCGCCGGCCGGCCGGGTCGCGGTGTTCAAGGACCCGTTCGGCCACCGCTGGTTCCTCAACCAGCCCGGGTGATCTCCGCCGTCACGAACTGGTCGCCCCACGCGCCGCTCATGCTGATCGAGACCGACAGCCGCTGGGCGGCGTCGGAGACGGTGACGGTCGAGGGGCCGGCCTCGGAGTAGAAGTAGAACGAGGTGTCGTCGCCCTCTGCGAAGTCCAGCGTCCATTCCTCGTAGGTCAGTGCCGCCCCGGCGGCCTCGCGCTCGCGGGCGATGGCGACGAGGTCGTAGGCGCCGTCGCCGGCGTAGCCCGGGATCTGGAAGCCCCAGTGGACCAGCTCGTGGCCACCCAACGACGGCCGCTCGCCGTCCTCGGAGAACAGCTCGATCCACGCCATCGGCTTCGTCGCGTAGGGATCGCTGGACGGGTACTCCGGATCCGGTGCTTCCTGGGCCACGTCGTTCCACGCGAGGTGCAGCTGGCCCGTCCACTGCCCGGCGGCCCAACCGGTCGCCGAGAGCTGCACCGTGGCGAGGGGCAACGAGGCGATCTCGTCGCGCCTCTCCTGCTCCTTGGCCTGCTCGCGCGCGGCGCGGTCGGCTTCCTGCTTGTCGGCGAACTCTCCGAGCTTGGGGAACGCCGTGCGCAGCAGCTGCTCACCGACGTCGCTCTTCGCCTGCTGCTCGGCCGCGTCCGCCGACGCGGCCGCGGAGTCGCGCTTGCCGCTGTCGGCGGTCAGCATCTCGGTCGCCTTCGACTGCGCCCACTTCTTGAGGCTGTCTCCGATACCCATGGTTTCGTCCCTCTCCCCGGCGGCAAACAGTACGCCGATGCGCGCCACGAGACGCGACCTAGGATGGTTGCCGCAGTCGGGCTCGCCCTTTCGCTACGCTGTCGCAGCCAAAGGGACGTCAGGGGGGTTTTCGTGTCTCGCGTGCTGCCGCGAGTGCTCGCTGTGCTGGCGCTTGCCCTGACCCTGGGACCGGGGGCGGCTCATGCCGCACCTGCCGACACACCAACGCCCCCGCCGGCGCTCGTGGTCGACAGCTGGGGACCGACGCAGGGCACGCCCGTGCCGGGCTCCTTCCTCACCGCAGACCGCGGCTCCTGGCAGCTGCCCGGCCCTGAGTCCTACACGTTCCAGTGGCTTCGCGACGGCGTACCGATTCCCGGCGCCACCCTGGAGGACTACACCCTTCAGACCGTCGACGTCGGCCACCAGCTGTCGCCCCAGGTCACCGGCAATCGCCCCGGCTACACGTCCACGACCTTTCCCGGCACCGCCGTCGCCGTCCGCAAGATCAGCTCGACGCTCACCCTCGATGTCCGGCGTGTCCATCCGCCCGGCAAGCACAGACTGGTCTGGACCGCGATCACCTTCATGAGCACCGAGCGGCCGTGGTCGACCGACGGCGGCACGGTCACCGCGTTCAAGGAGAAGGACGGCCGGCTCAAGGAGCTCGGTCGGGCGGCGGTCGCCCGTGGTGCGGCGTTCGTGCAGCTGCCCTGGAAGCGGGCGCCGATCGGCAAGACCCGGGTCCTGGTCTGCTTCGCGGGCAACGAAGCGGTCGAGACGTCCTGCTCGCCGTTCGACGTCGTACGCCGCAGCCGCAGCCGCAGCCACTAGAACCAGCTGGGCGCCTGGGCGACGAACGCCTCGCGGTCCAGCGCTCCGGCTCCCTCCGGGATCACTGCCAGCAACCGGACCCGTGTGACCCGAGGCAGGTCCTCGCGGTTGCAGCGCTCGGCCAGTCCGGGCTCGGCCGGCCAGGCGCCGACCACCAGTCCGGCCGGCTCGAGGCCACGGGCGCGCAGGGCGCCGACCGTCAGCTCGGTGTGGTTGAGCGTGCCCAGTCCCGCGGCCACCACGACGACCACCTCGACCGGTACGCCGTCCGGCAGCGTCCCCACCAGCGCGGCGGCGAGGTCGAGGAGCGTGCCGCCGTCGGCGTCGAGCCGGACCAGCAGTCCGCCGGCTCCCTCGACGATCACGGTGTCGTGGAACTCGGTGAGCACTCGGATCCGGTCGGCGTACTCCGCCACCGGCGGGATGCTCACGCCCTGCCGTCGCGCAGCCGTGTCGGGAGCGAGCGGCTCGTCGAGCCCGGTGTACTCCTGCACCGCACAGCCGGTCAGCCGGTGCACCTCGTCCGCGTCCGAGTCACCGTCGGCCAGGCCCGTCTGCACGGGCTTGACCACCACGACCGAGCCCTCGGCGGTGGCCGCCATCGCAGCGGTCGCCACGGTCTTGCCGACCCCGGTGGAGGTCCCCGTCACGACGAGGACACGGGTCATGCGTGCTCCTTGACCACTGCGACGAGTACGTCGACCGCGCGCACCCAGTCGGCCTCGGGGATGCCCGCGCTCACGGTGATCCGGAGCCGCGAGACGCCGTCGGGCACCGACGGCGGGCGGAAGCAGCCGACGGTCACGCCCTGGGCCAGCGCGGCAGCCTGGGCCGCCACGGCCACCTGGGGCGACGGCATCGGGACCGACAGCACCGCCCCGGCCGACGGCGCGACGCCGAGCGCAGCGGCGAGGTCGGCCAGCCGGCGTCGTACGACCTCGGAGAGCACGGGCCGGGCCCGGAGCTGGCGCAGCGCCTCGAGCGCCGCCCCGGCCGCCGCCGGCGCCAGGCCGGTGTCGAAGACGAACGGCCGCGCGCGGTTGACCAGGTGGTCGACGACCGGCTGCGGCCCGAGCACGGCGCCGCCCTGGCTGCCCAGCGCCTTGGACAGCGTCGCGGTGACGAGCACGTGGGGCAGACCGGCCAGTCCGAGCTCGCGGACCAGCCCGGGGCCACGCACGCCCAGGCCGTGGGCCTCGTCGACGACCAGCAGGGCGTCGTACCGCTCGCACACATTGGCCAGCTCGACCAGCGCTGCGGCGTCGCCGAGCACCGAGTAGACCGACTCCACGAGCACCAGCGCGCGCCGGCCGCCGCCCGCGGCCAGCGCGGCCTCGACCGCCGCCACGTCCTGGTGCGGCACCACCTCGACCGGCGCCCGCGACAGCCGGACCGCGTCCACCAGCGACGCGTGCACGTGCGCGTCGGAGACCACCAGGGCGTCGCGTCCGGCGAGCGCGGCGACGACGGCGAGGTTCGCGTGGTAGCCGGTCGAGAACACCAGCGCGGCCGGCTGGCCGAGGTACGACGCCAGCTCGCGCTCCAGCTGGGCGTGCAGCTCCAGCGTCCCGGTCACCAGCCGGGATGCGCCGGCGCCGGCCCCCCAGCGCCGGGCCGCGGTCGCGGCCGCCTCGACCACCGCAGGGTCGCGGGAGAGACCGAGGTAGTCGTTGCCGGCCAGGTCGACCGTCGTCCCGTCGGCCGGCCGCGGCCTGAGCGTGCGGCGCAGCCCGGCCGCGTCGCGCGCAGCGGCCTCGGCGGCGAGCCAGTCGTCCCACTTGGTCATGCGACCGCCACCGCTCGCTCGACAGCGGCGCAGATCCGGGCCACGTCGCCGTCGTCGGTGACATAGGGCGGCATTGCGTAGACCAGGTCGCGGAACGGCCGGAGCCACACACCTTCCTCGACGGCGGCGTCGGTGGCCTTGACGACGTCGACCGGGTGGTCGAGCTGGACCACGCCGACGGCCCCGAGCGTGCGCACGTCGGCGACCCCCGGCATCGCGCGCACTGGCTCGAGCCCCAGAGCCAGTCCGGCGCCGACGCGCTCGACCTGGGCCGCCCAGCCGGAAGTCTCGAGCAGGTCGAGGCTGGCGAGGGCGACCGAACAGGCCAGCGGGTTGCCCATGTACGTCGGCCCGTGCATCAGCACACCCGACTCCGAGGCCGACAGCCCGCGGGCCACCGCGCCGGTGCAGAGCACCGCGGCGAGCGAGAGGTAGCCACCCGTCAGCGCCTTGCCGACGCACATCACGTCGGGCGCGACCCCGGCCGTCTCGGCGGCGAAGAAGGTCCCGGTCCGGCCGAACCCGGTCGCGATCTCGTCGAACACCAGGACCAGCCCGTGCTCGTCGGCGACCTCGCGCATCACCCGCAAGCAGGCGGCGTCGTAGGTGAACATGCCGCCGGCGCCCTGCAGCAGCGGCTCCACGATGATCCCCGCCAGCTCGTGCGCGTGCCGCTCGGCGAGCGCGCGGAAACCGGCCGCCCAGGTGTCGACGTCACCGCCGGGTGCGGGCGGCTGGTCGGCGAAGACCTGCTGCGGCAGCACCCCGGCGAACATCGAGTGCATGCCGCCCACCGGGTCGCAGACGCTCATGCAGCCGAAGGTGTCGCCGTGGTAGCCGCCGCGGACGGTGAGCATCCGGGTCCGCTCGGGGTGGCCGACCCCACGCTGGTGCTGGAGCACCATCTTCAGCGCCACCTCGACGCTCACCGACCCGGAGTCGGCGAGGAAGACGTGCTGGAGACCGTCCGGCGCGAGCTCCACGAGACGCGAGGCCAGCCGGATCGCCGGCTCATGGGTGAGGCCGCCGAACATCACGTGGGCCATCCGGCCCGCCTGGCCGGCGAGGGCAGCGTCCAGCTCGGGGACGGCGTACCCGTGGATCGCGGCCCACCACGACGACATCGCGTCGACCAGCTCGGTCCCGTCGGCCAGCCGGAGCCGGACCCCGGCCGCGTTGGTGACCAGCCGCACCGGGGTCGGGTCGGTCATCGACGTGTAGGGGTGCCAGACATGCGCGCGGTCATAGGCGAGCAGGGCCTCGGCATCACCCCGAGGGATGGGACTCATGGCAGCCGCAGTCTAGAGAGCCGGTAGTTTGCGCCCTGTGACTGGTGGTGACGGCATCCTCGAGCGAGCACGGGTCAAGGTCCTCGACGGCGGCGAGGGGTTGTCGTACGACGAGCTGGTCGAGGTGCTGCAGGTCCCCGACGACCAGGTGCCGGAGCTGCTCGAGCTCGCCCACGCGGTCCGGATGACGCACTGCGGCCCGGAGGTCGAGGTCGAGGGGATCATCAGCCTGAAGACCGGCGGCTGCCCGGAGGACTGCCACTTCTGCAGCCAGTCGGGACAGTTCACCTCACCGGTGCGGTCGGTGTGGCTCGACATCCCCCAGCTGGTGCAGGCGGCGAAGGAGACCGCTGCGACCGGCGCCACCGAGTTCTGCATCGTCGCGGCCGTCCGCGGTCCGGACGAGCGGCTGATGACGCAGGTGCGCGACGGGATCGCGGCGATCCAGGAGGCCGTGGACATCAACGTCGCCTGCTCGCTCGGGATGCTCACCCAGGAGCAGGTCGACGACCTCGCCGCCATGGGCGTGCACCGCTACAACCACAACCTCGAGGCGGCCAAGTCCTACTTCCCGTCCGTGGTGAGCACGCACTCCTACGAGGAGCGCTGGGCCACCTGCGAGATGGTGCGCGAGGCCGGCATGGAGCTGTGCTGCGGCGGTCTGGTCGGGATGGGCGAGTCGCTCGAGCAGCGGGCCGAGCTGGCCGCCCAGCTCGCCCAGCTCGACCCGCACGAGGTGCCGCTGAACTTCCTCAACCCGCGCCCCGGGACGCCGTTCGGCGACCTCCCGGTGATGGACAGCAAGGACGCGCTGCGCACGATCGCGGCGTTCCGCCTCGCGCTGCCCCGCACGATCCTGCGGTACGCCGGCGGCCGCGAGCTCACCCTCGGCGACCTCGGCACCCGCGACGGGCTCATGGGCGGCATCAACGCCGTCATCGTCGGCAACTACCTGACCACGCTGGGTCGCGACGCCGACGAGGACATCGCGCTGCTCGGCGAGCTCAAGATGCCGATCCGCGAGCTCGCCAAGACGCTGTGAGCTTCTGCGGCCAGTGCGGTCAGCCGCTGGCTGAGGTCGACCACGCCGGCTGCGAGGCCCGCGCCGCGCTGGAGCCGCCGCGCTACTGCACCGAGTGCGGGCGCCGGATGAAGGTCCAGGTCACCCCGCGCGGCTGGAGCGCGTCCTGCGTCGAGCACGGCACGCTCACTGGGTGAGCGGTCAACCCACCCCTAATCGAGGTGTCTCAGCACCACCCGCACCGGATCTCCGACGTCGAGCTCCTCGGCGCGCCGGATCGCCTTCTTGACCGGCAGCACGAAGCACCCGGACCTCTTGTCCGGGAACACCGACGTGCGCCACACCGACGCACCGACAGTCACCTCGACGCGGATCGAGCCGAACCCTCGCGGCGGCCCGGCGCTCCAGCGCAGGTCCTCGGAAAGGTCCGCGGGCACGGTGACGAAGCACCACGCCCCGACCGAGTCGTGCTCCCACAGCGGTGCCTCGAACTCCACCGGGCCATCGTGGCTCGACCCACCGACAGCGTCACTCAACGTGGGCTGAGCGCCAGAAGTGGCCGGGGATGTCGGGCAGTGTCGAGACCGCCCTCGACGGACCGCACCTCGAAGTGCAGGTGGCAGCCATCGGGTGCCGCACTGTCGGACGCGCGCGCGAACACGTCCCCGCGGTGCACCTTGTCGCCGGGCTCGACGAAGACCTGCCGGGTGTGGCCGATGACCAGGTCCCACCCCAGCTTGCGGTTGCGCAGCAGGACCGGGTTCTCGCCGTACGCCGGCCCGAGGCTGGCGTTGGACACGACCTTGGCGCGGCGGCCGGCGACCAGCCGGGTCCCGCAGGGCATCGCGATGTCGATGCCGTGGTGGAAGCCCTCCCGGTCCGGGCAGCGCGGGTCCGGGTCGTAGTACGGCGCCTCGGTGCAGCCGTACGGGATCATGATCCGGTGCGCCCCGGCGTACCACGGCGAGGTGTAGTGGGTCTTGTCGTCGGTGTAGAAGACCCAGTCGGGGTCCATCGCCTCCATCGCGGAGGCAGCGGGCGCGGTCGGGCCGAGCCACAGGGCGACGGCGACCACCAGCCCGAGCACGCGCATGGCCTCATGCTCACACAGCGTCACCGGGCGCCGGGCATGATGCTCGGGTGAGGCTGCGACTCCTGTCCGTGGTGCCCGTCGTGCTCGCAATGACGCTCGTGTCGGGGTGCAGCGACGACGCGAAACCCTCGGCGCTGCCGTCGGACGGCGACCTGGCGGCGTACTTCGAGGCGGTCGCCGCCTATGACGTCGAGGGGCTGAAGGCTGCGGAGGACATCGCCGCGGACGGATCTCCGGCGCAGGGGTATGCCGAGTACCTCGGCCTGTACGCCGCGTCGGCGACGGCCGGTGGCCAACCCGTCGAGGCGTCCGAGGTCGAGGAGGTCGACGGCGGATTCCGCGCGTGCGGCGGCACCGGCGAGCCCGACGAGTGCGTCACGTGGGGCGACTTCGAGGGAGAGGGCGGCAAGCTCGCGGACTTCACGGTCAACGACAGCTCCCTCGACGACTCCCTCGTCGACCTCACCGGCCAGCCGCCGATCAGCGCTGACGGGTTGTACACGGTCCAGCCGAACTGGGCCTACCTGTCACCTCAGAGCGGCTCGCTGTTCGTGCTGGTCACCGTGGCTGCCGAGGACATCCCGCTTTCGACCAAGCCCGGGATCTACATCGAGCAGGACCTGATCCTCAACGGTGTCCCCACCCGGACCCCGTCGACGATCGACGCCGGCGGGAGCATCCCCGTCATCCTGGCTTTCCCGGATGCCCAGCAGGCGAGGCTCGACGGGCAGGTCACCTTCGACGTGATCATCGGGAGCCAGAGCACGGAGCCGGTCGGCTTCGGCCTGACCGACCCTGCCCCCGCCGATGGTTGAGCCCGGAGGAGCGCCAGCGACGACGGAGTCGAAACCACCGCAACGAGGGCTGGGAGCTAACCCAGAGGATCAGCGACGGCGAGCAGTCGTTCGCACCGCTCGATGAGCCGGGCCCGCAGCGGGGCGCCGCGTTCGGCGAAGTCGCGCTGCGCGGCGACGTACTCCTGCTTGCCCTCGGCAGTCTCGACGCGGACCGGCTGGTAGCCCAGCGGCGAGAGGTCGTACGGCGAGGCGCGCATGTCGAGGACCCGGATGTCGCGGGCCAGCTCGAAGCAGTCGACCACCAGCTCGGACGGAACCAGCGGCGAGAGCCGGAAGGCGTGCTTGTAGAGGTCCATGCCGGCGTGCAGGCACGCCGGCTGCTCGAAGGCGGGGCGGTCGTGGGCTTCGGGGGAGAGCGTGTTCAGGGGCCGGGCGGGCGCGGTGAAGAACCGGAAGGCGTCGAAGTGCGAGCAGGCGACCCGGTGTGACTCGACGACGGCGTCGGTGCCGGCAGCACCGAGGCGGAGCGGGTGGGCCGGGTGCCGCACCTCGTCCGCCCGGTAGACCATGGCCCACTCGTGCATGCCGAAGCAGCCGAAGTTCGCCGGTCTGTGGGCCGTCGCCGACAGCAGCGCGTGCGTGGACTCGAGCAGGGGACGCTTGGCGGCCAGGTCATCCCTGGTGACCTCGTCCGGCGGTTCGGGTCGTGTGCCCGAGGACGACTCATGCCACGTCCTCAGGCACACGACCCCGAAGCCGGGCGACCAGCGGCGCAGCTGGGCCGGACGGAACGAGTAGTAGGTGAACAGGAAGTCGTGGACCGGGTGCTTCACGCCGTCCCGGCGCCGGGCCAGGTGGTCGCCGACCAGCGCGTCCACCCGCGCCTCGTGCGCGGCGGCGCGAGCTCGCCACACCCTCTCGTCGAGGACGATCCGTTCCTGCACCTGCATCGGGTCAGGATAGGCAGGTGCTCATCTGGGTGAACGGCGCATTCGGGGCCGGCAAGACCACCACGGCGCCTGCGCCACCTGCGGCCGGGTTGAGAGGCCCTCGATAGGGTCGAGCGCGTGCGTATCGCCCGATTCACCGCCGGTGAGGACCCCCAGTACGGCGTCGTCGCCGGGGACCTCGACGACAACGGCCAGCCCGAGCCCGACGCCGTGCTGGTGGCCCTGGCTGGCGACCCGCTCTACGTCGGGATCAAGCTGCTCGAAGAGGAGCACCGGCTCGCCGACGTCCGGCTGCTCGCGCCGGTGCTGCCGCGCAGCAAGGTGATCGGGATCGGCCGCAACTACGCCGCCCACGCCGCCGAGATGGGCAACGACGTCCCGACCGAGCCGTTGATGTTCCTCAAGCCGAACACCAGCGTGGTCGGTCCGGGCGACTCGATCCTCTACCCCCCGCAGACCAGCAACCTGCACTACGAGGGCGAGCTGGCGGTCGTGATCGGCCGGATCTGCCGCGACGTACCGCCGGAGCAGGCCACCGACGTGATCCACGGCTACACGATCGGCAACGACGTCACCGCCCGGGACCTGCAGAAGAGCGACGTGCAGTTCACCCGGGCGAAGGGGTTCGACTCGTTCTGCCCGCTCGGGCCATGGATCGAGACCGATCTCGACCCCGACGACTTCGCGAAGGGTCGCCGCGTGCGGACCCACCTCAACGGCGACCTGGTGCAGGACGGCAGCACCGCCGACCTGATCTTCGACATCCCGACCCTGGTCGCCCACGTCTCGAGCGTGATGACGCTGCTTCCCGGCGACGTGATCCTCACCGGTACGCCGGAGGGCGTCGGCCCGATGCAGGTCGGTGACGAGGTCGAGGTGTCGATCGAGGGGCTCGGCAGCCTGGCCAACCCGGTGGCCGCAAGATGAGCGATGTCCGGGTCCGGTTCTGCCCCTCGCCGACCGGCTCGCCGCACGTCGGCCTGGCCCGCACCGCCCTGTTCAACTGGGCGTTCGCGCGCCATCACGGCGGCACCTTCGTGTTCCGTATCGAGGACACCGACGCTGCCCGCGACAGCGAGGAGTCCTACGACACGCTGCTCGAGGTGATGCGCTGGCTGGGCTTCGACTGGGACGAGGGACCCGAGGTCGGCGGTCCGCACGCGCCGTACCGCCAGAGCCAGCGCGGCGACATCTACGCCGACGCACTCGAGCGGCTCCGCGGCAGCTCACGCACCTACGACTGCTACTGCACCAACGAGGAGGTCGACGCGCGGCGCAAGGCCTCCGGCGTCAAGACCCAGGGGTACGACGGCTTCTGCCGCGCGCTCGACCAGGCGCAGGTCGAGGCGTTCCGGGCCGAGGGCCGGCAGCCGATCGTGCGGTTCCGGATGCCGGACGGACAGATCACCTTCGACGACCTGGTCCGCGGCGACATCACCTTCGACACCGCGCACGTGCCCGACTATGCGCTGGCGAGGGCCAACGGGCAGCCCCTCTACACGCTGGTCAACCCGGTTGACGACGCCCTGATGGGGATCACCCACGTCCTGCGGGGGGAGGACCTGCTGTCCTCCACGCCACGCCAGATCGCGCTCTACGACGCCCTGACCGAGGTCGGGCTCGCCGAGGCCACGCCACGCTTCGGGCACCTGCCCTACGTCATGGGGCAGGGCAACAAGAAGCTGAGCAAGCGTGATCCGGAGGCCAACCTGCTCGGCTACCGCGAGGCCGGCTTCCTGCCGGAGGGGCTGCTCAACTACCTCGCCCTGCTGGGCTGGGCGATCGCCCCCGACCGGGACGTCTTCACGATCCCCGAGATGGTCGAGAAGTTCGACATCGGCGACGTGAACCCCAACCCGGCCCGCTTCGACCTCAAGAAGGCCGAGGCGCTCAACGCCGACCACATGCGGATGCTCTCGATCGCGGAGCTGACTGGCCGGGTGCTGCCGTTCCTCAAGGACGCCGGCGTGGTCGCGGACCCCGTGTCAGACGCCGACGCACAGCGCCTCGAGCTGGCGATGCCGCTGGTCGCGGAGCGGATGAACAAGCTCACCGAGGCCGCGCCGATGCTCGGGTTCCTCTTCGTCGACGAGGGGTCCTTCGAGCGGGTCGACGAGCTCGACGACGCCGGGCGCGAGGTCGTGCGGGCGTCGTACGACGCACTGGCGGCGCTGGAGACGTGGTCGACCGAGGCGATCGAGACCGCACTGCGCGAGGCACTCATCGAGGGGCAAGGGCTCAAACCACGGGTGGCCTTCGGGCCGGTGCGGATCGCGGTCACCGGACGGAAGGTCTCGCCGCCGCTGTTCGAGTCCCTCGAGCTGCTCGGCCGGGATCGGAGCCTGGCCCGGCTGCTCTCAGCGGTGGGTTAGCGTCCTGTCTCGCAATCCCATGGCCGGCACGTCGGCCGTCCGCGGTGGGATGGTGAGGAGCGGCCGGAGCTGATCGACGTCCGCGCTCGTGCGCAGCCCTACGAGGATGTGGTCGACATGGTCGAGGTTGGCGCGGCAGGCGCCGACTGCGATCGGCTCTTCAGGGTCGTCCAGCGTGCCGGCGAGCCGTGGTGAAGCCAGGAGCGCTTGGGTCTGCTCGGCCGCCGCGTGACGCAGCTCCAGGCGCCGCACGGCGAACAACTCGCGCAGTCGGTGACTGGTCGTGGAGCTGGAGGTAGGGGACACCTGGGACCAGGCCAATCCCTCCACGTAGTCGAGGGCATCGGAGCTTGCGACTTGCGCCCAGTGGTCGACGAGCCAGCCCAGGCCGGGCTCAAGTGCCTCGAGACCTGCGATCAGATCCTCGCTGTCACTGGTCGGTGACGGTGGTGCATCTGCGATGCGAACGGGTCCGGCAGCCGTGCGAATGCTCAGCGGGCGGTTGCCGATGGTGATCAGGCCGAGTGCCCGGCACCGATCCAGCCAGCCGTTCGCACAGGCTGACCGCTCGACGATGTTGAACGGGAACTGGACGTAGCGGAAGGCGCCGCCGGCCCCGGCAGCGGCCGCGAGGGCGGCGTACTCCTCCACTGTGTCTTGACCCATCGCCGATGCGGGGTCGGGCAGCACATTCGAGGAGACGCCGCACGAGTGAATCCATCCGTTCTCCAACGCGAGCGCACACACCTCGAAGGCTGCCGCGACTGCGGACATCACCCGGGCCCGGGGCTGCGATGCAAGCAAGTGCTCGGGGTTGTGGAGCAGAAAGGTGTCGAGGTAGCCACCGCCCACCATCTCGGCTTCGGTGCGGATGCGCCGCTGGAGGAACGCCGGGTCCAGGCTGAATCCGCCGTCGTCGGCGTAGCCGCCCTTGGAGATGAGGTGGACCTGTTCACGGCGCGGGGCCAGCAACCGCCCCAAGGCGGCGCGGACGTCGGCGGATGCGTAGTTGGGGGCTGAGTCGACGAGTGTGCACCCGAGCTCGAGGGCCCGGCGAAGGGCTGCCACGTGCTCGGGGGTGGCGGACCATCGGTAGGTGCCGAAGCCCCACCGTGAGAGGGGGACCTGAGGCTTCTCGATGCTCACGTTCCCACCCGCTCCAGCAGTCCCGGATTCTGCTCGACCAGGACGCCCAGGTTGAAGTTGTACGGCTGACCCGTCAGGTCCAGCCCGGCGACGTACCTCTCCGCCCGGGCACTGAGGGTGCGGAAGTCCCCGTAGAGGAGTCGCACCAAGTCTGTGCCTCGCGCCGACGTCACGGCCGCGTCCACGAGGTCGACCAGGTCGAGGAGGTAGCGCCGAAGGATGTAGGCCAGCCGCCCCCGCGCCTCCACCTGCTCGATGCCGGCGACCAGATCCTGCTCCAGGCACCCGAGCAGACCGGCGGTCATCCACCGCTCCGTGACGACCGCGTGCAACAGCACATAGGCGGTGCGCGGCTCAGGGTCCGAGTCATCGCCGATGGGCGTATCAGGATCGACGTCAAGGACGTTCGCCGGATCCATCGTCATCGTCTGGAACGCCACGTGACCGCCTTGGTGGAGCAGGTCCTCCAGGTGATAGATCGCGCCCTCGCCGTGTGCCAGGTCCAGGAAGATGGCGCCTTGTGCTCGTGGCGCGGCGAGCGAGTTGAGCTGGGGGTCGTCGAAGCACACGATCCGCCGAGTGGTCCGGAGGAAAAGGGAGGAGAACTCGGGCTGGACGCGTTCGAGCAGTTCCAGCGCCCGGGACATCCCAGCCGCGGCGCCGGCGGGTGCAACACCGAGGCGGTCAGCGAGGCCCTTCCCCAGCACGAATCGCAGCGGTGGTGCGACCGTGCAGTCCAGCAGCGGAGAGCCAGCGTGACCGCTGTGAAGGGGCTCGTCGAGCGTGGCCGAGACATGTCGACCCGCCTCGGTCACCCGGACACCACGGCCGAGGCTGAGCTCGGCGAGCCGGCGGTCGGTTCGCAGCAACCCGAGCCCAGGCAGGTCCGCGACCCCCTCGAGGTCGGTCCGCACCGACACGGTCTCCCACTCCGTGCCGCCCGGCACCTGCCCGACCAGCAGCTGATCCAGGGTCACTCCCGGGTCGCCGGCCCCCATCAGAGCACCGAGCACCAACGGGTTGGCCAGGGCTCCGGCGGCATCCGGCGGCAGGCAGTCGGCAAGATCGGGCCTGACCGCCCTCAGTCTGTGCCGCGCCGCCGCGGCGATCTCGGCCTCCCCCGCGGCCGCGTCTTCCGCGAACATGGCAATGAGTTGATCCACGATTGCTCGTCCCTCCCAGGGTGGACACCACCGGCGGAGTCCGGGTGTTCGAGGCCCAGCTCCGCTCGGTGGTGCGTCAGCGGTCTGGAGTTACCGAAGGCCAGCGGGCAGTTCCCGCGTCGCCAGTGCGGCGTCGAGCTTCTGGAACACCGGGACGAGGTCCTCGATCCAGATCCCCGTCTCGGCCGCGATGAGCTTGTGGCACTGCATGAACGTGCCACCGTTCAGCCTCGCCAAAGCCTTGCCGAGGTCGACCGTCGGCTTGCGCTTGGAGAACTCCGCGAGCGACATCTTCTGAACAGTCTTGAAATCGTCGGTCATGTCTCATCCTCTTTCTCTCGCCCTCCGACCCGATGCCGGAGCGACAAACGTGGAGGAGCCGCGACCGCCGTGCTGGATACACGGGGGCAGCCAGCCGGCAGCTGGTCATGTCTCGGTAGGTTCACGGTCGTCAACGTCGCCGTGCCTCGACTGGGGATTGGGAGAGACGCCCTGTGACCGACCTCGAGTACCACCTCATCCACCGCTTGGGGCGGTGGGGGAGGCACGGCTGGGCCAGACCGTTCATCGGGGTGATCGCCTCGGTGGTCCTCCTGTTCGTCCTCGCCCAGGTCGTGGGACTCGGTTTCGCGATCGGGTTCGCGATCACCGGCACGGACATCGGCGACGGTCTGGAGCGACTCGCGGACACCGACCACGTCACACCCTCGTCGCTGGCCTACCTGAACCTGACGCTGGCCTGCGCGATCCCCGCGACGATGATCGTGACTCGGCTCGTGCACGGGTTGCGGCCGGGGTGGCTGGGATCGGTACTGCCACGGATCCGCTGGCGCTGGCTGCTGATCTGCCTCGGCCTGGCCGTGGTCGCGCTGTTCGCGACCCTCTTCGTCGGTGCCCTCCTGCCTGCCCAGGGCGGTGACGGCACGGACCTGGACGGGGGCCTCAACGCCTGGACACCCACGGTCCGCAACTTCGTGCTCGTGGTGGTGTTCCTGACACCGCTGCAGGCCGCGGGGGAGGAGTACGCGTTCAGGGGCTACCTGACCCAGGCGTTCGGCGGCATCTTCCAGCAGCGCTGGGCCGCGGTGCTGTTGCCGGCGGTGCTCTTCGCACTGTCCCACGGCGCCCAGGACCTGCCGATCTTCTTCGACCGGTTCGCCTTCGGGGTCGTGGCCGGGGTCCTGGTCATCGCGACCGGCGGCCTCGAGGCCGGGATCGCCATGCACGTGCTCAACAACTTCCTCGCCTTCGGTCTCGCACTGGCCTTCAGCGACATGAGCTCGGCGCTCAACCCGACCGGCGGCAGCTGGTGGAGTCTCCCGGTCACGCTGACCCAGTCGCTGGTCTACCTGGCCCTCGCGATCTGGGCGGCCCGCCGGTTCGGCGTACGCACCACCGTCGAGGGCGGGCCGCCGCCGGCTGTTTTGGAAGGCCTCCAGCCCCGCGTGTAAGGTTTCTCCCCGGCCCGGAACCGGCGGAAAACCGCCGTTGCATCCGGGCCGAACACCAGTAACACAGTGGGATATGGTGTAATTGGCAGCACGACTGGTTCTGGTCCAGTTAGTCTAGGTTCGAGTCCTAGTATCCCAGCGAGGTCGCCGCCCCACGGGCGGCGATTGGCACGTCTACGGGGCTCCCAAGTACAGTTCCGCAGGTTGTGCCTAGCAGTGCTTGCCCCCGTTGTGTAGCGGCCTAGCACGCCGCCCTCTCAAGGCGGTAGCGCCGGTTCGAATCCGGTCGGGGGTACGACGTCGAGAGCCCCTCTGACCTGCGGAGACGCGAGTCAGGGGGTCTTCGGCATTTGGGGGCTCAGAGCCGTTGGGCAACAGCTGGGCAGCGGCTGGGCAACAGCAGGAAGAGCCCGGGCAACAGACCGCGCCTCGCGAGGGCGCTTGGTGCGCTCGCGGACCGGGATTTTGGGGGAGCTTGGTGGGTCCGGCCGACGTCGAGCAACTGACGGCGGACATCGGCCAGATCGTGCACAGCGTGGCGCAAGGCCTGAACTCGCCTCGCCGCTGCAGGCCGTCCGCGGAGCACTGATCAACCTCGGCGTCGACCACGCGAAACGACTCGAGCGCCCAGGACCGGTTGGCCAGGGCCTTGGCGAAACGCGGAACGGGTGCTCCACGAGCGGATCGTGCGACCGGACAAGCTTGGACGGCTGAGAAGACGTTCGATCGAGTCGATGCTCAAGTTCATCCGCAGGATGGGCGTCGCTGTGCCCAACCGTCGCCACCAAGACCGAGTCGCACACCGCTGCCATGCAGTGATCTTGGGATCTGGCGCTGAGGCATCGGAGCGGTGAATGAGTCTGCCCGCCATGTATCAAACGCGTCGTTGCAATGACACCGCGCCTGCGCGATAGCCGCAATTCCACACTCAGACAAGACTTGTGGCCCCCGGCTGGCTGTCCTGAGATGGAGGCGTCTACGACTGAAGGGGGTCGGTCGCTGTGGACTGCGCTGCCGCGAGCAACCAGTGGATGGCGCACGACCACGATGACCCCTTGCGACGATGGCAGCATCGCTGGATAACCCCGTGACGACCTCCCAGGTTCCCACCAGCGATCCCGTGTCAGTTGCGCCCGCGCCAGGGTTCGACCGGATGGTGGTCGAATCCGTTGCCACCAGCAGGCAATGGTGGCCGACATGGCGTCGGAGCAGGTGGCGCGCACCGGGCGCCGTGAGCCTGATGATCGCGGACCTTGTTGTCGTGTGTCTGAGCCTGACCCTGTACCGGCCGGCTTCCGCCGCGGGCGCGGCTGCGTACCTCGCAGTCACCGCGGTCTACCTAACGTGCTTCGGCACGTACCGGGCGAGGTTGACCTGGTCGGTCCTGGACGACCTGCCCGCGTTGTGGTCAGTGGTGGCCTGCAGCGCCCTGGCCGAGCAGCTGGTGCCGGCGATGTGGGGTGCGTCGCTGTCGGGTCGAGGTCTGGCCACGCGGGTCCTGGTCGCGGCCGCGCTGGTGTCAGTCGGCCGCGCGGCGGCCTGCTGGGCGGTGCGCGAGGCAGGGAGGCGCGGTGTCATCGCGCAGCCCGCTCTCGTCGTGGGTGCTGGCGCAGTGGGCCGACAGCTCGCTGAGGCGCTGCTGGGACAACGCGAGTACGGACTCGTCCCGATCGGCCACCTCGACGAGGACGGCAGCTCTCCCACCGATCCGCCCTTCCCTGTCCCGAGGCTTGGCGGCTACCGCGACCTGGCTGAGTGCATCCGGCGCGAGAACGTGCGCACCGTGCTGGTCGCGTACGGGCGCGCAGAGACCCAGGACGCCATTTCCGCCGCGCCCCACGATCGGGTGCTCGTTGAAGCAGTACGCACGTGCGACCGCCTGGACTGCGAGATCTACTGCGTGCCCCGATTCCACGAACTGCACGGCCGGAGCCGGGACATGGACGAGGTCTGGGGGGTCGCGCTGGTCAGGGTCCACCGAGCCGCGTGGCGCAGCGCTGCGTGGCGGGTCAAGCGCGTGCTGGACGTGCTGATCGCCCTGGGCCTCTTGGTGCTGCTCTCGCCTCTGCTGCTCGTGATCTGGTTCGCGATCCTGGCGGAGCTCGGACCCGACGTACTGTTCCGCCAAGTGCGCGTGGGCCTGGACGGACGACCCTTCACGCTGCTCAAGTTCCGGACCCTGCGGCTGCCCGAGATCGAGCAGGAGAGTGTGGTCTGGTCGGTCGCCGGGAATGTGGGGGTCGGGCCGGTCGGCCAGCTGCTCCGCGCCACCTCGCTCGACGAGCTGCCGCAGCTGGTGAACGTGCTCAAGGGTGAGATGAGCATCGTGGGCCCCCGTCCTGAGCGGGTCCACTTCGTGGAGGAGTTCACCCGCTCGGTCCCCGGCTACGTCGAACGACACCGCATCCCCGCCGGGCTGACCGGGTGGGCCCAGGTCCACGGGCTGCGCGGCGACACCTCGATCGAGGAACGGGCGCGCTTCGACAACTACTACATCCAGAACTGGTCGCTGTGGCTCGACCTGAAGATCATCGTGCGCACCGTGGCCTCGGTCCTGCTCGGGCGCGGCTCGTGAGCGCCCGGACCGCCGCCCCCGACTTCGCGTACTCGATCCAGATCGTCCGCCATCCGGCCGAGGCACTGGCCCTCGCAGCGGAGTGGGACCACCTTGCCGACCGGTGCGGCGCCAGTCCGTTCCCACGTCCGGACTACGCCTTGACGTGGTGGCAGCACATCGGCTCGGCGGCGCCCCGCAGCCGACTCTTCATCGTGGCGGTTCGGCGTGGTGGGGTCATCGTCGGTCTCGCGCCGCTGCACGAGCGTCACGTCGGCCCGCTCACGGTGGCGCGCTGGCTGGGCCACGGATTGGGCACGGTGGCCGAGGCACTCGTCGCGGCGGACGGGCACGAGAACGACACCGCACGTCGACTGTGGGAGGCGGTCCTTGACGGCCCGACCACCGTGGTTCAGCTCGTCGAATGCCGAGAGCAACGGTCCGGCCTGCACGTTCTCGGGTCGAGTCTTCGCGGATGCTCGGCGGAGGCCCGGGTGAGGGACGCGTGCCCGATCCTGGACGTGACCGGCGACACCGAGCAGCACCTCGCCGGGCCGGAGCGGCGCCGGATCCGGCGCACCGTGCGGGTGGCCCGCCGCAGCCTGGCCGAGGCGGGTACGACGTTCCGCGTGGAGGTTGCCTCGGACCTCGACCACTTCGAGTCGCTGCTGCCCTCCATCCGGTCGGTCTTCGACGCGGCGGAGCTCGTCCAGCCGCGTCAGCACCTGCTGCGTCCGCCGTGGGGCGACTTCACCGTGGAGTACCTGCGCAAGTCCATGGCTGCCCGCCGGGCGCTGGCGTTCGTCGGCCACCTCGATGACCGCCCGGTGAGCTTCGACCTCGTGCTGCTGTCCGACCGGACCATGCACATGTGGATCTGCCGGTTCGATCCGGCCGCCGCCGCGCACTCGCCGGGTCACTTGCTGCGGGCGGCCGCCTTGGACTGGGCCGTCGCGCACGGGTACAGCAGGATCGACCTCCTCCTCGGGGACTCGGTGCACAAGCGCCAGTGGGCAACCGGGTCCTACGCCACACTCGAGGTCACGGCCGGACGCCGGGCGGTGCTTCCCGCCGCCAAGGTGCTGCTGCGCACGGCCGCGCGACGCCACGCCGACGCACGGCACGGAGACCACGGGTGAGCACCGTGGAGCTCGTCCTGCTGTCTGGGTTGGGTCTGGCCGCTGCCGGGACGGCGCCGGGCACCCCACGGTGAACCGGTCCTGGGTGTTCGCCGCGGTCGCTTTCGTGGTCCTGGCGGTGACCGTGACGGCGACGCGCCTGCCGAGTGCTGTGGTCGCAGTGGTGGGTCTGAAGGTGAACTTCTTCTACCTGCTGGTCCCGCTGGTGTTGTGGCGCTGCCCGTTCGACCGGGCGGAGCGCGATCGACTGGTCTCGGTCCTGATGGCGACCGGGGTCGTGGTCGCCGTGGTCGGCGTGGCCCAGCAGGCGGCCGGCCCGGAGCGGCTGCACGCGCTCGGCTACGAGTACAACGACGCCATCCGGTTCTCCGGAGGGTTGTTGCGGTCCTTCGCCACCTTCACCCAGCCGTTCTCGTTCGGCCTGTACGTGATGGTGGTCGTGCTGGTGGGCCTGCCGGTGGCCCTGGCGGACCGGACCCGGCTCCGCAACCGGTTGTTCCTGCTCGCGACCCCGCTGCTGGTCGTGGCCATGGTGACCTCGGTGGTTCGGGGGGCGCTGCTGGGACTGGTGGTCGGGATGGGGTTCCTGGGGTGGTGGCGGCACCGCGGGCCGGCGCACACGTTGGTGCCGGTCGGATGGTCACGCTCGCGCTCCCCGCCGCAGTGCTGGGGCCGCTCGCGTCCGGCACCAGTCTGGGCCAGCGGACCACCGGCTGGTCCCAGATCGGAGGCCTGGTCGTGGACTCGCCCCTGGGCCATGGGGCCGGCGCGACCGGGGCGGCCGCGGCCAAGGCCGTCGAGCTGGGCGCTGCACCGCACCAGGTGCTGGTCAGCAATGGTGCGCCGTACCAGCCCGACAGCTACTACGTGAAGACGCTCCTGGAGCTCGGTCCACTAGGACTTTGGCTGCTCCTCCTGGTCGGGGCGGCCGCGCTTGCGGTCTCGGTCGGTGCGGCTCGATCAGGGCCCGTACCCGACCTGGTGTCGACCTACCTGGAGATCTTTCCGCTCGACTTCTACTTCTGGCTGCTCCTGGGGGTGCTGCTGTGTCTAGAGCCGTCGTCGAGATCAACGCTCTGGCCCTACGCCCGGGGGAAGCGGCGTCCAGACCTATATCCGTGAGCTCCTGGTCGCGATGAGCGCTGCGACTACGGCCGAGCTGGTGGCCCATGTGCAGGGCGACGCCGTCGGCGAGCTCCCGCCGACGGTGCGGCCCGTCCCGCACCACCGCTCGGACGGCCTACGACGGGCTGCCGCCGGGTTGGTCCTGCGGCCGGCGTCTGGCTCACTCGTGCACGGCCTGGACGTCGACCTGCCGGTGCGTCGGCCACGAGGACCGTGGGTGACCACGATCCACGACCTCTCGGTCTTCGACGAGCCGTGGGCGCACGCCCGCCTGCGCAGCCGCGGCGAGCGCGCGCTGATCCGACACGCCCTGCGCCGGGCCGACGCGTTGGTCGCGGTCAGCGAGTTCACGGCCGAACGAGTCCTGGCCCGGTTCGGCCGTCAGTGCAGCGTGACGCCGCTGGCCCCGCGTCCGGGGTTGGCGCCACCGTCCGACGAGGTGCTAGCAGAAGTCCGGCGGCGCTACCAGCTGCCCGCCGACGCGGTGCTGGCCGTCGGGACCATCGAGCCTCGCAAGCGGGTGGACATGCTGGCCCGAGCCTGCCGCGACGAAGGACTGCCGCTGGTGCTGGCCGGCGCGGTGGCGCGCGGTTGCCGGGTGCCGGCCACGGCTCGGCACCTGGGCTACGTCCCCGGCGCCGATCTCCCGGCGCTCTACCGCGCCGCGGCAGCGGTTGCCTACGTCTCGTGCTACGAGGGGTTCGGCCTTCCACCCGTCGAGGCCATGGCCTGCGGAGCGGCCGTCGTGGCCACTCGTGTCGGCGGGCTCCCGGAGGTCGTCGCGTCCGCCCTGGGCGAGCCGGGTGCTGTGTTGGTCGGGGTGGACGACCTTCCAGGTTTGCGTAGCGCGTTGCGCTCGGTCGTACGTGACGGAGCCCACCGGGCGGCCCTGCGCCGGGCCGGCCGGCGGGCAGTGTCAGGGCTCTGCTGGGACGCCACCGCGCAGGCGACCCTGGCGACCTACCGCGAGCTGGGGGTGGCGTGCTGACCGCTCCAGTCGTCGACCCGCCCGCCGAGCGCGGACTGGTCAGCAACGTCGGGGCGCTGCTGGCCAGCCGGCTGGTGCGCGCCGGTCTCGGGTGGGGCGGCACCGTGCTCATCGTCCGCTCGCTCTCGGTCGACGAGTTCGGCCGGTTCACGCTGATCTTCACCGTGCTCGGCCTGATGTCGGTGGTCACCGACCTGGGCACCGGCCGGGTGGCCGTCCGCGGGATGCTCGACGACACGGGTCGCGATCCGGGCGCGTTCGCAGGCACCTACGTGGTGCTCCGGACGACGCTCGGCGGTGTCGGCTACGTCCTGGCACTCCTGGTCGTCGTCGCGCTCGGCAGCCCCTCTGACGTCGTGGCAGCGACGAGTGTGGCGGGGATCGTCGTTGTCCTCGCGACGCCGTCGCGGGCCCTCGACGTGGTCTTCCAGGCCCGGCTCCGGTTGGGCACGGTCGGTATGGCGGAGTCCGTGGGGACGCTGGCCCAGGTGGCGCTGGTCGCCGCGATCGCCGTGGCGGGCGGCTCCCTGCTCCTGTTCACCGTCCCGGCCGTGATGGGCGAGGTCGTCGTCCTGCTGTGGAAGGCGCGCGCAGCGCATCGCGCGGTCCGACTACGGCTGCACGTCGACCTGGCGCTCTGGCGGGAGCTGCTGCACGAGGCGCTGCCACTGTCGGCGGGGCTGGGGCTGGCCGTCGTGTACTACCGGGTCGACGCCCTCCTGCTCGCTCAGCTCTCCGGGTACGAGGCGGTGGGCCTCTACGGGGTCTCCTACAAGTTCATCGACGTGATGCACTTTGCGTCCACAGCGGTGACCGTCCCGTTGCTGACCCTGCTCGTGCGCAGCTGGCCGCACGACACGGTGGGCTTCGGTCATCATCTGCGGCGCGGCGCCATGCTGCTGGGGCTCCTCGGCGGCTGGGCCCTCACCGGGCTGGTCGGGTTCGCCGAGCCGCTGAGCGCGCTGTTCTACGGCCGCCACTACGCCCAGAGTGCCCAGGCCACCCAGATCTTGGCCGTCGCCGAGCTGGTCGGCTTCTTCGTCGCCCTTGTGCTGGTCTGCCTGATAGCGGCCGGACGCCACCGGCACTACGCCTGGGTGATGCTGGTCGGGCTGGCGCTCAACGTCGGCCTCAACCTCGTGGTGATTCCCAGGGCCGGCTATGTGGGCGCCAGCGTGGTCACGCTGGTCACCAACGTCGTCGTGCTCGTGCTGCTGGGCGGGTTGTTCGTCGGGCTACCCGGTCGAGGTTCCTGGCGGTTGTCACAGCTGGGCGCCGTACCGCTGGCCGTCCTCGCGGGTCTGGTGGCCGGGAGACTGGCCGACGACGTTCTGCCCTGGCCGGTGGCGGCCGCGTGCGGCGCAGTGTCGTATGGCGCCGCCGCCGCGGCGATGGGACTCACCGCAGCGGCGGGCCTCGGTCCGGGCTGGACGCGGCGGTCCACGGCGGACAAGACGGCGGACAAGACGGCGGACGACGGGCCGGCATGAACCCTCGGATGGTCGCTCTCAGCGGCACGGGTCAGGTGTCCGGGGCCGAGCGCGTCCTGGTCCGGGCGCTGGTCGCCGCCACGGAGGCGGGCTGGCGGGTCAGCTGCCTGGCCCCACCCGGACGGATGACCGAGGAGCTGGCCGGAGCCGGCGTCGCCCACGCAGCGACGACGGGGTCACCGACGACCGCCTCCGGGTCCTGCCGTTCGGTGTGATGGCGCCGGCCCTCGGCCCCGGCGCCGCCCCCGGCACGGGCCGGGCTGGGCTGCCGCAGCTGGTGTTCGTGGGTCGCCAGATGGAGCGCAAGGGCCGGGAACCGCCTTCTCGCCCTGCACCAGGCCTACCTGGCCGACCGGTGCGAGCTGGTTCTGGTCACTCCGGAGCCCGTCCCCCCTCGCCTCACGATGGGGTGCCACGTCGAGGCCTGGCGCCTGGCCTACCACCTCGGTCGAGCGCCCGGGACCGGCCGGACCACCAGCAGCAGGCGGTCACCGGCGTGGAGGCGCTGACATGAGCGGGGTCCGGCGTTACGCGTCCGGGTCCGCGGCGGCGGCAAGGCGTGACCGCAGCGCAGGGGTGAGTCGGTGCTCCCGCGCGACGATCGCGAGCAGGCTCTCGAGCAAGAAGAGCCTGTCGGTCTCGGGGGCTCCCCGGTGCGCTGTGGTCCAGTCAACGACGCCTGTCACCTCGTCGCCATCGACCAGCAGGTTGCCCAGCCACAGGTCGCCGTGCACCAGCACCGTCCCGTCGGGACGTGCGGTCAGTCGCTGCAATCGCGCGAGCTGCTCAGCAGCCCGTGCGGTCCACGTCACGAGCTCGTCGTCGTCCAAGCGCTGGACGACCAGCGGACGCCCGCTCAGCCAGGTGGTGAGCGTGGCCTGCGCGTCCGGCAGATCCACCAGCCTTGGCGCCAGCCCGAATCCCACCGACTCGAGCTCGCGCAGGGCCGCCGTCTCCGCCGCGGGAGGGGCACCGTGATAACGCTTCTCGAGCAGGGCCGGCGGGTCGCCTCGGATGAGCTTGACCTCCTCACTGTCCCGGTTTGCGATCTTGCCGATCACCCGCGACGGCTCGGGCCGGAGCCCCGGCTTGGCGGAGACCAGCACCCACGCGGGAGCCAGTCCTGCGATCGTGCTCGGCGAGAGCCTGGGCAGCTGGCCGAGCACCACTCCGCGGGGGCCATGGACATGGCTGAGGCTGGCTCGCGTCACCGCCTCGACAGCGTGCTCGGCCAACACGTCCATGGCCGTGTGCGGGTGCGCCGACGAGCGCAGGAGCACGAAGTGCTGCAGGACCTCGAGATCGAACGATCGCAGCCACCGACCCAGCCCGTCGGCGCCCCGACCCGTGGCGACCCCCCAAGGCCGGCGCATCGCGAGGTCCGCTGCGCGCAGCGGGCTCCGCAGGTTGTCGATCACGATCAGCAGTCGTCCCGCGTCTCCGGCCAGCCGGGCCGTCGCATCGCACAACGTCCGCTCGGCGAGCGGGACGCCGTCCAGACAGATCCAGTCGTACCGCCCGTTCCCGCTCGTGCGGCTCGATACCAGGGCGCCGCGTGCAGTCAGCTCACCGCGCGCTCGCTGGCGACCACCGTCGAGGAGCAGGACCCGATCGCCCGGCTCGACGTCGATCAGGTCGACCCACGTCGCGTTGAGGCCGGCAGAGGGCACGGCTCGGAGTGTACGGGCGCCCCACCGCGGGGAGCGGCCTCGTGAGGGCCGGGACCCGCGTCGGCACCCTGCTTGCTGCCGTGACCGGCTCGGCGACCTGCGTAGTGGGACTCACCCTGCTCCCTGGGCCGCTCACGGGAGCGCTGGGTGAACGAGGCGGCGCCGTGGTGAGTGGCGGCGGGACCGACGCGGCGCCCCACCAACTCAGTCCGAAGCAGCAGCTGAACGGCGGGGGATCGGCCTCAGCCCCGGCTTCGAGCTTCTCGACGCATCTGCCGAGCGTAGGCGTGATGACCTCGCCCGGATCCACGCCCTCGGGGCCGAGCGGGTCCGCATAGGCAGCCGTGGAACCCAGCATGCCGTGGAGGAGGTACTGCCCGTCGCCTTGTCTCAGCGCCGGATCACGTACTCGAGACTGGCCAGCACATCGACCGTGCCGTCCTTGAGCTGGGCCAGCTTTCGGCACGTCTTCGTGATCGCCTCGGCCAGCTGCTTTCCACCCGTCTCCTCGCCAGCCAGTGCTCGCACAAGCGCCACCTGCCCCGCCACCAGGGGCGCGGAGAGCGAGGTGCCGGACCACTGGCCGTAGAGGCCCTCCGGTAGGGGTCCGACCAGCCCGGAACCCAGAGTGGCGACGTCGACCCACCCTCCTCGGTTCGAGAACCCTGCGAGCCGGGCCCCCGAGTCGTCCGTGGCGCCCACCGACCAAACCTCCGGCACCGACGCGGGGTACTGCGGAGCTCTGCTCGCTCCGTTGCCGGCCGCTGCAACGATGACGATGCCTGCTCGGTTGGCGGCCTCGAGCGCCTGCTTCATTACCGCCGAGTCAAGCTTCTCAGCCGTGCCAAAGCTCAGGTTGATGACTTGCACGTCAGCCGCGACAGCGTCGAAGACTGCCTCCGCCACCGAGAACACGGTGCCGCTGCCGTCGCTGTCCAGCACCCTAAGCGGCAGGATGTTGGCGTCCGGCGCGACCATGGCCACCATTCCGGCGACGAACGTCCCATGCCCCACAGCCTCGTCCGGGTGCCCGTCGCCGTCGGTGTCGAGTGGCGCTGTCTCGTTGATGGAGTCAGCCGCATCCCCGTCGTCGTCGATGTAGTCGAAGCCCGCAAGCACCCGCCCTTCGAACACCTCGTGGTTTGGGTCCACACCGGTGTCTAGGACGGCGACCGTGGTGTCGGCGCCGGTGCCGCGCTGATGTGCGTCGCCGAGACGCAGGACGGACCGGGCGGGCTGGGCCGTCCAGTCAGCGGCGGTGGCCGTGCCGGCACCGTCAACCGTCCAGGAGTGGAACTGCTCGTCGTTGAGCGTCACCGCGCGGTCCACCTCGGCGTAGCGTACGCAGGAATCGTGTTTCATCCGATCGACCAACGGCTTCAGCGAACCGGCGTCCTTCTGGTACTTGGGATCCTGGGCGTGCGCCCGGTAGATCAAGCGCGAGGCCAGCACCCGGTCGTCCACGCTGAGCTGGTACGTCGCGGCCACCCGATCGACAGAGCAGCCGTAGTCCCCTCTGACCTTGACCACCAGTTGTGGCGGCTCGGAGCTGGAAGAGGCAGAGAACGCGGTCGCCGTCGGCGCGACGACCAGGACAGCCGCGAGCAGACAGGCCGTGGAGAGTCCGGCGACCCGGGTCCCCCACGCCCTGCCTGCCGTCGTGGGGGCAACAGGGTTGGTCATCGCATCTCCTCGACTATCTCCGGTGCCGACGACGGCGTCGCCACGTATGCCAGCGAGGCCCAGTGGTACGGGTGTGGGTTCCGGCCGGCCATGGCCCGTTGAGCCGCACGAAGTGCGGCCGGCGGCGATGCGCCGTCGGACAGTTCGGCATGGAAGGTCGACATCAGCTCGGTCGCACCCTCGTCATCCAGCACGCGTTGGCTGACCACGACGCCGCGCGCTCCCGCAGCGAGCCCGGCCCAGGCCAGGCCAAGGGGTTCCGCGGTGAGGATCCCGCTCTCCCCGGACTCGCAGGCGCTCAGCGTCAGCAGCGCGCCGTCGAGGTCGAGGTCGAGGAAGTCGGTGCAGCTGAACCAGCCGTCGGCCAGGCGGACTGCGGAGAACATCGGGTTGTCGGGCCGGTGCAGGCCGTGACACGCGAGGTGCACGTGACCTGGCCCTGGCAAGGCTGCCTTGAGCGCGGCAGCCGTGGCCTGGTCGCCGGCAAGCACCCGGGCATCGGGCACGACGGCCAGGATCCTGTCGGCCTCCACCGCCACCATGGGCGCCCGCTCGTCAGGAACGGTGACGACCAGAAGGCCAGCGCCGGCGCGCGGCACGTCCGGAGTCGCTCCGGCAACGGATCGCACGGTCGGTGACAGGCTGACCGTCCACCGCTCGATGACCGCGGCCTGCCCGTCGTGCAACGCGACGAACGGGACGAGTTGAAGCGCTCTGTGAGGTACGACGGTCAGCTCGTCCATTCCCGCGGCCGCCACGTCGTCGAGCCATTCCTGCACGGGGCGCAGCAGGACGTCGTAGAGGTCGGCCAGGATCCGGCGCGTGCTGTTCTCGAGTGCCGCCGCATGGCGCTGTGTGAATGCTCTTCCCAGGTCGAACCGAGACCACTGACCGGCCAGGGCGCGCAAAAGCTCGTCGATACGAGTCGTCGCACCGGCCAGCCGCGCCGTGGTGACCTGCCCGCCGACCACGGCGAAGCAGACGACGTCGGCGCCGCTGACGTGGTAGGCCAAGGTAGGTGACATCTGCGCGAGCGAACCATGAACTGTCGCCCCAGCATCGGCGGCTCTGGGGCGGCGACTGTCGCGCAGCGCCCGGCCAAGCCGCTGGGTGCCGATCCGAGCCTCCAGCTGCTGAGCGCGGCTCCATAGCGCCTCACGGTCGTGTGAATCGAGCGTGTGCTCCAGCGCGCTGTAGGTCGCACTGAGGTCATCGCGGAGGTTGTCGCCCGGCTCGACGGGCACGCTGCGCCGCGAGCCCGCGCGCAGGTCGCGCAGGGTCTGGGCCTTGGCCGAGTCGCTTACCATGAGCGCCTCAATGACGTCCTCGTCCCGTCCGCGGGTCACAAGAGCGTCGACCAGGGCGTCGTGGGCGGCAGTTGCGTCGGTGCGGGTCGCCACCCGCAACAGAGGGTCGACGTGGCTGGGACCGTGCAGGTCGACACGGGCGACAGTGCCGCGCAGCTCTCCCACAGCGTCGTCAAGCCGCCCGGCGCGCCTGGTCGCGTCGGCCCGGCGGACCGCCACCCCGTCCACCAAGGATGGTGTACCGAACTCGGCGACCAGGTGGGCGGCCTGTTCGAGCAGCGCGCCGCGAGTCGTCTCGTCGGCCAGGTCGGACTGCAGCAGCAGCGCCCAGGCGCGGGGAGCGTTCCAGCCGCCGGCGCCCAGCGCAGCGGCCGCGGCCGCCAGTAGCGCGGGGGCGCGGGGGTCTCCGTTGGCCACGGCGACCTGTGCCGACACGAGGTCGGCCCGGGCGTGGTACTGCTCATCTCCGATCTCATCGAACAGCCGGGCCGCGGCCTGGGCCTGCTCTTCCGCCTCCACGAGCCGACGGGCGCGCAGATGGACCGCGGCGAGGGTGAGCCTGGCGAACGCCGCGTCGTGGGTGAGGCCGGCGGCCCCTGCCAGCCGCAGCGCTTGACGGGCCGACTCGGCGGCCTCGGGCAGCAACCCGGCCTCGAGCTGGAGGCGCCCCAGCTGCAGGTGGACCCGCACCTCCTCTGCCGTGGCGCCCAGCGCAGCCAGTTCCGACCGGGCTCGGTCGAGCGCGCGTAGGGCGTCGACGAGGGCTCCCGTGTGCATCTGGGCCTCGGCCAGGTGGGTGGCACACTTGGCCGCCCAGAGAGGGTCGCCGGCCGCGCGAAACTCGCGCTCCGCCTCGGCCATCGCCGACAGAGCCTCGCGGGCGCGACCCAGAGCCAGGAGCTCGATGCCCCGGTTGGCGCGCTGCTGGGCGACCTGAACAGCAAGGCCGAGCTCGGCGTAGCGCCGTTCGGACTCCTCATAGCATCGAAGCGACTCGTCGTGGTGTCCCAGGAAGCTCTGGGCAACGCCCATGTTCCCTAGGACGGCGGCCTCGACGGTGGCCGCCAGTGTGGCATCGTCCTCGCTGGCCGCGGCGTCGGCCAAGGTCGCGAGTAGTAGTTCCCCGACAACCAACGCTTCGCGGTGCCGGCCGAGGTCGTCCAGGATCTGCATCCGCCCGAGGTCGGTCCGCGCCGCCTGCAGGGGCCGTCCGTCAGCCAGCCACAGCCGGCGGGCTTCTGCGATCAGCTCCAGCGCGGTGTCGAGCTCGCCGCGCTCGGCCCGAAGCCGTGCGTGCGCGTAGGAAACCCGAGCCTCGAGGTCGCGCGCGCCGGAGTGTCGGGCCGCGTTGACTGCGGTGGGAACCAGCTGCCCGGCGCGCGCTGGGTCTCGGTGCAGCAGCGCCTCGATCTCATCGGCCAGCGCGGCCACCTCGGCGCGGTCGGACTCTGACGGCTGGGCGGACGTGGTCACGGTGCCTCTTCGAGGGCGACGGCCACCACCACGGAAAACTCGCCGTTGCTCACGGTCAGCCGACCGGGAGCCGGTGGGCACGGGTCGAAGCCGAAGCGCCCGTGCTCGTCTCCGTCGACCGAGCGCAGCGTGAACTCATGCGTGGTCAACTCGGCGGCAAAGACGGGCGCAGCGCCGTCGTCCGCCTTCAGGACCTGCCCCTCCACCCTGACCAGGCCATCCGTCTCGAGGCTCACGTCGAGCACGACGTCGGCGAGCGGGCTGGTGTAGGCGAAGTGGGCGGTCCCGGGCCCGGTGCTGCCGCGCACGGCTGTGCGTCGCCGGTCCCTCCGGCTGTCGAAGACCATCTGGCCGATCATCGGCGGGGGATCGCTCGCCGCCGGTTCGCCACCGGCACTCCAACGGCGGAAGTGCTGGCTCAGCCGCTGCCGCAGGAGCGGCGGAGCGGACTGGAGCCGGTGTCTGCTGGTATCCGCCAGAAACGTCTGCAGCCAGGTCACGGTGCGGCTGAGCTCCGCGTCGCCTGCTGCCACCACGGCTTCCACCTCGACCGCACGTTCGTCGTCCAACCGACCCTCCAGCCAGTCGACGAGGGTGCGGAGACCGGGGGCCTCCGCGGAGTCGGACACTCAGTCCTCCCCAAGGATCGCGCGCAAGTTCTCGAGGCAGCGAGCGCGCATCGGACCGATGCTGCCGATGGACCGGCCCAGCCGAGCCGCGACCACGGAGTACGTCGGCTCGTCGTTGTCGAGGTAGAGCAGATACAGCAGCTCGCGACAGGGTGACTTGAGCCGCGCGATGGCGTCGACCAGCACCGACATCCGCTCCCACTCGGACAACGAGTCGGCGGTGTGGGCCCGGTCGATGAGTCGGTGGTCGGGTGCGACCGGCGCCGCCCCTCCGGATACGGGCGCGTCCCGCTCGAGTCGACGCCTGGTGCGCCAGATCTGACGCCGGGCCACGGTCATCAACCAACGGGCGAGTCGGTCGTCGTCGCGCAATGACTCGAGGGAGTCGAGCAGGCCGACGAACGTCGTCTGGGTGACATCGGCCGCGTCGTTGACACTGAGCCCGCCGTCGCGTGCGGCCGAGTAGATCAGCGACTCGTAGCGGCGGACCAGGACGTCCCATGCGTCCGGATCCCGGTCGCGGCAGCGCGCCAGCAGCTCGGCATCGCTGGTCGCGCCCTCGATCGACGCCCCAGGCGACGGGTCGCCGCTGGGCGCTGGGTGCGAACTGACGACCGGATCTACCTGCAACGTCCCCCCGCGTTCTGTAAGGGCGTCAGTATGGGACGGTCCCGCGCAACGGGCAAGCGGAATGGGGTGCGGTGACGCGTGTCCGATCTTCCCCGGCAAGCGCTACGAGGACTGGGTGCTCGACGACCCGGCCGGCCAGGACGTGGCTGCCGTGCGACCGATCCGCGACGAGATCGAACGGCGGGTCATCCATCTGCTGAACGACGAGCTCGGCATCCCGGTCGACCAGACCGCGGACGCGACGCTCGGCTGAACCGCCGGCCGTCCAGCTGCGCGATCCGATCGGTAGCTTCCGGCCCGAGAGGATAGTCCTCGCGATGGCCCTCACGTCATTCAGAGGTCGCAGGTTCAAAATCCTGGCCGGTGTCCGGTGCCCTCGCGCGCCCCGCGCCCGCGCTCTCAAGGCGGTAGCGCCGGTTCGAATCCGGTCGGGGGTACAAGCGAAGAACCGGCCTTGACCAGCGCAACCGCTGAATCGGGACCCTACGTCGTGTCCGGATGTCGGCCCGGGGCTGCTTCCATCGTCCGTAGCGCTCTGGTCCTCGTGCGCCGCCGTCCGGGCAACCGTCCCCAGGTGACCGTCCACGGGTTCTGATCTTTACTCATCTCCATGGCTCATTGACCGATAAAATCGATGGAGGCAGCCGGCCGGACGTCGGAAGCCGGTCACAGTTGGGCTAACGACGATGAAGCGGTCCTGGTGCCGTCTACGAAGGTGAACGGGCGCCTGCGCTATGCGCGGAAGCTGGTGATCTTCGGCTTCGTCCTGCTGGTGCCGCTCAGCTTCGTGAGCTGGGAATACGTCACGCAGCAAGCTCGGACCCAGATCGAGTTTCATGAGCAGGAGCGCAGGGGCATCCAGTACATCCGCCCTGTCACAGCGCTGCTCTTCCAGATCGTCGAGGCGCGGGTGGGCTCTGGCGGGGACATGGACGCCGCGGTCGCCGCGGTCGACGCGGCCGACAAGCAGCACGGCAAGGCGCTCAAAGCCACGCAGCCATGGGCCGCCTGGAAGGAGCTGCTCGGCGAGGTCCGAAGGGCGGGCGGCGCACCGAGCTTCGACGAGTACGACCAGCTCACGAAAGGCTTGATCGACTTGGTGAGACATGTCGCCAACACGTCGAACCTGATCCTCGACCCGGACCTGGACTCCTACTACCTGATGGACGTCATCGTCGTCCGGGCGCCGATGTTGCTGGATCAGGTGGGACGGGCGGTCCAGCTCGCCGCCGGCAGTCTCGTGGCCGCCGAGAACCGCGAGGCGCTGGTCATCGCTCGCTCCGCCATAGGAAGCACGGCCGAGGCGATCGCCATCGACCTAGCGACGGCCATCGACAACACCGAGGACCCCCGGGTCAAGTCGGCGACCGAGCCACTGAGCGCAGCTCTTGCTCGCAGCGTGGCCCAGACCTCGGAGGTGCTGGCGAGCGCGCTCGACGCGGGGCGCCCGAGCCTCGACGTCTCGCCCTTGCTGTCGGCGATGAGCAGGCTAGGCGCCGTCATCGCCGAGCGCTTCGACAGCCTGATCGCCGGCCGCATCGCCATCCTGGACGACCGCGTCGGGACGATCACCAAGGTCATCCTTCTGCTTGCCGCGCTGCTGGTGCTCCTGGCCACCGGACTGGCCAGGGCGCTGCGGATGGTCGGGCAGAAGACCGAAGAGCTGCGGTTTCAGGCGCTGCACGACGATCTCACCGGCCTGCCCAACCGGGCGCTCGTCCTGGACCGCGTGGAGCAGGCGCTGGCTCGGGCCCGCCGCGGGAACACCCCCTTGGCTGTGCTGTTCCTGGACCTCGACAGCTTCAAGAGCGTGAACGACACCTACGGCCACGCAGCCGGCGACCAGCTCCTGGAAGCGGTCAGCGCGAGGCTCAGGAGCGCATTGCGCGAGATCGACACGGTCGGGCGACTCGGTGGTGACGAGTTCGTCGTGGTGGCCGAAGGGGCCGCCCTTGCTTTGGGCCCGGAGGTGATCGCCGAGCGCATCCAGGCGGTGCTGACCGAACCGTTCGCCCTCGATGGGCAGGTGGAGATCGTGCTGCGCACGCACGCGAGCATCGGCATCGCCGTTGGGTTGCGCGTGGCCGCGGCAGATCTGCTGCGGGACGCGGATGTGGCCCTCTACGAGGCGAAAGCAGCCGGCAAGGACTGTTACGTCGTGTTCGCCTCGGAAATGCAGATGGTCGTGCAGGCCAGGCTGGAGCTCGAGATGGACCTGCGCCGCGCGGTCGGCACCGATCAGCTCTTCCTGGCCTACCAGCCCACCGTCGACCTGCGCACCGAGATGATCACCGGGGTCGAGGCGCTCCTGCGCTGGAACCATCCGACCAGGGGCCTGCTCAAGCCGGATGCTTTCATCCCGGTCGCGGAGGAGACCGGCCTCATCGTGCCGATCGGCCGTTGGGTGCTGGCGAAGGCCTGCCGCCAGGCTGCCGCCTGGCAAGGGCAGGGCCACGCCCTGTCGATGGCTGTGAACGTGAGCGGTCGGCAGCTCGACAGCCATAGCGACTTGTTCGAGGACGTGCGACAGGCGCTCGTCGGCAGTGAACTGGAGCCGGCCCTGCTCACCCTCGAGATCACCGAAACCATGCTGATGCGCGACGCGACCCGAAGCGCCCAGCAGCTGCGCGACCTGAAGGCGCTCGGGCTGCGAGTAGCGATCGACGACTTCGGCACCGGCTACTGCAGCCTGGCGTACCTGCAGCAGTTCCCGGTCGACGCGCTGAAGATCGACAGGTCCTTCATCAACGGCATCGACACCAGCCCGGAGGCGGGTGCACTCATCCACACCTTCGTGCAGCTGGGCAAGACCTTCGGCATCGAGACCCACGCGGAAGGCATCGAGGAGCTGAGCCAGCTGCGGTACCTGCAGGGGGAGGGGTGCGACAGCGGACAGGGCTATCTGTTCGCCCGGCCGCTGTCGCCAGAAGCCCTCGAGGAGCTGATCACCGAGCCTGCCCAGGCCACGGTGAACTTCGCCCTCCGGGCACACGGCAGCGTTGTTCCGACCGGCCGAAGACTCGCGCCCGGCGCTCAGCCTGCGTCCTGATCGAAGCCCACGACGAAGCGCCGGTTCGTATCCGGTCGGGGGTGCGACGAGAGCGTGCTATGCGACCGTTCGTAGCTGCAGCGGCAGGTCGACGACGAAGGTCGTCCCATGGTCTTGCGCGGAGACCACCGACACTTTTCCACCGTGATTGTCCGCGATGGACGCGATGATGCTCAGACCGAGCCCTGAGCCCGCTATCTCCTGCCGCTGGGCTGCGGATGAGCGGAAGAACCGGGTGAACAGCTGGGCCTGCTCGTCCTCGGGGATGCCGATGCCATTGTCGCTGACCGCGAGGCGCGCCATCCCCCCTTCGCTGTGAAGCGTGCAGCGGACCCATCCTCCGTCCTCGGTGAACTTCACAGCATTCGTCAGCAGGTTGGACACCAGACGCTCAAGGTGCCGGGCATCACCGTCGATCACGACGGGGGCGGGCGGCATCTCGAACGTCACCTCGAGCCGCCGCCCCTCGATGGGGGCATGCAACGCGGTCTGAGCGGCGAGGACCACCTCGACGAGGTCGACCGCGGTGTGCTCTTCGAGAACCGCTCCCCTTTCGAGGCTGGCGAGGGTCAACAGGTCGTCGGCCAGAGCGTGAAGCCGTTCGCTGTTGCGCTCGATGGCGTCGACCATCTGGTGCTGCTTGACGCTGAGGTGTCCGCTCGTCGCGTCTCGGAGCAGCTCGGCGTAGCCGCGGATGCTGGTCATTGGAGTCCGCAGCTCATGGATCACCGTGGCCAGGAACTCGGTCTTGGTGCGGTCGATGATGCGGAGCTTCTCCAGTGCCTCGCGTTCGGTGGCGGACACCGCCTCCAGGTCGACCCGTACCTGGGCGTTGAGCAGGTAGGCCGTCGCCACGTCCGCGAGGGTCTGTGCAGCAGCCATCTCCGGGTCGCTGAGCGACCCAGCCGTGTCCCGATACAGGTCCAGGGCGCCCAGACCCCGGTCCCCGTCCCGAAGCGGAAAGGTGAAGACCGCGACCAGGCCCTCCGCGAGCGCGCGCTCGGCGAACATCGGAAAGCGGTCGTCCTCGGCCAGATTCGGGATGGCGATGGGCCCGTCGGTCGCATACGCCGCAATGCATGGCCCCTCGCCGAGCTCGGTCTGAAGCTTTTCGTATCGCAGGGCGGAATCATCGGAGGCGGCGATGAACCGTGGCGTAGCGGGCGGGGAGATGAGCGTGACCCCTGCCGCATCGATCGGCAGCACCTCAACGATCCGGTGCACCAGGTGGTCCAGGATCCCCTGGATCGGAAAGTTTGTGGTCAGGGTGCGGGCGAACTCGCTGAGCACATCGGAGAGACGGTCCTGGTGGAGCATGGTTCCCCCTGCGATACCAAATCTCGAAACCGCAGGGTCTGGGCGGAGCGATCGTCGTTGGCTTGGCCAACACACAATGGAGGTCTCACCTGCCAACCACTACAGCGTACGCCCACGAGCCCTGCCCGCTCCTCCGGTTCGGGGTCACGTGCACAGTCCGTAGGCGTCGGCGGGCTGTTCATCGCCACCGTCGCTCGGGGGCGAGGGCGAACCGGAGGCGGAGCCGGACGGCGAGCCCGAACCAGACGCCGAGCCGGACGGCGTACCGCCGGGTGGGGCGTCGGCGGAGATGGCCTCTTCCTTGTACTTCTCGGGCAGGGGCAAGTCGCTGATGATCACCTTCCAGAGGCCCTTGGCCTCCGGTGACCAGACCAGCCGGTTGGGGTCGGGCTCGTACTCCTGGAACGGCACCGTGATGAACGAGATGTTGTCGAGGTCGGTCTTGCGGAACTGGAGCGCCAGGTTGACGAGCTTGCTCAGCGAGCTGAGTCCCGGGTCGGTGACGATCGAGCCGGTGGCGGCCTTGAGGAAGTTGTAGACCCGGCTCGGTCGCGTCAGGGTGCCGGCGCTCACGACCTTGTTGATCATCGAGGCGACGAAGGCCTGCTGCCGCTTCATCCGGCCGATGTCGGCATTGGGCGTGGAGGAGCGCTCGCGCACGTAGTCGAGCGCCTGCTGCCCGTCGAGCTCCTGGGTCCCGGCCTCGAACGTGATGCCGTGCTCGCTGTCGTCGATGTCCTCGGGAATGCAGACGGTCACGCCGTGCACGGCTTCGACCATCTCCTTGAACCCGTTGAAGTCGAGCGTCACGTAGTGGTCGATGTAGATGCCGGTCAGCGACTCGACCATCTCGACCGTGCAGGTCGGGCCCGCGAGGGAGTAGGCGCTGTTGAACATCTGCTCCTCGCCGCCGGGGACGTCCTTGCCGTCGTCGTCCGTGCAGTCCGGCCGGGTGACCATTGCGTCGCGGGGCAGCGACACGCCGTACACGGTCTTTCGGTCCGCGGAGACATGCACGAGGATCGTCGTGTCCGAGCGCTCGCCCGAGTCGGTCTCGCCGTCGATGTCGTTGCCCGCGCCGGAGCGCGTGTCCGAGCCCATCACCAGGATGTTGAGCGGGTCGCCGCCGATCAGGTGCTTCTTCTTCACCTTGTGCTTGGGGTCGCGACCCTCGGTGAAGTTCTTGTCGAGCTTCTGATAGGCGACGGTGATCACCACTCCGGTGACCAGGGCGAGCACCAGCTGGGTGACCACGATGACGAGCAGCACCCTGCGGCGGTGCGCCGGCTCGAGCCGATCCTCGGTCACGATCCGAATCGTGGCAGATGATGCAAGGCAGAGCCTCACACCGGCGCGCGACCGCCGTCCTGACCTGCGATGACCGCGCTGGGACGGAACCAGGTGGCGGTGTCCGATTCCCGCCAGAGACTGTCGGCGCTGTCGGTCATGATGGAGCCATGAAGAACGAGCGGCTGGACCCACGGCACCTGGACGCGGAGTCGTGCTACCGCGCCGTGAAGTCGCGTGACCGCCGGTTCGACGGCGTCTTCTACACCGCGGTGCGGACCACCGGCATCTACTGCCGACCCTCGTGCCCGGCGCGCACGCCGGCGTTCCACAACGTCACCTTCCACCCGAGCGCCGCCTCCGCGCAGGCAGGAGGCTACCGCGCCTGCAAGAGGTGCCTGCCCGACGCGACGCCCGGCAGCCCGGACTGGGACGTCGCGGCCAGCGCGGCCGGCCGCGCCATGCGCCTGATCGCCGATGGTGTCGTCGACCGGGAGGGCGTCGAGGGTCTGGCCCGGAGGGTCGGCTACACGCCCCGCCACCTCACCCGGCTGCTCACCGCCGAGCTCGGCGCCGGCCCGCTCGCGCTGGCTCGCGCCCGGCGTGCCCAGACCGCCCGGGTGCTCGTCGAGACGACCGACCTCGGTTTCGCCGACGTCGCCTTCGCGGCCGGGTTCTCCAGCATCCGCCAGTTCAACGACACGGTCCGTGAGGTCTACGCCGCCACCCCCACCGAGCTCCGCGGCCGGCGCCGGGGCACGCCCACGCAAGGCACCGTGACGATGCGGCTGGCGGTGCGTACGCCGTTCGCCGGGCGGGCGCTGCTCGACTTCCTCGCCTTCCACGTGGTGCCGGGCGTCGAGGCGGCCGGTGTCACTGGGGGCCGGGGCTGGTACGCCCGCACCCTCGACCTGCCGCACGGCCCCGGCACGGTCCGGCTCGAGCTCGACGACGCGCCGGCCACCGGGCAGACCGCCTTCGTCGCCGCCGAGTTCCGGCTGCGCGACCTGCGTGACACCTCGGCCGCGGTCGAGCGCGCGCGCCGGCTGGTCGACGCCGACTGCGACCCGGTGGCGGTGGATGACCAGTTCCTCGGCGACCCTGTGGTCGGGCCGCTGGTCCGCGCGACCCGCGGTCTGCGGGTGCCCGGCCAGGTCGACGGCGACGAGACCGCGCTGCGCACGGTCGTGGGCCAGCAGGTCAGCGTCGTGGGTGCGCGGACGGTCACCGGTCGGCTGGTCGCGGAGCACGGCACCCCGGTCGAGACCGACGTGCCCGGACTGACCCACCTCTTCCCCACGGCGGCCACGCTGGCCGAGGTCGACCCCGAGAGGCTGCCGATGCCGCGCTCGCGCGGTCGCGCCCTGACCGGGCTGGCCGCGGCGCTCGCAGGCGGCGACGTCGCGCTCGACCGCGGCGCCGCCCGCGACGACGTACGTCGGTCGCTGCTCGAGCTGCCCGGCATCGGGCCCTGGACCGCGGACTACGTGGCGATGCGAGCGCTCGGGCACCCCGATGTCTTCCTGCCCACCGATCTCGGGGTCCGCAACGCGGTTGCGGGGCTCGGCCACGACCCCGCCGCGGTGGTCGCCGACAGCGACCGCTGGCGACCGTGGCGCTCCTACGCCCTGATGCACCTGTGGAACACCCTCATGCCCCCGATCCCCGCACACCCCGAGAAGGAGGACTGACATGTCCTGGACCGTGATCGACTCACCCGTCGGCGAGCTGCGGCTCGTGGAGAACGACGGCGCCCTGACCGCGATCGAGTTCTCGCCGTTCCCCCCTATCGGACTGAGTCACGACGGCCGCCCCCGAGGCGACCGCGACGACGACCAGCAGGTCCTGGCCGAGACCGCCCGCCAGCTGCGGGCCTACTTCGACCACGACCTCAAGGAGTTCGACCTCCCGCTCGCGCCGATCGGCAGCGACTTCCAGCAGCGCGTCTGGAAGGAGCTGCGAGACGATCGGCTTTGGTGAGACCGCGTCGTACGGCCAGATCGCGCACCGCCTCGGCAAGACCAACGCCGCGTCACGCGCGGTCGGGCTGGCCAACGGCCGCAACCCGATCCCGATCGTGATCCCGTGCCACCGCGTCATCGGCGCCGACGGCACCCTCACCGGTTACGCCGGCGGTATTGAACGGAAGCAGACGCTGCTCGAGCTCGAGCAGGATGCTCTGTTTTGAGCTGACCCCGATTCGTCTGCACGGGTGAGCGGCAGATGACCGGTCAGACCGCAGACGAATCGGGGTGGGTCAGGCGGTGTCAGCGGCCGCCGCGCGGCGCAGCGACTCGGAGAGCCGCTCGGCCGCCGCGAGTACGGCGGGGGCGTGCATCCGGCCGGGCTGGCGGGAGAGCCGCTCGAGCGGGCCGGAGACCGAGACCGCGGCGATGATCTTGCCGCTGGGGGAGCGGACCGGCGCGGAGACCGAGGCGACACCTTGCTCGCGCTCGCCGACCGACTGCGCCCAGCCGCGGCGGCGGATGCCGGACAGCGCGGCGGCGGAGAAGGCGGCGTTCTGGAGGCCGCGGTGCATCCGCTCCGGGTCCTCCCAGGCGAGCAGCACCTGGGCGGCAGAGCCGGCGCGCATGGTGAGCTGGGAGCCGACCGGGATCGTGTCGCGGAGCCCGGAGGGCCGCTCGGCGGCTGCCACGCAGACGCGGATGTCGCCCTGGCGGCGCCACAGCTGCGCGGACTCCCCGGTGATGTCGCGGAGCCGGGCCAGCACCGGGCCGGCGGTCGCCAGCAGCCGGTCCTCACCGGCGGCCGCCGACAGCTCGGCCAGCCGCGGCCCGAGGACGAAGCGCCCCTGCATGTCGCGGGCCACCAGGCGGTGGTGCTCCAGAGCCACCGCGAGGCGGTGCGCGGTCGGCCGGGCGAGGCCGGTGCCGGCGACCAGCCCGGCCAGGGTGGCGGGCCCGGCCTCGAGGGCGGTGAGCACGAGAGCGGCCTTGTCGAGGACGCCGACGCCGGATCCGTTGTCCATATGGCAATACTGCCGTCTCAGATCATGGGACGCAAGTCTATGATCCTACGAGTTCGGAAATCGGGTCACGAGGGAGTGGTCATGGGCAGGACTCGCGCCAGGACGTTGGCGGAGAAGGTCTGGGACGAGCACGTGGTGCGGTCGGTGCCGGGTGAACCCGACCTGCTCTACATCGACCTCCACCTCATCCACGAGGTCACGAGTCCGCAGGCGTTCGAGGGGCTCCGCCTCGCCGGCCGGACCGTACGCCGACCCGACCTCACCCTGGCGACCGAGGACCACAACGTCCCCACTCTCGACTGGGACAAGCCGATCGCAGACCCGGTCTCGCGCACCCAGGTCGAGACGCTCCGCAGGAACGCCGAGGAGTTCGGCGTCCGCCTGCACCCGCTCGGCGACCTCGACCAGGGCATCGTGCACGTGGTCGGCCCGCAGCTCGGCCTCACCCAGCCCGGGATGACGATCGTCTGCGGCGACAGCCACACCAGCACTCACGGCGCGTTCGGCGCGATCGCGTTCGGCATCGGTACGTCGGAGGTCGAGCACGTCCTCGCCACCCAGACCCTGATGCAGGCCAGGCCCAAGACGATGGCCGTGACCGTCAACGGCAGCCTGCCCGACGGGGTCACCGCCAAGGACCTCGTGCTCACGCTGATCACGCACACGGGCACCGGCGGCGGCCAGGGCTACATCGTCGAGTACCGCGGCCAGGCCATCGACGAGCTGTCGATGGAAGGCCGGATGACGGTCTGCAACATGAGCATCGAGTGGGGCGCCAAGGCAGGGCTCATCGCGCCGGACCAGAAGACCTTCGACTACATCGAGGGACGCTCGGAGGCCCCGAAGGGCGCCGAGTGGGACGCGGCGGTCGCGCACTGGAAGACCCTCGTCACCGACGACGACGCGGAGTACGACGCCGAGATCGTCCTCGACGCGTCCGAGATGACGCCGTTCGTCACCTGGGGCACCAACCCCGGCCAGGGCGTGCCGCTCGGTGGCGCCGTACCGAGCCCGGACGACTTCGAAGAGGCCCAGGACAGGATCGCCGCCGAGAAGGCACTGCAGTACATGGCCCTCGAGCCCGGCGTCCCGATGCGGGACATCAAGGTCGACACCGTCTTCGTCGGTTCGTGCACCAACGGCCGGATCGAGGACCTGAGGCTGGCGGCCGGGATCATCAAGGGGCGCCACGTCGACAAGAACACCCGTCTGCTGGTCGTCCCCGGATCGGTCCGGGTGCGACTGCAGGCCGAGGACGAGGGCCTCGACATCGTCTTCAAGGAGGCCGGCGCCGAGTGGCGCGGCGCGGGTTGCTCGATGTGCCTGGGCATGAACCCCGACACCCTCCAGCCCGGCGAGCGCAGCGCGTCGACGTCCAACCGCAACTTCGAGGGCCGCCAGGGCAAGGGCGGACGCACCCACCTCGTCTCGGTGCCCGTTGCCGCCGCCACCGCGGTGCGCGGGACCCTGTCGTCGCCTGCCGATCTCGAGGAGATCTGATGGACGCGTTCACGTCGCACACTGGAGTCGGCGTCCCGCTGCGTCGCAGCAACGTCGACACCGACCAGATCATCCCGGCGGTCTACCTCAAGCGGGTCAGCCGGACCGGCTTCGAGGACGGCTTGTTCTCGGCCTGGCGCTCCGACCCCGACTTCGTGCTCAACCGCCCGGAGTACGCCGCGGGCACCGTGCTGGTCGCCGGCCCCGACTTCGGCACCGGCTCGTCGCGCGAGCACGCCGTGTGGGCACTGATGGACCACGGCTTCCGGGTCGTGATCTCACCGCGGTTCGGTGACATCTTCAGCGGCAACTCCGGCAAGGCCGGGCTGCTCGCGGCGAAGGTCGACGAGAAGGTCGTGCAGCGCCTCTGGGACCACCTGGAGGAGAACCCCGGCGCCACGGTCACTGTCGACCTCGAGTCCCGCACCGTCCGGGCCGGCGCAGGGCCGGACGCGATCGAAGACTCTTTCGACATCGACGACTACACGCGATGGCGGCTGCTCGAGGGCCTCGACGACATCGGCATCACGCTAAGCAACGAGGCCGACATCGCGGCCTTCGAGAAGACCCGGTCGTCCACCTTCAAGCCCAGCACGCTCTCGTCACGCTGAGCCCCGTCTGACTGCGAGCTGGGTCGCGTAGGGCTCGAAGCCCAACCGCTCTGCGGTGCGTACGGACGCGACGTTCGTGGGCACCGCCCGCCAGCGGGCGATGCCGTGCGCGCGGACCGCGTACGACGCCGCGTGCCGGCCGACCCGTGCGGCCAGGCCTTGGCCGCGGAACGGCGCCGCGACGACGACGCCGATGTCGCGCGGCGTACCGGCCCACAGGTTCAGCACAGCGGCGGCAACAGGACGGCCGTCCTCGACGATCCCGAACGCCAGGGGCGGGTTCGGTTCCTGGGACATGCCGCCCTCGTCCCACTCCTCGGGTAGCACCTCGGCCTGGAGCGCGTCGAGATCGGACCGGCTCAGCTCGACTACGTCGCCATCGGGTGCATGATCGACGTCGAGGTAGGCGTGCGTGCTCGGCCCGATCAGCTCGAGCCTGCGCTGGTTGGCGAAGGTCCGCCAGAACTGGGCAGTCTGGAGATCGGCCGTCGGTTCGCTCTCGATCAGCGCCACATCAGCGGCCGCGGATGTCAGCGGGGCAGAGACATGGACGCCCGTTCCGCGCCATGCGACGTACCAACCTTCGTAGTCGTCGAGGTAGCCGTGTGGTCGACGAATGCTCACTGACGACCACAGCCCGTCGCCGACGTCGAACACCGCACGCCACCAGTCGTCCACGACTCTTCTGGTGTCGTCACGCACCCTTCGACGGTACGCGTCCAAGCCTGTTGCTGCGGCGACGAACTGGCGTTTTCCCAAGCCCGCTTGGGAAAACGCGGCACAGCCGACCAGCCCGATCGGCTGCTGTGGGCCAAGAAGGTGCAATCCGGGCACGTGAGAACGCCCGAAAAATATGACGAATCGTGCGGCGTGGTGATTGTGACTATCGCCACGCCAACCTAGGTTGCCTTTCATGAGCCGGGCACCGGTCCCGGGTCACGAAAGACATCCGAAAGGGAAGCCCGTGAACAAGAATCAACTCGTCGAAGCGCTTGCAGCGCGATACGACGGCAACAAGAGAGCTGCCCGGCACGCGCTCGAATCTGTTCTCGACACCATCACTCGCGAGGTCGCCAAGGGCGAGAAGGTGGCCATCACGGGCTTCGGCTCCTTCGAGAAGCGGGTGCGTAACGCACGCATGGTTCGCAACCCGCAGACCGGCGAACGGATCCGGGCCAAGCGGACCCACGTGCCGAAGTTCACGGCCGGCCAGGACCTGAAGAACATCGTCTCGGGCGCCAAGAAGCTGCCGAAGCTCACGATCGAGGCTGCGGTGCCAGTTGCCCGTGCCGCCGCCGCCGCGGCCAGCCCGACCAAGAAGACGACGACCAAGAAGACCGCCAAGAAGGCCGCCAAGAAGACGGCAAAGAAGGCAGCCAAGAAGTCGCCCGCGAAGAAGGCTCCGGCCAAGAAGACCGCCAAGAAGGCCGCGAAGAAGTCGCCGGCCAAGAAGTCGCCCGCGAAGAAGGCTCCGGCCAAGAAGGCTCCGGCCAAGAAGGCTCCGGCAAGGAAGGCCGCCAAGAAGTCGCCGGCCAAGAAGTCGCCCGCGAAGAAGGCTCCGGCCAAGAAGGCAGCCAAGAAGTCGCCCGCGAAGAAGGCTCCGGCCAAGAAGGCTCCGGCAAGGAAGGCCGCGAAGAAGCGCTGAGCTCAGCCCGGTGACGGGCCGTCTCCCTGATGGGAGGCGGCCCGTTCCGCTGTCCGAGGGCCGACACCCAGTGCCATGGCTTCGTCGAGGTCGCTCAGGTCGTCGACGTCGCGGCGAAGCCGCGGCAGCGCGGCGGTGATCGGCCGAGCCCCGGTGGCGTCGTGAGCGAGCGCAGAGCCTGGACCGAACCGTGGGTCGAAGTCCTCGTAGCGCGCCGTGTAGAGCGTGGTCCCGAGCCCGTCGGTGTCTGCGACGTACGCCGCCTCGCCGGGCGCGAGCGTGTCGAGGGCGTCGTCGAGGTCGGTGGCGCGCAGGGACGGCAGGTCGGCGGTCACCACAACCGGCACCAGGGCCGGCCACCGGCGCCTTGCCTCGGCGGCCAGCTGGCGCAGGGTTCCGTTGAGGTCCATGGCGACGCCGTCGGGGACGGCCTGCGCCCCGACGCCTGCCAGCTCCACCGAGAACGCCGCGTCGTCGGTCGCGACGAGCACCTCGGCGATGGACGTCGCAGCGAGGCAGGCGGCCACCGTGTCCAGTGCGAAGGCAGCCGCGAGCGCCCGGCGCTCGTCGTCGGCCAGCCCGACCAACCGCGACTTGCCGAGCGCGGGCGGCTTCACGGGGACGAGCGCGACGTACCTGTCCTGCATGGCGCACGATCCTCTCAGCCCGGGCTCGGCCAACGGGACGAGTAGCCTGCACTCGACATCCGACGGGCGGACGAGGAGGCAGCTGGTGACGGTGCGCCGGCTCCGGCAGAAGCGCGGCTGGGCATGGTCGCTCGGGGTGGCGATCGTGAAGCCTCTGCTGCTCGCGACGACGAAGCCGCAGTGGATCGACGGGGAGAAGATCCCGGCCGAGGGTGGTTGCATCGTGGTCTTCAACCACATCTCCGAGGTCGACCCCCTGATGGCCGCGCATGCGATCTACGACCACGGGCGGCTGCCGCGCTACCTGGCCAAGGCCAACCTGTTCAAGAACAGGTTCCTCCGCGTCTTCTTCAGCTCGGCTGGGCAGATCCCCGTCGAGCGACTCAGCGCGAACGCCGCGGGCGCGTTCGGCGCTGCGGTCGCGGCGATCCGTGCGGGCGAGCTGGTGGTCGTCTACCCGGAGGGCACCATCACCCGCGACCCGAACCTGTGGCCCATGGTCGGCAAGTCCGGCGCGGCTCGGATCGCGCTGGAGACCCAGTGCCCCGTCATCCCGGTTGGTCAGTGGGGGGCGCAGGACGTGCTCGCGCCGTACGCCCGCAGGCCCGACCTGTTCCCGCGCAAGAGCATCAGGATGAAGGTCGGCGACCCGGTCGACCTCTCTGACCTCTACGACCAGCCGTTGAACACCGCGGTGGTCAACCAGGCCACGGCCCGGATCATGGCCACCCTCACCGACCTCGTGGCCGAGCTGCGCGGCGAGGCCGCCCCGCTGGAGCGGTTCGACCCGCGCAAGGCCGGTGTCGCCGAGATCGGCAACCCCCGCAAGATGAGGAAGGACTCAGCGTGAGCAAGGTTGCGGTCTTCGGAGCCGGCTCGTGGGGAACGGCGTTCTCGATCGTGCTCGCCGACGGCGGCAACGACGTCACGATGTGGGCCCGCCGTGAGGAGGTCGCGGCGGCGATCAACGACGGGCGCGAGAACACCGAGTACCTGCCCGGGATCGAGCTCCCGGCCGCAGTCTCGGCCACCCATGACGTGGAGAAGGCCGCGCACGGCGCCGACATCGTCGTACTCGCGACGCCGTCGCAGACGTTGCGCGGGAACCTCACCGAGTGGGCGCCGCACCTCGCCGACGACGCGGTGCTCGTCTCGCTGATGAAGGGGGTCGAGCTCGGCACCCTCAAGCGGATGAGCGAGGTCATCGCCGACGTGACCGGTGCGGGCGCGGACCGGATCGCGGTCATCAGCGGCCCCAACCTGGCCAAGGAGATCGCGCGCCGGGAGCCGGCCGCGTCCGTGGTCGCCTGCGCCGTCGAGGACGTCGCCAAGATGCTGCAGGACCGGTGCCACTCGCCCGCGTTCCGCCCCTACACCAGCGCTGACGTGCTGGGCTGCGAGCTCGGTGGTGCCTACAAGAACGTCGTCGGCCTCGCCGTCGGCATGGCCGTCGGGCTGGGGTTCGGCGACAACACGACGGCCTCGGTGATCACCCGCGGGCTGGCCGAGACGGCTCGCCTGGCCACCAAGCTCGGCGCCAACCCGCTCACGTTGATGGGGCTGGCCGGCTTGGGCGACCTCGTTGCCACCTGCTCGTCGCCGCTCTCGCGGAACCGCACCTTCGGTGAGAAGCTCGGCCAGGGCATGACCTCCGACGAGGTCTACGCCTCGACGCGCCAGGTTGCCGAGGGCGCGAAGTCCTGCGCCTCACTCCGCGCTCTCGCCGAGAGCAACGGCGTGGACGCCCCGGTGGCGCAGTACGTCGACGACGTGGTCGCCGGCCGGATGAACGCGAAGGACATGATGGACTCGATCCTGGCCAGGGACACGAAGAGCGAGACCGAATAGCTCACCGCCCGACCAGGTCCAGCGCCTGCCTCAGGTCGGCCCACAGGTCCTCGACGTCCTCGATGCCCACCGACAACCGGACCAGCCCGTCAGGGATCGTGGTGGGTTCGGAGGCCCAGCGGCGCCGGCGCTCGAACGTCGACTCCACGCCGCCCAGGCTGGTGGCGTGCACCCACAGCGACGTGGACCGCACCAGCAGGTCCGCGGCGTCGGCGGTGGGCAGGACGACCGCGACCATCGCGCCCAGGCCGGGGTAGCGGGTCTCGAGCAGCGCCGGGTGTCCGGCGAGGCGGCGGGCCAGCTCCGCGGCGTTGGACTGTGCTCGCTCGAGCCGCAGGTGGAGGGTCCGGAGCCCGCGCAGCGCGAGCCAGGCCTCGAACGGACCGGGGGAGTTGCCCTGCACGTCGCGGCGGCCCTTGAGCACGGCGTACAGCTCCTCGTCCGCGGTCACGACGGCGCCCAGCTGGACGTCGCTGTGCCCGGCGAGGTACTTGGTCGCCGAGTGCAGGACAACGTCGGCGCCGAGCTCGAGCGGTCGCTGCAGCAGCGGTGTCATGAACGTGTTGTCCAGCACGACGCGGGCACCGGCGTCGTGCGCCGCCGTGACGATCGCCGGCACGTCGGCGACCTCGAGGGCCGGGTTGGTCGGCGACTCGAACCACACCAGCGCAGCGTCCTCGCACGCGGCCACGACCTCGTCGGTGTCGGTGATGTCGACGTACGTCGCCGTGAGCCGGCCCCGCTGCTCGAGGTCGATGAGGCTGACGATGGTTCCGTTGTAGGAGTGCCGCGGCACTACCACCTTGTCGCCCAGCGCGACCAGGTCGAGCAGGCTGGTCGCAGCTGCCATGCCGGAGGAGTACGCCAGGCAACGGCCGCCCTCGAGCGTCCCCAGCACATCCTCGAAAGCGGCCCAGGTGGGGTTGCCGTAGCGGCCGTACTCGCGCTCGCCACCGGCGACGTACGTCGACGCCATCGTGATCGGCACGTTGAGCGGCTGGTCCGGCTCGTGCGGCGGCCGGCCGGCGGTCACGGCCACTGTCGCGGGCTGCCACGGGGGCTCGGGAGTGGATGCCATGGGCACTAGTCTCGCCGTTGTGCTGACGACGTTGCTGGGCGGGCGTGCGTTCGCAGAGCGGCATGGCGAGGCGCCGGCCAAGGTCGTCGCACTGCATGGGTGGGCGCGCACGCGGCAGGACTGGAACAGCACTCTTCAGGGCCACGACGCGTTGGCGCTCGACCTGCCCGGGTTCGGCGCCACGCCTGCGCCCGACGACGGCTGGAGCACCTCGGAGTACGCCGGGTGGCTCCGCGACGTGCTCGCGGACTCTGCCGTTGCCGGGGGAGATCGGCCCGTGATCGTCGGCCACTCGTTCGGCGGCCGGATCGCCGTGCAGCTCGCCGCGACCGCTCCCGAGCTGGTGCGCGGGATCGTGCTCACCGGCGTACCCCTCCTGCGTGCGCAGACCGCGCAAGCCAAGCCCGCGTTCAGCTTCCGGCTGCTGAGGCTGCTGAACAAGCTGCACGTCATCTCCAACGACCGGATGGAGCGGGTGCGGCGCAAGCGCGGCTCCGCCGACTACGTGGCCGCCCAGGGCGTGATGCGTGAGGTGCTGGTCAAGGCCGTCAACGAGGACTACGGAGACCAGCTCGACCAGCTCGCGAGGACCGGGTTGCCGGTCGCGATGGTGTGGGGCGAGCACGACACCGCCGCACCGGTGCCCATGGCGGAGCGGGCGCGCGAGCGGCTGGGTGCCGGCGCCGACCTCGTGGTGGTGCCCGGCTCGGCACACCTGCTCGACCCGGCGCTGGTCAAGGCAGTGCGCACCGCGATCGACCGGCAGGTGGCTCTGCCATGAGCGCGCTGTCGATCGAGGTGGTCGCCGACATCGTCGGCGGCAGCATCGAGGGGGGCGGCGACGGCGTGGTCGTGACCGGTCCGGTGGTGATCGACGGTCGAGAGGCCGGGCCGGGCAGTCTGTTCGTCGCGTTCGTCGGCGAGAACGTCGACGGCCACGTCCACGCACCGCAGGCTGCCGCCAACGGCGCCGTCGCGGTCCTCGGCAGCCGAGCGACCGAGCTGCCGACCGTCGTTGTCGAGGACCCGCAGACCGCGCTCCAGCGGCTGGCCGCGCACGTCCTCGCGCAGGTGCGCCACGACGACCACCTCACGCGTGCTCGCCGTGACGGGGTCGCAAGGAAAGACGTCGACCAAGGATCTGCTGGCCGCCGTCCTGGCCGAGGCCGGCCCGACCGTCGCCACTGCAGGGTCGTACAACAACGAGCTGGGCGTGCCGCTGACCGCGCTGCGCGTCGAGCCGGACACGCGCTACCTCGTGCTGGAGATGGGTGCACGCGGACGCGGTGACCTCGCCGAGCTCACCGCGCTCTTCCCTCCTGACATGTCGGTCGTGCTCAACGTCGGCACGGCCCACCTCGGCGAGTTCGGGTCCCGCGACGCGATCGCCGAGGCCAAGGGCGAGCTGGTCGCCGGGCTGCGGAGCGGCGGTGTCGCCGTGCTCAACACCGACGACGACCGGGTCGCCGCGATGGCGGCCTTGGCGCCGGGGCGCGTGCTGACCTTCGGGATCGCCGACGACGCCTCCGTGCGGCTCGACGACCTCGTGCTCGACCGCCTCGGTCGGCCCAGGTTCACGCTCACGTCCGCCGGTGCGAGCGCGCTCGTGGAGCTGCAGCTGGTGGGCGCGCACCAGGCCATGAACGCCGCCGCGGCGGCCGCGGGCGCCCTTGCCGTGGGGATGTCGCTGGAGACCGTGGCGGCCGCGCTCAATGGCGTCGCCTCGTTGTCGAAGTGGCGGATGGAGCTCCACGAGCTCGCCGGCGGCGTCGTGCTGCTCAACGACTCCTACAACGCCAACCCCGAGTCGATGCGGGCGGCTGTCGACGCGCTCGCTTCGATCGGCGCGGACCCGGCCGTGCGGCGCACCGTCGCAGTGCTGGGCGAGATGCGCGAGCTCGGCGCCGACAGCGAGGCCAGTCACCGCGAGATCGGCGAGTACGCCGCCGGGCGGGTCGACCAGCTCCTCGTCATCGGACGGGAGGGCCATGGGATCCACGCCGGCGCCACCGACGCGGGGACTCCGAGCGTCTTCGTCGACGACAACGCCGCGGCCATCGCGTGGCTGCGTGCGCACCTGCGGGAGGGTGACGCGGTTCTCGTCAAGGCCTCTCGTGGAGCGCGCCTCGACGAGGTCGCGATGGCGCTTCAGTAAGGTCGGAACCGATGAGTGAGCGCAAGGTCCGGGTCGCGCTGCTGTTCGGTGGACGCTCCGGCGAGCACGCGATCTCCGCCGCCACCGCAGCCGGCGTACTCAAGGCGATCGACCGGGAGAAGTACGACGTGATCCCGGTCGGCATCACCCGGGACGGCAAGTGGGTCGTGGCCTCCGACGACCCGGCCGTCTGGGAGCTGCGCTCGGACCGGCTGGCGGAGGTGACCGCTGCGTCTGGCTCGGAGGTTGTGCTCTCGTCGTCCTCGGACGGGCCGCAGCTGCAGGTGCTCGAGCCCGGCTCCGTCCCCGCGGTCCTCGGGCAGGTGGACGTGGTCTTCCCCGTCCTGCACGGCCCGTTCGGAGAGGACGGCACGGTGCAGGGGCTGTTGGAGCTCGCGGACGTCCGCTACGTCGGGTCCGGCGTGCTCGCCTCCGCGGTCGGGATGGACAAGGCCTACATGAAGCTGGTCTTCACAGCCCACGGACTGCCGGTCGGGCGGCACGTCGTGGTCACCGAACGTGACTGGTCGCAGCGGCGCGAGGACGTGCTCACCCGGGTCAAGGAGCTCCAGCTGCCGGTCTTCGTCAAGCCGGCCCGGGCCGGCTCGTCGCTCGGGGTCACCCGGGTCGCCGACCTCGCCGACCTGGAGCGCGCGGTCGAGGACGCCCAGGTGCACGACCCCAAGGTGCTCGTGGAGGAGGGCATCGAGGGACGCGAGATCGAGTGCGCAGTGCTTGGCGGGCGAGGCGACGGGCCGCCCCGGGCGTCGGTGCCCGGCGAGATCCTGGTCGACGAGGCCGCCCGCGACTTCTACGACTTCGAGGCCAAGTACATCGACGAGGCGACGGCCCGCCTCGAGATTCCGGCCGACCTGCCTCCCGCCGTGGCCGAGCGGGTGCGCGACCTGGCAGTTCGGGCGTTCGAGGCGATCGGCGCGGAGGGCATCGCCCGGGTCGACACGTTCGTCACGACGGACGGCCAGGTGGTCCTCAACGAGATCAACACGATGCCCGGGTTCACGCCGATCTCGATGTACCCCAAGATGTGGGAGGCCTCCGGCCTGGCCTACCCCGATCTCATCGACGAGCTGATCCAGCTCGCCCTGGAGCGGCGCACCGGGCTGCGTGACGGCGTGACCAGCAACCGTCTCGACCGGTCGCGTCAGGACGGCGGGCCGGCGACGACGGCGCGGGCCAGCAGGTCGCGGGCGACCTCACCGAGCGTCGTACCGCTGGCGGTGCAGGCGAAGGGGAACACCGAGGTCTCGGTGGTGCCCGGCGTGATCGCGGTCTCCAGGACCACGAAGCTGCCGTCGGCGCCGACGATGAAGTCCGAGCGCGAGACGTCGCGCAGGCCAAGGGTCCGGTGGGCACTGCGGGCCACCTCGCCGAGCTCGTCCAGCAGCTCCTCGGGCAGGTCGGGCCGGTCGAGCGACACGAACTCGGCGGTGTAGCGGGCACTGAAGTCGAACTCGTGGCCCTTCGCGTACTCGATCGACACCGGCATCAGCGAGGTCAGTCCGTGGTCGCTCTCGAGCACGACGACGCTGACGTCGACACCGTCGTGGAACCGCTCGACCAGTGCGTCCTCGCAGTAGGCGTAGGTCCCGACCAGCGCGGACGGGAGGGCGGCCAGGCCGTCGACGCCGGCGACGCCGAGGGCGCTGCCACCGCGGGCGGGCTTCACGACGACGCGGGTGCCGAGGCGGTGCATGACGTGCTCCATCAGCGCAGCGGCGCCGATGTCCCGGAACGTCTGGGCGGACAGGCCGACGCTGTCAGGGACGGGGATGCCGTCGCGGCGCAGCAGCTCGCGCGCGGTGCCCTTGTCGTAGGCGAGCCGGCAGGCGTGGCTGCGGGACCCGACGTACGGCATCCCGATCAGCTCGAGCAGGGTCTGGATCTCCCCGTCCTCGCCGCACTGGCCGTGCAGGATCGGCAGCGCCGCGACCACCTTCTCGCGCTCCAGGGTGTGCAGCAGGTTGCGGTCGAAGTCGTAGGAGTGCGCCTCGACACCCAGCGCACGCAGCTCGCGCACCAGGTTGCGTCCGCTGGCGAGCGAGACGTCGCGCTCGTGGCTCAGGCCACCCGCGATCACCGCGACCGGGCCCGTCAGCACCTCGGTGGCACCTGCATCAGACATGGCGCCAAGGGTGGCACACGACCGCGCCCCGCACCGGAGCGGTGCGGGGCGCGGCTGGGGTCGGTCGGGCGGTCAGATGTGAACCACCGGGCAGGTGAGCGTGCGGGTGATGCCGTCGAGGGTCTGCACCTTCGCGACCACCAGCTTGCCGAGCTCGTCGACGTTGCGGGCCTCGGCGCGAACGATCACGTCGTACGGCCCGGTGACGTCCTCGGCCATCGTGACGCCCTTGACCTGGGCGATGGCTGTGGCCACCTCGGCGGCCTTGCCGACGTCGGTCTGGATGAGGATGTAGGCCTGCACCACCATGTGCGGAACTCCCTGCTGCTGTCTCGGGCTGATCGAGGGGGACGCCGGTCAACCTATCGTGAGGCCGCCGTGTCTCATAGATGGACAAGTCCACGGGCTCGCACGCTACGCGGCGCTCAGCATCCACGCTGGCGGCGTTGCCGACGCTCGAAAGATGCCCAACCTGCCTTCGCGTCGGCGCCTTGTCAGCGCGGCGCTGAGCGTCGCTCGCTTGCCCGACCCCGTGGACTTACCCATCTGAGCCCGTCGCCGCACGATCTGCTCTGATGAACCCATGCCGTTCCCGCCGGAGGCCACGCTCGCGGAGGTCGGCGAGTTCGGGCTGATCGCCGAGCTGACCTCGGTGTTCACGCAGGGCGAGCACGTGCTGGTCGGCCCCGGGGACGACGCCGCGGTGCTGCGGGTACGCGCTGGCCACGTCGTCGTTTCGACGGACCTGGTGGTCGAGGGGCGGCACTTTCGCAGCGACTGGGTCGAGGCCACCGACGTCGGGCACCGCGCCGCTGCGCAGAACCTCTCCGACATCAACGCGATGGGCGGCCGCGCTCACTCGCTCACGATCGGGCTAGGCGCCCCGCCCGACCTGCCGGCCCGATGGGCGCTGGACTTCGCGACCGGTTTCGCCGCCGAGTGCGACCTGGTCGGCGCGTCGGTGGTCGGCGGCGACCTGACTCGCTGCGACCAGGTGGTCATCGCGGTCACCGTGATCGGGGCCTGCACCCAGGCCCCGGTGCTGCGCTCGGGCGCCACCGCCGGAGACGTGCTCGCGCTCGCTGGCCGCCAGGGGTGGTCCGCCGGTGGTCTCGCGGTGCTCTCCCGGGGGTTCCGCTCCCCGCGGGTGCTGGTCGAGGCCTACCGGCGTCCCGCCCCGCCGTACGACGCCGGGCCGGCGGCCGCCGAGGCGGGGGCCACCTCGATGATCGACGTCTCCGACGGGCTCCTGGCCGATGCCGGCCACCTCGCCCAGGACTCCGGGGTGGCCATCGACGTCCACTCGGAGGCCCTGGACGTCCCCGAACCGCTCCACGCCGTCGCCGCCGCCACCGGGGCCGAGCCGATCTCGTTCGTGCTCTCCGGCGGGGAGGACCACTCGCTGCTGGCGACGTTCCGCGACGAGGCGGCCGTGCCGGACGGGTGGGTGGTGATCGGCTCGGTGAGCGAGGGCGAGGGGGTCACCGTCGACGGTGCGGCGTACGCCGGCGAGACCGGCTGGACGCACTTCTAGAAGCACGAAGGCCGCCACCCCGGACGGGACGGCGGCCTCAGCGGGAAGAGGTCAGCGGGTGACCTTGCCCGCCTTGATGCAGCCGGTGCACACGTTGAGCCGCTTCGGCGAGCCGTTCACGGTCGCGCGGACCCGCTGGATGTTGGGGTCGAAACGACGCTTGGTGATCTTGCGCGACCACGGCCGGTTGTTGCCGAAGCCGGGCTTCTTGGCGCAGATGTCACAGACGGCAGCCACCGTGAGCTCCTGGGATAGTCGAACGAGTGCGTGGGCCCGCCGAGCGGGCAACCGAACGAGGATATCCGACGCGGCCGCCCGCACTGAAATCGTGCAGAGGGGCATTACCCTGCCGTGCGTGACCGAACCAGGCACCGTGGGGAGCGGCATCCAGCTCGCGACCGTGCTGCGGTTCGTGGACATCGCGGTGGACGCCCTCGCCGCGGCCCGCGAGGAGATCGACGCGCTCAACGTCTACCCGGTCCCGGACGGCGACACCGGCACCAACATGTACCTGACGATGGCGGCCGCGCGCGACGCGATGCGCGAAAAGACGGGCGGCGGCCCCGACGCCGACCCGGCGGCGACCTTCGAGGCGTTCACGAGGGGAGCGCTGCTCGGAGCGCGCGGCAACTCCGGGGTCATCCTCAGCGAGATGCTGCGGGCGATCGTGCACCGGATCGCCGCCGCGAGGCCGGAGGAGCGGAACGGCGCGGTGATGGTGGACTCCCTGCGCCGGGCGACCGCGGCCAGCTACGCCGCTGTCGGCACGCCGGTCGAGGGGACGATGCTCTCGGTGTGCCGGGCCGCCGCCGAGGCCGGCCAGGCGCTCGTCGAAAAGGAGCCGGACGTCCGCTCCCGCGACGTGCTCACCACGTCCGCCGCCGCGGCCCGCGAGGCCCTGGCCCGTACGCCGGACCAGCTGCAGGTCCTGCGCGACGCCGGCGTGGTCGATGCCGGCGGCCGCGGCGTCGTGGTCATCCTCGATGCTGCCGAGACCGCGCTGACCGGGCGGAAGCCGCCCAAGGTCGAGGGGCCACACCGGATCCCGCAGCCGATCATCGAGCCCGGCGCCGACCTGGTGGTCGGCGGGCCGTCGTACGAGGTCATGTACCTGCTCGACGCCCCGGACGCGAAGATGGCGACGCTGCGGGAGACCCTGGCCGGCCTCGGCGACTCATTGGTCGTCGTCGGCGGCGAGGGGTTGTGGAACGTGCACGTCCATGTCGACGACGTCGGTGCCGCGATCGAGGCGGGGATCGAGGCCGGTCGGCCCTACCGGGTCCGGGTCACGCACTTCGCCGACCAGATCGGCTCCCAGGCGGACCGACCGAGGACCGGACGAGCGATCGTCGCGGTGGCGGCGGGACCGGGGCTCGCCAAGCTGTTCGAGGACGCCGGGGCCGTCGTCGTCCGCGGTGGGCCGGGGAACCGTCCCTCCACCGGTCAGCTGCTCGAGGCGGTGGCGCGGTCCGGCGCCGAGGAGGTCGTGGTGCTGCCCAACGACCACGACACGGTCCGCGCGGCCCAGATCGCGGCCAGCACCGCCGAGACCGACCACGACATCCGCGTGGTGGTCATCCCCACCACCGCACAGGTCCAGGGACTGGCGGCCCTCGCTGTGCACGAGCCCGGTCGCACCTTCGACCAGGACGTGCTCGAGATGACCGCCACTGCCCGTCATGCCCGCCAGGGCGCGGTCACCGTGGCGGCCAAGCAGGCCATCACGATGGCCGGGCCCTGCGAGCCCGGCGACGTGCTCGGTGCGATCGCCGGCGACTTCGTCGTGGTCGGCCATGACCTCGCCGACGTCGCGCAGGACGTGGTCGGCCGGCTGCTCGGCGGGGGTGGCGAGATGGTCACGCTCGTGTCGGGCGCCGACGACACCGACGGCGCGCTTGCCGCGGCCTGCGCCGGATGGCTGGAGGAGCAGCACCCCACTGTCGACGTCGTGGTGTACGACGGAGGCCAGGAGCGCTACCCCCTCCTGGTCGCTGTCGAGTAGGAGACCCCTTGATCGACCTCGGCTCACCCGTCGAGAGCGTCCTGGGCGAGCCCAAGGACAAGCGCTCCCGGACCCGCAACCAGCGGATCGTCGACGTCCTGGGCATCGAGACCGTCGGCGACCTGCTCCACCACTTCCCGCGCCGCTACGTCGAGACCGGCAAGCTGACCTCGCTGGAGACCCTCGAGAAGGGCCAGTTCCTCACCCTGGTCGGCGAGATCGGGAGCTCGACGGTCAACACCTACCTCGACCGCCGGACCGGCCGCCCGGCGTACCGCCTCGACGCGGTGCTCCGCACCGACGGCCCCTCCCTGCGGATGTCGTTCTTCGCCAAGAACAAGAAGGTGGCCGACTGGCAGGCCAGCCGGCTCCACGCCGGGCGACGCGGCATCTTCGTCGGCCAGGCCGACACCTTCCGCGGTGAGTGGCAGCTCACCCACCCTCAGATGGTGCTGTTCGGCATCAAGGACGAGAAGGGCGTGGAGCAGGACTCCGCGGAGATGTCGCTTGCGTCGATCGGCGCCTTCTACCCGATCTACCCGCTCACCAAGGGCGTCGAGTCGTGGGACCTGCAACGCGCCATCACTTTCGCCCGGACCGTGGTCGACGAGCTGCCCGACCTGTTGCCCGACGACGTCCGGCAGACCTACGACGTGCTCGACGCCCTCCGGGCGCTCGACTGGATCCACGCCCCGGACACCTGGGGCCAGATCAAGCGCGCCCAGCACCGCTACCGCTTCGAGGAGGCGCTGGTCACCCAGCTCGTGCTCGGCCGGCGGCGCCGCGAGGTCCGCGCGATGGGTGCCCGGCCGCGCGATGGCGGTGACGGCGGGCTGCTGGCGGCCTTCGACGCGCGGCTGCCGTTCGAGCTCACGCGAGGGCAGCGCGACGTCGGCGCGGAGATCGAGCACGACCTCGGCCAGCCGCACCCGATGAACCGGCTGCTCCAGGGCGAGGTCGGCTCCGGCAAGACCCTGGTCGCACTGCGCGCGATGCTCCGGGTCGTCGACTCGGGCGGGCAGGCCGCGCTGCTGGCACCCACCGAGGTGCTCGCCCAGCAACACCACCGCTCGATCACCGAGATGCTCGGCGACCTCGCCGGCGGCGGGATGCTCGGGGGCGCGGCCGAGGCGACGACGGTCGAGCTGCTCACCGGCTCGATGACCAAGGCGCAGCGCACCGGACCCCTGTCCCGGCTGTCGACCGGCGAGGCCGGCATCGTGATCGGCACGCACGCGCTGCTCGAGGAGCAGGTCCAGTTCTTCGACCTCGGTCTCGTCGTCGTCGACGAGCAGCACCGGTTCGGCGTCGAGCAACGCGCCGCCCTCACCGACAAGGCCGGCACGCCGCCGCACGTCCTGGTCATGACCGCGACGCCGATCCCACGCACGGTCGCGATGACCGTGTTCGGCGACCTGGAGATCTCGACGCTCGCCGAGCTGCCGGCGGGACGAGCGCCGATCCAGACCACCGTCGTGCCGCTGGCCGACCACCCACAGTGGGTCGGACGCGTCTGGACCCGGGTCCGCGAGGAGGTCGAGAAGGGCCACCAGACCTACGTCGTCTGCCCGCGGATCACCGGCGACGAGCTCGAGCAGGGCGAGGCCGACCCGACGTACGACGACGACCTCGACGGCACCCCGGCGCAGCCGGTCCGCTCCGCTCTGAGCGCCGTCGAGGAGGTCTCCGTCGAGCTCGCCGAGGGTCCACTCGCCGGGCTTCGCGTCGGTGTCCTGCACGGCAGGCTGCCCCCGGAGGAGAAGGACCGCACGATGCGCGCGTTCGCCGGCGGCGAGATCGACGTGCTCGTCTCGACGACGGTCATCGAGGTCGGCGTCGACGTCGCCAACGCGACCGCGATGGTGCTGCTCGACGCTGACCGGTTCGGCATCTCCCAGCTCCACCAGCTGCGGGGCCGCGTCGGCCGCGGTGGCCTGCCCGGCCTGTGCCTCCTGGTCAGCGGTGCCGAGGCCGGCAGCCCGGCCCGCGAACGACTCGAGGCGGTTGCGGGCACCACCGACGGCTTCGAGCTGAGTCGGGTCGACCTCGAGCAGCGCCGCGAGGGCGACGTGCTCGGCCGCTCCCAGTCCGGGTTCGGGTCTTCCCTGCAGAGCCTGCGCGTGCTGCGTGACGAGGAGACCATCCTCGCGGCGCGCGCGGCCGCCGAGGAGCTCCTCGACGCCGATGGAGACCTGGCAGCTCACACTCGGCTGCGCGAGGCGGTCGAGACCCTCGAGCAGTCGGCTCAGGGCGAGTTCATCGAGAAGTCCTAGCGTCCCCGGGACACTAGGGTCGAAGGTCCATGACACGCATCATCGGCGGCACCGCGGGGGGCCGGCGGCTGGCCACGCCGTCCGGACCCATGACGCGCCCCACGACCGACCGGGTGCGCGAGGCGTTGTTCTCGAGCATCGAGTCGTGGTGCGGGTCGCTGCAGGGGCTCCGCTTCCTCGACCTCTACGCCGGCTCCGGCGCGGTCGGGCTGGAGGCGTGGTCGCGAGGCGCCGGCGTGGTCACGCTCGTCGAGTCCGACAGGCGCACCGCGCGCCTGATCCACGACAACTCCCGGTCGATCGGCTTCGGCAAGCCCGACGTCGTGGCCGCCTCGGTGAAGGCCACGTTGTCCAAGCCGCCGACGGCGCCGTACGACGTGGTCTTCGTGGACCCGCCCTACCCCCTCGACGACACCAGGGTGGACGAGGAGCTCGCCCTGCTGGGTGCGCAGGGATGGCTGGTGCCGGGCGCGATGGTGGTCGTCGAACGGTCCTCCCGGAGTCCCGAGCCGCGCTGGCCGTCCGGCGTGACCGCCACCCGGAGCAAGCGCTACGGCGAGACGACGCTTTGGTACGGTCACGCCGCCGCGAGCCCACAGGAGGCCTGATGCGCCGAGCCGTCTGCCCCGGGTCGTTCGACCCGGTGACCAACGGGCACCTCGACATCGTCCAGCGCGCCTCGGCGCTCTTCGACGAGGTCATCGTCGCGGTGGGCGTGAACAAGTCGAAGAGCCGTCTGTTCAGCGCCGACGAGCGCATCGCGATGCTCGAGCGCGCCACCGCGCCGTACGACAACGTGACCGTGGCGAGCTTCACCGGGCTCTTGACCACGTTCTGCCAGGAGCGCGGGGCGCACGCGATCGTCAAGGGGCTGCGCGCGGTCAGCGACTTCGACTACGAGCTGCAGATGGCGCAGATGAACGCCTCGCTCACCGACATCGAGACCGTCTTCGTGCCCACCAGCCCGGAGTGGTCGTTCCTCGCCTCGAGCCTGGTCAAGGAAGTCGCGGCTTTCGGCGGCGACGTGTCCGGGCTGGTGCCCGAGTTCGTGCTGGGCCCGCTCACCGAGAGGCTCGCCGCCCGGCGCGAGGCCGGCGAGGAGTAGCAGGGTTTGGTGGCCACCGTCCGCGCCCCGTACGATTCCTCCTTGGATCTGTTTGCCCTGACACCGGAAGTGGACTGCTGAACGCACTGGACCCGAGAGCGCCGCTCGTGCTCGACACTCGCGAGCTCGGACGCCGCCCGGGGTCCCAGCGTGAGGTGTCGCGGAAGGTGCCCGCGCCGGCAGATCTGGGCATTGAAGTCCTCCGGGTCACCGAGGGGTCGCCGGTCGAGCTCGACCTGCGCCTCGAGGCGGTCATGGAGGGGGTACTGGTCACCGGGACCGCGCAAGCCTCGCTCGACGGGGAGTGCGCACGGTGCCTGGAGCCGATCACCGACGCGATACAGGTGAGGTTCCAGGAGCTGTTCGTCTACGAGGACCACGCCCTCCCCGAGGAGGATGACGAGGTCAGCATGCTGCAGGACGACCTGGTCGACCTGGAGCCGCTGCTGCGGGACGCGGTGGTGCTCGCACTGCCGTTCCAGCCGCTGTGCAAGGAAGACTGTCCCGGCCTGTGCCCCGAGTGCGGAGCACGACTGGCCGACGACCCCGACCACGCACACGACGCGGCGGTCGACCCGCGGTGGGCGGCCCTGGCCGACCTCACGCAGACCGAGCAGAACTGAGAGAGAAGGAACCATGGCTGTCCCGAAGCGGAAGATGTCGCGCAGCAACACGCGTCACCGTCGCTCGGCCTGGAAGACCACCGCGCCGACGCTGGTGACCTGCGCCAACCCCGCCTGCGGTGCCAAGCACCTGCCGCATCGCGCCTGCGGCAACTGTGGCCAGTACGGCGCCCGTTCGGACCGTCGTCAGGTCCTGTGACCCCGCCGGTCTCCTGACCGGCCGAGTCGACGGAGTGGCCAACTACGCCGAGCTGCGAGAAGCGCTCGGGGATCCCGTGCTGGACCCCGAGCTCCTTGACCGCGCCCTGACCCACCGCTCGTTCGCGTATGAGAACGGTGGGCTGCCGACCAACGAGCGGCTGGAGTTCCTCGGTGACTCCGTGCTCGGGGTCGTGGTCACCGAGACCCTCTACCGCAGCCACCCGGATCTCTCCGAGGGCCGGTTGGCCAAGCTCCGCGCCGCGGTCGTCAACGCCCGTGCCCTGGCCGAGGTGGGACGCGGCATCCGGCTGGGCGATCACGTCAAGCTGGGGCGGGGCGAGGAGACGACGGGCGGTCGCAACAAGGCCTCGATCCTCTCCGACACCGTGGAGGCCGTGATCGGTGCCGTCCACCTGAGCGGCGGCATCGACGTGTCCGCCGACGTCGTGCACCGGCTGTTCGACCCGCTCATCGAGGCCGCGTCCGCGATGGGCGCTGGGCTGGACTGGAAGACCTCGCTGCAGGAGCTCGCCGCCGAGCACACGCTGGGGGTTCCCGAGTACGTCATCGCGGACGAGGGACCCGACCACATGAAGACGTTCACCGCCCAGGTCCGGGTGGCCAGCCAGATCTACGGCAACGGCATCGGGCGGTCCAAGAAGGAGGCCGAGCAGGCCGCCGCGGAGACGGCGTACGGCGAGATCGCCGACGCGCTCGGCGTCGCCGACCCGATCGACCGGGCTGTCGAGGTGGCGGTCGTCGAGCTCGCGGCCGACGAGGCCGACTCCACGCGCCAGGTCTGAACCCGTCCATGCCAGAGCTGCCCGAGGTCGAGGTGGTCCGCGCCGGCCTGGCCGAACTCGTCGTCGGTGCCACCATCACCTCCGTCGAGGTGCTGCACCCCCGGCCGGTACGCCGCGACCCGCGCGGGCCGGCCGGCTTCGTCGACGCGCTCACCGGGCGGCGGATCGAGGCGGCCCGGCGGCGAGGCAAGTACCTCTGGCTGCCCCTCGACAACGGCGACGCCCTGCTCGGCCACCTCGGCATGAGCGGCCAGCTGCTCCTCCGCCCCCCGGAGTCGGGGCCGGAGCGGCACCTGCGGGTCCGCCTCGCCCTGTCCGGGGCGGCCGAGGCTCGAGAGCTGCGCTTCGTTGACCAGCGGATGTTCGGTGGCCTCTCGGTCTCCGCCGGCGGTGCCGAGCTTCCGCCCGAGATCGCCCACATCGCACGCGACCCGCTCGACCCGGAGTTCGACGACGAGGCGTTCGTCGCCAAGGTCCGTCGCCGCAGCTCGGGCATCAAGCGCCAGCTGCTCGACCAGAACCTCGTCTCAGGAGTCGGGAACATCTACGCCGACGAGGCGCTGTGGCGCGCCCGCCTGCACGGCGAGCGGCCCGGCGAGCGGCTCACCGCGGCGCAGGTTCGCGAGCTGCTCGGCTGCGCGCGCGAGGTGATGAACGAGGCGCTCGGCCAGGGCGGGACGTCGTTCGACGCGCTCTACGTCAACGTCAACGGCGAGTCCGGCTACTTCGAACGGGCGTTGCACGCCTACGGGCGCGAGGGCCAGCCCTGCGACCGGTGTGGGACGCCGCTGCGACGGGTCGCGTTCATGAACCGCTCGTCGTACTTCTGCCCGGTCTGCCAACCGGTCCCGAGGCGTCGCCGTACTCCGGTCGCGGGCCGTGCGGCGACGCAATCTGCGGATTGACCCGAAGCGCGTCAAGTGGGACTCTTGAAGACGGTCCGCCACCCGGACGAATCACCGAGCACCCCCCGGAAGGTTCCTATATGGCCAAGGCGCTGATCGGCTACATGAACAGCGACCTGCGAGAGCCCCGTCTCACTGCCGAGAACAGCCGGCTGCGAGCGCGGGTACGCGAGCTGGAGGCTCTGGTCCTCCGACTCAGCGAGGAGAACGACAAGCTGGTCGCGGCTCGCGCCGAAGAGCTGCTGGTCGAGACCGCTCCCCGCATGCAGGAGATGCAGCCCGCCTGACAGGCAGTCCCACCCAGCCCGACCCGTCTGCGTGAGACTGGTCGCATGTACGTGCCGCGCTTCAACGCCCTCGACGACGACCCGACGATCCGGGCGATGGTGGCAGCAATCGGCTCTGCCGAGCTCGTGAGCGTCGGCGAGGACGGCTACCCGCTGGCCACCCGGCTCCCTGTGGTGTGGGAGGGCGACCGACTGGTGCTGCACCTCGCCCGGGCCAACCCGCACTGGCGCTCGGTGCCTGCCGAAGGATCGGTGCCGGCCCTGGCAGTCGTGACCGACGCCGAGGCGTACGTCTCACCGGCCTGGTATGCCACCAAGGTCGAGCACGGCCGGGTGGTTCCGACGTGGAACTACTCCGCCGTCCACATCACCGGTCGGCTGCGGCGGCACGAGGACGTCGAGTGGCTCAGACGGGCGGTCACGCTGCTGACCCAGGTCCATGAGTCCGTTCGACCCGAGCCCTGGGCGGTGACGGATGCGCCGTCGACGTACATCGACAAGCAGCTCCGGGCGATCGTCGGCCTCGAGCTGACCATCGAGCGGATCGAGGGCAAGGCGAAGCTGAGCCAGAACCGGTCGGACGAGGACCGGGCCGGTGTGGTGCGAGGGCTGCGGGACGAGGGCTCCGCCCGGGAGTCGGTCGTCGCCGACCAGATGGAGCGCCGCCTCTAGCTGATATGTAGTCCATTCCTGTCAAGAGGCAGGGTGAGGCGCCCGTCCCGATGCCTCGGGACGGGCGCCTCTGCTTCGTCGTCCGTGGCGGTTGGCTGAGCGTGTCGTTGGCGACGCGCGGTCAGGCTGATATGCGCGGGTTGGTTACCGCAGGACGGGCTGTTCGGCAGGAGCGGATCGCTTGTCTAGGATCGGGCGTCGCCGGCTTGTAAGAGCCAGCTGCTCATAGCTAGTTCGCGAGTCACTCCACGCGCTGCTGCCACCGCTGTGCTCGACGAAGCGGACTGTGGTGGCTGGCTACTCCTCGAGCACGGCCAGGGACCAGCACCAGCCGGCCAGTTCGCGGGCGATGGCGACGTTGGCGATCACTGAGCGCTTGCGGCGGGCTCTGAAGGTGTCCCAGCGGGCGTGTAGGCGCCGGTTGCCGGCGTCGCCTCTGGCTCGGGCGGCTGGGGTGGCGAGCTCCCAGCGGTCGCGCATGGTCTTGCCGACCACGTAGCGGGCGCGGTGGTGCCAGGCAGCTTCGACCAGCAGCCGACGGACATGGCTGTTGCCGGTCTTGGTGATCGTGCCCTGCACCCTGGACTGGCCCGAGGAGTACTCGCTGGGGACGAGGCCGACGAAGGAGCCGATGGTGTTGCCGGTGAACCGGTGCCAGTCGCCCAGCTCGACGGCTAACGCGAACCCGATCAGCGTGCCGATCCCACGCAGGCAGCCCAACCGCTGCACTAGTGGAGTGAACTCGCTGTCCGCGGCCATCGCAGCGATCGCGGCGTCGAGCCGGTCACGGCGGGCCTTGACGGCTAGCACCGCGTCGTAGTCGGACTCGAAGGTCAGCTGCAGCGCCGAGCCCTCGAACCGTTGCCGCCGCAGCCAGACGTCATGGGCACCGGTCCACGCCTTCCCGCCGGAGTAGACGATCCCTTGGCGCAGAAGCAACTTCGAGAGCCGGTTGCGGGCACGCATCAGGTCACCGCGAGCATCCTCCCGGGCGCGGACCAGGTCCCGGGCGTTCTCCTGCTCGACAGTGGGGATCGCGACCGCGGTGAACTCGTCCATGCGCAGCAGCCGGGCCAGATGGACGGCGTCCTTGGCGTCGGTCTTGACCCGATCCCCCGAAGGTCGTTGGAGCTTCGAGGGCGCCACGACCTCGCAGCGGATCCCCGACGCGGTCAACGCCCGGGAGAGCCCGAACCCGGTCGGGCCGGCCTCATAGGCCACCGCCACCGGACCCGGCAACTCACGAAGCCAACTCCGGATGTGGTCGTGGGACGGGGTCAACTTGCTCTGAAACAGCTCACCCGTGACGCCATCGATCGCCGCAGCCGCGACCGATCGTGCGTGCACGTCGAGCCCAACACTCGTACGCTCTGTGAACACCGGGGCCTCCCACAAATGTCGGATAGGCCGAGCAGGCAGCCCCTACTCGGTAACCCACGAATGTTGTGAGTGAGGCCCCGGCCCGCAACCCCCGACATCACGACCGGGGTCAGACATACCGTCTAGAGGGCCAGGTCCCTGGTCACGTGCTCCCAGACATCGCGCTCGGCGTGCTCGTCGAGGAACGCGAGCACGTCGGGGGAGAGGGTTCGTTCCTTCGGGGCGACCTTCTCGACGTAGGTCCGGTGCACCTCGGTGAAGGCGGCATCCACCTCGGACGTCCGCTCGAGCCCCAGCCAGACGAGCGCCCGGCCCAGGGCGGCGCCGGTTGGGTCGCCGAAGAAGCGGTCGTACTCGACCACTGCCGCGTGGTCGGGTCGCTGCTTGACGGCGCGGCGGATCCGGCGGAGCGAGCGGTTCCAGGCGGCGACCGCCCGGGTGGCGTCCTGGTCCGCACCCCATCCCCGGTCCTCGGGGTTGTGGGCCCGGGCCTCCCAGGAGGCCGCCACCGGCTCGAGGTCGCGGACGATGCAGACGAACCGCGCGTCAGGGAGCGACTCCCACACGTGCTGCATCCGGATCGCGACCATCTTGTCGCCGACGTACGTCGCGGCGTCCCACTTGGCCCGCATCGCGTCGTAGTGGGCTGCCCACTCGGGCGCGGCCTCTGGGGTGAGGTTGGTCAGACCGTCGGAGAAGTCGAAGAACCGCTCCCGCTCGAAAAGCGACCGGTCGACCGGCTCGTCGTCTCGCGGGTAGAGGCGCTTGTAGCGCTCCACCCCGAGGGCCACCTGCGGGTGCGCCGCGCACACCTCGAGCAGGGCGGTCGTGCCCGAACGGCCGAGCCCGGCCAGGAACAGCAGACGGTGGTCGGACACGGTCAGTGAGCGTAGTCGGGCCGCGGGACACGCCCGGGCGCGGGAAGGACCCGGATTCACGGTCCCGGGGGGCCGCGGCATTAGGGTGAAGCTGCTGAGCTTCCCCCGCCGCAGCGCCGTTCTCGCCCACCCGCCGAGGGAGCCCCGTTGTACCTGAAGAGCCTGACCCTCAAGGGGTTCAAGTCCTTCGCTTCCTCGACCACGCTCCAGCTCGAGCCGGGGATCACATGCGTCGTCGGTCCCAACGGGTCCGGCAAGTCCAACGTCGTCGACGCGCTCGCGTGGGTGATGGGCGAGCAGGGGGCCAAGTCGCTGCGTGGCGGCAAGATGGAGGACGTCATCTTCGCCGGTACGTCGGGCCGGCCGCCGCTCGGCCGGGCCGAGGTGCTGCTGACCATCGACAACTCCGACGGCGCGCTGCCGATCGAGTACTCCGAGGTCACGATCGGCCGGACCATGTTCCGCAGCGGCGGCTCCGAATACGCGATCAACGGCACTCCGTGCCGGCTGCTCGACGTCCAGGAGCTGCTGTCCGACTCGGGCATCGGCCGCGAGATGCACGTCATCGTCGGCCAGGGCCAGCTCGACACGATCCTGCACGCGACGCCGGAGGACCGGCGCGGCTTCATCGAGGAGGCCGCCGGCGTCCTCAAGCACCGCAAGCGCAAGGAGAAGGCGCTCCGCAAGCTCGACGCCTGCGACGGCAACCTCACCCGGCTCACCGACCTGCTCGGTGAGATTCGCCGCCAGCTCAGGCCACTGGGCCGGCAGGCCGAGGTGGCCCGTCGTGCGGCCGGCGTGCAGTCGGCGGTCCGCGATGCCAAGGCCCGGCTGATCGCCGACGACCTGGTCACCGCCCGAACCGCGCTCGACCAGGAGCTCGCCGACGAGTCCGTCCTGGTGGCGCGCCGCGAGGAAGTCGAGGCCCAGCAGGCCGCGGCCCACCAGGCCGAGGCCCGGCTCGAGGCCGCCCTGCGCGAGGACCTGCCAGCGCTGGCGCAGGCACAGGAGACCTGGTTCGCACTGTCGGGCTTGCGCGAGCGGCTGCGCGGCACCCAGTCCGTGGCGGCCGAGCGAGTCCGGAACGCCGACGGGGTCACCACGGGCGACGTCGCGACTGGACGTGACCCCGACGCGCTGGAGGCCGAGGCCGCGCAGGTGCGCGAGCAGGAGCGCACGATCGAGACCGAGGTCGAGGAGCATCGCAGCGCTCTGGAGCAGGCGGTCGCCGCCCGCCGAACCGCCGAGGACGCCGTCGCCGAGGAGGAGCGCCGGGTCGCCGGCCTGCACCGCGCCGCCGCCGACCGCCGCGAGGGTCTGGCGCGGCTGCACGGCCAGGTCAACGCGCTGCGCTCCCGCGCCGCCGCGGCAGACGACGAGATCGGCCGGCTCACCCAGGCCCGCGAGGACGCCCTTGCGCGGGCCAGCCGGGCCCATCACGACTTCACCGCCCTCGAGACCCGCGTCGCGGGGCTCGATGCCGGCGAGGAGGGGTTGGACGCCGAGCACGAGGCGGCGGTCGCCCACCTCGACGACCTCGACGAGCGGCTGGCCAAGGCGCGCGAGGAGGCCCAGCGGGCCGAGCGGGACCGCTCCAGCCTGGCCGCGCGCAAGGACGCCCTCGAGATCGGCCTCAACCGCAAGGACGGCGCCGGCGCCCTGCTCGCGGCGTCCGACCAGGTCTCCGGGCTGCTCGGCTCGGTGGCCGCCCTGCTCACGGTCCGAGCCGGCTTCGAGGCGGCCGTGGCCAACGCGCTCGGCAGCGCGGCGGACGCCGTTGCGATCGAGAGCAGCGACGCCGCGATCGCCGCGATGGGCCACCTCAAGGACCATGACCTCGGCCGGGCCGGCCTCCTGCTCGGCTCCGGCCCCGAGCTCGACGTCAGCACCTGGCCGGCCCTGCCTGCCGGTGCCTCCTACGCCCTCGACGTCGTGTCCTGCCCCGACGTGCTGCGCCCGGCGCTGGCACGGCTGCTCGACCGGGTCGCGGTCGTGGCCGACCTGCCCGCAGCGCGGGCGCTCGTCGCCGACGACCCGTCGCTGACCGCGGTCACCCGTGATGGCGACCTGCTCGGCGCGCACGCGGCGGCCGGTGGCTCGGCCAGCCAACCCAGCCTGATCGAGATCCAGGCCGCGGTCGACGAGGCCGCCCAGCAGCTGTCCGAGGCGATCGCCGCGACCGAGCGCCTCGGCTTCGACATGTCCCGGCTCGAGCGCGAGCGGCACGAGGCCCAGAAGCGGGTCGACGTCGCACTGGCCAAGCTGCACGAGTCCGACGCCACTCTCGCCGCAGTCGCCGAGGAGCTCGGCCAGTTCGGCGGCCAGGCCCGCGCCGCCCGCGGGGAGGCCGAGCGGCTCGAGCGCGCGATCGCGGAGGCCCAGGAGGCGCGCGACAACGACCTCGCCGGCCTCGGCGACCTGGAGAGCCGGCTGACCCGGGCCACCGACGACCCCGACCTCGAAAACCACAGTGACGACCGCGAGCCGCTCGCCGAGGTCGCCCGGACGGCACGCCAGGGCGAGATGGAGTCGCGGCTCGCGCTGCGCACCGCCGAGGAGCGCTCCCGTGCCCTGCACGGCCGGGCCGACCAGCTGCTGCGCGCCGCTCACGAGGAGCGCGAGACCCGGGCGCGCGAGATCGAGCGCCGCGAACGGCTGCTGCGCGAGGGTGCGGCGGCACGCGCTGTCGGTACGGCGGTGGCCTACGTGCTGGCCCGGCTCGACGTCTCGATCACCGGCGCCTCGGCGGCCCGGGCCGAGGTCGAGCGCGCCCGCACCGGCCGCGAGGAGGAGCTGCTCGCCGTCCGCGGCAGGCTCCGCGACCTGGCCCGGGAGCACGACGAGCTCGTCAGCTCGGTGCACCGCGACGAGATGGCCCGGACCCAGCAGCGGATGCGCATCGAGCAGCTCGAGGAGCGGGCGCTCGAGGAGCTCGGGCTCGACGGCGACTCCCTCGTCACCGACTACGGCCCCGAGACCGTGCCGTTCGTCCGCGAGGAGCAGCAGAAGCGGCTGCGGACGGCGGAGCGCGAGCTGGCGATGCTCGGCACCGTCAACCCGCTCGCCCTGGAGGAGTTCAGCGCGCTCGAGGAGCGGCACCGGTTCCTCTCCGAGCAGCTCGAGGACCTGAAGAGGACGCGCAAGGACCTCCTCGACATCGTCCGTGAGGTCGACCACCGCGTCGAACAGGTCTTCGCGGAGGCGTACGCCGATGTCGAGCGTGCCTTCGAGGAGACCTTCGCCCGGCTGTTCCCGGGCGGCGAGGGTCGGCTGGTGCTCACCGACCCGTCCGACCTGCTCGCGACCGGGGTCGAGGTCGAAGCCCGGCCGCCAGGCAAGAAGATCAAGCGACTCTCACTGCTCTCCGGCGGCGAACGCTCGCTGGTCGCGGTGGCGTTCCTCGTGGCGCTGTTCAAGGCGCGGCCCTCGCCGTTCTACATCCTCGACGAGGTCGAGGCCGCCCTCGACGACACCAACCTCGGCCGCTTGCTGGAGATCTACGACGAGCTCCGGGAGGACTCCCAGCTCGTCATCATCACCCACCAGAAGCGGACCATGGAGGTCGGCGACGCGCTGTACGGCGTGTCCATGCGCGGCGACGGAGTCTCGGCGGTGATCAGCCAGCGGCTCCGCGAAGCCGAGTCGGCCTAGCCGTGCCGACCGAACGTCCCACCCGCGGCCAGTACGTCCACTGGGAACAGATGACGACGCGGTGGGCGGACATCGACGTCTACGGGCACATGAACAACGCCCGCTACTTCGAGCTGATCGACACCGTGGTCAACAACCACCTCGAGCAGGCGACCGGCACCGACATCCGGCAGCTCCCGGCGATCGGCGTGGTCGCCGAGGTCGGCTGCCGCTACTTCGCCGAGGTCAACTACCCGGCCCCGGTCGACCTCGGCGTCGTCGTCGACCGGATCGGGAACTCCTCGATCGTCTACCGCGTGGGGCTTTTCCAGGGGCCCGACAACGGACCCAGCGACGAGGCCTGCGCGGAGGGCACCTTCGTGCACGTGTACGTCGACAACACCGACCCCGCCCGACCGGTGGTGCCCATCCCGGGCGAGATCAGGGATGCGGTCGCGTCACTCCTGCGTCCTTGACCCGTTGATCAAGGCATGACCTCGATCGTGATCGGCATGGTGCTGATCGTGGTCGTCGCACTCGTCGTCCTCTCGATCTTCGCCGACGACGAGGACGACTGGTCGACCCATCGTCCCGGGCGCAAGGACCCCGACCGGGGCAGCCTCGACGACTTCCTCGACAACTGAGCCCCCGCCGATGACTCGGCGTGCGGGTCGGCGTGGGGTGTGGGGTCCTGATTGGATGGGAGACATGAGCTCCCTGGCCGCCGTGATCCTGGTCATCGCCGTCGTGGCGCTCGTACTCATCGGCGCCGTCGTCGGCCTGGTGGTTCGACGGGGGCGTGGCCCCGCGCCGCTGCCCGACACCCACACCGACGTGATCGTCCGGCCCCCCGTCGAGGTGAGCGCACCACCGGCCACCATCGAGAAGCCGGAGTCGACCGCATCGCGGCTGGTCCGGCTCCGCCAGCGGCTCGCGGGATCGCAGAGCGGCTTCGGCCGGGGCCTGCTCAGCCTGCTCAGCCGGGAGCGGCTCGACGAGGACACCTGGGAGGCCATCGAGGACGTCCTGCTCACGGCCGACATCGGTGTCGCCCCCACCCAGCAGCTGGTCGAGGGGCTGCGTACCCGGCTCCGCGTCGAGGGCGCCGCTCCCGAGCCCAGGGCCGCACTGCGCGAGGAGCTCGTGCGGCTCGTCGACCCGGGGATGGACCGCCGGCTCCAGGTCAGCGGTGCCGACGGCAACCCCGGCGTGGTCCTCGTGGTCGGCGTCAACGGCTCCGGCAAGACCACCACAGTCGGCAAGCTCGCCCGGATCCTGGTGGCCGAGGACCGGACCGTGACCCTCGGCGCGGCCGACACCTTCCGTGCCGCCGCCGTCGACCAGCTGGCGACCTGGGGCGAACGAGTCGGCGTCGAGGTGGTCCGTGGTGCCGAGGGCACCGACCCCGCGAGCGTCGCCTTCGAGGCCGTCAAGCACGGCATCGACGCCGGGATCGACACCGTCATCGTGGACACCGCCGGTCGGCTGCAGAACAAGGCCGACCTCATGGACGAGCTCGGCAAGGTCAAGCGCGTCATCGAGAAGCAGGCCCCGGTCACCGAGGTGCTGCTGGTCCTCGACGCGACCACCGGCCAGAACGGGCTGGTCCAGGCGCGGGTCTTCTCCGAGGTCGTCGACGTCACCGGCGTCGTGCTCACCAAGCTGGACGGATCGGCCAAGGGCGGCATCGTGGTCGCCGTCCAGCGCGAGCTCGGCGTACCGGTCAAGCTGGTCGGCCTCGGCGAGGGGCCCGACGACCTCGCGCCGTTCGACGCCGAGGCGTTCGTCGATGCGTTGTTGGGGTGACGTTGCGCTCCAATAGGGCTGTGGGCCCGGTCGTGAGCGTCATCTTCAGTCGCGGGCACGACGACGAGCTGCGGGCCGTGTCCCTCGCGAGCGTCGAGAACCAGACGCTGACCGACTGGGAGGTGGTCACCGACCTGGGCCAGGCGATGGGGGAGTACGTCGCCTTCCTCGACGCGGGCGACTCCTGGGTGCCGGACCGGCTCGAGCGCCTGGTCTCGCTCGGGAAGCCGTTCGTCGCGGACGAGCTCGAGGGGGAGCGCGGCAACGGCGAGAAGGTCGTCTTCCGCGCCCCGGCCCCGGACGTCGAGCCGGCCCGGCTGCTCGCCCGGCGAGAGGCGCTGCTGGGCCTCGGACCGGCCGATCCCGCACTGCCGGCCGCCTGGCTGCTCGACCTGCTGATGCGCCACCGCACCACCGTGGAGCCGGTCCCGGTCGTCGGCGTACGCCGACGGTTCCCGGACCGCCGTCGCGCGCTGCGGCCGCCGTCCGGTGACTGGCGCCGCGTGGTGCTGAACAGGCACCTGGTCGACTGGCCCGCCCTCGAGGCTCGCACCCCGACCGCGGGCCTGACCAGCGTCATCGTGCCGACCTACGACGACAGCAAGCTCACCGCCGCGTGCGTCGAGTCGCTGCTGGCGGCGGGAGGTGACATCGAGGTCATCGTCTGGGACAACGGCTCCTCGCCAGACGTAGCCCAGGCACTCGACCGGCTGGCGGACGACCGCGTCCAGGTGCACCACGGCAGCGAGAACCACGGTTTCGCGCTCGGCAACAACCTCGCGCTGGCGCACGCGACCGGCGACGTCGTGGTCTTCCTGAACAACGACACCACCGTCCCGGCAGGCTGGCTGGCGCCGCTCGTCGAGGCGCTCCAGGACGACGAGGTGCTCGGCGCCCAGCCGCTGCTGCTCTACCCGAGCGGGACGATCCAGTCCGCCGGCATCGCGTTCCCGACCTGTGGCGGGCTGCCGCACGCCTTTCTCAACGGCTTCCCGGCCGCGGACGCGTACGGCGTCGAGGGGCTTCGGTTCCACGCCCTCACCGGCGCCGCCCTCGCGCTGCGGTACGCCGACGCGGTGGCGCTGCGCGGCTTCGACCCGGTCTTCACCAACGGCATGGAGGACGTCGACCTCTGCCACCGCCTGGCCCAGCAGCGGGACGGACACTTCCGGGTCCTCGACGCGGTGCCGGTCGTCCACCACGAGTCGCGAACGCCGGGCCGCTATGACAAGCACCGCGCCAACCGCAGCATCTACCTCGACCGCTGGCAGCGGGTCATGGCCCCACGCGACGACGCCGCGCTCTGGGCGACCCGTGGGCTCCGGGTCGTGGACCACGAGATCGGGACGGCCCGGCACGGCGAGCCGCCGCGGCTGCGGATCCCGCGGCCCGTGCTGGTGCGCGAGGCACGGCTGCAGGTCACCGAGCACCGCCGCCTGCGTTGGGCGGTCAAGAACCCCGCCCCGGTGGGCGAGGGCGGGGAGCGCTGGGGCGACACCCACTTCGCGGCCGCACTCGCCGCGGCGCTGCGCGACCACGGCCAGGAGGTGGTCGTCGACCGGCGCCCGGAGTGGGACCGTGCGACCGGCCGCCACGACGACGTCGTACTCGTGCTGCGCGGGCTGGTCCGCCACGACCCCAGCCCCGAGCAGGTCTCCCTGCTGTGGGTGATCTCGCACCCCGAGCTGGTCACCCCGGACGAGGTTGGCGGCTACGACCGGGTGCTCGCTGCCGGCGCGCTCTGGGCCGACCGCCGGGCCCGCGACTGGGCAATCCCGATCGAACCCCTGCTGCAGGCCACCGACCCGGAGCGCTTCCACCCCGACGCTGCGGAGCCCGCCGCGGGACACCCGGTCCTGTTCGTCGGCAACTCCCGCCGCCGACTGCGTCCGGTCGTACGCGACGCACTCGACGCCGGCCTCCCGCTCGCCGTGTACGGCGACCTGTGGTCCGGGCTGATCCCCGACGAGGTGGTGCACGGTCGCGCCATCCCCAACGACGAGCTCGCCGCGGCGTACCGCTCCGCCGGTGTCGTGCTCAACGACCACCACGACGACATGCGCGCCGACGGGTTCGTGTCCAACCGGCTCTTCGACGCCGTTGCCAGCGGAGCGCGGGTGATCACCGACCAGATCGACGGTCTCACCGAGCTGTTCGGCCCGACGGTCCAGGCCTACGCGGACGTCGACGACCTGCGACGGCTGGCCACCCTCGCCGACCCCGACTCGGTCTTCGGTGACGACGCCACCCGCCGGGCCGCCGCCGACCGGGTCCGCACCGAGCACTCCTTCTCGGCCCGCGCCGCCCGCCTGGTCGAGCTCGCCCACGAGGCGAGGGCCGGGCGCGGGCTCTGACGCAACAGGAATCCCCGGGCGCCCGGGGATTCAGGCCCCGGACGGCCGTTGCAACACCCTCCCGGGGCCAGAAGAGCCTGGCCGGTGCAACGGATGTGACAGGTGGGGTCAGACCGGCTCCGACCGGATCGCGAAGGAGCGGGCCAGCTCGTCCGGGTCGGCGACGCGGACCAGGTTCCGCTCGAAGACATCGACCGGAGCATCCGGGGCGGCGGCGAGGATCCGCTCCTTCCAGTCCGCGAGGTCCGGTGTGTCGTAGGGGTTCGAGACCAGGAAGCGGCGCTTGAAGACCGGGAACCCCTCGGCCAGCAGGTCGAAGACCCCGGGCCCGTAGATCGGGTGGTTGGGACGCAGGTCCGGCACCCAGGTCGAGAAGTCGAAGCCCTGGCCGACGAGGTACTGGGTGGTGCCGGTCTCGTACTTCTGCACCAGGTTCGCGCGGTCGCGCTGCGGCCGGACCGCGTCGAGGCGGCGCCGGAACCCTGGGTCGTCCAGCACCGGCCGGCGGAGCGCCAGGAAGTAGGAGCCGACGTGCACCAGCTCGGGATAGCGGAACGCGGTCGCGGGCAGCCACGACCGCTTCACCTCGTCGAGCGGCACCGCCTGCGGCTGCCAGGGCTCGGGCTCGAACCGGCGCGCGGTCAGCTGCAGCCCCCAGAAGTCGCAGGGCTGGGCGTCCATCCGCGCGAAGACCTCGTCGAGCGGCCGGAGCAGCCAGCACGAGTCGTTGACCAGCAGCACCTCGTCGTACGCCGCCAGCGCCGCCCAGCCGACCAGCTCGCGCGCGAGCAGGCTCCACGATCCGAAGTCGTGGGCTCCGTGCGCGCTGACCCACGAGCCGGCCACCGACCCGGACAGCCGGTCCAGCTGGCCGGGCGCCAGCTCGCCGTCGGCCAGCACGAACACGTCGGCGTGCCGCGCCAGCTCGGCGACGTACGCCACGACGTAGTCGTCCACCACACCGTCCGGGTCGTAGAGAGCGAACAGGCAGGCCCGTCGCGGTGACACCCGGACTGTGGTCGCGGGTCGCAGGCGCTTGTGGGGGAGCGGCAACAGCCCGCGGTGCCGCCCGTCGAGCAGGTAGTGCACGAGCGGGTTGGTGGCGGTCTCGGACTCGTCGGTGGGGTCGAGGTACTCCGCCCAGTACCACCACAGGTCGAAGGCGAGGCTCGGGTTGCGCAGCCCGCGCCACCCACGCCGACAGAAGTGCTCGACCGGCTCGGCGCCTCGCTCGGCCTGCGAGGCGTTGTGGGCCAGGTAGCCGGCCTCGTCGACGGCGCCGGCCAGCCTGACCACGGCGACCTCGCAGCGCCGGCCCTGCCCGACGGCGATGTCACCGGCGGCCGGGAGGTCGAGCGCGTGCACCCCGGCATACAGGGCGCGGCCCAGCAGGGCCTCGGCGTCGGGTCCGGTCTCACCCGCCGCGGACCACGCGGTGACCAGGCGCGCCCAGGCGGGCTCGAAGGGCGGCGGGGTCACGTGCTCCATCATCGCGGAGTCACCGGGCGTAACACGGAAGTAACACGAGCCGGGAACCCGTTGCACGCCTGCAACATGGATCGGATGGCCGTGAAACCTGCCGCCACGAGGGTTCTGGGCAACAGGCGGGGCCCCGGCAACGACAGCGTCGTCACCCGAGCGCCGCTCCCCGCTCCCTGGTTCTGATGGAGGTTCTGTGGACGGCTACTACGCGTTCATGCTCATCGCGACAGCGTTGGTCCTGATGATGACCGTGCCCGCGCTGGCACTGTTCTACGGCGGCATGTCTCGGTCCAAGTCCGTGCTGAACATGATGATGATGTCGTACATCGCAGCCGCGATCGTCGGCATCCTCTACGTCGCGGTCGGCTGGTCGATGGGCTTCGGCGGCGAGGGCACATTCTTCGCCAACCCGTTCGAGCTGTTCTGGCTCGACGGCGTCACCACCGACTCCTACATCGGCGTGATGTTCCAGATGACCTTCGCGATCATCACCGTCGCTCTGATCAGCGGCGCGGTCGCCGACCGCATGAAGTTCTCCGCCTGGGTGGCCTTCGTGCCCCTCTGGGCGCTGCTGGTCTACTTCCCGCTCGCGCACATGGTCTTCAGCTGCACCGACGACTCGCTCGTCTGTGGCCGGATCGGTGCCCAGGACTACGCCGGCGGCACCGCGGTCCACATCAACGCCGGCATCGCCGCCCTGGTCCTCGTGGTTCTGCTCGGCAAGCGACTCGGTTTCGGCAAGGAGGCCATTCGGCCGCACAACCTGACCCTGACCATGCTCGGCGCCGGCCTGCTGTGGCTGGGCTGGTACGGCTTCAACGTCGGCTCGATCGTGTTCACGGGTGCCACCGACGAGGAGAACACCGCACAGTTCTTCAGCGAGACCGGCCGCACCTTCGCCAACACCACCCTGGCCACCATGGCCGCCATCCTCGGCTGGCTGCTCATCGAGCGGCTGATGCACGGCAAGTCCACCTCGCTCGGCGCGGCCTCCGGCATCGTCGCGGGACTGGTCGCCATCACGCCGGCTGCCGGAGCGGTCGACATCGAGGGCGCGGTCGCGATCGGCGCCATCGCCGGAGCCGTCTGCGCATGGGCGGTCGGCCTGAAGTTCAAGCTCGGGTACGACGACTCGCTGGATGTGGTCGGCGTGCACCTGGTCGGCGGCATCATCGGCACCGTCCTCATCGGGGTGTTCTCGACCTCCGAGGGCGCGGGCGGGATCGACGGCCTGCTGTACGGCGGCGGGGTCGGTTCGCTGGGTGACCAGTCGCTCGGAGTGCTGGTGGCGATCGCGTTCTCCGGCATCATCACGGCGGTCATCGCCCTGGCGATCAAGTACACGATCGGCCTGCGCCTCGCCGAGGAGGACGAGGTCGAGGGCATCGACTTCGTGGCGCACGGCGAGTCGGCGTACGACATCCACACCAGCGGTGGCGGCGGCGGTTCGAGTGTCCTGGCTGCCAGGACCGCTCCGGTCTCGGAAGGAGCCAACGCATGAAGCTCGTGACCGCGGTCATCAAGCCGCACAAGTGGGAAGACGTCCGGGAGGCGCTCGAGACCTTCGGCGTGACCGGCATGACCGTCAGTGAGGTCAGCGGATACGGCCGGCAGAAGGGCCACACCGAGGTCTACCGGGGCGCGGAGTACGACATCGCCCTGGTGCCCAAGATCCGGATCGAGATCGTCGTCGACGACGGTGACGCCGAGGACGTGGTGGGCATCGTGGTGAAGACCGCGCAGACCGGCCGGATCGGCGACGGCAAGGTCTGGGTCAGCCCCGTCGAGACAGTGGTGCGGGTCCGCACCGGCGACCGCGACACGGCTGCCCTCTGACCAACGACGCGTGTCCCAGCCGGCCCGGCTCCTCCTCGCGGGGAGCCGGGCCGGTGACATGATCGACGCACCCGCCCGCCAACGGAGGAACCGATGAAGCTCGTCACCGCGGTGGTGAAACCACACAAGTGGGAGGACGTCCGTGTCGCCCTCGAGGCTGCCGGCGTGACCGGCATGACGGTCAGCGAGGTCAGCGGGTACGGCCGGCAGAAGGGCCACACCGAGGTGTACCGGGGGGCCGAGTACGACATCGCCCTGGTGCCCAAGATCCGGCTCGAGATCGTCGTGGACGACGGTGACGTGGACGCGGTGGTGGACGCGATCACCACGAGCGCGCAGACCGGCCGGATCGGTGACGGCAAGGTGTGGGTCGTGCCCGTCGACTCCGTGGTCAGGGTCCGCACCGGCGAGCGCGACGACGCCGCGGTCTGATCGCGTGTGACCTCGGACGAGCGCGCTCGACGTACGGCGGACGCGGACGCCCTCTGCGCGAAGGCGTGGGAGGACGTGGGCGGCCCGGACACCGGGCTGGCCCTGGTCGCCGTGGGTGGCTACGGCCGGGCAGAGCTGGCGCCACACTCGGACCTCGACGTCGTGTTGGTCAGCGACCTGGATGGCACCGGTGCCGACGACAAGGTGCTGCGGCGGGTGGCCGAGCAGGTCTGGTATCCGCTGTGGGACTCGGGTGCGAACGTCGACCACTCTGTCCGCACCCTGCCGGAGATGGTCTCCGCGGCCGACACCGACCTCCGCGTGGCGCTCGGCCTGCTCGACGCACGCCACCTGACCGGTGACCCGAACCTCACGCTGCGGCTTCGCACCACGATGCTCACCCACTGGCGCCGCAGCGCCCGGGACCGGCTGCCCGAGCTGCACAAGCTGGTGCGGTCGCGGCACGACCTGATGGGGGAGCTGGCCCACGAGTCGGTGCCCGACCTCAAGGAGGCTGAGGGTGGCGTCCGCGACGCCACGGCGCTCAAGGCCCTGGTCGCCACGTGGCTGGTCGACGTGCCGCACGTCGAGCTGGAGCGCAGCCGGATCGCACTCCTGGACGTGCGCGACCTGGTGCACGACATCGCCGGCCGGGCGACCGACCGGGTGGCGCCGGAGATGTGGTCGGAGCTCGGCCACCGGCTGGCCCCGCAGCTGGGGCGTGCGGATGCGCGCGCCGCGCAGGTGCACGTGCGCGAGCTGGGCCGCCGGATCACCCACCTGTCCCGGCTCACGTGGCGCCGGGTCGACGACGTGCTGGCGCGGCCGGCCTCGGTGGCCACCGCGCGCCGGCCGTCGCTGGCTCCGATCGACGTCGGCGTGGCGCTGGCCGGCCGCGAGATCGTGCTGGACCGGCGAGCCCGGCCGGCCGAGGACCCGGTCCTGCTGCTCCGAGCCGCCGCGGCCGCGGCCGAGCGGGACGTCGTCCTGGCCCCGCCCACCGCTGCGCGCCTGGCCCGCGAGTGCGCACCGCTGCCCGACCCGTGGCCGCCCGAGGCGCGCCGGCTGCTGGTCCGGCTGCTCGCCTCGGGTCGGGGGCTGCTCGGCACCTGGGAGACGCTCGAGGAGACCGGCGCGCTCCACCAGATCCTCCCCGAGTGGGAGCGGATCCGACTGCTGCCGCACGCCTCGGCGATCCACCGGTTCACCGTTGACCGGCACGTCGTCGAGACCTGCATCGAGGCGGCCACCCTGATCCGGCACGTGGCCCGGCCCGACGTACTCATGGTCGCGGCGCTGCTGCACGACATCGGCAAGGGCAGCCTGACCGAGCACAGCGTGGCCGGCGAGCCGATCGCGCGCGCGATCGCGACCCGGATGGGCTTCGACGCGCTGGGCGTCGAGCTGATCGCCCTGCTGGTCCGCCAGCACCTGCTGCTGGCCGAGACCGCTACCACCCGCGACCCCGACGACCCCGCCACTGTGGCGGCGCTGGCCTCGCGACTCGGCTCGGCCGAAGCGCTGGAGCTGCTCACCGTGCTCACGGAGGCCGACGCCCGCGCCACCTCGCCCAAGGCCTGGTCGTCGTGGCGCTCCGGGCTGATCCTCGACCTCTCGCGGCGCTCGCGGGCGGCGCTCACCTCCGGCGCCGCGCTGCCACCGATCGCCAACGACGAGGTCGACGTGCCCGACGAGGTGCGCCGCAGCGGGCTGTCGATCTCAGTCGAACCGGTGACGGACGGGTCCCGGGTCACCGTCATCGCGCCGGACCGGGTCGGGCTGCTCGCCGACTTCGCCGCGATGTTCGCGCTGCAGCGGATCGGGATCAGGGCCGCCCGGGTCTGGTCTCAGGACCAGCACGGCGTCTCGGTCTGGGAGGTCTCCGACGAGCACATCGACCCCGCGGTCCTGCGGCAGCGGTACGACGCCATCGTCGAGGGTCGGCTCGATCCGGCGCCCCGACTCGCGCCGCCGGAGTCGCAGGCGCTGGACCCGACGGTCGTCGTACGGCCGGAGGCGTCGGCGCAGGCGACCGTGCTCGAGGTGCGCACCGCCGACCGACCCGGCGTGGTCTACCTCGTCTGCGCCGCGCTAGCCCGCCTCGACGTTGCCGTGCGTTCGGCCCATGTGGACACTCTGGGCCCTCAGGCCGTCGACGTGTTCTACGTGCAGGAGTCCGCGGCCGGCGCCCTGAGCGAGATCCGCGCCGCCGAAGCCGCGCACGCCGTCCGGAAGGCGCTCACCGGCTAGGCGCTTACAACTCCACGCCCGCAGCCTCGTTAGGCTGTCGAGGTTGGTCCAGCCACGATCTCGCCGAGGAATCCCTTGTTCGCCACACTCTCCGACCGCCTCGCCGACACCTTCCGCAACCTGCGCGGCAAGGGTCGGCTGTCCGAGGCCGACATCGACGCCACCGCGCGTGAGATCCGTATCGCGCTGCTCGAGGCCGACGTCGCGCTGCCGGTGGTCAAGGAGTTCGTGGCCGCGGTCAAGGAACGCGCGCGGGGCGAGGAGGTCAGCGGGGCACTCAACCCGGCCCAGCAGATCGTCAAGATCGTCAACGAGGAGCTCGTGGCGATCCTCGGCGGCGAGACCCGCCGGCTGCAGTACGCCAAGTCCGGTCCCACCGTCATCCTGCTCGCCGGCCTCCAGGGCTCCGGCAAGACCACGCTCGCCGCGAAGCTGGCGCTGTGGCTCAAGGAGCAGGGCAAGAGCCCGCTCCTGGTGGCCGCCGACCTCCAGCGGCCCAACGCGGTGACCCAGCTGCAGGTGAACGGCGAGCGGGTCGGCGTACCCGTGTTCGCGCCCGAGCCCGGCAACGGCGTCGGTGACCCGGTCGCGGTCGCCCGCGCCTCCATCGACGAGGCCAAGCGGACCCTCCACGACGTCGTCATCGTCGACACCGCGGGTCGACTCGGCGTCGACGCCGAGCTGATGCAGCAGGCGGCCGACATCCGCGACGCCGTCCAGCCCGACGAGGTGCTGTTCGTCGTCGACGCCATGATCGGCCAGGACGCCGTGACGACGGCACAGGCCTTCCTCGAGGGCGTCGGGTTCGACGGCGTCGTCCTCACCAAGCTCGACGGCGACGCGCGCGGTGGCGCCGCCCTGTCCATCGCGTCGGTCACGGGCCGGCCGGTCATGTTCGCCTCCGCCGGCGAGAAGATGACCGACTTCGACCTGTTCCACCCCGACCGAATGGCCTCGCGCATCCTCGACATGGGCGACGTCATGACCCTGATCGAGCAGGCCGAGAAGACATTCGACCAGGAGCAGGCGTCCAAGGCGGCCGGCAAGCTCATGGGTCAGGGCGGCGAGTTCACCCTCGACGACTTCCTCGAGCAGATGCAGCAGGTCCGCAAGCTCGGCTCGATGTCGAAGATCATGGGCATGCTGCCCGGGATGGGCCAGTTCCGCGACCAGCTCGAGAACTTCGACGAGCGCGAGATCGACCGGATCCAGGCGATCATCCAGTCGATGACGCCGGCCGAGCGCGACAACCCCAAGCTCATCGACGGCTCGCGGCGGGCCCGCATCGCCCGCGGCTCGGGACGGCAGGTCTCCGACGTCAACAACCTCGTCGACCGGTTCTTCGAGGCCCGGAAGATGATGATGCAGTTCGCCAAGGGCGGGATGCCCGGCGTTCCCGGGATGCCGGGCCTGGCCGGCGGTGGCAAGCGCGGCAAACAGAAGGCCGCCCCGAAGAAGGGCAAGGGCCGTCGGGTCTCCGGCAACCCGGCCAAGGCCGCCGAGCAGGCCGCTGCCGAGAAGGAAAAGGCCGCGGCTGGAGCCGGCAACCCGTTCGGCATGCCCGAGGGCGCTGAGGACGTTGACTACGAGAAGGCCGCCGCGGCGCTCAACCTGCCCAAGGACTTCTCCAGGTTCCTGAAGTAGACAGGCACCCGAGCCCGAGGGACGTAACCCACGCAATCACCTTCTCGGGGTGATCCGGATCACCTCGGCGGAGTAGCCCGGGCCGAACGGCTGGGCGTCCTCGATGGCCTCCGCGGGACCCCGGATCTCCACCATGCGGGGACGCCACGGTGTCGTCGTCGCGAGGTCGTCCACGACGAAGGCAACCGCAGGGTTGGTCATGACGTTCTCGAACTTGCGGCTGTGGCCCAGGTTCCGGCCGCCGAGAGGATCCGGCCTCGTCGTCGACGCGGAAGCCCCGGGGTTGTTCTGCGGGGTGCGTCCGGCCGGACCGGCGACCGGCCGAGCCGCTGGGTCTCTGAGGCAGGCGCGCGGTTCCTCTGTGAGCTCCACTCCGTCAACGATGCACCTTCGACCAAGGTTGAGTCAAGCTAGCGTCGAGGCATGTCCCGGGTTCTCGTGGTCGACGGCGCGAACGTCGTGGGCAGCCGGCCGGACGGCTGGTGGAAGGACCGCGCCGGCGCTGCCCGGCGGCTGCACGAGCGGCTGGTCGTCGCGGATCTGCCGTACGACGAGGTCGTGCTGGTCCTCGAGGGTGCGGCGAAGGGCGGCGTGCGCGCAGGTGCGGACGGCCATCTGACCACGGTGCACGCCTCGGGGAGCGGCGACGACGAGATCGCGGCCCACGCCGCGGCGGCGGCCGAGCGGGGCGACGTGGTGACCGTGGTGACCGCCGACCGGATGCTCCAGTCCCGGGCTGTTGCCGCGGGTGCCGGCTCACTGAGCCCGTCCTGGCTCCTCGACCTGCTCTGAGTTGCGCAGGTCAGCGGTCGTCAGGCGGCGGCGACCGTGGCGATGGCCAGCGCTACGGCACCGACCACCTCGGCCCGGTCGCCGAGCTCGCCCGCGACCACCTCGAGCGCCGCCGCGGTGTCGGGTTGGGCGTAGCGGTCGATCGAGCCCCGGAGTCCCGACAGCAGTGACGGCGCCGCACCCATCGAGCCGCCCACCACCACGAGCTCGGGGTTCAGGCTGTTGGCCAGGTCGGCGACTGCGCGGCCGATGGTGCGGCCGGCGTCGGTGAGCACCCGGCGTACGCCGGCGTCGTCCTCGGCGTCGAGCTCGAGCACCTCGTCGACGGTGAGCGTCTCGTCGTACGCCGGCTGGAGGAGCTCCAGCAGTCGGGGCGCGGCAGCCAGCGTCTCGAGGCAGCCCCGGTTGCCACATCGGCAGACGTGGCCGTCCTCGCCGACCTGGACGTGGCCGATCTCGCCGGCGATGCCGCTGGCGCCTCGGTGCAGGCGACCGCCGAGCACGATGCCCGCGCCCAGCCCGCTGGCCACCTTGAGGTAGACGACGTCGTGGCGGCCCCGGGCGATCCCGTGGTGGAGCTCGGCGAGCGCGCCGAGGTTGGCGTCGTTGTCCACGTGCACGGGTGTGCCCAGCCGGCGCTCGAGCTCCGCGCCCGGCAGCAGGCCGCGCCAGCCCGGCATGATGTCGGTCTGGATCCGGGACGAGCGTCGGTCCAGGGGGGCGGGCACGCACATGCCCACGGCCTGGGGGTAGGTCGCTTCGAGCCCGGCGGCCCCCAGCAGGCCTCGCACCATCGCAGCGGCCCGATCGAGGACCAGGGTCCCGTGGGCATCGACGTCGACGAGGGTGTGGTCCTCGGCCAGGACCTTGCCGGTCCGGTCCGCCAGCGCCACGCGGACGTGCCCGTGTCCGATGTCGACGCCGACGACACCACCGACGGGTGTGCTCAGGGCGACCAGCAACGGCGGGCGACCGCTGCCGCCCTTGTGCGGACGGCCGCGGTCGGTGGTCTCGGTGACGTGACCGCTGCGGATCAGCTCGGCGACCAGGCTGGAGACGGTGGTGCGGGACAGCCCGATGCCGCGCACCAGGTCGGCCCGGCTCATCGGCCCCTCGCTGGCCAGCAGCGTCTGCACGGCGCGCTGGTTCCCGGCGCGCAGCCGCTCGAGCGCCCCGGTCGTGGCCATGGGCGAGAGCCTAGGACGATTTGTGCGGAAAGTGGAGGAAAAGATCGTTCGATTGGCATCTTTTCGCATTGACCCGGAGCAAAGACGCTTCCTAGGTTCGGGTCGCGCGGCCTCAGCCGTGCCCGGCATCCCCACCACGGGCGGCCGGCTTCTTGATCGGGCAAGGAGACCCTCTGCGATGTCGCGCACCCTTCCACGCGGAGCCCTCATGGGCGCTGCCGTCACCACCGTCCTGGCCGTCGGGTTGCTCCAGGCGCCCGGGCAGGCCTCACCGGAGACCGCGCGAGCGGCCGAGCCGGCGTACCGGGACAGCCATCTCCCGGTCGAGCACCGGGTCGGGGACCTGCTGAGCCGGATGACCCTGGCCGAGAAGGTCGGCCAGATGACCCAGGCCGAACGTGGCGACGTCGACGCCAACCCCACCGAGATCACGACCTACGGGCTCGGCAGCGTCCTGTCTGGTGGGGGCTCGGTCCCCGCCAGCAACACTCCCGAGGCCTGGGCCGACATGGTCGACCGCTTCCAGGCCGCGGCCCTGGAGACCCGCCTCGGCATCCCGCTGCTCTACGGCGTCGACTCGGTCCACGGGCACGGCAACCTGCTGGGGGCCACGGTCTTCCCGCACAACATCGGTCTCGGCGCGACGCGTGACCCTGGTCTGGTCGAGGAGATCGGGCACATCACTGCGAAGGAGACCCGGGCCTCTGGCCCGCAGTGGGCATTCGCGCCGTGCGTCTGCGTGGCCCGCGACGACCGCTGGGGCCGCACCTACGAGAGCTTCGGCGAGGACCCGGGCCTGGTGATCCGGCTGGAGACGGTCATCGACGGGCTCCAGGGCGAGCCCGGAGAGCTCGACCGTCCGGACCGGGTGCTGGCCACCGCCAAGCACTTCGCCGGCGACGGACTCACCGCGTACGGCACGGGTGAGGGCGACTACACCGTCGACCAGGGCATCGACCAGGTCTCCCGCGCGGAGTTCGACCGGCTGGCGCTGGCGCCGTACGGCCCGGCGGTGAACAAGCACCACGTCGGTTCGGTGATGCCGTCGTTCTCCAGCGTCGACTGGACCGAGGACGGCCTCGACAACCCGATCAAGATGCACGCCAATCAGGGGCTCCTCACCGACGTGCTCAAGGGACAGCTCGGTTTTGACGGGCTGGTCATCTCCGACTGGCGGGCCATCCGCCAGATCCCCGGGACCTACCGCGAGCAGGTCCGGCTGTCGGTCCTCGCCGGCATCGACATGTTCATGGAGCCCAACAGCGGCAGCCCGTCCGGCTGGAAGGACTTCATCGCCACTCTGACCGAGCTCGTCGAGGCGGGGGAGGTGCCGATGAGCCGGATCGACGACGCGGTCTCGCGGATCCTGACCGCGAAGTTCGAGCTCGGGCTCTTCGAGAGGCCGTTCACCGACCGGCGCCACATCGACACCATCGGCAGCAAGGCGCACCGACGAGTCGCCCGCCAGGCGGTCGCTGAGTCGCAGGTGCTGCTCAAGAACAAGCAGGACACCCTGCCGCTCGGCTCCGGCAAGAAGCAGCCGGTGTACGTCGCCGGCAGCAACGCCGACAACATCGGCAACCAGGCCGGCGGCTGGACGCTGACCTGGCAGGGCGGTTCGACCAACGTGATCCCCGGCCAGACCGTGCTCGAGGCCGTGCGCGCAACCTCGAAGTCGCGGGTGCAGTTCAGCGAGACGGCAGGCGACCCGGTGCCTGCGAACGCCGCCGGCGTCGTGGTGGTGGGCGAGACGCCGTACGCCGAGGGGTTCGGTGACGTCAACGGGCCGCAGTGGGCCTACGACCCGGGCGACAACGGCGTCCCGCGGCCGCAGAAGACCATGCTCCTCAGCGATGCCGACCAGCTCGCGATCCGCAGAGTCTGCTCAGTGGCCGAGTCGTGCACGGTGCTGGTGGTCTCAGGCCGGCCGATGATCATCCCGCCGGAGCTGCTGCTCCAGATCGACGCCCTGGTCGCCTCCTGGCTCCCGGGCAGCGAGGGGATGGGCGTCGCCGACGTGCTGTTCGGCCGCAAGCCGTTCACCGGCAAGCTGCCGGTGACCTGGCCGCGATCGGTGGCGCAGGAGCCGATCAACGTCGGTGACGCGAACTACGACCCGCTCTACAGGTTCGGGTTCGGGCTGCGCACCTGAATTGGGGGGTACGGTCCGGAGGCGTGGCTGCCTTGCACCTCTCCGGACCTGTCCTGCCCGATGGCGAGTCGCGCGACCTCTACGTCGTCGACGGCCGGATCACCCTGGAGCCGCAGACCGGCGCCGAGACGGTGGCCAGCGGCTGGATCGTGCCGGGGCTGGTCGACGCGCACTGCCACGTCGGCCTCGACGAGCGGGGCGAGGTGGGCAAAGAGGCCACCGAGGAGCAGGCCGTCGCCGACCGGGACGCCGGCGCTCTCCTGCTCCGCGACTGCGGCAGCCCGGCCGACACCCGATGGGTCCAGGACCGCGACGACCTACCACGGCTGATCCGGATGGGGCGGCACATCGCCCGGACGAAGCGGTACATCCGCAACTACGCCCACGAGGTCGAGCCTGACGAGCTGACGACCTACGTCGAGCAGGAAGCCCGCCGCGGCGACGGCTGGGTGAAGCTCGTGGGGGACTGGATCGAGCGCGACGCGGGCGACCTGACGCCGTCGTTCCCGGCAGACGCGTTCACGGCCGCGATCGAGACAGCGCACGCCCTGGGCGCCAAGGTCACCGCGCACTGTTTCGGCACCGAGGTGCTGCCGATGCTGATCGACGCCGGGATCGACTGCATCGAGCACGGCACCGGGCTCACGACCGACCTCATCGACGGGATGGTCGCGCACGGCACCGCGCTGGTGCCGACCGCGATGCAGCTCAACAACTTCCTGGAGTATGCCAACCAGGCGGTCGAGAAGTTCCCGGCGTACGCCGCCACGATCCGCGACCTGCACGCCCGGCGCCGGGAGACGATCATGGCGGCCTATGAGGCCGGTGTGCCGATCTACGCCGGGACCGACGCCGGCGGCGTACTGCCGCACGGCGGGATCGCCGGCGAGGTGCGCGAGCTGGCGGCGTACGGCATCCCGGCCGAGGACGCACTCGGTGCCGCCTCGTGGAAGGCACGGGCCTGGCTCGGGTTCAATGCGGAGCTTGATGAGGGTGCACCCGCGGACCTGGTGGTCTACGACGCGGATCCGCGTCAGGACCTCGCGCTGCTGGCCAGTCCCGCTCGGATATTGCTGCGCGGCGTGGTCGTCGCCTGAACGTCGCGGACCAGGTGCTCCGGGGGCGGGTACTTCACGACCGCGCAGTTGCGCGTGACGAGCTCCTCGGCCACCGCGTCGCCGGTGCGCGGGTCGACCAGGGTGCGCCAGATCTCGTTGCGCCGCCAGACCCGGCCGTCGACGCGCAGGAACTCCTCGGCGCGGGCCTCGACCTTGTAGCTGTGCTCGACCGGCTGGTCCGCCCGCAGCTCGCCGCGCAGGTGCCGGTCGTCGACCCAGGTGTGCAGCTGGAAGGTCACGTCGGTGTCGTTGCGGACCACGAGGTCGACGTAGTTCCAGACGATGGAGCAGCCGACCCCCACGGCAGCTGCAGGAACATCCAGTGCAGCAGGTTGGCGAGCTGGCAGATCCCGCCGCCGACGCGGTGTGGGACGTCAGCCACGGGAACCGCTCGGCGGGCCGGCGGCGGGTGAGGGCGTGCACGTCGGTGTGACGCAGCGGGTGCTCGCTGGGTTGTGGCTCGGATTTCGGGCGCTCGCCGGTGTCTGGCAGACTTCACCGCTGAGTCCTGCGCGCCCGGACCCTCTCATCCGCGGCGAGGCAGAGCCCATCGGAGATCGCGACTTGGTGCCCCACGCTTGCGTCGGATCTCCACCACCACTGAACTCGAGGAGACACCACAGCTGTGGCCGTCAAGATCCGTTTGAAGCGCCTGGGCAAGGTCCGGGTTCCGCAGTACCGCATCGTCGTCGTCGACTCCCGCAAGAAGCGCGACGGCAGGGTGATCGAGGAGATCGGCAAGTACCACCCCAAGCAGGACCCGTCGTACATCAGCGTGGTCTCCGACCGGGCGCAGTACTGGCTCGGCGTGGGTGCGCAGCCGTCCGAGGCTGTCGCCAAGCTGCTCAAGATCACCGGCGACTGGCAGAAGTACAAGGGCTACAAGGGCACCGAGGGCACGCTGAAGGTGGCAGAGCCCAAGCGCGACAAGCTCGACGTCTTCAACGAGGCCCTCGCGGACGCCCACGGCGCCGGCTCTGGTGAAGCGGTGACCAAGAAGGCCGCGGCCAAGAAGGCCGCGCCGAAGGCTGACAAGGCCGAGGAGAAGACCGAGGGGAAGGTCGAGGAGAAGGCGGAGGAGAAGGTCGAGGAGTCTGCCCCCGAGGCAGCCGCCGAGGTCGCTCCCGAGACAGCAGTCGATCCCGAGCCGGCCCCGGTCCCCGAGTCCGAGACCCCGGAGGGCGCGGCCGCCGAGGCCGAGGCGGCCGAGACCGCCGAGAAGCCAGACAAGTCCTCGGACAGCTGACCGCCGTGCTCGCCGACGCTCTGGAGCACCTGGTCCGTGGGGTGGTCGACCACCCCGACGACGTCGTCGTGCGCGACAAGCAGCTCCGCCGCGGCTCGATCCTCGAGGTCCGGGTGCACCCCGACGACCTCGGCAAGGTGATCGGCCGTGGCGGGCGCACCGCCACTGCGTTCCGCACCGTCATCTCGGCACTGGCCGGCTCGGGTGGCGCCCGGATCGACTTCGTGGACGTCGACCGGCGCCGCTGAGCGGCGCCGACCCCACTCAGGTGGACGAGGTCGAGGTCGTCGTCGGCCGGATCGGGAAGCCGCACGGCCTGCGCGGTCTGGTGACCGTCGAGGTCCGCACCGACGAGCCGGATCGGCGCTTCGGGGTCGGCGCCACCCTGCGCGCCGAGCCCCCGGCCGGGTCCGCCAGTCGGCTGACCACGCTGACCGTGGCGAGCGCGCGGTGGCACTCGGGGGTGCTGCTGGTGACCTTCGACGAGGTGCCGGACCGCACTGCCGCCGAGGCGGCGCGCGGGATCGTTCTCCACGCCACGATCGCCGCCGACGAGTCGCCCGAGGATCCTGACGAGTTCTACGTCCATCAGCTCGTCGATCTCGCGGCGTACGACGTCGACGGTGCGCTGCTCGGTACCATCGCCGGCCTCGTCCACGGCAGTGCCCAGGACCTGCTGCGCGTGGTCACGCCCGACGGACGAGAGGCGCTGGTGCCGTTCGTGAAGGCGCTGGTCCCGGAGGTCGACGTGGCCGCCGGGCGGCTCGTCATCGCCGACCGTCCCGGCCTGGTGACCCCGCTGCCCGACGAGGAGCGGACATGAGGCTCGACTACCTCACGATCTTCCCCGAGTATCTCGACCCGCTGCGCCAGTCGCTGACCGGCAAGGCCGCCGACAAGGGACTGATCGAGATCCACGTGCACGACCTGCGGAGCTGGACGCACGACCGGCACCACACCGTGGACGACACCCCTTTCGGAGGGGGAGCGGGCATGGTGATGCGTCCCGAGCCGTTCGGCGAGGCCTTCGACCAGCTCGGCATCGAGGGCGCCACCGTGCTGGTGCCGACGCCGTCGGGGACGCCGTTCAGCCAGGCGATGGCACGCGAGCTGGCCGGGCGCGAGCGGCTGGTCTTCGCCTGTGGGCGCTACGAGGGGATCGACCAGCGCGTCCTCGACCACGCCGCGACGCGCGCCGACGTGCTCGAGGTGTCGCTGGGTGACTACGTACTCAACGGCGGCGAGGTCGCAGCCCTGGCGATCACCGAGGCGGTGGTCCGGCTGCTGCCGGGGTTCATGGGCAATGCGGAATCACTGGTCCAGGAGTCCCATGAGGGCGGGCTGTTGGAGTACCCGGTCTACACCCGGCCGGCCTCCTGGCGCGGCCTCGACGTCCCCCCGGTGCTGCTCTCGGGTGACCACGCCGCGATCGCTGCGTGGCGGCTCGCCGAATCGCGCCGACGTACGGCGCAGCGGCGCCCGGACCTGCTGCACCCGAGCCTGGCCGCCGACAAGTGGGAGATCGTTCCCGCCACACCGGGCGACGTGGGGGAGCTGTTCACCCTGCAGCGGGCCTGCTGGGTGCAGGAAGCACTGGCCAACGACGACCTCGAGCACATCCCGGCCCTGCACGAGTCGCTCGAGGATGTGCGGGAGTGGATGGCCAGCTGGTCGACCTGGGTGGTCCGCAGCGAGGGCCGGCTCGTGGGCGCGGTCCGCGGCCGGCTCGAGGGCTCCGCGTGGGACATCGGCCGGATCATGGTCGCGCCCGATCTCCAGGGCAGAGGGCTGGGCCAGGCCCTGCTGGCGCACATCGAGGCGGTGGCGGTTCCCGAGGCGACGTCGTACGTGCTGTTCACGGGCGCCCGCAGCGCGGACAACATCCGGATGTACCGCCGCGCGGGCTACCGGGTCCGCACCGACCTCGAGGCTCCGCCGCTCGCCGTCATCCTGACCAAACCACGCGATTAGGGCCGGTCCGGCGCACTGTGGCAAACTTTCCGTTTGGCCCAGTCGGCCGGGCACCTGCCACAGAGGGAGCCTGACGCCGCCGACGGACGCCGAGGCCTCCGGCTCCGGCACCGCACGACGACATCTGAACATCATCCGATTCCGCGGCTGATCTGTGGCACTCGCGAGGAGCACCATGAGCAACGTGATTGCCGACATCGGCAACGCCGTGAAGCGCGACGACGTCCCCGACTTCCGCGCCGGCGACACCATCAAGGTCCACGTGAAGGTCGTCGAGGGCAACCGCTCTCGTATCCAGGTCTTCCAGGGCGTCGTGATCCGGATCCATGGCTCGGGCGTCGGCCGGACCTTCACCGTCCGCAAGGTCTCGTTCGGCGTCGGCGTCGAGCGCACCTTCCCCCTGAACTCCCCGATCTTCGACCAGATCGAGGTCGTCACCCGCGGCGACGTCCGCCGGGCCAAGCTCTACTACCTGCGCAACCTGCGCGGCAAGGCAGCCAAGATCAAGGAACGCCGCGAGGGCTGAGCTCGGTCCCTAGACTCGAAAACATGACCATCGAGGACGCCGAGACCGGCGCCGAGACCAAGGCAGCTCCCGCGGCGGCCCATGACAAGGCCGCTGCCACGGCGGAGCGCCCGCACATCCCGGTCTGGCAGGAGACACTGATTCTCCTCGTGATCGCGGTCGTGCTGGCCGTGGTGCTCAAGGCGTTCTTCGTGCAGGCGTTCTACATCCCGTCCGAGTCGATGGAGCCGGGGCTGGTCAAGAACGACCGGATCCTGGTCCAGAAGATCTCCTACTGGAGTGGCTCCCCGGAGCGTGGCGACGTGGTCGTCTTCGAGGACCCGGGCGGCTGGCTCGGCGCCGGCGATGTCGCCGGCCCCGCCAACTCGGTCACGAAGGCGCTGGAGAAGATCGGGCTGTTCCCGTCGGGCGGCCACCTGGTGAAGCGGGTGGTGGGTGTCGCCGGCGACACCATCGTCTGCTGCGACGACGACGGGCGGATCTCGGTCAACGGCCAGGCGATCGACGAGACCGGCTACCTCAAGGACGAGGCGAACGTCGACTGTGCAGGCCCGATGACGGGCAACTGCAACTGGTCGGCGGGCCCGGTCCCCCAGGGTCACATCTTCGTGATGGGCGACAACCGCGCGCACTCCGCAGACTCCACCGTGCACATGTGCCTCGAGGATCAGACCGACTGCGTGCCCGGCCGGGAGTTCGTCGACGACGACCTCGTGGTCGGCAAGGTGTTCGTGCTGGTGTGGCCGCTCGCGCACTTCGGCGGCGTCGACGGCACCGACGCCTTCGACAAGGTCCCCGACCCCAAGGCCCCGTGAGCTCGCTGCCTCGGGGGGCCACAGTCCGGCGGGACGCCGGACTGTATGGCTACGAGCGCGCGTTGCGCCGGCACGGGATCGAGCCCATCGCCGGGGTCGACGAGGCTGGGCGCGGTGCCTGCGCCGGACCGCTGGTGGCCGGTGCCTGCATCCTGCCGCCGGGCAAGGCCGGCATCGTTCCGGGGCTGGCCGACTCCAAGCTGCTGACCGAGATGGCCCGCGAGCGGTGCTATGTCCAGGTGCTGCGCCGTGCGGTGGCGTGGTCGGTGGTCGTGGTGTCCCACGAGGAGTGCGATCGGCTGGGGATGCACGTGGCCAACGTCGAGGCGCTCCGCCGCGCGGTCGCGCTCCTCGACGTGTCGCCTGCCTACGTCCTGACCGACGGGTTCCCGGTCGACGGCCTGGGCGTGCCAGGGCTCGCGATGTGGAAGGGCGACCGGGTCGCCGCCTGTATCGCGGCCGCGTCCGTGCTGGCCAAGGTGACCCGCGACCGGATCATGACCGACCTGGACGCCGAGTGGCCGGCCTACGACTTCAAGACGCACAAGGGGTACATCACCGAAGTACACAGCGCAGCGCTGATCGATCACGGTCCCTCGCCGATCCACCGGATGCGGTTCGTCAACGTCCGGCGGGCCGCCGGTCTCGAGCCGCTGGCCGATGTGCACAATGAGCGCGGAGACGTTCTCGGGGACGTTCTGGATGACGTTCTGGAGGAGGCACGGTGAGGGCAGCATGAGTGCCGAGGATCTCGAGAAGTACGAGACGGAGATGGAGCTCACGCTCTACCGCGAGTACCGCGACGTCGTCGGGATCTTCAAGTACGTCGTCGAGACCGACCGGCGCTTCTACCTGTGCAACCAGGTCGACGTGAAGGCCCGCAGCGAGGCGGGCGAGGTCTTCTTCGAGGTCTCGATGAGCGACGCCTGGGTCTGGGACATGTACCGCCCGGCCCGCTTCGCCAAGACGGTGAAAGTGCTCACCTTCAAGGACGTCAACGTCGAGGAGCTCAACCAGGCAGACATCGATCCGCCCAAGGTGCCTTGACGGCCTGACTAGTCCGTTCGGACGAACCACCCCTGAAATTCCCCGCGCGGGCAGGACTATCCGGCCTAGCCTCGGCACCACGCCTTGGGAGGGGTGCGTGTTGGCCGTTGGGAGGAGTGCATTTCGACCGCGAAGTGAACAGGGTGCCGCGGCGGTCGAGTTCGCTCTGGTGGCACCGCTGCTGCTGGTGCTCGTCTTCGGGGTCGTCAGCTACGGCTACATGCTGAGCTTCCGCCAGGCGCTCAGCCAGGGTGCCGCAGAGGGGGCGCGCGCGGCGGCCGTGTCGCCGTACCCGGCCGCTGCGGACAGGGAGCTGGCCGCCCTCAACGCCATCAATGATGCGCTCGGCGTCGATGCGTACGGCGTGAGGTGCGCGGGCGTCGCGGCCGGCTCGGCCCTCAAGAAGGACAGCGTCACGGTGGGCACCTGCTCGGTGATCACCGCCGCCTGCGCCCAGGACCCGACGAAGACCTGTGTCACCGTCACCCTGGACTACCACTACCGGGACCACCCGTTGCTCCCGAACTTCCCGGGCGTCGGCATGGTGCTGCCCGAGCACCTGACCTACGACGCCACGGCGCGGGTGAGCTAGTGAAGCCTCGGCGGCGCGACGAGCGCGGCGGACTGGTTCCGATGGTCGGGCTGCTGCTGGCCGTGCTGCTGCCGTCCAGCGCGATGGCCGTGGACCTGGGGATGCAGCGTGTGGTCCGCCGCGACATGCAGGCCCTGGCGGACGTCGTGGCCCTGGACCTGGTCCGGCTGGTCGACGGACGGACCGCCTCGCAGATCAACGCCGGCTACAACGGGTATCCGACGCTGGACACGGCGAGAAGCCGCAGCGTGGCGCGCAACGACGACGTCCTCGGCAACGCGCCGACCGTGACGGTCAAGCTCGCGCACATCGACATTGTCACCGGTCACCTCGACACCGTCGGCGGCGGGGCCACCAGGGAGGTGACCGGCACCGAGGTGCCCAACGCGATCGAGGTGACTGCCCGGGGCTCCGTCGACTTCGCCTTCGTGCCCGGCCGGGGGGGCGCGGTGCGCACGGCGGTCGCCGTACCGGCGCCGTCGGCCTGCTTCCGCCTGGGCTCCTTCGCGGTCGGCGTCGACTCGGGCGACAGCGACCTGCTCAACGCCCTGCTGCCCGGGCTGCTCAACAACACGATGGTCTCCGGGACCCTGGTCGGCTACCAGGGACTCGCCGCGGCGAACCTGACCCTGCTCGACCTGGTCGGAGTGAGCGGCCTCGGGGTGGCGACTCCGGACGCGCTGCTCCAGCTCGACGGACTGACTCTCGGACAGTTCTACGCCGCGATGGCCACCGCCCTCCAAGCCCAGGGCGGGCACACCGCGGAGGTGACGCTCCTGCAGACGCTGAGCACCCAGGCCAACCTCACCAGCCACATCGCGATCGCCGACGTGCTCAACATCGCGACCGGGGACACCGCGGCGCTGGCGGCCAGCTTCAACGTGCTTGACCTGGTCGTCGGCGCGGCGTACGCCGCCAACGGCTCGCACTCGCTGGGGGTACCCGGGCTGACCGCCCAGGTGCCCGGACTGGCGAGCCTCGTCACCACGTTGCAGGTGGGCGAGCCCCCGAAGCTCGCCTGCGGACGGGTCGGGCAGGCGAAGGCCCAGACCGGGCAAGTGGACCTGACCTTCAACGGCGACCTCGCGGACATCAACCAGAGCATCACGGGCCTCTCGACGCCTCTCGGCGGGCTGGGCACCACCCTCACCGGGCTGCTCAGCAGCGTCACGAACGGCGTTCTGTCGGGGATCATGACGGCGAAGACGCACGTCGCGGCCGAGGCGCACCTGGCCCAGGCCAAGGGAACCCTCACCAACATCGTCTGTGGTGATGCCACCGCGACGACCAACGCGGAGGGCATCGACGTCGCGGTGTCTGCGTCGCTGGCGTCATCACTCAGCACGACAGAGACCATCCAGCTCGCCGGCTCACTTGATCTCAAGATCACGGTCCCGATCACCGGCGCCAGCCTGAAGATCGCCACCGTGACGGTCGACCTCTCCGCCAACGGGTCGGCCAGCACGTCGCAGGGGACGGACACCGAGACCGTGTCTTTCCGCCACCCGGACGACACCTACGGCACCGCCAAGTCCTACGGCTCGGGCATCGTCCTCAACAGCCTGAACGCGCCGACCCTGAGCCCCAGCGCACAGGTGCACATCACCTTCCTGCCTGGCTACGGCACCACGGGTGACGTCAACGTGTCCTCGATCGGTGGCCTGGCTGCGGTCCTGAACGGCATGCTCAGCACTGCCACGAACAGCGTGAACAGCTCGGTGGTGACACCGCTCAACACCGTGGTCACCCCCCAGCTGGCTCAGCAGCTCGGCGTCACGGTCGGCGGCGCGGCCGTGTTCGCGCTGCCCAGGCCCAGCTGCAACGACGCGCAGCTCGCCGGCTGACCTGCCGAACCGGGTCAGGCCCGCGGGTGGGCCTGCCGGTAGGCCGCACGCAGCCGGTCGCTGGTGATGTGGGTGTAGAGCTGCGTGGTCGCCAGCGACGCATGCCCGAGCAGCTCCTGGACCGACCGCAGGTCGGCGCCACCTTCGAGCAGATGCGTGGCTGCGGTGTGCCGCAGCCCGTGCGGACCGATGTCGGGCGCCCCCGGTACGTCGGCGACCCGCCGGTGCACGAGGGCGCGCACCGCTCGCTGGTCGATCCGTCGGCCGCGGGCCCCGAGGAACAGCGCCTCGCCGGCGCCCTCGGCGTGCAGTGCCGGCCGGCCCTGGGCCAGCCACCGGTCGAGCGCGTGCGCGGCCGGGCGGCCGAACGGAACGCTCCGCTCCTTGCGACCCTTGCCGAGCACCCGGACCACGTTGCGGTCCCGGTCGAGGTCGTCGAAGTCGAGCCCCACCAGCTCACCGACCCGGATCCCGGTGGCGTAGAGCAGCTCGAGCATCGCCACGTCACGCAACCCGAGCGGGCTGCCGTCGTCGGCCAGGCCGGCCGCGGCCCGGATCAGGTCGCTGGCCTCGTCGACGCGCAGCACCGGGGGGAGCGCGCGCCGCGCCTTGGGCGACCCCAGCGTGGCGCCCACGTCGCGGGGCACCTGCCCAGAACGGTGCAGCCAGGCCGTGAACACCCGCGCGGCGGTGGCCCGACGGGCCAGAGTCGTCCGGGAGAGCCCGAGGGACTGCTGCTTGGCCAACCAGCTGCGCAGGGTGCGCAGGTCGAGGTGGGCGACGTCGACGAGCCCGAGTCGCGTGGCGTGCTCGAGCAGGCCGGCGATGTCGCCGACGTAGGCCCGCACCGTGTGCGGCGTCAGGTCCCGCTCGGAGACGAGGTGGCGCTCGTAGGCGCCGAGCACGCGCGCCAGCGCCTCGGGAAGCGCATCGTGGCCGGAGTCGGCCGCCGGGGTCGCGGTCACTCACCCAGCGTAGGAACATCCGGCCTCCTCACTCGCCCCCCGCGCCGTCGGCGAGCCGCCAGCCTCGCGGGGTCTGGAGCACCAACTCGCGCCGGCGCAGTGTCTGGAGGGCGGAGCGGACCTCGACCAGGCCGAGTCCGGCGGTCCGGGCGACCGAGTCGGTCGGGGCCGCCCGGGCCACCGGGACCGCGTCGAGCACCTGCCGCTGACGGCGCGTGAGCCGGTCGCGCCGACGGATCGGCCCTCGTGGTTCTTCGACCAGGTGCGCGCCGATCGCGCCGACCAGCTCCAGGACGTCGGCGGGCCCGGTCACCAGGGTCGCGGCGCCGCTGCGGATCAGGGCGTGCACCCCCTCCGAGGTCGCGCTCGTGACCGGACCCGGGACCCCCATCACCGGCCGGTGGATGCGTGCCGCCCAGCCGGCGGTGTTGAGCGAGCCGCTGCGGCTGGCCGCCTCGACCACGACCGTGCCCCTGCCGAGGGCGGCGATCACCCGGTTGCGGGCCAGGAAACGGGTCCGCATGGGCGCACACCCAGGCGCCAGCTCGGAGACAATGGCGCCGTGGTCGGCCAGGTGGTTGAGCAGCTGCAGATGAGCCGCCGGGTAGGCGCGGTCGACACCGCAGGCGAGCACGGCCACGGTCGGGCCGTCCTCGGCCAGGGCACCGCGGTGTGCAGCCTGGTCGATCCCGAACGCCGCGCCGGACACGACCGCCGAGCCGGCCCGGGCCAGCCCAGCCGCGAGCTCGGCGGCCTGGTCGGTGCCGTAGGTCGTCGCCGACCGGCAGCCGACGATAGCAACCGGGTCAGCCAGCTCGCCCAGACGCAGCGGACCACGCACCCACAGGCCCAGCGGGACACCACCCATCTCCTGGAGCGGCTCCCCGGCCTCGAGGTCGTCGAGCGCGGGCGGCCACTCGGAGTCACCGGGCACGATCCAGCGGATCCCTCGCCGGTGTGCGTGCTCGAGGTCCCGTGCGGGGTCGATCCCCTCGAGCCTGGCCGCCACGTCCGTCAGAACGCCGCGCGGGTCGCGGTCGGCCAGCAGCGCTTCGAACAACGGCACAGCGCCCAGCTCCGCCACCAGGCCGGCCATCCGCAGGTCGCCGGGCTCGCCGAGGCGGCTGAGCGCCAGTCGCGCGAGCCGGTCGTCGCTCATCCGGCCGTCCTCACGGTGGCCGCCAGCAGGGGCTCACCGGCGCGCAGCCGGAGCGCGACCTCGACCTCCGCGACTCCCGGTCGGTCGACCTCGGCCAGGTCGGCAACGGTCCAGGCGAGCCGATGCACCCGCGTCACGCCGCGGCGGGTCAGCTTCCCCGACCAGAGCCGGTCGTCCACCCGCCGGATGGCCTCGTCGGTGATCGGCCACCGGGCCGTGAGCGCCGGACCGGGGGCGTGGCCGTTGAGGCGCCACTCGTCGTCGGCATAGCGGGCGGCCTGCCGCTCCCGGGCGGCCTCGACGCGGGCACGCACCTCGGCCGAGGACTCGCGGACCGCGAACGGGTCGCGCGCGGCCCTCGGTGTCGCGGCGGTGAGGTGGCGGGTGATGTCGATCCGGTCGGTGATCGGCCCGGTGACCTTGCGCCGGTAGTCGCGACGCTGCACCTCGCGGCACTGGCACCTGTTCACCCGTGCGTCGGGGTGGTAGTCGCCGCACGGGCAGGGGTTGGCAGCGAGGATCACGATCGACCGGGCGGGCAGGACTACCGACTCCTCGGCCCGGGCCACGCTGATGTCGCCGCTCTCGAGCGGCTGGCGCAGCGCATTGATGACGTCGGCCCGGAAGAGCGGGAACTCGTCGAGCAGCAGCACTCCGCAGTGGGCGCGGCTGATCTCGCCCGGGCGGACCGTGCCCGAACCGCCGCCCACCAGGCTCGCGGTGGACGCATCGTGATGGGGGGCCGCGAACGGTGGCCGGGCGAGCAGCCCGTCGCCCGGCTCGAGGGCGCCGGCAAGTGAGTGGACTGCGGTCAGCTCGATCGACTCCTCACGCGTGAGGTCTGGCAAGAGGGAGGGGATCCGCTCGGCGATGCTGGTCTTGCCGGAGCCCTTGGGGCCCGACAGCAGCAGATGGTGGCCGCCCGCGGCGGCCACCTCGACGGCGAAGCGCGTGTCCTCCATGCCGACCAGGTCGGCGAGGTCGACTTCCTCCATCCGCCCGGCACCGCGCCACGACAGCAGGCGGCTCCCGGACATCTCGGCCACCGGCGGCGCCTCGGGGACCGGTTCGTCACGGAGCTCGGCGACGACCTGGGCCAGCGAGCGCATGCCCAGCACCTCCATGCCGGGCACCATCGCGGCCTCCGGCACCTGCGGCTCGGGGACCACCACGTGTCGGATGCCTCGATCCGCAGCGGCAAGCACCATGGGTAGCACGCCGGCCACCGACCGCAGCCCGCCGGCGAGGGTGAGCTCACCGAGGAACGCCACCCCAGTCAGGGCGTCGGCCGGGACCACGCCGGTCGCTCCGAGCACCGCCACCGCGATGGCCAGGTCGTAGTGGGTGCCGCGCTTGGGCAGGTCGGCCGGCGAGAGCAGGATCGTCGTGCGACGGGTGGCGGGCCATTGGAGGCCGCTGTTGATGATGGCCATCCGGCACCGGTCGCGTGACTCGTTGAGCGCCGCGTCGGGCCGCCCCACCAGCACCGTGGCGACCTGGCCGGGCGACACGTCGGCCTGGACGTCGATGAGGTGGCCGAGCGCCCCGGAGAGCGAGACCGTGCGGCTGGTCGCGAACGGCATCAGGCCAACCCCTCGACGTGGTCGAGGACTGCGGGCCCGCGTCGGGGTCGCAGCACGGCGACCAGGTCGACGCGCACCTGCCCGGGGTGGACGTCGTGCTCCTCCGCCCAGCGCCAGACCAGCCGGTGCAGCCGCTCCAGCCTGGCCGCGTCGACCGCCTCGTGCGGCGACCCGGAGCCCGCGCCGCGGCGAGTCTTGACCTCGCAGGCGACGAGCACGTCGCCGTCGCGGAGCACCAGATCGAGCTCGCCCTCGGCGCACCTCCAGTTGCGGTCGAGCAGGAGCATGCCGCGATCGGTGGTGAGGAGCCGGGCGGCCAGGGTCTCGCCGTAGGCACCCAGGGCCTGGCGGACGGCCGCATTTGTCGTCATGTCGTGTACCTCCTGAGCAGGAGGATCGCGGCCGCCGCCGGCGGACTGGTCTGGACGTGGCACAACTGTGGAGAACTGTTGCCTACCCGTGGGTTGTGTAGCCCACCTGGACTAACCGATCGGATGAGGCCTCGCCGTTCTGCCTCGCGGGACAGTGCGAATCCATAGCCTTCGCTTGTAGGTCTCGGCGGGAGGTGGGTATGGCTAGGCGTCGGTTCGGTGCGCGCGCGGGTGAGCGCGGTGCTGTGGTCGTCGAGGCTGCCCTCGTGACCCCGCTCCTGATGGCGCTGCTGCTCGGGATCATCGAGATGGCACTCCTGATGAAGGACGACGTCGCGCTCACTTCCGCCGTGCGCACCGGCGGCCGGACAGCATCTGCCAACGCCGGGGCCGGCCCGGGCGGCGTCAACGAGGGTGGCGACTGCATCACGCCCTGCTCGCCGGCCAACGCCCCGATGTTCGCGCAGATGGCCGCGAACGCCATCCAGCGCGCCGGCACTGCCCTGCCCGAGGACTCGATCAAGGAGATGTGGGTCTACAAGGCCAACGACATGGGCTACCCGGGTGCCAACGGGGCGACCGCCTGGAACTGCAGCACCAACTGCGTCAAGTACCTGTGGGTCCCGGCGCGGGGTCAGTTCAGATACATGAGCGGCACCTGGACCTCCTCGACGGTCAACGCCTGCGCGAACGCCAACCCGGACGCGGTCGGCATCTACATGAAGGCTGAGCACGACTTCCTCACCGGGTTCTTCGCCAATCACGTGATGATCGAGGACCACGCGGTCTTCGCCTTCGAGCCGTTGCCGACCCTGACCTGTGCCCCGGGTGCGCACCCGTGAGCGCGTCCCCGACCACCCACCCACGTCGCCGGCGCCTTCGCCGGCGCGACGAGGCGGGGTACGCCGCTGTCATCACCGCGATCCTCGCCGCCTCGCTGTTCATGGGCATGGCCGCACTCGGGGTCGACACGGCGCGCTGGTACGTCGAGGCGGAGCGGGTGCAGAAGGCCGCCGACGCGGCCGCCCTGGCGGGTGTGACGTACATGCCGAACGACCTCACCAGCGCCCGGGCCACCGCCATCGCGTCCGCCACCAAGAACGGCTATCCGAACTCGGGCGCCACCTCGGTGACCGTCGCCGTCGGCAGCAAGCCGAGCGAGCTCAAGGTCACGATCACAAGCCGGATCTCGAACACCTTCGGCGTCTTCCTGGGGGTCGACGAGGCGACGATCGTGCGCTCGGCGGTCGCGGACTTCACCGCCCCCGCGCCCATGGGCAGCCCCTGCAACACCTTCGGCAACGAGCCGCCGAGCCAGGCAGTCCCAGCCGCCCAGCCCGCGGGTAGCTCCCTGCCGACCGGTACGGCCCCTGACGGCAGCGCGCTGCCGTTCCAGAACTGCAGCACCGCGCCGGGCTTCTGGGCCGCGATCGAAGGACCGAACACAGACAAGGTCCAGGGCGACCGGTTCATGACCACGGCATGCAACGGGTCGGCCTCGCCGGCGGGAACCACCTACCTGTGCTCAGGCGGGACCAACTCCGAGACGAGGCCGGAGGGCTACTTCTGGGCGGTCCACGTCGAGCCGGAAGCCGTCGGCACGCCCATCACCGTGCAGCTCTACGACCCGGCGTTCATGTACACGGGCATCCATTGCACCAACCTCCTGTGGGGCAACTCCACCTCGCTCCCGCGGGCACAGTCCGCCTACACGGCGTACATGAACGACTACGCGTCGACCGACGGAGACGACCGCTACTCGGCATATCAGTGGAACACCAGCAGTTCTGCGACCGCCACCAACAGCGATGCGCGGAAGTACTGCTCCGGCGACTACAACCCGGGGGGCAGTGGGCCAGCCTCTGACAGCCTGACCATGAGCTTTGCGTTGCGCGAGGCCAACGACACCTACAACCCGAAGGTGGCCACTCCCATCAGCGGCTGCACGAAGCAGTTCGTGGGCCAGGCGGCGCCTCCCACGCCGACCGAGCTGAAGCAGTGGAACGAACCGGCCAAGATCACCATGAACGCGGCCTACAACCTGCAGAAGGCACAGCTGTACCACCAGTGGTATCCGCTGTGCACCTTCACCCCGACCCGAGATGGTGACTACTACCTGCAGGTTCGGACCAACGTGACCACCGCTGGCGGCACGGCTGTGGCGAACACGAACCCCAACGGCAACACGATGACCTCGCTGGTCTACACCGGCAACACCAACGTCACCGCGGCCACGGGGAACACCACGTCGGGTACTGGCCTCAACGCCTTCGCGCTCCGCGCCGTACCGAGCGACTCGAGCAAGGCGCAGTACATCGCGGTCGCCGGGAACGAGAGCATGCCGATCCTCCAGAACAAGGAGGGCACGGCCGCGACGTTCAACCTGATCAAGGCGCTGCCGGGCACCCGCGGGCAGTACATCGCCTTCGACTTCTACGACGGGGGTGACGGCGCCAACTCGACGACGAACGCGACAGTGAAGATCGTAGCGCCGGCCGACGCGACGGGCTCGATCAAGGCCACGTCCGTCATTCCCAACTGCAAGCACGCCAAGAACAATGCGGCCTACACGACCGCGACGAACTGCACGGTGAACATGAGGAACGCCACGCACAACGGTCAGCTCGAGCACATCGTGATCCCGATCCCCAACGACTACAACTGCAATCCGGCCACGCTCGGAGGCTGTTGGTTCTCGGTGCAGATCACCTTCCCGAGCACGGTCACCGACTTCACCACCTGGACCGCGAACATCGGCGGTGACCCGGTCCGGCTGGTCGAGTAGCTGACCGGATCATCGCGCCAGAGGGGGAGGAGCCGCACTGGCCCGGCACCGACCAGCCGCAGCGGGTCGAGGTAGGTCTCGCCCTCGATCCACCCCCAGTGCAGACAGGCGCGCGGGAAGCAGTGCGAGCCCGAGAGCGCGAGCGTCCCGAGCTGGCCGCCCGCGGCCACCGGAGCTCCGACCCCGACGGTCGCATTGACCGTTTCGAAGGTGGTGCGTGTCGCGCCGTGGTCGACCACGACGACACCGCGGCCGGCCAGCGAACCCGCGTAGGTGACCGTGCCCGGAAGAGCCGAGAGCACCGGCTGTCCCGGGGTGCCGAGCAGGTCCACCCCACGGTGGCCCGCACCGTAGGGGGAGTCGGGAGGGTCGAAGGGGCGCACCACCTCGGGCTCGGGCTGGAGCGGCCAGACGCCGACCGGATCGGTGGCGGCAGGCGGTGGCAGCGCGAGAGCGAGGGCCAGGACGAGACCGTGGAGGAGGGTCATGCCGCCACCATGTCGGCGCCCCCCGACGGCCGGCACGGCAGGCGGCGCAGGCTGTGGACAACGCGGTGTCGGTGCAGCCCTGTGGAGGATTCGCGACCCACTCCCCGCGTCGACTACTCTTTCAGGGCAGCCCTCCGGGGCTGACTTCGCACGCAGGCAGACCGCGACGGGCGCTCTTGTGGAGCCCGACCACCCGCGGGCGTCGACCCTCGGTCCCGACCACCCGGTCGGGTCGGGTCACGCGCAGGCGTCAGGACGACCGGGCTCAATAACCACCGGGGCCGGATCGTGTGCAACTGAAAATCAACCGGACCCGACACCGGCGTGCCCTGCTCAAGGACACGCGCACGGTGCGCGGGCCACCACAAGGAAGAGAACCACCATGGCAGTCGTGACCATGCGCCAGCTCCTCGAGAGCGGCGTCCACTTCGGGCACCAGACCCGTCGCTGGAACCCGAAGATGAAGCGCTTCATCATGACCGAGCGCAACGGCATCTACATCATCGATCTCCAGCAGTCGCTGGCCTACATCGACCGCTCGTACGCCTTCATCAAGGAGACCGTCGCGCAGGGCGGCACCATCATGTTCGTGGGCACCAAGAAGCAGGCCCAGGAGGCGATCGCCGAGCAGGCGATGCGCGTCGGGATGCCCTATGTCAACCAGCGCTGGCTCGGCGGCATGCTCACCAACTTCCAGACCGTGCACCAGCGGATCAACCGCCTCAAGGAGCTCGACGAGATCGACTTCGACGACGTGGCCGGCAGCAGCCGCACGAAGAAGGAGCTGCTGCAGATGCGCCGCGAGCGCGACAAGCTGAACAAGTCGCTGGGCGGCATCCGCGAGATGAGCCGTACGCCGTCCGCGGTGTGGATCGTGGACACCAACAAGGAGCACCTCGCCGTCGAGGAGGCCCGCAAGCTGCGGATCCCGATCATCGGCATCCTCGACTCCAACTGCGACCCCGACCTCGTCGACTTCCCGATCCCGGGCAACGACGACGCCATCCGCGCCGTCGGCCTGCTCACCCGCGTGGTCGCCGACGCCGTCGCCGAGGGCCTGATCGCCCGCTCCGGCGTCAAGGCCGGCACCGACGGCGCCCAGGTGGGCGCCGAGGAGCCGCTGGCCGAGTGGGAGCGCGAGCTCCTGGGCGGTGACGCGGAGCAGGCCGCGGAGGCCGCGACCGGCGCACCCGCCGACGCCGAGGAGGCCGCGTCCGCGGCCACCGGGGCGTCCACCGAGGGCGCCGACGCCCCGGCCGAGCCCGAGGTCGCTGCTGAGGCCGTCGTCGAGCCCGAGGCTGCTGTCGAGCCCGAGGCTGTTGTCGAGCCGGAGGCGCAGGCTGCTGTCGAGCCCGAGCCCGAGGCTGCTGTCGAGCCCGAGGCCACCGACGAGGCCAAGGCCTGAGCCACACCCCCACGACCAGAAGGACGATGCACCCCACCATGGCTAACTTCTCCGCCGCCGACGTCAAGAAGCTCCGCGAGCTGACCGGCGCCGGCATGATGGACTGCAAGAAGGCGCTCGACGAGGCCGACGGCGACTTCGACAAGGCGATCGAGCTGCTGCGCGTCAAGGGTGCGGCGAAGGCCGCCAAGCGTGGTGCCGAGCGCGAGGCCTCGGCCGGACTGGTCGCGCACGCCCCCGGCGTGCTCGTCGAGCTCAACTCCGAGACCGACTTCGTGGCCAAGAGCGAGGACTTCATCGCCGCGGCCCAGAAGATCGCCGACGCGGCCTCCGTGGCCAAGGTCGACGACGTCGACGAGCTCCGGAAGGTATCGCTCGACGGTCAGACCGTGGGTGACGTGGTCGAGAACCTCGCCATCTCCATCGGCGAGAAGATCGACCTGGGCCGGTTCGCCCGGTTCGACGGCGACGTCGTGGCGTACATGCACAAGCGCGCCGCGGACCTGCCTCCGACGGTGGGCGTGCTGGTCGAATACCAAGGCGACTCCGAGGCCGCCCGCGGCGCGGCGATGCAGGTGGCCGCGATGCGCCCGCAGTACCTCACCCGCGACGACGTCCCGGCCGAGATCGTCGAGCAGGAGCGCTCCATCGCCGAGCAGACCTCCCGCGAGGAGGGCAAGCCCGAGCAGGCGATCGCCAAGATCACCGAGGGCCGGCTCAACGGATTCTTCAAGGACGTCGTCCTGCTCGAGCAGCCCTCGGTCACCGAGTCCAAGAAGACGGTCAAGGCCGTCCTCGACGAGGCAGGCACCACCCTGACCCGGTTCGCCCGGTTCGAGGTCGGAGCCTGACCGATACTCTCGCCCCGCCAGCCCCCAACGGAGGAAGTCACCAGTGCCCGGCTACAAGCGAGTCCTGCTGAAGCTCTCCGGTGAGGTGTTCGGGGGAGGGAAGGTCGGGATCGACCCCGACGTCGTCCAGGAGATCGCTCGCGAGATCGCGGCGGTCACCACCTCCGGCGCCCAGATCGCCGTCGTCACCGGCGGCGGCAACTTCTTCCGCGGCTCCGAGCTCCAGCAGCGGGGCATGGACCGCGTCCGCGCCGACTACATGGGCATGCTCGGCATCGTCATGAACTGCCTGGCGCTCCAGGACTTCCTCGAGAAGATGGGCGTCGAGACGCGGGTGCAGACCGCGATCACGATGGGCCAGGTCGCCGAGCCCTACGTCCCCCGCCGCGCGATCCGGCACATGGAGAAGGGCCGGGTCGTCATCTTCGGTGCCGGCATGGGGCTGCCGTTCTTCTCCACCGACACCGTCGCGGTCCAGCGGGCGCTGGAGACCAAGTGCGACGTCGTGCTGGTGGCCAAGAGCGGTGTGGACGGTGTCTACAGCGCCGACCCTCACGTCGACCCGACGGCCACCAAGTTCGAAGAGCTCAGCTACGCCGACGCAATCTCGCGTGGGCTGCGGATCATGGACCAGACCGCGTTCACACTCTGCAGCGAGAACAAGCTGCCGATGATCGTCTTCGGCCTGGAGACCGAGGGCAACATCCTGCGGGCGGTGCAGGGTGAGAGGATTGGCACGCTGGTCAGCGCCGGCTGACCAGCCGATACGCGCACGACGGGAGCAGTGGTGATCGAGGACATCCTCAACGAGGCCGACGGCAAGATGGACAAGTCGGTGGAGGCCGCGCGCGAGGAGTTCGCCGCGATTCGGGCCGGGCGGGCGCAGCCGAGCATGTTCAGCAAGATCCTCGTCGACTACTACGGCACCCCCACACCGTTGCAGCAGCTCGCGTCGTTCACCGCGCCGGAGGCGCGGATCATCCTGATCTCGCCCTACGACATGGGCGCCATGAGCAACATCGAGAGGGCGATCCGCGAGTCCGACCTCGGCGTGAACCCCTCCAACGACGGCAAGGTGCTCCGCTGCGTCTTCCCCGAGCTCACCGAGGACCGGCGCAAGGAGTACATCAAGGTCGCCCGCACCAAGGCCGAGGACGGCAAGGTCGCGGTGCGCAACGTGCGCCGTACCGCCAAGCAGCATCTCGAGAAGCTGGAGAAGGACGGCGAGGTCGGCAAGGACGACGTCACCGGCGCCGAGAAGCGGCTCGACGGCCTCACCAAGCGCCACACCGACGCCATCGACGAGATGCTCAAGAACAAGGAAGCAGAGCTGCTGGAGGTCTGAGGGCACGCCCTCAGCCCCGAAGGCCGCAGCCACGCCCGTACGATGACCGAGACCGCGCCGCCGCCTGCCCAGCCGCCTGCCAAGGACCACGGGCGCGCCGGCCGGGACCTCAGGGCGGCCTTCGCCTCGGCGATCGTCCTGCTCGCCGCGATCGGGCTGTCGCTGTTCTTCTGGAAGACGGCGTTCATGCTGATCGTCGCCGCGGCCATGGTCGTGGCGGTCTGGGAGCTGCGCAAGGGGTTCCTGGCCAAGTCGATCGACCTGCCCGAGCAGCCGCTGATGCTCGGCGCCGTCGTGATGGTCGTCGTCGCGTACTACTGGGGTGCACCCGCACTGGTGACGGCCACGGCGGTGACCGCCCTCGTCACGATGCTGTGGTTGCTGCGCCGCGGGATCGACGGCTACGTCATCAACGCCACGACGTCAGTCTTCACCTTGGTCTATGTGCCGTTCCTCGGCTCGTTCGCCGCGCTCCTGCTGTCCGAGGGCGGCACGAGCGGTGCGGGGCTCGACGACGACGGCGTCGCCGGCATCATCACCTTCATCCTCGTGACCATTGCCTCCGACATCGGCGGCTACGTCGCAGGCGTGCTGTTCGGCAGGCACCCGATGGCGCCGGTCATCTCGCCCAAGAAGTCGTGGGAGGGGTTCGGCGGCTCGGTCGTCTTCACGATCGGCGCCGGCGTCGCACTCGTGGTCCTCCTGCTGGACGGCGACTGGTGGGTCGGCGTCGCCCTCGGCCTGATCGCGGTGGTCATGGCGACCCTCGGGGACCTGTGCGAGTCCGTGATCAAGCGGGACCTCGGCATCAAGGACATGAGCCAGGTCATCCCCGGCCACGGCGGCCTGATGGACCGGCTGGACTCCCTGCTCGCCACGGTCGCGCCGATCTGGCTGCTGCTGCACTACGCCGTCTATTAGCTGAAATGACCCTGTATCTGGTCCGGCACGGTCGTCCAGCCATCGATCGTGCGGTGCCCGCTCACGAGTGGGAGCTCGATCCCGCCGGGTACGACGACGTCTGGGCACTGCGCAGCTCCGGGCGGCTCCCGGCCCGGGCGGCGTGGTTCAGCTCGCCGGAACCCAAGGCAATCGTCACGGCGGAGCTGCTCACCGACGGCGAGGTCGGTGTGGTGGACGACCTGCGCGAGATGGTGCGGGACAGCACCGACTGGATCGAGCCGTTCGAGCCGGTGGTACGCCGCTGCTTCGAGTCGCCCGACCTGTCGGCGTACCCCGGGTGGGAGCCGCTGTCCCGCTGCCGGGACCGGGTGGTCCGGGCAGTCGAAGGCATCCGGTCCGCGCACCCACACGACGATGTGGTGCTGGTCGGACACGCAACGGCGTGGACCGTGCTGAGTGCTGCGCTGACCGGCACCGAGCCAGACCTGGCTCGGTGGCGCGCCCTGACCATGCCCGACCTGCTCGTCGTCGAGCCCCTACGATCGAGGTGATGAGCACGGACAAGCAGGCCGTCGAGTCACCCCCGCCCGGCGATCCTCCCGAGGGACCCGAGGCCGACCAGCACCAGCCCAGCTGGTGGCACCGCGATCACCCGACCTTCGCTGCGCTGTCCGGCTTCTTCACGGGGCTGCTCTTCGTCAGCCTGGTGCCCGCGGCATACGTCGGGGTGCTCAGCCTGCTGTTCAACAGCGACCGGGTGGAAGAGCTGTTCCCCTTCGTCCTGGTCACCCTCGTCGTCCCGCTGGCCCTGAGCGCCAACAAGCGCACGCGTCGCTTCGGCACCTACTTCTGGATCGGGATGGTCCTCACCGCGATCGTCGTGCTCGGCGTCGGCGCCCTGGTGCTGTGGTTCCTGGTCGAGAACCAGTCCTGATGGCCGATCCCAAGCCGCTGCCGCTGGTGTTCGACGCCCCACGCGGCCGCAAGAAGCCGCCGCGCCACCTCGCCGACCTCTCGATGTCCGAGCGGCTGGCGCTGGCCACCGAGCAGGGGTTGCCGGCCTTCCGGGCGCGTCAGCTCTCGGCGCACTACTTCCAGCGACTGGTCGACGACCCGGCGCAGATGACCGACCTGCCCGCCGCCCAGCGCGACGAGCTGGTGACGACGTTCCTTCCCGAGCTGATGACGCCGCTGCGCACCCTCGAGGCCGACAAGGGCACCACTCGCAAGACGCTGTGGCGGCTGTTCGACGGCGCCCTCGTCGAGTCGGTGCTGATGCGCTACCCCGACCGCGTGACCATGTGCGTCTCCAGCCAGGCCGGGTGCGGGATGGCCTGCCCGTTCTGCGCCACCGGCCAGGGCGGACTGCAGCGCAACATGTCCACCGCAGAGATCGTCGAGCAGGTGCTGGCCGGCGCTCGTGCCCTCGACCGCGGTGAGGTGCCGGGCGGCCCGGGCCGGGTCTCCAACGTCGTGTTCATGGGCATGGGTGAGCCGCTGGCCAACTACCCGGCCGTCATCGGCTCCGTACGTCGCCTCACCGACCCGGCCCCCGACGGGCTGGGGATGTCCGCGCGCGGCATCACCGTGTCCACGGTCGGGCTGGTGCCGCGGATGAAGCAGCTCGCCGAGGAGGGAATTCCGGTCACGCTCGCGCTGAGCCTGCACGCGCCCGACGACGAGCTGCGCAACGAGCTGGTCCCGATCAACACCCGCTTCTCGGTCGCCGAGACCGTCGAGGCGGCGTGGGACTACGCGGCGCGGACCCGGCGCCGGGTCTCGATCGAGTACGCCATGATGCGCGGCATCAACGACCAGGCCTGGCGCGCCGACCTGCTCGCCGACGTGCTGCAGGGGTACGGCGACTGGGGCTGGGTGCACGTGAACCTGATCCCGCTCAATCCCACGCCCGGCTCCAAGTGGACCGCCTCCGACCCGGCCGACGAGCGCGAGTTCGTGCGCCGGCTCGAGGCGCGCGGGATCTCGACCACGGTCCGCGACACCCGCGGGCGTGAGATCGACGGCGCTTGCGGCCAGCTGGCCGCGATCGAGAGCTAGCGCAGGAACGCCGGCGCCGGCAGCACCAGCTCGACGTTCCTCGACTCGATCGCGCCGCGGTGGTCGCCGCTGCGGTGGTGCCAGTCGTTGGCGGCCAGCTCGCGAGCCAGGCCGGCGAGACGGACCGGGTCGCCGGTCCTACCGCCGTACGACGCCGGCCCGGCGTGGTCGAGGATCGTGGCGAACAGCGACAGGGTGCCGTCGTGGTTGTCGGCCACCTCGATGATGCGCGCCTGGGAGGGCCAGTCGATGTGGGAGGCGGTGTTGATCTCCCACAGGCCGCCGCCCCCGGCGCGCGGCCGAGGCCAGACCTGGTTCTTGTGGGTGTGGCCGTTGACCCAGGCGATGACGTTGTCGTGGGCGAGCAGCTCGGTCAGCACCTCGTCGCCGAGCACCCGGGGGGACGGGTCGCCGCCGGTGCCGACGAACGGGTTGCCCATCGAGGTGGACGTGTGGTGGCTGCAGACCATCACCAGCCGGCCGTCGGACGCGGCCAGGGTCGCCTTCAGCCAGTCGAACTGGACCTGGTCGATCGAGCCGTCGGCGTAGCCGTTCGGGTTGCAGGTGTCGAGGACGACGAACCGGCACAGACCCTTGTCGAACACGTAGTACGCCGTCCCGTCGACGCGGTTCTGCGTGGTGAAGCCGTGGCCGACCGGGGTGCCGGTCGTCGTGAAGTGCTCGTCGACGAGCTCGCTGCGGGAGAGCAGCCGCCGGTTCGCGTCTGCGGACACGACCCGGACCGACGGGGTCAGCGCGAGCGACGCCAGCAGGTCGGCGTACGAGCCGTCCTGCAGCGCACTGACCACGGCTGCGGGGGAGAGACCGGCCGGCAGCGAGACGAGCTTGAGGGGACCGGTGGCGACCGTGTTCAGCTGCAGGGTGTTGATGGGGAAGTTGCCCTGCGCGAGGCCGTCGTGGTTGCCGAAGGCGGAGTACCACGGGATGGTCAGCCCCCGTGCCCGGAACGGCCGCCGGGCCGCGTCGAGCAGTCCTGGGACCACGGGGAACCCGCGTCGGTCGCGCGCCAGGTCATCGGACTTGCCGGGCGGAGTGCCGTGCGGGTGCCAGTAGTTCACGTCGTAGTAGGTCGGGTCGTCGTCGTGCACGCCCTCCCAGCGGGCCAGGTCGCCTGAGTCGACGCGGACCTGCCCGCCGTCGAGTACGTCGATGTTCCAGCGGATCTCGTTGCGCTGGGAGTTGTCGGAGTTGTCGCCGGTCTGGATGGCCAGGGCGAGCGGCTTGCCCGTCACGGGCCCGGCCTTGACGGAGTTGATCCGGCGCACCATCGCGTCGGCGATCTGACCGGAGAGCATCTCGTGGGGGCGGTACGCCGCGGTGAAGATCCCGCTGTTCGGCACCGAGCTCTGGTCGTCGAGCCGGTCGGACCACTCCACCCGCAGCGGGGACTGAGCGTCGACGATGTGCACGTCGCTGAGCTGGGCGAAGGCGATCACCGCCTTGCGCCGCTTCGCTCGCTGGGGGTACGGCCTGCCGCCGAGATCGGTGCGGACCAGGTGCGGCTCACCAGCCGCTTCGACGACGCGCCGGTAGCCCCCCGCACCCGCGGTACCGCGGGCCAAGGTCGTACGGAGCGTGGTCCGGGCGGCCGGTCCGGACAGCGGGGCGGCGCCGCCCGCCGGGACGAAGACGGAGTCGGCGGAGGCGGCCGTGGGGGCCCCGGCAGCGGCCGCAGCGCCGCCGGCGACGGCGCCGGTTCGGAACAGTCCGCGTCGGGTGAGCTTCACGCCGGGTCAACGAACGGCGGTGACCCCGGTCACGGTTGACGCCGAGCGTTCACGCGTCGTTGCGTCCACCCTCGGCGGCCGTTGGTCCGGCCTCCCTAGCGTCCTGGACATGACGGACGCACGGTTGCGTGTCCTGGTCGTCTCGGAGTCGTTCCTCCCGCAGGTCAACGGCGTCACCAACTCGGTGCGGCGGGTGCTCGAGCACCTCGCGGTCGAGGGCCACGACGCCGAGCTGGTCGCCCCGACCGGCCCCGCGTCGTACGCCGGCTTCCCGGTGCACCACAGCCGCGGCGCCGCGCTCCCGTTCTACCGCGACTTCCGGATCGGGCTGGAGACCCGCGCCCGGCTGCGGGCCGTGATGCTCGGGTTCCGGCCAGACGTCGTGCACATCGCCTCACCGGCCACGCTCGGGCTGCAGGCGGTACGCGCCGCCGAAGAGCTGGGCATCCCCTGTGTGGCGATCTACCAGACCGACCTGATCGGCTTCGCCGAGCGGTACGCACTGCCCGGGCTGGGTGCTGGCGGCGTGCGCGCGATGACCTACCTGACCCGGCGGATCCACAACAGTGTCGACCGCACCCTGGCGCCGTCGACCGCCAGCCTCCGGCAGCTGGAGGAGCTGGCCATCCCACGGCTCGCGATCTGGCCTCGCGGTGTCGACCTCGACGGCTTCGCTCCGACGCTCCGCGACGAGGAGCTGCGTCGGGCCATCGCGCCCGACGGCAGGTTGCTCGTCGGCTACGTCGGCCGGCTCGCGCCGGAGAAGGAGCTCGAGCTGCTGACCTACCTCTCCGGCGACCGCCGCTACGCGCTGGTGGTCGTCGGAGGGGGTCCCGAGGAGGCCAGGCTCAAGCGGCTGCTTCCCGACGCGGCGTTCCTCGGCGTGCTGCACGGAGCCGAGCTCGGCCGCCTCTACGCCTCGCTCGACGTCTTCGTGCACACCGGGCGGCACGAGACCTACTGCCAGTCCGCCCAGGAGGCTCTGGCCTCCGGAGTCCCGGTCGTCGCGCCCCGCGCTGGTGGCCCTATCGACGTCGTCCACGACAGCGTCGCCGGATTCCTGTACGAGCCGGGCGACGGCCACGACCTCGGCGGGTACGTCGACAGGCTGGCCCGCGACCCGGGCTTCCGGCACCGGATGGGCACCGCCGCGCGGCGCAGCGTCGAGGGCCGGTCGTGGCAGGCCGTCAACGAGGCACTCCTCGAGCACTACCGCGACGTGGTCGCCACCAGGACCGGCTACCGCCCGCGGGCGGCCTAACCGCCGAGCAGGGCGGCGGCCTCGGAGATCTCGTCGACGAGGTGCACCCGGTCCTCCATCGCCCGGCCGCGCGCCAGCGACTCGAGCAGCGGCCAGGCGGGCAGCGTCTCGGTCCAGTAGGTCCGGCCGACCAGCACCATCGCGGCGACCGACGACTCGTCGGCGTAGTAGTTCTCGCATGCGTCCTGGAACACCTCCTGGACGGTGCCGCCGGCACCGGGCAGGAAGACGATGCCCGCATCGCAGATCTCGAGCAGGATCGCCTCGCGGGTGGCGTTGCGGAAGAACTTCGCGATCGCCGTGGCGAAGACGTTCGAGGGCTCGTGGCCGTAGTGCCACGTCGGGATGGCGAGCGAGTCGTGCGGCTCGTGCGCCCGGTCCCGGACCGCCAGCGCGGGCCGCAGCCATTCGTCCACCGATGGGCGGAACGACGGCACCTCAGCCAGTGCGGACACCGCGTCGTCGACGGCGGTGGCCGGTGAGGTGGAGAGCAGGCAGCCGAGGTTGGCCGCCTCCATCGCACCCGGGCCGCCACCGGTGGCGACGACGAGGTCGGCACCGAGGTGGTGGCCGAGCCGGGCCGCCTCGGCGTACTCCACGTCCCCCCGTTGAACGGCGTGCCCGCCCATGACGCCGACCAGGTGCCGGCCTGAGACCCACGCGGCCAGGGCCTCGTCGATCGCGTGGTCGTGCAGCGACCGGGCCAGGGCATCGTCGGCCCCGCCCCTGGTCTGCGACCACGCGTAGGCCCGGGCGTCGAGCGAGCGCCGGTACGGCGTCACGTCGTACAGCTCGTCCGCGGTGTAGAGCCGGGACCGGTAGACGTCGACCGGCGCCACGGTCAGCGACGGCAGGACCAGCGCCCCGGCGCGCTCGACGGCCTCAGCGTCGCCTGAGGCGAACGTGCACGCGAGGAACGTCGCGCCGGCCACCCGCAGCCGGGTCAGGACCGGCCCGCGCCCGGAGAGGTCGACGCCCCGCACCCGCCAGCCGCTGAGCCTGGTGGCCCCGGCCGCAACCCGCCGGTCGAAGTCCGCCAGTGTCTCGACATGGATCACCCGACCGCGGCTGCGCCTCACCAGCGCAACCTAGTGCCAGGGCGATGAGTCTGCTTCGGACACTGAGTCGACACCCACGTGACCGAGCAGCGAGTGGGTGTGCCCGGGGGACACCTGGCGTGGGAGGGCTTCGGGTCGCCTGACGACCCCGTCGTCCTGCTGATCGCCGGGCAGTGCCAGTCGATGACCTGGTGGGAGGCCGCGTTCTGCCGGCGGCTCGCCGCGAAGGGCCGTTTCGTCGTGCGCTACGACCACCGGGACACGGGCCGGTCGAGCACGGACCCGGCCGGGCGGCCGACGTACTCCGGACGGGAGCTGGTCCTGGACCCGATCCGGCTCCTCGATGCGATCGGCGCGAGCCGGGCCCACCTGGTCGGGCTCTCCGCCGGGGGCGGGATCGCCCAGGACCTGGCCCTGGCCCACTCCGAGCGGCTGAGCTCGCTGACGTTGATGGACACCAGCCCCGTGCACGCGACCGGACTCGGAGACCTGCCGCCGCCCGTGCCCGCGTTGATGCGGACCTTCGAGAACCCCGAGCCGGCCCCGGACTGGTCGGACCGGGACGCGGTGATCGACTACCGGGTCGCCATCGAGCGGCCGTACGCCGGCGCGGCCGGGCTCGACGAGGACCGGTACCGCCGGCTCGCCGTCGAGGAGGTCGACCGGAGCACGGACATGGAGGTCACGCTCACCAACCACCTGCTCGTGGACGACTGGTCGCCCGGGGGCAGCATCGAGGAGATCGCGGTGTCCACGCTCGTGCTGCACGGCACCGCGGACCCGCTGTTCCCGTTGCCGCACGGCGAGGCGCTGCGCGACGCGATCCCGGGCGCCCGGCTCGTCGTGCTGGAGGGAGGCGGCCACCAGCAGCCGCCACCCGAGATGTGGGACCTTGTCGTCGCGGAGCTGACCGCACACACGGCCTAGTCAGAAGGCGTGTGCCATCAGGTCGCCGAACAGCTCGTGCTCGTCGACCGCCAGCCCTCGGGAGCGGAACCAGGCGCAGATGTTCGCGCAGTCGCGCTGCAGGAAGTCCATCCCGTTCAGGTTGCCGACCAGGTCGACGATCTGGGGCAGGTCGATGACCACCAGCCGGTCGCCCGCGGCCAGGATGTTGTACGCCGAGAAGTCGCCGTGCACCAGACCCGCCTGCGCCATCGTGGCCATGGCGCCGGAGACCTGTTGGAAGTACGACGCCAGCAGGTCCGGGTCCGGTCGGGTCTGGGCAAGCCTGGGAGCGGTCTCCACGCCGTCCTCGCCGTCGACGGTGACCCACTCCATGAGGATCTCGGTGTCGTCGATCTGGACGGGGTAGGGGACCGGCACCCCGAGCTTCCAGAGCCGCACGAGAGCGGCCCACTCCGAGACGGCCCACTCGCTGGCGGCGACCAGGCGTCCGAACGTGCTCTTTCGCTTGAGCGCCCGCTCGTCCCGGGAGCGCTTCATGCTCCGCCCCTCGGTGTACGACGCGGCCCGGTGAAAGCTGCGGTGCTCGGGCGGCCGGTAGCGCTTGGCGGCCATCACCACTGCCCCGTCGGGGTCGTGGGGGTCGGCGCGCTCGAGGAGGTGGACGTCGGCCTCCTTGCCGGTCTTGAGGATGCCGAGATCCGTGTCGACGGCCCCCTGGGAGGTCACCACCCAGTCCGGGCGGGGCTCGGGGCCGCGGCACAGCGGCTCGACGCCGAGCCAGGTCGACCACCGCTGCTCGTCGTCGAGGTCGTCATACGTTCGGAAGTCGAAGACGAAACCGGGATCGACGTCGTCGAGCTCCGGGAAACGGTCATACGGAGATGCGAGGTCTTGCTCGAGGTGCGACTCGTGAGTCATTGCTGGAGGTGCTCCATGAGGTGAGAGGGGATCGGTCTGAGGACAGGCCGAGGACAGTCGTCTTCACGTCGCGTCCTCCTCTCGCACAGGGGCACCCACCGGTACGGCGGCTCCCGGGTTCACGTTCATGGTCCGGCTGCGGACCACCCGGGGCAACTCATTTGATTCGGCACCATGGCATAGGTTGCGTCCGTGATCGCCCGCTCCCGTGTCGTCCCGGCGCTCCTAGGGCTCGTTCTGACGGGGTCGGTGCTCACCGGCGTCACGGCCTCGGAAGCTCGCCCGGAGCAGCCACGCACCGTGGGCGCCACCGGGATCGGTGACCCCTACTTCCCCCGAGACGGCAACGGCGGCATCGACGTCCTGCACTACGACGTCCACGACGGCTACTCGTTCCGGTCGGGCCGGCTCGCGGGCAGGACGAAGCTCGACGTGCGGGCCACCCACGACCTGTCCCGGTTCGACCTGGACTTCCTGCTTCCGGTCCGTTCGGTCACCGTCGACGGCAGGCGCGCCAGCTTCCAGCAGACCGGTGACCACGAGCTCCGGATCCGGCCGGACGCACCTGTCGCCAACGGTCAGCAGTTCCGGGTCACGGTCCGGTACGCCGGCGTTCCGGCGAACGAGTCGTCGGGTGGTGAGAGCAACTGGCTGGCCAGCGACACCGAGGTGGTGTCGATCAACGAGCCGCACATCGCGACCTGGTGGTTCCCCGCCAACGACCATCCGCGCGACAAGGCGTCCTTCGACATCCGGATCACGGTCCCGAAGCGCAAGGACGTCATCGCCAACGGGGTGCTCGTCGGCCGACGCAAGCACCACGGCCGGGCCACGACTCACTGGCGCGCCGTCGAGCCGATGGCCCCCTACCTCGCGTTCTTCGCCGCCGGCTCCTTCGAGACCCGGTCGGGCAGCCACGGTGGACGGCCCTACTACGTCGCCGTGTCCAACGAGCTCTCGGAGCCGGCTCGCCGCGAGGCGATGTCCTTGATGCTTCGCAGCGGCGAGATCACGGCGTGGCTGGAGAGCCAGCTCGGCCCCTACCCGTTCTCGACCACCGGTGGCCTGGTCACCGGCCTCCCGGTCGGGTTCGCGCTGGAGAACCAGACTCGTCCGACCTACCCCGACGTGGGCGCGAACGCGGTGTCGCTGGTCGTGCACGAGCTGGCGCACCAGTGGTTCGGTGACTCGGTCTCGGTCGCGAACTGGCGCGACATCTGGCTCAACGAGGGCTTCGCGACGTTCCTGCAGCCGTACTACGCCGAGACCCACGGTGGAGTCCCGGCCCAGGTCTGGCTCAACGAGACCTACAACCGGTACCTGCCGTTCGAAGGCTTCTGGAAGCTGCGCATCGACGACCCCGGTCCGGGGCACCTGTTCGACACCCCTGTCTACGACCGGGGCGGGATGGCTGTCCAGGCACTCCGGCACCGGATCGGCGAGACCGCGTTCTGGCAGCTGCTGCGCACCTGGGTGGAGCAGCGGCGCCACGGCAACGGCTCGATCGCCGACTTCCGGGCGCTAGCGACCTCGGTCAGCGGCCAGGACCTCACCGGGTTCTTCGACGCCTGGCTGCACGCACGGACGCCGCCGGCGCGGACCGCCGAGAACGGGCTGCTCTAACGCAGCCGGATCGACAGGCAGGTCACGCAGCCCTCGAGCTTCTCGTACTCGCTGATGTCGACCGCGACCACGCGCAGCCCGCGGGCCTCGAACAGCTCCCGGGTCCTGGGCGCGGACGTCGACATCAGCACGGTCTGCTCGTCCAGCAGTACGACGTGCGCGCCGCCCTCCTCCGGCACGGCGAGGAACTCCGGGAAGGCCGCCGGGTCGTCGACGAGCGGCTCGTGGCCGATGACGGTGCCGTCGGGGAGCGCGGTGACCGCGGACTTGAGGTGCAGCACCTTCGTGACCGGTACGCCGACGACGGTGGCGCCGAGCGGCTCGAGGTGCGCAGTGAGCTGGTTGAGGCCGGCCCGGTTGGTACGCCCCCCGAGGCCGACCCAGACCGAACCGCTGTGCTTGAGGACGTCGCCACCGTCGAGGGTGGCGGGCTGCTCGAGGTGCACGACCCGGTAGCCGAGCCCGAGCAGCGCCTGCTCGGTGCCGGTCGTCTCGCCCTTGCGCTGGTCCGCTCCTGGGCGGGTGATCACCGCCAGGTCGCCGTAGACGACCGCGGTGTCCTCGACGAAGACAGCGTCCGGGCAGTCGTCTGCGGGCTCGACCTCGTAGAGCTCCCAGCCCTCGGCCTGTAGCGCGGCGGCGTACCCGAGCCACTGGTGCCGCGCCTTCTCGAGGTCGATCGGGGAGCGCTCGAGATGGGTCAGCAATCCCTCCTCGAGCCGGGGGCCGGGGCGTCGGACCAGCGCACGCTTCTGCACGGGTCCATCATGCCGCCGTCAGGGCGCGGGTCAGCGGACTCCCCACGAGTAGGTCTGCTTGCGGAGGTGGAGGTACATGAACGTCTCGGTCGAGAGCACGCCCTCGATCGCGCGGATCCGGCCGCTGATGATCTCGAGGAGGTGCTCGTCACTCTCGGCGACCACCTCGGCGAGGATGTCGAAGGTGCCCGCGGTGACGACGACGTAGTCGACCTCCTCGAGGGCAGCGACGGCGTCGGCGACGGGGTCGATCGCACCGGTCACCCGGACGCCGACCATCGCCTGTCGGGCGAAGCCGAGCTCCATGGGGTCGGTGACCGCGACGACCTGCATCACGCCGCTGTCGGTGAGCCGCTGCACGCGCTGGCGCACGGCAGCCTCGGACAGCCCGACCACCTTGCCGATCGCGGCGTACGAGCGCCGGCCGTCCTGCTGCAGCTGCTCGATGATCGCCTTGGAGGTGTCGTCGAGGACGGGCCGCTCCCGCTTGCTGTTGCGAGTCATCCGTTCCTCCACGAGGGATGGCAGTGCGGATTTCGTTGCGCTGAGCGTACGACGACTGCGAGATCGCGCGTCGGAGGACGGGGTTTGCGGTGGGTGTCGGGGCCCGCGTCAGTGCTTCTTCGTCGGCAGCGCGTACGCGTGACCGTCCATCGGGAAGGTCGCCGTGATCCCCATGGCCCTGAGGATCGTCGGCATGATGTCGACCGAGCGCACCTCGGAGTAGAGGTCGTCGTTCGACAGACCCGCCCCCGCGAACACGATCGGGATCTGCTGGGCCGCACGCTGGATGCCGCCGTGGTCGCCCAACACCGAGTACGTCGTGTCGTCGGGAAGGGTCGCGATCAGGTCCGGCCCGTACAGAGCGGCCTGGGTGTCCACCAGCTCCTGCGCCTTGTCGGCGAACCACCGCCGCTCGCCGGCGGACTTCATCCGGTCCCAGCGGACGGGGGAGACCCGGTCGTAGTGGTCGCCGTCGCGCTGCCACACGGCGGTGACGGCCGCCATCGACTGCATGGCCGCCGCGGCCTCGTCGACCTTGGCCGCAGACTGGTCCTTCAGCCAGACCCGCAGCATCGAGTCGCTGTAGGAGAGCCCGACGTTGCCGGTGTTGACGAGCGGCAGCAGGGCGTCCTGCGGCTGGTTGTAGGTGACGGGGTCGTTCTCGGGGTCGCCGTAGTACCAGTTGTAGTAGCCGTAGTCCCGGGTGGCGACCTGCTTGCCGTAGAAGTGCTTGGCCGCGACGGAGCCGTGGTCGGCAGTCAGGACGACAAGGGTGTTGTCCAGCTCGCCCCGGGCCTTCAGCTCGCTCATGATCTTGCCGACCTGCCGGTCGGCCTCCGCGGTCGCTGCCGCCATGTGCGTCATCGCGTCGCCATCGGGACGGGTCGGGCCGGGGTCGGTCACGCCGCCCCACATGTGTGCTGCCTTGTCGACGCCGGGCAGGGTCACGAAGATGCCGTTCCAGCTCGGGTCGTTGCGCATGATCTCGACCGCCGAGTCTGCCGCCCAGACGTCGCCACCCTGGTGGGCCGGGTCGTGGCCGGTCACGTAGCGGTCGCTGTCGAGCGGGTAGAGAACTGCCGGCAGCTTGGTGGTGTCGTAGGCGTAGGCCGGGTAGCCACTGTGCACCCAGAACCTGCTGCACTCCCCGCCGAGGATGTACGACGGCGGCGGTGCCGTGGTGGTGCCTGAAGGCTTGCGCCAGCTGCCCGGGGCGTTCGAGCAGGTGGAACTGCTGAACGTGATGTTCGAGTCCACGCCGGCGCCACCGAACGCCCACGCGGCGTACCCCTTCGGGCTGATGGTGAAGGTCTTGGCAGAGGGGTCCGCCGCCCCCAGGTAGTCGGCGAGCTTGGGGTAGCCCCCCGCCTGCTGCAGCGCGAACATCTGGGAGCTGCCGAAGTTGCTGGTGATGTAGAGCTGGTCAGGGTTGGCCGGCTCGGGGTCGCCCAGGATCCCGGCGACGTCGCGGTAGCCCTCGTCGGTCCAGCCCATGTGCTTGGGCAGCTGCCCCGAGGTGATCACGTTGTGGGTGACCACCGTGACCGATCCCGTGTGGCCCAGATAGCCGTGCGGGGTGTCGACGCCGTCCTTCATCAGCTTCTTGACGTTCTTCATCCGGTACTTGTCGACGATCTCCTTGCTCAGGGAGTCGACGACGATGATGACCACCTTCGTGGGCTTGTCGGGTGGCTGGGGATGACGCTTCCCAGCGGCCGGGCCGGACTGAACGCCTGCGGCTGTGAGACCGATTGCGGCGGTAGCCGCGGCGATCACGAACAGAGGACGACGACGAGGCATGACGGTTCCCTCCCGGCGCGGCTACGTTGCCGCGGGCCGTGAAGCGAACCTAGACCGCAGGCTTCTGGGGTGGAAGGGGACTAGCGTGACCGGAACCCGCTGGCACCGGCGAGCGGGAACGTCCCCGGAGGTGGCGCGATGCGGCTGCTCTTCGCCGACCGTCTGCCCGAGCAGACGATCACCGACCTCGAGGCCCGCGGGCATGTCTGCGTCGTGGAGCCGGCGCTCAAGGCCGACGAGCTCGCGGCGCGGATCGCCGGGTTCGAAGGCCTGGTGGTCCGGAGCACCAAGGTGAAGCGCCCGGTCTTCGCGGCCGCCGACCGGTTGGCGCTGGTGATCCGGGCCGGATCCGGGACCAACACGATCGACACCGACGCCGCCGCTACTCGCGGCGTCCTCGTCTGCAACGTGCCCGGCCGCAACGCCGCCGCTGTCGCCGAGCTGACCATGGGACTCCTGCTGGCGATCGACCGACGGATCGCGGACAACGTTGCCGACCTGCGCAACGGTCACTGGGACAAGAAGCGCTACAGCAAGGCCGGCGGCCTGCTCGGGTCCACGATGGGCATCGTCGGCCTCGGCTCGATCGGTCTCGCCGTTGCCGAGCGCGCGGCGGCGTTCGGCATCCAGGTCCAGTCGCTGGCCAGGCCGGGTCGCGCTGCGCACGTCGTGTCGCGGGCCGAGGAGCTGGACATCACGATGTGCGACTCGTTGGCCGAGCTGCTGTCCTCGTCCGACATCGTGAGCCTTCATGTCCCGTCGTCGGAGGACACCCGGAACCTGGTCGACGAGAGCTTCCTCGCGCAGCTGCGACCGGGGGCGATCCTCCTCAACACCTCGAGGGGCGACGTGGTGGACGAGCGCGCTCTGCTCGAAGCCCTGGACGCCGGCGCCGTGCGCGCCGGACTGGACGTGTTCGCAGATGAGCCCAGTGGCGGCAAGGGTCCTTGGGACTCGGCCCTCGCCCGGCACGCCAGTGTCGTCGCGACCCACCACATCGGCGCCTCGACGGAGCAGGCACAACGCGCCATCGCCGCGGGGGTGACCGAGATCGTCGAGGCGTTCATGTCCGGGGAGGCTCGCCACTGCGTGAACCTCGAGCGCAGCCGGCTCGGCTCGTTCACGCTCACCGTCCGGCACCTCGACCGTGTCGGTGTCCTCGCTGGGGTGCTCGACCGGCTCAGCGACGCGGGCCTCAACGTCGAGCACATGCAGAACCGCATCTTCCGTGGTGGTGAGGCCGCCGTCGCCTCCATCGACGTGGCCGGTCAGGCCTCCGACGAGCTGCTGACCGCGATCCGCGAGATCCCTCACGTGCTGGGCGTGTCCGAGGTGACGCTCGGCCGGGATCCCGGTGGCGCGTGAGCGTCGTCCGCCCCTTTCCCGCGCGGGTCGTCCGTCCCGACTGGGCCCGTCGCCTGGTCGCCGGGCTGTCCGAGCTGCCCGAGGACACAGGGACGCTCCCGGCCGTAGCGCCGATCGATCCCTCGGCGTACGACGAGTCGGAGGCCGCGCTGTACGTCTACCGACAGGCGCGCGGCGACGTGTCCTGCACCGGAGTGGTCTGTGACGTCGCGATCCGCGCCTTCGTGGCCGGGCAGGTGCGGGGGCATGAGGCCGTGCAGGCGCAGCGGGTCGAGAGCCTGGTTCGACACCATGAGACCACCGATGCCCCACCGGCACTGGTCGCGCTGCTGCACCACGCCGGCCCGGCGTACACCCGCACGCTCGACGAGGTCCGCAAGATGCCGCCGATCCTTGACTTCGCCGGTCCCAGCCACCTTCGGCAGACGGTGTGGCGCGTGATCGCGGGCGCGGCCACTGCGAGCCTCGCGGACGAGCTGGCCGCGGCGGACCACTACATCGCCGACGGCCACCACCGGGTCGGAGCCGCGCTCTCGACATGGCGCCGGAGCGGCGAGCCGGCGGACTCCGGCGTGCTCTGTGTGATCCACCCGATGGACGGGCTTCGTCTCTCTGCGTTCCACCGTCGCGTGATCGGGCCCGTGGAGCTCGCATCCATCCTGGATCTGCTCGCGCCGGCCTTCCGCGTCACGACCGCAGCCAAGCCGCCCACCCCGGCACCCGGTTCGTTCGGGCTGTACGCCGACGGCAGCTGGCACGACGTGACACCGCACGCCACGAGCGCGAGCCTCGACGTCAAGGTGCTGCAGGCGCAGGTCCTCGACCACCTGGACCACATCATCGAGATCGCGCCCGCGCGAACCCTCGTCGACGAGCTGACCCGCCGGTGCGACAGCGACGGGGGTGCGCTCTTCACGCTCGCGCCGCCACCGCTGGAGTCCCTCACCCGGCTGGCGGACGCCGGTGAAGTGATGCCGCCGAAGACGACCTACTTCGAGCCCAAGCCGTGCGCCGGGATCTTCCGGCGTCCCTAGAGTGCCCAGGAGGAGTCATGCGGGTCAGGAGTCGAGTGTCAGTCGTGTCGCTGCTGGCGGCAGTCGCGTGCGCAACAGCTGCCGCCGTTCCCGTGGCGCGCGCGGCGCCTCAGGTTGAGACCCCCTCGAAGGTCCTCAGGGTCACCGCCGAGGACCAGCGCCAGCTCGTCCCGGCGTACTTCAGCCCCGACGGCGATGACCCCGCCAAGTCGTGGGACCGCATGTGCTCGCGGATGAAGAGGGGTTCGATCGCGGTGATGAACCCCAACTCCGGACCGGGTAGCGAAGTCGAGCAGGTCTACACCGAGGCGATCGGCTACTGCCAGCACTGGCTCAGAAACCAGCGGGTGATCGGTTACGTGTACACGGACTACACCAACCGACGGCTGAACGACGTGATCGCCGACATCAACACCTACTACCAGCAGTATCCCGATCTGGACGGGATCTTCGTCGACGAGATGGCCAACGACCCCGACGGCATCATCGCGGCCGGCGGCATGACCGTGAAGACCTACTACGGCCGGATCTACCGCCATGTGCGGCTCAAGGGCACCCGCGATGACCCCCAAGTGGTGGTCGGTAACCCCGGCAGAGCAGCCTCGACAGCGTGGCAGCTCGATGCACCGGTCGCGGACAAGGTGGTCGTGTTCGAAGGATTCCAAGACAGGTATGCAACCTGGACTCCGCCGGCCTGGGTCCACGCGCGCCCCGCCAGCAGGATTGTCCAGCTCGTCCACTCCGCACCGGCCGCGCAGCGCCACAAATCCTGCCAGCTGTCCCGGGCCCGCAACGCCGGCTTCGTCTACGTCACTGACGACGTCCTGGGCAACCCCTGGAACAGGCTCCCGACGTACTGGTTCGACGTGGCACCGACCTGCAAGTAGGCCCGAGCGAATCAGACCAGAGTGCCGGCCTTGTCGAGCACGACCCGCAGGATCTGCTCCATCTCGTCGAAGTGCTCCTGGTTGCAGATCAGCGGCGGCGAGAGCTGCACCACCGGGTCGCCACGGTCGTCGGCGCGGCAGTACAGCCCCTCGGCGTAGAGCTGCTTGGAGACGAACCCGAAGAGCAGCCGCTCGCACTCCTCCGCGGTGAAGGTCTCCCTGGTTGCCTTGTCCTTGACCAGCTCGATCCCGTAGAAGTAGCCGTCACCGCGCACGTCGCCGACGATCGGAAGGTCGAGCAGCCGCTCGAGCGTCGAGCGGAACGCCCCCTCGTTGGACCGCACGTTCTCGAGCACGTTCTCGTTCTCGAAGGCGTCGAGGTTGGCCAGCGCGACCGCGGTCGAGACCGGGTGGCCGCCGAAGGTGTAGCCGTGCGCGAACATCGCGCCCTCGGCGTGGAAGGGCTCCATCAGCCGGTCGGTCGCGATCATCGCGCCCAGTGGCGCGTAGCCCGAGGTGATGCCCTTGGCGCAGGTGATGATGTCCGGCTGGTAGCCGTACCGCTCCGAGCCGAACATGTGCCCGAGCCGGCCGAAGGCGCAGATCACCTCGTCGGAGACCAGCAGCACGTCGTACTCGTCGCAGATCTCGCGGACCCGCTGGAAGTAGCCGGGCGGCGGCGGGAAGCAGCCGCCGGAGTTCTGCACCGGCTCCAGGAAGACGGCGGCCACGGTGTCCGGGCCCTCGTTCTCGATCTGTACGGCGATCTGGTCGGCGGCCCACTGTCCGAACGCCTCGAGGTCGTCGGCCCGTTCGGGCGCCCGGTAGAAGTTCGTGTTCGGCACCCGGAACGTCGAGGGGACCAGCGGCTCGAACTGCTGCTTGAGCCCGGGCAGGCCGGTGATCGAGAGCGCGCCCTGGGTGGTGCCGTGGTAGGCGATGGTCCGGCTCAACACCTTGTGCTTCATCGGCTTGCCGGTGAGCTTGAAGAAGTTCTTGGCCAGCTTCCACGCGGACTCGACAGCCTCGCCGCCTCCACTGGTGAAGAAGACCCGGTTGAGGTTGCCGGGGGCGTAGTCCGCCACCCGCTGCGCCAGCTCGATCGCGTTGGGGTGGGCGTAGGACCACAGCGGCATGAACGCCAGCTGCTGGGCCTGCTTCGCGGCAGCCTCGGCCAGGTCGGTGCGGCCGTGGCCCAGCTGGCTCACGAACAGGCCGGCCAGGGCGTCGAGGTAGCGCTTGCCGTTCGCGTCCCAGATGTAGGGACCCTCGCCGCGCACGATGATCGGCACGTCGGCGTCGCGGTAGGACCCGTGCCGGGTGAAGTGCATCCAGAGGTGGTCCTTGGCGGCCTGCTGAAGCTGGGAGGGATCGAGAACCATGGGTCCATGATGCGCCGACCCGGACAGAATCACCACCTCAAAACGACGGATTCAGTGGCGGGCAGGCGATTTCGGCACGGATTCATCCGGCCCACCGTCTGGACATGGCTGATAGACACGAACCATGACCCGCTACGGCGCTCAGTTCGGCCCCGATGTCACCTTCCTGGGGGTCGACCAGGTGGACCTCGACGACGCGGACGGGCTGGCCGCGGCCGACGTGGTGATCGTGGGGGCGCCCTACGACGGGGGGACCTCGCACCGACCCGGGACCCGGTTCGGTCCGGGCGCCATCCGGCAGACCTGCTACCTGCCCCTGGACGGCTCCCGGCCGCACCTCGCGTTGCGGGTCGACGCGTTGCGGGACATCCGGGTGGTCGACGCCGGCGACGTCGAGATGCCGCCGGGGGAGAGCGAGCGGGCGCTGCACCAGCTCGAGGAGGCCGTGTACGCCGTCGCCTCGGCCGGCGCCATTCCGCTGGTCCTCGGCGGTGACCACTCCATCGCGCTGCCCGACGCGACCGGTGTGGCCCGACACCTCGGCTTCGGACGGGTGTCGATGATCCACTTCGACGCGCACGCCGACACCGGGGACATCGCGTTCGGCTCGCTCTACGGCCACGGCCAACCGATGCGGCGGCTGATCGAGTCGGGGGCGCTGCGCGGGGACCGGTTCCTCCAGATCGGGCTCCGCGGCTACTGGCCCGATCCGGAGACGCTGGGCTGGATGGCCGAGCAGAACATGCGTTCCTACGAGATGACCGAGATCGGCGAGCGCGGTCTCACCTCCTGCCTCGACGAGGCGTTCGAGATCGCCCTCGACGACTGCGATGCGATCTTCCTCTCCGTCGACATCGACGTGTGCGACCCGGGCCACGCCCCGGGCACCGGCACGCCCGAGCCCGGTGGCCTGTCGGCGCGCGACCTGCTGGACGCCGTACGCCGGATCTGCCGGGAGCTGCCGGTCGCCGGCATCGACGTGGTCGAGGTGTCGCCGCCCTACGACCAGGCCGAGATCACCGCGTTCCTGGCCAACCGGGTCTGCCTCGAGGCGCTGTCGGGACTGGCGGCGCGCAAGGTCGGGATCACCCACGACCCGGCGGGGCCGTTGCTCGAGGGCCGGTGAGGGTGCCCACCACCGTCTTCCGCAACGGCTCCCTCTTCGACGGCCACCGCCACCGCGGCCCGGTCGGTGCCGTGGTCGTCGCCGACGGTCGGATCGCCGCGGTTCACCCGGAGGCCGGCGACCTCGGCCGGCCCGGGCCCGGCGTACGAGTCGTGGACCTGGCGGGTGGGCTGCTCGCGCCCGGGTTCACAGACGCGCACGTGCACCCGATCCAGGGCGGGCTGGAGCGCCTGCGGTGCGACCTGTCCGAGCACGCGACCCGCGAGGACTACCTCGCTGCGATCGCGGCGTACGCCGCCGCACACCCCGACGCCGAGTGGATCCTGGGCGGCGGCTGGGCGATGCCGGCCTTCCCGGGCGGGACCCCGCTGGCGGCCGACCTGGACCGTGTCGTCCCCGACCGCCCGGTGTTCCTGCCCAACCGCGACCACCACGGCGCGTGGGTGAACTCGCGGGCCCTGGCACTCGCGGGCGTGGACCGGGACACCCCGGACCCATCGGACGGCCGGATCGAGAGGGACCCGGACGGCCGCCCGACCGGCACCTTGCACGAGGCCGCGACCTCGTTGGTCTCCCGGCACCTGCCGCGCACGACCGGCGCCGACTACCGGACCGCGCTGCTGGCCGGGCAGGACTTCCTGCACTCCCTCGGCGTCACGAGCTGGCAGGACGCGATCGTCGGCTCCTACTCCGGAATGGACGACCCCGGCTCGACCTACGTCGAGGCAGCGGCGAACGACGAGCTCCGGTCGCACGTGGTCGGGGCGCTGTGGTGGGACCGGCGCCAGGGCGTCGAGCAGGTCGCCGACCTGGTCGGCCGCCGCGAGGCACTCACCGCCGGGCGGTTCCGTGCCACGACGGTGAAGATCATGCAGGACGGTGTCGCCGAGAACGGCACGGCGTCGCTGCTCGCGCCCTACCTCGACCGGTGCGGCCACCCGACCGACAACAGCGGCCATTCCTTCGTCGACCCGACGGTGCTGCGCGAGGCTGTCCCGGCGCTGGACGCGGCCGGCTTCCAGGTGCACGTGCACGCGATCGGCGACCGGGGCGTGCGGGAGACCCTCGACGCCATGGCCGGCACCGACCCGGCCCGCCGACACCAGATCGCGCACCTGCAGCTGGTGCATCCCGACGACGTGCCGCGGTTCGCCGCTCTCGGCGTCGCAGCCAACATGCAGGCGCTCTGGGCCTGCTACGACGACCAGATGGTCGACCTGACCCTCCCGTTCCTGGGGCCGGAGCGGGTCGGCTGGCAGTACCCCTTCGGGGCACTGCACCGCTCCGGTGTCCGGCTGGTCGCCGGCAGCGACTGGCCGGTGTCGACCCCCGATCCGCTGGCCGCCATCCACGTCGCGGTCACGCGGACGGCGTACGGCGAGCCGGGCCGGGCCGGCAGCGAGCCGTTCCTGCCCGAGCAGGCTGTGCCGCTCGAGGTCGCGTTCGCGGCGTACACCTCCGGCAGCGCGTGGGTGAACCACCGCGACGACGCAGGCGTTGTCGAGGTGGGCGCTGTCGCCGACCTGGTGGTGCTCGACCGGGACCCGTTCGCCGGTCCGCCGGAGGAGATCGGCGCCACCCGTGTGCTGTCCACCTGGATCGACGGCGAGCGGGTTCACGACTGATTCCGCACCAGATCCCGGGCCTCCCCTACAGATTCCGTCGTCGTCGGCCTAGGCTCCGGCCATGGCCGACCAGCGTTTCCAGAACGTCATCAACGGTGAGCTCGTCGACGCGGTGTCCGGGGAGACCTACGACGTCGTCGACCCGACGACCGGCGAGGTCTATGCCGCCGCGCCGAAGTCCGGTCCCGAGGACGTCGACCGCGCCTATACCGCCGCGGCGAAGGCGTTCGAGACCTGGGGTGACTCCACACCCAGCGACCGACAGAAGGCGCTGCTCAAGATCGCCGACGCGGTCGAGAAGCGGGCCGATGAGTTCGTGCGCGTCGAGTCGAAGGACACCGGCAAGCCCATCGGGCTCACCACCGACGAGGAGATGCCGCCGGCGATCGACCAGATCCGCTTCTTCGCGGGCGCGGCCCGAGTGCTCGAGGGCCGTTCCTCCGGCGAGTACATGACCGACTTCACGTCGTGGATCCGCCGAGAGCCGGTCGGCGTGGTCGGCCAGGTCACGCCGTGGAACTACCCGCTGATGATGATGATCTGGAAGATCGCGCCGGCCCTGGCCGCCGGCAACGCGCTCGTGCTCAAGCCCAGTGACACCACCCCGGCCAGCTCGGTGCTGCTGGGCGAGCTGTGCCAGGAGTTCCTGCCTCCCGGCGTACTCAACATCGTCTGCGGCGACCGGGACACCGGCCGCGCCGTGGTCGAGCACCCGACGCCGCAGATGGTCTCGATCACCGGCTCCGTGCGGGCCGGGATGGAGGTGGCTGCCTCGGCCGCCAAGGACCTCAAGCGCGCCCACCTCGAGCTCGGGGGGAAGGCGCCGGTGATCATCTTCGACGACGCCGACCTCGAGAAGGCGGCCGAGGACATCGCGATCGGGGGCTTCTTCAACGCCGGCCAGGACTGCACCGCCGCGACCCGCGTGCTCGCCGGGCCGGGCATCCACTCCGACTTCGTGTCCGCCCTCACCGAGCAGGCCAAGGGCATCAAGACCGGGCCGCCCGACGACGAGGACATCCTCTACGGCGCGCTCAACAACGCCGACCAGCTCGACCGGGTCACCGGGATGGTCGACCGGCTGCCCGACCACGCCAGCCTGGACACCGGCGGTCACCGGCAGGGCGACAAGGGCTACTTCTACGAGCCCACCGTCGTCTCGGGGCTGCAGCAGCAGGACGAGCAGATCCAGAACGAGATCTTCGGCCCGGTCATCACCGTGCAGAAGTTCACCGACGAGGCCGAGGCGCTGGCGTGGGCCAACGGCGTCCAGTACGGCCTCGCCTCGAGCGTCTGGACCAGGGACCACGGCCGCGCCCTGCGGATGTCGAAGCAGCTCGACTTCGGCTGCGTCTGGATCAACTGCCACATCCCACTGGTCGCGGAGATGCCGCACGGCGGCTTCAAGCACTCCGGCTACGGCAAGGACCTGTCTATGTACGGCCTGGAGGACTACACGCGCATCAAGCACGTGATGTCGTGGATCGGAACCACCGGTTCATGAGGATCCTGCTCGTCGGAGCCGGAGGCGTCGGGGGTGCGTTCACGGCCATCGCGGCGCGGCGGGACTTCTTCGAGGCGATCGTGATCGCCGACTACGACCAGTCCCGGGCAGAGAAGGCCGCGGTCACCGACGACCGGTACGTCGCCGCCCAGATCGACGCCTCCGACGCGTCCTCGGTGACCGCCCTCTGCCGGGAGCACTCGATCACGCACGTGATGAACGCGGTGGACCCGATCTTCAACATGTCGATCTTCGAGGGCGCGTTCGCGGCCGGCGCCGACTACCTCGACATGGCGATGTCGCTGTCCGAGCCGCACCCCGAGGCGCCGTACGAGAAGTGCGGGGTCAAGCTCGGCGACGAGCAGTTCGCGCTGGCAAAGGCCTGGGAGGACGCCGGCCGCTTGGCGCTGGTCGGCATCGGCGTCGAGCCCGGCCTCTCCGACGTGTTCGCGAGGTACGCCGCCGACCACCTGTTCTCCGAGATCGACGAGCTTGGCACCCGCGACGGCGCCAACCTCGTCGTGACCGACGACGACGGCAACGAGATCTTCGCGCCGTCGTTCTCGATGTGGACGACCATCGAGGAGTGCCTCAACCCGCCGGTCATCTGGCAGGACGGCGACTGGCACACCACGGCGCCGTTCAGCGAACCGGAGGTCTTCGACTTCCCGGAAGGCATCGGGCCGGTCGAGTGCGTCAACGTCGAGCACGAGGAGGTCCTCCTCATGCCGCGCTGGGTGGACTGCAAGCGCGCGACGTTCAAGTACGGCCTCGGAGACGAGTTCATCAACATCCTCAAGGTCCTGCACACGCTCGGGCTCGACCGCACTGACAAGGTGCGTGTCAAGGGCGTCGGAGGATTCAGTGAGGTCAGCCCGCGCGACGTGGTGGCCGCCGTCCTCCCGGACCCGGCCACCGTCGGGCCGCGGATGAAGGGCAAGACCTGCGCCGGCCTCTGGGTCACCGGGAAGGGCAAGGACGGCGGCGACAGGTCGACCTACCTGTACCACGTGGTCGACAACGAATGGACCATGCAGGAGTACGGCCACCAGTGCGTGGTCTGGCAGACCGCGATCAACCCCGTGGTGGCCCTCGAGCTGCTCGCCCGCGGGACCTGGGCCGGCGCCGGCGTGCTGGGCCCGGAGGCCTTCGACGCCGTCCCCTTCCTGGAGCTGCTGACCGAGTACGGCAGCCCGTGGGGGATGAAGGAAGTCTCGGGATAGACGCCGGGTCGGCGCGCCCGGACTGTGGGGGGAGGGCGCGCCGGCTCGGTTCAACCGCTACGCGACGGCTTCACGCGAACGCGGGCATCACCCTGTCGTGGATGAGTTGCAACTGAGTGTCGACGTCGGGGACACCGTCGACCTCCCGCCCCATCAGCGCCTTGACCAGCGCCTTGTCGGTGATGGCAAGGATCATGTGGTTGACGCCCGCGGCCGCGATCTCGCTTTGCATCTTGCTGACGCACTCCTCCGGCGTGCCTGCCACCGACAAGCGCTCTGCGAGGTCGGGGGTGGTCAGCTCGATGCCCTTGGCCATATCGCCGGCCCCGATCGCCTCGATGATCGGCGCGACCTCCTCGGGGTCGACGCCGTTGCGCTTGAGCTGCTCGTGCGGCATCGAGGAGGCGTAGAGGCCGACCATGCTGCGCGCGGCGTCCTTGGCCACGGCACTGTCCTCGGCGACTGAGAACACGATCCAGGCGCCGAGGTCGAGGTCCTGCACGTCCTTGCCGGCGCGCTTGGCGCCGATCGTGCAGTGCTCGATCATGTAGTCATAGGCCTCGCGGGTGTAGCTGAGCGCGTGGTGGCACCCGTCGGAGAACTCGGCGGCCACCTCGAATGACTTCGGCCCGCGCATCGCGCCCATCTTGACGGGGAGGTGGTCCTGCACCGGCCGGGCGAACGTGAAGAGGCCGCTGTAGTTGAAGAACTCGCCGTCGTGCGTGATGGTGCCCTCGTCGAGCAGGGTGCGGATCACCTGGACCGCTTCCTTGACGCGGGAGAGCGGCTTCGTCTTGGCCCAGTCGATGTCGTACTCCGCGAGCAGGCCGAAGTTGCCGCTCGAGACCGCGACCTCCGCCCGCCCGTCGGTCAGCTCATCCAGCGTGGCGGCCGCCTGGGCGATCAGGGTCGGCTCGCGCAGCACGACGCCCGACACGCTCGGGCCCATCCGGACCTGGCTGGTCTCTGCGGCCGCCGCGGCGAAGAGGAGCCAGAGGTCCTTGTGCCAGGTCTCGTCCGCGGCGTACACCGCGTAGAAGCCCAGCTCGTCTGCCTTCTTGATCGAGGCAAGGGACTCACTCAACGGGTAGTCAGGCAGCATCGCGTAGCTGAACTTCATCTTGACTCCTTCTCGATGGGCTCGGTCGGTTGATGAGTAGGTTCGTCGTGGGCGCCGCCGTCCTCGGCCTCGACTTCGGCCATCACGTCGGAGCCGGCAATGACCTTGGAGGCGAAGTGCCGGTGCATCCAGTCGAGGTGGTCGTGGCGGCTGTTCATGATCCGCAGGCTGTCCCAGTTCGGGAACTCCTGCTGGAGCACCCAGCGCTCCATCAACCGGGGGTCGACCTCGAAGAGGTCCGGGTGCGTGGTGATGGCGACGTCGGAGACACGCTCTGGGGCGGGCGGCGTGTACTGATCGGCGTACCGGAAGCCGATCGGCACGTCCGGAGTGTCGTCGGTCATGGTCGGGTCCCCGTCTCGTAGGCGCGGTCGAGGAGGTACTTTCCGGGGTTCATGATGTTGTTCGGGTCGAGGGCGCGCTTGACGTCGAGCATCACGCCGAAGCCGCGGCCGAGCTCGTCGGGGACGAGGTCGACCTCGCCCTCGCGACAGGAGCCGTGGCAGGCGCTGATCGAGCCGTTGTGCGCGAGGGTGACGACCGCGATGTCCCGCTTGGCCTTGACCCACATCTCCCAGGCCCGGTCGTCGAGCTGCTGCTCCCAGATGCCGACGTCGATCTCGGTGAGGTAGTCCACGCCGGTGTTGCCCTGGGTGTAGGCGAACATGCCCCAGTCGTCGAACACGTCGGTACGACGACGCAGGTCCGCGACGATCTCGTGCCAGGCCTTCGTCACCGAAGGAAGCTGGGTGTAGTTGATCGCAGCGTCCTCGCAGTGCCAGCTCATCGGCACCACCTGGCCGGCTTTGGTGCGCCCGTGCATCGGTGTGGCGTAGCGGTCGTGCCGCGCTGCCCAGTCGCCTTCGGAGATCTCGTCGCCGAGGTAGCGGGCGCCGTGCTCCCTTGCGATCCGGAACAGCCGCTTGCCGGCCGGCCGCACCTCGTCCTCGTAGCCGTACATCACGGCGCACACGAGCGCCCGCACGTCGCCGGGCTGGGGAATGTAGGCCTCGTCGTCGCGACGAAGGTAGGCGACCTTCCACTCGTCGAAGAGCACCGCTCCGGCGAACGTCGCGACGCCGGCGCGGGCGAGCGCGCCCACGCAGGCGTAGGCGTCGTCGTAGTTGTCGAACGCCCAGAACGGCGAGAGCTCCGCCTCCGGCTTGGGGAAGAGCTTGAGCGTGGCCTCGGTGGCGATGCCGAGCGTGCCCTGGTGGCCCATGAACAGGTGCTTGAGCTGGTAGCCGCTCGAGGACTTGCTGACCTTGTGCCCGATGCCGTCGCCGACGTGCATCACCTCGCCGGTGGGGAGCACGTGGTCGAAGCTCAGGACGAGATCACGGGTGTGGCCGTAGCGCGCGCCGATCAGCGACCACCCGCTCGTACCGATGCGGCCGCCGACCAGCGAGCAGGGGTACGACGCCGGGTTGTCGGGATAGAACAGCCCGTGCTGCGCCAGCTGCTCGTTGAGCTTGAGCATGCTGATGCCGGTGCCGACGGTGACCGTGCGGTTGTCGAGGTCCAGCTCCTTGATCGCGTTCATCCGCTTGACGTCGACGACGATGCCACCGCGCAGGGGCACGGCGCCGTCGGTGAGGCCGGTGCCGCCGTCGCGAGGCACCACGGGCACCCGCAGGTCGTTGGCGATGCGGACGACCCCGGCCACCTCCTCGGTGCTGGTCGGCAGCACCGCAAGGTCGGGCAACCGCTCGGCCCACCGGTGCACCGGGAACGGTGCGGGCACCCGCGCCCGGTTGTAGCGGTCGGGCTTCGAAGTGAGGATCTGCTCGTCCCTGAGCACGGTGCGCAGGGCGGCGACCACCTCGTCGAGACGCTCCACCGTGATGGTCATTCCGGGCTGCCTTCCGTGCCCCCGTTGCGCGAACCACCGACGGTGATGCCGAGTGACTCGGCCAGCAGCTCGTGGATGTCGACCACGTCGATGTTTGATGCCTCGCTCGCCTCGCCGAGGGGCCGCTCGGACCAGGGACACGCGCTCACCAAGGTGTCCACCTCGAGCGCTGCCGCCTTCTCCAGCCGGCCAGCCGAGATCGCGGCGGTGAGCTCGGGCTTCTCGACGGGCAGGCCACCACCACCGCCGGAGCAGTAGGACCACTGGGTCACCCGGTCGACGTCGGTGAAGTTCAGGCCAGGGATCGAGCGCAGGATCTCGCGCGGCTCCTTCCAGATCCCCTTGCGCTTGTTGAGCCGACACGGGTCGTGGTAGGTGATCGCCCGGTCGATCGGCACCGACGGGGTCAGCTTGCCCTCCCGGATCAGCTCGGCGAACAGCTCCACGACGAGGACGACCTCGATGTCGAAGTCGGCGCCGAAGTACTTCGGGTAGTCCTCGGTGAACGAGATGTAGTCGTGCGGGTCGAGCACGAGCACCCGATGGGTGCCCGTGGAGCGCCAGTTGTCGAGGTTGTGCTGAGCGAAGCGCTTCGCCTGGTCGACGTACCCCATCTCCGCGGCAGGACCTCCGCAGCACCACTGCTCGCCCATGAGCCCGAACTCGTAACCCGCCAGCTGCAGGATCTGGGCGACGGCGCGGGGGACCGACGTGCGGTAGAACGCCGCCTCGCAGTCGACGAAGAGCACGGTCTTGCCGCCGATCGAGAGGTCCAGCCCGACAGACCAGTCGCGCACGTGCTCCTGGCTGACCGGAGTCTCACCCAGCACCGGCTCGTGTGTGCGTTCGTCGGTGCGCTCGTTCCACGACAGCCACTCCGGCTGGTGCACGCCACTCTCGACGGCGAACGCGCGCACCGCCTTGACCACGTCCACCGTGCGAGTCCTGAAGCGGTAGAAGTCGCCGGTGAAGAGCGTGTTGGGGCAGCGCAGCTCACAGGCGCCGCACTGGGTGCAGTTGACGTAGTCGGAAGCGATCTCCTCGATCGTCATTTCGCCCTTGTCCATCGCCACGACGTTGGCGTGGAAGGCAGTCGGCGTCCACGACTCGTTGCGGGTCACCTGCATCACCGGACAGACCTCGCGGCAGAACTTGTGGCCGGAGGAGAAGCAGTTGTACGACGCGTTGCGCCACTGCTCGGTGAACTCCTCGGTCGGCGTCGGCTCAGCCAGCAGGTCGTGCGGGCGGGCGATCTCGTCGGGGATGGCCGTCAGCTCGTCTGGATTGTCCCGCATGCCGGGGGTGAACGGAACGGACACCGGGTCTGATTGGCCCGTCCGGTCGACCTGCGTCATCTGGGGTCCCCCAAGCCGGAGTGAGTCAAGTCACAAGTCTTGGCAACATACGACTCCTCAACTTCGTGCCACAAGGGATCTGCGTGCGCCTATGGTGTTTATCGATTATCGATGTTATCGTTCATCGATAACACCAGCCTTGGAGGCCAACAATGGTGACGTCGTCCACCTCCCGTGCTGTGCACGCCGCCCGCGCCATCGCGGTCGGGCTCCTGGTCCTCTCGGTCGCGTTCACGGCCCTGATCCTGGTGTCGATCGTGACGGGCGTGATCCGTCACGGAGACTCGTTGTTGTACGGCGATTCCATGAAGGTCCCCATGCAGGTCTCGGCCGACGACATCGGCCCCTTGCCGGCCGGGATCACCGTGGACTCTTGGCTTGACGTGGACGTCGAGATCGAGGACCCGACCACGTCGCAGATGCTCTTGATGTCCGCTCGGGACCTCGGCCCGGCGATCGTGGTCGTCTGGGCGCTCTGGTTGATTGCCGGGGTGATGGGGTCGGCCGCACGAGGAGATCCGTTCGGACAGCACAACGCCCGCCGGTTCCGGAGACTGGGCCTCCTCCTGATCGCCGGCGGGTTTGCGCTGAACCTCTTGAACTACGTGGTCATCAATGAGCTGTATTCGGGGCTGCCGGAGTATCCCTCCGTCGACCTCGGGGCCGGACCGTTCGCCCCGGTCCCGGGCGGCATGCTCATCGGCGGTCTCGTTGCCTTCGCGCTCGCCGCGATCTTCGCCGACGGCGCACGACTGCGCGAGGACGTCGAAGGGACGATCTGAATGCCCGGGGACGACCATTTCATCGCTGTGCATCTCGACGAGGTGCTCAGCGCTCGCGGCATGACCCTCACCGAGCTCGCCGCGCGCGCGGACATCACGATCGCGAACCTGTCCGTCCTGAAGAACGACCGCGCCCGCGCCATCAGGTTCTCGACCCTGACTGCCCTGTGCGCGATCCTCGACTGCCAACCGGGAGACCTGCTGAGCTACTCGCCGCGGCGATGACGGAGTCGCGGTGGACGGCAGGGCTCAGTGCTCGATGACGACGCCTCGCGTGTCGACGGTGTAGCGCTTGCCGTGAGGGCTGGTCCAGGTGTAGGTCCCGTCCTTGTTCCGGACATACGACCAGCCGAAGTGGGTCTTGGCTCGGTGATGTCGCCGGCACAGCGGCGCAAGATTGTCTGGCCGGGTTTGGCCGGGTGGTCCGCCGTCGTCCATCTCGACGAAGGCCTCGATGTGGTCGAGGTCGCAGTCGCGTGCGTCCTTGTCGCAGCATGCGAAGACACAGGTGCGGTCGCGCAGGATGACCAGCTCCCGCATCCATGCGGGCGGGTCGTGCTGGTCGACGGCGTCGGTGCGGGCCAGGTCGAGGACGGGTTGGAGGGTGAATCGGCTGGTGCCCAGCCAGTGCTGCAGCGTCCTGACCGATAGCGGTCCGAGCTTCTCGACCTGCCCGACCTTCGCGAGCGGGTCCGGGAGGTCGGCCAGGCTGTTGGCGTCGAGATGCAGGTAGGTCTTGGTCACGGAGGTGCCGCCCGCCCCGTCGGCGATGACACTGAGCGCGGCAATCTTGCGATGCTCCAGCGATGGTTGCTCGTCCGCGGGCCGGTCCGGGTCGAGCTGCTGATGGGCGGTGGCGCACACGAAGTCATAGAACTGCTTGAGGGTGGGGGTGTCGCCGATGATCTCCATCCGCGAGGTCCCCGCCCAGACCGAGCCGGTGTAGTGGTCGAGTCGGATCCCCCACGCGGCCTGGGCCTCGTCCGCGGTCTCGGCCTGCTCGACGGTGTCGAACTTCGCGATCGCCTCGGCGACCAGCTTGTCGATCTTGACGACCCCGCAGGAGTCCGCGATGGGTGCGAGCCTCTGGTCGACGTATGCCGCAGCTTCCTGGGACAGGCCGTGGGTCAGGTTCGCGATCCGCCGCGCCCGCCATGGCGCGATCCGCAGTTCTTCAACACCGTCCTGGATGCGGGGGAGCCGGTAGGGCAGGTCCAGGCTGTCCGACAGCAACTGCATCGCCGCCCGAGACGACACCCCCAGCGCTGTCGCGAACGGCTCCACCGCCACGGCGGCGATCAGCGGCGTGCCTTCCCCACCGATGGTCTCCTCCATGTCGCGGAGGTCGGCATCGGTCCAGTGCGCCGCCTCCAACACCTCGGTCACGATGTGGCGCTCGGCCCAGTGGCGAGCCAGACGCAGCTTGCGCCGGTCGGCCTCACGCGCCTGGACCTCGGCGTCGCGGACGAGATCGAGCACGTTCTCGTCCGGCCGGTCGTCCACGACGACCGGCGCCCTCGAAAGGTCGACCTCCACCAACATGATGCAGCTGACGTTAGTGGGACCCACCGACAGTCCAGTCGCGCCCGGTTCCCGACCTGTGGATGACGGTTGCGGAAATGGGTGGGGTGGCGGCCGAGGCTCGGACGTGCCCCATTCCGCCCACTAGGACGTGCCAAGTCGCTATCCGTGCGGAAGCTGGGCACGACTCTGCCAAGATCGGCAACCAGCTCCGACCGGCTCGCGAACCATCGCCCATTCAGGTCGTGCCCCTCTAGGATCGGCAGACAGGATGGAGGCACCGCGAGTGGGATGCGGATGAGGTGTCAGCGACAAGTGCGCCATTTGAACCGAAGCCGCGAATGCTGGTTACCAGAGGCCACTAAGCCTGAGCGCTGCTCGTTACTCAGCTACTCTGCGTCACGCTGCGGGCCTCCCTGGAAGGTGGGCTGGCCGAGTCCTCGTCCGTCGTCCGGTCACGCGCCGTCTTCTGATGCGATGCCCTCGAGAGATGGCTTCGGCGACTCGCTCGAACGCCTCGGCGACTCCCGGCGCCCCGTCCCCACCCGGATTTCCCGTTCCGCACGGCGTAGGGCCGGAAGGTTGTCGACGACCGGAGCCTGCGGGTTGACGGACAGCCAGGCCATTCGAAGCTCGTGATCTTGCTTGTCGCGTTGTCGTAGACGCCACTGCAGTGCCAGGTATGCGATCAACCCCATCCCGCCACCCCCAGTCAGGGCTGGCGTGAGCAGATGCCAACCGTCCATGTCGGACTCCTTGAGGTTTCGGGTGTCGCCTCATGCGAGGCACACCCATAAGACGTTTACTGGCAGGGCAATATGAGCGCTCTCGACTGAACCGCTCACGCTGGTGGGAAGCCCGACAAGGAAGACGAAGAGGGAGGATCGTGAGTCATCACCCGCCCACAGACTTGTCTCGGCTAGCGCCGGGCGAATTCCTGGGGGCAGCTCTCGATCTCCGCCGTACCGATCCCGCAGCGTGGGAGAGGCAGGCACGGTGGCACTCGACCTCTGAGCTGGCAATTGGCCTTGCGCTGCCCGCGTGGCGCGAGGCAGCTCTCGAACGGGACGAACTGGCGGATCTGTTGGCCGAGGTGGTGGCCTTCTGCGGCTCTGGAGCATCACGCGGACGTGCCGCAGTCGTGAACGTACAGGTCCGGAACTGGTCGTTGGCGGATCGCGGCGACTTCATGGACCAGTTCATCGAGAAGCTGCGTAGGCTCCGGCCGAAGTCGGACGACGGAGGTTGGGGGACTGCCTGCCTCATCAGTGAGGCGTCGGAAGTGGCGTGGAGACGACGTGACGTCGACCTCGCAGTAAGGCTCATCGAGGAATGTCGGCGATTGCTCGAGATCCCTGTCGACGCACGGCTCGAGACCGATCTCACGCAGGCGCGGGTCACCGTCGTCCTCGCCATGCGTGAGATCAGCTTGCGCTGTACCGGCCCGATTCACTTGAGACAGGGCGGACTCCTGGGCCCCGCTCTGGACCGGTTGTCCAGTGCTGTTGGGCGTCTCGAACAGGTATACGACGGCGAACCGGACCTCGTCCGCTTGCGGGTTCGGTGTGCGTTGGCCGCGACACAAGCGTGGCACGAGCTGATACGCATGCGCGAGTTCGGCTGGCTCAGCGGAGCAGAGCGGGGTCTTGACGCGCTCATGGACGCTTGTCGTTTTCTAGTGGACGGGGTGCTGCCTCCCTCTGACGAGCTGGTGCTCCGAGGAGCCGTCGACGCGTTGAGGGGTCCAAACGAGGATCTCGCGACCGCGCTCGCCCTAGAGGTCTTTCGGATGGCTTCGAATCGGTCAAGAGACGAGTTGTCGGAATCCGCACTTCAGTGCCTACGTGAGCTGCCCATGAGCGCTCGCAAGAGGGCGACCCTCCTGATGGACATCACGACGTCCGGCCAGGACCGCTCGACAGAAGAGTCCCTCGAGGAGTTTGTACGGCTAGTTCATCTAGGCCGCATCGACGACGAGCCGGCATCAGTCCGTCAGGCCCTGGCAAAGCGGTTCGCGATGGCCGTCGGGCTGCACCGTAAGCGCCTGAAGCGCAATTCGATGTCCGTGAGCTCTGCGTTCTGGCGGTGGGAGATCACTCGGGTCGAGAGTCGCCTCACGCCGGAAGACCAGCTGCAGGAGTCCAGACCCGGCGTGCCTCACGCAGCCCTAGTCCATCTCGCCGGCCTCACTTCTCGGCCGGACGAGGACGCCGGAGAAACGGGGGGCGCGGCAAGAGTTGAGACGATGGAGCCTGAATGGCTTTCGTTCGAGGGGTATGCGGACCTGTCGGCGTCGCAACCCCAGAGCACGAATGTCCCTCAACTCCAGACGTTAAGGACAGGGATCACCAACCAGAATCCGAAGACGGTGGCGCGAGGTCTGCATCAGCTCGCTCTGCTGGACGCCCAAGTCGTGACACTCAATCTCGGTCATCTGTCCACGCTGCTTGACGGCGTCGAGGACTGGTGTCGATCCGTCACTGACGTGCCCGTAGGGGAGGACGCGAGAGCAAGCAAGGTCACAGAGCCTTGGGATGTGTTCCGGGTGCGCTGCCTCACCGCCGCCGACCATCTCGCCCAGACATACCTTCACGGATTCCGACCCCAGATCCTGGGCACGCTCTCCCAGATCGAGGCATTGCCAGTCACCACCAGACTTGCGGCGATAGGCGAGGCTATGACTGTCGCGGGCCGATACGCCATGTGGGCCCAAAGCATCGAGGTCGCCCGCCGCGGGATCGACTCACTCATCGAGCAGGGCGCGAGCGATGACCTTCCCATGCTTGTGGATCTTCTCTGCAAACACTTTGTCGCCGAGCTGTCCACGACTAACCGCGGTGTGGCGTTCTACGAGGTCGCCAGCAGCGGATCGAGACAGCTCGAGCGTGTCTCGGTCGCCCTGGCCGCCGGCGGGTATGCCAGGGAGGCCTTCAAGGTGGCGCAGGTCTCGCGGGGGTGGTTGTCGCGGGCGCTTGCGGACGACGCACGCTTCGTGGACGACTACCAAGCGCTCCTCGAACTTGAACACCACCGAGGATCCGACCACGCACGGCTGTACTCGCGGATCGAAGCGCGACTGTGCAGCGAGGAGGGATCTCAACCCCTAATACAGGCCCGGCTGCCGGCATCGCCTATCGGCCAAGACGTAATGCACGTCCTCTATATCGTCTCCGCGAGGGTGTGGGCCATGACCGCACGTTGCTCGGCGGGCGCGATCAAGTACTCCGCGATCGAGCTACAAGCCTCCCGTGACGACGTCCGTGAGATCGTCGAACGGCTGTGGGCGGAGTTGCGACCGTCTCGAGTCCTTCCTGCCAGCGAAGGACGCCGCCGGAGCACTGCGTCCCTGCGAGAGCTATATGACGTGTTCGTCGCGCCGGTCAGAGCGCGAGCAGGCTCGTCCGACGAGTTGATCTTCACCCCGACCGGCGAGATGACGCAGCTGCCTCTGCACGCGGCTCTAGCGCCAGACGGATACGTAATCGCTCACCATGCATGTCGCTACAACGCTCATAGATGGGAGGCGACCTCCCCGCTGAGGGCGAGCGCCCCTGCAGTCGTGGGCGGTTGGGATCCCGAAGTGGGTGCGCCAGAGGAAAGCCGCGAGGTCGCCGGTGTGTTGCGTGCTATGGGTGTGCCGGTCGAATCGACCAGGAATGCGGCAGCGGGACGTGCGGCGCTCCTTGATGGCTCCCTGCGCGTGTGTCTGGTTCACGTGGCCGCTCACGGGGATCTACGCCCGGGCCCTGACGCGCCGGGCTCGGCACTGCACCTGTCGCCCAGCGTCGAGGTCAGCGCAGGCGAGCTGATGCGGGTAGGTCTGAGGGCTGAGTTCGTCTTCCTGAACGCGTGTGCCCTGGGTCGAGCCATGCCACAGGGCGGCGACGTGTCTGGGTTCCCGCTCGCCTTGAGGGTGCGTGGTTGTCAGTCCTCCTTGACTTCCCTGGGGGACCTTGCCCCCAACACGGCGCACGACTTCGCTAGCGCCTTCTACGCGTCCCTCCGGAGCAAGGACAGCTTCGACTCGTACATGACGGCCGTCAGGAGTGCCGTCAGAGAGGATGCGCACCCGGCGACTTGGGCGCCGTACGTGTACGAAGGCTGGGCCGTTCAAATCGGCTCGGTTCGGAGCATCAAGCGCTCGCAACCTAGGCGCGCGCGACGCAAGGGATCCCGCAGGCGCTGAAGAATGTCGCCCATCAACCTCAGATCTAGCGCGCAGGAATCGTCTTACCATCGCAAGACGCCGAGCCAACCGAAGGGGTGGTGCCATGTCAGTGTCCGACTCGTTCGCGCCTCAGTCCGGTTGGCAGACCATCCGGGTGGGACCGCACGACCTGGACTGCAGGTCAGTGGTGAGGGAACTGACCGAGTTCGCGCTCAAGCTCACCAAGCGCGACGTTGCCTTAGCCGAGGATCTCGTTCAGGACGTAATGGAGAAGATCGTGACGAGCGGTGGCTCGTATGACGTGGCGACGCCGATGCCCTACCTGCGCTCGATGATCGCAAAAAGATTCGTGGATTTCCGCCGCGCCCGCCGCGACATCGTGGTCGAGGACTCGGCGCTGAGTGCCAAAGCTTTGGCATCGGACCCGGTTGGCGCTGTTGAGCTCCGGCTCGAACTCATGGCGGAGTTGAGGCGTGTCTCGCCCGCGGCCGCGTCGGCTGCAGCGTTGCTACTCGACCTCGAACACGGCGACTTTCATGCTCTCGACCAAGCGACCGTGGCGGAGCTGCTCGGCATAGAGGTGAACGCGGTCGCGCAACGCATGCGCGACGCCAAGCGTCAGTTGCGAGATCTGATGACTCTCTCTCAGGAGGACATCGCATGACTGAGGACGAGGCGGTGCAGCGGGCCGCGCGGCATCTGCTCATGCTCTTCGAGCGTCTGGAGACCAGCTGGGCACAGGAGACCCGTAAGGACACGGTTGACGTACAGCCGCACGATACCGAAGCAGAAGTCGAGGCGGCCACCGATCGAATCATGTCGCGTCTGTTCGACAGCGCACCTGTCGCGGAGGAGTCGGTCGGTGCGGTCGCGGGCAACGCTCAAGTCGATGCTGCCTTTATAGCTCTGGTTACAGCCGACTTCGGGGAACTGGTGACGGAGGAACTCCTCGTCGCCAGGCGACCGGGCTTCTCATTGCCTACTTCCGATCTCACCGTCATGGAGTTGCCGAAGTACGGCTTCAGCCCGTACGTCGAGCTCGAAGTCGACGTGGATGCAGCCACCGGCCGTGCTCGGCTGATGCTGCTGTTCGACGGTTTGGAGGGCGAGTCGTCGGCGCCTTTGGTGATAGGGCTGCGTTGGGGCTCCGGCGACTTGGTGTGGCGCAAGGTCTCCTCGCGCGGTGTCGCCCGTTTTGACGACGTGCCGATCAACCATATGCGAACGGTTTCGTTGGAAATCTCCGTGGCAAAGCCCGAACCACCATCACCCGGGCCAAAATCAAAGTAGACGGCGCTCGGCGCACTACTACGAGCCTTACTGGAGGTGGGCGGCGCGGCCGGGTGCACGAGGACCTCGTGCGGGTGTTGGGCCAGGTAGTGGTCGGCCACGCAGCTGCCGTGGGCTGGACGGTCAAGAGCGTCTTCGTCAGACCGACGTGTCGGCCAATGTCGAGCCGCCCGCCGGCAAGCCGTCCGCACCGGTGCGATTCGTGAACCCACTCGTTGAGGCTGAGAAGCAGCGGCGATTCTGCTCACTTAGAGACGCGTTCATCGAGCGCGAGTGTCAACAGATTCGCGAGAGGCGTCTCGCTTGTATTCATTGAGCAAGAGCGGTCCTCGGTCCGAGAGCAGGTCGAGCCCCCTCGAGGCGCGTCATATCGCCGCGTTTGGGAGCGACGAGCCAAAGGCTCTTCCTTGTGTAGGGGGTCGCGGCCGACGAGCCAGTTGGCTCTTGCGTGATCAAGGGGTCGCGGCCTATAGCCGTTCTCGGGCCGCAGGGGCCCGCTGATCCCGGCCACCAGCCGGCCTCAGCGTCGCTCAAGTCCCGTCCGGCGCCTTGACCGCGACGATTGGATAGTCCAGCTCGAGCAGGAGCCGTTGCGAGGTAGACCCCAGCAGCAGTTTCCCGACCGCTGTGCGGCGACGAAGCCCGATGACGACCACGGACGGCCTAACGCGCTCGGCAACGGCCAACACGTACTCGACGACATCTCCGGAGGTCGCGTGCTCCACGTTCACCCTCAGGCCCTGGCGGGCCAGGTCGTCGGCGACCGCGTCCAGGTCCTGCTCAGGAGACACCCCGGATACCGGATCAGGCGGAGGCGTCGCCGCGCGATTGCGCAGGACGCTGACGATGGTGACGTCCTCGGAGCCGCGTCGTTTGGCTTCCTCAGCGGCGGCGCGCGCCGCAGCCAGCCCGGCCGATGTGGGTGCGTAGGCAAGCAGAACGGTCATGGGTCACCGGCCCTCTCTGCGGACCGCCACAGGCTACTCCGGTGCCAGAGGTCGCGGTCGCGCAACGCATCGGAGCCACGCCATGCGCGAGCCTGCGTCACACCGCCGCCTTCCGGCTATCTCGATGAGGGAGTCACGGAGCCTGCCTGGTCGGTCCATCTGGCCACCGGGGAGAGGACGGGTGATGTGAGGTGGTGACAGGAGGACTCAGCACTACAGTCCGTTCATGCGGGCCAGCGACGTGATCGCGGAGTATGAGCGCACCGGTCGATACTTCACGGCAGCCGGGGTGGGGTCGTTCGTGCTTGACGCCGGCCAGGGCGAGCCGGTGGTCTGTCTGCACGGCGTGCCCGCTTCGGCGTACCTGTATCGCAAAGTGGTGCCGGCCCTCGGACGTCAGGGACTGCGGGGCATGGCGTTCGACCTGCCCGGGCTCGGACTGGCCGAGAGGCCGGCTGACTTCGACTACACCTGGACCGGCCTGGGCCGCTGGGCGACGGCCGCGATCGAGGCGCTGGGGCTGGACGGCTTCCATCTCGTCGTGCACGACATCGGCGGGCCGGTCGGCTTCGAGGTGGCTGCAGCGGTGCCCGATCGAGTCAGGTCGCTGACGATCCTCAACACCCTGATCCGGGTCGAGGAGTTCAAGCGACCCTGGGTGATGGAGCCATTTGCGCACCGTGGCATCGACCGGATGTACCTGGCGTCGTTGCAGAAGCCGATCCTGCGCGGGCTGATGGCGCTGCAGGGGATCGAGAACATGAAGGCCGTGCCCGGCGTCGAGATCGACGCCTACGTCAGCCTGCTCAAGCTCGGCGACAACGGCAAGGCGTTCCTCGCGATCATGCGTGGCTTCGAGCGGACCGCGGAGAAGCAGCGGCTCTACCTCGAGGTGGTCGGCAGCGACCGTTACCCCGTGCAGGTCGTATGGGGAGATCGGGACCCGGCCCTGAAGGTCACCACGAAGGGCGAGGAGGCCCGCCTGGCCGCGGGGCTGACGGAGATCGTGCGGCTGCCCGGCAAGCACTTCCTGCAAGAGGACCAGGCAGAGCCCCTGGCCGAGCGGATCGCGACCTTCGTCAACGCGGCTTCGCGCTGACCCGCGCCCTCGCTGGCCAGCCGACATGAAGGTCCCTCCCGGGGGGTGATGGGACCGGTCGACGGACAGCCGATAGACAGCGTCTCACCGCCGCGAGCGGGCTAGGTATCGACGCGCACTCTCATAGCCGATTAGCGGTCACCTCCGAGGCATCGAGTGTCGCCCGGCGATACGCCAGGCGTCTGCCAGCACGACGATCTGCACCAACCACGAGCGCACCCGCCGCAACGAGCCACACCACCCACGTTGACGCCGATGGTGATCACGAGCGCCGCGGCTCCGAGCACGACGATGACGGCTGCGAATCGCGCGGGGGCAACGCCAATTGCGTGCCATGACGACGGCATGACCAAGGCGATCGGCCAGCAACCAACAAGGATGGCCACACCAAGTAGGTCAAGCGGTGAGGGACCGTGGGTCGTGCTGAACGAAAGCCTCGTTGGTCAGCGTCCGGAAGCGCGACGATAACCGCACCGACGACCGACGCGGATGTTGTAGTACATGCCGATGTGCGTGTAAGCGCCCCCAGGTCGGCCAGGACGTCCGACCGGATCCGGTAGAAGACCCGGCGATCCATACGGATGACCGCCAGAACAAGGACTCTCTCGACACACAAATCCCTCGAGAACCTGGCTCGACCAACCTACCGACGGACAGTGAGTCCGTCGCAAGCAACCGTGATACTGCACCGCGTCACACCGAACCACCGGGTCGTGAGTCCCCCGTGCCTCGGTGCAGCCGAGCGCCCAAAGGTGGGCCACACCGCCGCGAACTCACTCGCCCGGCGGCACCTGGAAGGCCCGGACCTCGATCCGGCCGCCGAGGGCCTTCGACGCGCGGGCGGCCCAGCCGAGGGCGGCCTCCTCGTCTGCGACGTCGATCACCCAGAAACCTCCAAGGTACTCGGGAGCCTCGACGAAGGGGCCGTTGACGGTGCTCAGCGACTCGCCGGTGTTGTCGACGGTGATGGCGCTCGAGGGAGGCATCAGCCCGCCCGCGAAGACGAAGGCGCCGGTCGACGTCAGCTCCTCGATGATCGCACCGGTCGCAGCCATGGCCGCCTCGAGCTCGGCCGGGTCCATGGTCTCCATGGTCGGCTCCTCGTCGGAGTCGTGCGGAACGGACAGCAGGTATTGGCTCATGCCGTGTACGACCGTCCTCGAGGCGGGAACTCATCGGCCGAGTTTCCGCTCCCACTTCCGCGATCCTCGCCTTCCGGTGTCGCGACTCTCCGCCGCCCTGTCGGCGTGCAGGAAGCGTCCGATTCAGCCAGCATCGCGATCGGTGCCCTCCCGGAGGCGCGTCCCTCGCCGTGAGCGGACTCCAGCAACGGCGAACGCCGCCGGAGCTTCGAAGGCGCGCCAGGCGGAACCGCCCACGGCATCGCGTTCTAGTAAGTGAGGCTGCGATCCGACTCGAACGCGAGTTGCACCAACTTCGTGGGCATCGCGAACTCGGCGGGCTTGCCCTCCAAGTCGTCCTCGCTCACTCCGCGGGCCTTACTCGACATGCCAGATACGTAGAACCGTCCACCCCCGGCAGCGATCGCGTCAAAGGACTCGCGCAAGGAGCCCGTCCCCAGTCCGGTCAGCGAATCGAGGACGGCATCGCGGATCAGTTGGACGGCGTCGCCGGCGAGAAAGATGCTGACTTCATGACCCTCATCGATACCCGCCCGTGCCACCAACAGGCCAAGTGCGGCGCGGGTCGGGGCCTCAGGGCCGACGGTGACGTGAATCAGCAGCTTGCCCATGGACCTCACCTTCCGTCGGTGCCATCACTGTGGCGGTGGGGCGCATCGGATGGCAAGGCACCTGCTGTTGCCATCGCCTGCGACGCCGTCAACGGCTGAGTCGGTCCTGACACGGATTGCGATAGAGCACGTGATACCGCCGCGAGCGAAGGTGGGCATCAAGGACGCGGTCGCTCCTAGGGGTCCGGTCCTCGGCAGCTCAACGGTCGCTGAGGGAGAACCTCTCTGTGGGGCGCGCCGTGCCCTCGACGAGGTCGGCCAGGATGCGACCCACCGTAGGGACGAACTTGAACCCGTGGCCGGAGAACCCCGCTCCGATGACGACGGGGCCGACGCGGTCGAGGACGAAGTGGGTGTCAGTGGTCGAGGTGTAGGTACAGCTGATGGTGGTCATGGCATCGGCGTCGACTCCCGGGAGCCACTCCCGGGCGTACCGCTGCAGGGCCGCAAGCTGCACCGGCTCCGGCTCGAACGTGCGCGCGTCCGGGTCCGTGACCGGTCCGACCGCGTGCCACCCGGCTTTGACGCCTTCACCGGGCGTGAGCGTGCCGTAGGTCTGCGAGTACCAGTAGTCGTAGCGAGCGTTACCCGGCTCTGGCAGGTGGTTGTAGCTCGGCCAGACGGCAGCCGGGTCCGAGACCGCGAAGTGGGCCGGCTGCTCCTGGGTCACCACCAGCCGAGGGAGCGAGATGCTCGCGGGCAACAGCTTCTCGGTCCAGGCGCCCACCGTGACGACGACGGTGTCGGCGAGGAAGATCTGGTCGCGGGTGGTCACCTCGACCCGGTCGTCGGCACGGACATGGAACGAGTCGACGCGGGTGTCGAGGAGGACCTCACCTCCGCGCCGAGCCGCCTCGGACTGGAGGGCCGCGACCGCCTCCTCCGCGTTGATCCGGCCCCCGTCGGGGCAGTAGAGCACGCGGGTGTCGTAGCGGATGCCGGTCCACCGCTCCTGCGCCTCCGCCGGCGTCAGCATCGAGGCGCGGACCCCCAGGGCGCCGAGCACGTCAGCCAGGTCCGGGGCGACTCCGGCTCCGTGGTTGGTGACGCCGACGAGGTCGAGCAGCGAGACGCCGCTCTCGTCCTCGAGCTCGCGCCAGAGCACCGCGGCCTCGCGCAGCATGTCCTGGTACGTCGGCTCGACGTAGGTGTTGTTGAAGTTGCGCGACCTCCCGTGCGAGGCCCCCATCGCGTGCCGCTCGCCGAAGCGCTCGATCAGCGTGACCTGGCGGCCGCGACGGGCCAGGTGCCAAGCCGTCGCCGACCCCATCGCACCGCCACCGACGACGACGGTCTCGCGCCGCTCCGCCATGCCGAGAGATCAGACCAGCCCGGTCGCGTCGAACAGCCAGCTCGTGTCGGCGGTGGCGAGCGAGTCGACCCACGACGCGGGAGCGGCGGTCATGATCGCGTTGTAGTCCCAGTAGTCCTTCCAGAGGCAGACGCGGTCGTCGCGGACGCGGTGCACGGTGGCGAAGGGAGCGACGACGACCTCGCCGGTGGCGAAGGTCCAGGTCTCGGAGTGCTCGTACATCACCGCGTCACCCTCGGCGACCAGGAGGCCGTCATGATTCTCGTACGCCGCGAGGTCGCCCCAGCCGACCTTGAGACGCTTGGCGATGTCGACCGGGCCGCGGGCTGCGAACGCAGGTCCGAGCGGCACATCCATGTAGATGCAGTCGTCGGTCACCCAGTCCGCGATGCCGTCGTAGTCGCGGGCGGAAAGTGTGGCCCAGAGCCCGCGGACGGCGTCGGACGGGCTCATGCCGTGGCCGCGAACGCCTCGGCAACCACGTCGAACGCCTCGTCGAGCAGGGCGTCGGGGATGGACAGCGGGGGCAGGAACCGCATCACGTTGCCCCAGGTGCCGCAGGTCAGGGTGACCACGCCCTGCTGGTGGCAGTACGCCGAGATCGCGGCCGCGCGGGCCGGCTCGGGCGAGGTTGTGCCGGGGGTGCAGAGCTCGACGGCCATCATCGCGCCCCGACCGCGAACGTCGCCGATCACCGGGTGGTCGGCAGCGATCTTGCGGAGCCGCGCCTCCACCCGCTCGCCGATGGAGCGGGCTCGCGCGACGAGGTCGTGGCTGCGCATCTCCTCCAGCGAGCCGAGCGCGGCGGCGCAGGCGACCGGGTTGCCGCCGTAGGTGCCGCCGAGGCCGCCGACGTGCACGGAGTCCATCAGCTCCGCCCGGCCGGTGACCGCCGCCAGCGGCAGCCCGCCGGCGATGCCCTTGGCCAAGGTGACCAGGTCGGGGACGACGCTCTCGTGGTCACAGGCGAACCAGTCGCCGGTCCGGCAGAAGCCGGTCTGGATCTCGTCGGCGAGCAACAGCACGCCGTTCGCCTGAGCCCACGACGCCAGCGCCGGGAGGAAGCCCCGAGCGGGCACCACGAAGCCGCCCTCGCCCTGGATCGGCTCGATCGCGACACAGGCGAGGTTCTCGGCACCGACCTGCTTCTCGAGGACGTCGATGGCGCGGGCGGCGGCCGCCTCACCGGAGAGTCCGTCGCGGAACGGGTAGGACATCGGCGCCCGGTAGACCTCGCCCGCGAACGGTCCGAAGCCGTGCTTGTACGGCATGTTCTTCGCGGTCATCGCCATCGTCAGGTTGGTGCGGCCGTGGTAGGCGTGGTCGAAGACCGCCACGGCGTCCCGTCCGGTCGAGACTCGGGCGATCTTGACGGCGTTCTCGACCGCCTCGGCACCGGAGTTGAAGAGTGCGGACTTCTTCGGGTGGTCACCCGGGGTCACCTCGGCCAGCTGCTCGCAGACGTCCACGTAGCCGTCGTACGGCGTGATCATGAAGCAGGTGTGGGTGAACGCCGCGACCTGCTCCTGCACCCGGCTGACCACCGACGGCGCCGCATTGCCGACGCTGACCACCGCGATCCCTGAGCCGAGGTCGATCAGCGAGTTCCCGTCCACGTCGACCAGGACGCCGCCGCCGGCCGCGACCACGAACACCGGGAGCGTGGTGCCGACCCCGTCGGCGACATGCGCCTTCTTGCGCTCCAGACGGGCCAACGACTCCGGCCCCGGAACGGAGGTGACGAGCTTGCGCTCCTGGGGCAACGAGGGACCGCCGGTGGTCGTCATTCCTCGAATCTAGAGCCCGCGCGCGAGAATGTCCGGATGCGTGACGTCGTGGTGCTCGGGTCGACCGGTTCGGTCGGCACCCAGGCTCTCGACCTCGTGCGCGTCAACCCAGACCGGTTCCGCGTCGTGGGCCTGACCGCGGGTGGCGGCAACCCGGAGCTGTTCGAGCAACAGGTGGCCGAGTTCGCGCCGGCGCACTCCGGACTGGGGGAGGAGGCCTCGACCGAGGCTGCCGGTCAGCCGTGCGACGTCGTCCTCAACGGCATCACCGGAGCCGTGGGGTTGCGGCCGACGCTGGCGGCGCTGGACGCCGGCAACACCCTCGCGCTGGCGAACAAGGAGAGCTTGATCGTCGGTGGTCCACTGGTCATGGAGCGTGCCAAGCCGGGCCAGATCGTCCCGGTCGACTCCGAGCACAGCGCGCTGGCGCAGTGCCTGCGGGGCGGCACCCCCGACGAGGTACGCCGGCTGGTGCTGACCGCGAGCGGCGGCCCGTTCCGGGGCCGGTCGCTGGAGCAGCTGCGTGACGTCACGGTCGAAGAGGCGCTCGCGCACCCGACCTGGGACATGGGCCCGGTGGTGACCATCAACTCGGCGACCCTGGTCAACAAGGGGCTCGAGGTGATCGAGGCGCACCTGCTGTTCGGCATCCCGATCGACCGGATCGAGGTGGTCGTGCACCCGACCAGCGTCGTTCACTCGATGGTCGAGTTCGTCGACGGCTCGACGCTGCTCCAGGCCAGCCCCCCGACGATGCTGATCCCGATCGCGCTCGGCCTGAGCTGGCCGGACCGGGTGCCGGACACCGCCCCTCCCGTCGACTGGACCAGACCGGAGACGTGGGAGTTCTTCCCCCTCGACGACGAGGCGTTTCCCGCTGTGGCACTGGCGAAACGGGCCGCCCGGCTCGGTGGCGCCGCACCCGCGGTCTACAACGCCGCGAACGAGGTCTGTGTTGAAGCCTTCAGGAAGGGCAGGCTGGCGTTCACTCAGATCGTGCCTACAGTGACCGCAGTGCTTTCGCGACACGACGTACCCTCAACCAGTGGGTCGTCGTTGACGGTCGAGGACGTTCTCGCCGCCGATGCGTGGGCCCGAGCTGAGGCCGCACGGGTCGGTGCGGACGGGCAGGACCAAGGGGGGACCAGCGGGTGACCAGCCTCTACTACGCACTCGGCGTCCTGGTCTTCGTCGTCGCGATACTCGCGTCGATCGGCCTGCACGAGCTCGGCCACATGATCCCGGCCAAAGCGTTCGGTGGGAAGGTCACCCAGTACTTCATCGGCTTCGGCCCCACCGTGTGGAGCAAGAAGCGCGGCGAGACCGAGTACGGCATCAAGGCGATCCCCCTGGGCGGCTACGTCAAGATCGTCGGCATGCTGCCGCCCGGCGCGGAGCAGCTCGCCGACGAGGTGACCTATGACCAGGACGGCAACCGGGTCACCAAGATCCGCAAGTCCAACACCGGTCTCTTCACCCAGCTGATCTCCGACGCACGAGCGGCTGAGTGGGAGCTGATCACACCGGCTGACGAGGACCGGCTCTTCTACAAGATGGCCTGGTGGAAGAAGGTCGTCGTGATGGCGGGCGGACCGTCGGTCAACATCGCCATCGCGTTCTTCCTGTTCTGGACCGTCTTCGCGACCTACGGCAACCCGAGCGACCCGGCCGTGGACTCCGGGCCGCCGGTGATCTCCTCCGTCAGCGACTGCGTGATCCCAGCGAACGAGGACCGGCTCTGCCGCGACAGCGACCCGATCAGCCCCGCGAAGCAGGCCGGCCTCCAGACGGGCGACGTGATCACCAGCTTCAACGGGACCGAGGTCACCGGCTGGGAGCAGCTGCGGGCGCTGATCCGCGGCAACGCGGACGGACAGGCCGTCATCGGCTTCGACCGAGACGGCGTGGCGATGACCGGCACCACCAACACGACCGTCGAGCTGAGGCCCGACTCCCAGAAGGACCAGACCCTGCGCGAGGTCGGCTTCCTGGGCGTCACCCCGACCACCCACTACGTGTCGGGCGGCCCGCTCTACACGCTGGTCCAGATGGGCTACACAGCCGAGCAGACCGCCGAGGCGATGATCCACCTGCCCCAGCGGGTCTGGGGTGTCGCCAAGGCGATCGTCGGGGTGCAGGAACGTGACCCGGAAAGTCCGGTCAGCATCGTCGGCGGCAGCCGGATCGCCGGCGAGACCGCGTCGGTGGACTGGCTCCCAACGGACTTCAAGATCGTCCTGCTGCTGCTGCTGATCGCCGGGTTCAACTTCTTCATCGGCGCGTTCAACTTCATCCCACTGCTGCCGCTGGACGGCGGGCACATCGCCAGCGCGCTCTGGGAAGCGGTACGCCGCGGCGTGGCGCGGCTTCGCGGTCGGCCCGACCCGGGCTTCGTGGACGCCGCAAAGCTGCTGCCGGTCGCATACGTGATGGCCTCGGTGATGCTGGTGATGAGCCTGGTCCTCATCGTCGGCGACTTCGTCGTACCACTCCACATCGACGGTTCGTAGTCTCAGTAGTCTGGAACCCATGACCGAGATCAACCTGGGGATGCCTCAGGCACCCCCGCCGGTGCTGGCGCCGCGCCGCCCGACCCGCCAGATCCGGGTCGGCAAGGTAGGCGTCGGCAGCGAGTCTCCGATCTCGGTGCAGTCGATGACGACGACGCTCACCTCCGACGTCAACTCGACCCTCCAGCAGATCGCCGAGCTGACCGCTACCGGTTGCGACATCGTGCGGGTCGCCTGCCCCAGCCAGGACGACGCCGAGGCGCTCCCGGAGATCGCCCAGCACTCCCAGATCCCGGTGATCGCCGACATCCACTTCCAGCCGAGGTACGTGTTCGCAGCGATCGAGGCCGGCTGTGCCGCCGTCCGGGTCAACCCGGGCAACATCCGCAAGTTCGACGACCAGATCAAGGAGATCGCTGCTGCCGCCAACGACCACGGCACGTCGATCCGCATCGGCGTCAACGCCGGCTCGCTCGACCCCCGCCTGCTCGAGAAGTACGGCAAGGCCACGCCCGAGGCGCTGGTCGAGTCCGCGGTCTGGGAGGCCTCGCTCTTCGAGGAGCACGACTTCCACGACTTCAAGATCTCGGTCAAGCACAACGACCCGGTCGTGATGGTGCGCGCCTACGAGCTGCTCGCGGAGGCCGGTGACTGGCCCTTGCACCTCGGCGTCACGGAGGCCGGCCCGGCGTTCCAGGGCACCATCAAGTCCGCGGTCGCCTTCGGACACCTGCTCTCACAGGGCATCGGCGACACCATCCGGGTCTCCCTCTCCGCGCCGCCGGTCGAGGAGGTCAAGGTGGGCCTCCAGATTCTCGAGTCGCTCAACCTCAAGCCGCGCCGGCTCGAGATCGTCTCCTGCCCCTCCTGCGGACGCGCCCAGGTCGACGTCTACAAGCTTGCCGAAGAGGTGACCGCGGGCCTCGACGGGCTGGAGGTGCCGCTGCGGGTGGCTGTCATGGGCTGTGTGGTCAACGGTCCGGGGGAGGCCCGCGAGGCCGACCTCGGCGTCGCCTCCGGCAACGGCAAGGGCCAGATCTTCGTCAAGGGCGAGGTCATCAAGACGGTGCCCGAGTCGCAGATCGTCGAGACCCTGATCGAGGAGGCCATGCGGATCGCCGAGGGCATGGACGCCGTGGACGGTGCGGCGGCGTCGGTGACCGTCTCCTGAGGATGACCCCGCAACGCTGAGCGTCAGCGGAACTCCTCGACGCCGGCCCCAGACTGCTCGCCGATGCCGTGCCGCGCGATGTACCCCCAGCAGTCGGGACGAGAGCCGTCGGCGTCGGTGACTTCGTAGGTGTCCGCGAGGTCGCGGGAGGTGAGGACGCGACCGGCGTACCGACCGTGGTCGGGGTCGGCGGCGAGCGCTGCCACCCCACGGCCGACGTACGTCGGTGACTCGGAGATCGCGAACCCCGGGACTCGGTCGAGACAGTCGCGCCACGTCGCCTCGGTGACTCCGAAGCCCTCCAGCATCTTCTCCGAGCGCAGCCAGCCCGGGGTGACCCCGAGGGCGGTGACGGGGTGGTCGCCCAGCTCGTGGCTCAGGCCGAGCACGATCCGGCTGACATTGGCCTTGACCAGGTCGTAGTAGAAGCCGACTCCGTCGCGGAACCCAGCGTTGAACTCGTCGGTGCCATCGGTGACCTCGACGAGCAGCGCGTCCTCGGCGCCCTCGGGGCGGCGGAGCATGAGCGGCAGGGCGTGGTGTGCCGTGACCAGGTGCGTGTCGACGCCCATGCGCAACATCCGCAGCCCGCCGGCCAGGTCGTGCTCCCAGAGCGGGCGCTCCCAGTCGGCGTAGCGGTCACCGCCGAAGATGTCGTTGACCAGGATGTCGAGTCGGCCCTGCTCCCGGTCGATCCGGGCGACCAGGTCACCGACCGCGTCGGGTTGCTCGTGGTCGACGACCAGCGCTGTGCCCTGTCCACCGGCGGCCGCCATGAGCTCGCCCGTCTCTTCGATCGTCTCGGGGCGGTCGATCTCGGAGCGGCCGAACGCGCGGCTGCTCCGGCCGGTGGCGTAGACGTGGGCTCCCGCCCGAGCCAGCTCGACCGCGAACGCGCGGCCCGCTCCCCGGGTCGCGCCCGCGACGAGAGCGACCCGGCCAGTGAGGGGGTGGTCGGTGGTCATGCCACCAGCCCATCACGTCCCGCGACGCGGCGCTTGACCGATGTTGCGCGGTGCAGGCGCATCGTAGGCTCGCCCCGTGCTCACGACGCGCCACGGCGTACGTCCCCTCGGGACGGCGGACCTGAGCGCGTTCCTCGCGCTCACCGGCAGGGATCCGGTGGTCAACGTCTTCGCCGAGCACCGCGCCCGCACCACCAACCTCGAGCCCCGGTGGCTGGGCGGGGAGATGTGGGGACGGTTCGACGGTGGCGACCTCGTCGCCGCCTGTCACGTCGGCGCCAACCTGGTGCCCGTCGAGGCGACGGTCGACGACGCCCGCGCCTTTGGGGAGCGGGCGCTCACCCGGAGCCGCAGCGTGTCGACGATCGTCGGGCCGCACGAGGCCGTGGAGGTGTTCTGGAACACCGTTGCCTCCGCGTGGGGACAACCGCGGGAGCTGCGCTGGCAGCAGCCGCACCTGCAGATCCACCACGCTCCGCTGGTCGAGGCGCACCCCGACGTGCGCCGTACCACGCGGGCCGACCTCGACATGCTCTACCCGGCCTGCGTGGAGATGTATACCGAGGAGGTCGGCATCTCACCCGAGCTCGGTGGTGGCGCGGAGCTGTACCGCGCCCGGGTGCAGCAGCTGATCAGCCGGGGGTGGTCGTTCGCCCGCTTCGAGCGGGGTCGGCTGGTCTTCAAGGCGGAGGTGGCCTGTGCATCGCCGTACGCCGCCCAGATCCAGGGCGTCTTCGTCCCTCCGGACCGGCGAGGCGAGGGGCTGGCCGTCTCGGGCATGGCCGCGGTCGTCGAGCTCGTGCGCCGCGAGATCGCGCCGACGGTCTCGCTCTACGTCAACGACTGGAACGTCCCTGCGCGCCGCGCCTACGAGCGGGTCGGCTTCCGGGAGACGACGCGGTTCTCGACGGTGATGTTCTGATCCGGCACGCGTCTCCAGCGTCGCGTTAGCGTTCGCTCATGGCCCTCCCTCCCAGTGCCAGGCTGCTCGCCGCGCTGTTCGCCGCCAGCGGCGTCGTCCATCTGGTCAAGCCCGAGGTCTACGAGCCACTGATGCCGTCGTGGGTGCCCGCCCACCGCGAGGTGATCCTGGGCAGCGGCGTGGCCGAGCTCGCCCTTGCCGTGGGACTGGTCCTTCCGCCCACCCGACGTGTCGCCGGGTGGGGAAGCGTCGCCCTGCTGCTCGGCGTCTGGCCGGGCAACCTGCAGATGGCGCTCGACAGCAACCGGTCCTCCAGCACGACGTTCAAGGTCGCCGCGTGGGGCCGAGTGCCACTCCAGATCCCGATGATGCGGGCGGCCATCGCGGCCGCGCGATCGGCGGGCTGAGCCCGCGGTCATCGGGACGGGTAGACGGCGTACTTCTCAAAGGGCCAGGTGCGAACCAGCTGCAGTGCCCTCTGCAGGTCGAACGGGTCGGCCTGCATGAACAGCCACGGGCGCCCGATCCACATGAAGGCGTCCGCGTACAGGGCCGCCTTCTGCCGGTTCGCCTCCGACATACCCCAGGCCGGATCCGCGACCTTGGTGGTCGGCGGGATGCCGAGGGTGACGCACGTCGTGTCGTCGAGTGACCGGCACAGGTCGGCGTTGTCGAAGTGGCCCCTGCCGGAGTAGGTGTGCCCGGGGAACGGCTTGCCGTTGGAGGAGGTGTTGACGACGAAGTGCTTGTCGGTGATGCCACGAGCCGCGAGTGCCTCGACGACCTCCGTGCCGAAGGCGACCTCCGCCTCGGTCGAGTTGTAGTGGGTGTTGTTCATGGAGAACCCGCGGACGTACTCCACCCCGGCCGGGACCAGGAGCCGCACCGCCTCATCCGGGTCACCCCGGAGCCAGTCCTCGGCGCCCGCGTCGATGTAGACCGCGGCGTTCGGAAGCGACCCGAGCACCTGGGCGGAGTAGCGGATGAGGCTGCTGTACGCCTGCGAACCACCCGGCGCGCACAACGCGAATGGGCCGTCGGCCTGCAGGGTGATGGCAACCGGCGAGTCGCCGATGCCACGGGCCAGACCGTCGGTCCACGCCCGGTAGCCGGCGGCCTGGGCTGCGGAGGGCAGCGACCTGCACGCGTTGTGCTCCCACGGCTTCAGGCGGAACGTCGCCAGCTGGACCAGGGCGTCCGGGTTCCCCGCCTGGGCGTTGGCGATGTAGTCGCGGACCTTGCCCTCGATCTCGCGGTCCGCAATCCAGGCCCCGAACCACTTCGAGCGAGGTTGCAGGACGATCTTGCCGAGGAGGCTGCGGGTCTCTCCCGACGCGGACTGATAGGGACCCCACGCCTGGTCCCCGTCACCGTAGTAGTTGCCCCACGGGCGGTTCGCGAGCGGGTTGGCCCGTCGGATGGCGCGCAGCGTTCGCCTGGCCTCACGCGCGGCCGCCTTCTTGGCTCGGCGCGCCTCTCGCCTGGCCTCCCGCCTGGCGTCCCGCTTGGCCGCGGCTCGGGCCGCGGCTCGGGACCGCAAGGCGTCCACCTCGCTGACCCGCTGTGAGACGGTGCCCTCCCTTGCACTCGCCTCGGCCCGGGTGCTCGGGCCGGGCGGGCTCGACTCGGAGGTGTCGGTGGCCGAGCAGGCCGCCATCAGGGAGCACACCAGGGCGACGACAGTCGCAACAGCGCACCGCGGGTGTCGGCGAAGGCTGCTCACCCCAGGCATCATCCCAAAGAACCACCGGTGCCCGAGGAGCGGAACGTGGGGGGCTTGGTCATGTCGCTGGCCCGCTCGCAGGTCGCCGCTGTGCAGCGGACCGTGGCTGCCTTGCGCCTGCCGTTGGTCTCCAGCAGCAGCGTGCTGGGCGCCTCGAAGACCATGTGCCCGAACCAGCCGTTGACGTCATAGCTGCCCACCGCGGTGCCGGCGATGGTGCGGACCTTGACCGCGGAGGGGCCGATGCCGTCGCTCAGGATGTGGACGGCGGCGAAGTGTGAACCGTCCGTCGAGAACCGGGTGATGGCCTCGCCGCACGACTGCCACACGCGCTTGCCCGGCTTGCTGATCGAGGTCAGCACGGTGCACCCGCCGTCGTACGGGTCCTTGGTGAAGCTCGCCAGCAGGTCGAGCGAGAGGTCGGCCTCGTAGCCGTACCTCCTGGTGAGCTGGGTGACCGTGTCGGTGGCGGAGTCCCACAGCTGGGTGCCGCTCTTGTCGTAGCCACCGATGACCACCTTCGTGCCCTGGGCATCCAGCACGTTCTGGTAGCCGTCGAACGACTGCTTGGCGACGACCGCTCCGGTCGTGGCCGAGCGTGCCTTGACCGTCGTGCCCCTGCGCGACGACCGGGACGAGACGACGGTCTGGCCGTCGCCGGACAGCACGGTCTCGAAGACCCTGGTCTTCCCGAGGTCGGTGGAGGTGCCGTTGGTCTCGAAGCGGAGAACCCGGCCGTTGCGGCCGTTCCGATCGGAGGTGCCGACGATGTACGCCGAACCGGACTTCCCGAGCAGCGCGACGTTCGCGGCCTTGACGGTGATCCGCACAGACCCGTCGACGACGGTCTTGCCTTCGAGGTGCGGGATCTTCACGTCGGCACCCCGAGGCAGCTTCGCCGGGTTCAGGTGCTGGGCCGGCACCGCCGAAGCCGGGGTGGCAACGAGGGTGGCGGCCAACGCGCCGGTGGCGACGACGGCGAGAGTGCGGACCAAGGTCCGGGAGTGGGGGCGCATGGGGCGTCCTTTCGTAGCTGAGATGTCCAGGCATCAGGAGAGACGCCACCGAGGCATGGTTGGTTGCGACGGTAACCGCATCGCCTGGCCGGGCGCACCGCCCGTACCCTTCTGCGCATGATCCTCCGGATGTCCAGCCTGTTCGTGCGCACCCTGCGTGACGACCCAGCGGACGCCGAGGTTCCGAGCCACCGGCTCCTGGTCCGCGCTGGTTACATCCGGCGCGCGGCCCCGGGGATCTACACCTGGCTGCCGCTGGGACTGCGGGTGCTCCGCAAGATCGAGAACGTCATCCGCGAGGAGATGGACGCGATCGGCGCCCAGGAGCTCCTGTTCCCCGCCCTGCTGCCGCGGGAGCCCTACGAGGCAAGCGGCCGCTGGACCGAGTACGGCGACGGCATCTTCCGGCTCAAGGACCGCAAGGACGGCGACTACCTGCTCGGGCCGACGCACGAGGAGATGTTCACCCTGGTGGTGAAGGACCTGTACTCGTCGTACAAGGACCTGCCGCTGTCGATCTACCAGATCCAGACCAAGTACCGCGACGAGGCGCGCCCCCGGGCCGGGCTGCTGCGCGGGCGCGAGTTCGTGATGAAGGACTCCTACTCCTTCGACATCGACGACGCCGGTCTCGACGCGAGCTACCAGAAGCACCGCGACGCCTACATCCGGATCTTCGACAAGCTCGGGTTCGAGTACGTCATCGTCAAGGCCGAGGCCGGCGCCATGGGCGGCTCGAAGTCAGAGGAGTTCCTCGCCAAGGCGGCTGTCGGCGAGGACACCTACGTGCGCTGCACCCGCTGCGACTACGCCGCCAACGTCGAAGCCGTCGACACGCCCGCACCGGCACCCACGTCGTACGACGAGACGCCTGCTGCGCACGCCGAGCTCACGCCCGACACCCCCACGATCGACACCCTCGTCGCTCATCTCGACCAGAAGTTCCCCCGCGACGACCGGCCCTGGACCGCCGCAGACACCCTCAAGAACGTCATCTTCTCGGTGCGGCACCCCGACGGCACCGTGGAAGCGCTCGCGATCGGCCTGCCCGGCGACCGCGAGGTCGACGCGAAGCGGCTGGAGTCCAAGCTCGGCGAGGGCGTGGTCTTCGAGCCGTTCGGCGAGGCCGACTTCGCCGCCCGGCCGACGCTCGCCAAGGGCTACCTCGGCCCCGGAGCGCTGGGGGAGAAGAAGCCCGCCGGCGTCCGGTATCTCCTCGACCCCCGCGTCGTCGACGGCACCCGCTGGGTCACCGGCGCCGACATCTCCGGCAGCCACGTGCTCGACCTGGTCGCCGGCCGTGACTTCTCCGGCGACGGTGTGATCGACGTCGGCGACGTGCGCGACGGAGACCCCTGCCCGGTCTGCGGTGCCACCGACGGCGGCATCCTGGAGTCGGCCCGCGGCATCGAGATGGGCCACATCTTCCAGCTCGGTCGCAAGTACGCCGACGCGCTCGACCTCCAGGTCCTCGACGAGAACGGCAAGCTGGTCACCGTCACCATGGGCTCCTACGGCATTGGTCCCTCCCGGGCGGTCGCGGCGATCGCTGAGGGCACCCTCGACGAGCTCGGCCTGTCCTGGCCGCGCAACGTCGCGCCCGCCGACGTACACCTGGTCGCCACCGGCAAGGACGAGGAGATCTTCGCCGCTGCGGAGCGAATCGCCCACGAGCTGGACAACCAGGGGATCGAGGTGCTCTACGACGACCGGCCGAAGGTCAGCCCCGGCGTGAAGTTCAAGGACGCCGAGATGATCGGCGTCCCGACGATCGTCGTGGTCGGCCGCGGCCTCGCCGACGGCACCGTCGAGGTCCGGGACCGCGCCACTGGCGACCGCGAAGACGTGCCCGCCGGGTCCGTCGTCGACCACGTGGTCCGAGTCGTCCTGGCCTAGCCAACCCGGTGCCTTTGGTCACCATCGCCTTTAGGACGCCTCGGGAACGCCTACTCTTGACCTGTCACGGCGCGAGTCCGCGCCGTCCCGGACGAGGCTCGTCGTACCCGGTGCGCGAAGACGACGTGGTCCGGGAGGACACGTGTCCATCGAGAGCCTCATCCAGATCGCTGGGTCGCTGCTGATCCTGGTGCCGTTCGTGCTGGTGCAGCTGCGCCGGATGGGCACCGACACCCCGACGTACGCCGCGCTCAACCTCGTCGGGTCCGCGGTGCTGGCGATCGACGCGCTGCACGGCCACCAGTGGGGGTTCCTCCTGCTGGAGGGCACCTGGGCGGTTGTGTCGGCGTACGCGCTAGTCCGACGGGCGCCTGCGGCCACGCACTAGGGACACGCTCTCAGATCCGACCTCGGTAGGACGCGGCGGGCGACCCTGGTCGGAGAGGATCGGGTGATGGAGCGCCACCAGATCGAGCTGCCCGCCGGGACGATCCACTACCGGGAGGGCGGACCGCCGGACGGTCGGCCGGCGGTCTTTGTGCACGGGTTCCTCGTCGACGACACGCTGTGGTCCGACGTGCCGGAGCGGCTGGCCGAGCGCGGGTTCCACACCTTCGCGCCAACCTGGCCGCTCGGGTCCCACACCACGGCGATGACGGAGGGCGCGGACCTGTCCCCGCGCGGGGTGGCCCGGATCGTCGCCAGCTTCCTGGAGGCGCACGACCTGCAGGACGTCGTCCTGGTCGGCAGCGACACCGGGGGAGCGGTCTCGCAGCTGCTGCTCGACGAGGACCCGAGCCGGATCGGGCGGCTGGTCCTGACCAACTGCGACGCATTCGAGACTTTCCCACCGTCCCCGTTCGATGCGCTGTTCCGGCTTGCCCGCCACGAACGCGCGGCCCGGGCAGCGCTGCAGCCCATGCGGCTGACGTTCCTGCGGCACAGCAAGCTCGGGTTCGGCTGGCTGGTCCGCCGTGATCTCGCGCCCGAGGAGAGCAGGGCGTGGGTCACGCCGTACCTCACCGATCCGGGCGTACGTCGTGACGTCGCGACGTTCGCCCGCGGCTGGCGCGGCGACGAACTTGCGGACTCCCCGCGCTGGTTGTCGCAGTTCGACCGGCCGGTGCTGCTGTGCTGGGCGCCGGGCGACCCGTTCTTCAAGTACGACCTGGCGAAGCGGCTGCTCGCCACCTTCCCGGACGCGACGCTGGTCGAGTTCCGGGGGGCTCGCACGTTCGTCTCCCTCGACCAGCCCGAGCGGCTGGCCGACGAGATCGTCGGCTGGCTGGACTAGCGTGCGCCTGTGACCGAGGAGCCGACCCGAGCACGCTTCCCCGACTTCGCGCCGCGGAGCGGCGGCTACGAGAGCTTCTACGTCAAGGCAGCGGCTCCTGATCGATCCCGGGCGGTCTGGATCCGCTACACGATCCACCAACGCGCAGGGGGGTCTCCGCGGGGTTCGATGTGGTTCACGTGGTTCGACCCTGGCGCTGCTGGCCCGCTGGCGTCGAAGGTCACGGTCGCGACCCAGCCGGAGGTCGCGGCGGACGAGATGCTGCACATCGGTGAGGGAGTCTTCGGACCGGGTGTGCTGCGCGGGGCGGCGCCGTCGGAAGGCCTCGACGTGTCGTGGGAGCTCAGCTACGAGGGTGCCGCCGAACCCCTGTGGCACCTGCCCCGCGAGTGGATGTACTCCGCACGGTTGCCGAAGACCAAGCTGATCTCAACCGTCCCCCGGGCGCGAGTCAGCGGGTCGGTGCGCCTCGGCGACCAGAACATCGAGCTCGACCACTGGCCGGCCATGGTTGGCCACAACTGGGGGACCCAGCACGCCGAGCGCTGGATCTGGCTTCACGGGGCGCTCTTCGACGGTCATGGCAGCAACACCTGGCTCGACGTCGCCCTCGGACGCATCAAGGTGGGCCCCTACACGACGCCGTGGATCGCCAACGGTGCCCTCTCCCTCGACGGTCGGCGCCACCGGATCGGCGGCATCGCGAAGGCCCGCGGGACCAAGGTCGTCGAGACGCCGCACGGCTGCGAGTTCACCCTGCCCGGGACCGGCGTCACCGTCAGGGGCCGGGTGTCGGCGCGGCACCAGGACCTCGTGGGCTGGGTGTACGCCGACCCGGACGGTTCGGAGCACGACACGGTGAACTGCTCCATCGCGGACCTGGAGCTCGACGTCGAGCTCGACGGGTCGCCGCCGCTGAGCCTGGCGGCGCCCGGATCCGCCACCTACGAGCTCGGCATGCGGGAGAAGGACCACGGGGTCCCGATCCAGCCGTTCGGTGACCAGTGACCCCTTAGAGTTTCCGCCCGTGCCCATCGACGCCGTGATCTTCGACTGGGGCGGCACGCTCACCGCCTGGCACGACATCGACTTCCACGCCGAGTCGCTGGCCTTGGCCCAGGCGGTGGTGAACGCCGACCACGACGTGGAGGTCTCCCGGCAGCGGCTGCACGAGGCCGGGGCCACGATCTGGGGCCGCTCCCGCGACCACCAGCAGAGCTCGACCGTCGCCGACCTGTTCACCGAGGCCGGCCTCGACCACGACCCGGACCTGCTCACGGCCTATTACGACTTCTGGGAGCCGCACACGTTCACCGACCCGGCCGTCCGGCCGACATGGGAGGCGCTCCGCGCCGACGGGGTCAAGGTCGGCGTCCTCTCCAACACGATCTGGCCGCGCGCCTTCCACGAGCGGATCTTCGAGCGCGACGGGGTGCTCGACCTGGTCGACGGGGACGTCTACACGAGCGAGATCCCGTGGACCAAGCCCTCGCGCCACGCGTTCGAGGCCGCGATGTCGGCGGTCGACGCGACAGACCCGGCCCGCTGCGTCTACGTCGGCGATCGCCTCTTCGACGACATCTGGGGCGCCCACCAGGCAGGGCTGCGCGCGATCCACGTGCCGCACAGCGTCATCCCGGTGGAACAGGTCGGGCACACCGAGGGTGATCCCGACGCCGTGGTGCACTCCCTCGACGAGATTCCCGCGCTTGTCCGGGCCTGGTCCTGACATACCCCTGCCCGTACCGCAACTTTTGCAAGTTCATGCAATGCAGACTTGTGCAGAGACGGCGCCCTCGCACGGGTGGAACCCCTCCTGCATATTCGTGGGCAGGACGAATCAGGTGGGGATGGCCCAAGCCAGGGTCTCCGCGTTCGCCTCAGCGGTCCGCGTACTCGTCGGTTCCGGGGAATATCTCGGGAGTTCCCCGGAGCGACAGTTCGCGGGCCGCAGCGTCGTTGAGTAGGTCGATGGCCTTGCGCCGACGCGCACCCGTGGTCGAGCCGACCAGCGCGGCGTAGGTCCGGGCGCAAGCACGCTCCAGCTCGAGTGCGGACCGGTTCCGCCGGTCCGGCCAGTTCCCGGAGAAGCGTGAGCCGGACTGGTCGCCCCTTCCCTGGTACTACTGACGCTTCTAGGGTGTGCTCGTCCGTCAGTCTGGACGTGAAGGTGCGACGTGGAACAAACCCTCAGCCTGGGCCTTGGTCCCAGCTGCCCGATCGGTGAGCCCGGGCGGCAGGAAGTGCTCGACGCCGCGGCTGTCCTGCAGCTGCGTCGAGCCGAGCTGGCCAGCGCCATGACCAAGGGACCCGTGCGGGGTGCCGAGATCGTGGCTCGCGGCGAGGGCATCAACCCGTGGATGATGAGGGCGGCGGTTCACGAATGGCGTGAGCTGCTGTCGGTTCGTCCCTATGGACCCCTGGCGCACCTACGGATCAGCCTGCCCAACAACCGCATCGCCCTGGCCGGCGGCCTGCGGATGATCAGCGTATTCGACTACGAAGGCCTCACGAACGGTGGACAACGCCTGTTGGCCGGGGAACGACTCGGCACCTACCTGATCGGCATCGGCAAGGTGCAGATGAAGATCGTCGACCGCGAGTTCGTGCTGCTCCAAGGGCCCTTCGTCGAGGGCGAGGACACGGTGATGGCCGTGCGTGCGCCGGCCTGCCTGCGTGCCGCGTGGAACTACTGGCACCGGATCATGGACTCGGCCTACCCAGTGGTCGACCAGCCAGTGACTGACGGCCCGCAGCTCACGACACGCCAGCGTCAGATTCTGTCGCTGTTGGCCACCGACGCGAACGACGACTCCATCGCCTCGGCCCTCGGGGTCAGCGTCCGGACCGTTCGTTCGGACATCGCCGAGGTGATGAGGATCCTCGGCGTGCGCAGCCGGTTCTCCGTCGGCGCGCGCCTGCACGAGATCACAGAGGCCGCGGGGGCTACGTGAAGAAACCGAGTGGCGTGGGCTTCGTGTCGCTCGGTGTATTCAGCCCCGCCGATCGGCAGGCAGTGATCGTCGCCGCCGCGGTGCTGCAGCTGCGTCGGGCCGAAACTGCGATCGCGTCTGCCGGAAGTGAGCGTCCGTACTGCGCTCCGACACGAGCTATCTCACGCTTAGCCCTGGAAACTTCTCGGGAGTTCCCCGGAACGACAGCTCGCGGGCCGCAGCGTCGTTGAGGAGGTCGATGGCCTCGCCCCGACGCGCACCCGTGGTGGAGCCGACCAGCGCGGCGTAGGTCCGGGCGCAGGCACGCTCCAGCTCCAGCGCCGACCGGTTCCGCTCGTCCGTGGTGTCCAGTCCGTCCGGCGGCTCGTACGCCGCGGCCGCGGGTGCCGGCGTCGCATCGAGCGCGGCGATCTCCCCGATCAGGTGGTCGCGCCGGTCGCGGTGCGCCTCGTAGGCGGCCCGCAGGGCGGCGTACAGCGTGGGCTCCGCCGACTGGGACGTCCGTGCGCCGAGCAGACCGTAGACGTAGACGGCGGCGTGCTCGGCCTCGAGCGTGGTCTGCAGGGCCTCGACCTCGGTCACGGCGCGACCTCGCGGGGCAGCACCGCCAGGTGCTGGGTCACCGAGGCAGACATCGACGCCAGCAGCCGGGCCAGCGCCCCGCTCTCTGCGCGGGTGGCGGCGTCGACGAGCGAGACCTGGAGCGCGCGCTCGCTCGCGTGCACCGCCAGCAGGGCGAGGGACGCGTTCGCGTGGGTCTCGGAGCCGGTTGCGGTGTTGACCTCGCCTTCGAGCACTTCCAGGTGCGCGCGGTGTGCCCGGGCCAGCGGCGCGAGCGGCTTGCGCAGTGAACGGAACTTTCGGGCGTCGCCAAGTACGCCCAGCGCGGCCACCAGGTCGCCCGACACCTCGTCGACCAGGGCTTCATCCGGTGTCGGCTGGTCCGGCGCGCCGGACGGGGTGGGCGTCGCGTCGTCCTCGGGCGGGGCCAGGTCCTCGCCGGGATCGCACCCCGCGGCGATCATCGTGAGGGCCAGCCCACCGAGGGCGCCGCCGACGGCCGTGCGCCGTCGTACGAGCGGGCGGTCGGGCACGGCGCGAGCCTATCGAGCGGGTTCGGTCTGGCCGCTATCGTGAGTCGAGCAGCACCTAACGACTTAGCACGCACAACAACACAGGGAGGTTCGCCCGCCGTGGCCAGCCAGCAGGACGCCGTCCGAGACCGGATCGAGCAGGAGGTGGCGACCCCCCTGGGAGCCCTCGGGCTCGACGTCGAGGCGGTCGAGCTGACCCCGGCCGGCAAGCGGCGGATCCTGCGGATCGCCGTGGACGGGGACAACGGCGTCACCCTCGACGAGGTCGCGGACGCGACCCGCACGGTCTCGCAGGTGCTCGACGCGAGCGACGTGATGGGGGAGCACCCCTACACGCTCGAGGTCACCTCCCGTGGCGTCGACCGCCCGCTGACCCTGCCGCGGCACTGGCGCCGCAACGCCTCGCGGCTGGTCAAGGTGACCACCACCGAAGGGTCGACGTTCACCGGCCGGATCGTCGGGTCCGACGACGAGGCCGCCACCCTGGATGTCGACGGCACCCGACGCGAGGTCGGCTACGCCGAGGTGGCGAAGGCGCTGGTCCAGGTCGAGTTCAACCGGAAGCCCGCACCGGGCACAGAGGACTGATCCCCATGGACATCGACCTGACCATCCTGCGCAGCCTGGAACGCGAGAAGGAGATCTCCTTCGACGTGCTCGTCGAGGCGATCGAGCAGGCCCTCCTGACGGCCTACCAGAAGACCCCGGGAGCCGCCGAGCACGGCCGCGTCGTCCTTGACCGCAAGACCGGTCACGTCACGGTGTTCGCGGACGAGCTCGACGAGGAGGGCAACAAGATCGGCGAGGTCGAGGACACGCCCGAGGGGTTCGGTCGGATCGCCGCGACGACCGCCAAGCAGATCATGCTGCAGCGGCTGCGGGACGCCGAGGACGACATCCGGTACGGCGAGTTCTCCGGCAAGGAGGGCGACATCATCTCCGGCGTCATCCAGCAGGGCCGCAATCCCGACGACGTCCTCGTCGACCTGGGCAAGCTCGAGGCCCAGCTGCCGGTGGCCGAGCGGGTGCCGGGGGAGAAGTACGAGCACGGCACCCGCATCAAGTGCCTGGTCTTCTCGGTCCGCAAGGGCATGCGCGGCCCGCAGATCACGCTGTCGCGCTCGCATCCGAACCTGGTCAAGAAGCTGTTCGCGCTCGAGGTGCCCGAGATCGCCGACGGCACCGTCGAGATCGCAGCCATAGCGCGCGAGGCCGGCCACCGCACCAAGATCGCGGTCCACTCGACCGTGCCCGGCGTCAATGCCAAGGGCGCCTGCATCGGCCCGATGGGTCAGCGGGTCCGCAACGTGATGTCCGAGCTCCACGGCGAGAAGATCGACATCGTCGACTGGTCCGAGGACCCCGCCGAGATGGTCGCCCACGCGCTCTCCCCGGCCCGGGTCACCTCGGTCGAGGTGGTCGACGCCGAGGCCCGTTCGGCCCGGGTCATTGTTCCCGACTTCCAGCTCTCGCTGGCCATCGGCAAGGAGGGCCAGAACGCCCGGCTGGCCGCCCGCCTCACCGGCTGGCGGATCGACATCAGGTCCGACGAGGAAGCGGGCGCCGCCGACTGATCAACCCCAGCGGGTGCACACCCATTCGTCAGCGTCGACGACCACCTCGACCGTGTCGGTGTTGCCGAGCAGGGCCCGCTCGGCGTCCATGCGGCACAACGTGGGGATACCGAGCCCGATCGTGCCGCCGTGCGAGACCACCAGCACGGTCTCGCCGGGGTGCGCGTCGGACACCTCACTGAGGACCTGGTCGAACCGCTCCACGATCTCCCGGCCGGTCTCAGCGCCGGGGATGCGCTCGTCGAGGTGGCCCTCCAGCCAGCGGGTGTAGGTCCCCACGAAAGGGTCTTCCTCGAGGGGTACGCCGCGGTGGTCACCCGCGTCGAACTCGCGCAGCCCGATCCGTGTGGTCACCCCGATCCCGAGCCGGGCCGCGACGATCTCGCCGGTCTGCACGGCGCGGGCCAGCGTGCTGGTCCAGACGTGCGCCACCCGCCGGTCGGCCAGCGACTCGGCCAGCGCGGCAGCCTGCTGCCTGCCCCGCTGGGTGAGCGAACCGCCCTCGTCCGCCCAGGTCGATGCTTCGTACTCCGCCTCGCCGTGCCGCGCGACGACCAGCGTCGTCGCGCACTGAAGCGCGGTCAACGCCGGGTCCCGGCGACCCGGTCGACAACCAGCCGCGGCACCAGGTGGTCGTCGTCGCCCACCGAGTCCTGCGGGAAGTCGAAGAGGGCCAGCCTCAGCTGGAGCGGGTAGGTGGGCGGGTTCGGGCAACGACGTACGACGACCTCGTCGACGGTGAAGACCGCCTCGTCGGAGGGGTCGTCGACCGGGCCGAGCGCGTTGCCGAAGATCTCGAAGACACAGAGCTCGCCGCTCTGCTCCTGGGCGTCGTCGTCCTCGAAGCCGCCCATCCACAGAGCGGCCATCGAACGGGGCGAAAGCTGCATCCGTGCCGAGATCTCGACGCGGCCGCCGCTGGGCAGCCACCCCTCGAACCGCTGCTGGCCCTTCGTCGTGCCGGCCGGACCCGACCAGTTCCCGGACATCAGCCCGGAGACGCGGAGCGGTGGATCGTGGTCATCGGCGCACCAGACCGGGTGGTCGACCGGAATCTCCAGGGTCAGCTCGTTGTTGGACAGGTGGTAGATCGCACGGGTGTCCGCCCGGGACGACCACGCCGGCAGGTAGTACGGGAGCCAGGTCGCAGGGTCCACGTCGGGACCCGAGAACCGATCCTCGAACCAGCCGTCTGAATCGACCGCAGTAGCCATGTCCCGACGTTATGACGGGGCGCCCGGTTCGGGAACCGGGCCCCGTGACGGTAGTGTTGACCCTTGGTGGCGAGCGAACCGGTCCGGACCTGCATCGGATGCCGGCAGCGAGCCGCCAAACGCGAGTTGGTGCGGGTGACCGTCGGCTCGGACACGCACGGCCATCCGGTCGTCGTACCCGATCCGGAAGCCACCGCACCCGGGCGAGGGGCGCACCTGCACCCCACGGCCGAGTGTTACGACCTCGCCGTCCGTCGCAAGGCGTTCGGCCGGGCCCTCCGTATTTCGATGGGGAGGGTCCCGGCAGGACTGGACAGCGCGGCGGTTGGTTCCTACATCGCAGACCAAGACAACGAACACCGAGAAGAAGGCTGGAGCAGCAGCTCATGAGCACTCGATGAGTACTTCCCGATGAGTTTGCACAACCGCTAACGCCTCGAGGCAACACCCCAACCCGGGTCTCGAGGCCAGAAGGAGAAAAGTGGCCAAGACCCGAGTTCACGAGCTCGCGAAGCAATACAACGTCGAGAGCAAGTTCGTCCTTGAGAAGCTCAAGGAGATGGGCGAGTTCGTCAAGTCGCCCTCCTCGACGATCGAGCTTCCCGTCGAGATGAAGTTCAAGAAGGAGTACGGCGACCAGCTGAAGGCTGCGTCCGAGCCGGCTCCTCCCGCCGAGACGGTGGCGGAGAAGCCCGCCGCCAAGAAGGCTGCGCCCAAGAAGGCCGCGCCCAAGAAGGTTGCCGAGCCGGAGGCGACCGAGGTCGCTGAGGCGCCCGCGGCTCCTGTGGCGCCGGCCGAGCCGACCCCCGAGGTATCGGCTCCTGCGGCGACCGAGACGCCCGAGCCGCCGGCGGAGCCGGAGGCTCCGGCCGCGTCGGTCGACCCATCTTCTGCCACCGCTCCCAAGCCGCCGGCCCCGCGCCCGGTCGGCAGGCCCGGCGCGCCACGTCCGGGCAACAACCCGTTCGCGGCCAGCCAGGGCATGGGCAGTCGGCCCGCGCCGCGACCCGCTACCGACGGCATCCCCGACGACCAGCGTCCGCCGCGTCCGCCTGCCGGTGGTCATCCCGGCATGCCGCGCCCCAACCCGGCGATGATGCCCAAGTCCCCAGCCGCCTTCGGCGGTGGCCCAGGTGGTGGCCGCGGCCCCAGTGGTCCCGGTCGTCCCGGTGGCGCTCCCGGCCGCGGTGGTCCGGGCGGTCCCGGCGGCGCCCGTGGCGGTGCCCCCGGTCGCGGGGCTCCGACCGGTGCCCCCGGTCGTCCAGGCGGCTTCGGCCCCTCGGGTGGCGGTCGTCCAGGTGGCGGCCGTCCCGGTCAGCGCGGCCAGACCCAGGGTGCCTTCGGTCGCCCTGGTGGTCCCTCGCGCCGAGGTCGCAAGTCGAAGCGGGCCCGTCGCCAGGAGTTCGAGGCCATGGAGGCCCCGACGATCGGCGGCGTACGCGTCCGCAAGGGCAACGGCGAGACCGTCAAGCTGCCCCGCGGTGCGTCCCTGACCGACTTCGCAGAGCGGATCGGCGTCGACGCGGCCCAGCTCGTGCAGATGCTGTTCAGCCTCGGCGAGATGGTGACCGCGACCGAGTCGGTCAACGACGAGACGTTCGAGCTGCTCGGTGAGGAGCTCAACTACGTCGTCCAGGTGATCTCGCCCGAGGACGAGGACCGCGAGCTGCTCGAGTCGTTCGACCTCGAGTTCGGCGAGGACGAGGGCGAGGAGGCCGACCTGGCCGTCCGACCCCCGGTCGTCACCGTCATGGGTCACGTCGACCACGGCAAGACCAAGCTCCTCGACGCCCTGCGCAGCGCCAACGTCGTCGACAAGGAGGCCGGTGGCATCACCCAGCACATCGGTGCCTACCAGGTCGCGGCCGACGTCGACGGCAACGAGCGTCGCATCACCTTCATCGACACCCCGGGTCACGAGGCGTTCACGGCCATGCGTGCGCGTGGCGCCCAGGCGACCGACATCGCGATCCTCGTGGTCGCGGCCGACGACGGCGTGATGCCGCAGACGGTCGAGGCGCTCAACCACGCCAAGGCCGCAGGCGTCCCGATCGTGGTCGCGGTCAACAAGATCGACAAGCCCGAGGCCGACCCGACCAAGGTCCGTGGCCAGCTTGCCGACTACGGCCTGGTGCCCGAGGAGTACGGCGGCGACGCGATGTTCGTGGACGTGTCGGCCAAGTCCGAGCTCAACCTCGACAAGCTGCTCGAGGCGGTCGTCCTGACCGCCGATGCGTCCCTGGACCTCCGGGCCAACCCGGACCAGGACGCGCAGGGCCTCGTGGTCGAGGCGCACCTCGACCGCGGTCGCGGTCCGGTCGCTACCGTCCTGGTCCAGCGCGGCACGCTGCGCGTCGGTGACTCGATCGTCGCCGGGGCCGGCTACGGCCGGGTCCGGGCAATGCTCGACGAGCACGGCGAGAACATCGAGGAGGCCGACCCGTCGCGTCCCGCGATGGTGCTCGGCCTGACTGCGGTGCCCGCGGCGGGCCAGACGTTCATCGTCGTCGACGACGACCGGATGGCGCGTCAGATCGCCGAGAAGCGCGAGGCACGGGAGCGGGCGGCCATGCAGGCCAAGCGCCGCGTGCGCCGTACTCTCGAGGACTTCATGGCCTCCATGGAGAAGGGCGCGAGCCAGGAGCTCAACCTCATCCTCAAGGGCGACGTGTCCGGCTCGGTCGAGGCGCTCGAGGACGCGCTCTCGCAGATCGATGTCGGCGAGGAGGTCCACCTCCGGGTCATCGACCGCGGTGTGGGTGCGATCACCGAGACCAACGTCGACCTCGCGGCGGCCTCCGACGCCATCATCATCGGGTTCAACGTCAGGCCGCAGGGCAAGGCGACCGAGATGGCGGACAAGGAAGGCGTCGAGATCCGCTACTACTCGGTCATCTACCAGGCGATCGAGGAGATCGAGGCGGCGCTCAAGGGGCTGCTCAAGCCGGTCTTCGAGGAGTCGACACTGGGTCAGGCGGAGGTCCGCGAGATCTTCCGCTCGTCGCGGATCGGCAACATCGCGGGCTGCATGGTCACCAGCGGTGTCATCCGCCGCAACGCCAAGGCCAGGGTGCTGCGCGACAGCGCCGTGGTCGCGGACAACCTCGACCTGGCCTCGCTCAAGCGTGAGAAGGACGACGCGACCGAGGTCCGCGAGGGCTTCGAGTGCGGTGTGGTGCTCCGGAACTTCCAGGACATCAAGATCGGCGACGTCATCGAGTCCTTCGAGATGCGCGAGATCCCCCGCGACTGACCGCAGGCAACGCCGAGTCGGGGTTACTGCTCAGCAGTAACCCCGACTCGGCGGGTCACTCGTCAGCAGGAACGCCGACTCGGCGAGGAGAAGAGAGCATGAGCAGTTCACGGGTGCGCAAGATCGCCGACCGGATCCAGGTCATCGTCGCCGAGATGCTCGAGCGGCGGATCAAGGATCCGCGACTGGGGTTCGTCACGGTCACTGACGTCCGGCTGACCGGAGACACCCAGCAGGCGACGATCTTCTACACCGTCCTGGCAGGTGGCACCGGCCAGCCCGACGAGCAGCAGAGTGACGAGGCCGCGCTGGCCGCGACTGCGGCGGCGCTGGAGTCGGCCAAGGGCCTGCTCCGGTCCGAGGTCGCCAAGCAGCTCGGCATGCGGCACTCGCCGTCGTTGGAGTTCGTCGCCGACGCGCTCCCGGCGTCGGCTCGGCACCTCGACGAGGTGCTGGCCAAGGCCCGTGCTCTCGACGAGGAGGTCGCCGCCCGGCGTGGCGCGACGTACGCCGGCGACGAGGACCCCTACAAGAAGCCGCGCGAGGACGAGGCCCAGGACGACGACGAGGGCAGTGACGGCTGAGTCCGGCCTGGTCGTCGTCGACAAGCCGGCCGGCCTGACCTCGCACGACGTCGTCGCCCGGATCCGTCGGCTCGCAGGCACTCGCAAGGTCGGCCACGCCGGCACCCTCGACCCGATGGCGACCGGCGTGCTGGTCGTGGGCATCGGCCGGGCAACGCGACTGCTGGGTCACCTGATGCTCACCGACAAGGCCTACGACGCCACGATCCGGCTCGGCGCGGCCACCACGACCGACGACGCCGAGGGCGAGGTGGTCTCGACGGCCCCGACCGGCGGGCTCGACGAGCCGGCGGTCAGGGCCACGCTCGCGGAGTTCGTCGGTGACCTGCTGCAGGTCCCGACCGCCGTCTCCGCGGTGAAGGTGGACGGCAAGCGGGCCTACGCGCGGGTGCGGGCGGGTGAGCACGTCGAGCTCGAGCCGCGACCGGTCACCGTCCATGAGCTCGTGGTTCACGAGCTGCGCCGCGACCCAGACGTCGTCGACGTCGACGTCTCGCTGCGTTGCTCGAGCGGCACCTACGTGCGCGCCATCGCCCGCGATGCCGGCGCACGCCTCGGGGTCGGCGGGCACCTGGCCGCGCTGCGGCGTACCGCCGTCGGGCCCTACCGCCTCGACGCGGCCCGCACCCTCGACCAGCTGGCCGACTCCTTCGAGGTACTGCCGATCGCGGCCGCCGCGCGTGCGGCGTTCCCGTCTCTTGAGCTCGACGAGCGAGCCGCCGGTGACGTCCGAGTCGGCCGAGCGCTCGAGCTCGACATGGTCGGGCTGACCGCCTTGTTCGCACCCGACGGCGAGTTCCTCGCCCTCTACGAGCCCCGCGACGGACGGGCCCGTCCGGTCGCAGTCTTCGTCTGAGCCCTAGAGTTCGGCCCGTGCAGATCTGGCGCTCGCTTGCCGAGGTGCCGGCCGACCTGGGGGCCACGGTCGTGGTCATCGGGAACTTCGACGGCGTCCACCTCGGCCACCAGCACGTGCTGGCGCGCGCCCGCGAGATCGGCGACGAACGGGGGCTGCCAGTTGTGGCGATCACCTTCGACCCGCACCCGATGGCGGTGCTGCGGCCCGAGCACGCGCCGACCCAGCTCACCACGATCGAGCGCCGGGCGGAGCTGCTGCGGGAGGCGGGCGCCGACCACGTGCTGGCGCTGCCGTTCGACCGCGACATGGCGTCGTGGACGCCCGAGCACTTCGAGCAGCGCGTGCTCGTCGACGCGGTGCATGCCGAGGCCGTCGTGGTGGGCGCCAACTTCCGGTTCGGCAGCAAGGCCGCGGGCGACGTGGCGACGCTGCAGGCGTTCGGCCGGGAGCACGGCTTCGTCGTCGAGGGGATCCCGCTCGACGGGGGGCCGATGGTCTGGTCGTCGACCTACGTCCGCACCTGCCTGGCGGCCGGAGACGTGGCCGGCGCGGCCGAGGCGCTGGGCCACCCATATGCCGTGCGTGGCGTCGTGGTCCGCGGCGAAGAGCGCGGCCGCGACCTCGGGTTCCCGACGGCCAATGTGCCCACCGACGGCATGACCGCAGCCCCGGCCGACGGCGTGTACGCCGGCTGGCTGCGCCGGCTGGACACAGGTGAGACCTATCCGGCGGCGATCAGCGTCGGCACCAACCCCACCTTCGACGGGGTCCGCGAGCGCCGGGTCGAGAGCTACGTCCTCGACCGCACCGACCTCGAGCTGTACGACGTGGAGGTCGAGGTGTCCTTCGTGGAGCGGCTGCGCGGCATGGTCGCCTTCGAGTCGGTCGACAAGCTCGTCGACCAGATGCACGCGGACGTCGACAAGGCGCGGGAGATCCTCGGCGGCTAGAACGCGGGCAGCGGCCTACGGGACCTCGATCGAGATGTTGGCCCGTTCTGTGCCCGGAGTGGCGGACATCGACGCCCAGAAATCCGTGTTGCGCATCCAGGACGGCAGGCCGAAGGGAAGGTCCTGGCTTGGAATCTCCGGCAGCTCCGCCGCCGTGAAGTCGTTGCCGTAGGGGACCAAGGGCTTGGTCACGTCAGGGTGCTGGATGTTGGGATGAAGACTCTGCAGGGCGACATTCCAGTTGTTGAGTAGATCCTGCCGCGTGATGGGGCCGCCGGGCTTGTCGGCCGTGGGGTGCAGCGCCTTGTGGAAATGGACGGTGGGGAGCACGCTCTGCCCGGCAGGCGTCGCCGTGAACGCCGTCCACGCGTTGAAAGCGGGAGTGCCGAATGTGACGACTGCTTCGATCTTGCCCGGCTTGAACGCCGCCTCCAGCCATTGGTGCCGATAGGCCTGGATGTCGGGGTCGTTGAGGTGCGGCAACGCCATGGTCTGGTTGAAGATGCCGTACAGAAAGGCGTTGATCATCAGGTAGCTCTCCGTGTAACCCAGCTTCTCAACGAAGCCCTGCACGCGGCGGCCGGCCTGGCCCGACAGAATTCGTCGCGTGACAGCCTCGGTCTGGGCGGGGTCCTGTCCAATGGCGAGCAACCGTGCACTTCCGTCCGCACGTCCGCGGTAGAAGACGGGCCCCCAGAGCGAACGGAAGCCGTCGGCGCCCTTGAACACGGTGTCATCCGGGTAGTTCTGGCAGAGGTCCTTGAACGTGCCCGTGGGTCCAGAATCGAAGGGATCAGTGATCATTGCGGCCCCCGTTGAAGTCGAGGCTCACAGTTGATCGGATTGGCCGGGTAATCGCAACGGTTCGGGAATGCGCTAGCGGCGTCGCGCGACCGTCACGCCGTCTCGCACCGGCAGCATCACCGCGTCCACCCGGTCGTCCGCGGCCACCCGGTCGTTGACCGCCCGCATCGCGGTCACCCGCTCGCCGTCCTCGGTCTCGTCGAGGACGCGGCCGCCGAGCAGCACGTTGTCGAGGACGACCAGGCCACCCGGGCGCAGGCGGCTCACCAGCTCCTCGTAGTAGGTGGGATAGCTCTCCTTGTCGGCGTCGACGAAGGCGAAGTCGATCGTCGGCTCGGTGGACAGCGCGGCGAGAGTCTCCGCGGCCGGCGCGAGGCGGAGCTCGATCCGGTCGCTGACCCCGGCCCGCTCCCAGTAGCGGCCGGCCACGTCGGTCCACTCGCCGCTGACGTCACAGGCGAGCAGCCGGCCGCCGTCGGCCAGCCCGCGAGCGATGCAGATCGAGGAGTAGCCGGTGAACGTCCCGACCTCGACGGCGTTCACCGCACCGGTGAGCCGCACCAGCATCGTCAGCAGCGCGCCCTCGTCCGCGGTGATCTGCATCCCGGCGGAGTCCGGGAAGGCGCGTCTGGTTTCCTCGGCCAGCGCGGCCAGCACGTCGTCCTGGGCGGTGCTGTGGGCCAGCAGGTAGTCGCTGACCGCTTCTTCTGACTTCTCGACATCCATGATCGTGAGCACCCGCTCACGCTACGTCCTTCGCTACTGTGCCCGCGTGCCGCACCCGACCGATGCCCGCGCCAGGGCGGAGTCGTGGTTCCTGGAGCACGGGCTGCCCTACTTCGTGGACGACCGGCGCGCCGACGTACGCCGTCAGCTGCACCGGTCGCGGCTGGTGCTGGTCGGGTCGATCGCGCTGGCGCTGGGGACTGCCGCGGGCGTCACGGTCGGGCTGCTCGTGGACCACGACGAAGGCAGCAACGGGTTCACGTCCGGGCTCACGGTGGCCCTGGTGGTGGTCTCGCTCTACGCGCTTCGCGCCCTGCAGACCGGCACCATCGCCCGCTGGGCGGCCGGACGAGCGCTCGGCAGCCTCGGGCTGCTGGTCCCGCTGGCGACCCGGGCGCTGCCGATGCTCCTGCTCTTCGTGACCTTCTTCTTCATCAACACCGAGGTGTGGCAGGTCGCCCACAAGATGAGCGTCGGCGTGCTGGGCGGCTCGGTGCTGTTCTTCGGGCTCGCGGCGGTGTTCTTCCTCGTCTCCCGGCTGGGTGAGGAGCTCGACGACGTCGACGATCTCGACGACGGCGAAGCCGTGATGGCGGCCTGCGCCGGCACGCCCGTCCAGGACGACGCCCGCACGCTGATCGACCGCGGTGAAAACCTCGCCGTGGACTCGCAGGTGATGGGCCTCGAGAAGGCCAACCTGGTGCTGGCCCTGGTGATCGCCCAGGCGGTCCAGGTCTTCCTGCTCGCGGTCGCGGTCTCGGCGTTCTTCATGGTCTTCGGTGCGGTCGCGATCGACGACGAGGTCATCGAGAGCTGGATCGGTCCCGAGCCGGAGTACCTGTTCCACCAGCACCTGGTGAGCGTCCAGCTGGCCAAGGTCGCCGTCTTCCTCGGCTCGTTCAGCGGGCTCTACTTCACCGTCTACGCGATCACCGACGCCACCTACCGCCAGCAGTTCTTCACCGAGATCCTGCGCGAGATCGAGCGCGCGGTGGGCGTCCGGGCGGTCTACCGCGAGCTTCAGGACCACCCGGCGGACGACACCGGCGGAGACCTCACAGACGCAGATAGGCCAGCACCGCCTGCACCCGCCGGTTGACCTCGAGGTCCATCGGGAGATCCAGCTTCGCGAAGATGCTGTTGATGTGCTTGGCGACGGCCTTCTCGGTGACGTGCAGGCTGGTCGCGATCGAGGCGTTGGAACGGCCCTCGGCCATCAGGGCGAGCACCTCGCGCTCGCGCGGGGTCAGCCGGTCGAGCGGCTGGGCGCGCTGCCTGGCCATGACCGCGGTGATCACCTCGGCGTCGAGTACGGTGCCGCCGCTGAGCACCCGGTGCAGGCCGTCGGCGAACTGCCGGTAGTCCGAGACGCGGTCCTTCAGCAGGTAGCCCACCGCCCCCTCGCCGCTGGCCAGCAGCTCCCGGGCGTAGAGCTGCTCGACGTACTGCGACAGCACCAGCACCGGGAAGCCGGGGCGCCGGCCCCGGACCGCGATCGCCGCGCGCAGCCCTTCGTCGGTGAACGTCGGCGGCATCCGTACGTCGAGCACCGCGCCGTCGATGTCGGGGTCAGCCAGGGCGTCGTCGAGCTCCACCGCGTTGTCGACCGCATGGATGACCTCGAATCCGGAGGTCTCGAGCAGCTGGCTCAGCCCGGCACGGAGGAGGGCGTTGTCTTCGGCGAGGACGAGACGGGGGACAGGACGCACGGCACCTCCAGGGTGATGATCGTGGGCCCCCCGTCGGGGCTGGACACCGACATCGTGCCGTCGAACGCCCCCAGCCGTCGCATCACACCCCGCATGCCGGTGCCGGAGTCCGGGTCGGCGCCGCCCCGGCCGTCGTCCCCGACCACGACGCGGAGCACGCTGTGCTCGTGGCCGAGCTGGACCCACGCCTGACGGTGGCCGGCGTGCTTGGCGGAGTTGGCGAGGCACTCGGCCACCGCGAAGTAGACCGCGGACTCGACCGGCGCCGGCGGGCGACCGGCGAGGTCGCCGCCCACGTCGACGGGGACGGCCATGTCGAGCGCCAGGGCCCGGATGGCGCCGTCCAGGCCGCGGTCGGCGAGCACCGGCGGGTGGATGCCGCGGACCACCGAGCGCAGGTCGGCGATGGCCGCGGTGGTCGCGGCGCGTGCCTCGCCGACGGTCCGGCGGGCCGCCTCGGGGTCGGTCTCGAACAGCTCCTCGGCCATCCCCAGGCTCATCGACACCGCGACCAGCCGAGCCTGGGTGCCGTCGTGCAGGTCGCGCTCCAGCCGGCGCAGCTCGGCCGCGGAGTGGTCCACCGCCGCGGCCCGGCTGCGGGTCAGCGTCTCGACCCGGCGCTCGAGCGTCTCCGTGCTCCCGTAGGTGAGCAGCATCCGATCCACCTGCGACCGCATCCGCAGCAGCGGGTAGCTCCCGAACCACCAGAAGAAGAACGTGGCCACCGCGAGCAGCAGGACGACGACGACCAGCGAGATCACCCAGCCGAACGAGATCGCCCACAGCAGCCAGACCAGGTCACGCCAGGTCATCGGGTCGGCGACCACCGTCCGCAGCCGCAACAGGGGACCGCCCGGCGGGATCGGTCGGTACGGCGTCGGCACCGGCACCCCGAGCACCTCGCCGGCGATGTGGCGCTGCCGGTTCGCGATCGCCCGGATGATCGGGACCCCGACCACCACGAGCCCGACGCCGACCCAGACCACCACGAGCACCCCGCCGACCACGACGAGCACCAGCGCGACGAGCAGCGGCACCAGCCACAGCAGCTGCTCGGCGGCGTACGCCGTCAGCCGGAGGCGACCCGGCTGGACGCGCTCGATGGGGGTCCCGGTCACCCGTCCATCCTGACCCAGCGGACGAACCGAGACAGTGGTGCTAGCCCTACCACGAGCCGGGTGCAGGGACCCCTGACCGCCGGGCTCGCGAGCCAGAGGCTGGAGCCATGACGAACCCACTGTCCTCCCTCGCCTCGCGCATCGCTCGCTGGTGCGCACTCCATCCCTGGCGGGCGATCCTCGGCTGGATCGCGCTCGTCGCCTTCGCGGTCGGCCTCGCCACGATGATTCCGACCCAGGAGGCCACCGACGCCGACTACAGGCTCGGAGAGTCCGGCCGCGCCGACGCGATGGTCGCGTCCGCCGGCTTCGAGAGTCCCGACGTCGAGCAGGTGCTGATCACCGCGCGCGCCGGTGACCTCGACGAGGCTGACGCCGAGCAGGCCGCGGCTGCGGTCGTGGCGGGCATGACCGAGATCGACGCCGTCGACGAGGTCGCGCAGCCGCAGGCCAGCCCCGACGGGTCGGCGTACCTCATCTCGGTCACGCTCGCTCGCGACCAAACAGCTGTCGATCCGCTCGTGGCGGTGACCGACCGCGTGCAGGAGGACTTCCCGACCCTGGAGGTCCGGCAGGCGGGCGACGTGACCCTGGACGAGGCGATCGACGAGCGGGTTGCCGACGACCTCGGCTCCGCGGAGACCCTCAGCCTGCCGATCACCCTGATCCTCATGCTCCTGGCCTTCGGTGCGCTGGTCGCGGCCGGGCTGCCGGTGCTGCTGGCCGGCACGAGCGTGGCCGCCACCATCGGCATCCTCGCGCCCCTCTCGCACCTGGTGCACGCCGAGTCCACCGTGACCAGCATGATCGTGCTGATCGGCATGGCGGTCGGGGTCGACTACTCGCTCTTCTACCTCAAGCGCGAACGCGAGGAGCGGGCCAAGGGCCACTCCAGCCGGGACGCGGTCGAGATCGCGGCCCAGACCTCAGGACACTCGATCCTCGTCTCCGGGGGCGCGGTGATCTGCTCGATGGCCGGACTCTTCGTGATCGGCGACGCGACGTTCAACTCACTGGCCGTCGGCTCGATCCTGGTCGTCGCGGTGGCCGTGCTGGGCTCGATCACGGTCCTGCCGGCACTGCTGGCGAAGCTCGGCCGCTGGGTCGATCGCCCGCGAGTCCCGCTGCTGCACCGCCTCATTGGCCGGATCGGTACGGGCGCCATCAGCGGCCGGATCCTGGGACCGGTCACCCGCCACCCCGTGGTGGCCTTGGGCCTGTCCACCGTGGTGGTCGTGCTGCTCGCGATCCCGGCGCTGGGCATGAAGACGCACAGCGCCAACCTCGAGACGCTGCCGGCCTCGATCCCCGAGGTGCAGACGATGCGCGACCTGAGCTCGGCGTTCCCCTCCGAAGGCACCACCGTCGAGCTGGTCGTCCGCGGCCCGGCCGGTCGGCGGGCCGAGGTGGCCACCGCAGTAGCGAAGGTCGAGGCGTCCGCCGAGGACACCGGCCTGTTCCGGTCCACCGGGGAGGCGGTGGCGCTCTCGGGGGACGGCCGTACGTCGGTGCTCACCCTGGGCATCCCGTTCGACGAGTCGGACGACCGGGTGGACTCCGCGATCCGGGCGCTGCGCTCCGAGCTGGCGCCGCAGGCGCTGGGTCCGCTGGGGGTCGAGTACGCCGTCGGCGGGGACGCCGCGGAGTCGCTGGACTTCGTCGACCGCCAGCAGGAGCGGCTGCCGCTGGTGATCGGCTTCGTGCTCCTGTTGACGGTCCTGATCATGGGCTGGACCTTCCGGAGCGTGCCGGTGGCGCTGGTCTCGGCCGTGCTCAACCTGGCCTCGGTCGGGGTCGCGTTCGGGATGATCACGCTGGTCTTCCAGCACGGCTGGTTCGAGGGCGCTCTGGACTTCACCAGTCCGGGCTTCGTGATCGACTGGCTCCCGCTCTTCGTGCTGGTGGTGCTGGTCGGGCTCTCGATGGACTACCACGTCTTCGTGCTCAGCCGCGTGCGCGAGCACGTGCAGCGCGGCCTGCCCACCCGGCTCGCCGTACGGCAGGGCGTCGCCGAGACCGCCGGGGTGGTCACCAGCGCCGCAGCGGTGATGGTCTCGGTGTTCTCGATCTTCGCGACCCTGTCGATGCTCGAGATGAAGATGATGGGCGTCGGGCTCTCGGTCGCGATCCTGCTGGACGCCACGCTGATCCGGCTGGTGATGCTGCCCGCGATGCTCTGCCTCCTGGGCGAGCGCGCATGGTGGCCGACCCGCCGACCCGAGCCGGCCGGGGAGCGGGTGGTGGAGCGGGAGCCGGCGTACGAATTGGCCGGGCGGTAGCCCTGGTCAGTCCGCGTCGAGGTCCTGCTCGACGAGTGCGGCGATGCTGTCGACGGCCGACTGGTCGTCACCGGCCACCTCGACGGTGTCGCCGCACTTCGCGCCCAGCGTCATGATCATCAGCGACGAGCTTGCGTCCACGCCGTTGATCGTCACCGTGGTCCCCAGGTCGCCGGCAGCCTCGGAGATGATCGCCGCGGGCCGGGCGTGCAGCCCGACGCTCGAACCGACGACGACGGACTTGCTGGGCATGAGCTCTCCTCAGGTGGGTGGTCAGGACTGGTCGAGCCGCTGCACGGCCACGCGCTCGGGATGCAGGTCGTGCGGGCCGGGGATGGTGGTGCCGGGCAACCCGGCCGCGGCGCTACCGTAGGCCACCGCGAGGGCGAGCCGGTCGGGGGCGGGCAGGCCGCGCAGCTCGGCGAGCAGGTACCCGAAGAGGGTGCAGTCACCGGCGCCCACGGTGCTCACCACTGTGGTCGGCGGGGTGGGCGCGTACCACGCGCCCTCGGGGTCGACCAGGACGGCGCCGCGTCCGCCCAGCGTGGCCAGCACGGCGCCCACCCCGCTGTCGACGAGGGTGCGAGCCGCCTTGGCAGCGGCACCCGGGTCGGCCTCGAGCGCCTCGGGATCGGTGCCGGTGACCGACGCAAGCTCCTCTGCGTTCGGCTTCAGCAGGTCGGGTGCGGCAGCCGGGAGCCGGTCCACCAGCGCGGCCAGCGGGCCCTCGCTGGTGTCGACCGCGACCCGGCTCACGCCCCGCAGCCGCGGCACCAGGGCGGCATAGAACTCGATCGGGGCACCCGGTGGCAGAGAACCCGCGAGCACCGTCCACGACCCGCCCGCGGCGCTCGCGACCAAGGTCTCGGCCAGGTCCTCGAGGTGCCCGGCGTCGACGGCGGCACCCGGGCCGTTCAGCTTGGTGGTGGTGCCGTCCGGCTCGGTGAGTGTGAGGTTGACCCGGATGTCGCCCGCAGGTCGCGACGGTCGGCAGTCGATGCCCGCGACCTCGAGCTCGTGTACGAAGGGGTCGTCGGGCAGCGCGGGGAGTACGGCGACGGTACTGAGCCCGGCGCCGACCGCCGCCCGCGAGATGTTGACGCCCTTGCCGCCGGCCTGCGAGGTCATCGCCTCCACCCGAACCACCGCACCGCGCTCCAGCGGCCCAGGCAGCGCCACGGTGCGGTCGAAGCTCGGGTTGGCCGTCAGGGTGATGATGGCGGTCAGTGGCTCGGTGGTCATGCTCACGCCCTGACGACTTCCAGGCCTGCGGCCTCGAATGCGCTGACATCCGCGGGGACGATGCTGTCGTCGGTCACCAGCACGTCGATGTCGTCGAGCTCGGCGAACCGGACCGTGCGTTCCTGACCCACCTTGGTGGCGTCGGTCAGGGCGACGACCCGCTGGGCGCTCTCGACGATGGCCCGCTTGGTCGCGGCCTCCTCGGGGTCGGGCGTGGAGAGTCCGTGGCGGACCGAGATGCCGTTGGTGCCGACGAAGGCGAGGTCGGCACGGAAGTGCCGGATCGCCTCGATCGTCGCGTGGCCGACCGCGGCCTGGGTGGCGGTGCGGACCCGGCCGGGCAGCACGTGCAGCTCGACGTGGGGGAGCGGGGCCAGCAGCGCTGCGATGGGGACAGCGTGGGTGATCACCGTCCACTGCTCGGTGGGCGGCAACTGGGCGGCCAGCCGGACCGTCGTGCTGCCGGCGTCGAGCAGCAGGGTGCAGCCACCAGCCGGCAGCAGGCTCGCGGCGGCGCGCGCGATGCGCTCCTTCTCGGCGGCCTGGGCCTGGTCGCGGTCCGACAGCTGCGGTTCGAGCATGGTCACCGAACGCATCGACACCGCGCCCCCGTGCACCCGCCGCAACAGCCTGAGCCGCTCGAGCTGCGAGAGGTCGCGGCGCACGGTCTCGGTGGTGACGTCGAAGTGCGTCGCCAGCTCGGTGACCGCGACCCGGCCGCGGCTGGACACCAGCTCGGCGATGGCCTGGTGCCGCTCCTCGGCGTACATTGCGCTCCTGACTCGGCTCGGGCGGCGCGTGCCGCTGGACGTGATCTGTGAGTATGTTGTTTTAGCCCCGTATCTGTTGACTGTCAAGGGCGGGGTGCCGTTGAATGTGACCATGGTCACCCACTCCCCGCCCGCCGACGACATCGCCACGCTGCGCGGCACCCCCGTGGTCCCGGGCCTCGCCTACGGCCCCGTCGTCCTCGTGGCCCAGGACGTGTCCCCAGCGGCCATCGAGGCCTACGGCGATGGCGGGCACGCCGACGCGGAGGCCGCCATGGCGGCGTACGACACCGCGGCCGCGGCCGTGGCCGAGGGGTTCGCCGACAAGGCGGCCAGGGCCAGTGGCGCGGCCACCGCGGTGCTCACCGCGAGCGCCGGGCTGACCCGCGACAAGGGACTCCGTCAAGCGGTCTCGACGCGGGTCGAGGGTGGCGCCGCGCTGCTGGGCGCCGTGCACGAGGGCATCGCGCAGTTCGTCGACGTCTTCACCGCGATGGGCGGATTGATGGCCGAGCGAGCGACCGACCTGCTCGACATCGAGCGCCGGCTCGTGGCTCGCCTGGTGGGTGAGCCCGAGCCGGGGGTGGCCCAGCCGGACGTCGCGTCGGTGCTGGTCGCCAGCGACCTCGCCCCGGCCGACACTGCGAGCCTCGACCCGGCCATGGTGCTCGCTCTGGTCACCGAGAAGGGTGGAGCCACCAGCCACACCGCGATCATCGCCCGCCAGCTGGGCATCCCCTGCGTGGTGGGCGTCGGCGGCGCGCTGAGCCTCGAGGCGGGTGCCAGCGTGCTCGTGGACGCGACCGCTGGGACCATCACCTCCGACGTGGACGCGGGCGACGCCCGCTCCCGAGTCGAGGGCGACCGGGCGGCCCGTGCCGCGCTGGATTCCTGGACCGGTCCGGCGGAGACGACCGACGGCGTCCGGGTCAAGCTGCTCGCGAACGTGGCCGACGGCGAGTCCGCCCGGCACGCCGCAAAGGCGCCGGTGGAGGGCGTCGGCCTGTTCCGCACCGAGCTCTGCTTCCTCGACCGCCGCGACGAGCCGTCCGTCGACGAGCAGGCCTCGATCTACGGCGAGGTGCTCGACGCGTTCAAGGGCGACGACCGCTACGTCGTGGTCCGCACCCTCGACGCCGGCTCGGACAAGCCGATCGCGTTCGCGACCCTCGAGGACGAGGAGAACCCGGCCCTCGGCGTTCGTGGGCTGCGGCTGGCGCAGCACAACCCCGGGCTGCTCGAGCGCCAGCTCGACGGCATCGCCGCGGCGGCCTCTGCGTCCGGCACCGAGACCTGGGTGATGGCACCGATGGTCGCCACCGTCGCCGAGGCGGAGGAGTTCGCCAGGCAGGTGCGCGATCGCGGGCTCAAGGCCGGCGTGATGGTGGAAGTGCCTTCCGCGGCCCTGCTGGCGGACCGGATGCTCGAGGTCGTGGACTTCCTGTCCATCGGGACCAACGACCTCACTCAGTACACGATGGCGGCCGACCGGCTCGCCTCGGACCTGGCTCACCTGACCGACCCTTGGCAGCCAGCGGTCCTCCAGCTGATCGCCACCACCGCGGCCGCGGGGCAGCGAGCCGGCAGGTCGGTCGGGGTGTGCGGCGAGGCCGCGGCGGACCCGCTGCTGGCCGTGGCGTTGATCGGCATGGGCATCTCCTCGCTCTCGATGGCGTCGGCCGCCGTACGCGCGGTCGGGGCGCAGCTCTCGTCGGTCAGTTCCGAGACCTGCCGCAAGGCTGCCGAGGCCGCCCTCGCCGCCGCGGACCCGATGTCCGGGCGCGACGCCGTGCGTGCGGTGGTCGGGGGGTGATCAGGGTTCGACCGTCACCTTGATCGCCTCGCCGTTCTTGACGATCGCGAACGCCTCGAGCACGTCGTCCAAGGGCAGGTGGCGGGTGATGAGGTCCTTGACCGGCACCTGACCGGTCGAGATGTACTCCAGCGCCCGCTTGTTGTGCTCGGGGGCGGAGCCGTTGGCGCCGTGAATGTGCAGCTGGCGGTAGTGCACGAGGTTGGAGTCGCAGTTGATGAACGGGTCGGTCTTGGGCAGCCCGCCGAAGAAGGAGATCCGGCCGTTGCGCGCCGCCATCGAGATGGCCTGCTCCTGGGTGATGTTCGCCGCTGTGGCGGTGATGATCACGTCGGCGCCCCGGCCGCCGGTCAGCTCCATCACCTTCTCGACGACGTCGACCTGGGACCCGTCGATTGTCTCTTCGGGCTGGACGGCCTCGGCCGACATCTTCAGCCGCTCTGCGTTGACGTCGACGAGGTAGACCGGCCCGGCCTGGTGTACGCCGCGGGCGATGCGGATGTGCATGCAGCCGATCGGGCCGGCGCCGAAGACGACGACGGTGTCACCGGGCTCGATGCCGAGCAGCTCCTGGGCGTTGATCGCGCAGGCGAACGGCTCGGCGGCCGACGCCTCGTCGTACCCGACGTTGTCGGGGATGCGGTTGAGACCGTCGACCTTGAGCACCTGCTGGGGCACGATCATGTACTCGGCGAAGCCGCCGTCGTACTGGTAGCCGACCGAGGTCTGGTTCTGGCAGACCGCCATCCAGCCCTTCCTGCACTCGTAGCAGTCACCACAGGGGACCGCCGCGATGACCTGGGCGCGGTCGCCGACCTGCCAGCTGCTGCCGTACGTCGCGTTGACGTCCGCGCCGACCTCGACCACCTCGCCGGCGATCTCGTGGCCGATGGTCCGCGGGGGAGTGAGGTTCTGGTGGCCGTTGTGGAAGATCTTCACGTCCGTGCCGCAGGTCGAGCAGTTGCGCACCCGCAGCTTGACCTCGTCGAGGCCGCAGGTCGGCTCGGGCACCTCCTCGAGCCGGACGTCCTCGGGAGCGTAGAAGCGCAGTGCCTTCATGGCGACGTGGTCCTTTCGGGCAGATCCGGTCAGATTTGGGGGCCGACTGACGGTGACGCTAGTGCGATTTCTGCAAAAAGACCACATCAACGGGCAGAAAAGTGTGCCCGAATACTTGGCAACATGCCCGATTGTGTGCAGACTGGCGCCATCGTGACCGTGATGCGCGTCACGTCTCCATTGACGAGAGGAACCCAGATGGCCTCGACAGCCACCGTCGCACCTCGGGCAGGGGCCCGTGTCCGGGTGCAGAAGTTCGGCACCTTCCTGTCCAACATGGTCCTGCCGAACATCGGCGCCTTCATCGCGTGGGGCCTGATCACCGCGCTGTTCATCCAGAGCGGCTGGATCACCCTCATCGGCGACAAGATCTTCGGCTACGCGCCGGGTCTCGAGCCCGGTCAGTACGACTACGGCTTCGTCTCCCAGCTCGGTGGGTGGGACGCCGACGGTGGCGGCATCGTCGGCCCGATGATCACCTACCTGCTGCCGATCCTCATCGGCTATACCGGCGGGCGGATGGCATACGGCGAGGACAACATCCGCGGCGGCGTCGTCGGCGCGATCGCGACCATGGGTGCGGTCGCTGGCGCCAGCGTCCCGATGTTCCTCGGCGCCATGATCATGGGCCCCCTCGGCGGCTGGTCGATGCGCAAGCTCGACGCCCTTTGGGACGGCAAGATCAAGCCCGGCCTCGAGATGCTGGTCAACAACTTCTCGGCCGGCATCTGGGGCATGATCCTGGCGATCGGCGGCTTCCTTGTGGCCGGCCCGTTCGTGGAGCAGTTCTCGAAGGTCGCGGAGAAGGTCGTCCACTTCCTCGTCGAGAACCACCTGATGCCCCTGGCCTCGATCTTCGTGGAGCCGGCCAAGATCCTGTTCCTCAACAATGCGATCAACCACGGCGTGTTCACGCCTCTCGGCACTTCCGAGGCGGCGGACCAGGGCAAGTCGATCCTGTTCCTGATCGAGGCCAACCCCGGACCCGGGCTCGGGCTGCTGCTGGCCTTCATGTTCTTCGGCAAGGGCATCGCGAAGGCCTCGGCCCCCGGCGCCATCGTCATCCAGTTCATCGGCGGCATCCACGAGATCTACTTCCCCTACGTGCTGATGAAGCCGAAGCTGATCGCTGCGGTGATTCTCGGCGGCATGACCGGCGTCTCGACCAACCTCCTGTTCGACTCCGGACTGCGCGCCCCGGCAGCTCCGGGCTCGATCATCGCGGTCTGGCTCCAGGCGCCGGCCAGCAGCCTTCTGGGCGTCACGCTGTCGGTGATCTTCTCGGCGGCGGTCTCCTTCGCAGTCGCCAGCATCCTGCTCAAGCTGGACAAGGAGGAGGAGGGCGACCTCGCGAGCGCCACGGCGAACATGGAGGCGATGAAGGGCAAGAAGTCCCTCGCCTCGTCGGTGCTCGGTGGTGGCCGCAGCCACGAGATCAGGTCGATCGCGTTCGCCTGCGACGCCGGCATGGGCTCCTCCGCGATGGGCGCGTCCGTGCTCCGCAAGAAGATCCGGGCCGCCGGCCACGGCGAGGTCACCGTCGTCAACAAGGCGATCTCCAACCTCAAGGACGAGTTCGACCTCGTCGTCACCCACCAGGACCTCACCGAGCGGGCCAGGCAGAGGACGCCCACGGCGATCCACGTCTCGGTGGACAACTTCATGGGCAGCCCCAAGTACGACGAGATCGTCGAGCTGATCGACCAGTCCGGCGGCGGCGGTGAACCTGTGGTTGAAACGCCCGCGGGCGTCGGTGCCGACGTGCTCGACGCGTCGTCGATCGTGCTCGGCGGTCGGGCCCACACGCGGGACGTGGCGATCACCGAGGCCGGTGAGCTCCTGGTGCAGGCCGGCGCGGTCGACCCGTCGTACGTCGACGCGATGCACGCGCGGGAGCAGTCGGTCTCCACCCACATGGGCAACGGCCTGGCGATCCCGCACGGCACCAACGAGGCCAAGTCGCTGATCCGGCGGACCGCGATCTCGTTCGTCCGGTACGACGACCCGGTCGACTGGAACGGCAAGCCGGCCGAGTTCGTGATCGGCATCGCCGGCGCCGGCGACGACCACCTGGCGCTGCTGTCCCGGATCGCGGAGACCTTCGTCGACGAGGAGGCGGTGGCCCGGCTGCGCGCGGCACAAACGCCCGAGGACGTCCTAGCCGTCCTCGACGTCGTCCGGGTCTGAGTAAGGGGGAAACTCAGACCGGTTGGACGGTCACGGGAACGCCGTTCAGTGCGGCGTTCCCGCTGACGTCCAGCCGCTCGGGGTCGGTGAGGTCGTTGATCGAGACGCCCTCGACCGTCGCGGCGTGGCGCATCCGGGTGCCGGCAACCTGGTGGCCGTAGCCGTGCGGGAGGGAGACGACGCCCGGCATCACGTCGTCGATGGCGCTGACCTCGACGTCGACCGTGCCGACGCGAGAGGTGACCCGGACGACCGCGCCGTCGTCGAGTCCGCGCTCGGCCAGGTCCTTGGGGTTCATGAGCAGCTGGTGGCGCGGCCGTCCGCGGGTGAGCCGCTTGGTGTTGTGCAGCCAGGAGTTGCAGTCCTGCTGGTGTCGGCGGCCGATCAGCAACAGCTCGCCCGAGGTGACGGACGGCGTGCCGTCGAGTGCCTCCGCGACGCGGTCGAGGTCGCCGACCAGGAGCTCGGGCGCGAGGTCGATCCGCTTGTCGGGGGTCTGGAGCCGATCGGGCATCGTGGGCCGCAGCGGGCCCAGGTCGACGCCCTCGGGGTGCTTGCGCAGCGCGCGCATCGTCGTGCGACCGCCGGTCTTGAGCAGCCCGGTGATGATCGTCGCGGGGCTGGGCGCGAACCGGGCCTTGGTCGCCAGCCGGTCCCTGAGCCCGGCACCGAGGCGGGCCTGGATCCGCTCGGCGAGCTCGCCGAAGATCTCCCAGTCGTGCTGCGCGTCGTCGGGCTTGGCGAAGACCGCCGGGGTGAACCTCGCCGTGTTGCGCACCGCGAAGCCGTGGAAGACCAGGTCGTACTGGTCGCGCTCGAGGGCGGAGGTCGGCGGCAGGATCACGTCGGCCTGAGAAGTGGTCTCGTTGAGGTAGATGTCGATCGCGACCATGAAGTCCAGCCCGTCGAACGCGCGAGCCAGCCCGCGGCCGTCCGGCGTGGACAGCACCGGGTTGCCGGCGATCGTCACCATCGCGCGGATCTGGTCGTCGCCGGGCGTCTCGATCTCCTCGCGCATCGTCGCGGCGGGCAGCTCGCCCGCGAACTCCGGGATGTCGCGGACCCGGCTGCGCCAGGCGTCGTGGTGGCCGGGGCCGACGATCCGCCGGCCGACCGTGTCCACCGCCGGCTCGGTGAAGAGCACGCCGCCCTCGCGGTCGAAGTTCCCCGTGAGCAGGTTCAGCAGCTGGATCGCCCACTGGCAGACCGAGCCGAACCCCTGCGTCGAGAGCCCCATCCGGCCGTACGCCGCCGCGGCGTCTGCCGCCACGAACTCCCTGGTGATCCTCCGGATCTCGTCGGCCGGGACACCACTGACGGCCTCGGCCCGCTCGGGGGTGAACGGCGCGACCAGCTCGGCGACCCGCTCGACGTTGTCGACGTACGTCGGGGGAGCGGTCAGCCCCTCCTCGAAGAGGACCTGCACCATCGCCAGCAGCACTGCCGCGTCGGACCCGGGCCGGACGAAGTGATGCTCAGTGGCGACCTTGGCGGTCTCGGTGCGGCGTGGGTCGAACAGCACCAGCTTCCCGCCCCGCGCCTTGAGCTCGCGGACCCGCTTCGGGAAGTCCGGGACAGTCATCAGCGAGCCGTTGGAGGCCATCGGGTTGGCACCGAACATCAGGAAGTACGACGTCCGGTCGATGTCAGGGATGGGCAGCATCAGCTGGTGGCCGAAGAGCTGCCAGGCCACGAACTGGTGCGGGACCTGGTCGACCGTGGACGCGCTGAACCGGTTCCGGGTCCGCAGGGTCTTCACGAACGGCACGCCGTGGGTCGCGAAGCCGACCGAGTGCACGTTGGGGTTGCCGAGGTAGACGCCCACCGCGTTGGCGCCGTGCGCCTGGATCGTCGCGGCCAGCCGGTCGGCCACCAGGTCGTAGGCCTCGTCCCACCCGATCTCCTCCCAGGTGGCATCCGCACCACTGCCGATCCGGCGGACCGGCCGGCGCAGCCGGTCGGGGTCGGTGTGGACGTCGGCCATCGAGACGCCCTTGGGACAGATGTAGCCGCGGGAGAGCGGGTCTGCCTCGTTGCCGCGGATCCCGGTGACGGCGCCGTTCTCGAGCGTCAGCTCGATCCCGCAGATCGCCTCGCACAGGTTGCAGACGCCGAGTCGCTTGCCGGTGTAGCCGGGCGGGACGGGTTCTTCGGTGAGGAGGCCCATGGCTCGCATCGTGCCATGCGGCGCGCTAGCCGGGGAGCGAGCCTGGCGGCTTGCAGATGACCGTGTCGGAAGGGATGTAGGTGGTGTGCATCTTCTCGGTGCGCTCGAGCTCGTCCGAGCCCGCCCGCCGCCAGTAGCGCCAGATGTCGACGTCGAAGCCCCCGTAGCCGCTGTTGGGGTAGCAGTCCGGGGTGTCGAGGATCCGGGTCGCGGGCGAGGTGAAGGCGTACCGCTCGCCGGTCTTCGTCGTGATGTCCCAGTACTTCGTCGAGAAGAACCGCACGGTCACCACGCCCTGCGACGACGAGTTGCTGGGCGTGACGCGGGCGTGGATCAGCACGCCGTACGGCGTGTCGTTGCGGAACTGCAGGTCCACGGTCGGCCAGGCCACGGTCGCCTCGCGGCCGACCGGGTAGCGGTCGATGTAGAAGGAGTGCGGCTTGTGCTGCACGTCGGTCATGCCGGCGAAGAACGCGGCGTTGAACATGGTCGTGGCCATCTGGGAGACCCCGCCGCCGAGGTCCTCCTTGAAGATGCCGTTGCTGATGACGAAGCCGGTGGTGAAGCCGTTCTCCGCTGTCCGCTCGCCGACCGTGCCGTTGAGGGAGAACGTCTCGCCGGGGCTCACGATCGTCCCGTCGACCAGCTCGGCGGCCCGGCCGATGTTGATGTTGCGGTACTCGGCGTAGGGGAAGTACGTCGTGAACGACGAGACCTCCTCCTTGATGGCCAGCGCCTCGGCGTCCTTGGTCGTGAAGTCCGGCTCCACGACCTTGGCCGGCACCTCCATGACCCGGTCGCCGTCCGGGCGCACGACGAGGTCGAGGAAGGCCGCGTCGACCTCGGCCTGGTCGAAGCTGACGCCGGGCTTGGCCGGGATGACCCGCGGCTTGCCGGCGAGCAGCTTGATCTCCGCGTCCACCGGGGCCGCACCGTCGCCCGACACCAGGCTGGAGAGCTGCTGGGCCAGCGCCTTGGGTCGCAGCTTCGGCACCAGCTGGCCGCCGTCCGGCACCAGCCGCAAGGCGCGCACGTACTGGCGCGGCTTGAGCGTGACCGTTGAGTCGCCGAACCGCAGCGTCACGGGAGCCGACAGCGCCGGCTCGGCGAACTCCTCGACCGCCCGGTCGACTTCGTCGCCGTCGATCTCGGGCGCGACCTCGGTGGTGGGCAGGTCGACGGCCCGGACGGAGAGATACGCCGCCACGAGAGCGTCGCGCGCCGCGTCCGCGTCCACGCGGGTGCCCGGCACCGGGTCGGTGACCTTCGCGCCCTTGCGGGTCAGCCGGACCGCACCTTCCACGGGTTCGGTCGCAACCTGGTCGTCGAGCGAGGCCAGGTACGACGCCAACTGGTCGTCGTCGACGGCGACCACGGCCTCGAGGTCGTGGCCGCCGGTGAACCGCTCCCACAGCGTGGCGGGCGACCAGCGTGACCCGCCGGCCACCTGGGCGACCGAGGCGGTCGCGTCGAGGGACAGGCCGGCCTCGTCGGGCCCCACCTGGCGCGACCGACCGTCGACCTCCACCTCGAGCGGCGCCGACGCACGCTCCGCCAGCGCCTCGTCGAGCCGGTCCTCCGCGTCGCTCCTGTTCAACCCGCCGACCGCCACGCCGGCGATGGTGGTGTCCCGGGGCAGGTCGTCTCCCGCGACCAGCACCGCGACGACGTACGCACCGGCCGCGGTGACCAGCGCAAGCCCGCCGAGGCCGAGCAGCCGGCGGCGGCGGTCCGGCTGCGGGGTGTCCGCAGGGGCCGCCACCTGTGCAGGTGCCGCACTCACGGCTGCAATCTACGGACGTTGTCCCAGCGTCCGCGCTTTTGGGCGGCTCCCAGCGCCGCTGATACTCTTCGTCGGTTGCCCAATTGGGCACACTCACTTTGCAGAACCGCCGTGCAACGGCCGCGGATCCAGAGTGCCCGGGTGGACCAGCCCCGGCGCGCCGCGCAGACGAGAGAACCGAAGGAGCCCCATGTCAGTCGGAACCGACGCGGAGACCAAGAGCAAGATCATCGCCGAGTACGCCACGACCGAGGGCGACACCGGTTCCCCCGAGGTGCAGATCGCGCTGCTCAGCCACCGCATCCAGCACCTCACCGAGCACCTCAAGCAGCACAAGCACGACCACCACAGCCGGCGCGGCCTGCTGTTGCTGGTCGGCCAGCGCCGTCGGCTGCTCAACTACCTGAACAAGACCGAGATCGAGCGCTACCGCTCGATCATCGAGCGTCTCGGCCTGCGCCGCTGACCTGACCGGAGGACCCGCGAGATGCGGGTCCTCCGCTACATTTCACAACTGAACACACTGCACATCCGAACAACACCGCACATCTGAAAACACCAGGAGCGACCCGCCGTTCTGGCTCGGTCCTCGGTAGTGGCTCTCAGAACCCCGCCGTAGCGGCGTGACTTCTGCGGGCCTCGATCGAAGACCGGCTGCAGTAATGCGGGACGCCGCGGATCGCTCCGCGACAGACAGGTACACCCCTTGACCAACAACTCCACAGAACCCGAGATCTCGGCCGTCGAGACCGTCATCGACAACGGTGGCTTCGGCAAGCGCACCATCAAGTTCGAGACCGGACTCCTGGCCCGTCAGGCGCAGGGTTCGGTCACCGCCTACCTCGACAACGAGACGATGCTCCTCTCGGCCACCACGGCCGGGAAGACCCCCAAGGAGCAGTTCGACTTCTTCCCCTTGACGATCGACGTCGAGGAGCGGATGTACGCCGTGGGCCAGATCCCCGGCTCGTTCTTCCGCAGCGAGGGTCGTCCCGGCGAGGACGCCATCCTCACCTGCCGCCTCATCGACCGGCCGCTGCGCCCCACCTTCAAGAAGGGGCTGCGCAACGAGGTCCAGGTCGTCATCACCGTGCTGGCGCTCGACCCCGACATGCCCTACGACGTGCTGGCCATCAACGCCGCGTCGCTGTCCACCCAGCTGTCCGGCCTGCCGTTCTCCGGCCCGGTCGGCGGCGTCCGGGTGGCGCTGATCGACGGCCAGTGGGTGGCTTTCCCGACCCACAGCCAGCTCGAGGACGCGGTCTTCGACATGGTCGTGGCCGGCCGGGTCACCGAGACCGGTGACGTCGCGATCATGATGGTCGAGGCCGAGGCCACCGAGAGCACCTTCTCCCTGGTGCGATCCGGCACCCAGGCGCCGACCGAGCAGGTCGTCGCCGGCGGTCTCGATGCGGCCAAGCCGTTCATCAAGCAGCTGTGCGAGGCCCAGCAGGAGCTGGCCAACGTGGCCGCCAAGCCGGTCCAGGAGTTCCCGGTCTTCCTCGACTACGAGGACGACGCCTACGCCGCCGTCGAGTCCGCAGTGCGGTCGGAGACCGCCGAGGCGCTGACCATCGGTGCCAAGCAGGACCGCGAGTCGCGGCTCGACGAGATCAAGGCCGGGCTGCTCGACAAGCTGTCCGGTGACTTCGAGGGTCGCGAGAAGGAGATCGGGGCGGCGTTCCGCTCGCTCAACAAGCAGCTCGTCCGTGAGCGCGTCCTTCGCGAGAAGGTCCGCATCGACGGCCGCGGCCTGGCCGACATCCGCCCGCTGCACGCCGAGGTCGGCGTGATCCCGCGCGTGCACGGCTCAGCGCTGTTCGAGCGCGGCGAGACCCAGATCCTGGGTGTCACCACGCTGAACATGCTGACGCTCGAGCAGAAGCTCGACACCCTGTCCCCGGAGAAGACGCGCCGCTACATGCACAAGTACGTCTTCCCGCCGTTCTCCACCGGCGAGACCGGCCGCGTGGGCTCGCCCAAGCGCCGCGAGGTCGGCCACGGCGCGCTCGCTCGCCGCGCGATCCTGCCGGTGCTGCCGGACCGCCAGGAGTTCCCCTACGCGATCCGCCAGCTCTCGGAGGCGATGGGCTCCAACGGCTCCACGTCGATGGGCTCTGTCTGCGCGTCGACCCTGTCGCTGCTGCAGGCCGGCGTCCCGCTGAAGGCGCCGGTCGCGGGTATCGCGATGGGGCTGATCTCCGGTGAGGTCGACGGCCAGACTCAATATGTCGCTCTCACCGACATCCTCGGAGCCGAGGACGCCTTCGGCGACATGGACTTCAAGGTCGCCGGCACCAGCGAGTTCGTCACCGCGCTCCAGCTCGACACCAAGCTGGACGGCATCCCGGCCGACGTCCTCGCCTCGGCGCTCAACCAGGCGTTCGACGCCCGGATGACGATCCTCGGGGTGATGGCCGAGGCCATCACCGCCCCCGAGGAGATGTCTCAGTACGCGCCGCGGATCATCTCCATCCAGGTGCCAGTCGACAAGATCGGCGAGGTGATCGGGCCCAAGGGCAAGGTCATCAACCAGATCCAGGACGACACCGGCGCGACGCTGTCCATCGAGGACGACGGCACGGTCTACATCGGTGCCACCAACGGCGAGGCGGCCGAGGCCGCGCGCGCCGCGGTCAACGCGATCGCCAACCCGACGATGCCCGAGATCGGCGAGCGCTACCTCGGCACCGTGGTGAAGACGACCAACTTCGGCGCCTTCGTCTCGCTGCTGCCCGGCAAGGACGGCCTGCTGCACATCAGCAAGCTGCGCCCCCTGGCCGGCGGCAAGCGGGTCGAGAACGTCGAGGACGTCGTCTCGGTGGGCCAGAAGATCCAGGTCCAGATCGCCGAGATCGACGACCGCGGCAAGCTGTCGCTGGTCCCCGTCGTCGAGGACTCCGAGGGCTCCGGTGAGGGCGGGGCGTCTGCGGACGCTCCGGCCGAGACCGCCGACGTCGAGGTCTGACGCTGACTCCATCGCGTGGGGTCGGCCCTTCCCGTCATGGGTAGGGCCGACTCGGCGCGGGACCGTGCCGCCACCCAGAAGGTGGGCACCACGCGCACGCTGCAGACGGTGACCGACGGCGACGGCCAGGTCACCTCGCGGGTGCGTCGTACCGTCCTGCCCGGCGGGCTCCGCGTCATCACCGAGCAGCTGACCGGCGTCCGGTCGGCCAGCATCGGGGTCTGGGTCGGCGTCGGCTCGCGCGACGAGTCGACGACCCTGCACGGCTGCTCACACTTCCTCGAGCACCTGCTCTTCAAGGGCACCAGCGAGCGGTCCGCGCTCGACATCTCGATCGCGCTCGACGCGGTCGGCGGCGAGTTCAACGCGTTCACCGCCAAGGAGTACACCTGCTTCCACGCCAGGGTCCTCGACGAGGACCTCGGGCTGGCGGTCGACGTGCTCGGCGACATGATCACCTCGTCTCTGCTGACGCCCGAGGACGTCGAGGCCGAGCGCGACGTGATTCTCGACGAGATCGCGATGCACGACGACGACCCCGACGACGTCGTACACAACCTGTTCGCCGAGCAGGCCTACGGCTCGCAGACGCCGCTCGGCCGCCCGATCGCCGGCACCGTCGCCTCGATCGAGACCATGAACCGGGCCCAGATCGCCAGGTTCCACCAGCGCCACTACCGGCCCGCGAACATGGTCGTCGCCGCCGCGGGCAACCTCGACCACACGGAGGTGGTCCGGATGGTGCGGGCTGCATTCGGCAGGCGCGGCTGGCTGCACGGGGACGAGCCGCCGGTGCCGCCGCGACACGGTGGCCGCCGGGTCCGCGTCCATCCCGGCATGGTCGAGGCGACCCGCCCGTTCGAGCAGGTGAACCTGGTCCTCGGCATGGAGGGCGTGCACCGCAACGACGACCGCCGGTTCGCCCTCGGGGTGCTCAACACCGCCCTTGGCGGGGGTACGTCGTCCCGGCTGTTCCAGGAGGTCCGAGAGCGCCGTGGGCTGGCGTACTCCGTCTTCTCCTTCGCCAGCCACCACGCCGACTCCGGTCTGGTCGGGGTGTCGGTGGGCTGCCTGCCGACCAAGCTGGACGAGGTGCTCGCCGTGGTGCGCACCGAGCTGTCCCGGGTCGCCGCGCACGGCATCACCGAGGAGGAGCTGGTGCGCGGCCAGGGCCAGCTGCGCGGGGGACTGGTGCTAGGGCTGGAGGACTCCAGCTCCCGGATGTCGCGGATCGGCAAGGCCGAGCTGGTGCACGACGAGCTGCTCGGCATCGACGAGGTGATGGACCGGATCGCGTCCGTCAGTCTCGCCCAGGTGCGCGAGGTGGCCGGGCAGGTGTTCGGCAAGCCCGAGATCCTTGCTGTCGTCGGGCCTGGTTAACGAACAACCAGCGACACGATCCCGGCACAGGCTGCGGCCCAGAGCACGCTGCTGAACGTGCCGATGATGAACCGCTCGGTGGTCCCGCCCCGGCCCTGGTCGTGGCGGAGGTCGGGGAAGCGACCGACACCCTTGAGCGCCAGCACGATTGCGACGCCCTCCGGGAAGCCGGCTGCGAGGCCGGCAAAGACCGCCAGCCGCTCCAGCGCGCCGATCCAGGCGCCGCCGCGCAGCACCTCGCCGGCGCCGCCGGCACGGTCGAGCGACTCGTCATCAGGCGCGGCGACCGCCCCCTCGGAGCTGTCCACGAGGGCGAAGATCCGGGTGGTGATCGGTCCGCCACCGACCACCGCCAGCAGCCCGGCCATGGCGACCAGGATGGTGGTGGCCACGCGTCCGGCCGTGATCGAGTCGGCCACCGCCGCCACGACCGCGGCCGCGGCCAGGAGCAGCAGCGAGGCCGGCGTCCAGACCGCGCGACCGGACCGGGTCCAGCCGAAGCTGGCTGCGACCAACGCGAACCCGAGCAGCGCAAGGACGAGCTGGGTCGTGTTCTCCGCGCTCATGGGGTCCTCCCGTCGGGGCCATCCTCCAGCAGCCCGCGGGTGAGGTCGGTGACCAGCTCACGCGCGCGTCGGCCCTCGACGATCCCGGCGGCCTGGGCGCGTTGGCTGACGGCGGACTGGGTGATGCCGAGCCGCTTCGCGGCCTCCTCGTAGGTCGCCCCGGCGTCGACCAGGTCCGCCACCTCCCAGCCGCGGGAGGTACGCCGGCCCAGCACCGCAGCCCACAGCCACAGCGTGGTCTCCAGGGCGCGGGTGCCGGGGTCGTCGCCGGCCACCCGCAGCCGCCACGGCGCGGACTTTGCCCCGGTGACGGCCTCGCGGGCGTGCACATAGGCGGGACCGCGGCCGGCCCGGGTGCTCTCCGGCAGCGGCTGCTCGACCTCGCCGATGCCGATGCCGATGCTCCAGGTGTTCTCGCGCAGCAGCTGCTCCGCGACGAGAGCCAGCGCAGCGGGGTTGTCGAGCACGCCCTGGAACTCGTCGCCGGCGGTGCGCTCGAACGGGCGCAGCATCCCGACGGCGCCCAGCGTGGACAGGGTGGCGGGGACCCGGTCGGTGGCGGCCGCCTTGGTGGAGCCGCGCTGGTCGACGGTGAAGACTGCGGCGCGCATCGCGACCCCTCCCTCGAACTTCAGACCATGACCTTCAGTCAGCATACATCAGGAAATAGCCTAATGTCAGTTCGATTCAGGGAATAACCTTCATCGACGACCGATGATACCGACGACCGCGGGTGTCTTCTGCTCCACCACCGAGATCCGGAAGCCGGCCCGCTGGAGCGCGGCCGACCCCTTCTCGATCATGATCGGGACCTGGTCGGCGCGCGAGGCGTCGTAGAAGAGGTGCACCGAGCCGCCCGGTAGCACCCGCTCGTGCAGGAGCGCGACCTCGTCGGCGCAGTCGCGCACCCAGAACAGGTTGACGTTGAAGGCGAAGACCTTCGTCAGCCGCTTCACCGGCACCCGCAGGGTGGCCAGGTCGATCTGGCGCACGGTGAGCCGGCCCGCCTCGATGAACTTCGCGCACCGGCGCTTGGTGCGGTCCACGCCCGACTCGGAGCGGTCGATCGCGAACAGCTTGCCGCCCACCAGCCTCGAGCAGATCAGCTCGGCGGCGGCGCCCGGCCCGCAGCCGATCTCGAGGATGTGGTCGGTGGGCTGGACGTCCATGAAGTCCACGGCCCACCTGATCCGGGCCGGGATCGTCTGCACCGCCATGGCTCCACCCTGCCAGACACGAGAGTGCCCGGTAGGTTCTCCCGCGTGACTGCGGTACGACGGGTCGGCGTGCTCGGAGCCCGGGGCAAGGTCGGCAGCGAGGTGTGCCGCGCGGTCGACGCCGCGGACGACCTCGAGCTCGTCGCCGCGCTCGACGTCGACGACGAGCTCGACGCGCTGGTCGCCTCCGACGCGCAGGCGGTCGTCGACTTCACCCACCCCGATGCGGTCATGGACAACCTCGAGTTCTGTATCGACCACGGCATCCACGCGGTGGTGGGGACGACCGGGTTCGACGCCGAACGGCTCGCAACGGTGGAGGGGTGGTTGGCGGATGCTCCACAGACCGGGGTCCTGGTCGCGCCCAACTTCTCGATCGGCGCGGTGCTGATGATGCGGTTCGCGGTCGCGGCCGCGCCGTTCTATGAGTCGGTCGAGGTGATCGAGCTGCACCACCCGGACAAGGCGGACGCACCGTCCGGGACCGCGCGGCGGACCGCCGAGCTGATCGCGGCCGCCCGGCGCGAAGCCGGCCTCGCGCCGGTCCCCGACGCGACCAGCACCGCTCTCGACGGCGCCCGAGGCGCCGACGTGGACGGGATCCGGGTGCACGGCCTGCGCGTGCGGGGCCTCGTGGCGCACCAGGAGGTGATCCTGGGCAGCGCGGGGGAGACGCTCACGATCCGGCACGACTCGCTGGACCGGGTCTCGTTCACCCCCGGCGTGCTGACCGCACTGCGCGCGATCGGCGACCGACCGGGGCTCACTGTGGGCCTCGAGCACGTGCTCGACCTCGACTAGGACCCGCCCTCAGCGCCACTTCTGCAAGTTCCTGCAATGCAGGTTCCTGTGAACGCCTGTACCTACCCCTGGGTACGGACCTGGGAGCAGCCTTGGGGGTACGACTCGCCCGACTCGGGGCGTGCGAGATGAAGAGGTAGACCACGATGCAGAGACGTTCTACTCGGGCTTGGGGCGCCGCCACAGCGCTGCTCCTGGCCGCCGGAGTCCTCGGGGCGCAGGCACCCACGGCCTCCGCCGGTCCCACGGTCGGTACCGCCGATCGGACCACCAGCAAGGTCGTCGCCGACGCGGTCAAGGCGCTGCGCCAGCACGCCGGCGAGGCCCGGCTCACCCATGGACAGTCGTTCCGCGCGACCGACACCGTCCTCGACCGATCCGGTGCCACCCATGTCCGGATGACCCGCGCCTACCGCGGCCTGGCGGTCGTGGGCGGCGACCTGGTCGTTCACCGCACGGCCGGTGGCGCCTGGGCAGGGGTCAGCCAGACCCTTTCCCGACCGCTGCGGATGAGCACCACCGCGTCGCTGTCCAAGGCGTCGGCCACCGCCCGCGCGCTCAAGGTCACCAAGGCCACTGGCGGGATCAGCGGGTTCCGCGCCCACGGCACGCCGAGGCTGGTCGTCGACGCCATCGGCCACAGGCCGCGACTGGCCTGGGCGGTCGGCACGGCGGGCCGGCACAAGGACGGCACGCCCAGCCGGATGACGTCGTACGTCGACGCCCGCACGGGCGCGGTGCTGCGTCGCGAGGAGCGCATCCAGACCGCGGACGGCTCCGGGCAGAGCCTCTACAGCGGCACGGTCCCGTTGAAGGTGACCCAGTCCGGGTCGACCTACCAGCTCAAGGACCCGACGCGGGGCAACACCTACACGACCGACATGAACAACGCCACCGACTCGGCGCTGTGCACGGTCTTCGGCTACGGCTGCAAGCCCGGCACGACGTACACCAGCTCGACGACGACATTCGGCAACGGGACGAGCAGCAACCGCGCCTCGGCCGGCGTCGACGCGCAGTACGGCACCAACGTCACCTGGGACTACTTCCTCCTGGTGCACGGCCGCAACGGCATCTTCGGCAACGGCACCGGGTCCTACAACCGCACCCACTACGGCAGCAACTACGTCAACGCCTTCTGGGACGGCACCAAGATGACGTACGGCGACGGTGACGGCGTCAACTACGGCCCGCTCGTCTCGCTCGACGTGGCCGGCCACGAGATGTCGCACGGCGTCACCGAGAACACCGCCGCGCTGACCTACTCCGGCGAGTCGGGTGGCCTCAACGAGGCGACCTCGGACATCTTCGGCACCATGGTGGAGTTCTACGCCGCCAACGCCAACGACTCCGGCGACTACCTGATCGGCGAGGAGTTCGACATCAAGAACCACGTCGGGTTCCGCCGCATGGACAACCCGATCGCGGACGGCTCGTCACCGAACTGCTGGAGCACCAACACCAAGAACCTCGACGTGCACTACTCGTCGGGGGTCGGCAACCACTTCTTCTACCTGCTGGCCGAGGGCTCGGGCGCCAAGACGATCAACGGGACCGCCCACAACTCCCCGACCTGCAACGGCTCGACGGTGACCGGCATTGGCCGGGACGCGGCGCAGAGGATCTGGTTCCGGGCACTCACGGTCTACATGACCTCGGGTACGACGTACGCGCAGGCCCGGACCGCCACGCTCAACGCTGCACGCGACCTGTTCGGCACTGGGTCCACGCAGTACAACACCGTTGCCGCCGCCTGGAGCGCCGTCAGCGTCAGCTGACCGCACCGCGAGGGGGAACCGTCCGCGTCGGACGGAAACGGCGCGGCCGCAGGGCCCGCACCGCCAAGGCGGTGCGGGCTTTCTGCGCGCTACGGCACGCCCTGGGCCAGCGAGGTGTGCAGGCGGACCTGCTTCATCCGTACGTCGCCGGCGTCGTCGACCTGGAGCTCGCGGTGTGCGGTGTCGGCCGCCCACCCGGCGTCGGTGAGGAAGGCGCGCATCGCGTCGTCGCCGGCCGGCACCCAGGTCACGGCCCGGGTGAACCGGTCGGCGCTCATGGTGTCCGCGGCGGCCTGGAGCAGCCGCGAGCCGTGGCCGCGGCCTCGCTCGCCGGGGTCCACGGTGAGCTCTCGCAGCTCGGCAACCGAGACCGGGTCGCAGTCGGGGTCGCCGGCCGGTCCGGTGATGGCGAAGCCGCACACCCGGTTCCGCTCCAGCGCTACCAGCACCCGGTTGCGCGCGTCGCCCGGCACGGTCAGCGACTGCCGCCACGCTGCGGCGGCCGCCTCCTCCGCCTCGGGCCCGGACGGGATGGCCTCGCGCGGCACCAGGTCGCCGTACAGGCTGGGCCAGGTGCGCAGCTGCACGGTCGCGATGGCGGCGGCGTCGTCGGCCCAGGCGACGCGCACGGACACGTCGGCACCGGGACTGCTCACGGCCGCCATCCTGTCAGTCAGGACCGGTCGCGGTACTAGGGTCCGAGGCATGGAGACCCGCAACCTCGGTGCAAGCGGCCTGAAGATCTCGGCCATCTCGTACGGCAACTGGCTCACCCATGGCAGTCAGGTCGAAGAGGACGCCGCACTCGCGTGCGTGCGCCAGGCGCTCGACGAGGGCATCACGACCTTCGACACCGCCGACGTCTACGCCGACACCAGGGCCGAGAGCGTGCTCGGCAAGGCGCTGGCGGGCGAGCGGCGCGACGGGCTGGAGATCTTCACGAAGGTCTACTGGCCGACCAGCCCCGGCGGGCCCAACGACCACGGGTTGTCGCGCAAGCGGATCCTCACCGGGATCGACGGCTCGCTGCGCCGGCTGGGGACCGACCACGTCGACCTCTACCAGGCGCACCGCTACGACCACGAGACGCCGATCGAGGAGACGATGGAGGCCTTCGCCGATGTCGTCCGCGCGGGCAAGGCGCTCTACATCGGGGTGTCGGAATGGCGCGCAGAGGAGATCCGCGCCGCGCACGAGCTGGCCCGCGAGCTGCACATCTCGCTGGTCTCCAACCAGCCGCAGTACAACATGCTCTGGCGGGTGATCGAGGCCGAGGTCGTCCCGACCTGCGAGGAGCTGGGCATCGGCCAGATCGTCTGGTCGCCGATCGCGCAGGGCGCGCTGACCGGCAAGTACCAGCCGGGTCAGGCGGCTCCGGAGGGATCGCGGGCCACCGATGACAAGGGCGGCTCCGACATGATCAAGCGCTGGCTCCAGGACGACGTCCTCGAGCGGATCCAGCAGCTGAGGCCGGTCGCCGACGAGGCCGGGCTGAGCATGGCCCAGCTGGCGGTCGCGTGGGTGCTCCAGAACCCCAACGTCTCCTCGGCGATCATCGGCGCCAGCCGGCCCGAGCAGGTCACCGAGAACGTGAAGGCCGCCGGGGTGAAGCTGGACGCAGCGCTCATGCAGAAGGTCGACGAGGTCCTGGGGGACGCCGTCCAACGAGATCCGGCGAAGACCCAGTCACCGAAGAGCCGCGACTTCTAGGTTCTTGGTCTGCACGCCCAGCGCCGCGGCGCCTCCAGTGGCGAAGACCAGGCCGAGGGCCACGGCCGGCCACCAGCCGTCCCGTACGCCGTCGCCCAGCAGCGCGACGCCGATCGCGGCCGGGACGAAGGTCTGGGCCACGATCAGGGACGCGGTGGTCGTGGGCACAGGGGCCCGATGCATGCCGAGCGAGTAGAGCCAGAACGCCACCAGGCTGAACGACGGCACGGCGAGCGCGGCGATCACGACCAGGGCCTCCACCGGCGTCCCGATCCCGCGCACCGAGATGGCCGAACCGGCGTACCCCAGGCCGGCCAGCAGGCCGAGCAGGGGGCCCGGAAGGTGTCGTCCGGCCACTGAGGCGAGGGCCAGCGCGGCCACCCCGACCCACAGGGCGCCCACGAACGGGGTCGTGGTGACGGGTTCGCCGGGCTCGCCGGCGCCGAGCGACAGGAGGACGAGCCCGCACGTCACGACACCGATCGCCAGCCAGCCGGCCCGGTGCAGGCGGTCCTCCACCCGGTGCGACGCGATCGCGGTCACCGGCAGCGACATCGCGACGAGCGCCTGGGCCAGGTAGAGCGGCAGCAGCCAGATCGCGGCCGCGTGCAGCACGAAGCCCACGAGGTAGGCCGCGACGACCAGCATGGTGCGGAGGTCGCGAACCGAGCGGACGACGAACCCCCACAAGCCGTCGGGCGACGACTCGAAGCCCCGGACGGCCTTGGCCTGAACGACGGCCGCGACACCGAAGACCGTCGCGGAGAGGAGACCCAACAGGATCCCGAGGGCCGTCATGGGCACCTCATCGGTAGTGCTCGGGGAGCTCCTGACCGATCTTCACCTGGGGCTTGGGCAGCCGCATGAACTTCATCTGCATCGCCCGGGTGACCGCGTAGTACGTCGTGCCCTTCGTCGGAGCCTCGGGGAACCGCGCCGCGAGCTGTCGACGCAGCCGGAACCTCAGCATCAGCATGTCCAGGATGACCAGCAGGATCGACCCGAACAGCAGTGCGTTGCCGAAGCTCGCGAGCGCGGCGTTGCCGGAGTAGCCGAGCACCATGGTGACGACCAGCAGCGGGATGAGCAGCTCGATGAAGCTGAACCGGCTGTCCACGAAGTCCCGGATGAAGCGACGCACCGGGCCCTTGTCGCGGGCCAGCAGGTACTTCTCCTCGCCGGCCTTCATCCCCTGGCGCACCCTCTGGCTGGACTCGCTCTTGGTCGAGCGCTGCGCCTTCATCTGCTCACGGCGGGTGCGGGGCACCTTGGCCTTGGCCAGGCGCGCGGCCTCGGCCTCCTTGCGGGTGGGCGTGGGTCGCCCCTTGCCGCCCGGCTTGGGGGTCAGCTCGGGAGGAGCGGTCTCCTGCTTGGTACGACGGAACACGTGCGCCTTCAGCCTCGGGTGTGTCTCGGACGAGCGGTAGCGCCGAGCCTACCGGCGCCTTGCCGAACCGCCGTAGGGTGAGGTCACCTGCACCTGACCAGCGACTGCACCGAGAGGGACGCGAAGACGCATGAGCCTGATGAAGCGGATCAGCCTGATCTTCCGGTCGAAGGCCAACAAGGCCCTCGACCGCGCCGAGGACCCACGCGAGACCCTCGACTACAGCTACCAGCGGCAGCTCGACCTGCTCTCGAAGGTGCGCCGTGGCGTCGCGGACGTCGCGACCAGCCGCAAGCGCGTCGAGCTCCAGGTCACCCAGCTCCAGCAGTCCGAGGCGAAGCTGCAGGCGCAGGCCGAGAAGTCGCTGCAGATGAACCGCGAGGACCTCGCCCGTGAGGCGCTCACCCGCAAGTCGGCGCTGGCCACCCAGATCACCGACCTCAAGACCCAGCACGCGCAGCTGCTGGGCGAGGAGGAGAAGCTCACGCTGGCCCAGCAGCGCCTCCAGGCCAAGGTCGAGTCCTTCCGGACCCGCAAGGAGACGATCAAGGCGACCTACACCGCGGCCGAGGCCCAGACGCGGATCAACGAGGCGATGTCGGGGATCGGCGAGGAGATGGGTGACGTCGGGCTGGCGATCCAGCGGGCCGAGGACAAGACCGCACAGATGCAGGCCCGGGCCGGTGCCATCGACGAGCTCATCGCCTCCGGCGCGCTCGACGACGCCAGCGCGATCAACAGCGGCGACGACATCACCCGGGAGCTGGAGTCGATGAGCTCGCAGGCCGACGTCGAGGCCGAGCTCGCCCGGCTCAAGGGCCTCAGCGCCGCGCAGGCTCCGGAGGCCATCGAGGCCGCACCCGATCCGGGTGAGATCCTGGCCGACGAGCCCGAGAAGCAGGAGTCGGTCTCGGACGCCAGCAAGGACGGTCAGCCGTGATCATTCGCATCCTGGGCGAGGGTCAGTACGACGTCGCGGACCACGCGCTGGACCGCCTCAACGAGCTCGACGCCACGCTCGAGGCCGCCGTCGAGTCCGGCGACACGTCCGCGTTCAGCCCCGCGCTCACCGCGCTGCTCGACGGCGTACGCACCGCGGGCGTGGCCCACCCGGCCGACAGCCTCGACGAGTCCGACCTGATCCTCCCGCCGTCCGACGCGACGATCGACGAGGTGCGCCAGATGCTCAACGAGGACGGCCTGATCCCGGGCTGAGCCCGGCTTGGAGGGCCGCGACAGACTGGGGCCATGGCACGCTCTCGGTTCGTCGGTGACGCTGGACTCACCGTCCGCATGACCACGGTGATGTTCCTGCTCGGTGCGCTCTTCGTCGCCCTGGTCGTGGGGCTCGCCTACGCCGTCGGCGGGGGACTCGGGATCCTGATTGGCATCGTGGGGATCGGCGTTGCCGTCTACCAGTGGGCCAACTCCGACAAGGTGGCGATGCGGGCGATGCGGGCCCGCGAGGTGACGCCGGAGGAGGCGCCGGAGCTGCACGGCGTCATCGACCGCCTCTGCGCGCTGGCTGACATGCCCAAGCCGCGGGTCGGAGTCGCCGACACCCCGGTGCCCAACGCGTTCGCGACCGGCCGGTCGCCGGAGCGGGCCGTGGTCTGCGTGAGCACGGGCATCCTCGGGATGCTGACCGCCGAGGAGCTCGAGGGCGTCCTCGCTCACGAGCTGTCCCACGTGGCGCACCGCGACGTGCTGGTGATGACGGTCGCCTCCAGCGCCGGGATCGCCGCAGGCATGCTCACCCAGGGCTCGCGGTTCGGTGCGTTCGGGTTCTTCGGTGGCGGTCGTCGCGACAACAACGGGGGACTGCCGATCTGGCTGGTCGTGCTGCTGGTCAGCCTGGCCGTGTACGCCGTCAGCTTCGTCCTCCTGCGGCTCCTTTCGCGCTATCGCGAGCTCGCCGCCGACCGGGCGGGCGCCTACCTGACCATGCGGCCGGACGCCCTCGCGTCCGCGCTGCAGAAGATCACCGGTGGCATCAACCAGATCCCGCAGCGCGACCTGCGTCAGGTCGGCGCCGCCAGCGCGCTGTGCATCGCCCCGGCGATCAGCGGGGTCTCGCTCAAGACCCTGACCTCGACACACCCGTCGCTGGAGCAGCGGCTCGAGCAGCTGGCCCGGATCCAGGCCGAGCTCAGCCGGCCCAGCGCCTAGAGACCACTAGTGGGCCTCTGGGAGACCATCACGGGCCGCACCCGGCCCAGGCGTGCCAACCTCGACGCGCTCTTCCTGGTGCCGAGCGCCGCGATCACGCTGCAGACCGCGGCCGGACTGACCCCGACCGGCGACGGATCGGTCTGCTACCGGGCCGCCACCGGAGCCGGGTTTCACCAGGCCCAGGACGAGATGGTCGCGTTGCTCCGCGGGGCGGCGGACGCCCCGCAGGTCCAGACCAGCAACGACGCGTTCGGGTTCACCTGGTTGCAGGTGCACCGCGACCCGGACGACCCTGAGGGCATGGCCGGGCTCTGCACCGACCTGCACGCCGTCAACACCACGCTCGAGAGCGCGGGGTTCGGCCCCGGCTTGTTGTGCTCGCTGATCCCGTTCGCCGACCGTTCCGGGCGCCGGGTGGGTCTGGTGTACCTGTACAAGAAGGGCACCTTCTACCCGTTCGCGCCGACCGGACCGAAGGCGCGGGACAACCTGCTGGAGCTGCAGGTGCGGGACGTCCTGGCCCAGGAGCTGCCCATCGAGCCCGAACTGTCGGGCTGGCTGGCCCTGTGGGGTGCACCGGGGCTCTGAGCAGGGAAGACGGGCCATCCGGCGACCTGTCCGAAATCGACCCGGGGCAGATACCCCCACCCGTACCCTGAGCGGGTGAGAGTGCTCGAGGTCGACGAACGGCGTGGGGCCGGCGTCACGTCCTGGGACGTGCTGCGGGACAAGCCCCGGCGTCGGGAGCTTGCCCCGATCCTGGAGCTTGCCGCCGCCATCTGCCAGGCACCCATGGGCGCCATCCACGTGGTCACCGAGACCGGGGTGCACCCGTTGGCCACCGTGGGAACCAGCACTGCGGCCCGGCCCCGGGACCAGTCCATGTACGCCGTGCCACTGGAGCAGCAAGACCAGCTCGTCGTGACCACGGATGTCCGGGCCGACCCGCGGTTCACCGGGCACCCGCGCATTCTCAAGGAGCTCGGCGGGGTGCGCTTCATGGCCACCTGCCGGCTCGTGACCCGGGCCGGAACCATGCTCGGCACGATGACGATCCTCGACGACAAGCCGCGCACGCTTCCGGCGGTCCAGGCCCAGGCGTTGTGCACCCTTGCGGACCGCGTGGTCGACAACTTCGAGCTGATCATCCGCACCAGGCAGCTGGGCCGCACGCTCGCGGAGGTCGAGGCGGTCAAGGTCGAGCTCGAGCACTCGAACGAGCGGCTGTCGTCGTTCGCCGGTCAGGTCAGCCACGACCTCAAGACGCCGCTGACCACACTGTCGCTGTCCCTGGCCCTGATCCGCGAGCAGCTGGAGGAGGGGGAGTCGGGGGAGGAGGAGTTCTTCCTCCTCGACAAGGCCGTCAAGGGCGCAGCGCGGATGGCCGTCCTGATCGATGACCTCCTGGAGTACGCGAAGCTCGGCGGCTCGCTCAAGACCGCACGGGTGAACCTCAACGAGGTCATGGCCGAGGTGGCCATGGACCTCGAGAGCGATCTGGACGACGTCACTCTGGAGGTCGGATCGCTGCCCGTTGTCAGCGGTGACCAGGCCCAGCTCCGCGCGCTGCTCCAGAACCTCGTGGGCAACGCCGCGAAGTACCGCAGCCCCGATCGTCCGCCCACGATCACGGTCTCCGCGCGCCGGGTGCGGCTCGCCCACCGGATCGAGGTCGCGGACAACGGCCCCGGCGTACCCGTCGAACAGCGACAGCGCATCTTCGAGCCGCTGGCGCGCCTGGACGAGCCCACGGAAGGGGTGGGCATCGGGCTGTCCACCTGTCGGCGCATCGTCGGGGGACACGGAGGCGCGCTCGGCTTCGACCCGGTCCCGAGCGGGGGCTCCCGGTTCTGGTTCGAGCTGCCTGACTGAGCTGAGCCAGCTCAGTCCCTGTGCGTCTTGCCCGGCAGGGCCAGCATCCGGTCGAGGGCGACCTTGGCCCACTTCTCGGTCTCGGCGTCGACCTCGATCTGGTTGACGACGGTCCCGTTGACCAGCGACTCCATCGCCCAGACGAAGTGGGGCAGGTCGATGCGGTTCATCGTGGTGCAGTAGCAGACGGTCTTGTCGAGGAAGGTGATCTGCTTGTCCGGGTGGGCGGCCGCCAGTCGCTTCACCAGGTTGAGCTCGGTGCCGATCGCCCAGGCGGAGCCTGCGGGCGCCGCCTCGATGGTCTGGATGATGAACTCGGTCGAGCCGACCAGGTCGGCCTTGAGCACCACCTCGTGCTTGCACTCTGGGTGCACCAGGATCTGAATGCCGGGGATGGCGGCGCGCAGCTCGTCGACCACCTCGGCGGAGAAGCGGCCGTGCACCGAGCAGTGGCCCTTCCAGAGGATCATCCGGGCGCCGCGGAGCTGGTCGACCGTCAAGCCACCGTGCGGGCGGTGCGGGTCCCAGACCACGCAGTCGTCGAGCGACAGGCCCATCTTGAGGACGGCCGTGTTGCGCCCCAGGTGCTGGTCGGGGAAGAAGAGCACCTTGCCGCCACCGACGGCGTCCGGCTTCTGGGCGAAAGCCCACTCCAGCGCGGTCTCGGCGTTGCTGGAGGTGCAGACCGCGCCGCCGTTGCGGCCGCAGAACGCCTTGATGTCGGCGCTGGAGTTCATGTATGTCACAGGAACGACGTCCTGGGCGATCCCGGCCGCCTCCATGACCTCCCAGGCGTCCTCGACCTGACGGATCCGGGCCATGTCGGCCATCGAGCAGCCGGCCGCGAGGTCGGGCAGGATCACCTTCTGCTCCGGCGCGGTCAGGATGTCTGCCGACTCGGCCATGAAGTGCACACCGCAGAACACGATGAACTCGGCCTCGGGCCGGGCCGCAGCCTCGCTCGCCAGCTTGAACGAGTCGCCGGTGATGTCGGCAAACTCGATGACCTCGTCGCGCTGGTAGTGGTGGCCCAGCACGAACACCCGCGAGCCCAGCGCCTCCTTGGCCGCCCGGGCCCGGGCCACCAGATCGGGGTCGGACGCTGCCGGCAGGTCACCCGGGCACTCGACGCCGCGCTCGGAGCCGAGGTCGACACCCCGGCCGAGGGGGAGCAGCGGCAGGTCGACAGTGGTCATGGCTCGATCCTATTCGCGCTACAACAGGGCACCATTGTGAACGTACGGTGCCGGCGGTTTCATCCCGCGCAGGGCGAGGTAGCCCTCCTGGTGCAGCTCCAGGCGCGCGGCGAGGCCGATGTCGACCGCCCACGGGTTCGCCGCCGTCAGGTGCGGCACCAGCACCTGTCCCTCGGCGTCCGCCAGCACCGCCCAGAGCAGCCGTGCTGCGGTCCGCCGGTTGCTTGCGGCGAGCAGCTCGACCCGCTGGCCGGAGGTGTAGACGTAGCCGGACCCGGTGCTGGTGTCGGAGACCAGCAGCCGCCACCAGGACAGCATCAGACTGTGGTCGGGTCCGTGCGCGGCGCCGCGAGTCCGGCGGTCGAGGGAGTCCATCAGCTCGATGTCGGATGCCGATCCCTCCCGCACCTTCTCCACCAGCGGAATCGTCGTCCGGTCAACGGTGCCGGTCATGAACATCTGCGGGTGCAGCGAGAACCCGGCGCCCCAGTAGAGACGGACGGCCTTGGGGTCGTTCGACGCCGAGAGCATCCCGCGCAGGCAGCCGCGGCCGTGATGGGTCGCGGCAGCGAGCAGCACCCGCCCGAGGCCGCGGGCCTGCAGCCGCGGCCGCACCGCGAAAGTCGCGAGGCACCACATCAGCTCACGTGTGAACGACGTGGCGAACCCGGCCATCCCGGCGTCGTCCTCGGCGACCCAGCATCCGCCGGGGTCGGTCTCGAGGAAGTGCGCGGTCCGCTCGATCCAGACCGAGCTCCGAGACGCCGACCGCAGCTCGGGCAGCGGCAGCCCAGGACGGTGCGTCCGCACGTCGAGCTCGTAGAACCCCTCGGCGCTCAGCCGCTCCGCGACCGGGACGTCGCCGTCGTTCATCGGCCGGATCACCCAGTCGCCGGGACCGGTCTCAGCGCTCATCGTCGGCTAACTTAGCGGCGTGCCCGACTTCGACCACGGCGTGGCCAGCGGCGAGGTCACACGCAGCTCGGTCCGCCTCTGGACGCACTACGACGGCCAGGGGCCGCTGCAGCTCACCGTGCGAGCCGGCGATCGGGTGGTGGCCGCCGTCGAGGTCGGTCAGGAGCCCGGGCACGAGCATGTCTTCCGCGCGGTCGTGGGTGGCCTCGAGCCGGATGTCCGCCACGACTACTCCTTCGTCGCCGCCGACGGGACGACGGCGGGAGGGAGCTTCCGGACCCTGCCGCCGGACGGAGTGCCGCTCCGTTTCGCCGTGGTCTCCTGCGCGAAGTACAACGCCGGCTTCTTCAACACCTACAAGGCGGTCGCGGCACGTGACGACCTGCACTTCGTGCTGCACCTCGGCGACTACATCTACGAGGCGGGTCAGGTGCCGCGCGGCACCCAGACCCCGAGCGCTGACATCGGGCGCCCGTTCGAGCCGTTCCACGAGTGCCTGACCTTCGACGACTACATGACGCGCTACCGCCAGTACCGCTCTGATCCGGACCTGCTGGCCCTGCACGCGCGACACGCGGTCTGGCAGACGCTGGACGACCACGAGCTCGCCGACAACGCCTGGTCGGGAGGCTCGGAGGACCACCGCGAGGACGCGGACGGCCCTTGGGCCGAACGGGTCGACGGCGCGCTGCGGGCCTGGGAGTACTGGACGCCCAGCGCGGTCCGCCCCAGCCGTGGCGAGCCGCTCTCGCGCACGTTCTCCGTCGGTGACCTGGTGCGGTTCGTGCTGCTCGAGACCCGACTGCACCGCGACGGTCGCGACGTACCGCCCGAGCGACGCAGCGCCCTCGGCCCCGACCAGCGCCGCTGGGTCGAGGAGGCACTGCGCGAGTCGCCGTGCACGTGGACCTTCGTGGCCTGCCCCTCGATGCTCTCGAGCATCCATCGCGAGGACCTGCCGGACGATGTCGCGGACGCGCTGCGCACGCTCAAGCTGCGGCACCCGACCGAGCCACGGCCCTACCACGACCGGTGGGACAGCTTCCCCGCCGAGCGGGACTGGCTCTACGCCGAGATGGGCGAGTCCACCTCCGAGGTGGTCGTGCTCAGCGGTGACGTGCACGTGGCCGTGGACGCCGACCTCGAGTCGGGTGGGCGGATCGTGGCCCACGAGTGGACGACGTCGTCGATCACCTCCCAGAACCTCGGGGACAAGCGGGGGTGGACCAAGAACGTCGAGTCGCTGCCGATCGTCGCCCACCTGGTCGAGACGTTCCCGGACCTGCACTGGGCAGACACCGACAGCCACGGCTTCCTCGTCGTGGACGTCGATGCCGGTGCCGCCTCCTGCGAGTGGTGGTCCCTCGACACGGTGCTCGAGCCGTCCGACGGTGCCGAGGTCGGCCATCGCACCACCCTGACGCCCGGCGGCTGACATGCGGGTCCTCGTCGCCCCGGACAAGTTCGCGGGCACCCTCAGTGCTGTGGAGGCCGCCGACGCGATCGCCTCCGGTTGGCATGCTGTCGCGCCCGACGACGACCTCGACCTGGCCCCGATGTCCGACGGCGGGCCGGGCTTCGTGGATGTGCTCCACGAGGCTCTCGGCGGGGAGCTGCTGGCGGTCACGGTCAGCGGGCCCCATGGCGCACCGACGCCCGCGACCGTCCTGGTGGCCGGCGACACGGCGTACGTGGAGAGCGCGCAGGCCTGCGGGCTGCACCTGACCGCCGGGGAGGGCGCCGAGGCGGCCACGACGTACGGCGTGGGCGAGCTGGTCGCGGCCGCCGTCGGTGCGGGAGCGACGAGGATCGTGGTCGGGCTGGGTGGCAGCGGCAGCAACGACGGTGGGGCCGGGATGCTGGCCGCGCTCGGCGCCACCGCGGGCGTGCCACTGGACCGCGGCGGGGCGGGCCTCGACGGCGTGGCCTCCGTCGACGCCAGCGCGGCCCGGGAGCGGGTCCGCGGCGTCACGCTGGTCGCGGCCAGCGACGTGGACAACCCGCTCACCGGGCTGTTCGGCGCCACGAAGACCTTCGGGCCGCAGAAGGGGATCCCCGAGGAGCGGCTGCCGCTCGTCGACGGCTGGCTGGAGCAGTACGCCGCCGCGCTCGACCGTCGGCTGGCCCTGTCGCCCGGCGCCGGCGCGGCCGGCGGGCTCGGCTACGCGCTGCTGGCGCTCGGCGCCACCCGCGAGCCGGGTGTCGCCCTCGTAGCCGAGGCCGTGGGCCTGGCCGACCGGGCAGGGGCCGCCGACCTGGTGGTCACCGGTGAGGGCGCCTTCGACTTCTCCAGCCGGGCCGGCAAGGTGCCGCACGGCGTGGCCGCCGTCGCCGAGCAGGCCCTGCGGCCGTGCGTCGTGGTCGCCGGGCAGGTGCTGGTCGGCTCCCGGGAGATGCGGGCGCTGGGCATCGAGTCGGCGTACTCCCTCGTCGAGCTCGTCGGGAAGGAGCGCGCGTTCGACGACCCCGCAGCTGCTCTGGCCGAGCTGGCCGGCCGGGTGGCCCGCACCTGGTCCCGGTGAAGCCGGGGAATATCCCCTCGTGTGCGAGACTTGGAGCCGGTAAGACCCCACGACAGACCCCGCGACAGACCTTGGAGCCTGACCACATGACCGAGCAGCTTGAGACGCCGCTTGAGACCGAGCGCCGCACGGACAGCATCAACCTGAGTCCGGTCGCGGCTGGCAAGGTGAAGAGCCTCCTCCAGCAGGAGGGCCGCGACGACCTCGCGCTGCGCATCTCCGTGCAGCCCGGTGGGTGCTCGGGGCTCCGTTACCAGCTCTTCTTCGACGAGCGCAGCCTCGACGGTGACGTCGTGACCGACTTCGACGGCGTGGCCGTGGTCGTGGACCGCATGAGCGTGCCCTACCTGAGCGGCGCGATGATCGACTTCGTCGACAGCATCGAGAAGCAGGGGTTCACCATCGACAACCCCAACGCCACCGGTTCCTGCGCGTGCGGCGACTCGTTCCACTGACCCACCCCAGACCAGAGAAGAAAGCCCCCGCCACGGCGGGGGCTTTCCCTTTCCCGAGACGCCTCAGTCGAGGTGGAGGTGCAGCGCGTTCGCGATCCGCTGCGCCGCCTCAGTGACCTCGATCTCCTGCTTGGGCAGGTCGCGCGGGTAGCTGGTGTAGAGATCGGCATAGCCCAGCCGGTGAGCAAGCAGCGGCAGCCGTTGTCCGACCACCGCGGCGTCCTCATGCATGGCCTGGGCGCTGTCCAGGTCGTGGTAGGCCGTCACGCGCTCGACGCTAGTGACTACTGATTAGTACTCCTACGCCTACGCGCCAGTAGTGTTGCCTCCCGTGCCTGACACCCCTGGCTCTCTGTTGATCGCCGGATCCATCGCCACCGACCACCTGATGACCTTCGGCGGGAGGTTCGAGGACTCCTTGGTCGTCGAGCAGCTGCACAAGCTCTCGGTCTCCTTCCTCGTCGATGACCTCGAGATCCGGCGCGGCGGCGTCGCCGCCAACATGTGCTTCGGCCTGGGCCGGCTCGGGCTGCGACCGGTGCTGGTCGGTGCGGCCGGCGACGACTTCGCCGACTACCGCTCGTGGCTGGAGAGGCACGGCGTGGACTGCGACCACGTGCGCATCTCCGACGCCCACCACACCGCGCGGTTCGTCTGCACCACCGACTCGACCGGAGCGCAGTTCGCCTCCTTCTACCCCGGTGCGATGAGCGAGGCCCGCCTGGTCGAGCTGGCCCCGATCGTCGCCAAGGTCGGCGCGCCGTCGTACGTGCTCATCGGCGCCGACGACCCCGACGGCATGCTCCGGCACACCGACGAGTGCCGCACGCGTGGCTACCCGTTCATCGCCGACCCGAGCCAGCAGCTGGCCTTCGGCGAGGGTGAGCTGATCCGCAACCTGATCGACGGCGCCGCGTACTTGTTCTCCAACGAGTACGAGGCGGCGATGATCGAGCAGAAGACCGGCTGGTCGGGCGAGGAGATCCTCTCGCGCGTCGACATCCAGGTCACCACGCTCGGCAAGGACGGCGTGCTCGTGCTGCGCCGCGGCGAGGCGCCCATCGAGCGACCCGCCGCGGCCGAGGTGACCGCAGTCGAGCCGACCGGGGTGGGCGACGCGTTCCGCGCCGGCTTTCTGGCTGCCCTCGCCTGGGGGCTGAGTCTCGAGCACGCCGCCGAGGTGGGCTGCGTGCTCGCGGCGTACGTCGTGGAGACGATCGGCCCGCAGGACTACACCTTCACCGCCGACGAGTTCCTCGGCCGACTGGACAAGTCGTACGGCGGCGACGCCGCCGAGGCGGTCCGCCCCCACCTGATCCGATGACTCAGCCGAGCCGCCGCACGAGGTAGCGCGGGACGCCGTCCGCGGCGACGTCCTCCCCGAGGTACTCCTGCTCCCGCATCCGGCACCAGGCCGAGATGTCGTGGGCCGCGGCCGCGTCGGTCGAGGCGACCGCGACCACCTGGCCGACGTCGACGTCGCCGATCCGCTTGCCCAGCTCGATGACCGGCAGCGGGCACAGCATCCCGCGGCAGTCGAGCTCCAGGTCGGCGTCCATCAGACTCCGGCGTCCCGCCGGATGTCGGCCACGACGCCGGGGAGGACGTCGAGGAACGCCTCGACTTCAGCCTCGTCCGCCTCCCGTGTCAGCGACACCCGCACGTTGCCGTGCGTGAGCGCGCCCATCGCGGCCAGCACGTGGCTCGGCTCGAGGCTGGAGGCGGTGCAGGCCGAGCCGCTGGCGACCTGGAAACCACGCCGGTTGAGCGCGTCCACGATCGCCTCGCCGTCGACGTACAGGAACGAGAACGTGACCAGGTGAGGGAGCCGCTCGACCGGGTGGCCGACCACCTCGGAGTCCGGGACCTCGGCGACCCCGGCCCGGATCCGGTCGACCAGCGCGTGCTGGCGGGCGTTGACCTCGTCGCGCTCGGCGACCACCGCCTGGAGCGCCGCCGCGGCACCCAGGATCGCGGGGACGTTCTCGAAGCCGGAGACCCGCTCGTCGACCCGGTCGTCGTCGGGGAACGGGTTGCGCCAGCGCGAGCCCTTGCGCACCAGCAGCACGCCGACGCCGGCCGGGCCGCCCCACTTGTGGGCCGAGCCGGCGGCCACCGACCAGCCCTCCGGCAACGGGAGCCGGCCCATCGAGGCGCAGGCGTCCATGAACAGGGGTGCGCCGCTCGCCGCGATCACCTCGGCCACCGGCTGCACGGTGCCGACCTCGTGGTTGGCCGACTGCAGCGCCACCACGTCGGGGGACCCGAGGTCGCTGGGGTCGACGCGGCCCTGCCGGTCCACCCGCACCGGCCGCGCCTGCACGTCGGGCCGCCAGGCCAACCCGTGGAGCACCGCCGAGTGCTCGACCGCCGAGTGGGCGACCGCCGCCCCCGGGCGGGCGAGGCCGAGCAGCCCCCGGTGCACAGCATCGGTCCCCGAGGAGGTGAAGGACACCTCGTCGCGGCGTACACCGAGGGCCTCGGCCACCACGTCCCGGGCGTTGTCGAGGATGAGCCGGGCGTTGCGTGCGGGCCCGTGCAGCCGACGCGGGTCGGCGTACCCCTGGTCGAGCGCGGCGAGCATCGCCTGCCGGGCCGCGGGGTGCAGCGGCTCGGAGGATGCGGTGTCCAGATATCCGCCGACCACGCTGGCAAACTATCTCCCCGGCCATCCCCTCGAAATGTTGATGCCAGAACCCCTGACCCGGGGCCTTCGGCGGCGCGCGGTTGGGTTAGGGTCAGCAGTGTCCGAGGTGATGGTCGAGAGGGGCTCTTCCGTGGGTCTGCAGCGCGTCGCGCGTTGGGCCGTACCACTCGTCGGGGTGGCACTCCTGGCAAGCGGTTGCTCCGAGGAGGGCAAGCGGCTCGCGATGCCCGATCCGGGGTCCACGCAGGGTGAGCACGTCTTGAGCCTGTGGCAGGGCGCCTGGATCGCGGCGTTGGCCACCGGCGTCGTGGTGTGGGGCCTGATCTTCTATGTCGTGATCCGCTACCGGCGGCGCAGCGACGACGAGATCCCCATCCAGACGCGATACAACCTGCCGCTCGAGATCTTCTACACGATCGCCCCGGTCGTCATGGTGGTCGTGTTCTTCGCGAAAACCGTGAGCACCCAGAACATCGTGCTCGAGGACGAGACCCCGCCCGACAACATCATCGAGGTCACCGGCCAGCAGTGGTCGTGGACGTTCAACTACGGCATCGGCGACCCGGACGACTCCGCCGACGACGACCGGACCGACGACAGGTTCGCCTACGACTCATACGTCCACGACGGCGGCACCGGCTCCTACATCCCTGACCTCTACCTCCCCGTCAACGAGACGACCCGGTTCAACCTGCACAGCCCCGACGTCATCCACGACTTCGGCGTGCCCGACTTCCTCATGCGGATGGACGTCGTCCCGGGCCGGGTCAACCACTACGTCATCAAGCCGACAAAGATCGACACCTACACCGGGCGTTGCTACGAGCTCTGCGGGGTCTACCACTCCCGGATGCTGTTCACCGTGCACGTCGTCAGCCGCGAGGACTACGAGGCGCACCTCGAGGAGCTCGAAGACGCCGGGCTGACCTCTGACCTGCCGTTGCTCGGCGGTCAGGGCGCCTACACCCAGGACGGGCTCGAGTCCGACGGAGAGTCCGAATGACTGCCACCGCTTCCCGCCCCACCACCGTCGTTCCGCCCCGCCGACAGCTGGGCCAGCAGGTCGTCCGGGTCCTGACCACCACCGATCACAAGGTGATCGGCAACCTCTACCTCGTCACGTCGTTCTGCTGGTTCCTGGCCGCCGGCGTGATGGCGATGCTGATGCGTTCCGAGCTCGCCTACCCCGGCCAGCAGGTGGTCAACGAAGAGCTCTACAACCAGCTGTTCACGATGCACGGCACGATCATGCTGCTGCTGTTCGCGACCCCGCTGTTCTTCGGCTTCGGCAACGCGATCATGCCCCTGCAGATCGGGTCGCCGGACGTCGCATTCCCGCGGTTGAACATGTTCAGCTACTGGCTGTTCCTCATTGGTGGCCTGATCGCAGGCTCAGGGTTCCTGACCCCGACCGGCGCGGCCGACTTCGGCTGGTTCGCCTACACACCGCTGTCCGACGTGGTCCGCTCGCCCGGTGTCGGCGGCGACCTCTGGGTCATGGGCCTGTGGATGGCCGGTCTCGGCACCATCCTCGGCGCGGTCAACTTCATCACGACGATCATCTGCATGCGGGCGCCCGGCATGACGATGTTCCGGATGCCGATCTTCGTGTGGAACACGATGGTGACCAGCCTGCTGGTGCTGATCGCGTTCCCGGTCCTGGCCGGGGCACTGCTGATGCTCGAGGCCGATCGCCAGCTCGGCGGCAACGTCTACGACACCGCGCACGGCGGCGCCATCCTGTGGCAGCACCTGTTCTGGTTCTTCGGCCATCCGGAGGTCTACATCATCGCGCTGCCGTTCTTCGGCATCGTGACCGAGATCCTGCCGGTGTTCAGCCGCAAGCCGATCTTCGGCTACGTCGGCTTGGTGGGTGCCACGCTGGGCATTGCCATCCTCTCGGTAGCAGTCTGGGCGCACCACATGTTCGTCACCGGGGCCGTGAACCTGCCGTTCTTCTCCGGCATGACCTTCCTGATCGCCGTACCGACAGGTGTGAAGTTCTTCAACTGGATCGGGACGATGTGGGGGGATCTCTGTCCTTCGACACCCCGATGCTGTGGTCGATCGGCTTCCTCACGACATTCTTGTTCGGCGGCCTGACCGGCATCATCCTGGCCAGCCCGCCGCTGGACTTCCACGTGTCCGACTCCTACTTCGTCGTTGCGCACTTCCACTACGTGGTCTTCGGCACCGTCGTGTTCGCGATGTTCGCGGGCTTCTACTTCTGGTGGCCCAAGATCACCGGCAGGATGCTCGATGAGCGGCTCGGCAAGGTCCACTTCTGGCTGCTCTTCGTGGGCTTCCACACGACGTTCCTCGTCCAGCACTGGGTCGGCGTCGAGGGGATGTCGCGCCGGATCGCCGACTACCTGCCCAATGACGGGTTCACCACGCTCAACCAGGTCTCGACGATCGGCGCGTTCCTGCTCGGTGCCTCGACGCTGCCCTTCCTCTACAACGTCTGGATCTCGCGCAAGGGGCCCTTGGTCGAGGTGGACGACCCTTGGGGCTGGGGCCGATCGCTCGAGTGGGCCACCAGCTGCCCGCCGCCTCGGCACAACTTCGTGACCATCCCGCGGATCCGCTCAGAGGCGCCGGCCTTCGACCTGCACCACCCGGAGATCGCTGCAATCGAGCTCGAGGAAAACGAGGCGGCCGCTGAGGGACGGTTGGCAGACGCCCCCGAGATGGAGGGTCGCGAGGAGCTGATCGAGGAGCGGACCGAGGACGGGGAGGGCCAGGACCGATGAAGGCTGAGGCCTGGATCTTCGGCGCCTGCACCGTATTCCTGGTGCTGACGACCCCGGCGTACTGGCTGGTCACCGAGGCCAGTACGCAAGGTGGTGACTGGACAGGCACGTCAGCGCTGGCGATGACCACGCTGTTGACGCTGATGGTGACCGTCTACCTCGGGTTCCACGCCAAGCAGATGGATCCGCGTCCCGAGGACCGCAAGGACGCCGAGATCGCGGACGGCGCGGGAGAGCTGGGCTTTTTCCCGCCGTACTCGTGGTGGCCGCTCTGGACCGCGCTCGCGCTCGGCACGTGCGTATTCGGCATCGCCGTCGGCGCGTGGTGGATGTTCATCATCGGCGGAGTGCTCGGCGCGCTGGCGCTGGTGGGCTGGATCTACGAGTTCTACCGCGGCGAACACGCTCACTAGGACGGCTCCGGAGCAACTTTCGGCCCGCGGGCGCCGTCCTAGCGGGCATGCGTGGTTTCGTGGGTTGTGGTGGCCAGCGGCTAGCCTTGAGGGGTCTGGACCGCTCGGTCCGGGACACGTCGTGGGAGCTTTTGGAGTCCAGCATGTCATCACGCCGGCACCGCGTCCGTGGCCTTGTGGGCCTCGCCGCCCTGCTGCTCGGAGCCTCGATGCTCAGCGCCTGCGACAACGGCCCTGACCTGCCCGGCATCGGCGACTCCGCAGGCGACACCACGGGTGCCGAGACGGGCTCCGACGGCTCCGATGACTCCTCGGACTCCGAGGACGGTCCGCCGGCGGGCTCGGTGAGCACCAACGTCAACAGCAAGACCGACGTGCCGGTCGACACCGTGCTCACCGTGAGCGCCCGTGACGGTCGGCTCAGCACCGTTGACGTCCTAGGCTCCGGCGAGGTCGGTGCCCTCACCGGCGCGATCGCCGGCGATGGCAGCAAGTGGAAGGCCGAAGACCGGCTCGAGCCCGGCACGACGTACACGGTCAAGGCCAGCGTCCGCGGCGACGACGGCGAGCTCGTCACCAAGCGGCAGAAGTTCACCACGCAGGACCTCTCCCTGGACCAGCAGACCTACCCGTCGGTGGCACCGCTGCCCGGCGAGACCGTCGGCGTCGGTATGCCGGTGATCGTGACCTTCGACGTCCCGGTCACCGACCCGGCCTCGATCGAGAAGCACATGACGGTGACCACGGCGCCTGAGCAGCCGGGCACCTGGCACTGGATCAGTGACACCGAGGTGCACTACCGCCCGAAGAAGTACTGGAAGGCCGGCACCACGGTCGACGTCGACCTCGACATCAACGGTGTCGACGCGGGCAACGGCATCTACGGCCAGGAGGATCGCGAGGTCAACTTCACCGTCGGCGACGCTCACATCTACAAGGTGGACATGAACACCCACCAGATGAAGGTGTTCTCCAACGGCAAGCTGCTGCGGACGATCCCGATCACCACCGGCGAGCAGCCGAAGTTCACCACCCGCTCCGGGATCAAGGTCATCATCGAGAAGTACGACGCCAAGCGGATGGACTCCGAGACCGTCGGCATCCCCAACGACAGCGCGGACGGCTACAACATCGACAACGTCCAGTGGGCGATGCGGGTGACCTACTCCGGCGAGTTCGTCCACGCCGCCCCGTGGTCGGTCGGCTCCCAGGGCCACGCCAACGTCTCGCACGGCTGCACCGGCATGAGCACCGCCAACGCCGACTGGCTCTACCACATGACGCTGCGTGGCGATGTCGTCGACTACACCGGCAGCGACCGCGGCATGGAGGCGACCAACGGCTTCGGTGACTGGAACATTCCGTGGGACGAGTACAAGCAGGGCTCAGCGCTCAGCTGATCGGATGGGCTCGGTGGTGGTTGAGCCGCGAGCGCAGCGAGCGTGTCGAAACCGCGCAACCCGGGGCTGGGACGCAAGGGACCGCTCATCGAGCTTGTCGAGATGGGTCCCGAAGGGTCGGCTCCCAGCCTTCCCTGCGGAGGTTTCGACACCGTCGTCGCTGGCGCTCCTCCGGGCTCAACCACCGATCCCTCTGACGTGATGTCACCATCAGTGCCGACCTCAGGTGCCCTCGTCGAACTCAGCAAGGACGGTTCCGTCGGCTGCGTACACCGTGAAGTGCAGTCCCCCCGGGGACTGGCGGCTGTCGGCGTGGTTCGTGTCCGGCCCCGAACCAATCGCGCGCATCGTGGTCACCGACGTGACGGGCGCCGAAGCCCGCAGCGAGGCAATCGGCCTCCCATTGGCCCGGGGCTTTGCGCTGGCACCTCAACAAGAACGACGGTTCGATGCGGTAGGCCCCGAAGGTTTCGGCTTCGTCTTGGAGGTTCTCCGGGGCGGTGATCTCCACGAACGGGATGAACCCGCCGCTGGGGTCGGCGAACACCTTGTCGTTGTCGACGGCACCACGATCATCCAGGTACCAGCTGTCGAGCTGGCACCTCGACATGTACCCATCGGGCGACCGAAGCAGCGCCGCCAGCCGGTCCTCGGCGCCATCGACGATCCAAGGACGCGAGGGCGTGCACAGGCATTGACCTGCTGGTGCGGTCACGGTGAGGTGTCCCCATGCCCCCGAAGAAGCGGTCCGAGGAACGCATAGAGGACTCTGACGTGGAGGCGGTCGCCATCGTCACGATGATGGAGGCGGCCAACAGCGCCCGAGAGGATGTTCGGGCCATCATGGCAGGCGTCCGGGCCGTCACTGCGGCGAAGCAGCATCAGAGAGAGCTGCTTGCCAAGATCAATCGCGACGTCGCCGCAGCAGCAGTGGCAGGTGCCGAGGGTAGGGAGCTGGAGTTCTCACCACACGGTCTTGGTGGTGCGAGTGCGTATGAACGGGTCGAGGTCGCCATCCCGGATCCGGAGTCCCCTGCACGGGTGAGACTCGCCGGGTTGTCACTCGTTGACGCACCCTTGATCTCGCGGCATCAACTCGAGGCCGCAAGGGAGGCCATGCAAAGCAAGTTGGACTCGATGAGCGAAATGGGCGAGATGGAATCGCTCCGCTTGCAGATGGCTATGGACCGACTCTCCAGGCTCATGCAGACACTGTCGAACCTGATGAAGAAGATGTCCGATTCGGCTCAGACCATTACCCAGAATCTCAGGTAGGTGCAGGGCGGGTCAGTCGTCGGCGCGCAGCTTCTCGCCCTCGACCGCGTGGTGGCCGTCGAACTGGTGACCGTCGGCGGCGTGGCCCTCCATCGGCGCCTGGAGCTCGTGCTCGTGCTCGGCGTGGTGGTGGCCCTCCTCGAGGTCGGCCGTAGTCGGCTTCTGCACGTTGTCGGCGTACATCAGCGTGCGCAGCCGGTGCCGGATGGCGGCCAGCTGGGCGGCGATGCCACCCTGGGGCTCGACCCCGTTGGCGTCCGGGCCACTCTCCAGCTCGGCTGAGACTTCCGGGTCGCGATCGCGGGAGGCGAGCGAGTAGGCCCGCGCAGGTGACAGCGGCAGGTGGCGCTCGGAGTAGCCGCCCTCCGGGGAGCGCATGATGATGCCCGTCTCGTAGCCGTGCAGCAGATCCTGGTTGTCCTTGCGCTGCAACGAGATGCACCAGCGGCGGGTGATCATGAACGCGATCACCGGACCGATGAACACAGCGGCACGCATGAAGTACGTGATCTGGTTGATCGACAGGTGCAGCTGGATCGCGATGATGTCGTTGCCGCCGGCGGCCCAGAACAGGCCGTACATCGTCATCAGCGCGACCATCGTGGCCGTGCGGGTCGGAGCGTCGCGCGGCCGCTGCAGCAGGTGGTGGTCGCGCTTGTCACCGGTGATCCAGGCCTCGATGAACGGCAGCATCAGCAGGATCGTGAACATCAGCATCGGGAGCACGATGATCGGGAGCAGCACGTTCCAGGAGAGCGTGTGGCCCCAGATGTGGGTCTCCCAGTTGGGCATGATCCGCAGCGCGCCGTCCGGCCAACCCATGTACCAGTCGGGCTGGGAGCCCGCGGTCACCTTGGACGGGTCATAGGGCCCGAACTTCCACACCGGGTTGATGGTCAGCAGGCCACCCATCAGGGCAGTGACGCCGAAGACGATGAAGAAGAACCCGCCGGCCTTGGCGGCGTACACCGGCAGCATGGGGAAGCCGACGACGTTCTGCTCGGTGCGGCCGGGCCCGGGCCACTGCGTGTGCTTGTGGTAGACGAGCAGCAGCATGTGGGCGGTGATCAACGCCAGGAGCAGGCCCGGGATCAGCAGGATGTGGATGGTGAACAGTCGCGGGATGATCTGGTCGCCCGGGAACTCCCCTCCGAAGAGCAGGAAGGACATGTAGGTGCCGACGATCGGCTGGGACTTCAGGAAGCCGTCCGCTGCGCGGATCCCGGTGCCTGAGAGCAGGTCGTCCGGGAGCGAGTAGCCGGTGAAACCCTCGAGCGTGCCGAGGAGCAGCAGCAGCGCGCCGATCGCCCAGTTGAGCTCACGCGGCTTGCGGTGCGCGCCGGTGAAGAAGACCCGCAGCAGGTGGATCATCATCGCGGCGATGAACAACATCGCCGACCAGTGGTGGATCTGCCGCATCAGCAGGCCGCCGCGGACGTCGAACGACAGCCGCAGCGTCGAGGCGAAGGCCTCCGACATCTCGATGCCGCGCAGCTGGGCGTAGCTGCCTTCGTAGGTCACCTCGCCCATGCTCGGGTTGAACCAGAGCGTGAGGAAGACACCGCTGAGCAGCAGGACGACAAAGCTCCACAGCGCGATCTCGCCCAGCATGAACGACCAGTGGTCCGGGAAGACCTTGCGCAGGTTCTTCTTGGCCATCGTGGCCAGCCCGAGCCGGTCGTCGGCCCAGGTGGCGACCGCACCGATCTTGCTCGGCTTGGATGCCGTGGCCGCGGTCGAGTTGGTGGTGGCGACCTTGCTGGTGTCGATGCTCATGATGGGCTACTCATTCGCTCGTGCTGGCCTGGGAGTCGCGCTCCCAGTAGCTGGGTCCGACCGGTTCGCGGAAGTCGCTCTGGGCTACGAGATACCCCTCGTCATCCACCATAAGCGGCAGCTGCGGGAGCGCGCGAGCGGCCGGGCCGAAGACGACCTTTGCGGCGTCTGCCAGATCGAACGTCGACTGGTGGCACGGACAGAGCATGTGGTGGGTCTTCCGCTCGTTGAGGGAGATGGGGCATCCCACGTGCGTGCAGATCTTGGAGTAGCAGAGGATGCCGTCGACGGCCCAGTTCTCACGGCCCTTGGCGGGCTTGTTCTCCTCGGGCTCCATCCGGACCAGGACCACGGCCCCCTTGGACTTCGCGATCTGCAGAGGCACGCCCTCGAGCACATGATGGCCGTCCTCGTCGACGGCGAAGATGATCTCCGGCTCGGCGTTCAGCAGGTCGCCGATCTCGAGGTCTGCGGGGCGGATCGGCGTGCCGACCACGTCGCGCACGACCCGCATGCCCTCCTCCCACACGGTGTGCTCGAGGCCGGCCCCGGGGTATTTCTTGTCCTTGGTCACCTTCGCGTTGGTCGGGCCGAGATCCCAGAGCAGCACCCCGACGGGCGCGAGGAGAACGCTGATCGAACCGAGCAGCGAGTTGCGCACCAGCGGCCGGCGGGCGATGCCGGACTCGTCGGCGCCGAGGGCCAGCACCCGCAACGTCTCCTCGCGGTCCTCGTCGGAGGACCGGGCGGGGTGGCGCATCTCGATGATCTCGTGGTCGGACATCAGCTTGCGGGCCCACTGGATCAGCCCGATGCCGATGAGCAGCAGCGCGCCGCCCAGCGAGGCGCCCAGCGCGACGTTGGAGGCGCCGAGGCCGAGGATCGTCTCCACCTCTGCGCCGTCCGCGCCGCCGTTGACGTCGAAGGAGAAGTAGGCGACGACGAACAGCACCGCGCACACCGCGGAGAGACCGAACAGGGCTGCGATCTGGCGCTCGGCGCGCTTCTCGGCCGTGGGATCGACGTCGGTCGGACGCCACACGTGCTCTGGCAGGCCGGGGTTGCGGATCGGCTCCTCGGGCAGAAGGTCGCCGTGGTCGCCGTGCTCGGCGGGCAGGTTGTCAGGCTCGTCGCTCATCCGGCGGCCTCCTCGTGGGCCTTCTGCTTGTCGGAGCGGGCGGTGTGGGCCGCGATCCAGATGGCGGCCCCGACCAGGGCGCCGATCCCGACCAGCCAGGCGAACAGGCCCTCGCTCACCGGGCCCATGCCGCCGAGGCCGAAGCCGCCGTAGGCGGGTTGCTCGCGCAGCGAGTAGAGATAGGCGATGACGTCACGCTTCTCCGTCGGCGAGAGGTTGCCGTTGGAGAAGGAGTCCATCTGGCCGGGTCCGGTCAGCAGCGCCTCGTAGATGTGCCGGGCCGAGGTGTCGCTGAGGTCTGGCGCATTGCCGCCGCGCGGCATGGCGCCGCCCTTGCCTGCGAAGTTGTGGCAGGCGGTGCAGTTGGTCAGGAAGATCTGGCCGCCGCGGGCGACTGCTTCCTGCCGCTCCTCCTCCGACAGCCCGGCCAGGCTGTAGTCGGCCGGGTCAGGCACCCCGGGACCGGGAGCCAGGCTGGCGACGTACGCCGCGAGCGCGTCGATCTCGTCCTGGGTGTAGGTCTGGGGCTTGGTCGGGTTCTGGGCGCCCGGCTGGGCCATCGGCATCCGGCCGGTGCCGACCTGGAAGTCGACGGCGGCGGCACCGACGCCGGCCAGCGAGGGGCCGAGCTGGTTGCCGTCGACGGTGGAGACGCCCTCGCCGTTCTGGCCGTGGCAGAACGAGCAGCCGACCAGGAACAGCTTGCGGCCTTCCTCGACCAGCGCCTCGTCGCTCTTGGCCGGTCCGGCCTGGGCGGGCGCGAAGGCGGCGTAGAGGGTCCCGGTCAGCACCAGGCCCAAAAGCATGAGGAGCAGCCCGGCGACCGGACGGCGGCGGTGCCGGGAGAGGCGACCGGCAGAGCGGTTCAGGAAGCCCCAGGACGAAGTCACAGCGAAGTCCTCACAGTCCCGGTTACTTGATGAGGTAGATGGTGGCGAACAGGCCGATCCACACCACGTCGACGAAGTGCCAGTAGTACGACACGACGATGGCGCTCACCGCCTGTTCGTGGGTGAACCGTCGGGCGACGTACGTGCGGCCCAGCACCAGCAGGAATGCGACCAACCCACCGGTCACGTGGATGCCGTGGAAGCCGGTGGTCAGGTAGAACATCGAGCCGTACGCCGAGCTGGAGATCGTGACGTCCTCCTGGACCAGCGAGGTGTACTCCGTCACCTGGCCCGCGATGAAGATCGCGCCCATGACGTAGGTGAGCATGAACCACTCGCGCAGACCCCAGCCGCGGGGGTCGAAGATCGCGCCGGTCCGGCCGACCTGACCGCGCTCAGCCGCGAACACGCCGAGCTGGCAGGTCAGCGACGACAGCACCAGGATCGTGGTGTTGACCGCCGCGAACGGAATGTTGAGCAGCGCGGTGTTCTGCTCCCACAGCTCGGTGCTCACTGCCCGGATCGTGAAGTACGCAGCGAACAGCGCCGCGAAGAACATCAGCTCGCTGGAGAGCCAGATGATGGTCCCAACGCTGACCATGCTCGGACGGTCGTGGTGCCCGTGGAGGCGCGAGGCCGGAATGGTCGTTGCTGTCGCCACGGGGTCATTATGTCCCGGCGTCTTCCGCGCCGCCACCCCCGGGGCGGTGTGTTCGAAAGTCTGTAAATTCACATCGTGCCGCCGTTCGATCCGAGCCGACTGGTCACTGGGTGGGAGCTGGCCCCCGTGCCGCTGGTGGTGACGGTCTGGGCCGCGGGTCTCTATCTGCTCGGCGTGCGGGCCCTGCACCGGCGCGGGGACCGCTGGCCAGTCGGCCGGACGGTGTCCTTCGTCGGCCTGGGCATGGGCTCGTTCTACGTCGCGACCTCATCAGGGCTGGCGGCCTACGACACCACCCTGCTGAGCGTGCACATGGTCCAGCACATGGCGCTGTCGATGCTGGTGCCGCTCTCGCTGGCGCTGGGGGCGCCGGTCACGCTGGCGCTGCGCACGCTGCCGGGCTCGCCGCGGCGCTGGCTGCTGGCCGTCCTGCACTCGAGGGTGGCGAAGGTGCTGTGCTTCCCACCGCTCACCCTGGCGCTGTACGTCGTCACGCCGTGGGCGCTCTACTTCTCCGCCTGGTACCCCGCCTCGCTCGAGCACGTCTGGCTGCACGAGCTGATGCACCTGCACCTGGTGGTCGTCGGCACGCTGTTCTTCTGGCCGATCGTGGGCGTCGACCCGCTGCCCGGGCGGGTCGGCTTCCCGTTCCGGATGATCCTGGTCTTCCTCACGCTGCCCTTCCACGCCTTCCTCGGCGTCACGATCATGGGACAGGAGACGCTGCTCGGACGCGACCACTACCTCGCGCTGCGCGCGGACCCGGCGTACGCGTGGCTCCCGGACGCGCTCGACGACCAACACCTCGCCGGCGGCATCCTCTGGGCGGCCGGCGACCTGGTGGGGCTGGCCTTCTTCGCCGTCCTGTTCGCGCAGTGGGCCCGCTCCTCGATGAAGGAGGCGACCCGCGAGGACCGGCGCCTCGACCTGCTCGAGTCCCGTGCCCGGTCCGAGCGATAGCATCCGGTCGTGGCCGAACCGAAGAACCTGCGGGTGCTCGTCTTCTCCGACGACCTGAACACCCGCCAGCAGGTCATCCTCGCGCTCGGTCGGCGGGTCCACCCCGACCTGCCCGAGCTGGAGTACGTCGAGGTCGCCACCGAGCCCGTCGTCATCCAGAACATGGACGCCGGGCGGATCGACCTCGCGATCCTGGACGGCGAGGCGGTGCCGGCGGGTGGCATGGGCATCGCCAAGCAGCTCAAGGACGAGATCTACCACTGCCCGCCGCTGCTGGTCCTGACCGGCCGGCCGCAGGACGCCTGGCTGGCCACCTGGTCGCGCGCCGACGCAGCGGTGCCGCACCCGATCGACCCGATCCAGCTGGCCGAGGCCGTGGTTGCGCTGCTGCGGCCGCGCGTCCCCTCGACCACCTGAGCCAGTCGGCATGACCACCTGGCCCGAGGTGCTCGGGGCGCTCGTCGCCCGCGCCGACCTCACCAGCGAGCAGGCGACCTGGGCGATGGGGGAGATCCTCGCCGGCGAGGCCACCCCCGCGCAGATCGCCGGCTTCGCGGTGGCGCTGCGCGCGAAGGGCGAGACCGTCGAGGAGATCTCGGGGCTGGTCGCCGCGATGTACGAGAAGGCCACGCCCATCGACGTACCGGGCCGGCTGCTCGACGTGGTCGGTACTGGCGGCGACCGCTCGATGTCGGTCAACATCTCCACGATGGCGGCGATCGTGGCTGCCGGCGCCGGTGCGCGGGTGGTCAAGCACGGCAACCGCTCGGCATCCTCCCAGTCCGGCTCGGCCGACGTGCTGGAGGCGCTCGGCATCCGGCTCGACCTGTCTCCCGAACGGGTGGCCGCGCTGGCCGACGAGGCCGGGATCACCTTCTGCTTCGCCGCCGCGTTCAACCCGGCGATGCGACACACCGCCGTGCCCCGCCGCGAGCTCGGTATCGGGACGACCTTCAACTTCCTCGGGCCGCTGGCAAATCCGACCCGGCCGGCCGCCAATGCCGTCGGCTGCGCCGACAGCCGGATGGCACCGGTGATGGCGGGGGTCTTCGCCGCCCGCGGTGTGGATGCCTGGGTGTTCCGCGGAGACGACGGGCTCGACGAGCTGACCACGACGACCACCTCGTCGGTCTGGATCGTCTCGGGCGGCGAGGTGGGCACCGCCACCGTGGACCCGGCGGCGCACGGCTTCGCGCCGGCCACCACCGAGCAGCTGCGGGGCGGCGACGCGGTGCACAACGCCGAGGTGGTCAGCCGCCTCCTCGACGGCGAGCAGGGACCGGTCCGGGATGCGGTGCTGCTCAACGCCGGTGCCGCGCTCGCGGTCTACGAGCCCGGACCCGGCACGGTCGACGAGGCGCTCGACCAGGGCATCGCGAGAGCGCGGGAGGCCGTCGACTCCGGTGCCGCGAAGCAGACCCTGGCCCGCTGGGTGGCGGCCAGCGCCCGCTGACGGTGGGGCCCTACTCCTGCATCCAGCCCGGCGGCGGCGCCAGCATCACCAGGTCCGGGTCGGCGTGCACCACGGTCCATCCCTCGAGGTCCTGCATGGCGTAGCCGAGCGACGAGTCGGGGTCGACAACGGCGTAGTCGACCCCGGTGTCGCGGACCAGGTCGTCCCACCCCGGGAGGGCGCCTTCGATGTCGGCGTTCCGTTCGAGCTCGTCGTCGGTGTAGGTGTCGCCGTACCCGTGTGCGACCAGGTCGAGCTGCGGATAGCGCCACATCAGGAAGCCGCCGTATGCCCCGTCGTTGAGGATCTTCGTGCCGGCGGGCAGGTCACCGAGCGCCGCGTCCATCCACGAGGGGTACTCCCGCGGCTCGTCGGCGGTCTGCGGTACGACGAGCGCCAGGGCGGCGAGTGCGGCGACGTACCCGCCGATCACGAAGACCCGCTCCGGCCGGTCGACCTTCGGCCGCGCGCCGAGCCAGGGCTGCAGCGCAGCGGCCGCGAGCGGCGCCACCATGCAGGCGGCCACCGGAACGGTGCGCAGCGAGTAGACCGCCCAGAGCGCGGCCAGCGCGATCAACGCCAGGTCGAACCAGGCGACCTTGCCGCGGCGCACGCGTGGCGCCAGAGCCAGCGCCAGCATGCCGAGCAGCACGACGCAGTAGAACGCGGTGAAGTCCGGCGGGCCCCACTCGTAGAAGTAGGTGCTGCGCGAGTTCACCTGCAGCACCGCCGCGAAGAGCCCCGGCCCGACCGGGGTGAGCAGCGAGGCGAGCGCCGAGAGGAGCGGGACCACGGCCATCCGCGCGAGCGCGGACCGCGGGTGCCGGCGGTCGAGTGCCAGCCCGGCCACGGCGACGACGCCGATGACGATGCCGACCGGCCACATCCCGTGGCACAGCGTCCAGAGCCAGGTCAGCGGGACCAGGAGCCACGGGGCCCTGCCGGTGTCGCGGGCGCGGAGCCATGCAGCGGTGGAGACGACGACCAGGATGTAGCTGATCTGCTGCGGGCGCATCGACATACCGGGGGTGCAGGCGACCAGGGTGAGGAAGACCAGGATCACCGCGACGATCGGCTCTGCCTGCCGCCGGCACGCCCAGTAGACGGTGAGCGCGAGCGAGAGGAAGAGCAGCCCCGACAGCCAGGCGACTCCGGCCAGGCCGAACCACTCCTCCACCTGTGCCATCGCGATCTGGGGCAGCCACTGCGTCGGCACCCAGTCGGCGGTCGCGAACGAGCTCACCGAGCCCGGGTCCTGCAGCGACCACGCGCCGGTCAGGAACTCGTGGCCGAACCGCAGGTGGAAGTAGGTGTCGAAGTTGCCGAGCGAGAACGACGCCAGCCGGACCAGCGCCACGTAGATCCCGGCCAGCAGGACGACGGGGAGCACCGTCCGGGTGGGCGAGCGGCGCCGGCTCTCGTCGCTCGCGCGTGGGCGCGACCCGTCCTCGGGCTCCGCGGGGGTCGAGTCGCGGGCCTCGTGAACGGTGTGCATGAGTCCTGGCTGCTTCTTACGTCGGGGACTTGACCACCTTGAGCGTGACAGTCCTCGCCTTCGAACCGAGCGTCGCCACGCTGCCCAGGTAGGTGATCGTGAGCTTGTGCTTGCCCGGCTTGAGCTTCTTCAGCCGCAGGACGAGAGTGCCGTTCTTGCCGGAGGACAGCGCATTCGTGGACAGCACCTTGGAGCCATCCTTCACCTGGACCTGCCCGAGCGGTACGTCGTAGCCGGCCATGGCGACCTTCACCGTGAGGATGCCGCGCTCCTTCATGGTGATCTTCTTCTTCGACAGCGTGGCCGTCGTCGTCGAGGCGAGCTTGGAGACCGGCATGGAGGCGCTCGTGGCCACACCCGCCGCCCAGCCGGTCGCCGTGGCGGACACCCGCACGCTGATCGAGTGGCCGGCGTCGATGGTCCGGACGATGTAGGTGCTCTTGGTCGCCTTGGCCACCGCCACGTCGTCGATGAACCACTGGTAGCTGTAGGTCACGCCGCTGGATGGCGCCCACGTGCCGGTCGTGGCCGTCAGCGTCTCCCGTGCGGCGGCCACCCCGGTGATCGTCGGCGGGGCGGTGTTGGCCACCGGGTCGAGCGCGGCCGCGACGATCGCGTTGCTCGTGGACAGGCCCGGGTTGTAGCCCGCCTTGGTCCCGGTCGCCTGGACGGTGATCGAGTGCCCGACGTCGGCGTCGAGCAGCTTGTACGTCGTCGCGGTGGCCCCCGTTATCGCGGTCGCGTCGCGGAACCACTTGTACGTCGTCGCCACCCCGGCGGCGTTCCACGTGGGCGCGGTGAGCGTGAGGGTGGTGCCGACCTTGTTGTTCGGTCCACTGATGGCCACATCGGTGGTGGCGGCTGGTGCATCACCGAGCAGCCCCGTCACCGGGCCGCTGACCGACAGACCCTGGTCGTAGCCAGCCCTGTTGCCCATCGCCCTGATGGTCAGCTGGTGGCCCACGTCGGCGGCTGTCACGGCGTACGTCGTGGTGGTCTGGCCGCTGATGTTCACACCGTCTCGTTGCCACTGGTACGTGGTGGTGACCGCGTCGTTGTCCCACGTCGGCGGTGTGGCGGTCAGGTTGGTGCCGACCTTGCCGGTGCCGCTCACGCTCACGGCGACCACTGCGACCGGTGCGTTGCCGGAGATACCGGTGATCGCGTTGCTGGTCGACGTCCCGGAGATGTACCCCGGCCGACTGCCGGTCGCCTTGACCGTGATGGCCTTGGTCAGGTCGGCGGAGGTCACCGTGTAGGTGCTGCCGGTCTCCCCACCGATGGCCGAGGCCCCGCGGAACCACTGGTAGGTCGTCGTGACCGCGCCCCCGAAGTTCCACGCCGGCGGCGTGGTCACTGTGAGCGGCGTGTCGACACGGCCCGAGCCGCTGATCGTCACCCCGGTGGTCGCGATGACCGTGTCCTCGACGGTGAAGGGACGCCAGTTCGACGGCGTGAGGTTGTTGCCCGCCGCGTCGATGGCGGTGACCCGCCACTCCCAGCTGCCACCGGCGATCGCCAGCTGCGGCGCCCAGGAGAGCGCGCGCGTGGTGACGGGTTCGACGGTGGAGATGTTGCCGACCAGCCGCCGTTCGAAGCGGTAGCTCTCCGCGCCGGGGACGGCCTGCCAGGTGAAGAGCCCGTCGGACGGTGCGACGGTGGCGTTCGCCGCGGGGGCGGTCTGCGTGGCGGCGGGCTCCACGACCCGGAAGTGGCCCCACTCGCTCCAGCCGCCGGTCCGGTCGGCCGCGTCGATGCGCCGGATCCGCCACACGTAGGGGTCGTCCCCGTTGGGCATCTGCGGCAGCTGCGCCAGCAGGCCGGTCAGCGACACCGCCCTGCTCCTGACCGTCGCGGGCACCACGGCCTGGTTGGCCGAGTTCGCGGCGGTGTCGTGGTCCCGGTAGACCTCGATGCGGTACTTCGCCGCGAAGGGCAGCGCTTCCCAGGTGAGGTACAGGTCGCCGCGGACAGGCTGGGTCCCGTCGGGGGTCTCGAGCACGGGCACCGGCGACCTCTTGATGAAGACCTCGGTGTCGCTCCACTCGAGCATGTTCAGCGACGCGTCCACCGCCCGGACCCGCCAGTAGACCGGCCCCTCGGGGTAGGTCGTGAGGAACGACGTGAACGTGGTCTGGTCGACCTGGGCCCATTCGATCACGTCGTTGAAGCTCGGGTCCGTCGCCGTCTGCACGATGTAGCTGCGCGCCTCGGTGCGTCCAGGGGTCTGCAGTGGCGTTGCCACGTCGAACGGCCGCTCGGCGGTCGCCGGAGTTGGCAGGTAGGGAGACTTCTCGGTGGTCCGGTAGTCCTGCCACGAGAGCGTGACGTCGTTCTGGCACACCTGGTTGTTCGGCGGAGTGGGGTCGGGCGGGCAGTTCACCGGCGCGGTGCCGGCCACCGGCGTGTGGCGCGCCGGGTTGGGAACCACCTTGCGGCTGAGCTTGTCGAACGAGTGCTGCGCGTGCGAGAGCGCCTCGCACCTGAGGTAGGAACAGGGGACGGCGCGGTAGTAGTACGCGGTCCCGGCCTGGCTGTCGGGCAGTGCCTCGTCCGGCGTCCACATCGGCTGGGTCAGCGTGATCGGCGTGAAGACGCCGTCGTTGTTGGTGTCGTAGACCGGGTTGGTCATCTCCTGGTCGTGGGCGACGTACAGCAGGTAGGAGCCCACGTTCGGCTTGTCCGCCCAGCGCAGCACCGGAGTGTTGCGCAGGGATTCGCACTCACTCTGCTCGTCCGCGGCCAGGATCTGGGTCCGGCAGTCGTCCGCGTCGACGTCGGCGTCGGCGTTCTCCGGGTCGTCCGGCAGCAGCGTCCCGGCCAGTGCGGCGTACTGCTGGTCGTCGGGGATGACCTCCAGCGGGTTGATCGTGAACGTTCCCCACGCACCGTCGTCGATCAACGATCCGTTGGCCGCGATCGCGTTGACGAACCAGTCGTAGTCACCCGGGTCGAGGAAGTCGCCGTTCAGCGACTCGCCCGCGGCGTACTCGAAGTCGTCGTCGATGAGGGTGAACGCACTGTTGGCGACCGGCTTCGCCCACACCTCATAACGGCTCGCCCCCGCGACAGGCGTCCACTCCAGGGTGGGGAACCGTCGCCCGGCCGGCGAGCTGGTCGGGTCGGGGCTCGTCCCCGTCGCGGCCGGCAGCGCGTCCACGACGAAGTCACCTTGGTCGAAGATGAAGGACGTCCCGAGCCGACCGTCCTGGCTCACTGTCTGCACCTGCCAGGTGTACGTACCGGGGTCGAGCTTGCCGTGCGGGGTGTACGACGTCGACGCCGTCGTGTCGACGAGCGCGCCACCGGTGCCGAAGTTGATGGTGACCCGGTAGCGGGCCGCGCCGGGCACCGGACTCCAGCTCAGGGTCGGGGTCGTGACGTGGGCGTCGTTGACCGGAGCGATCAGGTTCGGCACCTCGGGCTGGTAGGTGAAGCTGCGCACCTCGGCACTCGGCTGGTCGGTGGCCGGTCGGTTGCTGCTCCAGTCGTCGTGGCCGATGACCCGCCAGTAGTAGGTGCCGGACGCCGTCGGCCAGCACGTGCTGGAGCGTTGGGGAACCCAGGTCGTGTGCACCGTGTCGCAGCGCATCACGGTGCCCTGGAAGGTCGGCGAGGTGCTCACCTCGAGCGTGTAGCTGCTGGCGAGGGCCAGGTCCTCCTGTGCGGAGGAGGTCCGCTCGCTCGGGCTCCACTGGTAGTAGAACGGGTTCCCCACGGTGGCTCCGTTGGCGGGGTACTCCAGGTGCACCTGGCCGGGCCATGCCCGCTGGAAGGTGCCGCGGTCCGCCTCGCTCCACGCCCGGGCGTTGCCGGAGGCGTCGACGGGGCGCACTCGCCAGTAGTAGGTGTCGTTGTCGATGGTCTTGATGGGCGAGTAGCGGGTCCCGGTGATCTCGTCCAGGTCGATCACCGGTGACGCGAAGTTGAAGTCGTCGTCGATCTGGACCTGGTACGTCGCGGCGCCGGGGACCGGCTTCCAGTCGAGCACGGCGTCGGTGACGGCACCGTTCTCCGGCGGGCTGAGTCGGGTGGCCGCTGCCAGCCCCTGGATCGTGTACGAGATGGGCAGCGAGAACGACGTGGTGAGGCCGCCGTTGAGCACTGCCTGGACCCGGGCGTAGTACGTCCCCGGTCCGACCAGGACCGGGTTGATGGCCGAGGTGGACTTGACCGGCGTGTAGTTCGTGATCGCGTCGGAGTCGGTGAAGGTCTCGTCGGTGCTGACCTGCAGCTTGTACTGGGTCGCGCCCGCGACGGGGGTCCAGCTGATCAGCGGCGGGCTGTCGGGCTGGGCGAGGACACCGGTCGGGCCCAGCATCGTCGGCACCGTCAGTGGCGCGCGCGTGAACTGCGCGGTGGCCCATCCCGTGTCACCGCTGCCGGTGATCCGGACCCGCCACCACAGGTCGCCCGCAGGCAGGTTCACGATCGGGGTGTACTGGCTGTTGACCGTGTTCGTGTCGACCAGCTTCGACGCGAAGGTGTCAGAGGTCGACACCTGGACGTCGTACCTCGCGGCCTCGGGCTGCCGCTGCCACCTCAGGTTCGGGATCACCGGGACGATCTCGCCACCGGCTGGACCGATGATGCTGGGCGGCGCCGCTGCGGCCGGTGGAGTGGCGACGACCATGCTCAGCCCCGCGGCCGCGACCACGGTGACGAGGCCGCCAACCAGCAGGCGCGCACGAGAACGGACAGCAGGCACCACGGGCTCCTCGATACTCAGTTCAGACCAGTCGATCGAGGCTAGGTCGCGGCGCAGTGCTGCCGCGGGGAAACAGGGGTCCCTATGGCCCGAACGGGCCATGGGTCGGACCTGTTCGGTGGAGCCTGACGAGCCGTCAGGCCCGTCCTACTCGAGACCGAGCGAGAAGGCGGCCTCGAGGTCGTGGCGGGAGTAGGCGCGGAAAGCGATGTGGGTCTCGGTGGAGCTGACCCCGGGAACCTTGTTGAGACGGTCGGCGACCACCGCGGCGACGTCGTCGTGGTCCTTGACCCGGACCATCGCGATCAGGTCGATCTGGCCGGTCACCGAGTAGACCTCGCTGACGCCGTCGAGGGCGGCGATCGCTTCGGCCACCTCGGGAATCCGGGCAACATCGGCCTTGACGAAGACGATGGCGGTGATCACGAGACCCGAATCTATCGGTCCGGCTAGCGGGCGGGCTGGTGGACCGGCGTCAGGTCGCGGCGCTCGGCGAAGGGGACCAGCGCGCGGCGGGACTCGCTGACCGCGTCGTGGACGGCCAGGTGGCGGCTGGCGCCGGCGACCGGGCAGCTCCACTCACCCTCGACGTCGACGAGGCGGATGCCCTCGGACTCCAGCCAGCGCAACACCTTCTCCGACTCCTCGGCACTCGCGGCCGGCACCGGGCCGGGGGCGTCGCCGACGGTCTCGGCGCAGAGGCGGAGCTCGGCGACGTATTGATGGGCGTCGGCACCTGGCGGCATGACACCAGCCGCCGCGAGTCGGCCGTGACGGATGACGTGCACCGCCCATCGGCCGTCGTCCTCGCGACGGGTGGCCACGATCTCGGGACAGCGGGACAGCGCGGTCAGGCGCTGGGTCCGGGCGGCCGCGCGGACGAACGCCGCCAGCCGGTCGCGGTGCACGCCGGCCTCCTCGAAGCGTTCGTCGGCGGCCAGCGCGGCCATGCGGTGGTTGATCGCCTCGACCACCTCGTCGGGTCGGCGAAGCAGCGTGTCCTGGAGCAGCCGCACCACCGAGGCGTACGTCGTGGGGTCGACGCTGCCGTCGCAGGGAGACAGGCACCGGCCCAGCTCGGCGAGGACGCACGGGGTGCGCGCGGGGACCTTGCCGAAGCGGTCGCTGCACTGCCGGACAGGGAACGTCTCGTGCAACGCCGCCAGACACTTCTCGGCGGCCTTGCGTGACCCGAACGGCCCGAGGTAGTCGGCGTCGTCGCCGAGCACCCGGGTGACCATCGAGAGCCGGGGCCACGGCTCTCGGGTGAGCTTGACGAAGTGCATCCGCTCGGGGAACCGGGAGCGGCGGTTGTAGCGCGGCTTGTGCTCGGCGATCAGCCGCAGCTCGCGGACCTGCGCCTCGAGCGCGGTGCTGCAGACGATGCCCTCGACCGTGGAGGCCAGGCCGACCATCTCGCCCATTCGTGACCGGGTCTCCGAGGCGGTGAAGTAGGAGCGCACCCGGGTGCGCAGGTCGCGCGACGTGCCGACGTAGAGGACCCGGCGCGCGTCGTCACAGAAGAGGTAGACGCCGGGGGAGTGCGGCAGGCCCTCGGCCAGGTGCCGCTTGCGGCGCTGGGCCGTGGAGACCCTGGCCGAGAACGTCTGCAGCTCCTCGAGGGTGTGCACGCCGAGCCCGCCCAGCCGCTCCATCAACCCGTGCAGCACGTCGACGGTCGCGCGGGCGTCGGAGAGCGCCCGGTGGTTGGGCGTGGTGGTGGAGCGGAAGACCCGGGCCAGCGAGGACAGCTTGCAGTTGGGCGCGTCGTCGCGGGTGATCACCCGGCGGGCCAGCTTGGCGGTGTCGACCACCTCGAAGGCCGGCCAGGGCCGCCCCTGGCGCTCGTTGAAGTGGCGCAGGAACCCGACGTCGAACGGCGCGTTGTGGGCCACCAGCACGGTGCCGGCCGCGAACTCCAGGAAGGCCGGCAGCGCCGACTCGATGGACGGCGCGTCGGAGACCATCGCGTTGCTGATCCCGGTGAGCACTGCGATGAACGGCGGGATCTGGGTGTGCGGGTTGACCAAGGTCTGGAACTCGCCGAGCACCTCGCCACCGCGCACCTTCACCGCGCCGATCTCGGTGATCATGGAGCCGGCCTCGGCCGACCCGCCGGTGGTCTCGAGGTCGACGACGGTGAAGGTCAGGTCACGCAGCGGACGGCCCAGCTCGTCGAAGCTTCGCTGGGACTCCCAGCGCGACTCGGCCCGAGCGGGGGGCTCGCCGACCGTGGTGCTCATGTGGCTGACGGTAAGTGTCGACGCCGACACACTGGTGGACCCCACGCCTGAGTACGATGGACAGAGTGCCGTTGATCGACGAAGAGCCGCCCCCGCTCCCTCCCGGGTTCCTCCGGGTCATCCCACTCGGAGGGGTGGGCGAGATCGGCCGCAACATGGCCGTCCTCGAGTACGACGGCCGCCTCCTGATCATCGACTGCGGCGTGTTGTTCCCGGAGGAGCACCAACCAGGGGTCGACCTGGTGCTGCCCGACTTCAGCATCCTCCGCGACCGGTGGGAGGACGTCGAGGCGGTGCTCCTCACCCACGGCCACGAGGACCACATCGGCGGCGTCCCCTACCTCATCGAGGCGGGGCTGCGGGCGCCACTGGTGGGGTCGCGGTTCACCCTCGGTCTGCTCGACGCCAAGCTGACCGAGCGCCGGCTGGACTCGGACGAGCACGAGGTCGTGAGCGGGGAGCGGGTCACGTTCGGACCGTTCGAGTGCGAGTTCATCGCGGTCAACCACTCGATCCCGGACGCGTTGGCGATCGCCGTCACGACCCCGGCCGGGACCCTCTTCCACACCGGCGACTTCAAGGCCGACCTCACGCCGCTCGACGGCCGGCTCACCGACATGGCGTCGTTCTACAAGCTGGGGGAGCGCGGCGTCGACCTGCTGCTGAGCGACTCGACCAACGCCGACGTGCCCGGATTCGTCTCCACCGAGCGCGACATCGGGCCGGTGCTCGACCGGGTGGTCGGCGAGGCGTCCGGCCGCGTGTTCGTGGTGTGCACCTCCAGTCATGTGCACCGGATCCAGCAGGTGCTCAACACCGCCCGCAACAACCGACGCGAGGTCGCGATCGTCGGCCGGTCGATGGTGCGCAACACCAAGATCGCCGAGGAGCTGGAGTACCTCCAGGTCCCGCCCGGGCTGCTGACGTCGGTCGACGAGGTCAAGGAGCTGCCCCCGGACCGGATGCTGGTGCTCTGCACGGGCTCCCAGGGCGAGCCGGCCGCGGCGCTGAGCCGGATGGCCACCGGCCGGCACAAGGACTTCGAGCTGACCGAGGGCGACCTCGTGGTCTTCGCCAGCTCGCTGATTCCCGGCAACGAGGGTGCGGTCTACCGGCTCATCGACCGGCTGGCCTACTCCGGCGTCGACGTGATCACCCGACAGCAGGCGCCGATCCACGTCAGTGGCCACGCGGCGGCGGGCGAGCTCACCGCGGTCCTGACCGCACTGCGTCCGCGCAACTTCATGCCGGTGCACGGCGAGGGGCGGCACTTGCACGCGCACGGCAAGCTGGCCGCCAAGGTCGGTGTGCCCGAGGACCGGATCCTCATCGTCCGGGACGGGGCCGTGGTCGACCTCGGGGACGGCAAGGCGTCCGTCGTGGGGCGGGTGTCGGCGGGCTTCACCTATGTCGACGGCGTCGGCGTCGGTGACGTGGGCGAGGAGAGCCTGCGGGACCGGCTGATCCTCGGTGAAGAAGGCTTCATCTCGGCCGTGGTCGTCGTGGACTCGCGTTCGGGTCAGGTGGTGGCCGGCCCGGAGATCTCGGCGCGCGGCTTCGCCGACGAAGAAACGCTGCTCGACGACATCCGCAAGCGAGTGGCCGACGACATCGGCAAGGCGCCGCTCGACGGGCCGGTCGACCCCGACGAGCTCCGGAGGATCATCCGCCGCTCGATCGGCTCGCAGGTCAACCGGGTGCACCGCCGCCGGCCGATGATCCTGGTGTACGTCGTCGAGACGTGAGCTGGCCGAGGTGCCCGCGCGCGTAGCCGATCGCGTCTCGCCGTCAAGGATCTCGCTGCGCTCGACCGCTGCGCGGCGGCCTTCGGCCGTCCGTTGACGGCGAGCCTGTCGCGATCGGCTGGGCGGCGCACAACGGCGGCGGGCTTCGCCGCGCCGCCGCCGATGCGCGGGCACCACGAGCCGGGGCCGCGGAGGCGTTGGCGTGGTAAACGTTTGCTCTGCCGCTCCGATGGCAGCTACCACACCGTTGGGTCAGCTTCCATGGCGTTCGAACACCATGGAAGCTGACCGAACGGTGCGTTACCTGTGCGGCGGGTGTCGGTCGGCTACGCGCGCGGCCGCCCCGCCGAGCCTGACTACGCGCGCGGCCGCCCGCCCGGGTGAGACCGTTGGGCCATGGAGCTCCCCGAGGCGGTGCGCAACAGGCTGGTGTCGCTGGTGGCCGCGAGCCTCGGTGACGTCGCGCACCTGCCGGCCTCGCTGAAGAAGGTCGCCGGGTTCGCTCCGGCGCGGCGGGCCAAGCTGGGCGCGGCCGCGATCCTGGCCGAGCTGGAGCGGGACGACGAGCTCCGCGAGCGGGTGGCCGTCCAGGTCCGGGCGCGAGCATCCGACGACGACGGTGACCTGGCCGCGCTCGCGTGGCTGGAGCGGGCCGAGGGCTGGGAGGGCCACATCGAGGACGCCGTACGCCGGCAGGCCGCGCGCAGCCCGCAGCGGTCGCCGGACCCGCAGCTCGAGCAGCGGCTCCGGGCGCGCGCCGAGGAGGCCGAGCAGGCGCTGCGCGACCAGCGTCGTACCCACAAGGAGGCCATGGAGACGCTCAAGGCCGAGGTGGCCACGTTGCGGCGCACTCTCGGCGATACCCGGACCAAGGAGCGCGAGGCCCGCACGGAGGCCGACGCCGCCAGGGCCCGCGCGGATGAGGCCGTGACGCGGCTGGAACGCGAGCTGCGTCAGCTGCGTAGTCAGCTGGCCAAGTTCGAGGGGCAGGCCGGCGAGGAGCGGCGGCAGACCCGGACGGCCCGCGACGAGGTCACCATCCGGACCAGGCTCCTGCTCGAGACCCTGTCCGACGCGGCCGCCGGGCTGCGCCGGGAGCTGGCGCTACCGGCAGTCACCGGCAGCCCCGGCGACCGGATCGAGGCCGACCTGGCCGAGGAGGGCACGCGTGAGCCGACGTCCACCGGGTCGCTGGACGCCGGGAGCCCGGCCCTGCTCGAGCAGTACCTCGCCCTGCCTCGGCCGCGGCTCCTCGTCGACGGCTACAACGTGACCAAGGCGACCTGGCCGACGCTCAGCCTGGAGGCGCAGCGCGCCCGGCTCTTGACGCTGCTGGCCGCGCTGGTGTCGCGCACCAGCGCCGAGACCACCGTGGTCTTCGACGCGGCCGAGTCCGAGGCGCGGCCGGTGGTCACCGTGCCGCGCGGGGTCAAGGTGCTGTTCAGCCCCACCGGCGTGATCGCGGACGACGTGCTGCGCGAGCTCGTCGATGCCGAGCCGGCCGGTCGCGTCGTCGTGGTGGTGACCGACGACCGCGAGCTCGGCGGCGACGTACGCCGCAACGGCGCCCGCGTCGTCGCGCCGGGCGCGCTCACCCGCACGTCCTGAGGTGGTCAGCGCGCCTCGTCGAGCGCGTAGAACATCGCGTCGACGGCGTACCGCTCGCCGACCGAGAAGTCGTACTGCACCAGCCGGTAGTCGTGAAGCAGTGCCTGCTGTGCGGGGCTCAGGTCGGCCTCGGTGAGCTCCGTACCGTCCGGGGCGACGATCCGACCATGACCGATCGCACCGATCTGTTCGGCGACCTCGGCCAGCAGCTCGTAGTAGGGCGGCAGCGGCTCGCCGACCAGGTCGAAGACGTAGGGCAGGAACGTGGCCGGACTGGTCACCGGCAGCGCCCGGGGTGACTGACCTTCGCTCGACCAGATGAACATCGGGGTCTGGAGGTGACCGAGCCCGGGGTTGGCGTCGATCACCTCGTCGGTGAGCACGCCCGGGTAGTGGTCGCCGTAGAAGACGACGACGGTCGGCTCGTCGCTGGCCCGCAGTTCGTCGAGGAACTCGCGCAGCGCCTGGTCGCTGTACTCCTGGCCCCGGGCGTAGCCGGCCATGCCGGCCACCAGCTCCGGGTTGCCGGGGGCCTCGACCGGCACCGGGTCGTCGTACCACTCCGCGGTCGGGACGTGGTTCTGCATCGTGACCAGGTTGACCAGCAGCGGCTGGTCGTGGACGGCGATCTGCCGCTGGACCTCGTCGAAGGCAGCCTCGTCGGAGACGAAGTCGCTCTCCTCGAGGTGGTCCTGCTCGCGCATCGTGCCGTCGTGCACGAACTCGCGGAAGCCCAGCATCGGGTAGATGGAGTTCCGGCGGTACATGTCATCGTGGTAGGGATGCACCGCGATCGGCACGTGCCCGTGCTCGGCGAACCAGCCCACGGCTGACGGGTAGTCGGACAGCCCCGTCATGAAGTTCTGGTACGGCGCGGTCACCTGGGGGTTGAACAGCCCCAGAGACTGGCCGGTGAGCGCCGAGAACTCCATGCTCGAGGTGCCGGTGCCGTAGAGGTTCGCCAGCGCGCTGCCGCCCCACGAGTCCGCGATGGTCTCCCGGGTCAAGGGCATCGTGTCGTGGGCGACCGTGACCTCCTTGAGGCGGGACAGGTCGCCGAACGCCTCGCTCAGCACCAACACCACGTTGACGTCGGCCAGGGCGCCGGCCGCGCGGCCGGCGTTGCGGGCGTCCGCCCTCGCCGCGTACCGGTCGGCGACCCGAGCCATCGCGGCCGCGTCGTAGCCGGCCGGCACCGGCATCGGGTCGCTGGGCATGTTGTAGAGCGCGCCGCCGACGAAGCCGTTGGTCCGGTAGTTCATCGACTGCGAGAACGGCTGCCACACCGCGCCGCGCGCATCGTAGAGCCGGCGCCACGGGTTGCCCGGGTCGTTGAAGGACAGTGCGGAGGCCAGCAGCAGTGTGACGACGAGACCGACGACCACGCGGGTTCCGAGCAGCACCGTCCAGCCGCGCGGGTGGTCGGTACGCCGGACGCGCGGATACCGCCGCCCCATCGTCCGCGACGCGACCACGGTGGCGGTGACCAGGCCGACCAGCCCGAGCACCGCGACGACGATCGAGCCCGGCGAGACCATGTCGACCAGGAAGCTGGTGGAGTGCAGGAACTGGTAGTCGCTCGGGTACAGCGGCTCGGTCAGGATGGACATTTTCGCGACGTTGACCGCGGACAGGGCGCCGGTCAGTCCGAGCAGCATCCCCATGCTGACCCAGAGCCGGCCGGTGAGGCACCAGAGCAGCACCAGGACCAGCAGCACCAGGAGCACGTCCAGGGGCTTCGACAGTGCGGCCAGCATGGCGAGCGGGTGACTCACCTCCGACCACCACATGGGCGTCTCGAGGACGCCCGTGCAGACGAGCGCCCACAGCGGCAGCACGACCAGGCTCATCAGCACGGTCCGGCGGTGCCGGCCCGGGCACGTGCCGGTGGCCGGGGACGGCGGCGTGCCCTCGACCGGCCGGTCGAGGAGCAGGCGGTCGACGGTGTCGGTCACGGCAGGACCCCAGTCGTCTCCGAGTCGAACGGGTACCACATGTCGTCGACGGCATAACGCTGACCGATCGAGAAGTCGTACTGCACCAACCGGTAGTCGTGGAGCAGCGCCAGCTGCTCGGGGGACAGGTCCTCCTCGGTCAGCTCGGTGCCGTCCGGGGCGACGATGTGGCCGGGTCCGATCGCGCCGATCTCGTCGCGCACCTCGACGAGCAGCTCGTAGTACGCCGGCAGTGCCTGGCCCATCAGGTCGAAGACGTAGGGCAGGTAGTCGTTGGAGCTGGTGAGCGGAAGCGGCCGCGGCTCCTGGCCCTCGCTGGACCAGATCAGCAGCGGCGTCCGAAGCTGCTCGAGGCCTGGGTTCTGGGCGAGCACCTCGTCGCTGTAGATGCCGGGATAGTGGTCGCCGTAGAAGACCACCACGGTCTTCTCCTCGCCGGTCCGCAGGTCGGCGAGGAACTGGTCGAGGGCCTGGTCGGAGTACTCCATGCCCCGCGCGTCTCCGCCGATCTCCCGGGCCTGGTCGGCGTCGACGTCCCCGGAGACCGGCACCGGGTCGTCGTACCAGTCGGCCATCGGGACGTGGTTCTGCATCGTGATGAGGTTGAGGAGGACCGGCTCGGAGTGGGTGCGGAGCTGGTGCTCGACCTCGTCGAACGCCGCGCGGTCGGAGATGTAGACGTTGCCCTCGATCCTGTCCTGCTCCTGCATGCCGGTGTCGTGGACGAACTCGTCGAAGCCGAGCATCGGGTAGACGGTGCTGCGCCGGTACATCTCGGTCGTGTAGGGGTGGACCGCGATCGCGGTGTGCCCGGCGTCCCGGAACCAGCCGACCGCCGACGGGTAGTCGTCCATGCCGGCCACGAAGTTCTGGTACGGCGCCACGATCTGTGGGTTGAAGAGTGCGAGGTTCTGGCCGGTCAGCGCCTGGAACTCCATGCTCGACGTGCCGGTGCCATAGAAGTTGACCAGCGCGTCACCGCCCCAAGCGTCGGCGATGTGTTGCCTGGTGAGCGGCATCGGGTCGCGGCCGACCTCCAGCCCCTCGAGCCTGGTCGGGTCGGCGAAGGACTCGCTGAGCACCAGGACCACGTTGACGTCGTCGAGGGCGTGGGGGTCGCGGCCGGTGTTGCGGGCCGCGGCGCGCTCGGCGTACCTCGCGGCCACCTGCGCCATCGTGGCCTCGCTGTAGTCAGCCGGCCGGGCCATGGCCTCGATCGGCATGTTGTAGAGCACGCCGCCGACGAAGCCGTTGTTGCGGTAGTTCATCGCCTGCGAGTACGGCATCCACTCGGCACCGCCGGCGTCGTACATCGCGCGCCAGACGTTGCCCTCGTCGTTGAACCTGGTGGTGTCGAACAGCAACGCACCGGTCACCAGGAGAACGGCGACGCGGACCACGAGCGAGCGCCAGCGGGCCGGGCCGGCCAGGCCGCGGGTGACGCCCGGATAGCGCCGCGCCACTCGGCGGCCGGACAGGATCGGGACCAGCACCGCAGCGAGGACCGCCACGAGCCCGAGCGCCAGCTGGGTCGGCGAGACCATCGAGAGCAGGAACCCGGGCGAGCTGAGGAACGCGCGGTCGCCGGGGACCAGCGGTTCGGTGAGGATGGACATCTTGGCGCTGTTGACCATGGCCAGGACCAGCGTCACGGCAGCGAGCACGCCGATGGCTGTCCAGAGCCGTCCGGTCAGGGCGACGAGGAAGACCAGGAGCAGCCACAGGACCAGGACGTCGAGGGGGTGGGTCAACCCGACCAGGAAGGCCAGCGGAAGGGCTACGACGTCCCACCACAGGGGGGCTTGGAGGACGGCGTTCGACGCGAACGCCGCGAGCCACGAGACGGCCAGCGCCAGCACCAGGGTGCGGCGGCGCGACGGCCCGGACGGCGCGGCGTCCGGGGCGTTGGGGTCGAGGCTGGGCAGCTCCGGGCCGGCCTGCCGCTCGATGAGCGCCACGAGCGAAAATTTACGGTGGCGGAGCCGGCCCGCGTGGCGCTTTGCCGAAGATCTGACCGAACGGTCGGGACCGACTGTCGGTGGTGCCTGCCACCGTGGTGCGCATGACGACGCGAATCGACTGCGACACCTGCGTGGTGCGCGGGCTGGCCTGCCACGACTGCGTGGTGACGGTGCTGCTCGGACCGCCTCCCGAGCTGACCATCGACGACGACGAGCGTCGGGCCCTCGACGTGCTGGCCGAGGGCGGCCTGGTGCCGCCGCTGCGACTGGTGCGCCCGGTGGCCGGCCCCGAGGTCGAGTCGGCGTGACTGCTGCGACCGGTGTGATCGGTGTGACCTGTGTGACACGGGAGGTGACGTCGGCGCTCGCCTCCTGAAAAATCGTTGGACACGATCTGTTGAGGTTTGGACGACCCGCCGTCCGACCCACTACGGTGCTTCTCCAGGTGCTCGAGGAAGTGGACCACCAGGTCCGCGCGAGCGCCGCGTCGAGCTCCGGGTCACCTACGGGTGTCCTGGGGGCCGGGGAACCACACGCTGTTGAAGGCAGACAGCATCTGGGGTGAGTCGCCAGCAAGGGCGCCGTGCGCGGCGAGGGAGCTGGAGTAGGGCAAGTCGTGCCCGAACCCGTCAGCTCACCCGGTAGGCGTACGACATGCAAGGAGACCTCCGCCTCGTGCTTCACGGACGGAAGCGACTGGCCACGGCCCTCTCGGGGCTGGCCCTGGCCACCGTGGTGGGTTTCATGCCCGCCACCCCCGCTCAGGCCGAGCCTGACATCGACGACGTCCAGTCCCGCGTGGACCGGCTCTTCCACGAGGCCGAGCAGGCCTCCGAGCGGCTGAACGACGCCAAGATCGAGCTGGCCGACCTGCGCCGCGACCTGGTCTCTCTCGAGGCCGACCAGGAACGCCAGGACGTCAAGCTGGAGGCGGCCCGCGAGGAGCTCCAGGACTCGATCGTCAGCCAGTACGAAGGCCAGAACCTCTCCGCCGTCGGCCAGGTGGCGATCGCCGACGACGCGGACGCGTTCGTGTCGAGCCTGTCGACCATGGCGGCGTACAACGACCTGCAGGCCCAGCTCTTCGACAGCTTCACCACCGAGGCCAAGGCCCTCGACATCCGCCGCAGGGCGACCGAGCAGCGCGCGGCGCAGGTCCAGCGCATGCAGGACCAGCTGGTCTCGGAGAAGAAGACGATCGACACCAACCTGGCCGAGGCCGAGTCGCTGCTCGACCGGCTCAAGGAAGAGGAGCGCGAGGCGCTGCTCAGCCGCGACTCGGTGCGCCTGCCCTCCGGCATCTCGACCTCCGGTCGCGCATCCGCCGCGCTGGCGTACGCCATGGCCCAGGTCGGCGACTCCTACGTCTACGGAGCCTCCGGCCCCAACGCCTTCGACTGCTCCGGCCTCACGATGATGGCCTGGGCGCAGGCCGGTGTCGCACTGCCGCACTCCTCGAGTGCCCAGTACGGCTCGGGGCCGCACGTCGCCGCCAGCGACCTCCAGCCCGGCGACCTCGTCTTCTACTACTCGCCGATCAGCCACGTGGAGATCTACATCGGCAACGGCCTGATCGTGGGGGCCGCGAACCCGGGTGCCGGGGTCCGGGTCGCCGGGCTGTACTCCATGCCCTACGTCGGCGCCGTCCGCCCCGGCTGACACACCCGCTGCCACACTTACCGCATGGTCGGTCGCCGCTCCTGGGTGATCGGAGCGGCTCTGACCGCGCTCGTGGTGGCGGTCGCGCTGGTCACCTGGCTGGTCGTCCGGTCCGACCCCTACGTCGCGCCCACCCCGTCGGGCACCGCACGGGAGCCCGACCCAGCCGGCGCGGCGCACGCCCTGCGAGGCCTCGAGGAGGCCCTGGCCGCCCGCGACGCGGACACCGCGAGCGCCCTGGCTCCGCCCTCGGACACCGGCGCAGCTGACCTGCTCGCCGCCGTTGTGGGCAACGCGGACCAGCTGCAGGTCGTGGAGTTCACGGCTCGCTACGTCGACGCGGTCGGCGGGGTGGACCCGGCTGGCCGCTGGCAAGGGGCCGTCGACATGACCTGGCGCTTCGACGGGTTCGACGCCGAGCCGGTGCACGAGGAGGTGCTGGTCGCGTTCCAGCTCGAGCAGGGCGACGCTCGTGGCACCGAGGCCGGAACGGTCGGCATCACGAGCTTCGGTGGCGGTGACCGACGCTCGCCGCTGTGGCTGTCCGGTCCGCTCGAGGTCCGGCGCTCCGACCGGTCGCTGGTGCTGGCCGCCGGCTCGGCCGAACAGGCCGATCTCGTCGCGGAGCGTGCCGACGCCGCCGTCCCGGTCGTGCAACGGGTGCTGCCGCAGTGGCCGGGCCGGCTCGTGGTCGAGGTGCCGGCGTCCGATGAGGGGCTGGCCGCCGCGCTGGCCGCCGAGCCCGGCACCTACGCCGACATCGCCGCGGTCTCCGCGTCGGTGGACGGCACCCTGACCCCTGACTCCGAGGTGCATGTGTTCGTCAACCCGACGGTCTACGACGGCCTCGAGGAGGTGGGCGGGCAGGTGGTGATGAGCCACGAGGCCACACACGTCGCGACCAGAGCGCCGTTGACCGCTGGTGTGCCGCTGTGGCTGCTCGAGGGTTTCGCCGACTACGTCGCGCTGCACGACGTCGATCTGCCGTTCTCGACCACCGCCGGCCAGATCATCGCGCAGGTCCACCGCGACGGCGCGCCGGACCATCTGCCCGGGCAGACCGAGTTCGAGACGGCGACCCACCTCGGCGCGGCCTATGAGAGCGCCTGGATCGCCTGCCTCGTGCTCGCTGACGAGAGTGGCCAGGACGCCCTGGTGCGACTCTACGAGCAGGTCTCCCGGGGCCGCGACCTGGCCGACCGGCTCCGAGTCCTGTTCGGGCTCACCGAGGCCGAGCTCACGGCGCGCTGGCAACGGCGGCTGCGCGACCTTGCTGCCTCCGTCACCAGCGGGACCTGAACGTGGTGCACGGGCGGGGCGGCAGGCGGGTGGCCATCGGGGTGACCGTGGCCGGCGCCCTCGTCTTCGCGGTCGTGGCCGTGCTTCTGGTGCCGTGGGACCCGGTTCCGGGCGGGCCCCTGCACCCTCCGGCGCCCTCGTCGGTGTTCACGGCGGCTGAGATCCGTCGGGCCGAGGACTTCACCTCATGGGCCCGGGTCTGGAGCTGGTGCTCACTCGCCACGTCGCTCCTGCTGGCCTGCGCGCTGGGCTTCACCCGGCTGGGCCCCGCGCTGGTCGACCGGATCCGCGGACCATGGTGGTGGCAGGTCGTGGTCGCGGTGGCGGCCCTCGACCTGGCGGGTCGGCTGCTGACGCTGCCGTTCGCGGTGCTCCTGCGGCGTCGCGTTCTCGACTACGGCCTCTCGCATCAAGCCTGGGGCGCGTATGCCGTCGACCTGGCCAAGGGCGAGGCGGTCGACATCGTCGCCACCTCGATCGCACTGATCGTGCTCGTCGGCGTGGCCCGGCGCTGGCAGCGCGCGTGGCCTGCCGTCGCCGGCCTGCTGCTCGCGGGGCTGGTGATGCTGGCCTCGTTCGTCTACCCACTGCTGGTCGAGCCGCTGTTCAACACGTTCACGCCGCTGCCCGAGGGTGAGCTGCGCACCGAGATCTTCGAGCTGGCCGACCGAGAAGGCGTGCACGTCGACGACGTGCTGGTCGCCGATGCGTCCCAACGTACGACGACCCTGAATGCCTACGTCTCGGGGTTCGGCTCGTCGCGCCGGGTGGTTGTCTACGACACCCTGGTCGACGACGTCAACGACCGCGAGGCGCTCTCGGTGGTTGCTCACGAGCTGGGCCACGCGCGCCACGACGACGTGCTCACCGGGTCGCTGCTCGGCGCCGCCGGTGCGCTGCTCGGCGTCGGACTCCTGGGACTGCTGGGCGGGGGAGTGGCCGACCCCCGCCGGGTGCCCCGGGTGCTGGCCCTGGCCGCGGTGGCTGGGCTGCTGGCCAGCCCGGTCCAGAACGCCATCAGTCGCCGGATCGAGACCCGGGCGGACGTGGACGCGCTTGCGGCCACCGACGACACGGACGCGTTCATCGAGGTGCAGAAGGAGCTGGCGCGCAAGTCGCTGTCCGACCCGACCCCGCCCGCCTGGGCGCACTTCTGGTTCGGGAGCCACCCCACCACCCTGACGAGGATCGCCCTCGCCGAGCGCTTCGAGGGCTGGTGACAGGACACGAGGATCCGCAGGCCGAAATGCGCATCGCCCCCCGGAGCAGGGCTCCAGGGGGCGACGAGGGCCTGTGGATCAGCTGCAGGAACCCGCGCCGTGGTCCGCGAGGATCGTCTCGCAGCTGTTTTGGAACATCCCGCTCGAGCCACCACCGAACGCGAAGACCGCGACGGCGATGAGAGCGGCGATGCCCGCGATGAGGAGTCCGTATTCGACGGCGGACGCGCCCGACTCGAGGCGTCGCTCCTTCCAGAGACGCCTCGAGCCCTGGCTGCGGGTCGCGACCCACAGCCAGAGCCCGTGTGCCTTCATGGCGTCAGTCAGATCTCGTGGAAGAGATCAGCCGCAGCTGGCGCTGCCGGAGGCGCTGGCGGTCACTGCCGTGCAGGTGTCCCGGAAGATGCCCGTGAGGCTGTCACCGAAGGCGAAGACCACGACGACGATGAGCGCGGCGATGCCGGCGATCAGGAGGCCGTACTCGACGGCCGAGGCGCCACGCTCGTCCATCTTGGCGATGCGAGCGTTGAGCATGATGCGGAGGTAGTCAAGCATTGGTGTTTCTCCTTCAGAGTGGGTCCCACGAAGTCGGAGCGGGGGTGCCCCGGTGACCACAATCTTGGGCACCCCGGGCCGCATTGGCAGCCGATTGCCCGAGGTCAGGCCGAGCGATGGTTGGCATAGCCCGTTTGGGCTATGCCACGAAGCACCGCTCGCGGGTTCCCAGCGCGGACGACGAGGGCTCACGGCCCTCCAATGGGCCGTGGCGGGTGACGTTCGGGCGAGGCAGGCTCAGGATTCGACCTGGCGGACGCTGGACAGCAGTCCGATCCGCATCGCGGTGACCAGCGCCTGGGCGCGGTTGGACGCGCCGAGCTTCTGGTAGATGCGGGCGATGTGGGACTTGGCTGTGGACTCGCTGAGGTAGAGCTTCTCGCCGATGGCGGCGGCGCCCAGACCGTCCGCCAGCAGCAGCAGCACCTCGTGCTCGCGGTCCGAGAGCCGGGTGGACTCCGCTGCGCTGCGGCGCATCATCGCGCCGACCAGGCCGGTACAGACGAACGAGCGCGGAGAGACCGCGGCGTGCCGGGCCGCCCGGATGACCTCACCGGACGGGGCGTCCTTGCCGACGAACCCCGAGGCGCCGGCCTGCATCGCCGCAAAGATCTGGTCGTCACCGGAGTGCATGGTCAGCACGACCAGGCCGGTGGTGTTGCTGACCTTGCGGATCGAGCGCACGATGTCCAGCCCGGTGCCGTCCTGGAGCTGGAGGTCGGCCACGACCACGTCGGGCCGCACCTCGTCGTACTTCTTGAGCGCCTCGACGACCGAGCCGGCCTGCGCGACGATCGACATGTCGTCCTCGAGGTCGAAGACGCCGGCGAGGCCACTGCGAATGAGCTCGTGGTCGTCGACGAGCAGGACAGTGGTGGGGGTGGCGCTCATGCGGTGACCTTCTCAGGGATGGTGTCCGGAACTGAGGAGTCGGACGCGGGGGTACCGGGAAGTCGGACAGTGACGGAGAGGCCGCCGGCCGAGGTCTCTCCGATCTCGAGCGTGGCGTTGATGAGCAGTGCCCGCTCCTTCATGATGTGCAGCCCGTGCGAGGTGGACCGAGCCGTCTGGAGGCCGCGGCCGTTGTCGGAGACCGTGATGAGGGCCTCCGGGGCGTGCACGACGCAGTGGACGTCGATCGTCGAGGCCTGCGCGTGCCTCACGGCGTTGTTCATCGCCTCTTGAGCGATGCGGAACAGCTCGGCCTCGACCTCGGGGCGGAGTCGTTGGGTGTGCTCGTCGAGGGTGACGTGGATCGGTACGCCGGAGACCTCGGACAGGTTGCGCGCGATCGAGCCGATGGCCGTACCGAGGCTCTCGCTCTGGCCGACGCTGGTGCGCAAGGTGACGACCGACCGCCGGATCTCGGCGACCACGGCCGAGATGCGGTCGCGCAACATGTCGATGCGTTCGGCCTGCTCCGGCGAGGTGACGCCCACCCGGAGCGTGTCGACGAGGTAGCCGAGCGAGGCGATGTCCTGGGCCACGCCGTCGTGCATCTCGCGGGAGAGGCGACGACGCTCCTCGGCGGTGGCCGCGTCGCGGAACGCCGAGAACAGCAGCGCGGTGTCGAGGTGGACGGCGCTCGGGCCGAGCCGGCGCATCAGCTTGCGGATCCGGTCCTCAACCCCGATCCGGGCCGGGTCGACCCGGGAGGAGAGCACGCCCGCGACGATCGCGGTGGTGCCGGCCTCGGTGTTGAGGGGAAACGCGAAGACGTGGTCGTGCAGCACTGGGAGACCGACCGCCCAGGCCTCGACCGCGATGTCTTCGCACTCGTTGACGTTGACCGAGCTGCCCATCGCCTTGGTGACCAGCGGGATGAGAGTGTCACCGCGCGGAATACTGATGACCAGGGCCGAGGTCGGCAGATCGTCGCGGACGGCGCTGAGGATCGCGCCGCCGAGGGCGACCGGGTCGAGGCCAGAGTCCAGGCCGCCGGAGATGTCGATCAGCTGGCGGATCAACCCCTGCGCGTAGTGGTAGGGCGCCAGCGGGTCCGGCTTCTCGTTGAGAGCGGAGTGCAAGAAGGTGCCGACCAGGCCGAGGCCGAGGCCGGTCATGCTCCAGCTGAAGGCGCCGAACCCCTGGTCCGGGCTGAGCCCGTTGAACGAGACGAAGGAGATCACCACGACTGCGGTCAGCTGAGCCGACAGGGCCAGCGCCACACCCTGCAGCGACCGGTAGAGGCCGGCGGTGAACGGTGGCACGGCGAGCGCACCGAGCACCGCGAGCGAGGTGTGGATCGTGAAGCCGCAGACCGCCCCGACGAGTGCGGCCTCGACGGTGATCACCACCATCACCGGCAGCCGTTGCCGCCAGTCGGCGAGGGTGCTCAGCCCCCAGACACCGCCGATCGTGATCAGCGAGATCAGCGCGGCGGTGTCCTGCGACCACAGCACCGGGCCCAGCAGCGCGACCAGCACGAAGGCTCGTGCGGCGGCACTGAGCCTTACGTGCTGGCGTTCGCGTGTCCTCATTTGCTGAAGGCGTCCAAGATGCTCAGCACGGCCGGTCCCATGACCGCGATGAACAGTGTCGGGAGGATGCAGAAGATCAGGGGGATGGTGATCTTCACAGGGACCTGTTGGGCCTTCTCCTCGGCCCGCTGACGGCGCTTGACCCGGATCTCTGCGGACTGTACTCGCAATACCTGCGAGATCGGGATACCGAATGAGTCGGCCTGCACCATCGCGCCGACGAAGGTGCGGACGTCGGGGACGTTGGTGCGTTCGCCCAACGCACGCAGCGCGTCGGCGCGGCCCTGGCCGATCTGCATCTCACGCAGCACGCGGGAGAACTCGTCGGCCAGCGGGCCTTCGGTGTTGCGAGCCACCTGCTGCACGGCGGCGTCGAAGCCGAGCCCGGACTCGACGCTGATGGTGAGCAGGTCGATGGCGTCCGGGAGGTCCCGCTGCAACCGGGCCGCCCGCTCGTAGGTGCGCTGGTAGAGGTAGAGGTTCGGTGCGAAGAAGCCGATGACTGCGATGCCAGCAATGACGATGACCTTCATCGCCAACGAGGAGAGCATCAACGAGAAGACCAGGCCGATCACCAGGCCGACCACGGCGCCCAGCACCTTGCCGGACAGGACCCGGTCGACGGTCCAGCCGGGCGGGTTGCCGGCCAGGTCGAGCTTGCGACGGATCCGCTCTGCGGTGTCGGCTCCGGAGATCCGGCGGCCGATGCCCAGGGCGCGCTGCTGGAGTGGCTCGAGGACCCGGTCGGAGAACGGCTTGTCGAGCTCGGCGTTCAGCTCCTTGGGTGCGTGGGTCATCGCCTCGAGGACGGCCAGGGAGCGGGTGACGCCGCTGTCGGTGGTCGAGCTCAGCGCCGAACCGACCAGCAGGATCGCGAGGAGCACCAGGGCTATGCCGAGGATGAACAGGATGGCCATCTCACACCTCCACCTTGATCAGTCGGCTCATCCAGAAGACCCCGAGACCGAGAATTGCACCGGCACCCGCGAGCATCAGCCATCCCAACGGCTCCTGGAACATCACGATGACGTAGTCATAATTCGTCAACAGAAGGTAGAGCATGAACAGCGGCGGGAGCAGGCCCAACACCCATGCGGAGAGCTTTCCTTCCGCGGCCAGTGCGTTGACCTGGCGGCGCACGTACTCACGCTCGCGCATCGTGGCCGCAACCGTGTCCAACAGCTCAGCGAGGTTGCCGCCGACCTGACGCTGGATCTTGATGGCCATGACGACCCACTCGAAGTCCTTGCTGTCGAACCGCTCGGCCACCCCCTCGAGGGCGTCCTCCAGCGTGACTCCGAGACGGGTCTCGACCAGCACCCGCCGGAACTCCGAGGCGATCGGCTCCGCGCCCTCGCGGACGATCGTGTCGACCGACTGGGCGAGCGAGAGGCCGGCGGCCAGGGACCCTGACATCAGCTGCAGGGTGTCCGGGAGGCTGGAGTTGAACGCCTTGCGGCGCCGGCCGCGCCGGAAGCCCAGGTACATCCACGGGCCGACCAGCCCGGCCGCGAGGAAGAAGCCGCCGATCAGCAGGTTGCCCCCACCGAACAGCAGGCCGATCAGTCCGGAGACGAAGAACAGGCCGCCGTGCAGCAGGAGCCACTCCGAGGACTTGAGCTCGCTGCCGGCGGCCTGCAGCCGGGAGCTGATGCGGGCGTCGAGATCCTGGTTGCGGCGAAGCACGTTGGCCGCCGTCTCCTTCGCCGAGGCGAACGTGACGTCGGTGTCCAGGAGCGGGCCGACGTCGCCGCTCCCGACGGCCTGCGACTCGTGATACTTGGTGACGCGGTCCCCGGCGCTGAGCTGCACCTGGCGGCGCGGGACCAGCATCGCAACCAGCAGGATCAGCCCGAGGGCGAGCGCCACCGGACCTGCGTAGAGCGCCCAGGACGGCGGGGTCCAGGCGGTGTCGCGGACCAGCTCCGGTGCGCCCGGCTGCACCGGCGAGAATGCCTCGGCGGTGACCGACCCGGACGACGTCGGGAGGGTGACCCTGATGGTCGCCTCGGTCTTGTTGAAGCCCGACGGCAGCTTGGCGGTCACCAGCACCTGCCGTGCCAGCACGTCGGCCTCGGCGGCGAACGCGGCCTGCAGAGCCGCCGGATCGGTGGAGATGACCTGGCCCTGGCCGGTCGTGGCCAGCTGCTGGAGGGCCGAGAGGTCAGCCCGTGGCCCGGAGCGCTCCAGGGCGACCACGTCGACGAGCACCTCGGCAGCCTCGATCGCACTCGTGGCGGTCTCGATCGGGGTCTTGCTGTTGTCGGCGCCGTCGGAGAGCACCAGGAGACTTCGTTGCCCCTCGTTTCCGGCCACGTCGACCGCCTGGATCACGCCGTCGTACAGCCGGGTCTTCCTCGTGAGCTCGAGCCCGTCCAGCACTGACGATGCTGCGGCACGGTCCTTGGTGGGGGGCAGGGCCGTGGTCACGTCGCTGGCGAAGGTGACGATCCCGACCTCGAGGTTGTCGGGGACCGCGTTGATGAACTCCCGGGCGGCGGTTTTGGCTGCCTCGAAACGATCACCCTCCATCGACTTGCTCGTGTCGATGACGAGCACGGCGGTCCGCCGCACGTCGGTGTCGCTCTCGGCCGGCTCCGCTGTTGCCTCAGCCTTCCTTCCGTCGACCGTGACGGTGACGCCGTCAAGGTCGACGTCGACGTCCGCGGGCACCGAGACCAGGACCTGGAGGCTGCCGGGCTTGGCCTCCACGTGGGTGATCGACCCGTCCGCGGCCAGCGCAGCGGACGGCGCCAGGATCAGCCCCACCGCGGTGAGCGCGGTCAGTGTCCTGGCAGCGGTGCGGATCAGTCGGCTCATGCGTGGTCCGGGGCGAAGAGCAGTGGGTCCACCGTGACGTTGGCGTAGGCCATCTTCTCCAGGAACTTCGGGCGCAGGCCGGTCGAGGCGAGTCGGCCAAGGGTGCGACCCTCGGAGTCGAAGCCCTTCGTGCCGTCCCAGAGGAAGACGTCCTGGAGGGTGATGACGTCGCCCTCCATCCGGTCCACCTCGGTGACGTGGGTGATGCGGCGCGAGCCGTCCTTGAAGCGGGTCTGGTGCACGACCAGGTCGACCGCGGAGGAGACCTGCTCACGGATGGCCCGCACCGGGAGGTCCATGCCGGCCATCAGCACCATCGTCTCCATGCGGGAGAGCGTGTCGCGCGGCCCGTTCGAGTGCAGCGTGCAGATGGAGCCGTCGTGACCGGTGTTCATCGCCTGGAGCATGTCGAGCGCGGAGGCGTCGCGGACCTCACCGACGATGATGCGGTCCGGGCGCATGCGCAGACTGTTCTTGACCAGGTCGCGGATCGAGACCGCGCCCTTGCCCTCGATGTTGGAGGGGCGGGACTCGAGCCGGACCACGTGGTCCTGCTTGAGCTGGAGCTCGGCGGCGTCCTCGATGGTCACGATCCGCTCGTCGTCAGGGATGAACGACGACAGCACGTTGAGGGTCGTGGTCTTCCCGGCGCCGGTGCTTCCCGACACGATGATGTTGAGCCGGCCTCGGACGCACGCGTCGAGGAACTCTGCCGTCTTCTGGGTCAGCGAGCCGAACTCGATGAGGTTGTGGACGGTGAGCGGGTCGGCGGAGAACTTTCGGATGGTCAGCGCGGAGCCGTCGACGGCGAGCGGAGGGACGACCGCGTTGACACGGCTGCCGTCGGGGAGGCGGGCGTCCACCATCGGGCTCGACTCGTCGACGCGACGGCCGATGCGGGAGACGATCTTGTCGATCGTGCGGCGCAGGTGTGCTTCGTCGGTGAAGTGGGCGTCGGCGGGCATCAGTCGGCCGGACTTCTCCAACCACACGCTCGCGGGGCCGTTGACCATCACCTCGGACACGTCCGGGTCGCGCAGGAACGGCTCGATCGGGCCGTAGCCGAGGATGTCGTCGCTGATCTCCTGGGTGACCTGGGCCCGGTCGCTGCTGCTGAGTGGCCGGTCCTGCGAGCCGAGCACGTCGGCGAGGACCTTGCGGACCTCGGTGTCCAGCTCGTTCTGGTCCATGTCGGAGTCGTAGAGCCGCGGCCCCATCTGCTGGAGCAGCTGGACGTGGATGGCGCTCTTGAGCTCCTCGATGCGGTCCGAGGCAGCGGTGGCCGCGAACCCGCGGCGCAGCGCAGGCTCCGGGGCCGAGGTCGTCCGCGCGGGCAGCGAGCCATGTCCAGCCGACTTCCCAGTGCCGGACGTCGGTCCCATCGCAGGCGGTACGTCAGCGCGCCGCTTGCCGGCGCGCGCGGCGTCGGCGGCCGCGACCGCCGAGGCCACGGGGGAAACGGGCTCCGGGATGGTGTGGTCGACCTCGGGCAGCCCCTCACCGGGCTCGCGGACATCTTCGGGGGGCAGGTCTGCTTCGCCGCGGGAGTCCCGGGCTGCGGCCAGACGGTCGGCAAGGCTCATGTCCTACTTACGCCTCCTCGAGCGTCGGCTCCTGGCCTGGGGCTCGCTATTGGGTGTGTTCTCCGAGTTCCGGCCGCCGACCAGCTCGCCGGCCAGGCTGCTGGCCAGCTGTCGGACGGCAACGCTGAGCTGGTGCTCTGGGTCGCTGACGATCACCGGGCTGCCGGCGTTGGTGGCGGCGGCGATCTCGAGCGAGCTGGTGATCTGTGCCTCGACATTCATGCCGAGGATGCCCTCGACCTTGTCGGCGTTGATCCCGACCTCGTCGTCGGCGCGGTTGAGCACCAGGTGCCGGTTGTCACGGGCAATGTGCAGCGCGTCGAAGGTCTCGACCGCGACCTTGACGTTCTTGAGCGTCGGTACGTCGAGGGTGGTGACCAGGACCACCTCGTCGGTCTCGTCGAGGGCGGTGAGGACGTTCTCGTCGAAGGCCGGCGCACTGTCGATCACGATGAAGTCGAAGGTTTCACGCAGGTTGCGGATGACCCGCGAGACCAGCAGCGGCGTGATCCGCTCGCGGGTATCGGGGTGGGGAGGAGCGGCGAGCACCATCAGCGAGTCCTGGTGCCGGGTGAGCAGCCCGTCGAGCATCTCGACGTCGAGGGAGTCCTCGGACCCGATGGCCTGTTCGATCGAGTGCGTCGGGAAGAGCTGCATGGTGATGGCGACGTCGCCGAACGCGAGGTCGAGGTCGATCAGGCAGACCCGTCGGGCACCCTTCTCGGTCAGGGCCAGCGCCAGGTTCACCGAGATGGTGGTCTTGCCGACCCCTCCCTTCGGCGAGAAGACCGTGATGACCTTGCTCATGTGCATCGCGCCGGCCGGGCCGCGAAGCGCCACGAACAGCTCGAACGCCCGTCCCAGCGCCTCGGTGATCGCGGTGGTGTCGGTGTGGTGCACGACGTCGCGAGCGCCGGACTTCATCGCGGCTGCCAGCAGCTCGCCGTCGAGGTGCTCGCGGGCCAGGATGGTGCTGATCGCCGGTGCGGTGGTGCGCAGCACCTCGCAGGTGATCACCGACTCCTCGTCGGTCAGGGTGGGCCCGAGGACGACGACGTACTCGTCGGAGTGCGAGCTGAGCCACGCGTTGAGACGGTCCACGGATTCGACGCCGTGGGACCCGGCCGGCATGGACGCCAGCAGGGTCTCCACGACCATCGGGTCGGGATCAACGACGACGGGCATCGGGCCTCACTCGAAGAGGGTGTCGAAGGTGGTCTCGGGTGCGTCCGCAACCACGCTGCTCTCGGTCAGCAGGCCGAAGGCCAGCTCTCCCGTCGACGAACCCAGCAGCACCTTCTGAGTCTGGGCCTGGGTCAGCGAGAGGGTGAGGAGCGTGCGAGGCAGCTGCTCGGTAGTCGAGGCGCCCGACTGGTCGGTCGTGGTCGTCGAGACGGGGGTGGTCGAGCCGACACCCAGCACAGTCACCCGGGTGAGCAGGACCTTGGTCATCGTCTTGCCGTTCACCGCGTCGACGCCGGTCCAGAAGACCACCACGTCGGAGCCCGGGTTCACGAAGCCTGCGACACGTGCGGGATCGGTCAGGTTGACCGAGGCCGCCATGTTCTGTTCCGGGATCTGCAACGTGGACTGCACGCCGGCAGAGGTGCCCCACTTCGCGGCGATGATCTGCTCACCGGGGTAGATGGTGCCCAGCGACACCGTCCCGGTCATCGAGTCGGTGGTGGTCTGGTAGCCGTCGAGCAGCGAGTCCTGGGACACCGCCTTCAGCGCCAGCTTGCCGGCCGCCTGGGCGTCCTCGATCTTCTCGCCCGGGCTGATCACCGCCGTGGCCTGAAGCACCTCGACCGTCTCGAACTTCTTCTCCGCCCGGGTGTCCGCACCCTTGGTGTAGAGGAAGACGAGTGCGGAGCCGAGTGCTGCCACCAGCACGGCTACAACCAGAAGAATTCTGCGTCGGTCCATCGACGAGGCCTTTCCGTCCCTCGGGCGGCAGGCTCGTATGCCTGCCAGCCTGTCCCACGAGTGCTGTCCCTTGGTCTAGAACTCTAGGAACGAGAGGGGTTGCGCGTACGCGTTTTGGCCGAACTCGTGCCTGCAACCGCCGCAGCGAAGGCCGGAACGCAAGTGACAGGTGGTGTTTCAGCCCAGGTACAGGGCGGCCACGTCGTCCTTGTTCTCGCGCATCACCACGTTGCGCTTGAGCTTGAGGCTGGGCGTGAGCTGTCCGCCCTCCTCGGTCCATTCGCCCCGGAGCACACGGAACTTGCGGATCGACTCGGCCTTGGAGACAGCCTTGTTGGCTTCCTCGACCGCTGCGTCGATCTCGGCACGCAGGTCGGGGTCGTCGACGAGCTGGTCGAGCTTGCCGGACTTGCCGTGCTGCTCGGCCCAGGTAGCGACCGCCTCGCGGTCCAGGGTGACCAGCGCACCGATGAAGGGCCGGCCGTCGCCGACGACCAGGCACTGGTCGACCAGCGCGTGTGCGCGGACCCGGTCCTCGAGCACCGCGGGAGCGACGTTCTTGCCGCCGGCGGTGACCAGGATCTCCTTCTTGCGTCCGGTGATCCGGACGAATCCCTCGTCGTCGACCTCGCCCACGTCACCGGTGTGGAACCAGCCGTCGTCTTCAAGCACCTCGGCAGTCGCGGCCTCGTTCTTCCAGTAGCCCGAGAAGACCTGCCCACCATTGAAGAGCAGCTCGCCGTCCTCGGCGACCCGGACCGCGGTGCCGGGGATCGGCCGGCCGACGGTGCCGATCTTGAGCGCGTCGGGCAGGTTGACGGTCAGCGCGGCGGTGGTCTCGGTGAGGCCGTAGCCCTCGAGCACGGTCACGCCGATCCCGCGGTAGAAGTGGCCGAGCCGGTCGCCGAGCGGGGCCCCGCCCGAGACGGCGTACTCGCAGCGGCCGCCCAGGGCGTCGCGCAGCTTGCCGTAGACGAGCCGGGAGAAGACGGCATGCTGCGCCCGGACCGCGAGCGACGGCCTGCCCTTGTCGAGCCCCCGCGAGTAGGCGATCGCGGTCTCGGCCGCGCGGTCGAAGATGGCGCCGCGACCGTCGGCGGTGGCCCGCTGCGAGGCGGTGTTGAAGACCTTCTCGAAGACCCGGGGCACGGCGAGGACGAAGGTCGGGCGGAACGCCTGCAGGTCGGCGACCAGGGTCTTGATGTCGGCGCTGTGCCCCAGCCGGGTCCGTGACTTCACACAGCCGATCTGGATGATCCGTGCGAACACGTGCGCCAGCGGCAAGAAGAGCAGCGTCGAGGCGTCCTCGGTGTCGAAGAGCCGGTCGAGCTGCTCGACAGCGACGCCGAGCTCGACCATGAAGTTGCCGTGGGTGAGCATGCAGCCCTTGGGCCGGCCGGTGGTGCCCGAGGTGTAGATCAGGGTGGCGAGGTCGCCCGGGCCGGACGTCGTACGCCGCGCCTCGAGCTGGTCCTCGGCGATGTCCTCACCGAGCCGGTTGAGGATCGCCACGGCGTTGTCGGTGATCGACCAGACGTGGTTGAGCTCGGTGAGCCCGCTGCGCACCCCGGTCACCTTGGCCACGTGCTCGGGTGTCTCCGCGACCACGGCGCGGGCGCCGGAGTCCTCGAGGATCCACTGGATCTGCTCGGAGGACGATGTTTCGTAGACCGGCACGGTCACCGCGCCGGCGAACCAGATCGCGTAGTCGAGGAGCGTCCATTCGTAGCGGGTCTTGCAGACAAGCGCGACCCGATCGCCCGCCTCGATCCCGGCTGCGACGAGTCCTTTGGCGACTGCCCGCACCTCGTCGTGGAACTGCTTGGCGGTGACGCCCTCCCAACCGTCGGTCCCCGGTCGGCTGAAGATGACCTCCGCGCCGTGATCGCGTGCGTTGGCAACCACGTCGTCGGTCAGGTTGCCGGTGGTGGGGACCTCCATCGTCGGCGGCGTGGAGTACTCGCGCACGGGGCCTCCTCGGCATTCCTCGGCATTCCCTGGGTCCGGGCTCGCCGCACGTTACCGCCGAGCGGAGTGAGGTAGGCCATCCGGTACGCTCGCAGACCGGCGCAGAAGGGCCGTAGATACGCCGCAAATACAGAGCGCAGGGGGTTCGAGATGGCCGAGCAGACCACCTCGTCGATCGTCGTCGACGCACCTGCGTCGGCAGTCATGGACGTGATCGCGGACTTCGACGCCTACCCGCAGTGGGCCAAGGGGGTGACCAGGGCCGAGACCCGGTCGTCCTATGACGACGGTCGCGCCGAGCAGGTGTTCTTCAAGCTCGACGTGAGCCCCATCAAGGACGAGTACACGCTCGCCTACGAGTGGGACGACGACCGCGAGGTCACCTGGACCCTGGTCGAGGGCAAGATGCTGCGCGCGCTCGACGGCGCCTACGAGCTCCGCGAGACCGGCAACGGTTCCACCGAGGTGACCTACCGGCTCGCCCTTGACGTCTCGATCCCGCTGATCGGCATGCTCAAGCGCAAGGGCGAGAAGATCCTCATCGACACCGCGCTCAAGGGGCTGAAGAACCGCGTCGAGTCGCTCGGCTGAGCCGGGCATAAGTCGTGCGCATCCTCCTGTTCACCGGCAAGGGCGGCGTGGGCAAGTCCACGGTCGCCTCCGGCACCGCGGCGCTCGCCGCCGCTGCCGGGCACCGCACGCTGGTGCTCTCGACCGACGCGGCGCACTCGCTCGCCGACGCCTTCGGGTCGCCGGTGGGCCCGGAGCCGACCCGCGTCGCGGAGAACCTGTTCGTGCAGCAGGTGGATGCGCAGCTGCGCTTCGAGCAGTCCTGGGCGGAGATCCAGGGCTACCTGCTCTCGGTCCTCGACACGACCGGCATGGACCCGGTGGCCGCCGAGGAGCTGACCGTCATCCCGGGTGCCGAGGAGGTGCTCGCGCTGCTGGAGCTGCGCCTGCATGCGCTGTCCGACGACTGGGACCTAGTGGTGGTCGACTGCGCACCCACGGCCGAGACGCTGCGGCTGCTGGCGCTTCCCGAGGCGCTCGGCTGGTACATGCAGCGCGTCTTCCCGGTCCAGCAGCGGGTGGTCAAGGCGCTGCGGCCGGTGCTGTCGCGCGCTGCGGGCGTGCCGATGCCGGGCGGCGGAGTCTTCGACGCGGTCGAGCGGCTGCACGCCGAGCTCGACGAGGTCAGGGCCCTGCTGTCCGGGCCGGACGCCAGTGTCCGGATCGTGCTCACGCCGGAGGCCGTGGTGCTCGCAGAGGCCCGGCGGGCCTACACGACGCTGTCGCTGTTCGGCTACCGGGTGGACGGTGTCGTCGCCAACCGGGTCTTCCCGGCCGAGGGCGCCGACGACTGGCGGGCGGGCTGGGTGCTGGCCCAGGACGAGGTACTGGCCCAGGTGCAGGAGTCGTTCGCCGGCGTACCCCTGTGGCGCTCGGAGTATCGCGCCAGCGAACCGGTCGGCGTCGAGGCGCTGGCGACCCTGGCCCGCGACCTGTACGACGGGACCGACCCGGTCGAGACCTCCGGTGTGCGCGGTCCGTTCGAGGTCGTGTCGGTCCGCTCGGGTGTCGAGCTGCGGCTGCGGCTGCCGTTCGTCACGCGTGACCAGGTCGACCTCGCGCGCAGCGGCGACGAGCTCGTGGTGACCGTGGGCTCCTACCGACGGCTGCTCACGCTGCCGGTCGGACTCGCCAAGCTGCGGGTGGCCGGCGCCCGGGTCGACGACGAGGGAGTGCTCCGGGTCAGCTTCAAGGACGAGCCTGCGGCCAAGGAGCGGGTGGGATGACCTCCCCCAACGACGAGCCCGTCGGCAGCGTCGGCGACGAGGCCGCCAAGCTGCTCGGCGTCCTGGCCGGGTGGGCCTCCGACCACGCCCGCGAAGTGAACGAGCACCTGGCCACCGGAGACGCCGAGTGCCTCTACTGCCCCATCTGCCGGACCGTGCACGCCGTACGCGAGGCGAGCCCCGAGGTTCGCGCCCAGCTGGCCACGGCAGCGTCCGCCTTCCTGCAGGCGGCGGCCGGACTGATGGCGGCGGCGAACCCTGCCGAGCCGAGCTCCCGGGTGCAGCGGATCGACCTCGACGACGCCGACCCGGACGAGGACCCGACGTGACCGACGGACCACTGGCCTGTGGCATCGACGTCGGCGGCACGAAGATCCTCGGGGGCGTCGTCGACCCCGACGGTGTGATCGTCGAGGAGCTCCGCGTGGAGTCGCCCGCGGCCGATGCCGAGGCGATCGAGAAGGCGATCGACACACTGGTCTCCGAGCTGCGATCGCGCCACGACATTGCCGCGGTCGGCGTGGGCGTGGCCGGCTACGTCGACAAGGCCCGCGCCGTGGTGATGTTCGCGGCGAACCTGGCCCTGCTCAACGTCAACCTCAAGGCCGAGCTCGAGGACCGGATCGGCCTGCCGGTCGTGGTCGAGAACGACGCGAACGCCGCGGCCTGGGGCGAGTTCACCTTCGGTGCCGGCCACGACGTGGACGACCTGCTGTTGGTCACCGTCGGGACCGGCATCGGCGGCGGGATCGTGCTGGACGGCGAGCTGTTCCGCGGCGCGTTCGGCGTGGCCGCCGAGATCGGGCACATGCGGGTGGTCCCCAACGGGCTTCTGTGCGGCTGCGGCAACCGAGGTTGCTTCGAGCAGTACGCCAGCGGCACCGCGCTGGTCCGCGAGGCCCGGGCCCAGGCCCGCGTCGGTTCTGCCCTCGCGAAGGACCTGCTCGACCGGGCCGGCGGTGACCCCGACCAGATCACCGGTCCACTGGTCACCCAGGCCGCCCGGGAGGGCGACCCGTTCGCCATCGAGATGATCGTCTCGGTGGGCCGCTGGCTGGGTGATGGCATTGCGTCGCTGACCGACGTCCTGGACCCGGCGGTGGTCGTCATCGGCGGCGGGGTGAGCGAGGCCGGCGATCTGCTGCTCACCCCGGTGCGAAACGCCTTCGCCTCACAGCTCACCGGCCGCGGGCATCGTCCTTCGCTCGAGATCCGCAAGGCCCGGCTCGGCAACCGGGCCGGCCTGATCGGCGCCGCCGACCTGGCCCGGCACTGAGACGTCCTTACTCATCTAGGCTCCGATCGTGACCGAGACCCCGTTCCGCCGACCGCGGCCACGCTGGGACCCGCTGACCATCGGGATCGACATCGGCGGCACCAAGGTCCTCGCGGGAGTGGTCGACTCCAGCGGTCTCGTGATCGAACAGCAGCGACGCGCGACCCTCGGCCACGACGTGGCTGCGGTGGAGGACACGATCGTCGAGCTCGTCGCCGACCTGAGCAAGCGCCACGACGTTGCGGCCGTCGGGATCGGTGCGGCGGGTTTCGTCGACGCCAGCAGGTCGACCGTGATGTTCTCTCCGCACCTGGCCTGGCGCAACGAGCCGCTGCGGGCCCGGGTGGCCAGTCGGATCCACCTGCCGGTGGTCGTCGACAACGACGGCAACACCTCGGCGCAGGGGGAGAGCCGGTTCGGGGCGGGAGCCGGCCATCGTTTCGTCGTCTGCGTCACCCTCGGTACCGGCATCGGGGGAGCCCTGGTCCTGGACGGCCGGGTCTACCGGGGTGCCAACGGCATGGCCGGCGAGTTCGGCCACATGCAGGTCGTCGAGGACGGCCACCGCTGCCCCTGCGGCAACCGGGGCTGCTGGGAGCAGTACGCGTCGGGCAACGCGCTGGAGCGGGAGGCGCGCGAGCTGGTCGCCCAGGGCTCACCGGTGGCCCACCGCCTCAGCAAGATGTGCGGCGGTGACGCGACAACGCTGGTGGGGCCAATGATCACCGAGGCCGCTCGGGACGGAGACCCGCTGTCGCGGGAGCTCCTCGCCGACGTGGGGCGCTGGCTCGGGGTCGGTCTGGCCGGCCTGGCGGCGGCGTTCGACCCCAACTGCATCATCGTGGGCGGCGGTGTCTCCGATGCCGGCGACCTGCTCCTCGAGCCGACGAGGCAAGCCATGGTCCGGTCCCTCACCGGCCGCGGGTTCCGTCCTGATCCTCCTGTCTACGCCGCAGCGCTCGGCGCGTCGGCCGGCTTCATCGGAGCCGCCGACATGGCCCGGTCGGCGGCTCGCCGTTCCCGGCGGGTGGACCGGCGGCGTGACCGGATGGCCCGACAGCGCGGAGAGAGCTGGTTCCGCCGTTCCGAGTCGCGCCCGGGCCTGATCGGCTGAGCCTGTGAAGCCAGGGCGCCCTAGAGGCGGGCGCCGTCGTCGTACGGGTCGGCGGGACCGCGCGGCATCTGCACCACGAGGTAGACGAACCCGCCGATGAAGGACGCCACGAGCAGGTAGCCCAGCCACGGCGGCAGGCGCACCCCGAGAACCATGCAGACCAGCAGCACCGTGGGTGAGCCGAACAGCCCCGACCACGCAAGGAACCGGTCCGGGGGGATCCGGGGCAGTGGCGGCGGAGGAGGCGGCACGAACCGCTCGTCGTCTGGCTCGAGGTCGGGCTCCGAATCGGCGTCGACCGCCCACATCTCGGTGGCGGGCGGTCGTTGCGAGGCCGGCTCGGCTACCGGCTCGTCGTCGATCTCGACCCGGTCGCCGTAGTTCTCGACGATGGTGCGCCAGGCATCCTCGTCGCTGTCGCGCTGCACAGGACGAGCGTACGCCGCAAGCGACTAGGCTGCCGCCGACGGGCGGTCCGGGTCGAGTGGGTCTGAGGGAGGTCGGCGGGGTGTTCTACTGGTTCCTCAAGTGGGTTGCTCTGGGTCCCATCCTCAGGTTCGTCTTCCGGCCCCAGGTCAGTGGGGCCGAGCACGTGCCCGCGACCGGTCCGGCGATTCTGGCCAGCAACCATCTCTCCTACGCCGACTGGCTGTTCATGCCGCTCACCCTGACGCGGCGGGTCACCTTCGTGGCCAAGGCGGAGTACTTCAACACCCCCGGCATCAAGGGCTGGTTCCAGAAGAAGTTCTTCTCCGGCGCCGGCCAGGTTCCCATCGACCGGTCCGGCGCGACCGCCGCCGAGGGCGCGCTCAGCGCCGCGAAGAAGATCCTCACCGACGGCGAGCTCTTCGGGATCTACCCGGAGGGGACCCGCTCCCACGACGGCAAGCTCTACCGCGGCAAGACCGGTGTGGCCCGCCTGGCCCTGGAGTGCCAGGTGCCGGTGATCCCGGTGGCCGTCGTCGGCACCGACGTGGTCGCGCCGCCCGGCCAGACCTTCGGCAAGTTCACTCGCCCGATCGTGCGGTTCGGCAAGCCGCTGGACTTCTCGCGCTACGCCGGACTCGAGAACGACCGCTACATCCTGCGGTCGATCACCGACGAGATCATGTACGAGATCATGCGCCTCTCCGGCCAGGAGTACGTCGACATGTACGCCACCCGGGCGAAGGAGGAGTCCAAGAAGGCCGCCGACGCGGCCGAGTCCGCGGCCGAGTCCGCGGCCGTGCTGGACGAGCTCAACAAGAGGGCGTCGTAGCACTTGGCCCGGCCAGGGGTTCCCGCCCCGATCCGCCGCGCCGCGACGTGGTGGTTCGGCCCGGCCGGCACCGTCGAGGATCGGCTGTTCAGCTGGCTGGCGGTGCTGCGGCTGGTTCTGCTCTTCCATGCGGTCGCGCTCAACGTCTACCGCCGCGACAACTTCGTGCACCCGGTCGGCGGCGCGGTCTGCCTGGGGCTGATGGCGGTGTGGACCGGCGTCGCCATCTGGGCCTACGACGACCGCCGCCGGCGGGTTCCGCTGGTGCTGGTCGTCGACCTCGCTGTCACGCTCGGCGCCGTCCTGATCTCCGCGGTGCTCAAGGGTGGCGGCTTCTCGGCGACCGTGCCTGCGTACTGGGTGATGGGCGCGCTCCTGGCGTGGGCGATCCACTGGCGCTGGGTCGGCGGCCTGGTCGCCGGGGTGGCGATCACGGCCTCCGACCTCTCGATCCGTGAGCACGTCACCCAGGCCAACTACGGCAACGCGTTCCTGCTGCTGATCGGGGGGCCGATCGTCGGGTTCATGGTCGAGTCGCTGCAACGAATGGCCGCGGACCGGGACCGTGCCCAGCGCGACGCGGCGGCCGCCGCCGAACGGGCCCGGCTGGCCCGCGCGGTCCACGACGGCGTCCTGCAGGTGCTCAGCCTGGTGCAGCGCCGGGGTCACGAGCTGGGCGGCGAGGCGGCCGAGCTGGGTCGCTTGGCCGGCCAGCAGGAGACGGCGCTGCGGACCCTGATCCGGGAGCAGGACCAGGTCGGCCCCGACTCCGCCGGCCGCACCGACCTGGCGGCAGCCCTGGTGCACCTCGAGACCCGGCCCGGGGTCGACGTGGTCACCTCCGGCGTGGTCGACCTGCCCGCGGACGTGGCGGCCGAGCTCGTCGCCGTGGTCGCGGCCTGCCTCGACAACGTGGAGCGACATGTTGGCCCCGAGGCCCGGGCCTGGGTGCTGCTCGAGGGCTGGCTGGACCGGGTGCAGATCTCCGTGCGTGACGAGGGGCCAGGGATCGCCGAGGGCCGTCTCGAGGCCGCCACCGGGGACGGCCGGCTGGGGGTCAGCCAGTCGATCCGCGGCCGGATCGAGGATCTCGGCGGCACAGCGCGGCTCACCACCGGTCCGGACGGCACCGAGTGGGAGTTCGTGGTCCCTCGGCTGACAGGCACTGGATGACCATCCACACCACGAATCCGTTTGCGGACCCGGACCCTGATCCCGCCCGCCGGTTGCGAGGTCGGCTCGGCGGCACGGTGACCCTGTGGACCGCTGGTGCCGGCGCCGACCGGGCCGGCCTCACGCTGACCTCGGTGCTGGTCGCCCTGGGCGAGCCCGCCCGGGTGCTCGGGCTGGTCGACCCCGACTCGGACCTGGCGGCGGCGGTCGAGGCGACCGGCACGGCCGTGGTGCAGCTGCTGGGCTGGCCGGACCGCGACCTCGCCGAAGGATTCGCCGGGACGGCACCGGCGCCCGGAGGCGTGTTCCGGCAGGCGGCGTTCGTCGAGACGGAGTGGGGACCCCGGCTCGAGCGAGCGACCACCTGGGCCGGCGTACGGCTGGATCAAGCGAGCGACGTCGGCTGGTCGAGGCTGCTCACCTGCACCGTCGAGCACGTCGAGGTCGGCGAAGACCTCGACCCGCTGGGTCACCGGCGAGGGGCATTCGTCAGGCTCTAGTGCCGCGCACTAGCCCGACACGGCACCCTCTGCCTCGGACTGCTCGGCCACGCAGAACTGGTTGCCGTCGGGGTCGGTCAGCGTCACCCAGCGGAACGACGCGTCGCCGCGCCGCTCGACCAACCCGGCGCCGGCCGTGAGGAGCCGGTCCACCTCGGCGTCGAGGTCCGGGGCCGTGAGATCGAGGTGGAGCCGGTTCTTGCCGGGTGTGGGGTCATCGACCTTCTGGAAGGCCAGCATCACCGGACCGCCGCTCAGGAGCAGGTATTCGCCGTCGTAGGGGTCAGCGACCTCGCCGCCGACCTGGTCTGCCCACCAGGCGGCCAGCTTGACGGGGTCGAGGGAGTCGCACGTGATCATGCCGAGGGTCAGTGTCATGACGGCAACCTAGGCCGGCCCACCGACAGTCGCGTCGAGCCGGGAGGCGGGACGCCGGGTCGTGGTTGGATGCCCGCGTGAGCGAGGCCGACCCGAGTCCCGGATCAAGGTGATGGTGGTCGACGACCACCCGATGTGGCGCGACGCGGTCGAGCGCGACCTGCAGGACGACGGCTTCGACGTGGTCGGCGTGGCCGCCAACGGGAGCGAGGCACTGGCCCGGTTCCCGGCCTGCCGTCCCCACGTGGTCGTCCTGGACCTGCAGATCCCGGCACCGAACGGCGTCGAGGTCACCGCCGAGGTGCTTCGGCAGGACCCGTCGGCGCGCGTGCTCATCCTCTCGGCCTCGGGCGAGCAGGAGGACGTGCTCGACGCGGTCAAGGCTGGTGCGACCGGCTACCTGGTGAAGTCGGCGTCCCGCAGGGAGCTGCTCGATGCCGTGCGCCGGGTCGCGCAGGGCGACACCGTCTTCACGCCGGGGCTGGCGGGGCTGGTGCTGGGGGAGTACCGCCGCCTCTCCGAGCCCGCGACCACCGATCCCGAGCAGCCGACGCTCACCGAGCGGGAGACGGAGGTGCTGCGAATGGTCGCCAAGGGGCTGTCGTACCGGCAGATCGCCGAGCGGCTGGTCCTCTCCCACCGGACGGTCCAGAACCACGTGCAGAACACGCTTCGCAAGCTGCAGATGCACAACCGGGTCGAGCTCACGCGCTATGCGATCGCGCAGGGGCTCGACCAGCCGGACGCCGATGACGAGGAGTGAGTCCACCGCTGCGTACCTGCACCGCATCGGCGTCGATGGTGACCTGCCGCCCACGCTCGACACCCTGGTCTCCGTCCACCGAGCCCACCTCGACGCGGTCCCCTACGAGAACCTCGCCACCATGCTCGGCCGGCCACCGTCGGCGGACCCGCTGGCCAGCCTGGACCGGGTCGGTCAGGTCGGCCGGGCCGGCTACTGCTTCCACCAGAACGGCGCGCTCGAGACCGTGCTGCGCGAGCTCGGCTTCGTCATCAGCCGCCGGCACGGCCACGTCTACACCGCCGAGGACGACCGCGACGACACTGACCTGAACCACCTCGTGCTGGTCGCCGACGGGCTGCCCACCGAGGCGAACCCCGGCGGCCTCTGGTGGGTCGACGTCGGGCTCGGGGACGCCTTTCGCGACCCGGTGCCGGTGGTGGCGGGCCGACACGACCAGGGCGGGTTCCGCTACGAGATCACCGAGGTGCGAGACGACGGCTGGTCGTTCCGGCACGACCGGGCCGGCACGTTCACCGGCGTCGAGATCCGGACGCTGCCGGTCGACCAGCCGGTCGTGGAGGCCGCGCACGCACGGCTCTCGTCGCCCCAGGACGGTCGGTTCGCGAAGCTGCTCGTCGTCCAGCGGCGCGACGCCACCGGCGTCGACACCGTCCGCGGCTGCCTGTGGCACCGTATCGAGGCTGATGGTCACACCGAGACCGAGCTCGCGTCCTACGACCAGTGGCGGGAGGCGCTGGCCGACGGCACCCGGCTCACCATGGACGACCTCGACGACGCCGAGCTGCGCGCGTTGTACGCCGACCAATGGGTCAAGCACGAAGCGTGGACCGCGGCCGGGCGGCCGTGAGCCTGCGGAGGGTGCCAGAATCCGCGCATGGGCGCTGACCTGCTCGAGATCGCCGACGAGCTCTACGCCCTGTCGTTGCCCGAGTTCACGCCGGCACGGGACGCGAGGGCCAAGGAGCTCAAGGGCACCGACCTCGCCAAGGAGGTCAAGGCGCTCAAGAAGCCCGCGCTGGCCGCGTGGGTGGTCAACCTGCTCGTCCGGCACGAGGCCGACCAGGTCGAGCAGGTGCTGCAGGTCGGGACCGCCCTGCGCGAGGCCCAGGCGTCGATGTCGGGGGACGAGCTGCGTCAGCTGACCCGGCAGCGGCGCCAGCTCACCGCGGCGGTCACGACCCAGGCCAGGCGGCTGGCCCGGGAGCACGGCCAGAAGATCACCGAGGCGGTGGCCGCCCAGGTCGAGGCGACGCTGACGGCGGCGATGGTGGACGAGGAGTGCGCCAAGGCGGTTCGCAGCGGCATGCTGCTCGGCCCGCTCGCCTCGACCGGAGTGGACGCCGTCGAGCTGGACCGGGCGGTCGCCCTGCCGGACGCGCTCGGCTTCGTCGCCACCACACGTGACGCGGTCGAGCCGGCCAAGCCGGACCTGCACGTCGTACCCGACCCGGACCGCGACGAGAAGGCGCTCGCCGCCGCCCACGAGGCCCTCGCCGAGGCCGAGGACGAGCTGACCGAGGCCTCCGAGGCCTTCGACTCGGCCAGCCAGGAGCTCTCCGACCTCGAGGCCAGGTCGATGCAGGTCCAGGCCGAGATCGACGAGCTCAAGCGCAAGATCGCCGAGCTCGAGGAGACCGCCGACCAGGTCGACGACGAGATCGCCGAGGCCGAGGAGGCCCGTGACGAGTCCCAGGAAGCCTTCACCGAGGCCACCCGGGCGCGCGACGCCGCTGCCAAGGCCGTCGCCAAGCTGGAGCGATAGTCGCTCCAAAGCATGATCGGGCCGTCGTCGAGTGCGGCAACCCGATCGCCGGAACCGCTCGCCACCGCTGGTCGGTGTCCGCTTCTCGTCCACAGCCAGGGTGTCGGAACCCCTTGTCCACAACGGGATTGCGGCCCCGAGCGAGTGTCGGTGGTCGGTGGTTGAGTTGGTCTCACGATGACCTCGACCTTCGACCCGCCTCAGCTCGGTGAGTGCGACGACGCCGCCGCGGTGTTGAGCCGTGCGCGGGCGCAGAAGCAGGTCGAGGACGACGCGGCACGCGAGGTGTTCAAGGCGGCCGCAGCCTGGGCGGCCATGCACTCCGCGGAGTCGCTGGTCGGGCCCGCCGAGTCCTGGCACGAGTCGGCCCTGCCGCTGGGCGGGGAGGGTTGTCCGGAGGTGGCGGAGTTGGCGGTCATGGAGTTCGCCGCAGCACTCGGCCGGTCCACCGAGTCCGGGCGTCGCTACCTCTCTCAAGCCGTCGAGGCCTTCTACCGGCTTCGACGCTGCTGGCGCCGGCTGGAGGCCGGGGAGCTGCAGGCGTGGCGACTCTGCTTCATCGCCGAGCGCACCCAGTGCCTGTCTCCTGCGGCCGCCGCCTTCGTCGACGGCCACGTCGCACCGGTCGCGCACAAGATCGGGCCGGCGCAGCTGGACCGGCTGATCACCGAGGCCAAGGCCCGGTTCGATCCCGAAGCCACCGAGGCCGAACGACTCGCGGCCGCCGAGACCCGTCACTTCGACATCAACCTCGCCGCGATCACCGTGGCCGGGACCGTACACATCGATGGCGACGTCGACCTGGCCGACGCTCTCGACCTCGAAGCCGCCGTCTCCGCCGACGCCCACCAGCAGCTCGTGCTGGGCTCAATCGAGTCCCTCGACGTACGCCGCTCCATCGCGGCCGGCAACCTCGCCCGCGCCCAGCAGACCCTCGACCTCACCTCAGCTACCGACGACCAGCCACCACGTCGACAGCGGCGTCAGGTGGTGCTGCACGTCCATCTCAGCCAGTCCGCCGTCACCGGGGCCGTCGCAGGCACCGGCCAGCTCGCCCGTGTCCGAGGACTCCACGGACCGATCACGGCCGAGCAGGTCCGGGCCTGGTGTGGCAACCCCGACACCCAGGTGACCGTCAAGCCGGTGCTCGACCTCGAGGGGCACATCCACGTCAACTGCTACGAAGCTCCAGACCGGCTCAAGGAGCAGACGCAGCTGCGAGTCGTCACCTGCGCCTGGCCCCACTGCAACCGACCCGCCGAGCGGTGCGACTGCGAGCACCGGGTGCCCCACGCCGACGACGGGCCGACCTGCTCGTGCAACCTCGCGCCCGCGTGCCGGGGTCACCACCGAGCGAAGACCATTGGTGGCTGGAGCTACGTGACCATCGAGCCCGGCGTCTACCTGTGGCGCAGCCCTCTTGGCTATCAGTTCCTCCGCGACCACACCGGCACGATCGACGTCACCCCAGACGACGAACGCCGCCGCCTGGCCCACACCTTCATCGCGCACTTTGGGGAAGCGACCAGCGCGGACCCCGTTGCCGCCTCCGACCCCTGATCATCCCGCCCCGCACCCCACTCAGCCCTCGGCGAGTGGGGTGGTCGGCGCGTACGTCGGCATGGAGTGTGCGCGAATTGCGCCAGACGCAGGCGGGATATGTCGAGATACTTTCCGGGTGTCGGAGCCGAACGAATGGGTAGCCCTTTCGCCGCGCTTCACGCCGGGTTGGCCCTGGCCCGACGACTCCTTTGGCCTCGACCCGATGTATGGCTCCCGCGGGTGGTGCCGTGGCTGCGGCACGCCGTTGACCGCACAGTCCGGCGCGCTAGTGGTCCAGGGCAGCAAGTTCCCGACAGCCGAGGTGTGGATGCCGAACTGGCTTTTCGACGTGGTGTGCGTCTCGGCCGACGTGGCGCACGAGGTTCAACGTCGATTCGACGTTCCCATGGGAGAGGTCAGCAAGCCGCGTACCGGTCCGACCGGGGTGAAGCAGCTCCTCCCACAGCAGACCGCCGCTCCCTGGCACACGACTGACGAGCTTGGGCAGGCAGTCCGGGCTCGTCACGCTCGGTTCTCCGGTGACCGAACAGGGTCTTCGTGCGGCCGCTGTGGGCGCTGGAAGTGGTTGCCCGTGGGCGAGGACGAGGTGCCGATCATCGCCAGTGCGCTGGTGTCGTCAGTCGATGTGATTGCGTCTCCGGAGTCCTTCGGCGACGGGCTGAATTCTTTCCGTCATCTGCTATTCCGACGTCCCCTCGGCGAGACACTTGCGTCTGCGAGCCCACGAAACTGGGACCTCGTCGAGGTGCGGGTCCGCTGAGCACCTAGCCGTCATCGCACAGGAGCCGGGCTGAGCGCGCCTACCCCGACGCCCAGCCCTTGGAGCGCTCGACGGCGTCCATCCAGCGGGCGTGTGCGGAGTCCGCGGCGGAGCGGTCGGCGACAGGTTCGAAGCTGCGGTCCAGCTGCCAGGTCTCGCGGAGCTCATCGGTCGAGGACCAGACGCCGGTGCCGAGGCCGGCGAGGAACGCGGCGCCCAGGGCGGTCGTCTCCACGAGCTTGGGTCGTTGGACCTCGACGCCGACCTGGTCGGCCTGGATCTGGCAGAGCATGTCGTTGGCCGAGGCGCCGCCGTCCACGCGGAGCGGAGCCCCGTGGTTGGGCATCGTCTCCAGGACGTCCCGCACCTCGAAGGCGATCGCCTCGAGAGTCGCCCGGACGATGTGCGCGCGGGTGGTGCCGCGGGTGATCCCGATGATCAGGCCGCGCGCATGAGGGTCCCAGTGCGGGGCGCCGAGCCCGGTGAGCGCGGGCACGAAGACCACGCCCTCCGTGTCGTCCACGGTCGCGGCGATGGCCGCGGTCTCCGCGGCCGAGCCGACGATCTGCAGCCCGTCGCGCAGCCACTGGACGGCGGCGCCGGTCACGAAGATGGCACCCTCGAGGGCGTAGGTCAGCTCGCCCTCCGGCGACCGCCAGGCCGCGGTCGACAACAGCCCGGCGTCGGAGCGCTCCAGGTTTGCGCCGGTGTTGGTGAGGATGAACGAGCCGGTGCCGTAGGTGCACTTGGCGTCGCCCTCGTCGAAGCAGGTCTGCCCGAACAGCGCGGACTGCTGGTCACCGGCCAGGCCCGAGATGGGCAGTGACAGGTCGAGGAACGACGCCGGGTCGGTGCTGGCGATCTCACCCCAGTTGGGCACCAGCTCGGGCAGCGCGTCGCGGGGTACGCCGAAGAGCCCGCACAGCTCCTCGGACCAGTCACCCTCGGCGAGGTCGAAGAGGAGGGTCCGGCAGGCATTGGAGACATCGGTGACGTGGTAGGTGCCTCGGGTCATCCGGGCCACCAGATAGGAGTCAACGGTGCCGACGGCGTACCTGCCCGACTCGACGAGCGCCCAGGTGTTCGGCTCGTGCTCGGCCAGCCACATCAGCTTGGTCCCGGAGAAGTACGGGTCCAGCCGCAGCCCGGTCAGCTCGGTGACCCGTTCCTCGTGGCCCTCGTCGCGCAGCCGTTCGCAGATGTCGGCGGTACGCCGGTCCTGCCACACGATCGCGCGCCGAGGGGAGCCGAGCGTCTCGCGGTCCCAGAGCAGGATCGTCTCCCGCTGGTTGGTGATCCCGACCGCCTTCAGCTCGGCGCGGTCGACCTGCTCGAGCGCGTCGCGGGCTGCTTCGAGGGTGGCCTGCCAGATCTCCTCGGGCGCGTGCTCGACCCACCCGGGGTGCGGGAAGTGCTGGCGGAACTCCTGGTAGCCCTTGGCCGCGATGCCACCATCATCGGTGACCACGACAGCGGTGACGCCGGTGGTGCCGGCGTCGATGGCCAGGACGCTCATGAGTCTTCGGCGTCCGTCTCCCGAGGCTCGGCCGGCGGCGTTCCGCGGACGATGTCGAGCACCTGCTGGTCGATCCAGGAAAGGTCGGGCGCGACTCGCATCTCGTAGTTCTCGGTGCCGACCCAGGCCTGGAAGTCCCGGTGCCCGTGCGCCTCGGCGAAGGCCTCGAGCTCGGCCTCCAGCTCGGGGGTGACCGGCACCTTCTCGGTCTCGGTCGAGGCGGTGAGGTAGAGGTCGCTCAGGTCGAGCAGCCGGGCCAGCTCGGGGATGGGCGTCGGGTGGTCGTCGACCCGCAGGTCCACGGCGATGTCGTCGAGGCCGCCGTAGCCGGCACCCTCCTTGACCACGAGCAGAGCCGCAGACTGCCGGCCCCGCCGGTCGCCGCCGGCGAGGTCGCCCGCGGTCAGCGCTTCGAGCAGCCGGCGGGCCAACGATGCCTCGGGGTCGGAGGTCTCCCAGGCGGTCTGCATCGCGAGCACGACGTCCTCGCCGGCGAGGATGTTCCCCTGGATGGCGAACCCGTCGCCGATCAGGCCGCCGGCCCAGTCCAGGCAGGCATGACCGGTGTGCGAGGCCGCGCCGCCGTCGACGTCGACGATCCCGACCTGCCGCTCCTCGCGCTTGTCGTCCACCTCGATCAGCTGCTGCAGCGCGACCGACGCGGTCGCCCCGTCGTCGAGGTGCGCCAGGGCCTGGCCCTTGTAGGCGACGTTGGCGTCGGCCTGGGTGGCGATGGCGCCGACGCCGGCCACGGCGGCGGGTACGGCGGAGCCCACGGCGAGGAACTTCGACGCCACGGCCACCCCCCACGACTCTCCGTCAGCGGACCTGGCCACGATCGAGAAGGTCATGGGTCGCACCCTAGCGATCAGATGCATGCCGTTCAGGACCCATATCCGCTTGCCTTCAACCCTGCTTGAAGTCGGACAATCGCCGGGTGCTCCAGAGACTCGGCTTCCCGTCCGTCGGCCGCCACCGCCGGTTCGTCACGGCGATCGGCATCGACGCGGTGGGCAGCGGCGTATTCATGCCGATCTCGATGCTCTACTTCCTCGTCGCCACCGACCTGACCCTGGTGCAGGTCGGCGCAGCGATCTCCCTGGCCAGCCTGATCTCGCTGCCGACCGGTCCGCTGATTGGCTCGGTGGTGGACCGGATCGGCGCCAAGCAGGTGCTGCTCGCGGGCAACGTCCTGCAGGGCGCCGGCTTCGTGGCCTACCTCGTCTCCGACTCGTTCGTCGCGGTCACCGCGTGGACGGTCGTCGTCACCGTGGGCAGGACCGCGTTCTGGGGCTCCTACGGCAACATCGTCGCGGCGATCTCGGTGCCGGGGGAGCGGGAGAAGTGGTTCGGCTTCCTCGGTGCGCTCCGCAACGTGGGCTTCGCCCTCGGCGGCCTGGTCTCCGGTCTCGCGATCACCATCGGAACGCAGACGGCGTACGCCGGGGTCGTGATCGCGAATGCCGTCTCGTATGCCGTGGCGTTCGTGCTGCTCCTGGCGGTGCCGGCGACCGAGCGGGGCGAGCACGAGCCGCAGCCCGGCTCGTGGGCGACCGTGCTGCGCGACGGGCCCTACCGGGTGCTGTGGTTTGCCCAGTTCGCGTTCTCAATGTCGATGATGGTGCTCAACTTCGCGCTCCCGGTCTACGCCACCGCCGTGCTGGGGCTGCCCGGCTGGGTGACAGGCGCGGTGTTCACGATCAACACGGTCATGGTCGGGCTCGGCCAGGGATTGGCGGTGCGCGCGATGACGGGCCGGGTCCGTTGGCGGATCCTGGTGCTGGCCAACCTGTTCTTCGCGGCGTCGTACGTCGTCATGCTCGGCGCCACGGCAGTGGGCATCACCGTGGGCGTCGCCGTGGTCCTGGTCGGCTCGGTGATCTACACGCTCGGCGAGCTGACCGGTGGCCCGGTGACCTCGGCACTGGCCGCGGAAGCGGCGCCCGACCACCTGCGAGGCCGGTACCTCTCGATGATCCAGCTGGCCTGGAGCGTGTCGGGCACGGTCGCCCCGGTGACGTTCGCGTGGCTGCTCGACCGGGGCGAGACACCGCTCTGGTTTGCAGTGCTCGGTCTGACTCTGGTCGGCGTGGCGATCTCGGCGCTGCTCGGCCGAGTGCTGCCGCTGGCGGGCCAGCGGGTCACCAACGCCGCCGTCGAGGCGGTCGACGAGGTCCTGACCTAGTCGACCGTGAGCACCACCTTGGCCCGGGCATGCTCGGTCTGGAGGTAGGTCATCGCAGCCGCCGCCGCTTCCAGCGGGAAGGTGCGGTCGACGACCGGGGTGACGGTGCCGGCCTCGACGAGGGCGGCCAGGTCCGCGAGCTGGGCGGCGTCCTCGGGGGCCTGCGGGACAACCACCTTGAACCTGAGCAAAGGCGCGTGCGGTTGCCCACCAGGTCGAGGACCACGTCGTACCGCTCACCGGATTCCGCAGCCCGACCGGGAGCCTGGCCATCAGCGGAAGCCCGCGCATCAGATGCCAGTCGGCGGCGTTGAGAGGGGCCGAGCGAACCCGGACCAGGACCTGACCGGCAGCCGGTTCGGGTCGCGGCACCTTGCGGAGCTCCAACACCTCCGGCCCGCCGTAGGTCTCCTGCACCACCGCAGTCATCGTCGCCACGGCTCGACGCTAGGGGCCGTCCGCGGCAGCGCCCATCGGGGAAGCCCCTGACCCGTCCCGAGTGCCGTACGCCCACTGGCACTCGGCCCGAGACCCCACTAGGGTCTGCGTCGACTTGAACGATCCAATCCAGGAGCTCACATGCGTGTCGGAGTCCTCACCGGGGGTGGCGACTGCCCCGGCCTCAACGCGGTCATCCGAGCGGTCGTGCGCCGCGGCGTCCGCGACCACGACTTCGAGTTCGTGGGGTTCAGAGACGGCTGGCGGGGCCCCCTCGAGGGGCTGACCATGGAGCTGGGCATCGCCCAGTGCCGGGGCATCCTGCCCCGCGGCGGCACCATCCTCGGATCGTCGCGCACCAACCCGTTCAAGATCGACAACGGCGTCGAGCAGATCAAGGACAACCTCGCTGCGAACGGCGTGGACGCGCTGGTCGCGATCGGTGGCGAGGACACCCTGGGCGTGGCCACCAAGCTCTCCGAGCTCGGCGTCAACGTCGTCGGCGTACCGAAGACGATCGACAACGACCTGTCCGGGACCGACTTCACCTTCGGGTTCGACACCGCTGTCAACGTCGCCATGGAGGCGATCGACCGGCTGCACACCACTGCCGAGTCCCACCACCGGGTGCTCGTCGTCGAGGTGATGGGCCGGCACGCCGGCTGGATCGCCTTGCACGCCGGGATCGCCGGTGGCGCGACCGAGGTGCTGATCCCCGAGCAGCCCTTCGACATCGACGCGATCTGCCGCCGGGTCGAGACCCGGTTCGAGACCCACTACGCGCCGATCATCGTGGTCTCCGAGGGTGCGGTCCCGGCCGAGGGCGCCAATGGTGAGGATGGAATGACCCTCGTCTCCGGGGAGAAGGACGCTTTCGGGCACGTCCGGCTCGGTGGCATCGGCGACCGGCTCGCCCACGAGATCGAGTCCCGCACCGGAAGTGAGGCGCGCGCGGTGGTCCTCGGTCACATCCAGCGCGGTGGCACGCCCACGGCGTTCGACCGGTGGCTGGCCACCCGGTTCGGCCTGCACGCCATCGACGCGGTCGCCGACAAGGACTTCGGGAAGATGGTCGCGCTGCGCGGCACCAACATCATCCGGGTGCCGCTGAGCGAGGGCACCGCTCAGCTCAAGCTGGTCAGCCCGGAGGAGTACGCCGAGGCGGCCGTGTTCTTCGGCTAGTCCACGCCCTGGCCCCAGGCCAGGTCCACGATCAGCGCCCGGTGGTCCGACAGCGGCAGCTGCGCGCTCTGGGCGGCAGTCGCCGCGACCGGCCCGTCCAGGAGGACGTGGTCCAGCTGCTCGCGCGGCCGGTCGGCGGGGAAGGTCAGCTCCCGGGCCGCCGGGGTCATCCCGGTGAGCGCGACGGCCCGTCGTAGGCCGAGGTTCAGGTCGCCCACGAGCGCCAGTGGACGGACGGCGGACTGCAGGGAGCGCACCAGCGCACGCAGCTGGCGACCGTTCCACCACGGCACGAAGGACAGGTGCGTGCAGACCACCGTGATCGGCCCGGCCGGTGCGTCGACCTGGGCCGCCACCGCGACCCGGGGCTCGTCGCGGACCATGGTCGGCAGCCGCTGCCCCCGGAACCACATCGGGGTCGCGGCCCGCAGCGCGGGCAGCTTGACCACCTGCCACGCCACCACCGGGTGCCGGCTGAGCAGGGCGACCCCGTAGGTCGCGGCGTCGGGCTGCTCCTCGCCCGTAGCAGCCACCCAGGTGGCACCCGGGCTTCCCGTCATCGCCGCCACGAACCGGTGCTCCACCGCGCCCATCGCCTCCGCCGCGACGGCGGTGAGGTCCGCACCGTGCGAGCGGGCCTGGTTGCGGTCCACCTCCTGCAGTGCCAGCACATCGGCGTCCAGGCGCGCGATGGCGGACCCGTAGGTCGCCACGTCGACCTGGTCGTCGGCCGGGTTGCGACCGTGCAGGATGTTGAACGTCGCCAGGCGCATCGAGGCTGCGGTACCCAGCCACGGGGTACCTCTCGTCCCGTGACGGACGAGCAGGCGCGGCTGCGGGAGGCCCTCAAGGTCGTCGCCGTGGCGCTCAAGGAGAGCGAGGTCCCCTTCGCGCTGGCGGGTGGCTACGCGCTCTGGGCGCGCGGAGCACCGGAGCCGCACCACGACGTCGACTTCGTCGTGGCCGAGGAGGACGGCCAGCGGGTCGCCGAGCTGCTCGCCGACCGCGGGCTGGAGGTCGTCGACCCGCCCGAGGACTGGCTTTTCAAGGTGTTCGTGAACGGCGCGATGGTCGACCTGCTGTTCCGCGCGAGCGGCGAGCCGGTGCGACGTGACTACCTGGCCGACTGCGACGAGATGGAGGTCGAGTCCGTGCTGATGCCCGTGCTCGGCGCGACCCAGCTCCTCACCGCCAAGCTCAACGCCCTGGACGAGCGCGCCTGCGACGTCGGGCGGATCATCCCGGCCGCCCGCGCCGTGCGCGAGCAGGTGGACTGGGCCAGGGTGGCGGCGGACGTGGCGGGCAACGACTTCGCCGAGGTGACCCTGATCCTGCTCGAGCGATTGGACGTCGTACCGCCAGCCTCTTGACGAATCGGGCGTCACCCCGTCGGGTATGGGTAGCACATCTTCTCGCCGGACTCGGAGGCCCGCGATGACCAGCACCACAAGCGACCCCGTCGACGTCAACGGACCCGAACCCGACCTGAAGCGGGTGATGGGGCCCAAGCTCCTGCTGTTGTTCGTGGTCGGCGACATCCTGGGCGCCGGTGTCTACGCCGTCACAGGTTCCATGGCGGGGGTCGTCGGCGGCATCGTCTGGCTGCCGTTCCTGGTCGCCTTCGCGGTAGCCACGCTCACGGCCCTGTCCTATCTCGAGCTGGTCACGAAGTACCCGCAGGCCGCCGGAGCCGCGCTCTACACGCACAAGGCCTTCGGCGTGCACTTCATCACCTTCCTGGTGGCCTTCGCGGTCATCTGCTCCGGCATCACCAGTGCCTCCACGTCCGCCAACACCCTGGCGGCGCAGTTCACGGCGGGCCTGGAGGTCAACGGCTGGCTGGACAGCACGCCGGGCACCAGGACGCTCACCCTGATCGCACTCGGATTCATGGTGCTGCTGGCGCTGATCAACCTGCGCGGTGTCGGCGAGTCGGTGAAGTTCAACGTGATCCTGACGATGGTCGAGGTCTTGGCGCTCAGCATCGTGATCGGCGTCGGCTTCTATGCCATGGCGCAGGGCGAGGGAGACATCGGACGGATCACCAGCTTCGAGAGCCCTGACGACAAGGGCCTCTTCCTCGCCGTCACCGCGGCGACCTCGATCGCGTTCTTCGCGATGGTCGGATTCGAGGACTCGGTCAACATGGTCGAGGAGACCAAGGAACCCGAGCGGATCTTCCCGCGCACCCTGCTGACCGGCCTGGGCATCGCCGTCATCATCTACATGCTGGTCGCCGTCTCGGTCGTCACCGTGCTCTCCTCCGACCAGATCGCGGAGATCAACGAGGTCCAGGGCCGGGCCTTGCTCGAGGTGGTCGCGGTCGGAGCGCCAGACTTCCCGATCGACAAGGTGTTCCCGTTCCTGGCCGTGTTCGCGGTGGCCAACACCGCACTGATCAACATGATGATGGCCAGCCGGCTGCTCTACGGTCTCGCCCACCAGGACGTGCTGCCCAGGAGCCTCGGCAAGGTCTCGCCGAACACCCGGGCACCGTGGGCCGGGATCGTCTTCTCCACCCTGCTCGCGCTCGGCCTGATCGTCTACGTGGCCAACCAGACCGAGAGCGACATCGTGATCAACCTGGCCAGCGTGACGGCGCTGCTGCTCCTCGGAGTGTTCACGGTCGTCAACGTCGCGTGCCTGGTCCTGCGCCGCGACGGCCGGGAGTCCATGTTCAGGTCACCGGGGCCCACCCCGGCGATCGCGGCGTTGGCGTGCCTCTTCCTGATCGGGCCCTGGGTCGACAGGGACACGCTGATCTACCAGATCGCTGCCGGCATGCTGGTGATCGGCGTCGTGCTCTGGGCGATCACGTGGGCCACCAACCGCGGCATCCGGGCGAAGAAGACCGGGTTCCGCGACATCGACCACCTGGAGTAGTCGCGGCCGGACCATGAGAACGATGCGGGCCGCGGTGCCCTGCGCCCGTACCCTTGACGGGTGAGCAGCACCGTCCCCGACCTCGACGCCCTGCGCGCGCTTGGCCCGGCCCAGCAGCCGGAGTACCCCGACCGCGCGGCCGTGGACGCCGCCGTGGCCCGGCTGCGGACAATGCCCCCGCTGGTCTTCGCGGGTGAGTGCGACGATCTCAAGGCCAAGATCGCCGCGGTCGCCCGGGGCGAGTCGTTCATGCTCATGGGCGGCGACTGCGCCGAGACCTTCGCCGGCGTCACCGCCGACAACGTCCGCAACAAGCTGCGGGTGCTGCTGCAGATGGCGGTGGTGCTGACCTACGCCGCATCGGTCCCGGTGGTCAAGGTCGGCCGGATCGCGGGGCAGTACGCCAAGCCGCGCTCCTCCGACCACGAGACCCGCGAAGGGGTCACCCTCCCGGCCTACCGCGGCGACGCCGTCAACGGATTCGACTTCACCACCCAGGCGCGGGTGCCCGACCCGCAGCGGCTGGTCGACGTCTACAACTCCTCGGCCGCCACGCTCAACCTGGTCCGGGCCTTCGTCACCGGCGGGTACGCCGACCTGCGCCAGGTGCACGCCTGGAACACCGACTTCGTGCGGGAGTCTGCGGTGGGCCAGCGCTACGAGCTGGTCGCTGCCGAGATCGAGCGGGCGCTCACCTTCATGCAGGCCATCGGGGCTGACCCCGATGAGTTCCACCGGGTCGACTTCCACACCTGTCACGAGGGGCTGCTGCTCGACTACGAGCACGCGATGACCCGGATCGACTCGCGCACCGAGACGCCGTACGACGTCTCCGCGCACTTCGTCTGGATCGGCGAACGCACCCGGCAGCTCGACGGCGCGCACGTCGAGCTGTTCCGGCACATCCGCAACCCCATCGGGGTCAAGCTCGGCCCGAACACCACCGCCGACGACGCGCTCGCGCTCGCCGGCCGGCTGAACCCGGACAACGAGCCGGGTCGACTCACCTTCATCACCCGGTTCGGCGCCGCCAAGATCCGCGACGGTCTGCCGGACCTCGTCGAGAAGGTCACCGCCTCAGGCGTCGAGGTGGCGTGGGTGTGCGACCCGATGCACGGCAACACCTTCGAGGCGTCCTCCGGCTACAAGACCCGGCGCTTCGACGACGTCATCGACGAGGTGCAGGGCTTCTTCGACGTGCACCGGTCGCTCGGCACCTGGCCCGGCGGTGTCCACGTGGAGCTGACCGGCGACGACGTCACCGAGTGCGTCGGCGGCGGCGAGGAGCTGGCCGAGATCGACCTCTCGCACCGCTACGAGTCGGTCTGCGACCCGCGACTCAACCGGGTGCAGTCGCTGGAGCTGGCCTTCCTCGTCGCGGAAATGCTGCGCACCGCCTGAACCGGATCGACCCGCAGACCGTGCCACAGTCATGACCCAAGCCATGTTCCCCCGCAGGCGCCTCGCCCCAGCTGCCGCCGTGGCTGCCGTCGCGGCGCTGCTCGTCCCCTCCGGCACCGCCGAGGCGACGCCCGCTCCAGAGCACTCCGCCGCCCGCGCGGCCTCGGTGACCGTCGCCAACATGGCGTTCAGCCCGGCTGCAGTCACGGTCGCCGTCGGCGAGACCGTGACGTGGACCTTCACCGACTCGACGGCGCACACCACGACGTCGGACCAGGGGTTCTGGGACAGCGGCACCAAGCTGAACGGCGGGACCTACTCACGCGCCTTCACCTCGGCCGGCACCTTCCCCTATCACTGCACGATCCACTCGCACATGCGCGGCACCGTCCGTGTGTCGGTCACCGCAACGGGGTCGCCGAGCGCGGGATGGAAGCTGCGGTGGTCGACCGTGAAGGGCAAGAACGGGATCACCTTCGACGTCTCGACCCGGAAGGGCTCGGGCAGGTGGACCAAGCTCAAGACCGGCGTCACCGGTGCGACGGCGAAGTTCAACCCGGCGAAGTCGGGCAACTACCAGGTGCGCGCCCGCACCGTCATGAACGGTGCGGTCCGGTCGGGCTGGTCCCCGGCCATTACGATCAATATTTCGTGATCGACCTCCGCTCCGACACGCTCACCCAACCGACCCGGTCGATGCGCGCCGCGATGGCGCGGGCCGAGGTCGGCGACGACGTGTACGGCGAGGACCCGACGGTCCTCGCGCTCGAGGAGCGGGTCGCCGGGCTGTTCGGCCACGAGGCCGCACTCTTCACGCCGACCGGGTCGATGGCCAACGTCCTGGCCGTCGGCTCCCTGGTCCGACCGGGGCAGGAGGTGCTCTGCGAGTCGTCCGCGCACATCGCCCGCGCTGAGCTCGGCGCCCACGGCGCGATCGGCGGCATCACAATGCGTACCTGGACCCACCCGCGCGGCCAGGCCGACCTGGCCGCGATCCGATCGATGTTCGCCCCGGAGATGGGGCCGTTCTTCGTGCGTACCGCCGCGGTCTCCGTCGAGAACACCCACAACTTCGCCGGCGGCGCCGTACTGCCGCTCGCCGACCTGCAGGAGCTGCGCGGCTGGGCCACGGGGGTCGGAGCGGACATCCACCTCGACGGCGCCCGGATCTGGAACGCGCACGTCGCGGCCGGCGTCCCGCTGGTCGAGTACGGCGCCGTCGCCAACGTCGTTTCGGTCTGCCTGTCCAAGGGGCTCGGCGCACCGGTGGGCTCGCTGATGGTCGGGTCCAGTGACGCGATCGACGAAGCCCGGGTGCGTCGCAAGCGGATGGGCGGTGGCATGCGCCAGGTCGGGATCCTGGCCGCCGCGGGACTGCACGCCCTCGACCACCACGTCGAGCGGCTGGCCGAGGACCACACGCACGCGCGGCTGCTTGCAGAGGCCTGCGGTCTGGACCCGGGAACCATCGACACCAACATCGTCGTGGTCGAGCGGAGCGACGCGGCGGCGTTCGTCACCGCCGCCGCTGACGCAGGCGTGCGGATCGCCACCGTCGGCCCGACAGCGGTGCGGATGGTCACCCACCTCGACGTGTCGGCCCAGGATGCGGAGCGGGCCGCGGCCGTGCTGTCGCGCGTGGGGTAGCTCGGTCACACGGCGGGCTGTGGGATGCCCACCAGTGACACCTCGCTGACGGCGGTGAAGTCGCGGGCCGCCGTGCCGTCGCCCGGCGCCGACACCTGGACCAGTCGCAGCACCACCCGGCTGGTGGTCACCGGGTCGATGGCGAGGGTCTGCATCTCGCGGCCCTCGGTCAGCGGCTGGCGGACCTTGGTTCCGTCGTCGAACACCCAGACGACTGCCTCGACCCGGCGGTTGCCGAGGTACCAGTCGAACGTGCGGCCCCGGTCGTCGGTCGACGTCTTGGCGTAGCCGTTGATGAGTCCGACCTGGTGCAGCTCGGTCGGCTCGCGCAGCTTGAAGGTCAGGGCCATCCCGCTCGCGTCGCCGGGGGCCCGCCACGCGGTCTCGGGCACCCCGTCGAGCATGTTGCTGGCGTCGTAGGAGACCTGGTCGCCGTTGACGTCCTGGTTGGGCGCCGCCGTCTTCGGTGCCTTGGCGGTAGCCCGTCCCGCCACCTCGTCGCCCTTGGCGGACTCGGTCTGGGTGGCCTCCGCCGACTGGTCGCCGCCGCCGCCGTCACGCGCCGCGTCCGACCCGTCGTCGCGGGCCAGGAACCACCATCCGGCCACCAGGAGCGCCACGACGGCGAGCGTGGCGAGGACCCAAGGCAGCGCGGTGCGGCGTTCGTCGTCATCGTCGGTGTAGTCGAGGTGGGCGTCGTCGTCGTAGTGGTGGTCCCAGTCGAGCAGGGCGGGCGGGTCGCTCGTCGCCAACGCGGCCTCTCCGCTGGCCGGGGTGAGCGGCTCGGACGGCGTCCACCCGTCCACCTCGTCGGCGAAGAGGGGATAGCGCGGCGGAGGTGGCGGCGCGGTCGCGGCCGGCGGTGTACGCGGGTCCGACGGGACCAGCGGCGGGCCGAGCTTGCGCTCCGCTGTGTCGGTGCGCCAGTCGCCGTCGGTGACGGGGGTGCTGACCGGGGTGCCGTCAGGCGTGGAGGAGTCGACGGGCGAACCGCAGTTGGTGCAGAACCGGCCCACGCCGAGCTGGTGGCCGCACGCCGTGCAAGAACTCATCGTCACCTCCGCAGCGGATCGTAGTCGCGGAGGTGACGTTGTCGCAGGTCAGGAGGTCCGCATCACCGCCTGCGCGTCGACCCGACCCAGCACCGGAGGGAGTCGACGGACGGCGGTGGCGAGCTCGCGCAGTGCGTTGCCGTCGAGCGCCTGCTGGCCGTCGCAGAGCGCCAGCTCGGGGTGCGGGTGCACGTCGACCAGGACGCCGTCCGCCCCGACCGCGATGGCGGCGCGGGCCAGCGGGACGACGAGGTCCCTGCGCCCCGAGGCGTGGCTGGGGTCGACGATCACCGGGAGGTGGCTGGTGGCCTGGACGCCGGGCACCGCCGAGATGTCGAGGGTGTTGCGGTAGGCCGGCTCGAAGGTCCGGATGCCGCGCTCGCACAGGACGACGTCGAGGTTGCCGCGCTGGGCGATGTACTCGGCGGCCATCAGCCACTCCTCGAGAGTGGCGGTCATCCCTCGCTTGAGCAGCACCGGCTTGCCGGCAGCGCCGACGGCCTGCAGCAGCCCGACGTTCGCCATGTTGCCGCTGCCGATCTGGAGCATGTCCGCGTGCTCGGCGACGACGGGTACGTCGCGGGCGTCGACCACCTCGGTCACGACCGGCAGTCCGGTGGCCACGCCGACGTCCGCGAGGATCTCCAGACCGGCCACGCCCAGTCCCTGGAAGGCGTACGGCGACGTCCGCGGCATGAAGGCGCCGCCGCGCAGCAGCGTGGCGCCGGCCGAGCGGGCCATGTGGGCGGCCTCGAGGGTCTGGTCGCGGCTCTCCACAGCGCACGGCCCGGCGAGCAGCGTGAACGTGTCCGGGCCGATCGGCACCTGGGTGGAGCGACCGACCCAGACCGTCGACCGCTCGGGATGGTGCTGGCGGCTGACCAGCTTGTAGGGGTCGGAGATCCGGTGCACGTCCGCGACGCCGCTCAGGGTGCGGAGGTTGAGGTGGTGGAACGCGTCGATGTCGCCGACCAGGCCGATGATGGTGCGCGCCAGCCCCTTGGAGACGAATGCCTCCCCGCCGACTGCCTCGACGCGAGCGACGACGACAGCGATGTCCTCGTCGGTCGCGTCGGGCGCCATGACCACGACCATGTCGGCGAATCTAGGTGGCCCCCGGCCGGCGGGGACCGCAGAACTCAGAGTGCGGACAGACGTGACGAAGTCGTGATGTAGGCAGCCCGGCTAGACGGTGAGGTGCTGGACCTCGCCCTCGATCGGACGCCGTGGCCCGACCTCGACCACGAGCATCGCCGCCAGCACCATGGCACCTCCGAGCAGCATCCGGGAGCCGACGTCCTCGCCGCCGAGCAGCACCGCGAACGACGCAGCGAACACCGGCTCCATGCTCATGATGATCGCGGTGCGGGTGGGGGAGAGCTGGGACTGCGCCCAGGTCTGCCCCAGCAGGGCGAGGGCACCGGCCACCAGGGCCATGTAGACGATCGCGAGCCAGTCCTGTCCCCGGTCGGGCAGTACGACGCCGTCGGGCGCGGTCGCGACCAGGCAGATCACCGCGATCACCAGCAGCTGGACGACCGACATGCCCAGCGCCTCGCGAGCGGTCGACCAGGCGCCGAGGGCGACGATGTGCAGGGCGTAGAGCACGGCAGCGACGAAGGTGATCGCCTCGCCGTAGCCGACCGAGAACCCCTCCAGGGTCAGCACGCCGAGCCCCGCCGTGGCCAGCGCGACCGCGACCCAGGTCAGGGCGTTGATCCTGGTGCGGAGCAGCACCGACGCGAGCAGCGGCGTGCACACGACGTACATGCCGGTCACGAAGCCGGACACACTGGCCGCGGTGTGCGCGAGCCCGGCGGTCTGCAGGATCTGGGCGACGCCGTAGACGCCGCCGAGGACGATCGCCCGTTGCCAGGTCTGCCGCTCGAGCGCGAAGACCGCACGGTGCGCGACGGCCAGCATCACCAGGCCGGCGATGGCGAACCGCACGGCCAGGAAGTCCAGCGTGGGGACCCGCTCCAGCAGGTCCTTGATCATGAAGAACGTGCTGCCCCAGCTCGCGGTGATCGCGAGCAGCGCGCCGGTGGCGAGCAGCGAGGAACGCCGGCCGGTCACTAGATCAGGTAGAGAGTCACCGTCGAGCCCTTGGGCAGCTCGGTGCCGGCGCCGGGGTCCATCGAGTAGACGTAGCCCAAGCCCAGGTAGCCGTCGGCTTCGAGGACCTGAACCACGAACCCGAGGTCCTGGAGGGTGACGGTGGCGTCGTCGACGCCGTACGCGACAACGTTCGGGACCTCGAAGAGCTCGGGGCCGAGCGAGACCAGCAGCTCGACGGTGTCGTCCTTGAACAGAGTGCCGGTCTTCGGTGCCTGGGCGATGACGAGACCCTCCGAGGTGGAGTCGGAGTACTGCTGGCTGACCTTGACCTTGAGGCCGCGCTTCTCGAGCGCCTTCTGGGCGTCGTCGAGGGGCTTGCCCACCCAGCTGCCGACCGGGATCGGCTGGCGGCCCTTGGAGACCACCAGGTCGACGATGGTGCCCGGGCGCAGCGTGGTGCCGCCCTTGGGGTCGGAGGAGATGACCAGGCCCTTGGGCACGGTCTCGGAATATGCCTTGGTGGAGGAACCGAAGGCCATGTTCGCGTCGCGGATCCGGTCCTGCGCCTGGTCCTCGGTGATGTCGGTGAGCTTGGGCAGCTGGTAGACCTCCTTGCCCAGCGACACGACGACGGTGACCTCACCGCCGTCGAGCACTCGGTCACCGGCCGCGGGGTCGGTGCTGATCACCCGGCCCCTGGGCACGTTCGAGGAGTACGCCGGGTCGCCGATCGTGACGTCCAGGCCGGCGGACTCCAGCCGCTGCTCCGCGTCGGCCTGCGTCAGCCCGATGACCCCCGGGGTCGTGGTGTAGCGGGCGTAGCCGAACCACCAGGCGCCGGCCCCGATTGCCGCCGCGACAAGCAGCGCGAGCACCAGCAGAATGGGACCGCGCCGGCGCTTGCGCGGCCGCTTGGGCGGTGCGGGGGCGACCGGCGGAGGCACCGGCCGCGGGCGTTCTGTGGTGACGGTGGGCGTCCGGGGCGGACCGGGCCGCTCGATGGTGGTCGTGGACTCGCGCGGGGGTGCCAACAGCGCTGCCATCTCGGCGTGGTCCCACGGCTCGGGCCGGGTGTCCGGGCGGACCGGGCCGCGGCGCCGCAGCACTTCCGCAGTGTCCGCGATCTTCCGGGGCCTGAGGTCGTCGACGAGCTCGGCGTCGGAGCGCGCGCCCGACGTGACCGCCTGGTTCACCCGGCGCAGGTGGTGGAGGAGTACGCCGGCATCGGCGGGCCGCTGCTCCCGGTCGCGTGCGGTGGCGCGGGCGACGAGGGCATCGACATAGTCGGGGACGCCTGGCACCTCGCGGGAGGGCGGTGGCACGTCCTCGTGCACGTGCTTGTAGGCGACCTGGATCGGCGTCTCACCCTCGTGCGGCTTGTGGCCGGTCAGCAGCTCGTAGAGGATCACGCCCACGGCGTAGACGTCGGCGCGGGCGTCGGAACGTCCTTCGACGACCAGCTCGGGGGCGACGTACGAGACGGTCCCGATGAGGACGCCGGTGGCGGTGTGCTGCGTGGTGGCGCTGACCGCCTTGGCCAGCCCGAAGTCGGCGACCTTGATCCGGCCGTCGTCGGCGATGAGCACGTTCTCCGGCTTCACGTCACGGTGGATGAGTCCGGCGCGGTGTGCTGCGGCCAGCGCCGAGACGACCGGCTCGAGCAGCGCCAGCGCGCGGGCCGGCGAGAGCGGCGCCTCCTTGCCGATCGTGTCGCGCAGCGTGTGCCCGGGGATCAGCTCCATGGCCAGGAAGACGGTGCCGTCGTCGTTGCCCTGGTCGAAGACCGAGACCACGTTGGGGTGCGAGAGTCGGGCGGCTGCGCGGGCCTCGCTGACGAACCGGGCCGCGAACTCCTCGTCGTCGCCCAGCCCGGGATGCATCACCTTGACGGCGACCGTGCGGTCCAGCCGCAGGTCGGTCGCCTCGTAGACGCTGGCCATCCCGCCCCGCGCGATCCGCGAGCCGATCCGGTAGCGGCCCTCGAGCACCCGGTCGGTGAGGTGGTCGACGCCGGTCTCACGTGCGGGGTCGCTGGCTTGCCCGACGGTGCCCTGGGCGGCATGCCGATCAGGCGTCACGGCGACCTCCTGCATCCGGACGGGGAAGGATCCGGAGGCTCCATCGTACGGATCAGTACCGATTCCAGCACTTCGACGCTCCGGCGCACCGTCCCGCTCCCCTCCCTGGGCAGGGCCACCACCGGGATGCCAGCATGTGCCCATGACGCTCGCGGAGGCCGACCTGTCCACCCTGGTCGACGAGTGGTTGGACTGGAGCGAGGCCGCCCGCCGGCTCGGGGTCACCGAGGCCAAGGTGCGCACGATGGTCCGCGACCACGAGCTCGCCGCCGCGGTGCCCGAGCCGGGTGCGGGGCCGCGGGTCCCGGCCGGCTTCATCGGCTCCGACGGGCTCCCGGTCAAGGGGCTCGCCGGGCTGCTCACCGTGCTGCACGACGGCGGGTACGACGACCGCGAGATCATCGCCTGGCTGCACCTTGACGCCGACCTGCCCGGCCGGCCGATCGACGCCCTGCGCGAGAACCGCGGCTCCGAGGTCAAGCGCCGCGCCCAGGCCATGAGCCTCTGAGCCGGCGTACCGCGAGAACGTCAGAAATGAAGTGGAACCGGCAGACCGTCAAGACGGTCGTCATCGTGTTCCTGACCATCATCCTGACGTCCTTCTTCATCAAGTGGACCTTCGACCACGACGGCGAGACGATCACGATCGGTGGTGACACCCCGGGCTCCGCCGACCGAGGCGCTCGGAGGATCATCGCGGGCGACGGCAGCGAGTTCTACTGGACCGAGGACCACTACGAGTCCTTCGAGCGCATCCTGAGGAGGAACACATGAGCGGTCTGGCCAAGATCCTGGCCCACCACCACGAGCCGGGTGTCTATCGATGGCACGCGGCGTTCGCTCCCGACGAGGTGGCGCACGCGGTCGAGCACGCCGGCTGGCGGTTCGGCTACGTCGACGGCTGGCACCACCAGACCAAGACCGAGCTGCTCGAGGCGCTCGGCGAGACCCTCAGCTTCCCGGACCACTACGGCCACAACCTCGACGCCCTCAACGACTGCCTGCGGGACCTGACCGGTCCGACCGTGCTGCTCTGGGACGGCTGGGGGTGCCTGGCCCGCGAGGACGAACCCAGCTTTGCGGCGGTGGCCGCGATCTTCCGCGGCCACGCCGCGAACCTCACCACCCTGCTCCGCGGCGACGGCCCCGACGTCGAGCTGCCGTCCCTGGACTGACCCCGCTCACACCGCCCGGTAGGTCACCGCGGAAGCAAGCGAGCGCAGCACCTCGCGGGCGCCGTCATCGATGCGGGCGCGATCGAGGGCGGTCAGCGCCACGTCCGAGAGCTGGTCGATGACCGCTTCGACCTGGGCGTGCGCCCCGGAGGCGTCGATGATCCCGCGCAGCCGCTCGACCTGCTCAGCGGTGAGCGCGCTGCCGAGCGAGCGGTCCAGCTGGGCGGCATCGCCGGCGGGGGCGCCATCAAGGGCCAACGCAACGAGCACCGTGCGCTTGCCCTCGACCAGGTCGTCGCCGGCCGGCTTGCCCGTCGTGGCCGGGTCACCGAACACCCCGAGCAGGTCGTCGCGGAGCTGGAACGCCTCGCCCAGCGGCAGCCCGAACGCCGTCAGCTCGGCCAGCAGCTCCGGCGTACCGCCGGCCAGCGCAGCCCCGAGATGGAGCGGCCGCTCGATCGAGTACTTCGCCGACTTGTAGCGCAGCACCGTCATCGCGGTGTCCACGTCGGCCCGGCCGCGCGCCTGGGCCGAGACGTCGAGGAACTGACCGGCGATCACCTCGCTGCGGCACAGGTCGAACACGTCGAGCGCGGGGACCACGCGGTGCAGAGGCAGGCCGCAGCGGCGCAGGAGCTCGTCCGACCACGACAGCAGCAGGTCGCCGAGGAGGATCGCGGCCGAGGCGCCGTACTGCTCCGGGTCGCCGCGCCAGCCGGAGCCTCGGTGCTCGTTCTCGAAGGTCCGATGCGTGCTGGGCCGGCCTCGGCGGCTGTCGGAGGCGTCCATGTAGTCGTCGTGCACCAGGGCGCTCGCGTGCAGGAACTCGAGCGAGGCGCAGGCTCGGGTCAGCGCGTCCGCCTCGGCGGCGTCGGCCGGCGGCGCGACAGCGAGGTACCCCCACCAGCAGAACGACGCGCGGAACATCTTCCCGCCCGCCACCGACGTCCGCGCCTCGGCGACCAGCCGCGCCGCGTCGACCCCGAGCGGCAGCAGCCGATCGGCCTGCTCGTCGAGGAACCCCTCCAGCGCCGCCTGGACGCGGGCCCGGAAGTCGCCCTGGTCCCACGCGTCGGTCACGTCCGCACCCTAGGACCAAGCCCGCAATTGCGATCTCGACCCCCTCCCGAACCTAGAATCGGTGCCCATGGCCACGGGACGCGGACGGAGCATGCGGGAGATCCTCGAGCGCGGAGATCGCTCGTTCTCCTTCGAGTTCTTCCCGCCCCACGACGAGGCGGGCGAGCAGCAGCTCTGGAACGCGATCAACGCGCTCGAGCCGTACCGCCCCAACTTCGTCTCGGTCACGTACGGCGCCGGGGGCAGCACTCGCGACAAGACCGTGAGCATCACCAGCCGGATCGCCCGGGAGACCTCGCTGACACCGGTCGCGCACCTGACCTGCGTCGGCCACACGCGCGAGGAGCTGGAGTCCATCCTCGACACGTACGCCGCCGAGGGCATCCAGCACGTGATGCTGCTGCGCGGTGACCCGAGCGAGGGGCCGCGCGCGGAATGGACGCCGACCCAGGGCGGGTTGACGTACGCCGTCGAGCTGGTCGAGCTGGCCCGCTCGCGCGGTGACTTCCGGATCGGCGTGGCCGCGTTCCCCGAGGGCCACCCGTCAGCGGACTCACTGGACGCGGATGCCGACGTGCTGGTCGCGAAGGCCAGGGCCGGAGCCGAGTTCGCGGTGACCCAGATGTTCTTCAAGGCCTCGGACTACTTCGGCCTGGTCGCGCGGGTGCGCGAGCGTGGCGTCGACCTCCCGATCCTGCCCGGGATCATGCCGATCCTGAACCTGAGTGCGATCCGTCGGCAGGGCGAGCTGATCGGCACCGACGTACCGGCCGACGTCGTGGCCCGGATCTCGGCACACGAAGGTGATCCGGACGCGATGCGGGCCGAGGGCATCGCGCTGGCCGCGGAGCTGTGTGAGGAGCTGCTGGCCGGCGGGGCCCCGGGGCTGCACTTCTACACACTGAACCGGTCCAAGGCCACGCTGGAGGTCTTCGCCGCACTGAACATGACTGTCTGACCCATAAGGTCGAGGGCGTGCGCACCCTCACCGTCACCGGCCACGGCACTGCGGCCGCTGTCCCCGACACCGCCCTCATCCGGGTCTCCGCGGTGCACAAGGCCCGTTCGCTCGTCGAGGCCCTGTCCGGCGCGGAGTCCGCGCGGGCCGAGGTGGTCACAGCTGCTGGCGACCTGGTGGTCTCGACGGTCAACCTGACGGTGTGGCCGACCCACGAGCAGGGTCAGCAGGCCGGGTTCGAGGCCAGGCACACGCTGACCATCGCCACCGGTGACCTGCCGACGGCCAACGATCTCCTTTCCCGGCTTGCCCAAGGTGTCGGGGTCTATCTCCAGGTCGAGGGCATCGAGCTGTCCGTCCGCGACCCCTCCGCGGCCATCGGGCAGGCCCGGGAGGCTGCGTTCGCCGACGCACGCGCAAGTGCGGAACACCTCGCCGCGCTCACCGGCACCACCCTCGGTCAGGTCGAGGCGATCTCCGAGGGGTCAGGGGTCCCGGGTCCACCGATGCCGTTCGCACTGGCCAAGGCGGACGTCGCGCTCCAGCCCGGTGAGACCTCCCTCGCGGCCGCGATCACGGTGACCTGGCAGCTCGCCTGAGGTTGGCTACGCCGGGCCGATCGCCTGGGCGACGAGTGCAGCGGACAGCCCGACGAACGCCAGCCCAGCACCGGGCGTCGCATGTGCGCCGGCGGCGTACACCCCATCGACCGGGGTCCGCGGGCCCAGCCGCTGGCGGACCGTCGCGCGGCCCTGCCACAGCACGCCGTACGGCGAGGTCTGCCACTGCTCGACCTGGTCCCGCGGGGTCAGGTCGACGCGGGCGACCAGGTCGGTGCGCAGGTCGAGCTGGTGCCGGGCCAGGGCTCTGAGGATGTCCTCGGCGAGCTTGCCCCGGCCGTGCACCGTGTACGCCGCCCCGCCGGCCGGCGAACGGCCGCCGGTCCGGACCACCAGCATCGGGTCGCCGTGCACGACCACCTCGTGGGCCAGGTCCGGGATCGGCGCGGACAGCCCCACGTGACAGATCACCGGCGGCATCGCCGGCATCGTGCGCTCGACCAGAGGGGCCAGCGCGGGCATTCGGCGCGGGTCGATCGCGCAGACCACCACATCGGCGTCCACGGTCCCCGACGCGGTCGCGACCGCGGCGACCCGCCCCGAGCGGAGCACCAGGTCGGTCACCTCGACGCCGAGCGCGACGGTCACTCCGCGGGTCGCCATCCGCGCCGTGAGTGCAGAGGTGAGCCCGGCCATCCCGCCGGTGATCGTCCACGCGCCGAACCGCTGCTCGAGATAGGACACCAGCCCGGCCCACGCGGGGACGTTGCGCAGGTCGTGGCCGTCGGCGACGAACGGGTGCGCGGCAACCTGTCGGACCCGCTCGTCCTTGAAGGTCTTCCGCAGCCGCTTGTGCAGCACCTCGCGGCTGTCCAGCCGGGCCGCCACGTCACGGGGCAGGTCGCCGGGGTCCCACGGGTTCTCGAAGTACGCCCGTCGCAGCACGTCCCAGTCGTCGGCGAAGGAGTCGACGTACTCCACCCACGTGCGGCCGAGCCCCGGCGAGAGCCCGTCGAACGCCACGAGCTGGGCGGCGCGGGAATGGCCCGGCAGGCCGAGCACCGTGCCGTCCTCGAACCAGTGCTCGCGCACCAGGTCCAGGGGCTCGAGGTCCAGCTCGCGCTCGACCGGGCGGCCGCTCTTGCGGAACAGGTCGCGGATCACGGCGGGGACCAGTGTCCACGTCGGACCTGCGTCCCACTCGAAGCCGTCTGCGGTGACCGTCGATACAGCTCCACCCAGCGTGCGGAGCCGTTCCAGGAGAGTGACCTCGTGTCCGAGCTTGGCGAGCCGGGCCGCCGAGGCGAGGCCGCCGAAGCCGCCGCCCACCACCACGACGCGAGCCACGTCAGGCCCTCAAGTCTGGTGCCGGCTCGAGCCGGCCGAAGCTCGACCCGTACGTATGGTCGACGTAGGCCAGCAACGCTGTGTTGACCGGTGCCAGCCGGTCACCGGTTGACAGGTCGACGTCGGGCTCGACCTTGACGAAGAGCCCCGTGGGGGTGACGCCGACCGAGAGCATCCGACCGGTTTCGGCTACGGAGCGGGCGAAGCGGAGGCCATCCCAGTCGATGGGGTAGGTCTCGTCGCTGTCGACCCGGGTGCCGGGTGCGAACGCAGACGTCCGGCTGGACCGGGTCTGGTCCATGAGGGCGACGAGCGCCTCGACGTCGGCGGCCGTCAGTCCCGTGTCGACGCCCGCCACGAGGACCGCCTGGAGGAAGGTGAAGAAGCGACGGTCGATCGAGGCGAGCAGGGTCGCGCCGGCCGGCATCCGGGAGTTCAGCTCGGTGGGCCGGAAGCCGTCGGCCGTGAGTACTCCGTCGATTCCGAACGCGCCGCGGTAGCCATGTTCGTGCTGCAGGTGTGCGCCTACACGTCGTACGGCGTCGCGCATCGCCTCGCGCTCGGCCGGCGGCGGGTCCCAGGTGGTGCCGAGTCCACCGAAGACCAGTCGTCGCCGTGAGTGGTCACGCAGCATCACGATCTCCACCGGGCGTAACGCGGCAGTGCCGTCGGGCAGCACGAAGCCGTGGATCGAGCACGGCACGCCGTCCAGGAACGGCGTCACCCGGACCCGGTCGCACCGGGGCGCGTAGAACGCGAGGGCCTGGGTGAGGTCGTCGGCGTCCTGCACCCAGCGCACGTACTCGCCCAGGCCGTTGTAGCCCTCGCGGTTGTCGCCTACGCACACCGCGCCCAGCTCGTTCCTCAACTCGGAGACGGCCGCGGCCACCGCGTCGCGCTCGACGGGGACGATCCGTGCCGGTGGCCGCGCGACACCGGCGGCATCCCACACGGCGTCTGCGAGCATCTTGTCCTCGAGCTCCAGGAAGGACGCCGGCCTGCCGCCGGTGACCGGCCGACCGTCGATCGGCTCGTCGGTGGTGACGAAGGGGCTGGTGAACCAGACGCCCCGGCAGTCAGGGTCGAACTCGTCGATCGCCGTGCGGGCCTCCGCGGACAGGTTCCGCGCGAGCCGATCGTGGGTGCGCATCTCCTCGGTCACGGTCGCAGTCGGTGGCGACTCGATCTCCACCACCTGGCACGTGCCCGGGTCGGGGATCTCGCCCGCGCCGCGGCTTGTTGCCAGGAGCATCACCGGGCAGCCGAGCTCGACGAACCACTCGACGTACGGCGTCCAGGCGGCCAGCACGCTCGGCCCAAGGATCACCGGCCGGCCTGCCCACAGCTCACCGAGTCGCATCGTCACGTCGGCACGGACGGCCGGGTCGAGAAGGTCTGTCACGTCGCGGCGCCCGCGGGGTGGCGTCGGGATCTCCAGCGTCGCCAGCCGCGCCGGACCAGCCGGGCGATGAAGAACAGCAGCACCAGCCCGACCGCGAGCAGCACGCCGGCGATGGCGGCTGCGGCCCGCGGGTGCTGGATCGCGAACGCGACCAGGGCGAACACCGCGACGTCCTCGAGGAGGCTGATGCCGATGTTGGTGACCGGCTCCGGCGAGGTGTTGACGGCGAGCCGGATCCCGGCCTTGGTCAGGTGCGACAGCAACGCCGTGCCGCCGCCGACCGAGGCGAGCACGATCTGGTCGAGCGAGGTGTTCTCAGCGACGTTGCCCGCGAGCAGCGCGCCGATCACCGCGCCCGCGGTCGGCCGGATCAGCGTGGAGATCGCGTCCCACGTCGAGTCGACGTAGGGGATCTTGTCGGCGACGAACTCCATGGCGTACATGAACCCGGCGATCGCCAGCACGTCCCAGCGTCCGAGCACGTCGGGGATGTCGTCGTAGCCACCGACCCGGTCCGCGATGCCCAGCACGAGCACGACCAGGTAGGCGTTGACACCGCTGGCCCAGCCGCTCGAGAACGCCAGGGGCAGGGACTCCACGCGGCGACTCTACGTTTCGGCTGCGACTACCTGCGCCAACGCGTCGGGGTCGCGGCCGACGACCGTGGTGCCGTCGGCGGCGGTGATGATCGGCCGCTGGATCGCCCGCGGGTGCGCCGACAACGCCTCCAGCCACGCCTCGCGGTGCTCGGCGGTGCGGGGGAGGTCGATGCCCTCCTCCTTGGCCTCCTTGTCACGGGCGATGTCCCAGGGCTCGAGGCCGAGCCGTTCGAGGACCTCGGCCAGCTCGGCCGGCGTCGGGACGTCGTCGAGGTAGCGGCGGACCGTGTATGCGACCCCGGCCTCGTCGAGGGTCGAGACCGCGGTGCGGCACTTGGCGCAGGCCGGGTTGAGCCAGATCTCCACTACTCGACCTCGATGGTCGGCGCGCCGGTCATCCTGGCCAGCTCGTCGTAGGTCGTGGAGAAGACGGCCGCCGGATGGCCGGCCGCCGCCCACACCACGTCGTACCGCTGCAGCCACGAGTCCAGCCACGTCGGCACGGGGGAGGGGTGTGCGATCGGGGAGACGCCTCCGATCACCTGTCCGGTGTGCGCGCGGACGAAGTCGGGGCTGGCCCGGCGCAGCACCGGTACGCCGACCCGCTCGGCCGTCGCGGCGGTGTCGACGCGGTGCGCGCCGGAGGTGAGGACCAGGACCGGCGAACCGTCGGCGTCGAAGAGCAGGCTGTTCGCGATCGCACCGACCTCGCAGCCCAGCGCATCCGCGGCCAGTGCGGCCGTGTGGACCGAGTCGGGCAGAATGACAATCTCGCCGGTCCCCCCGAGCCGCGTGTGCGCCTCCCGGAACCGGACGATCGACGGATGCTCGGTCGACATGGGTTGCGACATGGACACAGGGTAAATAGGTAGCTGCGAACTACGGGAGGGGCGCAGATGAGCGGGCAGCAGCCGGCGTCGCTGACGTGGGCGAACCGCGCGCTCGCAGCCGTCGTGGCACTCGGGCTGGTCACCACGGTGCTGATCATCGTGCGGCGCGACGCTCTGATCCGCTCGTGGGCCGAGGGGCGCAAGGACCTGCGCCGGGTGCTGCGGACCCAGGGGCTCGATGCGGTCAAGAACGGCGAGGTGCACGTCCCGGCGTTCGTGCCGGTCGCGGTGGTGCTGTTCGTGATGGTGGCGCTGCTGATCTGGGTGCTCGCGGCGTTCCTTCGCGGCGGTTACAACTGGGCGCGGATCTCGCTGACGCTGACCCTCTTCTTCCTCGCAGTGGGGACCATCGCCGGGCTGCGCACCGGTGCCCCGGCCGAGTTCATGGTGCTCTCGGTGGCGTCGTTCCCGCTCGAGGCCGCGGCGATCTACTTCCTCTGGCACAAGGACACCAGCGCCTATTTGTCCGACGTCTGGGTGACCGACTCCGACGAGGAGCCGAGCGAGGTCTAGGGCGGCGCGGGGTTGACGGGCTGTCCGAGGTGCGGTGTACCTTGGGGTTGTTCGAACATGTGTTCGAACAACCGGCGAGAGGACACCAGCATGAGGCGCTACGCCGACCCCGTCGAGGTCCGCCGGGGACACATCGAGGCAGCGTCCGACCACGGGGGCGTCGAGGGTCCCCAGCAGTTCCTGTGGCGGGGCCGGCTGTGGAAGGTCCGCGCGGTGCTGGCGCACTGGGTCGAGACCAGCCCGTGGTGGCAGTCCACCGGGGTGCGGGCCGCGATCGGCTCCGAGGACGGCGCCGCTGAGCTCGACCAGCGGGCTCCGGTCCCGCTGGGGGACCTGCTCACCGAGCGGGAGCTGTGGCGGGTCGAGGCCGGGCGGGGTCGACCCCGGACCTTTGACATGGACCCAGACGTGGCCCCCGACGGGGAGCCCGAGGCCGCCATCAGCGGGGTCTTCGAGCTGTCCTTCGACTGGGCCGACGGGCGCTGGCTGCTCGTCGGCTGCAGCGACTGACTACAGCAACTGAGATGAGAGGAGGACCGATGACCCACCCACACGTGCTGCCCGCCACCACCCACTCCTACCTCGCCCGCGCCGCCGAGTCGCTGAGCGAGGCGGTGGCCGCCACCGAGGTCACCACCCGCTACGCCTGCGCCCACGTGGCCGCCCTGCGAGCCGCGGCAGCGCTGCTCGCCGCCCGGGCCCGACCGGCGACCCCGACCCGGCGTCGACCCCAGAAGAACGCCTGGGTCCTGCTCGCCGAGGTCGCCCCCGAGCTGTCCGAATGGGCCGGCTTCTTCGCCGCCGGTGCCGGCAAGCGCGCGGCTGCCGAGGCCGGCTCGAGCCGGGCGGTCACCGAGCGCGAGGCCGACGACCTGGTCCGCGACGCCGACCGGTTCCTGGTCGTGGTCGAGCAGTCGCTCGGGCTGGTGCCGCACGCCCCGACGCTGCCCTTCCTGCCGGTTCAGCGTCGCGTGGGCTGACCGCGGAGCCCGCCATGTCCGACCCGTTCGTGCACCTGCACGTCGCTTCGGGCTACTCCCTGCGCTACGGCGCCTCCCACCCCCACGCGCTGGTCGAGCGGGCCGCCGAGCAGGAGATGGACACCCTGGCTCTCACCGACCGCGACGGCACCTACGGGGCGGTGAAGTTCACCCGCGCCTGCCACGTCGCCGGGATCCGCCCGGTGCTGGGGGTAGAGCTGGCCCACTACCCAACGTTGCCACCTCACGTAATTGGCGAACCGCAGCCAAGCGTGACGCAACCCAGGCTTCGTACTCCGATCCGCGGCGGCAGCTACCGCGACCCGGTCGTGGGTGGCCCCGGAGCGCTGCCGCGGGTGACCTTCCTGGCCAGCGCCGACGGCTCCACCATGAATGGGCTGAGCGGTGGGCGGGCTGGCTGGGCGGCGCTGTGCCGGCTGGTCTCGGCCACCCACCTGGCGGGGGAGCGCGGTCTCCCCGTCGTCGACTTCGCGGTCCTCGCCGAGCAGCTCGGTGACCAGCTGGCGGCCGGCCACCTGGTCGTGCTGCTCGGCCCGGCCTCCGAGCTGGCCCGGGCCGCCCTCTGCCCATCTGGGGGGCGCCGCGACGACCTCGCCCTGGCCACCCTGGCGCCGTGGCGTGAGCTGGTGCCGCGCACCCACCTCCAGGTCGAGCTGGTCTCCCACCGGTTGCCGGGCGGCGGCGCCGAGGGGTGGGGTCCTGGCACCACCTCCCACGCCGCCCGGATGGCCCGGGTGGCCCGGCAGGCTGGGCTCGGCACGGTGCTGAGCAACGCGGTCCGCTACGCCGACCGCCGCGACGCCGCCACCGTCGACGTCCTCGACGCGGCCCGCCGGCTGGTCGCCCTCGACCGGCGCCACGTCGACCGCGGCAACGCCGAGGGATTCCTCAAGTCCGGCAAGCAGATGGCCGAGATCGCCGAGGAGATCGCCCGTCAGTCCGGCATCGCCGCCGACTCCGACCGCGAGGCACAGCGGCTGCTCGCCCACACCAGGGCGGTGGCCGACCGGTGCGCGATCGACCCACGGCGCGACCTCGGGCTGGGCGAGGTGCACTTCCCGGAGTTCGAGCTGTCGACTGACCACGACGACGCCGACGTTGCCCTGCGGGCGCGGTGCGAGGGCGCGATCGGTGACCGTTACGGCTCGGGACCACGGGCGGTGGTCTGGAAGCGGCTCGACGACGAGCTGGAGATGATCCGCGGCCTGGGCTATGCGTCCTACTTCCTCACCGTCGGCGACGTCACCGACCTCATCCGCGAGATGGGGGTGCGCTGCGCGGCCCGCGGCTCCGGCGCGGGCAGCCTGGTCAACTACCTGCTCGGCATCTCGGGGGTCGACCCGATCCGGCACCGGCTGCTGATGGAGCGGTTCCTCTCCCCGCGGCGCGAGGCGCTGCCCGACATCGACGTCGACGTGGAGTCGGCGCGACGGCTCGAGGTCTACGAGCGGATCCTCGACCGCTACGGCGGCGAGCGGTGCGTCTGCGTCTCCATGATGGACACCTACCGGGTCCGCCACGCGGTCCGCGACGTCGGCGCCGCGCTCGGGATGCCCCCGGCGGAGACCGACGCGATCGCCAAGGCGTTCCCCCACATCCGGGCCCGGGACGCCCGGATCGCGCTGCGCGAGCTGCCCGAGCTGCGGGCCAGCGGGCTCGACGACACCCGGCTCGACCTGATGTTCCAGCTCGTCGAGCGGCTCGACGGGCTGCCCCGTCACGTCGCCGTGCACCCGTGCGGCGTGCTGCTCTCCGACGCCACCCTGCTCGACCGCACCCCGGTCGAGGCCAGCTTCGCCGGTTTCCCGATGAGCCAGTTCGACAAGGACGACGTCGAGGACCTCGGGCTGCTCAAGCTCGACGTGCTCGGCATCCGGATGCAGTCCTCCATGGCCCACGCGGTCGTCGAGATCCGCCGTACGGACGGGCTCGAGATCGACCTCGACGACGAGGCGCAGGTGCCGCTCGACGACCCGGCGACCTACGAGCTGATCTCCTCGGCCAAGACCCTCGGGATCTTCCAGATCGAGTCACCGGGCCAGCGCGAGCTGGTCGGCAAGTCGGGGCTCGACAGCTTCGAGGACATCATCACCGACATCTCGCTGTTCCGGCCCGGACCGGTCAAGAGCGACATGATCACGCCCTACCTCGAGGGCAAGCAGGGGTGGACGACCCCGACCTACCTCCACGACGACCTGCGCCAGATCCTCGGCGACACCCAGGGCGTGGTCGTCTTCCACGAGCAGGTGATCGAGATGATCGCCCAGTTCACCGGCATCTCATTCGCGGAGGCCGACGAGAAGCGGCGCGCGCTCGGTGATGTCGAGGGCATGGCCGAGACCAGGCTCTGGTTCTTCCCGCGCGCGCTGGGCCGCGGCTATCCCCTGCCGGTGGTCGAGAAGATCTGGAAGGTCCTCGAGGCGTTTGCGTCGTTCGGCTTCTGCAAGGCCCACGCGGCGGCGTTCGCGCTGCCCACCTTCCAGTCGGCCTGGCTCAAGACCCACTGGCCGGCGCACTTCCTGGCCGGGGTGCTCACCCACGACCCGGGCATGTACCCCAAGCGGCTGATCCTCGACGACGCCCGCCAGCTCGGCCTGGCGATCCTCGGCCTCGACGTCAACGCCAGCGAGAAGGACTACGTCGTCGCGCGGGTCGGTCCCGACGCCGACGGCAACCTGCGAGACGGGATCCGGCTGGCGCTGGCCGAGGTGAAGGGGATCAACGACGGCGAGGTGGAGCGGATCGTCGCGACCCGGCCCTACCACTCGCTCACCGACTTCTGGCATCGCGCCCGGGTCTCCCGGCCGATCGTCGAGCGGCTGGTGCTGGCCGGCGGCTTCGACGCGATCTACGGCATCGACTACGGAATGGGAGCCGACGAGGTGCACCGCCGCAGCCGGGTCACCCGGCGTGACCTGCTGCTCCAGGTCGCCGAGCTCGACCGGCACGCCCGTGCGATCGAGCGGGCCGGGCGCGGTCGGGGACTGGCCGGCCGGTCGGTGCGGACCGGGGGGAGCCGACCGGGATCGCGGGCCCGGGCGGTGGCCGACGACGCGGCCGCCCGCAACAGCTCCGACCCGCGGACCCGCGAGAGCGTGGCCGAGCTCGAGCGGCACCCGCTCGGCCAGGCCGGGGTCTGGGCCCGGGCGGCCGCCCAGTCCAAGGCCACGCCGCCGCCCCCGCCGGTCGACTCGGTCCAGCTCATCCTCGAGCTCGGAGACGAGCCGGGGGAGGGGGAGGTCTCCGGGCTGCCCGAGATGACCCCCGAGGAGCAGATGTTGGCCGAGCTCGAGATCCTCGGCCTCGATGCCAGCCGGCACGTCGTCGACTCCTACGTCGAGTTCCTCGACGAGCTCGGCGTGGTGCGCAGCAAGGACCTGCTCACCCGGCGCAGCAAGTCCGAGCTGCTGGTCGCCGGGGTCAAGGTCGCCACCCAGACCCCGCCGATCCGCTCCGGGCGCCGGGTCATCTTCCTGACCCTCGACGACGCCACCGGGCCGGTCGACGCCACCTTCTTCGAGGACGCCCAGGGCCCCTACGCCGCCACCGTCTTCCATTCCTGGTTGCTGGTGGTCCGCGGCGAGCTGCGCCGGACCGGCTACAAGGGTGTCTCGCTGCGCGCCACCGGGTGCTGGGAGCTGCCGGTGCTGGCCGCGCTGTGGCAGCGCGAGGGGATCGAGGCGGTGCGCGAGCAGATGGCGGTCGTGCCGGAGGGATTCGGGGCAGTGGGTGTCGAGGACGCCGGCTCCGGTGCCGCTGAGTCCCGCTCCACCCGGCCGGTGATGGCTCGGGTGCTGGTGCACTCCAGCGGGTTCGCGATGTCTCCCTACTCCGACATCAAGCCGGCCGGCTCCGACTACACAGACACCAAGGACGTGGCGAGGAAGCTGTGGCACCGCAGCCCCGGGAGCCCGGGATGAGCCCCCTAGGCTGGTCGCCATGCCGACCGGGTCTGCCAGCGAGCGTCGTGACAGCGCCCGCACCGCCGTGGTGTGGGAGGCGCTGGGCGTCCTCCTCGGCGAGCCCGGTCTCGACGTGCTCGACATCGGGGGCGGCACCGGCGGCTTCGCAGTCCGGGTGGCCGAGCTCGGCCATCGGGTCACCGTGGTCGACCCCAGCCCGGACGCCCTGGCCGCGCTCGACCGCCGGGCCCGCGAGGTTGGCGTCGACGTCGTCGGTCTTCAAGGAGATCTCTCCGACCTGTCCTCCCTGGTCGAGGACGACGCCGACATGGTGCTCTGCCACGGGGTGCTCGAGGTGGTCGATGACCCGGCCGCTGCCTTGGCCACCATCCACTCGGTGCTGCGCCCCGGCGGCACCCTGTCCCTGCTGGTCGCCCAGCGGCACGCAGCGGTCATCGCCCGCGCCATGGCCGGCCACTTTCCCCAGGCGCTCGCCATCCTGGACGACCACCCGGCGGCCACCGGCCGCTCCGGGCACCGGTTCACCCTCGACGAGGTCACCGCGCTGTTGGCCGGCGCCGGCTTCGAGGTCGGCTCGGTGCACGGCATCCGGGTCTTCGCCGACCTGGTCCCCGGCTCCCTGCTCGACCTCGAGCCCGGTGCCACCGCGGCCCTGGTCGAGCTCGAGCGCGCCGTCTCGGAGCGGGCCGAGTACTTGCCACTGGCGACGCAAGTGCACGTGCTGGCGACGCGCTGACAAACAAGTTGTGGTCGGGCCGGGTGCCTCTCCGGGAGTAAGTGCCATGTCCGCTGACCCGTCACTTTTGGCCCTCCTCCGCTTCGCTCCCCCGGGACCAAAAGTGACGGGTCAGCGGGGGTGCCAGGTGGGTTCGCGATGAGCGTTTCAACGCCGATCCTCCACGTCGACATGGACGCCTTCTACGCGTCGGTGGCGACGCGCGATCGCCCGGAGCTCAGAGACGTGCCGGTGATCGTGGGCGGGGGCTACCGCGGGGTGATCCTGTCGGCGAACTACCACGCCCGGGCCTACGGCGTCCGCTCCGGCATGCCCTCCACTCGCGCCCGCCGGCTCTGCCCCCACGCGGTCCGGGTCTCGGCCGACCACGGGGTGTTCAGCACAGTCTCATCGGCGGTGATGGAGAACTTCCGCCGGATCACGCCGCAGGTGGAGGTGGTCTCGCTCGACGAGGCGTTCCTCGACGTCCGCGGCTCGATCCGTCGGCTGGGGTCGCCCCTGCAGATCGCCGAACAGCTGCGCGCGACCATCCACGACGAGCAGGGGATCGACTGCTCGGTGGGGGTGGCGGCCTCGATCTCGGTGGCCAAGCTGGCCAGTCGCCGCGCCAAGCCCGACGGCGTGGTCGTCGTGCCCCCCGAGGGGATCACCTCGTTCCTGCACCCGCTCGACGTGGGGGAGCTCTACGGCGTCGGCGAGAAGACCCAGGCGATGCTGCACCGGCTCGGCCTGGTCACCGTCGGCGATGTCGCACACACCCCGCTGCGCACCCTCCAGCGCGCAGTCGGAGACGGGCTGGGCAGCCAGCTCCACGAGCTGGCCTGGGGCAGTGACCGGCGCGAGGTCACCCCGGGTCGGGTCTCTGTGTTCGGTATGGGCGGCGACCCGGACAAGTCGATGGGGGCGCAGGAGACCTTCGGCCGCGACATCGACGACCGCGAGGTGATCCTGCGCGAGGTGCTCACCCTCACCGCCAAGGTCGCGAGCCGGATGCGGGTGGCCGGGGTGGCCGGCCGCACGGTGTCGATCACGGTGCGGTTCGCCGACTTCACCACCATCACCCGTTCCCGCACGATCCCGGAGGCGACCGACGTGACCCAGGAGATCTACCGCGCTGCGGTCCGGCTCTACGACGGGCTCGGGCTCCAGCGCGCCCGACTGCGGCTGGTAGGTGTCCGCGTCGAAGGCCTGGTGCCGCGCACCGCCGTGCATCGCCAGGGCGTCCTCGGCGAACGCGAGCGCGGGTGGCCCGACGCTGATCGCGCGGTGGACCGCGCGGCACGGCGGTTCGGCAACGCCGCCGTACGTCCGGCCAGCCTGCTCGATCACGAGGAGCCACGGCCGTCCCCGAACGCGCCTCGTCCACCGCTCGGCGTCCCGTGAGATCGACACCGGACGGTGTGGGTACTAAATCTTCGGACACTGCTAGTAAGGCAGAGGGGCCCTGCCTACACTTGGCTCAGTCCACCCGCAGCGCACCCGCGCGTACGGACCCTTGTGGAGGCATCGGTGCCACTCTCCGAAGAGGAGCTGCGACTGCTCGAGCAGATGGAGCGCGCCCTCGTCGAGGAGGACCCGAAGTTCGCCTCCACCCTGCGTGGCACCTCGCTGCGCCGCTCGGCACGGCGCCGCGCGATCGTCGCCGGCGTCGTCTTCGTGCTCGGCATCGCACTGCTCATGGGCGGAGTCATGAGCGGCACGGGCGCGGTCGGCTTCGCGATCGGTATCGCCGGCTTCATCGTGATGCTCGGCTCGGCGACAGTGGCCCTGACCGCGATGCGGGGCTCGCAGCACGCCACCGCGCCAGACCCACGCACCGCCATGCACCCCTCGCGCGGCTTCACCGTCATCGACGGCGGCCGGACCAGCCGAGTACGCCGTCCCCGCCGCTCCGATTCCCCCGGGCGCGCCACCGGCACGTTCATGGAGCGGATCGAGGAGCGCTGGCGTCGCCGCCGCGAACAGGGCGGGTTCTGAGCTAGCCGACGTGGTCGACGACCCGGCCAGCCATGGCCCGCTCGACCTGCGGCTCGACCACCGGCCGGCGGATGTCGACCCGGCGCACCAACACCGACCGCGGCCACCAGACCGCAGCGCGGCGGGCTCTCTTGTTGGCGCCGCCGTACAGCGCGTCGACGCAGGTCTGCATCTCAGCCCGCCAGGTGCCTGGCTCGGTGCCGTCGGCCCGGGCGTAGCGCAGCCGCTCCAGCGCGTGCACGATCCGGTCGAGCGCGAAGACCGCGTCCGGGTTGGTCTCCGGACCGCGGCGGGGGCGCTCGGGAGTGAACTCGTCGCGTGGGGCGCCGAACAGCTGCACCAGCGCCTCGCGGGTCTGCCAGGGGGAGCGGTGCTGCGGCCAGGGCAGGCGCAGATCGAGAGTGGTGTCGCGCAACTCCTCCCACGCCTCCTCCGGTCCGAGCAGGCCGCGCTGCTCGCGGCGTCGCCGGCGCAGCGTCCGGGGCCCGAGAACGACGAGTAGCACCACCATGAGCAGTCCGGTGCCGGCGGCCGCCCAGATCCACGGGAAGCCACCTCCTGCGGACTGGTTCTCGCCCTCGTCCGCCTGCGGGTCCTTGGGATCCACTGCGGACGAGTCGCGAGAGGGCAGGTCCTCCGCAGCGGTGCCGCTGGCCGTGGGCGTGGCCGACGCGTCCCCGACGGTGACCGGCTGGGTGGTGTAGCCGGGGACGCCGCTGGCCCGGCCCGGCGGCGTGGGCTCGAAGCGGACCCAGCCGGCGCCCGAGAAGAACAGCTCGGGCCAGGCGTGCAGGTCGTGCGCGCTGTAGACGTACTCGTCCTCGCCGACCTGGTCGGGGACGAGGAAGCCGACTGCGACCCGCGCCGGGATGCGGAGCTCGCGGGCCATCACGGCCATGGCAGCGGCGAACTGCTCGCAGTAGCCGGCGCGGCCGCCGTCGCCCTCGCTGAGGAACCGGACCAGGTCGTCGGTGCCGTTGCCGAGGTTGACCTGGTCGTCGTAGGTGAAGCCGCCGTACTCGCGGAACCACTCCTGGAGTGCCACCGCCTTCTGGAACCGGGTCGGCTCATTGGCGGTCACCTGCTCGGCGAGCTGGCGCACCATCGGGTCGCGGTCGGTGGGCAGCTCGGTGAAGTCGCGGGAGACCAGCGAGCCGACGGGGGCGGCAGCGGCCAGCCGGTTGGCGTCGTAGTCGATCTTGATCGCCTGCAGCGACCACGACAGCTGCGACGTGTCGAGGCTGTCGTTGCTGGCGAGGAAGTCCATGGTCGTGAGGTCGTAGCGCCAGTCGCCCGGAGCCTCGACCCGGCCGACCAGAGAAGCCGTGGGCAGCCAGGTGGACCGGAAGTCGCGGGTGCCCTCGAGCTCGTAGTCGTACTCGTTGCGCGGCAGCTCGACGGAGACACCGACCAGGCCGGGCATCGTGCCGTCAGCTGTCTGGCTGCTCGGGACGTCGCGGTCACCGGAGCTCCACTCGTTGTTGGTGAACCGGTTGAGCACGGCGATCCGGAGGTACGACGGATCGGGGTCCGAGGTGCGCAGCCGCACGAGGTCGATGTCCTCGCCGCGGAGCAGGTCGCGGCGCAGGTCGACCATCGGGTTCTCGATGTTGATGTCGCCATCGCCGCCGGTGCCGGGTCCGAAGTTGAACAGCTGCACGCTGAACGTCGGGAGCAGGAGCGGGACGACGATCGACAGCGCGGTCGCCATGCCGCCGATCGCGCGGGCTCCGGTCCGCGGCCAGGTCGAGACTGCGAGCGGCTTGGGCTCGGCGCCGCCGAGGTCCTCGACCAGGATCGGCCCCCATCGGGCGATCTGCTCGGACTCGGACAGGAAGATCATGCCGAGGAAGCCGATCGCGGTGAGCGTGTAGATGACCCAGTGCGGCCCCTCACCGGTCATGCTCACCGGGACGCTGTAGATGGTGAGCAGCGGCAGGCCGGCCAGGGGCACCCGACGCAGCGTGCACGCCAGGATGTCGACGAGCAGCAGGCAGGCCAACCCCCCGGTGATCAGCAGCGGGTGCACTGGCGGCTCGCCCGAGGGCACCGGAGCCGCGAAGCGGTTCGCACTCTGGGCGGCGTCGGTGAACGCCGTGATCATCCGGCCCCAGGCCTCACCCACGGGCAGCGGCGACCCGCAGATGAACATGCTCGCGACCATCCCGGCGAGCAGCACCTGGACCACCACGATCAGCAGGCGCGGCACCCGCCACCAGCGGGCCAGAGCGCCGGTGCCGGCCACCACGATCGCCAGCAGGAACAGTGGCCACAGCGTGTCGCCGAAGCCCTGGGTGAACCCCTGCCAGGTGAGCAGCGAGATCAGGGTGGTGCCGGCCGCGACGGCCGACAGACCGGCCAGCGCCACCGGGTGCGAGCGGGAGGTCACGCGACCACCTCCCCGGACGGGACCTGCTCCGGTGGCGGTGGTGCGACGCCGCGCGAGCGGGAGCTCTGGGTGTGCCGCCGACCGAGCTCCTCCCACACTGCCTCCAGCCGGTCGGTCGGGCCGAGCGACACCGACCGCCAGCCCTGCTGGCTCAGCATCGCGGAGGCATCTCGGCCGGCGGCGTCGGGCGAGAGCCAGGCATCCACGTCGACGGCGACCGCGAGCGCCGAGCCGCTGTGCGCGTGCATTCTGCGGAGCACCGGGCTGTCGCGCTGGTCGACGTGGCCGAGCACGGCGACGAGCAGGCCGTCGCCGCCGGCCTCGGTGAGCCACCCGGTGTCGAGGCTGGGACGCGGCAGTGGCTGTACGACGGCCAGTGCCTCGAGCAGCGGCCCGGTGTTGAGGTCGGCGTTGCGCACGTGCCAGTCGTGGGCGCTGTCCTCACCGGCGGCCGTGACCAGCCGCACCGTGAAGCCGCGCTTGCTCAGGTGCACGGCGATCGACGCCGCTGCCGACACCGCTGCCTCGAGCGACGAGGCGATGCCCTGACCTCGGTGCGCGCCGACCCGGTTGTCGAGGAACAGCGTGGCCCGTGACTCCCACGGCTGCTCCTCGCGCCGCACCATCAGCTCACCGATCCGCGCCGAGCTGCGCCAGTGCACGCGCCGCAGGTCGTCGCCGCGGCGGTACTCCCGGACGGTGACGTCCTCGGCGCTGCCCATCGCGAACGCCCGCGGCCGGTTGTCGCCCGAGCCGGTCCAGGCACCGCCGAGCGGGATGGAGGAGAGCCGGACCGTGCGAGGTGTGACCGTGAGCGGCACCGTGGTCCGGAACGCCCGGCCGAGCTCGACCAGCCCGAACGGGTCCTTGACCCGCACCGTCACGGGGCCGATCTCGAAGCGGCCGCGCACGTCGGAGCGGATCTGGTAGGTGACGTCGCGGTGCCAGCCGTGGCCGATCCCCTCGAGCACGAAGCGCGGCCGGGTCCCCAGCACGTAGGGCAGGTGGTCCTCCAGCAGCAGGACGCCGCTGGGGGTGCGGCCCTCGTTGGCCAGCGACAGGCTCACCGAGGCCGGCTGGCCGGCGGCGACCAGCTGCGGGTTGACCGTGCGCACGAGCGCCAGCCGGTAGCGGCTGCGGCCGATGAAGACCGCGCTCACCAGCGGCAGCGCCAGCACCAGGACACCGACCCGGCTCAACGAGGTCTGGCCCAGCAAGAGCGCGCAGACGATCGCGGTGACGCCGGCGGCCACGAATGCTCGGCCTCGCACCGTCAGCCCGGCCAGCGCCTCACGCATCGCCCCTCCTGTGGCCTTCGACTAGGTGCCGGCGGGCACCGGGACGCTCGCCACGATCCCGTCGAGGATCGCGGTGGTCGAGCGGCCGCTCATCGAGGCCTCGACGCTCGGCAGCAGCCGGTGCGCGAGCACCGAACGGGCCAGCCCGTGCACGTCGTCGGGCAGGACGTAGTCACGACCCTGGATCGCGGCCAACGCCTTGCTTGCGCGCACCAGGTGCAGGGTGGCGCGCGGGGAGGCGCCCAGCGAGAGCTCGTCGGTACGGCGGCTCGCCGCAGTCAGCGCGACGGCGTACCGCTGCACCGCCTGGGACACGTAGACCTGGCCGACGATCCCGATCAGCTTGCGGATCTCGGCCGCGTCCGCAACGGGTTCCAGGTCGTCGAGCGGGTTGGACTGGGTGTGCGAGTCGAGCATCGCGATCTCGGCTGCTTCGACGGGGTAGCCGACCGACACGCGGGCCATGAACCGGTCGCGCTGGGCTTCGGGGAGGGCGTAGGTGCCCTCCATCTCGATCGGGTTCTGGGTCGCGATCACCATGAACGGCGTCTCGAGCTGGTAGGTCGTGTTGTCGACGGTGACCTGCTTCTCCTCCATGCACTCCAGCAGCGCCGACTGGGTCTTGGGGGAGGCCCGGTTGATCTCGTCGCCGACCACGATGTTCGCGAAGACGCCGCCGGGGCGGAACTCGAACTCGCGGGTGTTCTGGTTGAAGACCGAGACGCCGGTGACGTCGGAGGGCAGCAGGTCCGGGGTGAACTGGATGCGCCGGACCGAGCAGTCGATGCTCCGGGCCAGTGCCTTGCTCAGCATCGTCTTGCCGACCCCGGGGACGTCCTCGATCAGCAGGTGGCCCTCGGCGAGCAGCACCACGAGGGTCGACGACACGACGTCGGCCTTGCCCTCGATGACCTTCTCGATGTTGGTCCGGATCCGCCCGATGACGCGGGACAGTGTCTCGAGGTCGGCGCCCCCCGATGAGGCTCCCGCAGTCGGCGTCTCCACGTCGTTCCCTTCCGCTCCATGTGCTGCCACCACCGTAGGGCGTCCCGGCAACTTACGCGGTCGAGCGCGGAGCCCACTCCACTTCCACGGTCACGGTTCGGTCTCGGTTCAGACAAGCCGGCGACGCCGATTTCGAGACGGCCTGGGTGGTCGGACCCGGCTGCGACTTTCGTGGGGCGATGTGGCGATTTGTGGTTGACGGTGGAGGGAAGTGGAGTAATGTGGAGGAAAGTGGAGGAACCGGCTCCCTGGAAATCGAACTGGGTCGTGGAGGCGCTCGATGTTCTTCATGGGCACCTACACCCCCAAGCTCGACGAGAAGGGGCGGCTGATCCTCCCGGCCAAGTTCAGGGAGCGGCTCGCGGAGGGGCTCGTGGTGACTCAGGGGCAGGAGAAGTGCCTGGACGTCTTCCCCTCTGACGTCTTCATGGAGGAGGCCAACCGCGCTCGCAGCAAGGGCATGACCTCCCGCAGCGGGCGTGACCAGATCCGGATGCTCTTCGCCAGTGCCGAGGAGGTCGCGCCCGACAAGCAGGGCCGGATCCCGATCCCCGCGCCGCTGCGGGAGTACGCCGCGATCAGCCGCGACGTCGTCGTGATCGGCGCGATGGACCGCGTGGAGATCTGGGAGCCGTCGCGGTGGCGCGACTACAACGCCACCGCCCAGGAGACGTTCGCCGACCTCGACGAGGACGGCTCACCGCAGGACTGAGCACCACCCGAACCGCCGCACACCACAACTCAACAGGGATCGCAGGGCGAGGTCTCGGCCCGCTCCCGCACCCGTTCTCCTGGGACACCTTCCCCGGCCCCAGGCGAACTCCACGGGTGTGACGTCTTCTGGGACACCTTCCCCGGCCCCAGACGGCCGCGGAGCGGCCTGAGACCTGGCCCTGCGAACCCGCCTCCACTCCGCTCCACCTTCCCCGGCAGCCGCAGCACGACCGTCATCGAAGGGTCGATCGATGCACACCACCGCCACCGAGACACCACCGGCAGCACGCCGGGTGCGCGACCTGGCCCGCGAGGCCGTCGCCGTCATGGCCTTCTCGGCGGCCACGTCGGTGGCCCTGGCGATCGCCCTGCTGGTGGTCACCCACCTCGGGCAGCAGGGCTGACGCCGACCATGGACACTCACGCCCACGTCCCCGTCCTCCTCGACCGGGTCGTGGCCCTGCTGGCGCCGTCGCTGCAGGACCCGCGCGCGGTCATGGTCGACGCGACCCTCGGCCTGGGTGGCCACACCGAGGCTGTGCTGACCCGGTGCGAGCTGGCCCGGGTGATCGGCATCGACCGCGACCCCGCCGCCCTCGACCTGGCCAAGGACCGGTTGGCCGGCTTCGGTGAGCGGTTCAGCGCGGTGCACGCCGTCTACGACGAGCTCCCCGACGTGCTCGACGACCTCGGCCTCGAGGCCGTCGACGCCGTCCTCTTCGACCTCGGCGTCTCGTCGATGCAGCTCGACATCCGCGAGCGGGGCTTCGCGTACGCCGAGGACGCGCCGCTGGACATGCGGATGGACGGCACCACCGGCCCGACCGCGGCCGACGTCCTCAACACCTACTCCGTCGACGAGCTGGCCCGAGTACTCCGCGAGTACGGCGAGGAGCGGTTCGCGCGCAAGATCGCCGGCGCCGTGGTGCGGCAGCGAGAGTCCACGCCGTTCACGACCTCGGCGCGCCTGGTCGAGCTGCTGTACGCCGAGATCCCGGCCCCGGCCCGACGCACCGGCGGCCACCCTGCCAAGCGCACCTTCCAGGCGTTGCGCATGGAGGTCAACGACGAGCTCGCGGTGCTGCGCCGCGCGATCCCGGCCGCAATCGACGCCATCCGGGTCGGCGGCCGCGTGGTCGTGGAGTCCTACCACTCCCTCGAGGACCGGCTGGTCAAGCAGGCCTTCACCGCTGTCACCCGGTCGCTGGCCCCGCCCGACCTCCCGATGGTGCCCGAGGAGCTCGAGCCCGCCTTCCGGCTGGTCACCCGCGGTGCCGAGCGGGCCGGCCCCGACGAGATCGCCACCAACGCCCGCGCCGCCTCGGTCCGGCTCCGCGCCCTCGAACGCATCAAGCAGACACCCACGGGAGCAGCATCATGAGCACTCCAGCCCTCCAGCTCCGGGACCGCCTCCCGCGGCTCGCCGAGGAGGCCGTCGAGAAGGCGCGCCTCACCGTGGTCCCGCGCCGCCGGGTCCGCGCAGCCCGGATGCCGTTCGTGACCCTGGTCAGCCTGGTGCTCCTCGGCGGCGTCGTGGGGCTGTTGTGCTTCAACACCCAGATGCAACAGGCGTCGTTCGCGGCAACCTCGCTGGAGACCCAGGCAGACAACCTCACTGCGCGCGAGCAGACCCTCCACCAGGAGCTGCAGGACCTTCGCAGCCCGCAGCACCTCGCCACCCTGGCCCAGCAGGCCGGCATGGTCGTCCCGCAGAGCTCGTGCACGGTCCGGCTCGCCGCGGGCACCACCGAGCCGGGCTGCGCCGCGGCGACCGGGGACAACACCCCGCCCCTGCTGGCCCGACCGCTCAAGAAGCCGGCCGTGATCGACCCGAAGCCGTTCGTGGTGGTCGTGCCCGCGCCACCGGGCAGGGGCCACCAGGGCGGCGCCGGCCAGCGCGGCGACACGGCACGTCGCTGACCCGATCCGGCCGCCGGACCGAGCAAGATGGCCCCACCTACCACAACATTGGCCACACCAACCTCACCGACCACACGAACCCCAGACTGAACAGGGAGCCGCCCGTGCCCCGCGCCCGCCGCAGCCGCCGCCCGGCCCCGCGGCCGGTCGTGCGCCGCGGCAACTTGCGCGGCTCACCCCAGGTCCGGCTCCGGGTGGGGTTCGTGCTGATCGCGATGGTGCTCTCGGTGTTCGCGGTCCGGTTGGTCCAGCTGCAGGGGCTCGACCCGCGCTCGTACGCCGCGATGGCGGCGGCCGAGGGCACCGTGGACGCCGTCCTTCCCGCCGAGCGTGGCGACATCCTCGACCGCAACGGCCAGCCGCTGGCAGCGTCCATCGACGGGTTGATGGTGGTCGGCGATCCGAAGATGACCGAGGACCAGGCGCCCCAGATCGCCAAGTTCCTCGCCGAGCGGCTCGACGTCGACTACTTCACGGTGCTCAAGCGGCTGCGCGACAAGGGCAGCCGGTTCGAGTACCTCGCCCGCCACGTGCCCTCCACGCTGGCCAACGACGTCCTGAAGGAGGCGGAGGACCTCGGCTACGAGGGGCTCAGCGTGCGTCGCGACCCGGTCCGCACCTACCCAGCCCACGACATCGCCGCCAACGTCGTCGGGTTCGTCGGGACCGACCAGGCATACGGCGGGCTCGAGGAGATCTTCGACGAGGCGCTCTCCGGCAAGGACGGCCGCGAGCAGTACGAGGTGGGCGCCGGCAACCGGATTCCCCTCGGCGACAACATCACGGAGCCGGCGGTGGACGGCCAGGACCTGCACACCACCATCGACCGCGATCTGCAGTGGTACACCCAGCGCGTGCTGCGGCAGGCCGTCGAGGAGTCAGGCGGCCGTTCGGGCATGGCCGTGGTGATGGACAGCAGAACCGGCGAGATCCTCGCCCTGGCCGACCATCCGACCTTCGACGCCGGCGACCCGGCCGCCTCGCCGATCAGTGACCGCCGGGCACGCTCCCTGAACCTGTCCTACGAGCCCGGCTCGGTCGAGAAGGTGCTCACGCTCTCGGCGCTCATCGACACGGGCAAGGTCACCGCGCGCACCAAGATGCTGGTGCCCGGCCGGCTCCTCCGCCAGGACCGCGTGATCCACGACCACTGGGACCACGGACTGATCAAGCTCACCCTGGCCGGGGTCCTGGCCAGGTCCTCCAACGTCGGCGTGGTGCTGGCGGCGGACAAGTTCGCGCCCGGCGAGCTCCGCACCTACCTCGACAAGTTCGGCCTCGGGCGGCCCACGAACGTCGGGCTCGGCGCCGAGTCGCGCGGGATCCTGCCCGACCCCAGCATCTGGACCGACCAGACCGAGGACCGGATCTCCTTCGGCCAGTCGCTGTCGGTGAACGCCCTGCAGATGGCCGCCGCGATCAACACGATCGCCAACCACGGCGTCCACGTGGACCCCACCCTGATCCAGGGCCAGGCCCGGCGCGACGACGGCATGGAGATCGGCACCGACGTCTCGACCAGCAGCCGGGTGGTGAGCGCCAAGGCGGCCCGCCAGATGACGCTGATGATGGAGCGGGTCGTCGACCCCGAGGACGGCGTCGCCCCGCTCGCCAACGTCCCTGGCTATCGGGTCGCCGGCAAGACCGGCACCGCGCAGCGCGTCGGCACCTGCGACGTGGGTGGCGAGAAGCAGAGCTGCTACGACGGCACCAACACCGTCTCCTTCGCCGGCTTCGCCCCGGCCGAGAACCCGCGGTTCACGGTCTACGTCGTGATCCAGGCCCCCACCAACGGCCTCGGCGGTGGCGCCAACGCCGGACCGGTGTTCTCCAAGCTGATGGGCTTCACCCTCCAGCGGTACGGCGTCCCCCCGAGCCACCGCAAGCAGACGGTCCTCCCCGTCGAGTGGTAGGCCGCGGGACACTGGCCCGATGGTGAGCCCGACCGCGTCCACTCGGCCACAGCACCCGCCGCGCACCGCGCTCGGCGACCTCGCCGGGTGGCTGCGCGAGCGGGCGCCCGAGGCGACCGCGATCGGGGACGTCGAGACCGTGGTCACCGGGCTCACCCTCAGCTCTCAGCGCACCTTCCCCGGTGACCTGTACGCCGCGCTGCCCGGCTCGCAGGCGCACGGGATGGCGTATGCCGCTGACGCCCTCGCGGCAGGGGCAGTGGCGCTGCTCACCGACCCCGCCGGGGCGGGGGACGCGCCGGCCGGCGTACCGCTGGTGGTCGTCGCGGAGCCCCGCCGGCTGCTCGGCCGGCTCGCTGCCCGGGTGTACGGCGAGCCCGCAACCGACATGCGGATGGTCGGCGTCACCGGCACCCAGGGCAAGACGACGACCACCCGGCTGGCCGAGGGCGGGCTGGAGCGAGCCGGCGTCCGGGCCGGAGTGATCGGCACCGTGGGCACCCGGATCGCGGGCGAAGAGGTCAAGACCGCGCTGACCACCCCGGAGGCACCCGACCTGCACGCGCTGTTCGCGCTGATGCGCGAGCGCGAGGTCGAGGCCTGCGCGATGGAGGTCAGCAGCCATGCGCTGGTGATGGGTCGCGTCGACGGTGTGGTGTTCGACGTCGCGGTCTTCCTCAACCTCGGACGCGACCACCTCGACTTCCACGCCGACGAGGAGGACTACTACCGGGCCAAGGCCTCGCTGTTCACCCCCGAGCGGGCGCGGTTGGCGCTGATCAACCTCGACGACGCGCACGGCCGCCGGTTGGCCGCCGACACGGCTCTGCCGGTGCGGACCTTCTCAACCCACGGTGCGGACGCGGACTGGACGGTCAGCGACGTCAGGCCGGGACCGGACGGCACGACGTTCCGGGTCCACGGCCCCGATGTCGACGTCGACGCCGGCGTTCCCCTGCCCGGCGAGTTCAACGTCACCAACGCGCTGGCAGCGGTCGCGGCGTGTGCCGAGGCCGGCCTGCCCGACGACACAGTGGGCGCGGTCGCGGCCGGGATCGCATCGGGTGGGGGAGTCCCGGGCCGGTTCGAGCGGATCGACGCCGGGCAGCCGTTCAGCGTCGTCGTGGACTACGCGCACAAGCCGGATGCGGTGGAGGCGGCTCTGCGCAGCCTGCGGCCGCTCACCGACGGTCGACTGCTGGTGGTGCTCGGTGCCGGCGGCGACCGTGACCTCGGCAAGCGACCGATCATGGGCGAGATCGCGGCCCGGCTCGCCGACGTCGTCGTGGTCACCGACGACAACCCCCGCACCGAGGCCCCGGCCGCCATCCGCGCCGCGGTCCTCGAGGGGGCGCGCGCTGGCGGCGGCGCGGAGGTTCTGGAGGAGGGCGATCGACGGTCAGCCATCGCGGCCGCACTCCGGCTCGCGCAGCCCGGTGACATCGTGGTTGTCGCCGGCAAGGGCCACGAGACCGGGCAGGAGGTCGACGGAGTCGTGCACCCCTTCGATGACCGTGAGGTGGTCCGCGAGCTGCTGTCCGGGAGGTACGCGTAGGGGTACGCCCAGCGGGAAAGAGCAACCGGGGTCCGGCGGGCCGCGTCCGAGCCCGGAGCGGCGTACGGAATCATGGCCAAGCGGTCCGGGTCCACGTGGAAAGGGAGGGTGATGAGAGCAATCCTGCTCAGCGGCGCCATCGCGCTGATCATCTCGCTCCTGGGCACCCGCGTCGCCATCAACCAGTTCCGCCGGCTCGGCCTCGGCCAGCCCATCCGCGACGACGGGCCGACCAGCCATCACACCAAGCGCGGGACGCCCACCATGGGCGGCGTCGTCATCGTCCTGGCGACAGTGGTCGGCTACTTCGTGGCCAAGCTGGTCACGATGAGCCCCCCGACCGGGTCGGCGCTCCTGCTGCTGTTCCTCTTCGTGGGGATGGGGCTGGTGGGCTTCGTCGATGACTACATCAAGGTGACCCGGCAGCGAAACCTCGGCCTGCGCAGCAAGGCAAAGATGATCGGGCAGACCATCGTGGCGCTGGTCTTCGGTGCCCTCGCGCTGGCCCCGTGGCTCGAGGACGAGAACGAGCTGACGCCGGCCTCCAAGCACATCTCGTTCATCCGCGACTGGCACAGCGTCGCGCTGCCGACGGTCGTCGTGATGGCGCTGATCTGGTTGATCGTGACCGCGACCAGCAACGGCGTGAACCTCACCGACGGACTCGACGGGCTGGCCGCCGGTGCATCGATGATGGTCTTCGGCGCGTACATGCTCGTGAACATCTGGCAGAACAACCAGTCCTGCGCCTCCTCGAGCCTGGACCCCGACAACGTGAGTCTTTGCTACGAGGTCCGCGACCCCCTCGACCTGGCCATCGTCGCGGCGGCGCTCACCGGCGCCTGCTTCGGCTTCCTGTGGTGGAACGCGTCACCGGCCGCCATCATCATGGGCGACACCGGCTCGCTCTCGCTGGGGGGAGCCCTGGCGGGGCTGGCGATCCTGACCCGCACCGAGCTCCTCTTCATCCTGCTCGGCGGGCTCTTCGTCGTGGAGACGCTCTCGGTGGTGCTCCAGGTCACCTGCTTCAAGGTCACCAAGAGGCTCACCGGCACCGGACGCCGGATCTTCCGCATCGCACCGATCCACCACCACTTCGAGATGCTCGGATGGGAGCAGGTCACCGTGACGATCCGGTTCTGGATCATCACCGGCATCTGTGTGGCGGCCGGCCTGGGCGTCTTCTACGCCGAGTGGGTCCGCGGCATCGGATGAATCCATCCTCCTTGGGCCGCCGCGACTCGTGGGACGGCGTGCGGGCCGTGGTCGCCGGCTTCGGGGTCTCGGGGTTCGCGGCCGCCGACAACCTGCTGCACCTCGGCGCCGACGTCACCGCGCTCGACGAGAGCCCGGCCGGCAAGCAGGAGAAGGCCGAGCTGCTCGAGGTGCTGGGCGCCACGATCCGGCTGGGGGAGGGGAGCACCGCCCACCTGCCCGAGGACGTCGACCTGGTGGTCACCTCACCGGGGTGGCGCCCGGACGCACCACTCCTGGCCCAGGCCCAGGCGCGCGACGTACCGATCTGGGGCGAGGTCGAGCTGGCCTGGCGGCTCCGCGACCCCGAGCACGAGACGCCCTGGCTCGCGGTCACCGGCACCAACGGCAAGACCACCACGACCCGGATGCTCGAGGCGATCCTGCGTGCGGCCGGGCTGCGCAGTGTCGCCGCCGGCAACGTCGGCCTCCCACTGGTCGAGGCGGTGATGGATCCCGAGCCCTACGACGTCCTCGCGGTCGAGCTGTCCAGCTTCCAGCTGCACTACACCGACTCGATGAGCGCCCAGGCGTCGGCCGTGCTCAACGTCGCCGAGGACCACCTCGACTGGTACGCCTCCATGTCCGACTACGCCTCGGACAAGGGTCGGATCTACGAGCGCGTCCAGCGGGCCTGCGTCTACAACGCGTCCGACCCGGTGACCGAGGCTCTGGTCCGCGAGGCTGACGTCGTCGAGGGCGCGCGGGCGATCGGCTTCACGCTCGGCATGCCCGCCGTCGGCATGGTCGGCGTGGTCGAGGACATCCTCGCCGACCGCGCTTTCGTGGAGCAGCGCGAGACCAGCGCCGCGGAGCTGTGCACGCTGGCCGATCTCACTGCCCCCGGGACCAGTGGGCCGGCGCCGCACACCGTCCAGAACGCGCTCGCCGCGGCCGCACTGGCCCGGGCGCACGGCGTCAGCCAGGCCGCGGTGCGCGACGGGCTGCGCGGTTTCCGGCCCGACGGCCACCGGATCGCGTTGGTCGCCGAGCACGAAGGCGTCGCGTGGGTCGACGACTCCAAGGCCACCAACCCGCACGCGGCGCACGCCTCCCTGCTCGCCTACGACCCGGTGGTCTGGGTGGCCGGCGGGCTGGCGAAGGGTGCCTCGTTCGACGACCTGGTCCGCGCCGTGGCGGGTCGGCTGCGCGGCGCCGTCCTGCTGGGCCGGGACCGGGACGTGATCGCGGGAGCGCTTTCGCGACACGCCCCCGATGTGCCGGTCATCGAAGTTGGTACCGGTGAGACTGCTGTGACAGAAGGTGACCAAGCGTCTGTTGAGGCAGGACCGATGCGACGCGCCGTGGCTGCCGCGGCCGAGCTGGCTCGGCCGGGCGACACGGTGCTCCTCGCCCCGGGCTGCGCGTCGATGGACATGTTCACCGACTACGCAGCCCGCGGGGACGCCTTCGCCGCCGCGGTGCGGGAACGGATCGGCTAGCAGCCACGGGACGGACAAGGGGGAGCGGCACCCGACATGACCACCGCGAACCCCGAGCGCACCCGGCCCCGCCGCTTCGACCCTCCCAAGCTCCCCACCGCCCTGCCCGGGCTGCGTCCGCGGCTGGCGCACGCGCTGGCCACCGGGCGGCCCCGGTCCGCGGTGCGGCCCCGGTCCTGGTTCGGTGCACTCCGTGCCGCGCTGGACCGACCGCTCACGTCGTACTACCTGCTGCTCGGCGCCTCCGCGTTGCTGCTCACCATCGGGCTGGTCATGGTCCTGAGTGCGAGCAGCGTCTACTCCTACGAGGTCAACGACGGCGACTCCTACGCCGTGGTCCGTCGCCAGCTGGTCTGGGTGCTGCTCGGCCTGCCGCTGGCCTGGGTCGCCAGCCGGCTGCCACACCGCTGGATCCGGCGGCTCGCCTACCCCGGCTTCTCGATCTCACTGGTGCTGCTGCTGCTGACCGCCTTCTTCGGCGTCGAGCGCAACGGCAACCAGAACTGGCTCGGCATGGGCCCGGTCGTCATCCAGCCCTCCGAGATCGCCAAGCTCGCGATGGTGATCTGGGCCGCGCACATCTACGCCAACAAGGAACGCCGGCTGGACAGCACCCACGAGATCGTGGTCCCCGTGGTCCCGGGCATGATCCTGGCCACCGGCCTCGTCGTGCTCGGCAACGACCTCGGGACGGCGCTGGTGCTGTTCGCGCTGCTGCTGGGGTCGCTGTGGGTCGTCGGCGCGCCGCGCAGGTTCTTCACCGTCATGATCTCTGTGGTCGCCGTCGGCCTGTTCGTGCTGGTCGGCACCAGCTCGGAGCGGCTCGGCCGGGTGACCAACTTCGTGGACCCGTTCAACGACTACCACGACAAGGGCTGGCAGCCGGCCCACGGCCTCTACGCGCTCTCGACGGGCGGGCTGTTCGGTGAAGGCATCGGCGCCAGCCAGCAGAAGTGGGGCGACCTGCCCGAGGCGCACACCGACTTCATCTTCGCGGTGCTCGGAGAGGAGCTGGGCCTGGCCGGGACCCTGCTGGTGATCACGCTGTTCCTCACCATCGCGTTCGCAGCGCTGCGCGTCGCCCGACGTACCGCCGACCCCTTCGTGCGCTACACCTCCTTCGGCATCGTGGTCTGGCTGGTCGGCCAGATGATGATCAACGTCGGCATGGTGCTCGCGCTGCTCCCCGTGATCGGCATCCCGCTGCCGCTGATCTCCTACGGGGGCTCCGCACTGCTCCCGTCCCTGATCGCGCTCGGCCTCCTCGTCGGCTTCGCGCGCCGTGAGCCGGAGGCGGCGCGGGCGCTGGCCCAGCGCCGCAAGCTGCGGTCGGCGGGTCTCTCAGCCCATGCGCGGGCCGGTCGCTGACGTTGTCGTCGCAGGTCAGTCCCTACCCTTTCGGTTGATGCGCATCCTGCTCGCCGGCGGTGGCACCGCCGGCCACACCTCGCCGCTGCTTGCGACGGCCGACGCCCTGCGCCGGCTCGAGCCGGCCGCGGAGATCACCTGCCTGGGCACCCCCCGGGGGCTGGAGAACCGCGTCGTGCCCGAGGCGGGCTACCCGCTCGAGCTGATCTCGCCCGTCCCGCTGCCACGCCGGGCCTCGGTCGACCTGCTGCGGGTGCCGGGTCGGCTCCGGGGCGCGGTGAAGGAGGCGCGCGCCGTGCTCGAGAGGGTGCGGCCCGACGTGCTGGTCGGCTATGGCGGCTACGTGTCGGTGCCTGCCTACCTCGCCGCTCGCCAGGCGTTGGTCCCCGTGGTGGTGCACGAGCAGAACTCGTTGCCCGGCCTGGCCAACAAGGTCGGTGCCCGGATCGCGAAACGAGTGGCGGTGAGCTTCCCGGACACCCCGCTGCCGCACGCGGAGTACGTCGGGCTGCCGATCCGCACCATGATCTCCCGCCTGGACCGGGCTGCCCTCCGGCCCCAGGCCCGGGCGTTCTTCGGTCTCGACAAGGACCTGCCCACGCTGGTGGTGACCGGTGGCTCACAGGGTGCTCGCAACATCAACAACGCCATCGCCGGCGCGGCCCGCGCGCTGGGCGACGCCGGCGTGCAGGTGCTGCACGTGGTCGGCCCCAAGAACGACGTGGTCCCCCAGGACGGCCTCCCGACCTACGTGCCCGTCGGCTTCGTCGACCGGATGGACTACGCGCTGGCCGCCGCTGACCTCATGGTGTGCCGGGGCGGAGCGTCGAGCGTGACCGAGGCTGCCGCGGTCGGCATACCGGCGATCTTCGTCCCGCTCCCGATCGGCAACGGCGAGCAGCCGCTGAACGCCAAGCCGGTGGTGGACGCGGGGGAGCTCTGATGGTCAGTGACCCCGAGTTCACCAGCGCGTGGGTCACCACGAACGTGCCGGCGCTGGCCACCGACCCGGACCGCCTGGCCGCGATGAGCGCCGCTGCGTCGAACCTGATCCCGCGCGATGCCGACGAGAAGCTGGCCCGGATCATCCTGGAGACCGGCAGATGAAGGTGGCGGTGCCGGAGGAGCTGCTGCCGGCAGACCGGCTCGGCCGCGTGCACTTCGTCGGGATCGGTGGCGCCGGCCTGTCCGCGATCGCCCGGATCATGCTGGCCCGCGGCATTCCGGTCAGCGGCAGCGACGGCGTCGAGTCACCCGCCCTCGATGCCCTGCGCGCGCTCGGCGCGCGGGTGTACGTCGGCCACGTGGCCGAGCAGCTCGGGGACGCCGAGACCGTGGTCGTCTCGACCGCGGTCCGCGAGGACAACGCCGAGTACGTCGAGGCCCGGACTCGCGGTCTCCGGGTGCTGCCGCGTTCGGCTGCGCTGGCCGCGGTGATGGCTGGCCGCCGCGTGATCGCGGTGGCCGGAACCCACGGCAAGACCACGACGACGGCGCTGCTGACGGTGGCTCTCCAGGCGGCCGGTGCGGACCCGACGTACGCCGTCGGCGGCGACCTGACCGCGACCGGGGTCAATGGGGCGGAGGGCAGCGGGGACCTGTTCGTGGCCGAGGCCGACGAGAGCGATGGCGCCTTCCTCGTCTACCGACCGCACGCAGCGATCGTCACCAACATCGAGTCCGACCACCTCGACCACTGGGGGACCGAGGCTGCCTACGCCACGGCGTTCGAGGAGTTCGCGTCGAACATCGACCCGGACGGGTTCCTGGTCTGCTGCGTCGACGACGCCGGCGCCGCGGCGCTGGCTGAGAGCCAGCGGGCTGCCGGTCGGCGCGTCGTCACCGTGTCGACCCGACCCGGTGTCGCCGAGGTCGGGCCGGATGCACTCGCCGGGGTCTCGCTGTGGTCGCCGGGTGACCACTACCTGGCCGACGCACTGCTGGCGCTGGCCACCGGGCGGACGCTGGGGTTTGCCGAGGAGGAGCTGGTCCGTGGCATCGCCACCTTCACCGGCACCCGGCGTCGGATGGAGGCCAAGGGGGAGGCGGGCGGCGTTCGCGTCTACGACAGCTATGCCCACCATCCGACCGAGATCGCCGGCGACCTCGCCGCCGCACGTGCGCTCGCGGATCAGGGGCGGCTCATCGTCGCGTTCCAGCCGCACCTGGTCTCGCGCACGCGCATGTTGGGCGTCGCCATGGGCGAGGCGCTGGGCGCGGCCGACGATGTGGTGGTCTGCGACGTCTACCTGTCCCGGGACGACCCCGACCCTGACGTGACGGGCGCCTTGGTCGCGGCCGCCGTACCCCTGGCTCCCGAGCATGTCGCCTTCGTCCCCGAGCTCGGTGACGTCCCGGCCGCGCTGGTGGCCCGCGCGCACCCCGGCGACCTCGTCATCACCCTCGGCGCGGGCAGCGTCACCGAGCTCGGCCCGCAGGTGCTCGCGCTGCTCGAGGCCGCCGGTGCGTAGCCTCCGCCGGTCGACCGACGAGACCACATCGCCACCATCGACGGCACCATCGACCGGGCCACCCGGCGCAGCCGCAAGCGGTTCGCGCGCCGGCAGTGGCGGCGTCGCTGGCTGGCCTGGCGCTACCTGCTCGCAGCGGCGCTGGTGCTCGCCCTGGTGGGCGGGGGGATCTGGGCCGTCTGGTTCTCGTCATGGCTGGCTGTCGAGACCATCGACGTCAGCGGCGCCCAGACCGTCGAGGCCTCCGACATCCGCGCGCGCTCGGGCATCGACGTCGGCGAGCCACTGGCCCGTGTCGACCTGGCCGCGGCCGAGCGCCGGATCGGAGCGCTGGCCGTGGTCCGCTCCGTCGCCGTCACCCGGCAGTGGCCGAACGGCATCCTGGTCAGCCTCGAGGAGCGGGTCGCTATCGCCGTGGTCGAGATCGGCGGCCGGCTGCGCGGCATGGACTCCGACGGCGTGGTCTTCCGCGACTACAAGAAGGCGCCGCCGGGTCTGCCTCGTGTCGTGACCTCGATCGGCACCACCTCGGAGGCCCTCAAGGAGGCGGCCAAGGTGATCACGGCCCTGCCGCAGGACCTCACCCTGATCGTCGACCACGTCCTGGTCACCACCGTCGACCAGATCTCGCTGGTGCTCAAGGACGGCCGCACGGTGGTGTGGGGGAGTGCCGACGAGTCCGACACCAAGGCCGAGGTCCTCGAGACCCTGCTCGCGACGGTGCAGGCGCAGGTGTACGACGTCAGCGTGCCGTCCAAGCCCACCACCCGCTGACGCCCGGGCCGTGAGTTTCACCGGGTACCCGGTGAAACTCACGCTTCCCCGCTGAAACTTCAGCGGGGGAGCTCCAGATTCACCGGGTACCCGGTGAATCTCCCAACAGGTCAGCGCAGCGACCCGCGTGTCTCCACAACTCCGGCACCTCCCGTCCCTACTGTCATCGGCACGGAGAGGTTGACATAACTATAACCCTCAACCTGAGGGTGATAGTTGAGCCGGAGGAGTAGAAACCGTGGCAGCTGCGCAGAACTATCTCGCGATCATCAAGGTCGTGGGCATCGGCGGGGGCGGTGTCAACGCCGTCAACCGGATGATCGAGGTCGGGCTCAAGGGTGTCGAGTTCATCGCGATCAACACCGACGCCCAGGCCCTGCTCATGAGCGATGCCGACGTCAAGCTCGACATCGGCCGGGAGCTGACCCGTGGGCTCGGCGCGGGCGCGAACCCCGACGTGGGCTCTCGGGCCGCGGAGGACCACGCCGACGAGATCGAGGAGGTCCTCAAGGGCGCCGACATGGTCTTCGTGACCGCTGGCGAGGGGGGCGGCACCGGCACCGGCGGCGCACCCGTCGTGGCCCGGATCGCCCGCTCGCTCGGTGCGCTGACCATCGGTGTGGTCACCCGTCCGTTCGCCTTCGAAGGACGCCGGCGCGCGGGTGCCGCGGAGGAGGGGATCGCCAACCTCCGCGAGGAGGTCGACACCCTGATCGTGATCCCCAACGACCGGCTCCTCTCCATCTCCGACCGCAACGTCTCCGTGCTCGACGCCTTCAAGCAGGCCGACCAGGTCCTCCTCCAAGGCGTCTCCGGCATCACCGACCTGATCACCACCCCCGGCCTGATCAACCTCGACTTCGCCGACGTCAAGTCGGTGATGGCGAACGCCGGCTCGGCCCTGATGGGCATCGGCTCAGCGCGCGGCGAGGACCGCTCGGTCGCTGCTGCCGAGATGGCCGTCTCCAGCCCGTTGCTCGAGGCCTCGATCGACGGCGCCCACGGCGTCCTGCTCTCGATCGCGGGCGGCTCCGACCTTGGCCTGTTCGAGATCAACGAGGCGGCCGCGCTGGTCGCCGACGCCGTGCACCCCGACGCCAACATCATCTTCGGCGCCACCATCGACGACGCCCTGGGCGACGAGGTCCGGGTCACGGTCATCGCGGCCGGCTTCGACGGCGGTACGCCGAAGCGCGCGCACGAGGGCTCGACACTGCGTCGCCAGGCCGACACGAGGGCAGCGGCGGCCGCGGTCGCCACCAAGCGCCAGGAGGAGCCGGCGAAGGTCTCCGCCGGGGCACCCGCCCCGGCCGCTCCGGTGTCGTCCACACCCCGGCCAGCGCCCCGGCCGATGCAGTTCGACGACGACGACCTGGACGTGCCCGACTTCCTCAAGTAGCCCGCATGGCATCGTGAGACCAGCCTTGTACTCCTTCCGTACCTCCATGCCCACCGTCACCGGCCCCGCCGACCTGGCCTTCACCGACAGGTACGGCGGGGTCAGTGCGTCGCCCTTCGACGAGCTCAACCTCTCCGTCGAGGGGGACGACGTCGAGGAGGCGAAGGTGGAGAACCACCGGCGACTGCTCGCGGACTTCGCGCCGCAGGATGCGCTGTGCGACCTCTACCAGTGCCATGGCGCCGACGTCGCGGTCGCCACCACCGGACCGACCACGCGCCCGCGCGCCGACGGCATCGTCACCGACACCCCCGGGCTGACCCTGCTCGTCCGGGCGGCCGACTGCGTGCCCGTGCTCCTGGTCGCTCCCGGGGAGGGGGTGGTCGGGGCGGCACACTGCGGCCGGCCTGGGCTGGTGGCCGGCGTCGTCCCCGCGACCGTGGGCCGGATGCACGAGCTCGGCGCCACCGCGATCGAGGGCTGGATCGGCCCGCACGTGTGCGGGCGCTGCTACGAGGTCCCGGCAGAGATGCGGGACGACGTCGCAGACATGGTCCCCGCCGCGCGGGCCGAGACCGCCTGGGGGACGCCGTCCCTCGACCTGGGCGCCGGCGTCAGGTCCCAGCTCGGGCACCTCGGCGTCGACGTGCACGACGTCAGCCGGTGCACCCGCGAGTCGACCGACCTCTACTCCTACCGGCGTGACGGTCGCGGTGCTGGCCGGCTGGCCGGCGTGGTCCGGCTCGGGGGGCCCGAAGCATGACCCGCCACGACGAGATCGAGGCAGGGCTCGCCTCCGTCCGCGACCGGATCGCCTCGGCGTGCGCTGACGTCGACCGCGCACCCGACGAGGTCCGGCTGGTTGTGGTGACCAAGTTCTTCCCGGTCAGCGACGTCCGCATCCTGGCCGAGCTCGGAGTCACCGACGTCGGGGAGAACCGCCACCAGGAGGCGGAGGGCAAGGCGGCGGAATGCGCCGACCTCGACCTTGCCTGGCACTTCATCGGCGGGTTGCAGAGCAACAAGGCGGCCGCGGTCGCGACGTACTCGGCGGTCGTCGAGTCGGTCGACCGGCGCAAGCTGGTGGGCCCGCTGTCCACGGGGGCGCACCGCCGTTCGCACCCCGTCGACGTGCTGCTCCAGGTCTCCCTCGACCCGCCCGGCGCGTCGGGTCGGGCCGGAGCCGACCCGGCTGACCTCGACGAGCTGGCAGCGGCCGTGTCCCAGGCCGGCATGCTCACCCTGCGCGGCCTGATGGCGATCGCGCCGCTGGGGGAGGACCCGGCGACGGCGTTCGGCCGGCTCGTCGACGTACGCCGCGAGTTCCTGGCCGCCCATCCCGAGGCGGACTGGCTCTCGGCGGGGATGAGCGGCGACCTCGAGGACGCGATCCGGGCCGGCGCGACACACGTGCGCGTTGGCTCCGCGGTCCTCGGTTCGAGGCCTCGGGTCCAGTAGTGTCCAAAATCAGGAGGCGCGGCCCCCGCGAGGAGGTCGCCGGAGCCGGAAGGCAGGCATCATGAGCGGCGCCATGCGCAGGATCGGTGAGTACCTCGGCCTGCTCGAGGACACCGGCCGATACGACGACGAGTACGGCGAGTACGCCGACTACGACGGCCACTACTCCGAGGAGACGAGCCCGGTCGTCGCCAAGCAGAGCCGTCGTGAGCTGCGCGAGTCGCGCCAGGCCACGGTGGCCGACCTCAGCGAGCGTCGCCGTCCCCCGGGCGGCCCGATTGCCAGCGTCGGGTCCACCGTCGCCGAGCTGTCGCGGATCACCACGCTGCACCCGCGCACCTACAACGAGGCACGCACCGTCGGCGAGAACTTCCGTGACGGAGTGCCGGTGATCATGAATCTCTCCGAGATGGACGACGCCGACGCCAAGCGGCTGGTCGACTTCGCCGCCGGCCTGGTGTTCGCGACCCGTGGCAGCATCGAGCGGATCACCAGCAAGGTGTTCCTGCTCTCCCCGCCCAACGTCACGGTCGCCGCCGAGGAGAAGGCGCGCCTGGTCGAGGGCGGCTTCTTCAACCAGAGCTGAGCGCTGCTCCGGACTGCCGTCCACTCGCCCGGTGAGCCGGTGCGTCCAGATGTTGGCCGACCCGGCATGATCGTCGCGTGCACGCCGTCCTGCAGATCATCCACGGAGCGCTGTGGATCTTCATCGCCCTGATGTGGATCCGCTTCGTCGTGGACTGGGTGCAGGTGTTCGCGCGTTCGTGGTCGCCCACGGGTTTCCTGCTGGTCGTGCTCGAGGTCGTCTACTCCGCCACCGACCCGCCGATCAAGGCGCTGCGTCGGGTGGTCCCGCCGCTGCGGATCGGCACGATCGCGATCGACCTGTCCTTCATCATCGTGATGATCGGGGCCTACATCCTGCTGTCGATCGTCGGCTCGTTCCTCTAGATCGGGCCACATGAACTCGCAGCACCTGTCACATCAGTCCCACTGCAGGCGCTACAGTTCCGGAGGAACCGTCTCATCGGCCGGGGAGCAGTCCCGCCAGAGGCACCACGACGTCGAAGAACCTCGAAGAACCTCGAAGAAGATGAATGGGTGGGGAACATGCCGCTGACGCCTGAGGACGTGAGTAACAAGCGCTTCACGCCTGTCCGGCTCCGCGAGGGCTACGACATGGGCGAGGTCGACCAGTTCCTCGATGAGGTCGAGGCAGAGCTGGCCAGGCTGACCAAGGAGAACGACGACCTCAAGAACAAGCTGTCCGAGGCCCAGACCGGCGGTGGGTCGAGCTACCAGGACAACCCGCCCACGGCCCAGACGCCGGCGGTTCAGGAGCGCCCTGCCGAGCCCGAGGCGAAGCCCGAGCCGGCTGCCGCAGCCCCGGCCGCCGAGACCATTCGGGTGGAGACCGTCCCCGAGGCCTCGAACGCCGCAGCGCGACTGCTCGAGATCGCGACCCGCAACGCCGACGAGCTCGTGGACAGCGCCAAGAACGATGCCGACAAGATCATCGGCGAGGCCCGCACCAAGTCCGAGCGGCTCGAGGCCGAGTCCAAGGTCAAGGCCGACCGCCTCGAGTCCGATGCCCGGACCCGCGCCCAGATGCTCGACTCCGAGACCGCCGAGCGCCGCCAGCAGATGTTCGGCGAGCTCGAACGGGAGCGCGACAAGCTCAACAGCGAGGTCGAGACACTGCGCGCCTTCGAGCGCGAGTACCGCTCGCGGCTCAAGAGCTACTTCACCCAGCAGCTCGAGCTGCTCTCCGGTCCGGGTGAGTCCCCGGCGGTCTCCGACGACCAGCCGCCGGCACCCAAGCGGCTCCGCTCGATCCTCGGCGACGACGAGGTCTGACAGCGCGCCTGTTTGAGTGGCGGGGGGTCAGCCGCTACGGTTCCGGCCAGCACCCCGTGGCCGCTGCCACGGCCTCGGCACCAGGAAGGCCCGCTTGATGGCGCGCTCCACGACTCGATCTCTCGCTGGTCGGACGGCGAGCGCCGCCCGCAAGGTGATCGGCCGCCGTACGGCGACCAAGGCCACCGGGACGGGGAAGAAGGCTGCCAAGAAGGCGGTACCCGCCAAGAAGGCCCGCCGCGAAGAAGGCTCCCGCGAAGAAGGCCGCGCCGGCGAAGAAGGCTCCGGCGAAGAAGGCTCCGGCGAAGAAGGCTCCGGCGAAGAAGGCTCCGGCGAAGAAGGCTCCGGCGAAGAAGGCTCCGGCGAAGAAGGCTCCGGCGAAGAAGGCTCCGGCGAAGAAGGCGCCCGCGAAGAAGGCCCCCGCGAAGAAGGCGCCCGCGAAGAAGGCCCCCGCGAAGAAGGCGCCCGCGAAGAAGGCCCCCGCCAAGAAGGCCCCCGCCAAGAAGGCCCCCGCCAAGAAGGCCCCCGCCAAGAAGGCCCCCGCCAAGAAGGCCCCCGCCAAGAAGGCCCCCGCCAAGAAGGCCCCCGCCAAGAAGGCCCCCGCCAAGAAGGCGACGCCGGCCAAGAAGGCTCCCGCGAAGAAGGCCGCGCCCCCCAGGAAGGCGGCGCCGCTCAAGAAGGCCCCGGCCGCCCGCAAGGCCTCGGTGAAGGCCCTGGTCGTCAAGGCGGGAGAGGGCGCCTGGACCAAGTCGGAGCTCAGGGAGGTGCTCGACAAGCTCAACAAGCAGCGCGCGCACAGCCTCTCCGTGATCGCCGCCCAGTCCTCCGAGCTGTCCGGGTTGATGCGCGACCCCGGTGACGGTGCCGGCCAGGACCAGGCCGACATGGGGGCCACCAGCTTCGAGCGCGACCAGGAGCTGGTCGTCATCAACAGCGAGCGCGACAAGCTTCACCAGATCGAACGCGCTCTGGCGCGCATCGACGACGGCACCTACGGCATCTGCGAGTCCTGCGGGGAGCCCATCGGCAAGATGCGTTTGATGGCTTTCCCCCGTGCCACACTGTGCATGACATGCAAGCAGCGCGAGGAACGTCGCTGAGTTCTGACTCCAGCCTGGCCAGCGGCAGCCCCGCTGCTTCTCGCGCTCGGGTCCGCACCGTGTTCCTCGCAGTGTTCGCGGTCCTGTACGCCGTTGACCAGCTGGCCAAGTGGCTGGCCGTCGACCGACTCACCGGCCAGCCCGACAAGGAAGTGGTCGGCGACATCCTCGTCCTCCACCTGACCCGCAACGCGGGCGCGGCGTTCAGTGCCGGCACGGGCTACACCGAGGTGTTCTCGTGCCTGGCCATCGTTGCCGTGCTGGTGGTGCTGTGGCTGAGCCGTCGGCTCCGCAGCGCCACGTGGGCAGTGGCTTTCGGCCTCCTGCTCGCGGGCATCAGCGGCAACCTCACCGACCGCCTGCTGCGCGAGCCCGGACCGCTGCGCGGCCACGTCGTCGACTTCCTGATGCTGCCGCACTGGCCGGTCTTCAACGTGGCCGACATGTGCATCAACGTGGCGGCCGCGCTGATCTTGGTCCAGTCCTTCCGCGGCATCCGTCTCGACGGGTCGCGGGTGGTGCGCCACAGCGACGACGAGCCGGACATCGCTGCGTCGTGAACAACCAGGACCACCGCACCCTCGCGGTGCCGGACGGCCTCGCCGGAGAGCGCGTGGACGCGGCGATGGCCCAGATGTTCGGGCTGTCCCGGACGCGCGCGGCCGAGCTGATCGCGCGCGGGCTGGTGGAGGTCGACGGCTCCGGCGCGGTCAAGAGCGACCGGGTGCTGGCCGGCGCCACCCTTGACGTCACCATCCCGGTCGAGGCGGACCCGCTGCTCGTCTTACCGGAGATCGTGGAGGGGATCAAGATCGTCCACGACGACCCCTCGATCGTGGTGATCGACAAGCCGGTAGGGGTCGCGGTGCACCCCTCACCCGGGTGGACCGGGCCGACCGTCGTAGGCCACCTGGCGGGCGCGGGGTTCAAGATCGCCACCGGCGGCGCCTCGGAGCGTCAGGGGATCGTCCAACGGCTCGACGTCGGCACCTCGGGTGTGATGGTGATCTGCAAGTCCGAGCACGCCTACTCGGTGCTCAAGAACGCGTTCCGCCGCCGCGACGTCGACAAGGTCTACCACGCGTTGGTGCAGGGTCATCCCGACCCGCTCGAGGGGACCGTCGACGCGCCCATCGGGCGGCACCCCAAGGCCGACTACAAGTTCGCCGTGATGGCCGACGGGCGCCCGAGCGTGACGCACTACTCGACGCTCGAGGCGCACCGGTTCGCGAGCCTGCTCGAGGTGCACCTGGAGACCGGGCGGACCCACCAGATCCGCGTGCACATGGCGGCGCTCAAGCACCCGTGCGTCGGGGACCTCACCTACGGAGCCGACCCGACGCTGGCCAAGCGGTTCGGGCTCGAACGCCAGTGGCTGCACGCCGTCCGGCTCGGGTTCGAGCACCCGGACTCGGGGGACTACGTCGAGTACTCCGCGGACTACCCCGACGACCTGGCCCGTGCGTTGGAGGCAGTCCGCGGTGCCGACTGACGACGCCCTGCTGCTCCGGCCGGCGACGCGGGAGGACCTGCCCGCGATCGCCGACGTGCACATCCGGGCCCGCGACGCGGCGTACCCCGCGATGCCGCGCAGCCTGCACCCGCCCCACGAGGCCCACGCCTGGGTCGCGGGCTGGGACCTCGCGAAGGACGACGTGTGGGTGGCCCAGTCAGTGCCAGTGCCCCCGGGGCTGGTGGTCGGCTATGCCCGGTCCCATCGTGAGTGGCTCGAGGACATCTACGTGGAGCCTGCCGTCCAGGGCACCGGCGTCGGTTCGGCGCTGCTCGACCTGGTCAAGGCCCAGCGGCCGGCCGGCTTCTGCTTGTGGGTCTTCGAGAGCAACGAGCTCGCACGCGGCTTCTACCGCCGCCACGGTCTGGTCGAGCTCGAACGCACCGACGGCGCCGGCAACGAGGAGCGCGAGCCCGACATCCGGATGGCTTGGCCCGGGGAGAGCCCGCTCGCGTTCTACCGCGGCCTGATCGATGCCGTCGACGCCGAGCTCGGAGACCTGCTCAACCGCAGAGCCGCCCTCACCCGGGCGGTCCAGCGGCACAAGGGCACCACCGAGCGAGACCCCGCCCGGGAACGCGAGATCGCCCGCGCCCTCGCCGTCCGCGCCCCCCTGCTGGGCGAGGATCGCGCTGCCCGGATCGTGCACGCGATCATCACCGAGAGCCTCGACGCCGTCACGGGCGACTGATTTCACGTCGATCCGCAGCCTGTCGGCGCTGCCTGTCACGCTCGGCCCGCGCGCCGTCGTAGGCTGAGATCCTTCCCCCAGGATCACCGGCGTTCGCGGCGTCGACCCTGCTTTCCGTGCCCGAAGACGATCCGGTGAGGAGTCCACCACACCCATGTCCGGCCAGGACTCGTTCGTTCACCTGCACGTGCACACCGAGTACTCCATGCTCGACGGTGCGGCGAGGCTCACCGAGCTGACGCAGCGGGCAGCGGAGCTCGAGATGCCGGCGGTGGCGATGACCGACCACGGCAACCTGTTCGGGGCCTTCGAGTTCTACAAGAAGGCCAAGGACGCGGGGGTCAAGCCGATCATCGGAATCGAGGCCTACTTCACCCCCAACATCAGCCGCTTCGAGCGCAAAGGCGTCAACTTCTACGGCGGCGGCCCCGACGACGTCAGTGCGCGGGGTGCCTACACGCACATGACGCTGCTCAGCGAGTCGACGGAGGGGATGCACAACCTCTTCCGGCTCAGCACTGGTGCCTGGAGCGATGGCTTCTTCAAGCAGCCGCGCGCCGACCGCGAGCTGCTGACCCAGCACAGCAAGGGCCTGATCGGTACGACGGGCTGCCCGTCCGGCGAGGTGCAGGTGCACCTGCGCCACGGCAGCTACGACGCGGCCCGACAGGTCGCCGCCGACTACCAGGACATCCTGGGCCGGGACAACTACTTCATCGAGCTGATGGACCACGGGCTCACCATCGAGACGCGGGTCCGCGACGGCTTGCTGAAGCTCGCCCACGACCTGCGGATCCCGCTGCTGGCCACCAACGACTCCCACTACGTCATGCGCGAGGACGCGCCGAGCCAGGAGCACCTGCTCTGCATCAACTCAGGCTCGACGATGGACATCCCCGCCGGCGACGGCCCCGGCCAGCGGTTCGCGTTCTCCGGGGACGGCTACTACCTCAAGTCCTCGGCCGAGATGCGCGAGCTGTGGCGCGAGCTGCCCGAGGCGTGCGACAACACCCTGCTCATCGCGGAGCGGTGCGACGTCCAGTTCACCGAGGGCAGCGGGACCTACATGCCGCGGTTCCCCTGTCCCGGGGGACACACGGAGGAGACCTGGCTGATCGAGGAGGTCGAGCGCGGCCTGGCCCGGCGCTATCCCGACGGCGTCACCGCCGAGGTCCGCGAACGCACGGCGTTCGAGATCGGCGTCATCCTCAAGATGGGCTTTCCCGGCTACTTCCTGGTGGTCGCGGACTTCATCAACTGGGCCAAGCAGCAAGGCATCCGCGTCGGACCGGGCCGCGGGTCCGGGGCCGGATCGATCGTCGCCTACGCGCTGCGGATCACCGATCTCGATCCGCTCCGGCACGGACTGCTCTTCGAGCGGTTCCTCAACCCCGAGCGCATCTCGATGCCCGACTTCGACATCGACTTCGACGAGCGTCGCCGGGGCGAGGTGATCCGCTACGTCACCGAGAAGTACGGCGAGGACCGGGTGGCCATGATCGTCACCTACGGCACGATCAAGGCCAAGCAGGCCGTGAAGGACTCCAGCCGGATCCTCGGCTACCCGTTCGCGATGGGCGACCGGATCACCAAGGCGATGCCGGCGGCGGTGATGGGCAAGGACGTCCCGCTCAAGGACGTCTTCGACCCCGAGCACAGGCGTTTCGGCGAGGGCAGCGAGTTCCGCGGCCTCTACGAGAGCGACGCCGACGTCAAGCGAGTCGTCGACACCGCGCTGGGCATCGAGGGGCTCAAGCGCCAGTGGGGCGTGCACGCCGCCGGCGTGATCATGTCCAGCGAGCCGCTGGTCGACGTGATCCCGCTGCTCAGGCGGCCCGCGGACGGCGTGATGATCACCCAGTTCGACTACCCGACCTGCGAGTCGCTGGGCCTGATCAAGATGGACTTCCTGGGGCTGCGCAACCTGACGGTGCTCGACGACTGCCTTCACAACATCGAGGTCAACCGGGGCGAGAAGCTCGTCCTGGAGGACCTGGCGCTCGACGACACCGCCTCCTACCAGCTGCTCGGCACCGGCAACACGCTCGGGGTCTTCCAGCTCGACGGCGGCCCGATGCGTTCGTTGCTACGACTGATGAAGCCCGACAGCTTCGAGGACATCTCGGCCGTCCTCGCCCTCTACCGCCCCGGCCCGATGGGTGTCGACTCCCACACCAACTACGCGCTTCGCAAGAACGGCAAGCAACCGATCGACCCGATCCATCCCGAGCTCGCCGAGCCGCTGGCGGAGATCCTGGAGCCGACCTACGGGCTGATCGTCTACCAGGAGCAGATCCTGGCGGTCGCGCAGAAGGTCGCCGGCTACACGCTCGGTCAGGCCGACCTGCTGCGCAAGGCGATGGGGAAGAAGAAGAAGGAGATCATCGACGCCGAGTACGGCCCCTTCTCCGCGGGGATGCGCGCCAGCGGCTACTCCGACTACGCGATCAACGCGCTCTGGGGCGTGCTGGTGCCGTTCTCCGACTACGCCTTCAACAAGGCCCACACCGCCGCATACGGCCTGATCTCCTACTGGACGGCCTACCTCAAGCAGCACTACGCGCCCGAATACATGGCGGCCCTCCTCACGTCGGTCAAGGACGACAAAGACAAGTCCGCGATCTACCTCAACGAGTGCCGCCGGATGAAGATCCAGGTGCTGCCGCCGGACGTCAACGAGTCCTCCGCCAACTTCACCCCGGTGGGCAACGACGTCCGTTTCGGCCTCACCGCGATCCGCAACGTGGGCGCCAACGTCGTTGACAGGATCGTCGCCGGCCGTGAGCAGCACGGCCGCTACCTGCACTTCAACGACTTCATGGAGAAGGTCGACGGACTGGTCTGCAACAAGAGAGTGATCGAGTCGCTGATCAAGGCCGGCGCCTTCGACGACATGAAGCACCCCCGGCAGGCGCTCTTCGAGATCCACGAAGACGCCGCTGACCGCTACGCCACCATGAAGAAGGACACCGGCGGCGGGCAGGACTCTCTCTTCGACGACCTCGCGCCCGACTCCGACGCGTCGTTCAACATGGCGGTGTCGATCCCCGACATCGAGGAGTGGGACAAGACCCGGCTGCTGAGCTACGAGCGCGACATGCTGGGTCTCTACGTCTCCGACCATCCGCTGCTCGGACTGGAGCACGTGCTCTCCCAGGGCACCGACTGCACGATCGGCCAGCTGATGCTCGACGAGGAGCGGGCCCATGGCAGCGCGGTCACGGTCAGTGGCCTGGTGACCTCGGTCCAGCGCAAGATCACCAAGCGCGGTGACGCCTGGGCGACGATCACCCTGGAGAATCTCGACGGTGCCATCGAGGTGCTGCTCTTCCCGAGCACCTACCAGCTCGCCAGCACCCTGCTCGTCGAGGACTCGATCCTCCGGATCAAGGGCTCGCTCTCGCGCGACAAGGACCAGCCCGAGCTGCGGGCCCAGGAGGTCACCGTCCCCGACCTCTCCGACGGGCCGAGCGGCCCGGTCGTGATCAGCATGCCGTCCACCCGCTGCACCGGCCCGGTGGTCGCCCAGCTGCGTGACGTGCTCGGGACCCACCCTGGGGTCACCGAGGTCCGGCTGCGACTCTTGACGCGTGACGCCACCAAGGTCATGCGGCTCGACGACCGGCTCCGGGTCACCCCCAGCCCGGCGTTGTTCGCCGACCTCAAGCAGCTGCTGGGCCCGGGATGTCTGACGGGCTGACCTCCACCTCCACCCAGGAGCCGCTCGCATCGTCACCGAAGGTCACCGGCCGTCCGGCCTGGGCGCTGGCGCTGGTGCACGGGCTGGCGGTCGTGGCCGCGTTCGCCGCGGTCGGCGCGCTGGCCGGGGTGCTCTGGTACCGGCTCTGGGACGTCCCGCAGGGCGTCGTGGCCGGTCACCAGTGGTACACCAGCGAGTCCGGACTCCGCGACGACTTCGCCGGCGTCGGCCTGTACGTCGCGATCAGCGTCCCCGCTGGGCTGCTGCTCGGCGCTCTGGCGGCCTGGCTCTGCGACCGCTCTGAGCTGGTCACACTGGTTGCCGTCGTCGTTGGCTCGGTGCTGGCCGCCTACCTCATGTTTCGCGTGGGCTATCACCTGAGCCCGGAGGACCCCGACGTGCTGGCTCGGACCGCCAAGGACGGCACCCGGCTCGACGGTGCGCTCCGCGTGGAGACCTGGCCGCCGAGGGGTGGGTTCCCCTTCGGTGCCCTGCTCGGGCTGACGCTGGTCTACGCCGGCACCCTGGGCCGGATCCCCCAGGAAGTCCGGCCCGAAGTCCGGGCAGACCCGCCTCGCGAGGGTTGAGGGTTCTCCGGTTCGCATGCGGAACCCGCGGGTAGGCTCCGGCCGTCTGACCCCCGTACTTCTCACATCCCGCCCGAACCCCCGGAGGGCAACTTGTCCAGCACGCTCCCGCCGCCGCCCCCGCCGCCATCGGGCGGACCGCCGAGCGGTCCCCCCAGCGGTCCGCCGGAGTACCTCGAGAGCGGTGGTGGCGCGCCGGTCCCGCCGGCGCCGCGCAATGGCAGTGCGGTCAAGAAGGGGCTGCTCGTCGGCGGCGGCGTGGTCGGGCTGGCCGCGGTCAGCGTCGGAGCCTGGGCGGCCTACAGCTTCCTCACCACCGGGCCGCAGCCGGCCGAGGCGCTGCCGGCCGACACCCTCGGCTACGTCAGCATCGACCTCGACCCGAGCGGTGGCCAGAAGATCGAGGCACTGCGCACCCTCAACAAGTTCCCGGCCTTCGAGGACGAGGTCGGGATCGGCGCCGAGGACGACATCCGCAAGGCGATCTTCGACCAGATCCAGGAGGAAGGGCAGTGCAAGGGCCTCGACTACGGAGACGACATCGAGCCGTGGCTGGGTGACCGCGCCGCGGTCGCGGCCGTCGACGTGGGTGGCGAGACCCCGGACGCGGTGGTCGTGCTCCAGGTCAACGACCCCGCCGCCGCCGACGAGGGACTGGAGAAGATCAAGGACTGCAGCACCACCGAGGAGGACACCAACGTCGGCTGGACGATCGAGGGCGACTGGGCAGTCATCGCCGAGACCGAGGACATCGCCGAGAAGGTCGCCGACGCCACCAAGAAGGGCTCGCTGGCCGAGGACGACGACTTCCAGCACTGGACCGACGAGGCCGGCGACGCGGGCGTGATGACGCTCTACGCCGGTCCCGCGGCCGGCGACTACTTCGCAGACCACGCCGACTCCATGTTCGGTTTCCCGTTCGGCGGCCTGATGGGCACCGGTCAGGAGTGCTTCGCCTCCGAGTCGGACGACGGCGACTACGAAGACGGCTGCGCCAACCCCGACCCGGAGTCCCCGGTCTCCGACGACCTCGCGGGCAAGCTGCGCGACTTCAAGGGCATGGCCGCGACGATCCGGTTCAGCGACGGGGCCATCGAGCTCGAGGTCGCCGGCGACAACAACTTCGCAGGGGGCCTGGCCTCCAGTGGCGGCACCGCCGACGTGGTGTCCACGCTGCCGGGCGACACCGGCGCCGCTCTCGGGCTCGGCTTCGCCGACGGCTGGTTCTCCGACCTGGTCGAGCAGATGGCGCCCTACACGGGCCAGAGCGCCGACGAGCTGCTGGACATGCTCTCCGAGGAGAGCGGGCTCGACCTGCCCGCCGACGCCGAGACCCTGGCCGGTGACTCGGCCGCTCTGGCTCTCAGCTCCGACCTCGACCCGGACGCCCTCTTCTCCTCACCGGACGGCTCGGACGTCCCGGTCGCGGTGAAGATCCAGGGTGACCCAGACGAGATCGAGAAGGTGCTCGAGAAGCTGCGCGAGATGGCTGGCCCCGACGCCGGCGCGCTCGACTCCGACTCCGAGGGCGACACCATCGTGATCGGTCCGAACGAGGACTACCGGGCGACGGTTCTCGAGGACGGCGACCTGGGCGACAACGACGTCTTCAAGGACGTCGTCCGTGAGTCCGACGAGGCCAGCACGATCCTGTTCGTCAACGTCGACGAGTTCGAGAACGTGATCGAGCAGGCGGCCGAGGGCGACGACGACGTGCTCGACAACATCGAGCCGATCTCCGGCTTCGGGGTGACCGGCTGGGTCGACGGCGACACCGTCCACGCGGTGTTCCGGCTCACGACCGACTGATGTCCCCGATGATCGCCCCGGTCACCTCGACGAGGTCGACCGGGGCGATCTCCACGTCCAGGCCCCGACGGCCGCCGGAGACGTAGACGGTCGGCCACAGCTCGACGGTCTCGTCGACGACCGTCTGGTGCGCTCGCTTCTGGCCGAAGGGAGAGATCCCGCCGGCGACGTACCCGGTGGCCCGCTCGGCATCCTTGACGTCGGCCATCGCCGCCTTCGAGGCACCCAGCGCCCGGGCCAGTGCCTTGAGGTCGAGCCAGCCGCTGACCGGGACCACGGCGACCACGAGGCGGCCGTCGACATTGCACATCAGCGTCTTGTAGACCCGGTCCGGGTCCAGCCCGAGCTCGGTGGCGGCCTCGAGGCCGAAGGACTCGGCGCGATGATCGTGCGCGTAGTCGTGCAGTGTGAACGCCACGCCTGCCTTCTTCAGCGCTAGGACGGCAGGTGTCAGTTGGGGCTCCACCGGGTCCTGGCCACGTCGGTGGCCGGAAGCGAGGGCAGCACGTTCATGGCACGCAGCTCGGTGCGCAGCAGGTCGGTGACCAGCTGGAGCCGGTGCTCGGCATCCTCGGCCTCGAGCAGCGCCTGCCGCTCGTGGAGCGGCAGCGGCGCGCAGGCAGCCAGCGTCCAGGACAGGTACGACGGGTCCTGGGGCAGGTCGCCGCTGTAGGGATCGGCCCGGATCTCGGCCAACGCGGCCCGGTAGGCGGTGAACGTGTCACGCGCGCGTGAGATCAGCTCCTCGGGCACGGCGCCGCCGTGCTCGGGGCAGTCCACCACCTGACCGACCGGGAAGGTGCCGGTGGTGTCGAGCCGCTCGAGCTGGATCCGGTCCAGCCCCACGGCGACGATGGAGAACGTGCCGTCGGGGCGTGACTCGACCTCGGTCAGCTGTACCCGGCAGCCGACCCGGAACAGCGACTGGGACCCATGCTCGCCGACCTCGTAGCCCTCGCGGATCCCGACCGACCCGAACAGCCGCTGGGTCGGGTCCTCGACCCGCAGCAGGTGATGCACCAGCGCGCGATAGCGGTCCTCGAAGACGTTGAGCGGCACGCTCACCCCCGGAAAGATCACCGCGTTGAGCGGGAACATCGGCAGGGACGTGCTCACATCGCCAAAACTACTCGGCTCCGTCCAGCCCTCGTCGCAGCGCGCGGTGGAGAGTCGGCCGCTTCGTAGAATCGTCTCCATGATGCGCCGGATCGACTTGCGCGGTCAGCGTCCCGAGGACTACCGGGACGCAGTGCCGCGCGCCGAGTTCGACGTCGAGGCAGCGATTCCCGCCGTGCATGCGATCTGCGAGGCGGTCCGGACCCGTGGGCTCGAGGCGATCCTCGAGATGTCGCAGCAGTACGACGGCGTGACGCAGACCGACATCGAGGTGCCGCCCGAGGCGATGCGGGACGCACTCGAGCGCCTCGACCCGGACATCCGGGCCGGGCTGGAGGAGTCGATCCGGCGGTTGCGGGCGACCTGCGAGGCCGAGCTCGAGCAGGACGCAGCGACCGAGCTCGGGCCGGGCGCCCGGGTGACGCACCGCAAGGTGCCGGTCGCCCGGGTCGGCCTCTACGTTCCCGGCGGGATCGCGCCGCTGGTCTCCAGCGTGCTGATGAACGTGGTCCCCGCCCAGGTGGCCGGCGTTCGCTCGATCGCGCTGTCGTCGACGCCGCAGAAGGACTCCTTCGGATCGTGGGGAGGAGGCCTGCCGCACCCCACGATCCTGGCGGCCTGCGCGCTGCTCGGCGTGGACGAGGTGTATGCCGTCGGGGGTGCCCAGGCGATCGCCATGTTCGCCTACGGCGTGGGACCCTGCGCGCGCGTCGACCTGGTCACCGGCCCGGGCTCGATCTGGACGGTCACCGCGAAACGGCTGCTCAAGGGCCGGGTCGGTATCGACTCCGAGGCCGGACCCACCGAGATCCTGGTGCTGGCTGACGAGACCGCCGACCCGACCTACGTCGCCGCTGACCTGCTCAGCCAGGCCGAGCACGACCCGCTCGCCGCCGCGGTGCTCGTCACGACGTCCGAGGAGCTCGCCGACCGGGTGGCGCTCGAGCTCGACGAGCAGGTGCTGGCCACCAAGCACACCGAGCGGATCCGGACCGCGCTGACCGGTCGCCAGTCGGGCGTGGTCCTGGTCGACGACCTCGACCAGGGCGTCGAGGTGGCCGACGCCTATGCCGCCGAGCACCTGGAGATCCACACCGCCGACGCCGCAGCGGTGGCCGCGCGGATCCGCAACGCCGGGGCCATCTTCGTCGGGCCGCACGCGCCGGTGTCCCTGGGTGACTACTGCGCCGGCTCCAACCACGTGCTGCCGACCGGCGGCTGCGCGTGCCACTCCTCGGGGCTGTCGGTGCGCGCCTTCACCAAGTCGGTGCACGTCGTCGACTACTCCCGGGAGGCGTTGGCCGAGGTCGCCGACCACGTCGTCACGCTGGCCGAGGCCGAGGACCTGCCCGGCCACGGCGCCGCCGTCCGCGCGCGGTTCGAGGGCTGAAAATGGACTTCCCACCCCTCCGCGACGAGCTCCGGGGGCTGACGCCGTACGGCGCACCGCAGCTCGACGTGCCGGTCCAGCTCAACGTCAACGAGAACCCCTACGGACCCTCGCCCGAGTGCGTCGCCGACATCGCCGCGGCGGTGGCCGAGGCGGCAGGTGGGCTCAACCGTTACCCGGACCGCGAGTTCACCGAGCTGCGGGCCGCGCTGGCGGCGTACCTGTCCCGGGACACCCCGCACGGCGTCACACCCGAGCAGGTGTGGGCCGCCAATGGATCCAACGAGGTGATGCTCCAGCTGCTCCAGGCGTACGCCGGCCCGGGGCGGACCGCGGTGAGCTTCGCGCCGACGTACTCGATGTATCCGGAGTACGCCCGCGACACCAACACCGACTGGGTGGTGGGGCACCGCGAGGGCGACTTCTCGCTCGATCTCGACCACGCCCGGGCGCTGGTCGAGGACCAGCGGCCGGCGCTGGTGCTGCTGCCCTCGCCCAACAACCCGACCGGGACCGCGCTGCCTCCCGAGGCAATCTCGACGCTGTGCGACGCCATCGGGGACGGGTTGCTCGTCGTGGACGAGGCCTACGGCGAGTTCCGGCGCGCAGGGACGCCGAGCGCCCTGGAGCTGCTGCCCGCGCACCGCAACCTCGTGGTCACGCGCACGATGAGCAAGGCGTTCGCGCTGGCGGGCGCGCGGCTGGGCTACCTCGCCGCCGATCCGGCGATCTCTGACGGCATCCGCGTGGTCCGGCTGCCCTACCACCTCTCTGCCGTGACCCAGACGGTCGCGCTCGCCGCCCTTCGGCATGCGCCCGAGCTGCTCGGCAAGGTCGACGAGCTGCGCGTCGAGCGCGACGCGACCGTGACCTGGCTGCGCGAGCAGGGTCTCGAGGTCGCCGACAGCGACGCGAATTTCGTGTTGTTCGGTGTCTTCGGGGATCGTCATGCTGTCTGGCAAGGGCTGCTGGACCGGGGTGTCCTCGTGCGCGAGGTCGGTCCGGACGGGTGGCTCCGGGTGTCGATCGGCACCCCGGACGAGATGAAGTCGTTCACACTGGCCCTGAACCAGGTGATGGAGGAGCAGAGATGACCCGCACAGCGCGCATCGAGCGGCAGACCAGCGAGAGCAAGGTGCATGTCGAGGTCGACCTCGACGGCACCGGCCGCCACGACGTCTCCACGGGGGTCGGCTTCTACGACCACATGCTCATCTCGTTCGCCCGGCACTCGCTGGTCGACCTGGTCGTGCAGACCGAGGGCGACACCCACATCGACGCCCACCACACCGTCGAGGACACCGCGATCGTGCTCGGCCAGGCGCTGCGCGAGGCGCTCGGCGACAAGGCCGGCATCCGCCGGTTCGGCGACGCCACCGTGCCGCTCGACGAGGCGCTGGTCCAGGCCGTGGTCGATGTCTCGGGTCGTCCCTACTGCGTGCACACGGGCGAGCCCGAGGGTCAGCAGTACGTCACCCTCGGCAGTGACTTCCTCGGCTCCCTGACCAGGCACGTCTTCGAGACGCTCGCCTTCCAGGCGCAGATCGCGCTACACGTGCGGGTGCTGGCCGGTCGCGACCCGCACCACATCGTGGAGACGCAGTTCAAGGCGTTCGCCCGGGCGTTGCGCGACGCGGTCGCGTTCGACCCGCGCGAGACCGGCATCCCGTCAACCAAGGGCACGCTCTGACCTCGAAGCCACAGGTGGTCGTCCTCGACTACGGCTCGGGGAACCTCCGCTCCGCCGTACGCGCGGTCGAGCGGGCCGGCGCGGAGGTGACCCTCACCGGCGACCGGGCCGCCGCCGAAGCGGCGGACGGACTCCTGGTGCCGGGTGTGGGTGCGTTCGCCGCGTGCATGGCGGGGCTGCGTGCGGTCGACGGTCCGCGGGCGATCGACCGCCGGCTGGCCGGCGGCCGACCGGTGCTCGGGGTCTGCGTGGGCATGCAGGTGCTCTTCGCGCGCGGGATCGAGCACGGTGTCGAGACCGAGGGCTGCGACGAGTGGCCGGGCCTGGTCGAACGGCTGCAGGCGCCGGTCGTCCCGCACATGGGCTGGAACACCGTCGCGGTCCCCGAAGGATCACGGCTGTTCGCGGGCGTGGAGGGGGAGCGGTTCTACTTCGTGCACTCCTACGCCGTCCGCGCCTGGGAGCTCCAGACCCACGGCCGTACGACGGCGCCCCTGGTGACCTGGGCCCAGACCGGTCCGGCAGAGCACGGTGGCGACCGTTTCGTCGCCGCGGTCGAGAACGGGCCGCTGTGGGCCACCCAGTTCCACCCCGAGAAGTCCGCAGACGCGGGCGCCGTCCTGCTCCGCAACTGGGTGGCGACCCTGTGAGCAGGGAGCGGGCCCAGAGACGGGCCGAGCGGGAGGCGGCGGCCGCGGCAAAGGCCGCCGAACGGGCGGCCGCCGCCCAGAAGCAGGCCCGCCGGGACGCCCGGGTCGAGAGGCTCACCGGCTGGATGCCGAAGCCGGCCGCCCGCCCGAGCGGGCTGCTGGCCGAGAAGCGGCGCCGACAGGCGGGCGCGACCTTCGCCGTCCTGGTCGCCTTCAACCTGCTGGTCTTCGCCTTCACCCGGGACTTCTACGTCACCGGCCTGACGCTGGTCGCCAGCCTGCTGGGTGCGCCGATCCTGCACATGATGCTGTTCCGGAGGAACTGAGCCGTTGAGCCCCAGAGATGACAAGCAATACCTCGAGCTGCTGCCCGCGGTCGACATCGCCGGCGGCCAGGCCGTGCAGCTGGTCCAGGGCGTGGCCGGCTCGGAGAAGCGCTTCGGCGACCCGGTCGAGGCCGCCCGGCGCTGGCAGGACGCCGGCGCGGAGTGGATCCATCTCGTCGACCTGGACGCGGCGTTCGGCCGCGGCCACAATCGCGAGCTGCAGGCCCGGATCGTCGGGGAGCTCGACATCCAGGTCGAGATGAGTGGAGGCATTCGCGACGACGAGTCCCTCGAGGCGGCGATGGCGACCGGCTGCCGCCGGGTGAACATCGGCACCGCCGCTCTCGAGCAGCCGCAGTGGTGCGCCCAGGCGATCGCGACGTACGGCGACCGGGTCGCCGTCGGCCTCGACGTCCGCGGCCGGACCCTGGCCGCCCGTGGCTGGACCCGTGAGGGCGGCGACCTCTACGAGGTGCTGGCCCGCCTCGACGGGGAGGGCTGCGCGCGCTACGTCGTCACCGACGTCAACAAGGACGGCATGCTCGAGGGCCCGAACCTCGACCTGCTCCGCGACGTCTGCGCCGCCACGGACCGGCCGGTCGTGGCATCCGGCGGCGTGACCACCCTCGACGACATCCGCGCACTGATGGAGCTCGTGCCGGTCGGCGTCGAGGGCGCCATCGCGGGCACCGCTCTCTACGAAGGCCGGTTCACTCTCGAGGACGCGTTGGCGCTCACCCGGGGGGCGACATGACCCTGTCGGTCCGGGTCATCCCCTGCCTCGACGTCGACGCCGGCCGGGTGGTGAAGGGGATCAACTTCCAGCAGCTCCGCGATGCCGGCGACCCCGTCGAGCTGGCACGCTCCTACGACGCGGAAGGGGCCGACGAGCTGACCTTCCTCGACATCTCGGCCTCGCACGAAGGCCGCGCGACCACGATGGAGGTCGTCTCCAGGTGCGCCGAGGAGGTCTTCATCCCGCTCACGGTGGGAGGAGGAGTCTCCTCGGTCGACGACGTCGACCGGCTGCTCCGCGCGGGCGCCGACAAGGTCGCGGTCAACACCGCGGCCATCCAGCGTCCCGAGCTGGTCGCGGAGATCGCGGACCGGTTCGGCAACCAGGTGCTGGTCTTGTCGGTCGACGCCCGGCGAGCGCCCGGCACCGCCTCTGGCTTCGAGGTGACGACGCACGGTGGACGCGAGTCCGCCGGCCTGGACGCAATCGAGTGGGCGGCGAGGGCGACCGAGCTCGGCGCCGGCGAGATCCTGCTCAACGCGATGGACGCGGACGGCACCCAGGATGGGTTCGACCTCGAGCTGATCGCCGCCGTCCGCGGCGAGGTCACGATCCCGGTCATCGCGTCCGGCGGCGCCGGGCGGGTCGAGCACTTCGCGCCCGCGGTCGACGCGGGCGCGGACGCCGTCCTCGCCGCCACCGTCTTCCACTTCGGGACGCTGCGGATCGCCGAGGTGAAGCAGGCCCTGGCTCGGGAAGGACACCCGGTGAGGTGACCGAGGACTACCGCGACCTCAACCGCGCCAACTGGGACGAGCGGGCACCGGCGCACGCTGCGTCGCCCGACTACAACCTCGCGGCGTTCCGGAGCGATCCGGCCTACCTCTCCGACGTGGTCACCTTCGACCTCCCGCTGCTCGGCGACGTCTTCGGCCTGCGCGGCGTACACCTCCAGTGCCACATCGGCACCGACACGATCTCGCTGTCCCGGCTCGGTGCCCGGATGACCGGGCTCGACTTCAGCCCGGTCGCGCTCGAACAGGGGCGTGCGCTCGCCGCCGAGACCGACGCAGACATCGACTTCGTGGAAGCCGACCTGTACGACGCTGCCGACGTGCTCCCCGAGGGCACTTTCGACCTGGTCTTCACCGGGATCGGCGCCCTGTGCTGGCTGCCCGACGTCCGGCGCTGGGCCCGCGTCGTCTCCCGGTTGCTCGCCCCCGGGGGCCGGCTCTTCATCCGGGAGGGTCACCCCGTGCTGTGGGCCCTGGCCGACCCGCTGCCCGAGGGGCGGCTCGAGCTGAACCTCCCCTACTTCGAGCTCGAGGAGCCGCTGGTCTGGGACCAGGGCGGCACCTACGTCGCGACCGACGTCGAGTTCCAGCACAACACCACCAAGGAGTGGAACCACGGGCTCGGCGAGATCGTGTCCGCCGTCCTCGCCGAGGGGCTGAGCCTCACCGCGCTGGTCGAGCACGACACCGTCCCATGGGACGCCTTCCCCGGGCACATGGACAGGTTGCCCAACGGCGAGTTCCGGCTCCGCGACCGGCCGTGGCGACTCCCGCACAGCTACACGCTGACCGCGGTCAGGCCGCCACTGGGTGGTTCAGCGCTCCCCGGCTGACCAGTGTGCGAAGAGCGCCTCGGGCTGGGATGCGAAGGTGCTCTCTTCCGCCACGACGCGCACGCTAGCGTGACGACAGCCCGACGCGCAGCCCCAGCCCGACGAGCACCGTCGAAGTCGAGATCAGAAGCCCTTGTCGGCCTCGCTCAGCCGCGTTACCGCCTCGGGCGGGCCGTCGAAGGTGACGTCACAGAGCTCGGTTCGACCGAAGAAGAACAACACCAGCTCCGAGGGCAGCCCGGTGACCACGACCGGGTCATCGCCGCGGCGTACGGTCGCCTCCTTGCCCGGCCGGTCCGACCGGCGCACGACGATCGGCACGTCGACGCTCCGGGTCGCCAGCTTCGCGGAGCCGGGGAGCAGCTTCCAGAGCTCGTTCTGGTCGGCCCGTGCCAGTTCCCGCGGCTGCCAGCCCGGCTGGGCCCGCCGCAGGTCCTCGTGGTGGACGAGGAACTCGAGGGTGTTGGTCAGCCGCTCGACGACAGGGAGCCGGTACGGCGTCAGCCCGGGGTCGTACAGCTTCTTGACCATCGACGGGAAGGACTTCTTCGCCTGCCGGGCCATCGCCCGGTCGGTCAGCCCGGAAAGCGCCGGGACTGTGATGCCGGAGGCTCCCACGGCGGAGTTCTCCCGCACCAGCAGGTGCGCCACGAGGTCGCGGGAGGTCCAGTCCCCGCACAGGGTCGGTGCGTCCGGGCCGAGGGCCAGCGCCAGGTCGCAGAGTGCGTGCCGCTCGCGGCGGGCCAGGGAGTCGGTCACGACCAGAACCGTAGCCACCAGCTGGTACCAGAACCGGTTGGTCCGATGTCCACGCCCGGGAATAGCCTGCAGGGACGGCTCGGTTCCCCCCGAGCCACAGTTGGTGTGGCGGTCGGGACGAGGAGAGCGTGGATCGGGTGAGCGAGTCGGGTGCCTTGTCGCCCACCCAGCGAGCCGCCACCACCTCCCAGGGCTTCGCAGTCCTCTGGGTAGCGATCAAGCGGGAGCCCTGGATCTTCACGCTCTCCACCATCGGCAGCCTGCTGTTCGGTGCGCTGACGGTGGCCGACGCCTGGGTGCTCGGCTGGTCGACCCAGCACGTGCTGCTCCCGGCGTTCAAGAACGGCGAGATCGGCAGCGGGCTGCTCGTGGCCGTGCTCGCGCTGTTCCTCGGCGTGGCCCTGCTGCGCGCGGTCGGCATCGTCGCCCGCCGGCTCGGGGCCGGGATCATGCAATACCGCATGCAGGCACACAGCCGGCGCGCGGTGACCCGGCAATACCTCTCGCTCCCGATGGAGTGGCACCAGCGGCACCCGACCGGGGAGCTGCTCTCCAACGCCAACTCCGACGTCGAGGCCGCGTGGGGACCGATCGCGCCGCTGCCGATGGCGGTCGGCACGGTCGCGATGATGGTCATCGCGGTCGTCCAGATGTTCGTGGCCGATGTCGTGATGGCCGTGGTCGGGCTGCTCGTGTTCCCGGCGGTGATCGTGGCCAACCTGGCCTACCAGCGGCTCGCCTCCCCGCTGATGACGCGCGCCCAGGAGCTGCGCGCCGAGGTCAGCGAGATCGCTCACGAGTCCTTCGACGGCGCGATGGTGGTCAAGACCCTGGGCCGGGAGGGTGAGGAGACCGCCCGGTTCGCGGCCAAGGCGCGCGAGCTGCGCGACGTCAACATCCGTGCCGGACGGATCCGGGCCGCCTTCGACCCGACCCTGGCTGCCCTGCCCAACCTCGGCGTCCTGGTCGTGCTCGCGGTCGGTGTCAGCCGGGTCCTCAGCGGCGCCACCGTGGCCGGCGACGTCGTCACCGTCGCCTACCTGCTCACGATCGTCTCCTTCCCGATCCGGTCGATCGGCTGGTTGCTGGGTGAGTTCCCGCGCAGCGTGGTCGGGTTCCGGCGGGTCAGTCGGGTGATCGAGGCGACCGGGGAGATCCCGTTCGGGACCAGCTCGGCCCCGGCCGCCGATTCCAGGGGGGCGCGGCTCGAGATCTCGCATCTGCGCTACTCCTACGTCCCCGGCCAGAGGCTGCTGGACGACATCGAGTTCACCGTCGAGCCCGGCCGCACGGTCGCGGTCGTCGGCGCCACCGCGTCCGGCAAGAGCACTCTCACTGCTCTGCTCGCCCGCCTTGTCGACCCCGACGGCGGCCGGATCCTGGTCGACGGTGTCGACCTGCGCGACTTCGACCGTGGTGAGCTGGCCCGGGTCGCGGCGCTCGTGCCGCAGACGGCCTTCCTCTTCGACGACGACGTCCGCGGCAACGTCACCCTCGGGATGGACGTCTCCGACGAGGAGGTGTGGGCGGCGCTCCGCGCCGCCCAGGCCGACGGGTTCGTCGCGGCGCTCGCCCACGGCCTCGACACCAAGCTGGGGGAGCGAGGCACCTCGCTGTCCGGCGGGCAGCGGCAGCGCATCTCGCTTGCGCGCGCGCTGGTCCGACGTCCGCGACTGCTGATCCTCGACGACGCCACGTCAGCGGTGGACCCCGAGGTCGAGGCGCGGATCCTCGCTGCGCTGCGCGACGGTCGATCCACGGGAGAGACCGACGCGTCGCTGGTCGTGGTCGCCTACCGCAAGGCCACGATCGCGCTCGCCGACGAGGTGGTGCACCTCGAGGATGGGCGGATCGTCGACCGCGGCACCCACGCCGAGCTGCTGAGGCGCAGCCCGTCGTACGCGCGGCTGGTCAACGCCTACGAGCACGGCGACCACCCGGAGTGCGATCCGGTGGACGTCGACAGCCTCGACGAGCTGGCCGGGGAGGGCACCCGATGACCACGGTCGCGGACCAGGGCACCGTCCTCGACTCGGGGGAGGAGATCGCCGCTCTCGACACGATCCGGCGTGGCATCGCGATCAGCCCCGAGCTCACCGACGGCATCCGCGGGACGCTGGCACTGGCCGTGGTCGCATCGCTCGGCCAGGTGATCGTGCCGATCGTGGTCCAGCAGACCCTCGACCGGGGGCTGGGCGGCCCGGGCGGCCCGGACGTCCCGTTCACGGTCCTGATGGCGGTGGTCGCCGCCGTGGCGATCGGGCTGACGAGCTGGGCCTCCTACCTCATGACCGGGCGGCTGTTCACCACCTCCGAGCGCGGGCTGGCCACGCTCCGGATCAAGGCGTTCCGGCACGTCCACGACCTGCCGCTGCTCACCCAGAACACCGAGCGTCGGGGGGCGCTGGTCTCCCGGGTGACCAGCGACGTCGACCAGGTCAGCCAGTTCCTCGTCTTCGGCGGACTCTTCTTCATCATCAGCGCCGGGCAGGTCCTGATCGCGACGATCGTGATGCTGATCTACAGCTGGCAGCTCGCGTTGGTGGTGTGGGTGGCGTTCGCGCCACTGTTCCTGTCGCTGCGGTGGTTCCAGCGCAAGCTCTCGGCCGCCTACGGCACGGTGCGACGGCAGATGGGCGCGATGCTGGCCGCGATCTCCGAGCCGGTGGTGGGTGCGGCGGTGGTGCGGTCCTACGCCGTCGAGGACCGCACCCAGGCCCGCATCGACGAGGCGATCGAGGAGTTCAAGGCGGCCAGCACGACCGCGCAGAAGTTCACGGTCGTGTCTTTCTCGCTGGGCGGCATCTCAGCCGGTCTGGCCAACGCCGGCGTCATCATCTTCGGCATCTGGCTCGGTTTCGCCGACGACATCACCGCCGGAACCGTGGTCGCCTTCGCCTTCCTCGTCACCCTGTTCGTGGGCCCGGTGCAGATGGGCACCCAGATCCTCACCGACGCCCAGAACGCCATCGCCGGCTGGCGCCGGGTGATCGGGATCCTCGAGACGCCGGCCGACCTGGTCGACCCGGGCCCGGACGGCGAGATGTTGCCGCGCGGGCCGATCGACGTCCGGTTCGACCACGTGTCGTTCTCCTACCCGGGCGGGCCGCTGGTGCTCCAGGACATCGATCTCGACATCGCCTCCGGCCGCCGGGTCGCGGTCGTCGGCGAGACCGGCTCCGGCAAGTCGACCATCGCCAAGCTGCTCACCCGGCTGATGGACCCGGTCGGGGGTGCGGTCCTGCTCGACGGGATCGACGTACGCCGGATCTCGCAGGCCGCGCTGCGCCGCAGCGTCGTGCTGGTGCCCCAGGAGGGGTTCCTCTTCGACGACACCATCACCGCGAACGTCCGCTACGGAAGGCTCGACGCCACCGAGGACGACATCCGAGCCAGCGCCGCCGAGCTCGGCCTGGGCGACTGGCTGGCCGGACTGCCGGCCGGACTCGACACCCAGGTCGGCCAGCGCGGCGAGTCCCTGTCCGCCGGCGAACGGCAGCTGGTTGCGCTCCTGCGCGCCCACCTCGCCGACCCCGACCTGCTCGTTCTCGACGAGGCCACCAGCGCGGTCGATCCCCAGCTCGAGATGCGGATCGGTCGTGCCCTCGAGCGGCTCATGAGCGGCCGCACCTCGGTCACGATCGCCCACCGGATGTCCACCGCGGAGTCCGCCGACGAGGTCGTGGTCGTCGACCGGGGTCGGGTGGTCCAGCGCGGTCCGCACGCCGAGCTGGTCGCCGTGTCCGGGGGCGTCTACGCCGGCCTGCACGCCTCCTGGGTGGCCCAGCAGGGCACCTAGAGCGTGTCAGCGCGTGTCGTGCAGCGTGGAGATCTGCACTCGACATACTGATTCGGCCCCCCGTTGCTGAACAGGTCGGGCACAGTTGAGTCCTGACCAGGCTGAACCAGTCGGATCCGTGTCATTTTGGATGTGGCCACGGGGAGGTGGACGGTGGCGTTGGCGACCAGAGAACACCCGGTGCGCGCGGTGGTGATCGACGACACCACCGACATCCGCGACCTGCTGCGCATCGCCCTGTCCCGCGGCGGCATGGACGTGGTCGGGGAGGCCGGCGACGGCCAGGCCGCGATCGAGCTCGTCCGGGCGGAACGGCCCGACCTGGTGCTCCTGGACCTGGCCATGCCGGTGATGGACGGTGTCGAGGCACTCCCACTCATCAGGGAACTGGTGCCGGACGCGCGGATCATCGTCCTCTCGGCGTTCGCGGGCGAGGTGAGTGACCAGGTGCTCGACGGAGGTGCGGACGGCTACCTGGTCAAGGGCACGCCGCTGCGCGAGATCGTGGCGTACGTCGACGAGAAGCTCGGCGAGGCCGGGCAGGGACGCAAGCAAGTCCGATAGGGCACTGGTTGGCACAATGACGTGGTGTCCACCCTCGAACCCGCTGTCGCCGCTCGCCTGAAGCGCAGCCCGGACGGCCTGGTCCCGGCGATCGTGCAGCAGCACGACACCGGCGAGGTGCTCATGCTCGGCTGGATGGACGACGAGGCCCTCGCCCGCACGCTGGCCACCGGCAGGGCGACGTACTGGAGCCGGTCCCGGCAGGAGTACTGGGTGAAGGGCGAGACCTCGGGAAACCGCCAGTGGGTGCGGGAGGTGCGTCTGGACTGCGACGGTGACGCGCTGCTGGTGACCGTGGACCAGGAGGGGCCGGCCTGCCACACCGGGACGAGGACCTGCTTCGACGCCGACGTCCTGCTCCCCGAAAGACAGCCCCGGCAGCCCGCACACGGTGGCTGACCCGGACCGGCGACGCCGGACCTTCGGGCCGACGGTGGTCCTCGGCCTCGCCGGGGCGGGGCTGTCCGCGATGGCGGGTAACGAGGACTGGGTCACGGTCGGCTCGTGTGAAGGCGGCGCGAACGTCTTCACACACGCCTTGGGAGAACCCGGGCTCCAGGCGGCCGGTGCGGTGGCGCTCGCCCTCCTGGCGTCATGGGGCGTCCTGCTCGTGACTCGCGGCCGGGTGCGCAGGGCCGCGGCACTGGTGGCGGCGCTGCTCTCCGTTGGACAGGTCGCTGCGGTCCTCACCAGCGTCCGGGTGGAAAGGGACAATCTTCACGGCAGCCTTGCCGACCTCGGCGTCAGCTGCGGCCTCGAGCTCACCGGATGGTTCTGGGTGGCCGTGGTGGCGCTGCCGTTTGCGGTGGTGCCCGCGGTGGCGGCGGCGTGGCTGGTTCCGAGCTGGCCGGAGATGGGCCGCAAGTACGACGCACCGGCCGACACCGCTCCGGAGCCGGAGAAGGCACCCGAGGAGCAGGAGAACCTCGACCTCTGGAAGGCCATGGACGAGGGGCGCGACCCCACAGCCTGACGGATTCTCTAGACTCCCCAGCATGTCGTCACATCACGGGAACACCCCTGCCGCGTGGGCGGCCGTCGTCGTGGGGCTGGTGGGCTTCACCGTCGGTGGGGTCGGGCTGATGTTCGACCCGGTCAGCTACCCGATCTTCTGGGTCGGCGTCGCCATCACCGTGGCCGCGGGCGTGGTGTTCGTGGTGATGGACCGGCTCGGCATGGGCGAGCAGGAGTAGTCCTCGGGTGACCGCGCTCGCCGCGCCGCCCGGGCCGCCCGCCACCCGCGGGCGCCGGATCCTGGCGCCCGGGCTGACCATCAGCGGCCTGGCCCTGGCGACCCTGGCCCTGCACGTCCGCGACCCGCACCAGGACGGATCGTGGGGGTTGTGCCCCAGCGCGGCCATGGGGTTCTACTGCCCGGGCTGCGGCGGCCTGCGTGCTGTCAACGACCTGACGAACGGCGATGTCGGGGCGGCGCTCTCGAGCAACATCCTGGTGACCCTGATGATCCCGGTGGCGATGGTGCTGCTCGGCATCTGGGCGACGGACCGGTGGCAAGGCCGCAGCCGGCACCTGTCGTGGCACCGGCTGCGGCCCGTGGTGATCGGGTTCGTCGTGGTGATAGCGGTCTTCACCGTGCTGCGCAACACCGAGATGGGTGCCTGGCTGGCACCCTGATCAGCAGATCAGCTGGTCTGGAAGGCGAAGTCGATGCTGCCGGTCGCGGCCAGGATCAGGTAGATGACGCCCCAGATGATGGCGATCACACCGAGGACGACGCCCGCAGTGGCCATGCCGCCGCCGCCCTCGCCCGAGGTCGCGATCTCCTTCTTGGCCATGTTGCCGAGGATGATCGCCGGGATACCGGCGATGAAGCCGCAGCAGATCAGGCCGACGATGCCGAGCACCAACGACCAGATGGCCTTCTTGTTGGTGCCGGCCGCGGCCCCCGGCATTGGTGCACCGTACTGCGGCGGGGGCGGGGGCGGGTTGTCGTAGCTCACGAGCGTGGCTCCCTTGTGGGTCGGGCCGGATCGGTTGTCCGGCTGAATGAGGGGGACCCTACCGTCGCGCGGGCGGCTCGATCACGAATGACAGACTTGACTCGCCACCACGTTTTCCCGACCAGCCAAGACACAGCCAGGAGTCCGCATGTCCGTGCCCAGCGATGTGTTGGGTGACATCGTCGCGGGCGTCCGGGTAGACCTCGCGCGCCGACAGGCCACCACCAGCGAGGCCGACCTGCGCGCGGCGCTGGCCGACGTGGACCCGCCCCGCGACCCGAGGGCGGTCCTGAGAAGTCCCGGGGCCAGCGTGATCGCCGAGGTGAAGCGGCGCAGCCCCAGCAAGGGCGACCTCGCCGAGATCGCCGATCCCGCCGCCCTGGCCCGCCGCTACGCCGCGGGCGGGGCCGCCGCGATCAGCGTGCTCACCGAAGAGCGCCGGTTCGGCGGCAGCCTCGACGACCTGCGAGCGGTTCGTGCGGCCGTCGACCTACCCCTGCTGCGCAAGGACTTCGTGGTCGAGCCCTACCAGGTGCTCGAGGCGCGCGCTGCAGGCGCGGACCTGGTCCTGCTGATCGTCTCCGCGCTCGACGACGACACGTTGCGTCGCCTCCACGACCTGGCCGGCGAGCTCGGCCTGACCGTGCTGGTCGAGGTGCACGACGAGGACGAGACCCTGCGGGCGGTCGAGCTCGGCGCCGAGCTGGTCGGGGTCAACGCCCGCAACCTCAAGACCCTCGAGGTCGACACCGACACCTTCGCGCGGCTCGCCCCACTGGTCCCTGACGACCGGGTGCTGGTTGCCGAGTCGGGGATCGCCACGCCGGTCGACGTCAAGCGCTACGTCGCGGCGGGTGCCCGTGCGGTGCTGGTCGGCGAGGCGCTGGTCAGGGACGGCGACCCGGAGGGTGCGGTCCGCGCGATGTCGGGCGTGATCGCATGACTTCCTCCCCGTACGACGCCGACGAGCTCGGCTGGTTCGGCCCACCGTCGACAGGGTTCGGCGGCCGCTTCATGCCCGAGGCCCTTGTCGCCGCGCTCGACGAGCTGACGGAGGCCTGGCGCACGGCGATGGCGGATCCGGAGTTCCTCGCCGAGTTCGACACCATCCTCCGCGAGTACGCCGGCGTCCCGAGCCTGCTCTACGACGCCACCCGGCTCTCGGACAAGGTGGGTGGCGCCCGCATCCTGCTCAAGCGCGAGGACCTCAACCACACCGGCGCCCACAAGATCCGCAACGTGCTCGGCCAGGCCCTGCTGACCAGGCGGATGGGGAAGAGCCGGGTGATCGCCGAGACCGGAGCCGGGCAGCACGGTGTCGCCAGCGCGACCGCGGCGGCGTACTTCGGGCTCGACTGCACCGTCTACATGGGCTCGGTCGACACCAAGCGGCAGGCGCTCAACGTCGCGCGGATGGAGCTCCTCGGCGCACGGGTCGTTCCGGTCGACTCCGGCAGCGCCACGCTCAAGGACGCCATCAACGAGGCGCTGCGCGACTGGGTGAGCACGGTCGACCACACGGCGTACCTGTTCGGCACCGCCGCCGGTCCGCACCCGTTCCCGAGCATGGTCCGCGACTTCACCCGCGGCATCGGCGACGAGGCGCGCGCCCAGTGCCTCGAGCTGACCGGGCGGCTCCCCGATGCCATCGCGGCCTGCGTCGGCGGCGGCTCCAACGCGATCGGGCTGTTCACGGCGTTCCTCGAGGACCACGACGTCCGCATCTACGGCTTCGAGGCCGGCGGCGAGGGCGTCGAGACCGGCCGCCACGCCGCGACGATCGTGGCGGGCGACAGCGGCGTCCTGCACGGCGCCCGCACCTTCGTGCTCCAGGACGAGGACGGCCAGACGGTCGAGTCGCACTCGATCTCGGCGGGTCTCGACTACCCCGGGGTCGGACCACAGCACGCCCACCTGGCCAAGTCAGGGCGGGCCGACTACCTGGCGATCACCGACGCCCAGGCGATGGACGCGCTCGCGCTGCTGGCCCGCACCGAGGGGATCATCGCCGCGGTCGAGTCGGCGCACGCGCTGGCCGGCGCCTACGACGTGGCCCGGGAGCTCGGCCCCGACGGCCTGGTGCTCGTCAACCTGTCGGGCCGCGGCGACAAGGACATGGAGACCGCCGTGTCCTGGTTCGGACTCGCGAACAAGTGACCACTGCACTCGCCTTCGAGAAGGCCCGTGCCGACGGGCGCGCCGCTCTGGTCGGCTACCTGCCGGCCGGGTTCCCCGACGTCCAGGGTGGCATCGACGGGCTGCGCGCGATGGTCGACGCCGGCTGCGACGTGATCGAGGTCGGGCTGCCCTACAGCGATCCGGTGATGGACGGTCCCACCATCCAGGCCGCCGCCCAGCAGGCGCTGGAGCGCGGCGTGCGCACCGCCGACGTGCTCCGCACTGTCGAAGCGGTCGCCGGCACCGGCGTCCCGACGGTGGTGATGACCTACTGGAACCCGATCGAGCGGTACGGCGTCGCGCGGTTCGCCCGCGACCTCGCCGCCGCCGGCGGCGCCGGCCTGATCACTCCTGACCTCACCCCGGACGCCGACCCGCAGTGGCCCGCTGCCGCCGACGCGCACGACCTCGACAAGGTCTACCTGGTTGCCCCGTCCTCGACCGACGAGCGGATCGCGATGACCGCTGCCGCCTGCCGGGGCTTCATCTACGCCACCGCGGTCATGGGCGTCACGGGGGCCCGGACCACGACCTCCGAGCTGGCCGGCCCGCTGGTGGCGCGGACCAAGGCAGTGACCGATCTGCCGGTGGGGGTGGGTCTCGGCGTCAGCAACGGGGACCAGGCCGCCGAGGTTGCGTCGTACGCCGACGGGGTGATCGTCGGGTCGGCGTTCGTCCGCGTGCTGCTTGACCACCCCGACGACCGCGCCGCCGGCCTGCGCGCGCTGACCGCGCTCACCGAGGACCTGGCGGACGGCGTGAGGCGAACCGGTGGTTGAGGAAGGCGCGCTAGCGCCTGTCTCGAAACCACCGCAGGCTCTGCTGGGAAGCAACCACGGTGGTCATGTCCCAGCCCCTTCTCACGTGGTTTCGAGACGCCCGCTAGCGCGAGCTCCTCAACCACCGGCGCTGGTGGCGTTCGTCGTCGTCCTGCTGTTGGCGCTGGCGGGCTGCGCCGACGACGTCCAGGCCGGGGACCTGCACGGCAAGGTGGTCGACCCGCCGTTCACGGTCGCCACTGACGCGCTGGTCGACACCAGCGGCGACGACTACTCCCTGGCGACGAGCACCGACAGGCGGCTCACCCTGGTCTTCTTCGGCTACACGAACTGCCCGGACATCTGCGGAACCGTGATGGGCAACCTGGCCTCGGCGATGACCCGGCTCGACGAGCGCGACCGCGACCAGGTCGACGTGGTCTTCGTGACCACCGATCCCGAACGTGACACGGCCGACGTGCTCCGCAGCTATCTCGACCGCTACGACCCGTCGTTCATCGGCGTCACCGGCCCGATCGACGAGATCGCCGCGGTCGGCAGGTCGATCGCGGTCGGCATGGGGGAGAAGCTGCCCACCGGCGGCTACGAGGTCGACGCGCACACCACCCAGGTCACCGCCATCGACAGCGACGACCAGGCACCGATGTATTGGAGCCAGAGCACGTCGTCGAAACAGTTCGCCGACGACATCCACACCCTTCTGGGAGACCCGTGATCACCCTCTCCATCCCCAGTCCGTCGTCGGGGGTCTGGCACCTCGGTCCGGTGCCGCTCCGAGGCTACGCGCTGGCGATCATCCTCGGCATCGTCGCTGCGATCTGGATCGGCGAGCGCCGCTGGCAGGCCCGTGGCGGCCGGGCCGGCGAGGTGCAGGACCTGGCCGTCTGGGCGGTGCCGTTCGGCCTGGTCGGCGGCCGGCTCTACCACGTGGCCACCGACCATCAGCGCTACTTCGGCGCCGACGGAGACCCGTGGCAGATCCTCTACGTCTGGCGAGGCGGTCTGGGCGTCTGGGGCTCGATCGCCCTCGGCGCGGTCGGCGGCATCATCGCCGCCCGGAGGAGGGGGATGCGGATCGCGCCGATGCTCGACGCGCTGGCGCCCGGACTCCTGGTGGCGCAGGCGCTCGGGCGCTGGGGCAACTGGTTCAACCAGGAGCTGTTCGGCAAGCCCACCGACCTGCCCTGGGCGCTCGAGATCGACCCGTCGTACCGGCCGCTCGGCTACGAGGCGCAGGCCACGTTCCACCCGACCTTCCTCTACGAGTGCCTGTGGAACCTGGCCGTCTTCGCCATCCTGATCGCGCTCGACCGCTCCCGGAAAAATGGACATGGCAGGTTCGGCCACGGCCGGATGCTCGCCCTCTACGTGATGGGCTACACGCTGGGCCGCGGCTGGATCGAGATGCTGCGCATCGACACCGTCGAGCTCGACGACGTATGGGGACTGCGGTTCAACGTGTGGACCTCGATCGTCCTGTTCGTCCTCGCGGCGGCGTACTTCCTCTACAGCAGGCGCTGGCCCGGCCAGGAGGAGTCCGTCTATGTCGAGGGCCGGGGTCCCGTGCCGGCAGTCCAAGACCCGGAAAGACCGTCGGACCGCAGCCCCGGCCTTTGATAGCCTGAACCGCTCGCGAGGGCCAATGTCGTCCCCTGCACGCGCACTGCTCGACTGCACGACTTGGCAGCGAATCGACGACGGGAGAACGACAGTGCCCTACCCGCACGCCTTCCCGCCGCCCCAAGGGCTCTACGACCCCCGCCACGAGCACGACGCCTGTGGTGTGGCCTTCGTGGCAACCCTGACCGGCGAGGCCAGCCACGACATCGTGGTCAAGTCGCTGACCGCCCTGCGCAACCTGGAGCACCGCGGTGCCGCGGGGGCCGAGCCCAACTCCGGTGACGGCGCGGGGATCCTGATGCAGATCCCCGACACCTTCCTCCGCGCGGTCGCCAGCGAGGCCGGCTTCGAGCTCCCGCCCCCTCGCGCGTACGCCGTGGGCACGGCGTTCCTGCCTGGTGACGACGAGGCCGTGGCCAAGACCCGCAGGCTGATCGAGGAGATATCTGCCGAGGAGGGGCTCACGGTCCTCGGCTGGCGCGACGTACCGACCCGGCCGTCCTGCCTCGGCGCCACCGCGCTCGGCGTGATGCCGCAGTTCGCCCAGCTCTTCGTCACCGCCTCCGGTCAGCGGCTCTCCGGGATGGCTCTCGAGCGGCTGGCGTTCTGCTTGCGCCGCCGGGCCGAGAAGGAGACCGACGTCTACTTCCCCTCGCTCTCCGCGCGGACCCTGGCCTACAAGGGAATGCTCACCACCGAGCAGCTCGACGAGTTCTTCCCGGACCTGCGCGACGAGCGGATCGCCTCTGCCCTGTGCGTCGTGCACTCGCGGTTCTCGACCAACACCTTCCCGAGCTGGCCGCTCTCCCACCCGTTCCGGTTCATTGCCCACAACGGCGAGATCAACACCGTGATGGGCAACCGCAACTGGATGCGGGCCCGTGAGGCGCTGGTCTCCTCCGACCTGATCCCCGGTGACCTCGAGCGCCTCTACCCGATCTGTACGCCGGGCGCGTCGGACTCCGCGTCGTTCGACGAGGTGCTCGAGCTGCTGCACATGGGTGGCCGCTCACTGCCGCACGCGGTGCTGATGATGATCCCCGAGGCGTGGGAGAACCACACCGAGATGGATCGCGCTCGCCGGGCCTTCTACGAGTTCCACTCCTCGATGATGGAGCCGTGGGACGGCCCCGCCTGCGTGGTCTTCACCGACGGCGACCAGGTCGGGGCGGTGCTCGACCGCAACGGGCTGCGACCCTCGCGCTACTGGGTGACCGACGACGGGCTCGTCGTGCTGGCCTCCGAGGTCGGCGTTCTCGACCTCGACCCGGCGTCGATCGTCCGCAAGGGCCGCCTGCAGCCGGGCCGGATGTTCCTCGTCGACACCAGTGAGCACCGGATCATCGAGGACGACGAGATCAAGTCCGCGCTGGCCTCCGAGCACCCCTACGAGGAGTGGCTCCACGCCGGGCTCGTCCATCTCGACGACGTCCCCGACCGGGAGCACATCGTGCACACGCACGCCTCGGTCACCCGTCGCCAGCAGATCTTCGGCTACACCGAGGAGGAGCTGCGGGTCCTGCTGTCGCCGATGGCCAACACTGGTGCGGAGCCGCTCGGATCGATGGGCACCGACACCCCGATCGCGGCGCTCAGCGACAAGCCGCGGATGCTCTTCGACTACTTCGCGCAGCTGTTCGCGCAGGTCACCAACCCACCCCTGGACGCCATCCGGGAGGAGCTCGTCACCTCCCTGCAGGGCTCCATCGGTCCCGAGGCGAACCTGCTCGAGCCCACGCCGGCGTCCTGTCGCCAGGTCGTGCTGCCGTTCCCGGTCTTCTCCAACGACGACCTCGCCAAGATCCGGCACATCAACCGCGACGGCGACATGCCCGGCTTCCAGACCCACGTGTCCCGCGGCCTCTACGACGTCGAGGGCGGCGGCGAGGCGATGGCCAGTCGGATCGACGAGATCTGTCGTGAGATCAGCGAGGCGATCGCCCAGGGTGCCCGGATCATCGTCCTCTCCGACCGGCACGCGAACCAGGAGCTGGCCCCGATCCCGTCGCTCTTGCTCACCGGTGCCGTGCACCACCACCTGGTCCGCGAGAAGACCCGCACCCAGGTCGGGCTGCTGGTCGAGGCCGGCGACGTCCGCGAGGTGCACCACGTCGCGCTCCTGATCGGGTACGGCGCCGCGGCGGTCAACCCCTACCTCGCGATGGAGTCGGTGGAGGACCTGGCCCGCGAGGGCTACTTCGTCAAGACCGAGCCGGAGCAGGCGGTCAAGAACCTGATCAAGGCGCTCGGCAAGGGCGTGCTCAAGGTGATGTCGAAGATGGGCGTCTCGACCGTGGCGTCCTACACCGGCGCCCAGATCTTCGAGGCGGTCGGGCTGTCACAGGCCATGGTCGACAAGTACTTCACCGGCACCACCTCCAAGCTCGGCGGCGTCGAGCTCGACGTGATCGCCCTGGAGGTCGCCCGTCGGCACGCGACGGCGTACCCCCGCGGCGGCATCGCGCCCTCCCACCGCGAGCTGCAGATCGGCGGGGAGTACCAATGGCGCCGCGAGGGCGAGCCACACCTGTTCGACCCCGAGACGGTGTTCCGGCTCCAGCACTCCACGCGCACCGGTCGCTACGACATCTTCAAGCAGTACACCCACCGGGTCGACGAGCAGTCGCAGCGGCTGATGACGCTGCGCGGGCTGTTCCGGTTCAAGGGTGCGCACGTCACCGGCCGGGACGCGATCCCGATCGACGAGGTCGAGCCGGTCTCCGAGATCGTCAAGCGGTTCTCGACAGGCGCGATGTCCTACGGCTCGATCAGCAAGGAGGCGCACGAGACCCTTGCGATCGCCATGAACCGGCTGGGTGCCAAGTCCAACACCGGTGAGGGAGGCGAGGACGCCGAGCGTCTCTACGACCCGGAACGGCGCAGCTCGATCAAGCAGGTCGCCTCCGGCCGGTTCGGGGTCACCGCGGAGTACCTCACCAACTCCGACGACATCCAGATCAAGATGGCCCAGGGCGCCAAGCCCGGCGAGGGCGGCCAGCTGCCCGGTCAGAAGGTCTACCCGTGGGTGGCCAAGACCCGGTACTCCACGCCGGGCGTCGGCCTGATCAGCCCGCCACCGCACCACGACATCTACTCGATCGAGGACCTGGCGCAGCTGATCCACGACCTCAAGAACGCCAACCCGCAGGCGCGGGTGCACGTGAAGCTGGTCGCCGAGGTCGGGGTCGGCACGGTCGCCGCCGGTGTCTCCAAGGCACACGCCGACGTCGTGCTGATCTCCGGCCACGACGGCGGCACCGGAGCGGCTCCGCTGACCTCTCTCAAGCACGCCGGCGGCCCGTGGGAGCTCGGCCTCGCCGAGACCCAGCAGACGCTGCTGCTCAACGGGCTGCGCGACCGGATCGTGGTCCAGACCGACGGTCAGCTCAAGTCCGGCCGCGACGTCGTCGTGGCGGCCCTGCTGGGTGCCGAGGAGTACGGATTCGCGACCGCGCCGCTGGTGGTCTCCGGCTGCATCATGATGCGGGTCTGCCACCTCGACACCTGCCCGGTCGGTGTCGCGACCCAGAACCCGGTGCTGCGCGAGCGCTACACGGGCAAGGCCGAGCACGTCGTGAACTTCTTCGAGTTCGTGGCCGAGGAGGTGCGCGAGTACCTCGCCGAGCTCGGTTTCCGGAGTCTGGACGAGGCGATCGGCCGGGTGGACGCGCTCGACGTCGTCGACGCGATCAACCACTGGAAGGCGGCCGGCCTCGACCTGACGCCGATCCTGCACGCGCCGGACCGCGAGGCGTTCCCCGCCCAGGACCTCCACCAGACCAAGCAGCAGGACCACGGGCTGGAGAAGTCGCTCGACGTGACCGAGCTCGTGCCGCTGTGCCAGGCAGCGATCCACAACGCCGAGCCGGTCCGGGCCCAGGTCCCGATCCGCAACGTCAACCGCACCGTCGGCACCATTCTCGGGCACGAGGTGACCAAGAAGTACGGCGGCGAAGGGCTGCCCGAGGGCACCATCGACCTCACCTTCGTGGGCTCCGCGGGACAGTCCTTCGGGGCGTTCGTCCCGAAGGGCATCACGCTGCGGCTGGAGGGCGACGCCAACGACTACCTCGGCAAGGGGCTCTCCGGCGGCCGGATCGTCGTACGCCCGGACCGGGCGGCGACGTTCCGCGCCGACGAGCAGATCATCGCCGGCAACGTGATCGCCTACGGCGCCACCTCCGGCCGGATCCACATCCGCGGCGGCGTGGGGGAGCGGTTCTGCGTGCGCAACTCCGGAGCGTGGGCGGTCACCGAGGGGGTCGGTGACCACGGCTGCGAGTACATGACCGGAGGCCGGGTCGTCGTCCTGGGCAAGACCGGGCGCAACTTCGCCGCCGGCATGTCCGGTGGCGTCGCCTGGGTGCTCGACCTCAAGGCGCACCGCGTCAACCCCGAGCTCGTCGAGCTCGGCCCGGTCGAGGGAGAGGCCGCGCTCGAGCTCGAGCAGCTGGTGCGCGACCACGCCGAGGAGACCGGCTCCGAGGTGGCCGCGGCGCTGCTGACCGACTGGCCTGCCGCGCTGGCCAGGTTCACCGAGGTGATGCCGAGCGACTACCGCAAGGTCCTGGAGGCCAAGGCGAAGGCCGAGGCCGACGGGCTCGACGAGTCCGCGACCGCACACGCGATGATGGCGGCGCTCCATGGCTGACCCCCGCGGGTTCCTCAAGGCGGGCCGCGAGGTCGCCGTACGCCGTCCCGTCGACGAGCGGGTCGACGACTGGGACGAGGTCTATCCCGACGGCGTCGGCCGCGCGCTGCTGCCGATCATCACCACCCAGGCCGGCCGCTGCATGGACTGCGGGATCCCGTTCTGCCACCAGGGCTGCCCGCTCGGCAACATCATTCCCGAGTGGAACGACCTGGTCTGGCGCGACGACTGGGAGGGCGCCATCGAGCGCCTCCACGCGACCAACAACTTCCCGGAGTTCACCGGCCGGCTCTGCCCCGCGCCGTGCGAGACCGCGTGCGTGCTCGGCATCAACCAGGACCCGGTGACCATCAAGAACGTCGAGGTCGCGATCATCGACAAGGCGTGGGAGCGGGGCTACGTGCGACCGCAGCCGCCCGAGTGGCTCTCCGGCCGCACCGTGGCGGTGATCGGCTCCGGCCCAGCCGGACTGGCCGCCGCGCAGCAGCTGACCCGCGCCGGGCACACGGTCGCCGTCTACGAGCGCGAGGACCGGATCGGTGGCCTGCTGCGCTACGGCATCCCCGAGTTCAAGATGGAGAAGAAGCACCTCGACCGCCGGCTCGACCAGATGCGGCGCGAGGGCACCGTCTTCCGGGCCGGCGTCGACGTGGGCAACGAGCTGACCGCCGAGTCGCTCCGCGACCGGTACGACGCCGTGGTGCTCGCGATGGGCGCCACCGATGCGCGGGACCTGCCGGTCCCCGGGCGCGAGCTCGACGGGATCCTCCAGGCGATGGAGTACCTGCCGCAGTCCAACCGCGCCTCGCTCGGCGAGGACGTGGCCGGGCAGATCACCGCCGAGGGCAAGGACGTCGTGATCATCGGGGGCGGCGACACCGGCGCCGACTGCCTCGGGACGGCCACCCGCCAGGGTGCCACCTCGATCACGCAGCTGGAGATCCTGCCGGAGCCGCCCGAGCAGCGTCCTGACGGCCAGCCGTGGCCGACGTACCCGATGACCTTCCGGGTCTCCTCGGCGCACGAGGAGGTCGACGAGTTGGGTCTGGGCAGCCGCGTCTACGCGGTCTCGACGCAGGAGTTCCTCGGCGACGACGCGGGCCGGGTCCGAGCGCTGCGCCTGGTCGAGGTCGAGATGAGGGACGGCCGGTTCGAGGAGGTCGAGGGCAGCGAGCGTGAGATCCCGGCCCAGCTGGTGCTGTTCGCGATGGGTTTCGTGGGCCCGGAGAAGCCTGGTCTCGTCGAGCAGCTCGGCGTCGACCTCGACGAGCGCGGCAACATCGCTCGCGACGCTCAGTACATGAGCTCGGTCTCGGGTGTCTTCGTGGCCGGCGACGCCGGCCGTGGCCAGTCGCTCATCGTGTGGGCAATCGCCGAGGGGCGGGCCGCCGCCAGCGCCGTCGACCAGTACCTCACCGGCTCGACGACCCTGCCCTACCCGATCCCGCCCACCGAGCGCCCCCTCGTCGTCTGATCGCGTCGCCGAGTCGGGGTTACTGATCATCAGTAACCCCGACTCGGCGTGGACATCGCCTGTTTGAACGATCCAATCCTCGCTAGGGTTGTCCGCGTGAGAAGAGCGAAGATCGTCTGCACCCTGGGTCCGGCGACGGCGAACGAACGCCGGATCAGGGAGCTCGTGTACGCCGGGATGGACGTGGCCCGGCTGAACATGAGCCACGGGACCCATGAGGACCACGCGGAGTCCTACCGCCTGGTCCGCGCGGCCTCGGACGCAAGCGGCCACGGCGTCGGGATCCTGGCTGACCTCCAGGGGCCCAAGATCCGGCTGGACAAGTTCACCGACGGCCCGGTCGAGCTGCGCCGCGGCGCTCGCTTCACGATCACCACGCGCGAGGTCGACGGCAACGTCGAGATCGCCGGTACGACGTACGACGGGCTCGCGGGCGACGTCAACGTGGGCGACCCGATCCTGATCGACGATGGCAAGGTCCGGCTGCGCGTCGTCGAGATCAAGGACGGCACCGACGTCGTCTGCGAGGTGCTCGTCGGCGGCAAGGTCAGCAACAACAAGGGCATCAACCTGCCCGGGGTCGCGGTGTCCGTGCCGGCGCTCTCCGAGAAGGACATCGAGGACCTCCGGTTCGCCCTGCACCTCACCGTGGACTTCATCGCGCTCAGCTTCGTCCGCAGCGCGGCGGATGCCGAGGACGTACGCCGAATCATGCGCGAGGAGGGCGTGGAGCTCCCGATCATCGCGAAGATCGAGAAGCCACAGGCGATCGACAACCTCGACGAGATCATCTCCGCCTTCGACGGCTTCATGGTCGCGCGCGGCGACCTCGGGGTGGAGTGCCAGATGGAGGAGGTGCCGTTCCTCCAGAAGAAGGTCATCGACAAGGCCAGGCTCAACGCGAAGCCGGTGATCGTGGCCACCCAGATGCTCGAGTCGATGATCTCGAGCCCGTCGCCGACCCGCGCCGAGGCCTCCGACGTCGCGAACGCCGTCCTCGACGGCACCGACGCGGTGATGCTGTCCGGCGAGACCAGTGTCGGGGAGTACCCGATCCACACGGTCGAGACGATGGCCCGCATCATCATGGCCACCGAGGCGCATGCCCTGGAGCAGCAGGAGGTCGGCACCCTGCGCACGCTGGCCTGGGACCCGCACACGAAGTCCGGCGTGATCGCCAAGGCGGCCGGTGAGGTCGCCGAGCGCATCGATGCCAAGTACGTCGTCGCCTTCACCCAGTCCGGCGACTCCGCCCGCCGGATGTCCCGGCTCCGCGGGCCGATCCCGGTCCTGGCGTTCACCCCCGAGGGCCAGACCCGCTCGCAGCTGTCCCTCTCCTGGGGGGTCGAGACCTTCAAGACCCAGACCGTCGAGCACACCGACGAGATGGTCGCCCAGGTCGACGAGCAGCTGCTCAACATCGGCCGGGTCACCAAGGGCGACCTCGTCGTCATCATTGCCGGCTCGCCCCCGGGCATCCCCGGCTCGACCAACGCGCTGCGGGTGCACCGCATGGGCGACGCGGTCGACGGCGTCGCGCCGGCGTACCGGCGGGCAACGAGCTCTTGAGCCCGATCAGGTGCCCCGGGTGGGATTCGAACCCACACTGAATGCTGTTTGAGAGCATCGACTCTGCCGTTGGTCTACCGGGGCCTGAGCGGTGTCAGAGGCTACCCGAGGGCGGATCGAGCAACCGGCTTGGCAAAAGTCGATCAACTTACTATAGTTTCGATCGTGATCTCGGTGAGCAGCGTGTGGCGGTGGGCGGTGGCGAGCAACGAGCAGGCTGTTGCGAACGCGCGGACGGCTGCCACCGAGTGTTCCCGGCGCCGGCTGGAGCGGGCCGAGGTCGAGCAGTTCCTGGCGACGTACGCCGCAGATGCCGGGTCCACCCTCGAGCAGCCGGTGAGGGTGTCTGCCGCGGGCCGTTAGCCTGTGGCCCGTGACCCAGCGAGCCGAGCCGCCGGCAAACCCGGGGTCCCGGACCGTGGTGGTGGCCGAGGACGAGGTCCTGATCCGCATGGACCTCGTCGAGATGCTCACCGAGGAGGGGTACGTCGTCGTCGGCCAGGCCGGCGACGGGGCAGCCGCCATCGAGCTTGCCGAGCAGCACCGGCCTGATCTGGTCATCCTCGACGTCAAGATGCCGGTCCTCGACGGGATCGCCGCCGCCGAGCAGATCGCCGGCCAGCGGATCGCGCCCGTCGTCATCCTGACCGCATTCAGCCAGCGCGAGCTGGTCGAACGGGCCCGCGACGCCGGCGCGATGGCCTATCTGGTCAAGCCGTTCACGAAGGCACACCTGGTGCCCGCGATCGAACTCGCGGTGAGCCGCTTCGCCGAGCTCGCGATGCTCGAGTCGGAGGTCGCCGACCTCACCGACCGGCTGGAGACCCGCAAGGCCGTGGAACGCGCCAAGAGCCTGCTCATGGAGCAGCTCGATCTCACCGAGCCCGAGGCCTTCCGGTGGATCCAGAAGACCGCCATGGACCTGCGCCTCTCGATGCGCCAGGTCGCCGAAGGGGTCGTCGAGCACGGCCCCGGCATCGCCCGCGCGTGACGAGGGCTCCGACCCGGACGGCTAGGTCACGAGCATATTTCAACAGACGCACCCACCACGTGTGGGGTGGCGCAATGGGCGGGTCCCACCCCTAGACTGCCGGGCAGCATCCAGCCGGGTGCCGTGGGAGGAGGACCCATTGTTGTCTCGAGCCAGTGTCCCTGAGCGGGGGGTCGTCGGCAGGACTGTGGCCTTCCTCGGGCTGATCATGCTGGTCGCGCCGCTCCTGCTCCTGCTCTCCAGCAGGTCCGCCGACGCGGTCACTCTGTGCCTCCCGAAGGTGGACGAGTCCGCGTGCATCGCCGGCACCATCGGCAGCCGGGCCGACCCCAAGGAGGGTGTCGACGTCGTCCTCACAAAGCCCGACGGCACCACCGAGACCCAGACGACCGAGGCCGACGGCAAGTTCGCGTTCACCGTCACCGAGCCTGGGAACTACCTCGTCGGCGTGGACCCGGACACCCTCCCGAAGGGTGATGAGCTCCGACCGGCCGCCAACCCCGACCTCCGTGGTCCGGATGGCGCGCTCAAGGTCGACAACGTTCAGCTCGGACGGTCCTACGCCGCAACCCTGACGGTCCGCGCTGCAGACTTCGACGACTCCACCAGCACCCTCGACGAGCTCCTGCAGTCCAGCGTCAACGGGATCCGGCTCGGGCTGCTGCTGGCCCTGGCCAGCGTCGGCCTGTCGTTGATCTACGGCACCACCGGTCTCTCCAACTTCGCGCACGCCGAACAGGTGACTCTCGGTGGCATGCTCGGCTACTTCCTGATCAACGTCCACGGGATCAACCTGTGGCTGGGTGGCCTGTTGGTCGTGATCCTCTGCGCCTTCAGCGGCTGGTTCCAGGACCGCATCCTCTGGCAGCCCCTGCGTCATAGAGGGCTGGGCCTGACCCAGCTGATCGTCGTGACCATCGGTCTGTCCCTGGCGCTGCAATACACCTTCCAGTACATCGTCGGCTCCCGCACCGTCCGCGTCATCGTCGAGAACCCGACCGTTCGCGACTTCGGCTCGGTCCGGATCACGAACCAGTCGCTCGCGGCGATGGGCATCGCGGCCTTGGTGCTCGCGGGGGTCGGCTATGCCCTGCTGCGCACCCGCATCGGCCGAGCCACTCGTGCGGTCTCGGACAACCCGGCTCTGGCGCAGGCCTCGGGGATCGACACCGACAAGGTGATCCGGCTCGTGTGGACGGTCGCGATGGGGCTTGCCGGCCTGTCCGGGATCCTCTACGCCCTGGTCACCAACGGCATCAAGTGGGACACCGGTCTCCAGATCCTGCTGCTGCTGTTCGCCGCCGTGACCCTCGGGGGTCTCGGCACGGCGTTCGGGGCGCTGGTCGGTTCGCTGGTGATCGGCCTCATCGTCGAGCTCTCCCCGCTCGTCATCCCCGGTGACTTCAAGTACGCCGCGGCCCTGCTCATCCTCATCCTGCTCCTGCTCGTGCGGCCCCAGGGCCTGCTCGGCCGAGCACAACGGGTCGGTTAGAAGGGACACGAACCGATGGACGACATCCAGCAGATCCTCAACGCGATGATCCGCGCGGCCGTCTCACCGCAGACTGCCGCAGTCGCGATCGCGGTGATCGGGCTCAACATCCACTTCGGCTACACCGGCCTGCTCAACATCGGCCAGTCGGCGTTCATGCTGCTCGGCGCCTATGGCTTCGCGATCGCGATCACCCACGACATCCCGTTGTTCTTCGCGGTCATCATCGGGCTGCTGCTCGCTTTCGTGTTCGCGCTCGTGCTGGGTGTCCCGACTCTGAAGCTGCGCGGCGACTATCTGGCGATCGTGACCATCTCTGCTGCGGAGATCGTGAGATACGTCGGCAGATCAGTGGGTTACGAACAGCTCTTCGAGCTGACCGGAGGCGCCCAGGGCATCCCGGGCAGCCAGTACCGCGGGCCGTTCGCCGGCCTCTCGCCGTTCGGCAGCGGCAACACCACCATCCTCGAGTTCAACTACACCGATGTCGCAGACGGTGCCACCTGGGTCCGGCTCGTCGGCTGGGCCGTGGTGATCGCCCTCATCGTCGGCGCGGTGAAGGTCGGGCGCGGAAAACTGGGACTGACCGGCGCGGCGAAGGGCGTGGTCGCTGCGGGGCTCGGCCTCGCGGCGGCGCTCGGGATCTTCTTCCTCGCTCCGGTGCCGCAACAGAACACCGGTGTCGACGGTTGGTGGTTCACGCTGGTGGGCTGGTCGCTCGCCGCGTTCAGCACGGTGCTCGTCCTCGGCCTGACCCGCAGCCCGTGGGGGCGGGCGTTGCGCGGGGTCCGTGAGGACGAGGACGCGATGCGCAGCCTGGGCAAGAACGTGTTCGCGATCAAGATGCAGGCGCTGGTGATCGGTGGCCTGTTCGGTGCGGTGGGCGGGATGATGTACGTCCTGCCGGCGACCGTGCAGCCCGACTCGCTGGGCCGCTCGATCACCTTCTTCTGCTACACCGCCCTGCTGCTCGGTGGAGCGGCCACGATCTGGGGGCCGGTGCTCGGGTCACTCATCTTCTTCGTCGGCCGGGTCTTCATCATCGCCGTGTCCAACACCTACCTGTCCTCGGACGACTACATCAACATCATGAACGGCCAGCAGACCAGCCAGTTCGCCTTCATCGTGGTCGGGGTGGCGCTGATGCTCCTTGTGATATTCAGACCGCAAGGCATTCTCGGCGACAAGAGGGAGCTCCGGTTCAATGTCTGACATCGCGACCAAGGGCGATCTGTCCGACCCGAGCGTCCGCAAGAGCCTGATGGCCGGAGTGGACGCGGAGCCCGGGTCCGCCAAGCCCGACCCCATCCTCAAGGTCAACACGATCACCCGGCAGTTCGGCGGCATGACCGCCGTCGACGTCGGCCACCTCGAGGTCCAGCGCGGCATCATCACCGCGCTGATCGGGCCCAACGGTGCCGGAAAGACGACGTTCTTCAACCTCATCACCGGCTTCGACCGCCCGACCTCCGCGGGATCGGGCGCGCACTGGAGCTTCGACGGTCGCAGCCTCGACAAGACCTCGGCCTCCAGCGTGGCCAAGTCCGGCATGGTTCGCACCTTCCAGCTCACCAAGGCGCTGAGCCGGATGACGGTGATGGAGAACATGATGCTGGGGGCGCAGGGGCAGGCCGGGGAGAACCTCGCCAAGTGCCTGATCCGGCCGCTCTGGGGCAGCCAGGAGAAGCAGGTCGAGGCCAAGGCCGAAGAGCTGCTCAACCGGTTCAGCCTGCTGGAGAAGCGCAAGGACTACGCGGGCTCGCTCTCCGGTGGCCAACGCAAGCTGCTGGAGATGGCGCGAGCCCTGATGAGCGACCCGAAGATGATCATGCTGGACGAGCCGATGGCCGGTGTGAACCCGGCGCTCACCCAGTCACTGCTCGGTCACATCCAGAGCCTGCGCGACGATGGCACCACCGTGCTGTTCGTGGAGCACGACATGCACGTCGTCCGGCACATCTCGGACTGGGTCGTGGTGATGGCCGAAGGCCGGATCGTGGCCGAGGGCGCGGCCGACACCGTGATGTCCAACCAGGCGGTCATCGACGCCTACCTGGGCGCCCACCACGACACCGACCTCGGCGACGACGCCCTGCTCTCCGACGCCACCCTCGAACAGCTGGCCGAGGAAGTGGCCGAGGAGGAAGCCGAGCGTGAGGCCGAGGAGGACAAGCCATGACCACCCAGACCCAGACCCCGCAACAGACCGCAGTCGTCGAGGCCAAGGACGTCGTTGCCGGCTACCTGCCCGGGGTCAACATCCTCAACGGGTGCAGCCTGGTCGCCTACTCCGGCGAGATGATCGGCATCATCGGACCCAACGGCGCAGGCAAGTCGACGCTGCTCAAGGCGATGTTCGGGTTGGTCAAGATCCGCTCCGGCAGTGTCCACCTCGGCAGCCAGGACATCACCAACCTCCGGGCCAACACGCTGGTCGAGATGGGCGTCGGGTTCGTCCCGCAGACCAACAACGTCTTCCCGTCGCTCACCATCGAGGAAAACCTGCGGATGGGACTGTTCCTGCGTCCCAAGAAGGTCCGTGAGCGGCTCGATGCGATGTGGGACCTGTTCCCCGTGCTCCACGAGCGTCGCAACCAGTCGGCGGGTGCGCTGTCGGGTGGCGAGCGCCAGTCGCTGGCCATGGCCCGGGCGCTGATGATGGAGCCCTCGGTGCTGCTGCTCGACGAGCCGTCGGCCGGCCTGTCGCCGGTCCGCCAGGACGAGACGTTCATCCGCACCCGCCGGATCAACAAGACCGGCGTCTGCGTGGTGATGGTGGAGCAGAACGCGAGACGCTGCCTGCAGATCTGTGACCGTGGCTACGTGCTCGACCAGGGTCGCGACGCCTACACCGGCACCGGCCGCGAGCTGGCCAACGACCCGAAGGTCATCGAGCTCTACCTCGGCACTTTGGCCGAGGACGTCGACACGGAGCGCGAAGGGCTCGT
>CAWFNB010000010.1:0-162216 GCA_963817125.1 uncultured Actinomycetota bacterium
CCAGAGGCCGGCGTGAGCGAGGACGTCTCAGGTGGCGGCGATGGGCAGAGCGTGGTGACGATCGACCTCAACCGCCCGATGACCGAGATCCTGGCCGAGCTGAGCCAGCACCCGGTCAAGACCCGGCTCTCGCTGACGGGACCGCTGGTGGTCGCCCGCGACATCGCGCACGCCAAGATCAAGGAGCGCCTCGACGCGGGCGAGGAGATGCCGACGTACCTGCGCGATCATGCCGTCTACTACGCCGGCCCGGCCAAGACCCCGGCCGGCTACGCCTCGGGCTCGTTCGGGCCCACGACCGCGGGCCGCATGGACTCCTATGTCGAGCAGTTCCAGGCCGCCGGTGGGTCCATGGTCATGCTCGCCAAGGGCAACCGCTCCAAGCAGGTGACCGAGGCCTGCGCCCGCCACGGCGGCTTCTACCTCGGCTCGATCGGCGGCCCCGCCGCGCGGCTCGCGCAGGACTGCATCAAGTCCGTGTCGGTGCTCGAGTACGAAGAGCTGGGCATGGAGGCGGTCTGGAAGATCGAGGTCCAGGACTTCCCGGCGTTCATCGTCGTCGACGACAAGGGCAACGACTTCTTCACCGACCCGTCGGGCGCGGTGACCGTCCCACTGAGCACCTTGAGAGAGGCGGGGATCCGGGTCCGCTCCGCGGAGTAGCCCTACTGGTCCTCGCTGCAGTCCAGCAGGATGTGGTCCTCGCTGATCCAGGTCTCCCACGCCGACCATGGCTTGCCAGGCATCTTGACCCGCATGTCCACCACGATCCCGAGCGGCTCCTTCGCGGGCTCGCACGGCAGTGCCCGCTTGGTCGTGAAGACGACTTTCTCGCCGACCTGCAGCTTCACCGCCTTGGTATAGCGGTAGGGCCCCCACCTGTGCGTGCCATTGATCTTGTGCCGCTCCCCCATCCGCACCTGGCGCTGCCCCTCCCCGCCGACGCGCTTGAACCGGACGTGAATGTGCGGGTCGGTTGCGGACGGGAAGCTGGTGGTCATCTGCACGCCGGCGAACCAGTTGGATATGCCCCAGTCGATGCCGTCGTCCCTGCTCGCGGTGGCGGACGGGGCAGCGCCGGCCAGTGCGCCGGCCAGTGCGACGACCAGTGCGATGACCAGGGTGGTCAGAACGGCTGCGAGTCGCTTCATCTCACGGACCGTACGCCGTACCGCAGGTCCATGCACTGCAGGAAGTTGCAGGTGGTGATGCAGGGCAATCCCGGGCAATCAGGTGGAGCGTGTGGGCCATGCGCACTCTCGGGAGGGCCGTGCCGGCCCTGGCAGCGATCCTGGTCCTCCTCACCACTGGTGGTACCGCTCATGCGGACACGCAGTGGAGCGGCACGCTCACACAGGCGATCGACCACATCCCGGTGGCGGGTGAGGTCCGCACCGGCTACAGCCGAGACCTGTTCCGGCACTGGATCGACGCCGACGGGGACGGCTGCAGCACCCGCGCCGAGGTGCTCATCGCCGAGGCAGAGGAGGCACCGACCGTCGGCTCGGGCTGCTCGTTGTCCGGTGGCCGCTGGTACTCCTACTACGAGGGCGCCTCTCAGACCTCGGCGTCCGCCCTCGACGTCGACCACATGGTGGCGCTGGCCGAGGCCTGGGACTCCGGCGCGCGGTCGTGGACGTCGTCTCGGCGCGAGGCCTACGCGAACGACCTCGGGGACAGCCGCCCACTGGTCGGCGTGACCGCCTCGCTCAACCGCAGCAAGGGTGACCAGGACGTGGCGGAGTGGCTGCCGCCGATCAACCACTGCCGCTACATCAAGGACTGGGTGGTCGCGAAGATCCGTTGGGGGCTGAGCCAGGACTCGGCCGAGAAGGCCGCGCTCCAGGACGTCGCCGCCGGCTGCACGAACTCCACCCTTTCGGTGACGATCGTCTCGTGAGACCAGGGAACCTCGCCCGGGTCGCAGTCCGTTGGACCAGACAACCGACCTTGGAGGACCCATGCAGTGCCCCACCGACGGAGCCACGCTCACCATGAGCGAGCGCAGCGGCATCGAGATCGACTACTGCCCCACCTGCAGAGGCGTGTGGCTGGACCGCGGCGAGCTCGACAAGATCATCGAGCGCTCGCTGACTCAGGCGCCACAGGCTGCCGCACCGGCTCCGGCGTACGAGCAACGCGGCTACGAGCAGCAGCGCGGCTACTCGCAGCAGCAGCCCTACAAGAAGAAGCGCAAGGAGAGCTGGCTCAGCGAGATCTTCGACTGATCGAGTCTGCTGGCAAGGTAGTCGCGTGACCGACGTGGAGTACGCCGAGGTCGCGCGCGCCGAGAGCGAGCGCGGCGAGCTGGTGCTGCGCGAGCGTCGACCCGTCGAGGGTGGACCCACCTCGCTTGAGCTGCGGGCCAACGGCGTCTTCGTGATGGACACCGTGGAGGTCAGCACCGAGCGGGCGATGGCTCGTGCTGCACTCGCCGTGGTCGAGGCACCGCGGGCGGTCGTGGTGGCCGGGCTCGGCCTCGGCTACACCATGCACGAGGTGCTCGCCGACTCCCGCGTCGAGCACTGCGCGGTCGTCGAGATCGAGCCGGCGCTGGTGGAGTGGATGCGCGCCGGACTGGTGCCCCACGGGCCGGCCCTGCTCGCCGACGAGCGGGTCGCGGTCGTGGAGGCCGACGTGGCGGTCGCCCTGGCCGAGGCCAAGCCGGCGTCGTACGACCTGCTCCTGCTGGACGTCGACAACGGTCCGGGGCACCTCGTCCATGCCGCCAACGCCGCGCTCTACCAGGCGCCGGCGCTGACCGATGCCCGGCGGGTGCTCCGGCCGGGAGGTGCCCTGGTGGTCTGGTCGGCGGACACCTCGGCCGAGCTCGAGGAGTCGCTGCACAGCGTGTTCGGCACGGTCGACGTGCTGGCCCAGGAGGTGCGACTCCAGGAGCGGGACGAGCACTACTGGCTGTACGTCGCCCGGGTACCGTCCGACTCGTGACCAGCCCCGGAAACGAGGACCACCGCACCGAGCACGACAGCATGGGCGAGATCCAGGTGCCGCGCGATGCCCTGTGGAGGGCCCAGACGCAGCGCGCCGTCGAGAACTTCCCGATCAGCGGCACCCCGATCGAGCCGGCACTGATCCACGCGATCGGGCAGGTGAAGGCGGCCGCAGCGAAGGTGAACGGCGAGCTCGGCGTCCTCGAACCCGACCAGGCTGCCGCGATCGAGGCCGCCGCGCGCTCGGTCGCCGCTGGTGAGCACGACGACGCCTTCCCGATCGACGTCTTCCAGACCGGCTCGGGCACCAGCTCCAACATGAACGCCAACGAGGTGATCGCGTCGCTGGCGGGCCGCGCCGGTGTCGACGTACACCCCAACGACCACGTCAACGCCAGCCAGTCGAGCAACGACACCTTCCCGACCGCGATCCACGTCGCCGCGGCGCTGGTGGTCTCCGACGACCTGATGCCCGCGCTCGACGTGCTGGCCACGTCGCTCGAGGGGAAGGCGTCCGAGTTCGCCGGCCTGGTCAAGTCGGGCCGCACCCACTTGATGGACGCCACGCCGGTGATGCTCGGCCAGGAGTTCGGTGGCTACGCCGCCACCGTCCGGTACGCCGCAGAGCGGCTCGAGTCCGTACTCCCACGGGTCCGTGAGCTGCCGCTCGGCGGCACCGCCGTGGGCACCGGCATCAACACCCCGGCGGGCTTCCCCGAGCAGGTCATCGCCGCGCTGTCCGATGCAACCGGCCAGCCCTTCACCGAGGCCCGCAACCACTTCGAGGCCCAGGGCACCCGCGACTCGCTGGTCGAGCTGAGCGGCGTGCTCCGCACCTACGCCGTCGGCCTGACCAAGATCTGCAACGACCTGCGCTGGATGTCCTCCGGCCCCACCACCGGTCTCGCCGAGATCCACCTCCCGGACCTCCAGCCCGGGTCGAGCATCATGCCCGGCAAGGTGAACCCGGTGCTGCCCGAGGCCACCCTCATGGTCTGCGCCCAGGTCATCGGCAACGACGCCGCGGTCACGGTGGCCGGCGCCAGCGGCAACTTCGAGCTGAACGTCGCGATGCCGGTGATGGCCCGCAACGTGCTCGAGTCGGTGCGGCTGCTCTCGGCGTGCTCACGACTTCTCGCCGAGCGCTGCGTCGACGGCATCACCGCGGACGCCGAACGGATGCGCCAGTACGCCGAGTCCTCCCCCTCCGTCGTCACCCCGCTCAACAAGTACGTCGGCTACGAGGCCGCCGCCAAGATCGCCAAGCAGGCCCTGGCCGACGGCGCCACGATCCGCGAGACCGTCCTCAAGCTCGGCTTCGTCGAGCGCGGCGAGCTCACCGAGGAACAGCTCGACGAGGCGCTCGACGTGGAGTCGATGACCCACCCATGACCCGTTCCGGCTAGTACCAGCCGTGGCTCTCGCTGTGGCCCCAGGCGCCGCACGGCGATCCGTAGCGGTCCTGGATGTAGCCGAGGCCCCAGCGGATCTGGGTGATCGGGTTGGTGGCCCAGTCCTCACCGGCGGAAGCCATCTTGGAGCCGGGCAGCGCCTGCGGGATGCCGTAGGCCGAGGACGACGGGTTGTCGGCGTACACGTTCCAGTGCGACTCGCGCTCCCACAGTGAGTCGAGGCAGCCGAACTGGTCCTGGCTCCAGCCGAACTCGGACAGCAGCGCCTTGGCGATGACGCGCGGGTCCTCGTCGGAGAGGTCCTCGGTGCGGGCCATCGTGTTGCTCGAGCCCAGCGAGAGGGTGTCGGTCTTGAGCGGGTCGGCATCTCCCCGGCTGTCGGAGCGGGTCACCAGGGGCGACCGGCCCAGCTCGGCGACCGCGGCCTTGGCAGCGGCTGTCGTCGCGTCGGAGTCGGCGGCGCCGGTGTCAGGGGCGGTGTCGGAGGCGCTCGTCACCGAGGCGTCTGCCCCGTGGTCGGCGCTCAGCGAGAGCGAACCACTGCCGACCGCGAACCCGGTGGCCACCACGGCCATCGACGACAGCGTGAGCGAGGTCCGCAGGGCTGCCCTCGGAGCGCGACGGGCCTTGGACGCGCGGTGCTTCGCCTGCGGGACGTACGACGACACGAGACTGAGGGGCCCTTACTTCCGGGTGACGAGGTGGCGCTCGGAATCCCCGACACCATGCCCGAGGCGGAGGGTGGTTGCAAACCGAACGACACAGGGATGCACGAACGGATGACTCAGGAGTCACAGCAGTCACAGGGGCCACAGGGGCCACAGGACGGCATCAGAGCGCGACGTTCTCCAACATCTCTGTGACGAGCGCCGCAATGGGTGAACGTTCGGACCGGGTCAGGGTTACGTGGGCGAACAGCGGGTGACCCTTCAGCTTCTCGACCACCGCGACCACTCCGTCGTGGCGGCCGACCCGGAGGTTGTCGCGCTGGGCGACGTCGTGGGTCAGCACCACCTTCGACCCGGCGCCGATCCGGGACAGGACGGTCAGCAGCACGTTGCGCTCGAGGGACTGCGCCTCGTCGACGATGACGAAGGCGTCGTGCAGCGACCGGCCGCGGATGTGGGTCAGGGGCAGCACCTCGAGCATGCCGCGGTCGAGCACCTCGTCGATGACGTCGCGGGAGGTCAGCGCGCCGAGGGTGTCGAAGACCGCCTGGGCCCAGGGCGCCATCTTCTCCGACTCCGAACCGGGCAGGTAGCCGAGCTCCTGACCACCTACGGCGAACAGCGGGCGGAACACCACCACGCGCTGGTGCTGGCGGCGTTCGAGCACCGCCTCCAGCCCGGCGCACAGTGCGAGCGCGGACTTGCCCGTCCCGGCCCGGCCGCCGAGCGAGACGATCCCGACCTCGGGGTCGAGCAACATCTCCAGCGCGATCCGCTGCTCCGCCGAACGGCCGTGCAGACCGAAGGCCTCCCGGTCACCGCGGACCAGGCGGACCAGCTTGTCCGGGCCGACCCGGCCCAGCGCCGTACCGCGCTCGGAGAGCAGCACCAGGCCGGAGTGGCAGGGCAGGTCCCGGGCCGCCTCGAGGTCCACGGTGCCGTCGTCGTAGAGCTCGTCGAGGTCGGCGGCCTCCACCTCGAGCTCAGCCATGCCGGAATAGCCGGGGTCGGAGTCGGCGATGGTCTCGCCGCGGTACTCCTGGGCGTCGAGGCCGACCGCCGAGGCCTTGATCCGCAGCGGCAGGTCCTTGCTGACCAGCGTGACGTTGGCGCCCTCGTTGGCGAGGTTGAGGGCGACGGCCAGGATCCGGGTGTCGTTGTCACCGAGCCGGAAGCCGGAAGGCAGTGACTCGGAGTCGGTGTGGTTGAGCTCGACCCGGATGGTGCCGCCGTCCTCGCCGACCGGTAGCGGCTCGTCGAGCCGACCATGGGTGATCCGGAGCTCGTCCAGCATCCGCAGCGCCGTACGGGCGAAGTAGCCCAGCTCGGGGTGGTGGCGCTTGCCCTCCAGCTCGGTGATCACCACGACGGGGAGCACCACCTCGTGCTCGTCGAAGCGCCGGAGCGCCCCGGGGTCGGCCAGCAGCACGCTGGTGTCGAGCACGTAGGTCCTTACGGACGCCGTGGGAGCTGACTGCGTGGAATCGGGCTGGGACGAGCTGGGCTTCGTCGGCACGGGTCACCCTCGCAGACCGGCACGCGCACTCCTCGCCCCGGTCCCTCAATCCACCTGCGCGGACCGGGAGGATGCCCGGAGGCCGGAGTGCCGGCCCCCGCGGACGACCACCAGCTGGCTGCTGGTCGTCCTGCAGTCGTGAGTCACGCCCGGGCCTCCCGATGCGGCGAGCTTCCCCACTCGCCGTTGTCCGTGAAAGTACGCCGCGTGAGGCATCGGTCCGGTGCGACACGCCCGACCACCAGGTGAACGACCCGGGAACGGCATGGCCGAGGGACGAGGTCGGAACCGGCCGTGTCGAGCCCCCGCAGGGAAGGCTGGGACTCAGCTGAGAGCCCCAGACGGACGCGGCTAGACCCCAAACCGACGTTCCCGCAATGCGTAGGCACGGATCGCGCGCAGGAAGTCCACGCGCCGGAAGTCGGGCCAGTAGGCCTCGCAGAAGTAGAACTCCGACTTCGCGCTCTGCCAGAGCAGGAACCCGCCGAGCCGCTGCTCCCCCGAGGTGCGGATCACCAGGTCGGGGTCGGGCTGGCCCTTGGTGTAGAGGTGCTCGGCGATGTGCTCGACATCGAGGATCTGGGCGAGCTCCTCGAGCGAGGTGCCTCGGCTCGCGTGCTCGCTGAGCAGGGAGCGCACGGCGTCGGTGATCTCGCGGCGACCGCCGTACCCGACCGCGATGTTGACCAGCATCCCGTCCACGTCACGGGTGGCTTCCTCGGCCGCCTTGAGCTTCTCCGCGGTGGCGGACGGCAGGAGGTCGAGCGCACCCACGGGGTGCAGCCGCCAGCGCCGCTGGTCGGCGAGCGACTCGACGGCGTCCTCGATGATCTCCAGCAGCTGGGTGAGCTCGGCCGGCGGGCGGTTGAGGTTGTCGGTCGACAGCAGCCACAGGGTGACCACCTCGATGCCGACCTCGTCGCACCAGCCCAGGAGCGGTTCGATGTTGGCGGCCCCGGCCCGATGCCCGTGCTCGCTGTCCCGGCCGACGGCGCGCGCCCAACGCCGGTTGCCGTCGAGCATCACCCCGATGTGCTTGGGCAGGTTGGCCGGCAGCCGGCGGAGCAGCCGGGCCTCGTAGACGGGGTAGATCACCTGCCTCAGCCCGCGCTTCCAGTCCGCCACCCTCAGATGGTAACTAGCGAAGCACACATGCACTTCAGCCGCGGGACACTGGCCGATCGGGTGATCTTGGCCGCGTTGTCGTCGCTGGGTCATGTGCGGTCGGTACCGTCGCTGCCATGAGCAACCCGGTTGGAGAGGCGGTCAAGCACGGGCTCGAGTCCGTCCACGACTCGATCACCGACACGCTCGACGACCTCAAGCCGAAGCTCCGCGGCTGGCTGCACCTCGCGACCGCGCCGGTCACCCTGGCCGCCGGGATCGTGCTGATCAGCCTCTCCCCCGACGCGACCACCCGCATCGGCTCGGCGGTGTTCATCGCCTCGGCGCTGGTGCTGTTCACGGTCTCGGCGATCTACCACACCGGCACCTGGTCACCACGGACGTGGGCGTTCCTGCGCCGGTTCGACCACGCCAACATCTTCCTGCTCATCGCCGGCACCTACACGCCGTTCAGCCTGCTGCTGCTCAACGGCACCGCGCAGGTGGCCCTCCTGGTCACGGTGTGGACCGGCGCGCTCCTCGGCGTGCTGTTCCGGGTCTTCTGGACCGACGCGCCACGGTGGCTCTTCGTGCCGATCTACATGGCACTGGGCTGGTGCGCGATCTTCTTCATCCCGAGCTTCTTCGAAGGCGCAACCGCGCTGGGGATGGGCATCGGGGTTGCCGTCTTCGTGCTGATCGCGGTCGGGGGCGCGCTCTACACCGTCGGCGGAGTCGTCTACGGCTTCCGGCGGCCCAACCCGTCACCGCGCTGGTTCGGCTTCCACGAGGTCTTCCACTCGTTCACGATCCTGGCCTTCGTCTCCCACTACGTGGGGATCTCGATGGCCACCTACGCGCTGCGCTGAGCGCTGACCCGTCATTTCTGGCCCTCCAGCAGCGGCCGAAACTGACGGGTCGACGTCAACGCGAGGGCCAGAAATGACGGGTCAGCGTCAGGGCTTGGGGATCGTGGTCCCGCGCCCGTGCAGCATGGTGATCATCGAGGCCAGCTGCTGGTCGGCCTTCTCCGTACGCGCGAACGTGGTCAGCGCGAGCAGCGGCTTGAACCGCTGCCGGGCGATGGCCTTGGCGTAGGTGAACTCCTTGAGCCCGTCGGGCCCGTGGATCCGGCCGAATCCGGAGTCGCCGACGCCCCCGAAGGGCAGTGACGGAATGGCCGCGAACGTGATCACGCCGTTGACCGCCGTCATGCCGGAACGGATCCGCGAGGCCAGCTCCATGCCGCGAGCCTTGGAGAACACCGTCGAGCCGAGCCCGTAGCGGGTCGCGTTGGTGCGCTCGATCGCCTCGTCCATGTCGCGCACCTTGGCCACGGTGACCGTCGGGCCGAACGTCTCTTCCTGAACCGCGTCGGAGTCCTCCGGTACGTCGACCAGGACGGTCGGCTGGACGAACCGCTCGCCCACGGCCTCGGCGCCGCCGACCAGCGCGCGGCCGCCGCGGGACAGCGCGTCCTGGATGTGGCGGCGGATCACGCCGAGCTGGCTGGGCATCGTGATCGGCCCGATCTGCGAGTCCGGGCCCTCGTGGGCGGTGACCTCGTTGGCGGTGGTGGTCAGCTTGCGGAGGAACTCGTCGTAGACACGCTCGTGCACATATACGCGCTCGACGCCGGTGCAGGTCTGCCCGGCGTTCGACATGGCGCCCCACACCGCAGCATCGGCCGCGGCGTCGAGGTCGGCGTCCTCGTCCACGATCAGCGCGTCCTTGCCGCCGGCTTCGATGACGACCGGGGTGAGCGTCTCGGCGCAGGCGGCCATCACCTTCTTGCCGGTCGCGGTGGAGCCGGTGAAGGCCACCTTCTGCACGCCCGCGGAGCAGAGCGCGGCACCCGTCTCGCCGAAACCAGTGACGACCTGGAACACCGGCCGGCCGACCGACTCGAGGAAGGTCCGCGCCAGCCACTCGCCGACGCCCGGTGTGTACTCGCTGGGCTTGAAGACCACCGCGTTGCCGGCCGCCAGCGCGTAGCCGATCGACCCCATCGGCGTGAAGACCGGGTAGTTCCAGGGCCCGATCACGCCGACCACGCCGAGCGGGTGGTACTCGACGTACGCCGCCTGGTTGGCCATCAGAAGCCCGCTGGAGACCTTGCGCCGCTTGAGCACCTTCTCCGCGTGGCCGGCGGCCCAAGCCAGGTGGTCGATGGCCAGCGCGGCCTCGAGCATCGCGTCGCCGTGCGGCTTGCCGGTCTCCTGGTGCATGACCTCGGCGAGCTGCGCGAGGCGCCGGGTCATCGCGCCCTTCCAGGTCTGGAGGTGCTTCTCGCGCTCGTCGAAGGAGAGCCCGGCCCACCACGCCGCCTCGTCCCGGGCGCGGGCCACCGCAGCCTGCACCTCCTCGGGGGTGTGGACGGGGTGGGTGGCGACGACGTCGCCGGTGCGCGGGTTGAGGGACTCGAAGGTGGTCGATGTCGACACCTCGGTGGCGGTCACTGGAGCTCCTTGATGAGGTCGGCGGCCTTCTCGGCGATCATGACCGTCGGGGCGTTGGTGTTGCCGCGGACCACCGCGGGCATCACCGAGGCGTCGACCACCCGCAGGCCGTCCACGCCCCGGACCCGCAGCTCCGGGTCGACCACGGCGTCCTCGCCGCTGCCCATGGCGCAGGTCGAGGTCGGGTGGTAGAGCGTCTGGGCCCAGGTGCGGGCATGCTCGACAAGGTCCTCGTCGGACGGGTCGGCCGGCAGCCGCCAGGGCTTGTCGACGTACGCCGCGAGCGCACCCTGGGTGCAGATCTCCCAGGTCCGGCGCAGCCCGGCCAGCATCGCGTCGAGGTCCGCCTGGTCGTCGAAGTACGCCGCCTCGATCTCCGGGTGCCACGTCGGGTCCGCCGAACGCAGCCGCAGGTGGCCGCGGCTGGCAACCGACACCAGCGTCGGCGCGGTGGTCACCATCGGGCTGGTCGGCTCGTGCAGGCCGTTGTCGTAGAACCCGGCCGGCGCCATGTGGATCTGCAGGTCCGGGGCGGGCAGCCCGTCGCGGCTGGCGAAGAACGCCCCGGCCTCGCCGATGTTGGACGCGAGGGGGCCCGTGCCCCGGACCTTCCAGCGGGCGAAGTTGCGCACGTTGTTGAGCTGGGCCAGGTCGCTGGCGCCGTGGGTGTACCAGAGCAGCGGGACGACCGGGTGGTCCTGGAGGTTGGCGCCGACGCCGGGCAGGTCGACCCGGCCCTCGACGCCGACCTCGGCGAGGTGGCTGGCCGGACCGATGCCGGAGAGGAGCAGCAGCTGCGGGCTGTTGATCGAGCCGCCGCAGAGCAGCACCTCGCGGCGGGCGGTCACGGTGTGGTCGCGGCCGGCCTGCCGGAAGCTCACCCCGGTCGCGCGCTCGCCCTGCAGCTCGACCCGCGCCGCAAGTGCGCCTGTGGTCACGGTGAGGTTGGCGCGACTGCGAGCGGGCTTCAGGTAGGCGTCGTTGGTCGACCAGCGCCGCCCCTTGCGGCAGGTCACCTGGTAGAGACCCGCGCCCTCCTGAGTGACGCCGTTGAAGTCGTCGGTCGGCTTGTGGCCGGCGCTGACCGCACTGTCGACGAAGGCGTGGCTGAGCTCGTGGGTGAAGACCCGGTCCTCGACGTGCAGCGGTCCGTCCTGGCCGTGCAGGGGGGCGCCCAGCCTGGTGTTCGCCTCGGACTTCACGAAGTAGGGCAGCACGTCGTCGAAGCCCCACCCGGCCGCGCCGTACTGGTCGCGCCAGGTGTCGTAGTCGGTGTGGTTGCCGCGGATGTAGATCATCGCGTTCATCGACGAGCAGCCGCCGAGCGCCTTCATCCGCGGCCAGTAGGCGCGGCGCCCGTGCAGCTGCTTCTGCTCGGTGGTCGAGTAGTTCCAGTCCCACCGCGTCTTGAACAGGCTCGGGAACGCCGCCGGGATGATCACCTCGTCCGCGTCGACCTCGCCCCCGGCCTCGAGGAGACAGACGGTGACCTTCGGGTCCTCGGTCAGCCGCGCCGCCAGCACCGCGCCGGCGCTGCCGGCGCCGACGATCACGTAGTCATAGGTCTGGTCCGCCATGCGGCGAACCTACTCCCGGGTCAACGCCGCCTGAAGGTCGTCCACCTCGGTGACCGGGCGCTCGCAGACCTGACCGCGACAGACGTACGCCGCAGCGCGGCCCCCAACCGGCACCCGGTCGGCGAGCAGCGGGATGTCGTCGCGTGGGCCGTCGGCGACCACGACCACCGCACCCGGGTGCCGCCGCGCGACCTGGGCGAGGGCGTCTCGCTCGGGGCCGGCGGGACCGACCACAGCGACCTCGAGCGGGCCGCCATCGCTCATCGTCTGCGCCGCGGCCATCGACCAGCCGGCGAAGCGCGGCGCCTTGTCGGCCAGCGCCGCGACCGTGGCCAGCGCTTCCTCGGCGGCGGTGCGGTAGCGCCCCTGGCCGGTCAGTGCGTGCGCGTCGACCAGCGCATGCACCATCGAGGAGAGGCCGGACGGGCTGGCGTTGTCGGACGGGTCCCGCGGCCGCGCCACCAGCACCTCCGCGTCTGAGGCGGTGTCGAAGAAGCCGCCGTCGTCGGCGCGGAACCGGTCGAGCGCGTCGTCGACCACCCGGGTCGCCCGCTCCAGCCAGGCGGGGTCGCCGGTGGCCTGGGCGAGCGCGAGGAAGCCCGACGCCACGCACCCGTGGTCCTCCAGGACGCCGGCGTGCCGGCCGGCGACGCCGTCCCTCGAGACGCGGAGCAGCCCGGACCCGGTGAGGTGGAGGTCGACCAGCAGCATGCCGGCGGCGACCGCGGCATCGACGTACCCCGGCTCGCCGAGGCCCAGGCCGGCGTCGCAGAGGCCGGTGATGGCCAGGCCGTTCCAGGCCGCGACCACCTTGTCGTCGCGAGCCGGGCGGACCCGCTGCGCCCGCGCGTCGAGCAGCCGTCGGCGGACCTCGTCGAGCCGGGCGAGGTCCTCCGCAGTGTCCGGCTCGACCAGCCGCTGCAGGGTGGAGCTGCCGTGCTCGAAGGTGCCGGCGTCCGTCACCGCGAGCACCCGGGCCGCCCAGGCGCCGTCGTCCGGGCCGAGCACCTCGATCAGCTCCTGGGGTGACCAGGCGTAGAACTTGCCCTCGACGCCCTCGCTGTCCGCGTCCAGAGCGGAGGCGAACCCGCCCTCGGCGGTGCGCAGCTCGCGGAGCATGAAGTCGGCGGTCTCGCGGGCGACCCGGTCGCAGAGCGGACCCCCGACCCGCGCGTAGAGCCCGAGCAGCTGGGCGTTGTCGTAGAGCATCTTCTCGAAGTGGGGCACCACCCACGACGCGTCGACGGAGTAGCGCGCGAAGCCGCCGCCCAGCTGGTCGTAGATCCCGCCTCGAGCCATCGCTTCGAGCGTGCCCAGGAGCATCGGCCGGTCACCCCGGCGGCGGAGGAACTCCAGCACCATCGACGGCGGGAACTTCGGCGCGGTGCCGAACCCGCCGTTGACCCCGTCGTACTCGCGCTGGAGCAGCTCGACCGCACGGCTCAGCGTCTCCTCGGTGATCACGCCCGCGGCCATGGCGGTCTGCCGGGCCAGGTGCTCGCGGAGCTTGCCGGCGACCCGTCGTACGTCGTCGCCCTTGTGCTCCCACGCGTCGACGAGCGCCTCGAGCACCTGGCGGAACGACGGCGACCCGTGCCGTGGCTGGTCGGGGAAGTAGGTGCCGGCGAAGAACGGGTTGCCGTCGTGGTCGAGCACGCAGGTCATCGGCCACCCGCCGTGCCCGGTCATCGACGTGGTCGCATCCATGTAGACCGCGTCCACGTCCGGTCGCTCCTCGCGGTCGACCTTGATGCTCACGAAGTGCTCGTTGAGGTACGCCGCTGTCACCTCGTCCTCGAAGGACTCGTGGGCCATCACGTGGCACCAGTGGCAGGCGGCGTACCCGATGCTCAGCAGCACCGGCACGTTGCGCCGCCGCGCCTCCTCGAACGCAGCCGGCTCCCACTCCCACCAGTCGACCGGGTTGTCCGCGTGCTGCAGGAGGTACGGCGAGGTCGCGTCGGTCAGGCGGTTGGCCATGGAGCCAGCGTGTCAGGTGGCCGGGCATGGGTGAGGTGGCGTGGTCGAAGTGGCGCATGGATCCGATCCGGCACTCGGTCACCGTCGCTGCGTCGCCGGAGGTGGCCTTCGAGGTGTTCAGCCTCGGGATGGGGTCGTGGTGGGACCCGACGTACACGCCGGACGCCGACTCCCTCCCCGCGCACCCCTCGACCATCGAGGCGGACTTCACCACCGAGGAGACCGGCGCCCGCGTCGACTTCGAGCACGGCGGGTGGACCGACGACAACGCCGCAGCCCGCGCCAAGTACGGCGACTGGAGCCACCTGCTCCGGCGGTACGCCGACGCGGCGGCAGGGATCGGCGAACCCCCTGGTTGAGGGGCTCAGACGGTGACCCAGGCTTCGCCAGCCAGGACACGGCTCACTGGTCCGGACGCGAGCGCGGGGTCGTCCAGCAGCACGGCGGCGGTGAACTGGGCGGCGTACTGGTCGAAGTCGCGGCCGTGGCGGAGCATGGCGTGCTTGCCCTCGGGGATCCAGATGAAGCCGACGTCGGTGTGCCGAGACAGCCGGCGCGCGACGGCCTCGGCGTGCTGCGGCAAGGCGATCCGGTCGCGCCGCCCGTGCACGAACAGGACCCGTCGGCCGGGGAGGTCAACGTCCTCGGTCGGGTAGAGCCACGGGTTCAGCGCGACCACTGAGCGGACCGCGGGGTTGTCGCCGGCCACGAGGGCCGCGCGACCGCCGAGGGAGTGGCCGACCAGCCCGACCGGCACCCCTGCGTACCGCGTCCGCACCTGCTCGACCGCCCAGTCGGTGTCGACCACCGGCGTGTGCTCGGAGTCCCAGCCGCGGTAGGAGTTGAGCAGTCGGTAGACGGCCAGGCGACCGCGGCCGCCGCGAGCGATCGCTCTGGCGGTCGGGATCATGCGGATCACCGAGAGCTGGGTCGGGCTGACCATCACCCGGTCGCCCCGGGACGCCCCGCCGTGCAGGACGAGTACGACGCCCTCGGCTCGCGCGGGCTCCCGGACCGGGACCAGCTTGGGTGTCGCCTCCACTACGGCGTGGAGTGCTTCTCGGGCTCCGAGTCGGCGTCCGTGTCCGGGGTGGTGGGGTCGTCGCCGTAGACGCCGGCGTCCTTGGCGGCCTGGGCCTTGCGCAGCTGCTTGGTCAGGCTGAACCCCAGCAGCACGACGGCCAGCGCCAGCAGGAGGAACAGGACCAACGCCGTCCAGCCAGCCGTCACGTCCTCGGGCTTCGGCGTCTCGTCTGCCAGCTGGAGGACGATCAGCACAGCCTCGGAGACCACCATGTGCACCATTGTCTCAGGCGGGATCCTGGATGCCGGCGAAGAGGTCGTCCTCGGGCAGCGGGCTGTCCACATGGCTGGTCACGAGCTCGTAGTCCTCGGTCGGCCAGACGTCGACCTGCAGCTCGCGCGGGATCGCGAACCAGAACCCGTCCGGGTCGATCTGGGTCGCATGGGCGAGCAGGGCCTGGTCGCGCACCCCGAAGTAGTCGGCGCACGGCACCCGGGTGGTGATCCGGGCGTCCCACTCCGGCTCCTCCTTCCACTCCTTGAGCCGCTCCGCCCACGGCGACTCGAGCCCGTGGGCGAGCATCGCGTCGTGGATCGCCTGCATCCGGGGGCGGTTGAACGAGTGGTGGTAGTAGAGCTTCAGCACCTGCCACGGCTCACCGAGCTCGGGGTAGCGCTCGGGGTCGGCGGCCGCGGCGAACGCCTCCACGGAGATCTCGTGGGTCTTGACGTGGTCGGGGTGGGGGTAGCCGCCGCGCTCGTCGTAGGTCGTCATCACGTGCGGCCGGAACTCACGGATCAGCCGGACCAGCGGCGCCGCCGCCTCCTCGAGCGGCACCAGCGCGAAGCACCCCTCCGGCAGCGGCGGCTTGGGGTCCCCCTCGGGCCAGCCGGAGTCGACGAAGCCGAGCCAGTCCTGTCGTACGCCGAGGATGTCGCGGGCCCGCTCCATCTCCTGGCGCCGGATCTCGGTGATGTTCTCGAGGACGTCGGGGCGCTCCATCTTGGGGTTCAGGATCGAGCCCCGCTCGCCGCCGGTGCAGGTGGCGACGTGCACGTCGACACCCTCGGCGACGTACATCGCGGTCGACGCGGCCCCCTTGCTCGACTCGTCGTCGGGGTGGGCGTGCACGTGCATGAGGCGGAACCCCGCGCGAGGTCCTGGCTGGGGGGGTGCGGGCACCAGTCAACTCTAGGTGTCAGGCTGACTGGGTGAGCGCGCAGGACACCATGGCCGAGCGGTACGGCGTGCCTTCGGCGTGGCGTCGTCGCGCGCTGGTCGGGGCCTGCGCCGTCCTGGTGCTGGTCTTCGGCGTGTGGCTGGCCTGGACGGCCTACGACCACTCGACGCCGAGCGTGACCTCCGAGCTCGAGGGCTTCTCGGTCGAGGACGACCACTCCGTGACCGCGGTCCTCGTCGTCGCTCTCGACGCGGCCGACGTGAAGGCGTCGTGCACGCTGCGCGCCTACGCCGAGGACCACACCACCGTGGGCGAGCTCACCTTCACGCCGGACCCGAGCCTGGGCCGCCGCCAGGTGCAGACGATCCGCACCGACCGGCGGGCCACCTCGGTCGAGTCGCTCGGCTGCACGGCGCCGGGTCAGGACCGACCGCGCTGAGCCGCTCGACTTAGCGTTGGGCCGTCCGCAAGTTAGAGTGGTCCGTCTGGTCGTCCCGCGTCGCCGTTCCACCGGCCGTCAGGACCGACCGCCCAGACGTGGCGTGACCCCATCTCGACCCGGGTACGAAACGCTCACCGATCCATCGACGAGACACCGCAGGAGTACACCCATGACTCAGCAGACCGAGCAGGGCCCGATCTGGCTGACCCAGAAGGCCTTCGACCAGCTGAGCGCCGAGCTGGAGGACCATGAAGGGCCCCAGGCGCCAAGACATCGTCGACCGGATCAGCGCCGCCCGCGACGAGGGCGACCTCAGCGAGAACGGCGGCTACCACGCCGCCCGCGAGGAGCAGGGCAAGCTCAACGGTCAGATCCTCCAGCTCGAGTACGTCCTCGAGCACGCCGACACCACGGTGCCGGCCGACGACGGCCGCGTGTCCGCGGGCAAGGACGTGACCTACAAGTTCGAGGGTGACAGCGACGGCGAGGCGGAGACGTTCCTGCTCGGCGCCCGGGAGAACGAGGAGTACGTCGACGGGCTCACCGTCTACTCCCCCCAGGCTCCCCTGGGCGCGGCGCTGCTCGGCGCCGAGACCGGGGCCGTCGTCGAGTTCACCGGGCCCAACGGCCGCACCAACAAGGTCGAGGTCATCTCGGCGTCGCCCTACAAGGATTGACGTCGACTACTCGATGACCCGGTAGCCGCGCTCGCGCAGCCGGATCAGGACCTGCTCGGCATGCTGGTCGCCACGGGTCTCGAGCTGGAGGTGCACCTCGACCTCGTCGAGGTGCAGCTGCGGGGAGATCCGCTCGTGCATGACCTCGAGCACGTTCGCGCCGGAGGCGCCGACCTCGGTGAGCAGCTGGGCGAGCCCGCCGGGTACGTCGGGGATGGTGACGTGCAGGTTGAGGTAGCGACCGCCCGCGGCCATGCCGTGCCGGATCACCTTGCCGAGCAGCAGCGGATCGATGTTGCCGCCGGAGAGCACCGCCACGGCCGGCGTCGGGAAGTCGTGCGGGCTGTCGAGCAGCGCCGCGACCGCTGCCGCACCGGCGGGCTCGACCACCTGCTTGGCGCGCTCCACGATCGCCAGCAACGCCCGGGACAGGGAGTCCTCGGAGACGGTGCGCATCTCGTCGACGTGGTCGCGGACCGCAGCGAAGGTGATCTCCCCCGGCAGGCCGACCGCGATGCCGTCGGCCATCGTCTTCATCGACGCCAGCGGGACCGGGTGGCCCTGCTCCAGCGAGGCGGGGTACGCCGCCGCACCGGCGGCCTGGACGCCGACCACCCGGGCGTCGGGTCGCAGCGCCTTGACCGCGATCGCGACCCCGGCCAGCAGTCCGCCGCCGCCGGTCGGGACCAGCACGGTCTGCACGTCGGGTGCCTGCTCGAGCACCTCGAGCCCGAGCGTGCCCTGCGCCGGCGACGATGTCGGCGTGGTCGAAGGGGTGGATCAGCACCGCGCCGGTCTCGTCGGCGAACCGCCGCGCGCCGGCCAGCGCCTCCTCGAGCACGGCGCCCTCGAAGACCACGTCGGCGCCGTACCCCCGGGTCGCCTTCTCCTTGGGGATCGGCGCGCCCTCGGGCATGTACACCGTCGACCGGATGCCCAGCAGCTGCGCGGCCAGCGCGACGCCCTGGGCGTGGTTGCCGGCGGAGGCGGCAACGACGCCGCGAGCGCGCTCCTCGGCGTTGAGCCGGGAGATCCGCACGTAGGCGCCGCGGATCTTGAACGACCCGGTGCGCTGGAGGTTCTCGCACTTGAGCCAGACCGGGCCGCCGACCAGCGCGGAGAGCCAGCGCGACTGCTCCATCGGGGTCATCGATGGCGACGTCGCGGATCAGCACGCGGGCCGCCTCGACGTCGGCCAGGGCCACCTGGGGTGGAGCGTCAGCCACCGACGGCTCCGTCGTCCGGGTCATCGGAGGTGCCGGGCTCGTCGGGACGGTCCGGCGGCTCTTCCTCGACGCGCGAGGTGTCCCCGGTCTCGACGTAGTCCTCGGCCAGCTCCTCGACGGGATCGTCCCCTGGTTCGGTGTAGGCGGCGAGGTGCTGCACGACGGCGTTGACAGCGGCAGCCAGGGGGACCGCGACCAGGGCACCGGCCACGCCGGCCGTGAGCACACCAGCGGCGATGGCCAGGATGACGCCCAGCGGATGCACCGAGACCCAGCGGCCCATCAGGAACGGCTGCAGCACGTGTCCTTCGAGCTGCTGCACGCCGATGACGATAGCCAGCATGATCAGCGCCTTCACCGGCCCTTGGTCGACCAGCGCCACCAGGATGGCGACCGTACCGGCCACGGTCGCGCCGACGATCGGCACGAAGGCGCCGAGGAAGACCAGGACGCCGATGGCCAGCGAGAACGGCACCCCGATGATCGCCGCTCCGGCACCGATCAGGATGCCGTCGGTCGCGGCCACGATGACGGTGGCCCGCACGAACTGGGTCAGCGAGATCCAGGCGACCCGGCCCGAGCTGTCCACACGCTCGCGAGCAGCCCTGGGCGAGAGCCGGACCACCCAGGCCCAGATCCGGTTGCCGTCGGCCAGGAAGAAGTAGGTCGAGAAGAGCACGATGAAGAACCCGGCCAGCACGTGGCCAACCGCGGTGCCGACCTCGGTGACGTTCTTGACGAGGCCCCCCTCGCCGGACTGCTCGGTGATCGCGTCCTGGATGCTCTTGATGTACTTGTCGATCTGCGAGTCGCTGGCGTTCAGCGGCCCGTCGCGCAGCCAGTCCTTGATCTCCTGGAGGCCGGCCACGGTCTGGTCGGCGAGGTCGCTGGCGCCGTTGGCCACCTGCTGCCCGGCGAACGAGAGCAGCGCTCCCACCGAGGCGATCGTGAAGATGACGACCATGATCGCGGCGAGGCTCCGGCGTACGCCGTGCCGGACCAGCCAGTCGACGACCGGCACGACCAGCGCGGAGATCAGCAGCGCCACCACCACCGGGATGACCATCACCGCGAGGAACGAGATCAGGTATCCCAGCAGCGCCGCGGCAGCCGCGATGACCAGGAGGCGCCACGACCAGGCGGCCGCCAGGTCGACGCCGTACGGCACCTCGGCGCGGCTGAAGTTCGAGGCCCCGGCCGCGATCTCGATCGGCTCCGGCTCGTGCTCGTGGCGGCGCATCGCGGCCCACTGGTGGGCGAGCCGGGAGGCGACACCTTCGCGATGGGTTCCGTGGCGACCTGCTGGGCACCCTCCTGGGCACCGTCCTGGTCGCTCACGCGGTCAGGGTATCCACGAGCCCGGTGAGCAGCCGGTACGCCGCGTCGGGGTGCTCAGCGGCCAGCAACCCGGCCGCGGCCAGCACGTAGTCGGTGTCGACCACCACCCGCGCACGTTCCGGCAGCTGCCAGTCGTCGTGCACGCCGACGCTGGGCCCGAGGACCCGCTCGGCCACACCCGGGCGGCCATGGCGCAGCACCCCGCCGGAACCGACGACCAGGTCGACCTCGCGCAGGTCGACACCGGTGCGCTCGACGACCCGGCCCTCGGGGCTGACCACCACCCGCGAGCGGCCGGCGTGGCGACGCAGCGCGAGGGAGACCGCAGCCCGGGCGATGGCCTCGTCCGCGGCGTGGTCCCCCTCGGTGACGGGCAGGAACCCGGGGTCCTCGTGCCTGCGCCAGGCGGCCTCCGCGAGGTCGGGCAGCCCGGCCTCCTCGACCGTGGAGACCGCCGACCACCGCATCCCGAGGTCACCCTCGACCGTGCGGTTGACCGGGGTCGGGGCAACCACGTCGCGGGCCAGCCCTCCTTCGACGGCGCCCTGTTCGGGATCGACCTCGACGACGGAGTGCACGTCCGTGGTCGCGCCGCCGACGTCGACGACCACCACCTCGCCCACAGCCCGGGCCAGGAGCTCGACGCCGGTCAGGACGACGTCGGGCGTGGCGCCGCGGACCATGGCCGTGAAGTCCTCGCGTTGCGACAGGTGCTTGCCGCCGATCACGTGGGACAGGAAGACCTCGCGAATCGCGGCTCGCGCAGATCCGGGCGCCAGCACCCCGATCTGCGGGACGACGTTGTCGGCGAGCACGTGCGGGACGTCGGCCAGGATGGCGGCGACCTCGTCCCGGGCGTCCACGTTGCCGGCGACCACGACCGGGCCGCGCCAGCCCGCTTGCACCAGTTCGCGGGCCGCCCGGAGGATCACCTCGCTGTTGCCGCCGTCGGTGCCGCCGGTCAGCAGCACGACGTCGGGGGCGTCGGCGGTCAGATCGAGGCCGTGGCCCTGCGCGACCGCACGCACGGTGACCACCTTGCCCCCGCTCGAGAGCGCGACCCGGCGACCGGCCTCAGCGGTGACGAGCTCCTCGTTGCCGACCACCGCGATCCTCAGCCCGCCGCCGGCGCTGGAGCAGGCGAGCACCTCGGCGGTCAAGGCTCGACCATCGACGCCGGACAGCAGGGCCAGGCAGGCGTCGTACCCGTCGAGGACGTCGGTCTCGAGAGTGGTGCGGTGCTCCGCGCCGGCACAGCACCCTGCCCTGGGCGAGGTCGACGAGGAGCGCTTTGGTGAACGTCGATCCGAAGTCGACGCAGACCGCGACCTCCTCAGCCACCGAGGGCGCGGTCGAGGTCGGCGATCAGGTCGTCGACGGTCTCGATGCCGACGCTGAGCCGGATCAGGTCGGCCGGTACCTCGAGCTCGGTGCCGGCCACGCTGGCGTGGGTCATCCGGCCCGGGTGCTCGATGAGCGACTCGATGCCGCCCAGCGACTCGGCGAGCGTGAACACCTCGGTCCGGTCGCAGACCGACAGGGCCTGCTCCTCACCGCCGGTGACGCGGAACGACACCATCCCGCCGAACCGCGCCATCTGCCGGGCGGCCACGTCGTGGCCCGGGTGCTCGGGCAGCCCGGGGTAGTAGACGTGGCCGACCTGCGGGTGCTGGGTCAGGAACTCGACGACCTTCTCGGCGTTGTCGCAGTGCCGCTCCATCCGGACCGCGAGCGTCTTGAGCCCGCGCAGCACCAGCCAGGCGTCGAACGGCCCGGCGACCGCGCCCATGGCGTTCTGGTGGTAGCCGACCTTCTCGGCCAGGTCGAGGTCGCGGACGACGACCGCTCCCCCGACGACGTCGGAGTGGCCGCCGGCGTACTTGGTCGTGGAGTGCACCACCACGTCGGCGCCGAGGGTGAGCGGTCGTTGGAGGTACGGCGTCGCGAAGGTGTTGTCGACGACGAGCAGCGCGCCGCCCTCGTGCGCGACCGCGGCCAGCGCCTCGATGTCGGCGATGCCGAGCAGCGGGTTGGTGGGCGTCTCGACCCAGACCAGCTTCGTCTCCGGCGTCATCGCGCCTCGGACCGCGTCGACGTCGGAGAGCGCGACGGGGGTGTGCGCGACACCCCAGCGCTGGATCACCTTGTCGAAGAGGCGATGGGTGCCGCCGTACGCGTCGTTGGGGAGCACCACGTGGTCGCCCGGGTCGAGCAGTGCCCGGACCAGGGTGTCCTCGGCGGCGAGGCCGGAGGCGAACGCGTACCCCCGCTCGCCCTCCTCCAGCGCCGCGATGTTGCCCTCGAGCGCGGTGCGGGTGGGGTTGGCGGAGCGGCTGTACTCGTAGCCGCCGCGCAGCCCGCCCACGCCGTCCTGCTTGTAGGTGGAGGTCGCGAAGATGGGCGGGATCACCGCTCCGGTCGTGGGGTCGGGCTCGTAGCCGGCGTGGATCGCACGCGTCTCGAAACCAGACTTCAGTCGATGCTCCTGGGTCACCCGGCGAGCGTATGCCCGCGGGAACGTAACGCTCACCGGGGGTGTTGGACACTGTGCAGGGACCGTGTCTCGGCCCGCAGAATCAGAAGGAGAGCTCGTGTCCATCTTCTCCCGCCACAAGTCCGCCCTTGTCGAGCCCGACCAGCTGCTGGCCGGCCGCTCCGAGCGCCCCTTCTCGATGCCCGCCCGACACCGGGTGCTCGACGCGCCGGTGATGACCGATGACGTGCCCGAGGGCCACGAGGTCGCGATCTTCGGCCTCGGCTGCTTCTGGGGGGCCGAGGAGATCTACTGGAAGACGCCGGGCGTCTGGTCGACGTCGGTCGGCTACGCCGGCGGCACCACGCCGCACCCGACGTACGACGAGGTCTGCAGCGGCCGCACCAACCACACCGAGGCCGTCAGGATCGTCTTCGACCCGAAGGTCGTCTCGTTCGCCGACCTGGTCAAGACGTTCTTCGAGGTGCACGACCCCACCCAGGGCTTCCGCCAGGGCAACGACGTCGGCACCCAGTACCGCTCGGCGATCTACTTCACCACCCCCGAGCAGGAGCAGACCGCCCGCGAGCTGACCGCGGTCTATGGCAAGGAGCTCGAGCGCCGGCGGCTCGGCGAGATCACCACCGAGATCCGCCCGGCCAGCGAGGCGTCGTACTACTACGCCGAGGACCAGCACCAGCAGTACCTCGCCAAGAACCCGTTCGGCTACCGGTGCCACGCCAACACCGGCGTGAAGTTCCCGGCCACCGCCTGAGCTCAGCCGCGGGCCGGGAGGACGTCAGCTGTCGGCGTCGTCCTCGACCTGCGCCAACACCTGGTGGAGGTGCGACTGCATCTTTTCGCGGTGGTCCTTCTCGACCTGCCGCAGCCTCGCGATCTCCTGCTCCGCCTGGCTACGCGTCTCGTCGAGCTCCGCGCGGACCTGCTCGGCCTCGGCGCGCGCCTCGCTCAGCAGCCGGTCGGCCTCGGCCTGTGCGGCCGACGTCAGCTGCTCAGCCTCGGCCCGGGCCTCGGCCGTGAGCTGGTCGGCGTTGTGCCCGGCGAGCTCCAGAAGTCGGGCCATGCCATCCACGGCAGGGACGGGCTCCGTCGGCTCGGTCTGCTCGGTCTGCTCGGTCGACTCGGTCGACTCGGTCGGCTCGGTCGGCTCGGTCTGCTCGCTCGCTGAGTCAGGCTCGGCCGGCTCGGGCGCGCCGACGTCGGGAGTCATCAGCTCGTCGTTCGCACTCATTGGTCCTCCCAAGGGTGTTGCCCCTGCGCCATCAGACGATGTGGTGGCAAGGTCCGGGCCCCGGCGACCTCTGTGCCAGTGTGTGCCGTGGGAGTGAAGTTGTCCAAGGGACGCGCCAAGCCGGACCTGTACCGATCGGAGGGCGATGAGCGTCTACACGCTGGTCATCGACGCAGCCGCGCCCGGTCGACACCTCGGCTGAGCAGGTAGGCGATCATCCAGAACTCGCCGATGGTGGCCGGGATGATCAGCAGGTCCGCCACCGTGGCGGCACCGGGGGCCAGCCCAGGGCTCGCGGCATCCAGCCGGAGCGGAGCACGCACCAGCCCATCGGGACGAGCCAGAGCCCGAAGAACAGTGCGCCGACACCCCACAGGTTGTCGCTCACGAGATACATCAACTGGGCGTTGCTGGCGTCGCCGACGGGGTCGAGGGCCACCTGGAGAGAGGTGGCCAGGAAGGCAACGCTGACGAGGATGGCCACCGCGCTGGCCGAGGCGCTCCCCCATCTGACAGCGATGGTCGCCGCCGAGGTCCACGACAACGACGGCGACATGCTCGGCTGGTGCGACAGCCAGACCGAGTTCGAGTTCACCCTCGACCTGCTGCTCGACGGCTACGCCCGCCAGCTCGGGTGAGCCCGAGGCCGGTGACCCTCCGGGGCCCCATCAGGGAGACTGGAGGGGTGTCCGACCTCCCTCGCAAGGCCGCAGCGCGCACTGCCCGCTTGGCCGCGCTGCCGCTGGGGTACGCCGGGCGCACCGCGCTCGGGTTCGGGAAGCGGCTCGGGGGAGCCCAGGCCGAGACGGTGCTGACCGACATCCAGCAGCGGACCGCCGAGCAGCTGTTCCGGACCCTGGGCGAGCTCAAGGGTGGGGCGATGAAGTTCGGGCAGGCGCTCAGCGTGCTCGAGGCGGCGCTGCCCGAGGAGGTGGCGGGTCCCTACCGGGAGCAGCTGACCAGGCTGCAGGACGCCGCGCCGCCAATGCCCACCCAGACCGTGCGTGACCAGCTCGCCGCGAGCCTGGGCCCGGACTGGAAGGAGCAGCTCGTCTGGCTGGACGGAGGCCCGACTGCGGCGGCCTCCATCGGCCAGGTGCACAAGGGCCGCTGGCACGACGACCGCGAGGTCGCGGTCAAGGTGCAATACCCGGGCGCCGGTGAGGCGCTGATGTCCGACCTGCGCCAGCTGGCCCGGCTCGGCCGCACGGTGGCGCCGCTCGTCCCGGGCGTCGACATCAAGCCGTTGATCGAGGAGATGTTGGCCCGCGCCGTCGACGAGCTCGACTACGTGCTCGAGGCGGAGGCGCAGCGCACCTTTGCCGAGGCGTTCCGGGACGATCCCCAGATCGTGGTGCCCGACGTCGTGGCCCAGGGCGACGTGGTCCTGGTCACCGAGTGGCTGGAGAGCCCGTACTCGCTCGCAACGATCATCCGGGAGGGCACCCAGGCCGAGCGCGACCACTACGGCGAGCTGTTCGTCCGGTTCCTCTTCGACGGCCCGGCGCGCACCGGCATGCTGCACGCCGACCCGCACCCCGGGAACTTCCGGATCCTGCCGAACGACGACGGTTCCCCGGGCCGGCTCGGGATCCTGGACTTCGGGGCAGTGGCCCGGCTGCCGTCGCGAGCCCTGCCCGTGGCGATGGGCTCGTTGATCCGGATCGCCGCGCTCGAGGACCGCGAGGCGCTGCTGGACGGGCTGCGCGACGAAGGTTTCATCAAGGAGCGGATCCGGCTCGACCCCGACCTGCTGCTCGACTACCTCTCACCGTTCGTCGAGCCCACCAAGGTGGAGCGGTTCCGGTTCACCCGGGAGTGGATGCGCACCCAGTTCCAGCGCATCAACAACCCCCGGGAGCCCACCTACACGATCGCGATGAAGCTCAACCTGCCGCCGTCGTACCTGCTCATCCACCGCACCTGGCTCGGTGGCATCGGCGTGCTCAGCCAGCTCGGTGCAGAGGCGCCGTTCAACGCGATCCTCACCGAGTACCTGCCGGGCTTCGCCTCGCCCGAGACCCGCCATTGAGATCAGTCCAGCGGCAGGTGCATGACGTGCAGGCCGACCAGCCCGTGCGCGGCTGAGTCGAACGCCTCGGGCACCGTGCCGATGATCCGGAAGCCGAGCGCCTCCCACAGGCGGACGGCGGCCTCGTTGGTCTCGACGACCGCGTTGAACTGGATCGCCCGGAAGCCCTGCTCGCGGTGCCACTGCACGACGTACTCCCCCAGCCGGTGGCCCACGCCGCGCCCACGGGCGAGGCTGGAGACCATGAACGACGCGGTGCCGACGTGGCTGCCGCGGCCGGGGCGGTTCGGGCCCATGGTGGCGCTGCCGAGGATCCGGCCGTCCTCCTCGAGGACGACGGTCTGGCCGGGCGGCACCATGGTCCACAGGACGCGGGCCTGCTCGGAGGTGAGGTCGGTCGGGTAGGCGTAGGTCTCGCCGGCCCGCACGATCTCGTCGAAGAACGGCCAGACCTGCGGCCAGTCCTCCTCGGTCATCACGCGGATCGTCACCGATCTCCCACCTGGCCGTCGATCGACTGTCGGATCAGGTCGGCGTGGCCGTTGTGCCGCGCGTACTCCTCGATCATGTGCCCGAGGATCCACCGCAGCGTGATCGGCTCGGGGTGGTGCGGGTGCTGCCGCAGCGCGACCCGCTCGGGCCGCGGGTCGTGGGCCAGTGCGGCTCGGGAGCGGGCCACCGCGTCCTCCCAGCCTGACCAGAGGTCCTCGACGGTGTCGTCAGCAGCCGAGTGCCAGTCCCAGTCCTGGTCTGCCGTCCAGTCGACCGACACCCACGGCTCGGACTGGGCGTCGCAGAGGTGGCGTCCGAACCACCAGTCCTCGACGAACGTGAGGTGCTTGACCATCCCGCCGACGGTGAGGTCGGACGGCGACAACGTCTGCTGGAGCTGGTGATGGTTCAGGCCGCCGGCCTTACGGCGGAAGACGGCCCGGTTCTCCTCGAGGAACCGGGTCAGGTTGGCGACCTCGTCGTTCATTCCGGCCGGTCCCCCGGTCGGCGCCGGGTGACGCAGTAGGTCAGGCCGGCGGGGTCGCGGAGCACCGTCCATCCTTCGAAGCGGCCCTGCACCTCGGCACCCGCGGCGACGTGCGCGGCCACCTCGGTCTCGCGGTCGGACGCCGACCAGTCGAGGTGGGCGGTGACGGCGTCCTGCTCGTCGTCCAGCCGCTGGAGCAGCAGCTGGAGCGGCTGGTCGGGCCCGGGCGTGAGCCGGCCGAATTCCGAGCCAGGCTTGGGATCCCGGCGTTGCCAACCGGTCAGTGCGTGCCAGAAGTCCAGCTCGTCGTCGTACCGGCTCGGCGGGATGTCGATGCAGACCTGGTCGACGTACGACGTGTGGCCGTCTGGCCAGGTGCGCGGGCGGGGCCGGGTGGCGGCGCGGTGCGAGACCAGGCAGAAGGTGAGGCCGCCGGGCGAGGCGAGGATGAGGTGGCCACCGTGGTCGGCCACGAGGCGGGCCCCGATCCGGCCGGCCTCGTCCCACGCCGCGCGCGGGTCGTCGACATGGACGTCGAGGTGCACCCGGGGCGACCCGTCCCCGACCCGCTGCACCCGCAGGTAGTCGTCACCGTCCGACGGTCGCAGGGTGGCGAACTCGTCGTGCTCGCCCCGCGGCGCCGACCTCTCGAAGCCGGTCACGTCCTCCCAGAAGGCCACCCCGGCGTCGTAGGTGTCACCGGGGAAGTCGAGAAAGGCGCTCAGCCACGACGGCGTCATCCGGCTCACGGGCCGAGGCTAGTCACCAGAGACCAAGGACGCCTCCGCCGATCCGCACGATGAACGCCGACACGACCACGATGAAGAAGCCACGCACGAACCGGGCGCCACTCGAGACGGCGACGCGCGCGCCGACGTACCCGCCGACCAGGTTGCAGGCACCCATCACCAGGCCGACCTTCCAGAGCACCGCGCCCTGCGGGACGAACAGCGCCAGGGCCCCGAGGTTGGTGGCCCAGTTGGCCAGCCGAGCCTTGGCCGAGGCCTCGAGGAAGGAGTAGCCGAGCAGGCCGACCAGCGCGAAGACCAGGAAGCTGCCGGTGCCCGGCCCGAGCGCGCCGTCGTAGAAGCCGATGACGAAGCCGACCGCAAGTGCCATGGCCAGGTGCCGGTGGCCGGCGTACCGCAGCGCCGTGGCGTACCCGATGGTCGGCTTGAGCAACACGTAGCCACCGACCACGACGAGCGCGACCAGCACGATCGGCTCGAAGGCCTCGCGAGGGATCTGGCTCGCGACCAGCGCACCGCAGAACGAGCCCGCGAAGGCCAGCACCATCATCGGGAGGAACGTGCGCGGGTCCGGCTTGATCCGTCGGTAGTACGTCGCTGAGCTGACCGTCGTGCCGCAGATGGACGCGAGCTTGTTGGTCGCGAGGATCTGCATCGGCGTCGCGTGCGGCAGGCCGAGCAGCAGCGCGGGGAGCTGGACCAGGCCGCCACCACCGACCACGGCGTCGACGAAGCCGGCCGCCAGCGCCGCCAGACCCAGCAGCATCAGCACGGTGAGCGTCGGGTCGTCCACCGGCTCACCCTAGGTTGGGACCCGTGCGGATCGTGTCGCTGCTCCCCTCGACCACCGAGATCCTCTTCGAGCTCGGGGCCGGCGACGACGTCGTGGGCGTGACCTTCGAGTGCGACGCCCCGGCAGAGGCGCGCAGCCGCACTGTCGTGTCCACCTCGGCTCTTCCCGATGGCCTCTCACCAGCGGAGATCGACGCGTACGTCGTGGCCGCGGTCGCCCGCGGCGACGACCTCTACCACCTCGCGGCGGACGCGCTGCGTTCGCTGGACCCGACCCTGGTCGTGACCCAGGACCTGTGCGCGGTCTGCGCGGTCGACGTCACCACCGTGGACGACGCGCTGGCGCACCTGGGGTGCCGGGCGGAGGTGCTGACCCTCGACCCGCACACCCTCGAGGACGTCCTCGACTCGGTGCTGCTGCTCGGGAAGGCCACCGGCCGGGAGGCGGCAGCCGACCAGCTGGTCGACTCGCTGCGGAGTCGACTCTCAACGGTCCGAGGCCCGGGTGGCCGGCCGCCCGCGACCCCGGGTCGCGGTGCTCGAGTGGACCGACCCGCCGTACGCCCCCGGACACTGGATCCCCGAGATGGTCGAGCTCGCCGGCGGCGAGTGCGTGCTCGGCCGGGCCGGTGAGAAGTCGGTGCGCGTCACGTGGGACGCGGTCGCGGCTGCCCGCCCGGAGGTCGTGGTCGTGGCGCCCTGTGGCTACGACCGTGCGGGTGCCCAGGCGCAGGCCGACCGGCTGGTCGCAGACGACCTACTGCCTCCGGGCGTCATCGTCCATGCCGTCGATGCCGACGGCATGTGGGCCCGCCCCGGTCCACGGCTGATGGACGGCATCGAGGAGCTCGCCGCGGTCTTGCACTCAGACTGAGGCCCTCGCTCTCAGCCGAGCCCGGGCCAGGCCGACGATCCCGATCACCACCCACACCACGTTGAGCGCGGCGGACGGCCAGGCACCGTAGTAGGCGGAGTTGACCATCAGCGAGCCGCCGCCGACGAGGTTCATCAGCTGGAAGGTCAGGCTCGGCCCGAGGATCCGGCCGGTGGTGACCAGGGCATAGGCGCCGATGAGAAGCGCCATGCCGAGCCAGCCGATGACGTTGACGATGATGACGGTCGCGTCCACGTCACGATTCGATCACAGAGCCGGAATCCCTTGTGGACAACGGGATTCTGGGCCGTCGACTGTCGGTGGCCAGTGGTTGAGTTGGTCCCACGATGACCTCGACCTTCGACCCGGCCCAGCCCACTGAGTGCGACGACGCCGCCGCGGTGCTGAGGGTCGCGCGGTCGCAGAAGGCGGCTGAGGACGACGCGGCTCGCGGCGTTCTGCAAGCCGCCGCCACGTGGGCGGCGCTGCACTCGACCGACTCGCTCGTGGCCCCCGCGGACGCGTGGCACGAGTCCTGCCTCCCGCTCGGCGGGGAAGGGTGCCCGGAGGTGGCGGAGTTCGCCGTGTGCGAGTTCGCCGCAGCCCTCGGTCGCTCGACGGAGTCGGGGCGTCGCTACCTCGCCCAAGCGGTCGAGGCGTTCTACCGCCTCCGGCGCTGCTGGCGCCGGTTGGAGGCCGGGGAGCTGCAGGCGTGGCGACTCTGCTTCATCGCCGAGCGCACCCAGTGCCTGTCCCCGGCGGCCGCAGCCTTCGTCGACGGCCACGTCGCACCGGTCGCGCACAAGATCGGGCCGGCGCAGCTGGAGCGGCTGATCAACGAGGCCAAGGCCCGCTTCGACCCCGAAGCCACCGAGGCCGAACGACTCGCGGCCGCCGAGACCCGTCACTTCGACATCAACCTCGCAGCGATCACCGTGGCCGGGACCGTGCACATCGACGGCGACGTCGACCTGGCGGACGCTCTCGACCTCGAATCCGCCGTCGCCGCCGACGCCCGCCAGCAGCTCCGGCTGGGCTCCACAGAGTCCCTCGACGTACGCCGCTCCATCGCGGCCGGCAACCTGGCCAGGAGACAAGAAGCCTTCGACCTGACGACGGACACGCCAGCGGAAGCGAGGCAGCGGCCGCGCCGTCCGGTGGTCCTGCACGTCCACCTCAGCCAGGCGGCGGTCACCGGCGCCGCCGCAACCGGCGGCGAGCTCGCCCGCGTGCGAGGACTCCACGGACCGATCACGGCCGAGCAGGTCCGGGCCTGGTGTGGCAACCCCGACACCCAGGTGACCGTCAAGCCGGTGCTCGACCTCGAGGATCACATCCACGTCAACTGCTACGAAGCGCCACACCGGCTCAAGGAGCAGACGCAGCTCAGGGACGTCACCTGTGCCTGGCCCTACTGCAACCGTCCCGCCGAGCAGTGCGACTGCGAGCACCGGGTGCCCCACGCCGACGACGGGCCGACGTGCTCCTGCAACCTCGCTCCTGCCTGTCGGGGCCACCATCGCGCCAAGACCGTGGGTTGCTGGAGCTACGTGACCATCGAGCCCGGCGTCTACCTGTGGCGAAGCCCCCTGGGCTACCAGTTCCTCCGCGACCACACCGGCACCATCGACGTCACCCCCGACGAGGAGCGACGTCGACTGGCCCGCACCTTCGTGAAGCACTTCGGCACCGCCGACCACGAACCCTGACCACCCCGCCCCAGACCCCGCCCCACAGTGATGAGAGCGGGGTCATCGGCGCGCCCGGTTCCGGGGAGAGACCGCCGCGGTGGTGCCCATTCGTCCAAGACGATGCCGGTTCGCCGTGTCACGTTGGGGAGATGACGACGAACCAGGTGCGACCCAAGCTCGTGCTGGCAGACGCCGACTCGGCGCTCGACTTCTACGCGCGGGTGCTCGGGGCGACGCAGATCGCCCGATACGACGTCGAAGGGGCCGTGGTCTTCGCGGAGATGGAGGTCTTCGGCACCCGCATCACCCTGAAGGATGCCGACAGCGTCGACCCGGCACCGACCGGACCGGGCCCGATCCTCGAGGTCGTGCTCGAGGACCCCGATACCGTGGCGCAGGCCGTTCTCGATGCCGGCGGTGAGGTGGTGTTCGAGATGTCCGAGCAGCCGTTCGGCGGGCGGTGGGGCCGGGTGCGAGACCCGTTCGGCGTCCAGTGGCTGCTTCACACCGAGACGACCATGAGCCAGAAGGAGATCCAGGACATCCTCGAGCGTGGGTGACCCGGTGCTGCGGGCTGGTTCAGGGATAGGGTCCCCGCCCATGGACATGTTGATGGGCGAACAGATCGCCGAAGCCGAGTTGACGGACTGGCGCAAGCTGGCCCAGGGACTGCATGCGCGCTACGTGATCGACGACTTCGGCACCGGCGCACGGTTCGTCGCCGCGGTGGGCGAGGCGGGCGACGCGCTCGGCCACCACCCGAGCGTGTCCATCGGCAAGGGGTACGTCGACCTCAAGCTGGTCAGCGACGACGCCATCTACCGCGACGACGAAGGCACCGAACACGGTCTTGAATGGGTGACCCAGCTGGACGTCGACCTCGCGCGACGGATCACCGAGATCGCCGTTGACCACAATGTTGACGCCGACCCGGCCTCGGTCAGCGACATCGAGCTCGGCCTAGACACGGCGCGCTCCGCGACCATCGCCCCGGTGTGGGCCGCACTACTGACCGGGAGCCCCGATGCCCAGGGCCGCGGGACCCCCAGCGACGAGATCCGGGATGCCACGGGACGGGTGCCAAACCTGTGGTTCGGGGACGCCGACGAACACCAGGCCCCGGGTCAGCGGTTCCACATCGAGATCTATGTTGCGCCCGAGGTGGCCGAGCAACGGATCGCCGCTGCCGTGGCCGCGGGTGGGACCGTCGTCGATGACAGCGACGCGCCCTCGCTCACTGTGATCGCCGACCAGGACGGCAACAAGGGAATCGTCTGCGTCGACGCGTCCGCTGCGAAGCATGATTGAGCCGGCACGTCGGTTGACCGGAGGCCGGGCGCGCGGTCAGTCCCCGACCCAGAACCCCCGGCCGCCGAACCAGTCGCCGTAGCCACCGCGGTAGGGCATCGCGCCGCCGGCGCCGGGGCTGCGGGACCCCAGGTAGGAGCCGACGACGGCGGCGCCCAGGTCGTCGAGCTCGGGGGCCACGACCCGGCCCTCGACGCGCTGGGCCATCGAGTCGACGAACCGGGCCAGCCCGGGGTCGTCGCCGAGGCGGAAGAACGTGGTCTGGGCGCCGAACCGGCGGGCGTTGTCGAGCTCGCGGACGGCGTACGCCACGGTCAGCGGGTGCGGCGGGTAGGAGAAGAAGACCTCGCCGTCCGGCTCGAGGTGGGACGTCGGCTCGCCGTCGGTGACGACGAGGAGAACCGGCTGGGCGTGCGGGTGCTTGCGGAAGTGCCGGTTCGCGAGCAGGAGGGCGTGGTGGAGGTTGGTGCCCTTGTCCCACATCGCGTCGAGCGCGGTGAGCTCCTCGATCTCCATGACCTCGGCGTGCCGCCCGAAGCCGATCAGCTGGAGCGCGTCGCCGCGGAACCGCGACCGGATCAGCGTGTGCAGCGCGAGCGCAGTCCGCTTCATCGGCACCCAGCGGCCGTCCATCGCCATCGAGAACGACGTGTCGACCAGCAGCGCCACGCAGGCCTGCGTGCGGGCCTCGGTCTCCTGGACCTCGACGTCCTCGATCGAGAGACGTACGCCTCGCCGAGAATTGGGCTGGCGAGACGGGCGCAGAACGCCCTCCTCAACCACCGGCAGTTCGCCCTCGGTGGCGGTCCGGATCACCGCGTTGGAGATGGTGCGCGGCACGTCCCACGGCTCGGTGTCGCCGAAGGCCCACTCGCGGGTGGCACCGGACATCTCGCCGGCGGCGCCGGCGCGGCGCAGGTCGCGCTGGCCCTGTCGGCCCGACATCTTCTCGGCCACGTCGCGCAGCAGCGCCCTGCCGAGCTGGCGCATCGCCTTCGGGGTGAGCTGCAGGTTGCCGTCGGCGCCGCGACGCAGGGTGCCGCCGTCGCGCAGGGCCCGCTCGAGCTCCTGCAGGGTCTTCGCATCCACGGCCGCGGCGTCGCCGAGCTGGCGGGCGAGCTTGTCGAGGTCCAGGTCGTCCATCCGGGCGCCGCCGTAGGACTGCGACAGCTCCTCCGCGAGCTCGTCGAGGTCGGCGAGGTCCTGGAAGACGCCCGTGCCGTCGCCCAGACCGAGCCCCTCGGAGCCCTCCATCCGCTCCGACCCTGACCAGTCCTCCCCGGGGCGCAGGGCCTGCAGGTTGGCGTCGAGTCGGGACAGCGCCTCCATCAGCGCCGGCGAGCCGAAGGCCTGCTGGGAGAGCGCCATCAGCTCGGCCCGCTGCTCGGGGCTCATCGAGTTGAGCATCCGCTGGGCCGCCGCCGCGCGGGCGGCCATCGCGTCGAGGAGCTCGTCGAGGTTCTGTGGGTTCTCCGGGAAGAAGTCCCCGTGCTTGGCCATGAACTCCTCGAAGTCCTGCTGGGTGTCCTCACCCCGGTTCCGCTTCTCGAGCAGCTCGTTGAGGTCGCCGAGCATCTCGTTGATCGCGGCGCGGTCCTCGTCGGTGGCGTTCTCCAGAGCCTGCTTCATGCCGGCGAACCGCTGGTCGAGCAGCTCCCGGCCCAGGAGGTCCTTGATCTTCTCGTAGTCCTCGCGCGCCTCCCGGCTCTGCCAGTCGTACGACGCCAGCTCGCTCACGGCGGCCGCGGTGTTGGGGGGCAGGTTGTCGAGCTGCATCTCGCGCAGCGCCCGATCGCCGTCGTCCATCTCGACGTCACGGGCCAGCTGCTTGCGCTCCTCCAGCACCGCGTGGTCGAGGAGCTCCTTGATCTCCTGGAGCGTTCCGTCCAGGTTGTGCCGCTGCAGCAGCTCGCGACGACGCTCGGCGACCCGGCGGGCCAGCTCGTCGAGGCCGCGCTGGTCGCGGCCACCGCGACGCAGGAACTCCCGCATCGCGCGCTCGGGCGAGTACCCGGCCATCACGTCCGCGCCGATCGCGTCCAGCGCCTCGGCTATGTCGACCGGCGGCGCGAGCGGGTCGCCGCCGGCGTACGGCCCGTAGCGGGAGTCACGGCGAGAGGTGTGCAGGCTAGCCATAGACGGTCTCGCCACCTCCGGTCTCCTTGCTGATCTTGCGGGCGAGGTAGAGCCCCTCGAGGGCGAGCTCGATGGCACCGGCGCGCTGGCCGTCGTTGGTGGCGCCGCCTCGGCTTCATAGAGGCGGTCGCAGATCTCGTCGTACAGCTCCGACTCCCCCAGCACCGGCAGCCCGGTCAGGAAGTCGCGGGCCGAGACCTGCTCGCCGGTGGTCACCATCATCCCGCTCTCGAGCGCGTCGACCAGCAGCGCGAAGTCGAGGCCACGGAAGGCGTGCCGGACCGTCTCGGCGGTCGCGGTGCGGAGCAGGTGGTGGAGGATCTCCAGCTCGCGACCCTCCTCGCCGGTCTCGAACTCGATCTTGCCCCCGAGCACCTCGACTGCCGTGTCGAGGTCCACGACCCGTGCCACCGCCTCGTCCTCGCCCTGCGAGGTGGCGCGGTGGATGGCTGCCGCGGCCACCGTCTCCGCGCCGGCGATCGCGAACCTCGCGCTCACGCCCGAGCGCTGGTCGACCGACGACGACTCCCGCAGGTTGCGCGTGAACCGCGCCAGGATCTCGACGAGGTGGTCCGGTACGTCGACCAGGTCGCCGGGCAGCTCGGCTTCCTGCCGGATCACTGCGATCTCGTCCTCGAGCTCGGTCGGGTAGTGGGTCCGGATCTCGGCGCCGAACCGGTCCTTGAGCGGGGTGATGATCCGGCCGCGGTTGGTGTAGTCCTCGGGGTTCGCGCTGGCCACCACCAGTACGTCGAGCGGCAGCCGCAGCACGTAGCCGCGGATCTGGATGTCGCGCTCCTCCATCACGTTGAGCATCGCGACCTGGATCCGCTCGGCCAGGTCGGGCAGCTCGTTGATCGCGACGATGCCGCGGTGGCTGCGCGGGATCAGCCCGAAGTGGATGGTCTCCGGGTCGCCCAGCGAACGACCTTCGGCGACCTTCATCGGGTCCACGTCTCCGATCAGGTCGGCGACGCTGGTGTCCGGCGTGGCCAGCTTCTCGGCGTACCGCTCGTCGCGGTGTCGCCACTCCACCGGGAGGTCGTCGCCGAGCCCGCCGGCGCGGCGCTTCGACTCATGGATGATCGGGTCGTAGGGGTGCTCGCCGAGCTCGGACCCGCCGATCACCGGGGTCCACTCGTCGAGGAGGCCGACCAGGGTGCGCAGCAGCCGAGTCTTGCCCTGACCGCGTTCGCCGAGCAGCACCACGTCGTGGCCGGCGATCAGCGCCCGCTCGAGCTGGGGGATGACGGTGTCCTCGAATCCGTGCAGCCCGGGCCAGGGGTCTTCGCCCGTCCGCAGGGCGGCGAGCAGGTTGTCGCGCATCTCGGTGCGCAGCGACTTCTGGACGTGGCCGGACGCGCGGAGCTCTCCGACGGTGCTGATGCTCGGGCGGTCTGAGGGAGCAGATGTCACTCCTTCACGCTACCGAGCACCGCAACAACTGGACTGGGCCTACCGTGCCTCTTGTGCTGGTCAAGGACTGTCCGTGCGGCTCGGCCGAGCGGTACGACGCGTGCTGTGGGCGCTTGCACCGCCGCCAGGCCGAGGCCGAGACCGCCGAGGAGCTGATGCGCTCGCGCTTTGCGGCGTACGCCTGCGGCGAGCTCGACCACGTGTTCCGGACCTGGCACCCCCGCACTCGTCCGGAGACCATCGAGCCCGACCCGGAGCTCACCTGGACCGGGCTCGACGTGGTCGACGTGGTGGCCGGCGGCGTGGACGACGAGCTCGGTGAGGTCGAGTTCGAAGCGTCCTACGAGCGCGGCGGGACCCCGGGAGCGCGACGGGAGCGCAGCCGGTTCGAGCGCCGCCGCGGTCGGTGGGTATACGTGGACGGTGTCCTGTCCTGACCTACTGGGCGGCCGCCCCGGCGATGTTGACCAGCCAGTTGACCCCGAACCTGTCCTTCACCTGTCCGAACTCGTCGCCCCACGGCGCCTTCTCGAGCGGCACGTCGATGTGGCCGCCCTCGGCGAGCTTGTCGAAGTAGCCGCGGAGCAGGTCGGCGTCGTCGCCGTCCCCGCTCAGGCTGATGTGGCCGTTGGGGGTGGTCTCCGAGTCCCCTGGAGGCGGGTCGGAGGCCATCAGCGTGAAGCCCTGGTCGGTGGTCAGCTGCGCGTGCATGACGCCGTCGGGCGGGATCGGGCTGCCCTCGTGCTCGCCGGCGCCCATGTCGCCGAAGGTCATGATGTTGAGCTCGCCGCCGAAAACGTCCCGGTAGGTCTCGATCGCCTCGCGGGCGTTGCCCTGGAACGTCAGGTAGGGGTTCAGGATCGCCATGTCGTCTCCTCGTTGAGTGGATGGTTCCCATCTGACCACTCTCAGACTCCCAACTCAGCGGTCGTCGCGAAAGACCGGCGGCCGACCTTCCTGGCGGGCCTTCGTGGCTTCCTCGAAGTTGTCGGTGAGCAGCCGCAGGTAGAGCTGACCGAGACCCTCGCTGTGCAGGTAGGTCTCCAGCGAGGTGGCGGCGATTCCCGCGTGCAGCGACTTCTTGGTGAGCTCGACGCCGGGCTGCGAGAACGTCGCGATCCGCTGCCCGATCTCGACTGCGGCGGCGACCACGTCGTCGTGGACCGAGGAGACCAGTCCGATCCTCTCGGCGTCCTCCGCGCGAAGGTCGCGGCCGGTGAGCATCAGGTCGGCGGCCCAGGTGGAACCCACCGCGCGCGGCAGCAGGAAGCTGAGGCCGAGCTCGCTGGCGGTGAGCCCGTTGTTGATCCCCGCGGCCCGGAAGTACGCCGCCGGCGCGGCGATGCGCAGGTCGCAGGCCAGCGCCAGGCACAGCCCGCCACCGATGGCCGCACCGTTGATCGCCGCGATCACCGGCTGGTGCAGCCGGCGCAGCGTGAGCACGATGTCCTCGAGCATCTCCATCGCGCGCAGGGCGTAGGTCGGCCGGGTCACCCCGGCCACGCCGGGCGGCGTACCGGCCGACTCCTGGTCGGCACCGGAGCAGAAGCCCTTGCCGGCACCCGTCAGCACGACCGCGCGGACAGCGTTGTCCTCACCGAGCTCCTGCAGGGCGGCGCGGAGCGGGACCATCACGTCGAAGGCCATCGCGTTCATCCGCTCCGGACGGTTGAGGGTGACGACGGCGACGTCGGGGACCGGTCGGTCGACGAGGACGAAGCTCATGGCCTCAGACGCTCAGCAGCACGGCCGAGCCGTGGCCGAACAGTCCCTGGTTGGCGGTGATGCCGACCCTCGCGCCCTCGACCTGGCGGCCCGTCGCCTGACCGCGCAGCTGCCAGGTCACCTCGCAGACCTGGGCCAGCGCCTGGGCCGGCACCGCCTCGCCGAAGCAGGCCAGACCGCCCGAGGGGTTGACCGGGATCCGGCCGCCGACGGTTGTCTCGCGGGCGCGGAGCAGGGTCTCGGCCTCGCCGCGCTTGCACAGGCCGAGGTCCTCCATCCAGTCCAGCTCGAGCGCGGTGGAGAGGTCGTAGACCTCGGCCAGGCTGACGTCCTCCGGTGAGATCCCGGCCTCCTCGTACGCCGCGTGCGCGATCGACTCCTTGAAGGTCCGCTCCGGCACGCCATCGGCCTGGGAGTCGGTCGAGATGTTGGGCATGTCCAAGATCGTGTTCGGGAACGTCGGCGTGACGGTCGAGACGGCACTCACCCGGACCGGCCGGTCCAGGCCGACCTTCCTCGCGTACTCGACCGTGCTCACGACCACCGCGGCCGCGCCGTCGCTGGTGGCGCAGATGTCGAGCAGGTGCAGCGGGTCGGACACCACCGCGCTGTCCAGGACGTCCGCGACGCTGACCGCCTTGCGGTAGCGGGCGTTCGGGTTCTCCAGCCCGTGCCGCGCGTTCTTCACCTTGACCGCCGCGAAGTCCTCCGGTGTCGCTCCGTAGAGGTCCATCCGGCGCCGAGCGTAGAGGGCGAAGTACGCCGGGTTGGTCATGCCGAGCAGCCGGAACCGTAGCCAGTCCGGGTCGTCCCACCGCTCTCCCGCGTTGGGAGCCAGGAAGCCCTTGGGCGTCGTGTCGGCGCCGACGACCAGGGCGACCTCCGACAACCCGGCCAGGATCCGCGCCCGGGCGGTGTCGAGGGCCTGGGCGCCGGTCGCGCAGGCGGCGTACGACGTGGCGACGCGGGCGCCGTTCCAGCCCAGCGCCTGCGCGAAGGTGGCGCCGGCGACGTAGCCGGCGTAGCCGTTGCGCACGGTCTCGCCACCGACCACCAGGTCGACCTCACCCCAGTCGACCCCCGCGTCGTCGAGCGCTGCCCGGGCCGCGTGCACGCCGTACTCGGTGAAGGGCCGGCCCCACTTGCCCCACGGGTGCATGCCGACCCCGAGCACAGCGATGTCGGTGCTCACTGGTCCGCCTCCTCGCCGAGTTCCACGACTGGCTTCCAGCGCCACACGAGCAGCTCGTCGTCGAGCGGTTCGACCACCAGCTCGACCTCGGCGCCCACCCTCAGGTCGGCGACGCCGTAGCCGTCCGCGACCTGGCCGAGCACCGTGATCCCCTCCGGCAGCTCGACCGCGGCCAGCGCGAAGGGTTGGTAGGGGTCGGTGCGGGCGACGTACGGCGCCGGGGGCTGGTACTGCGCGTCGGTGTAGCTCCACACCCGGCCGCGCCGGGACAGCTCGGCGGTCTCGAACTCCTCGCCATCACAGGTCGGGTTGCGGCAGAAGCCGGCTCGATCGGCGGGGGTGGGCGGGAAGTAGACGGTCGCGCACGTCGTGCACCGCGACCCGAGCAGTGTCGGGTCGTCGCCGGTGGTGAACCACCCCTCGACCGCTGCCCTTGCGCTCATCGCCACCTCACCCGTCACAAACTAGAACGTGTTCTCACTCTAGAGCACTCCCTAGGCTGGCCGGCATGGCACAGACAGAGCTGAAGGGGTCGGTCGCGCTGGTCACCGGCGCGTCGAGCGGGATCGGTGAGGCGACAGCCGCGGTGCTGGCCGGCCTCGGGGCGAAGGTGGCGCTGGTGGCCCGCCGGGCGGACCGGCTGGAGGCCCTAGCCGGACAGATCAGCGACGCCGGCGGGACGGCCCTCGTGGTCGAGGCTGACGTGACCGGCCGGGAGGCGGCCGAGCAGGCCGTGGCCAGGACTGTGGCCGAGCTCGGTGTCCTCGACATCGTCGTCAACAACGCCGGAGTGATGCTGCTCGGCCCGATGGCGGACGCGCCGATCGAAGAGTGGGAGCGGATGATCCATCTCAACGTCATGGGCGCGATGTACGTCGCCAAGGCGGCACTCCCCCACCTCCTCGAGGGTGCCGAGAACGGTCCGCGCGGAGTCGCCGACCTGGTCAACATCTCCTCGGTCGCCGGCCGGGTGGTGCGCAGCGGCAGCGGCGTCTACAACGCCAGCAAGCACGCCCTCGGCGCGTTCAGCGAAGGCATCCGCCTGGAGTTCACCGCGCGTGGGCTGAGGTCGTCGCTGGTCGAGCCGGGCGCGGTGTCCACCGAGCTGGCCAGCCACAACCGCGAGGAGGTCCAGGTCGGTCTCCGGCAGCGCTTCGCGCAGATGACCCGGCTCGAGGCGCAGGACATCGCCGACGTGATCACGTTCGTGGTCACCCGTCCCCGGCACATGGCGGTCAACGAGGTGCTGGTGCGGCCCACCGACCAGGAGCAGTAGTCAGTCCGACGTACCCAGGGTGTGCACCAGGCAGCCCTCGGCGCCGTAGTCGATGACGAGGCTCAACGCCCGGAACGTGCTTCCGTCGCCGTCGACCTGGTCGGAGACCAGCACGGCGTCGTAGCTCTCGGCGTCCGAGCCGTCGTCGTAGGTGAGCACGAGTGATCGGCCGTCGAAGTCCCAGTCCCCGGGCCCGTTCGCGGTTCCGCTCAAGTTGTCCGCCTTGCGCGAGCCGTCCCACCGGCCGTCCTCGCCCAGCTCAAGGGTGCCGGTGGTGTAGGCGAAGGAGTTGTCGCCCTCGTAGAACCAGACGGTGTTGATGTAGCCCCAGGAGCCGACCAGGTCGTCTGCGGGGAGCTCCTCGGCGATGTCCAACGCCTCGCAGCCGGTGATCCCGTTGCCGGCGAACCGGGTCTGCGGGCCGGACTCGCTGCTCGTCGCTTCGTCCTGCTGGTCGGGCGCCGCGGCCTCAGGCTCGTCGTCGGCACAGGCAGCCAGCAGCAGTGCCGCCCCGGCGCACCACAAGGCCACCCTGCGTCGTCCGTCTCGATTCGTGCGCATCCCGGCCTCCCCGTTCTGGCCCGAGCCGCCGTCATCTCGGTCGAGGATATTCCGGGATCTCCTAGCGGGCCAGGAACGCCAACAGGTCCTGGCGGGTCAGCACGCCGACCGGCTTCCCGTCCTCCTGGACCAGGACCGCGTCGGCGTTCTCGAGCAGCGCGACCGCGTCGCGGGCGTCCTCGGTCGAGCCGATGGTGGGCAGCGGCGGGGACATGTGGTCCTCGACCCGGTCGGTGAGTCTGGCGGTGCCGGCGAAGAGCGCGTCGAGCAACGCCCGGTCGGACACGGAGCCGGCGACCTCGGCAGCCACGATCGGCGGCTCGGCGCGGACGACGGGCATCTGCGAGACGGCGTACTCCTGGAGGATCGCGACGGCCTCGGCGATGGTCTCGTTGGGGTGGGTGTGCACCAGGTCGGGCAGCCGGCCGTCCTTGCCGCGCAGCACCTCACCGACGGTCTGGGACTGGTCGTGCGTGCTCTCGGTCGGGAAGCCGTACTGCGCCAGCCAGTCGTCGTTGAAGACCTTGGTGAGATAGCCACGGCCACTGTCGGGGAGGAGCACCACTATCACCGCGGAGTCGCCCTCGGGGGTGCCGGCGAGCTCCTGGGCCAGCTGGCGCGCGGCGTACGCCGCCATGCCGGACGAGCCGCCGACGAGCATCGCCTCCTCGCGGGCCAGCCGCCGGGTGAAGGCGAAGGAGTCCGCGTCCGAGACCTCGATGATCCGGTTTGCGATCTCGCGGTCGTATGCCTCGGGCCAGAAGTCCTCACCGACCCCCTCGACCAGGTAGGGGCGGCCGCTGCCACCGGAGTAGACCGAGCCGGCGGGGTCGGCGCCGATCACCTGGACGTCCGGGTTCTGCTCCTTGAGGTAGCGGCCGACACCGCTGATCGTCCCGCCAGTGCCGACGCCGGCGACGAAGTGGGTCACCTTGCCCTCGGTCTGCGCCCAGATCTCGGGACCCGTGGTCTCGTAGTGGGAGCGCGGGTTGTGCAGGTTGGAGTACTGGTCGGGCTTCCAGGCGCCCGGCTGAGAGGCCAGCTTGTCGGAGACGTTGTAGTAGGAGTCCGGGTGTGACGGGTCGACGGCGGTCGGACAGACGACCACGTCGGCGCCGTACGCCTTGAGCACGTCGCGCTTGTCCTGGCTCACCTTGTCGGGGCAGACGAAGACGCACTTGTAGCCGCGCGCCTGGGCCACCATGGCCAGCCCGACTCCGGTGTTGCCGGACGTCGGCTCGACGATGGTGCCGCCGGGCTGGAGCTCGCCGGACGCCTCCGCGGCGTCGATCATCCGCGTGGCGATCCGGTCCTTCACCGAGCCACCGGGGTTGAGGTACTCGATCTTGGCCAGCACGAGGGGTCCGTCCGCCCCAGACTGACCAGCAGAGTGCAGGTCGAGGGTCTGGTTGAGCCGGACCAGCGGGGTGTTGCCGATCAGGTCGAGGAGAGAGTTGGCGTAGTGCACCCCGACAATCTATGCACTCACCGCTCCGTAGCATGGACCCGTGGGCAAAGCCGGGGCAGCGCGCAAGCTCGCGTCGGCCGCGGCGTACGGCGGTGGCGGGCTCTCCGTGCTGGGCGCCGGGCTCTACGGCGTGCTGACCGCCGAGGCGAAGCTCGCCAGACGCACCATCGGCGAGCCGAACGGCGAGCGGCCGCCCGACTCCACCGGCTGGTACGGCCGCGGTCGTCCCGGCCCGGCGATCAAGATCGCGCTGCTCGGCGACTCGAGCGCGGCCGGCTACGGCGTCGAACGGGTCGAGGAGACTCCAGGCGCTCTCCTGGCCAGCGGAGTCGCGGAGCGCGCGGACCGGCGGGTCTACCTGCGCGAGTTCGCGGCGGTCGGCGCCCGCTCCTCAGACCTCGGCGCCCAGCTCGACCGGGCACTGCCGATCGAGCCCGACGTCGCGGTGATCCTGATCGGGGTCAACGACGTCACCCACCGGGTTCGGCCGGCGATGTCGGTGGGCCACCTGGCCGAGGCGGTGCGGCGGCTCAAGGAGGCCGGGGTGGCGGTGCTCGTCGGCACCTGCCCGGACCTCGGGACCATCAAGCCGATCCCGCCGCCGCTCAAGCAGGTGGCGCGCACCTGGTCGCGACGGGTGGCCGCAGCACAGACGATCGCGGTGCTCGAGGGCGGCGGCCGGACGGTCTCGCTCGGGTCGGTCCTGGGGCCGGAGTTCCTGGCCGCTCCCGCGCTGCTGTTCGGCCCCGACCAGTTCCACCCCTCCGCGGCCGGCTACCGATCGCTGGTCGCCGTGCTGCTCCCCTCGACGCTGGCCGCGCTCGACCTGATCCCCGAGGAGGAGGCCGAGCCCGAGGCCCGCCGCGGCGAGGGCGTCCTCCCGATCACCGCCGCGGCGCTGCAGGCGGTGAAGACGCCGGGCACCGAGCTCGACGGCACCGAGGTCGCCGGCCGGCGTCTCGGCGTCCGCGGTCTCTGGGTCGAGCTGCGACACCGCCGCCGGCATCCGCAACCGGAGGGCGAGGCGCCCCAGGACAGCGAGCTGATCGACGCTGACCGGAAATGACGACGGCCCCCCGTCCCGAGGACGAGGGGCCGCCGGAGCTGGGGTGGCTCAGTTGTCGCTGAAGATCGCGAGCAGCCGCAGCAGGTTGGTGTAGATCCAGACCAGGCTGACCGTCATCGCGAACGCGGCGCGCCAGGACTCCACCTCTGGGATCTGGTTGGCGATGCCCTGCTCGATGAAGTCGAAGTCGAGGATCAGCATGAAGATGCCGAGCACCAGACCGGCGATCGCGGTCAGGACGCCGAGACCGCCGAAGCCGAACAGGCCGAGCTCCGCGCTGAACATGCTGAGCACGAGCTCCATCAGGCTCAGGCCGATCATCCCGAAGACGGCCGCGATCACGAACATCCGGAACTTGGTGCCGACCTTGATGTTGAAGAACTTGTATGCCGCCAGCGTGCCGGCGAACGCCGCGAAGGTGCCGATCACCGCCTGGACGACCAGGTTGCCGGTCTCCTCGCCGACGAACACCGCGTCGATGAACTTGCTGAAAGCGCCAAGCGCCACGCCCTCGGCCACGCAGAACGCGAGCACCAACGGCGGGCTGACCACGCGCTTGAAGGAGTTGACCATCGACAGCGCGAACGCCGCCAGCGAGCCGACGGTCAGGGCGAGGACCAGGGCGCTGGGCACCCCCTCCACTGGGTCGATCGGCCCGGTGAGGATCCAGGTCGCGGCCGCGGTGATGATCACCACGGCGAGAGAGATGGCGGTCTTCTGGACCACCGAGTCGATGGTCATCGGGGCGGACTGGGTCGGCGCGTAGCCGGTGCCACCCGGGGTGCCGACGGACCACTGGCCGGGGTCGGTCACCGGCTGGCCGGCGTACGTCTGGTTGCCGTAGGGGTTGGCGCCACCGCGCTGGAACTCCTCCGAGCGACGGAACACCGGGTTGTTGCTTTGCATGGTCTCCTCCTTGGAGGCCTGGTGACGTCGAGGTGAGCGCTCACCGAGAGAAGTCCAGTCTACGGACCCTCGGTCAGTTCAACGCCACGGTGGGCGTGGACGTTCCCAGTTACCTGTGAGTTTGCTGAGTGATCTGCACCGAAACCACCCGCCGGGAGTTGGGTTTCACCAGCAGGAAGCGCCCGGCCCGACGGTAGGTGCCGTGGTCGACCGCGACCCGGTAGCCGTGCGGGTAGTGCAGCGGGCTGACGAAGATCCGGGTCGGCGCGGTGATGGTCCGGTCCGGGCGGAACCGGAACCAGAACCGGCCGCTCCCTGGCCGGAACCGCATCACCAGCGGCGTCCCCGCGACCGCCTGCGCATAGGTGCGCACCAGGATCCTCACCTTGGCCTTCTTCACCGACGAGAAGTCGGTGTCGTTGGCGAACAACCCCTGGTCGGTGTCGGCGGTGGTGGGGTCGTTCCAGAACTTGTAGGCCCAGTGCGTCCAGCCCATCAGGTGCTTGTCTGCGCCCCGCGCGTCGATGCGGACCGCCCGCAGGTTGTCGGTGGCACCCCACTCGCTCATCATCGGCACCGCGTCCATGGTCGACGCCTGCGCCAGCGCGTGGCGCTGGCGCCCCTGGGTGAAGGCGCGGCAGTTCTCGACATCTCCGCCCGGGACGCCCTGGCTCTCCAGGAAGACGTCGGGGCAGTAGTTGTGCCAGGACAGCCCGAGCTGACGCTCCCCGCGCACGGCGGTGAAGAAGGTGTCGAGCGGCTGGCCGCCGGCGAACTGCTGCGGCTCCCACCACACGATGTTGTCCGGGTCGACGGCCCGGATGGCGCGCAGGCCGGCCTCCATCGCCGGCTGCAGCTCGGCCCGGTAGCTGTCGGGACAGCCCGAGGTCAGGCAGGTCGGCCACTCCAGGCCCATCCACGGCTCGTTGAGCAGGTCGTAGCCCATCAGGTAGGGCTGCCGCTCCCACCTGGCCGCCGCCACCCGCCAGGCCGCCAGCCAGCCGTCGAGGAGACCGCGTCGGTTCGCCCAGAAGTCGTCGAACATCGAGGAGACCTCGGCGGTCCAGTACCCGGTCGGGAACGGCGCGACGATCGGCGGCACCAGGTTGTACGGCGGCTGCCGGACCGCCGCCCAGTCGGGGACCCCCTCGCCGCCGTACTGCTCGTGCCACTGGTCCTGGTGCATGTCGAGCTGGATCCAGATGTGCCTGCGGGCCAGGAGGTCGAGCACGCGCTGCCACTGGGTGAGGTACGCCGGATCGGCCTGGCCGGGTGCGTCCGGGGTGAGCCCGGCCCACAGCGTGCCGACGCGGGCCATGTTGAACCCGTGCCGGGCCAGCCAGCTCGCGTCCTTCTTGGTGAACCCGGTGGGGTTGTTCGGCGGGACGTAAGGCGGCCGCTTCCAGACCAGGTTGAGCCCGTGCACGATCACGACCCGGCCCTGCGGGTCGACCAGCCATCGTCCCTCCCGGCGCAGCTGCGGCGGGTCCCGGCGGTCCACCTCGGCGGTTGAGGTGAGGTGAGTATCGGCGATCGAGCTTGTCGAGATCTCCGCAGCCGACGTCGGCAGCGGGGCCAGGAGCGTGGCCCAGAGGACGCAAACGAGAACGTGTTTCACCGGGGCATCATGCTGGGTCGCGCCTGGCCAGCACCACCGTGTCCGTCACCACGACCGGCTGCCCGTCCTCGCCGGCCACCTCGCGGGTCCGGGCGTCGGCGACGTCGATCTGCCAGCCGGCAGCGAGCTGGTCGGTGACGCGCTCGGGCGGGAACAGCAGGTGGCTCAGCCGCGGGTTGCGCAGCCCGGTGTCCCGGTCGGCCGGGTGGTGGCCGACCACCAGCAGCGTCCCCCCGGGCCGGACCGCCGAGCTGATGGCGGCGTACACCGGCGCGAACGCGGCGTCGGGCACGTGCAGGTACTGGGCCGAGACCAGGTCGGCACCGCCCGGCAGCTGGTCGCCGGCGACCAGGTCGGCGTGCAGCCACGACGTCCGGTCGGCCAGGCCGGCCTGCGCTGCGTGCGCCTTGGCCCGGTCGAGCGCCACCACCGACACGTCGACCCCGGTGACCCGCCAGCCCCGCTCTGCCAGCCAGACGACGTCGGCGCCCTCACCGCACCCGACGTCGACCGCCACGCCCAGGGGCAGCTCGGCCGCGTGCTCCACGAGGCGTGGGTTGGGCCGGCCCGACCAGATGTGGTCGTGCTCGGCGTACTTCTGGTCCCAGAAGGCCTGGGTGAACATCGCGGTGTCGTCGTTCTCGGGCACGAGGGGCTATGCGCCGCTGAAGATTGCCGTTACGCCGGCATCGCCTGAGGTGGTGGTGCGGAGTATCTGCACCGCGAAGGTCGATCCCCAGAAAGTGGAATAGTCAGGATCGGTCCACGACTTCACCGTTCCGTCGGGAAGGTTGACGGTGACCGTATTCGTCGACCGATCGAGGTGCATAGACATCTCGTAGACCGTTCCGTCCTGCCGGGGAAAAGTGGTGTAGCCGCCCTTCTCGGCACAGATGCGGTAGCCGTTGATGAGCTTGCACATCGCCCAGCCGCCAGCTTTCGCGATGAACTGGACGGAACTCTCCCCGACATTGCTGGTTGGTCTCCACAGAGCCAGGACGACTTCCTGGGAGCCGTACGTACGCGGCTTGTCGAAGAAGAACCGCGCGCCGACTGACGTCGGTACCTGCTCGTGGGGCAGCGTGACAAAGGACCATCCGGCCCAGGAGGATGCTGCCGGATCGATGCGGTAGGCGCCGTCGACCACACGGGGAGGGTAGGTGCCGTAATAGGCGTCGTACACGTGCCCTGAGTCCGCCGCTCTCCCAACGAGCGCCTGGTCCGGTCGCTTCTGGAAATCGTCGTATGCCAGGAGATCGGAGAACCCCGGGTCCCGCGGGATGAAGGTCGGTTGCCGCCGAACCCGCATTCGCAGGTACGACCCGACCGAGACGCCGTAACGGTCGGTGAATGTGGCGACGAACGAGTGCGTGCCCGAGTCACCTGCCGGCGTGCCGATCAGGATGCCGTCCGGTGCCAGGCGCAGCCCGTCGGGCGGATTGCCGTCATTCAGTGTCCACGTCCCGGGAGGATTCGTGGGCACGGAGAGGTCCACCGCGTACGGGGAGCCCAACTGACCAAGCGGAAGCGATCGATCGGCGGTGGATTCAGCGCCGATGGTCACATCCGCGGAGGTCGACACCCTGGGGTAGACCTTTGTGCCAACCCGATGGCGCCGCGCGACCACCCGATAGCGCTTCACACCAGCAAGGTTCGGCGCCAGCAAGACCCGCGCAAAGTCGCCCCGCTTGCCGCTGACCCCGGCGGTCACCCGCCGCCACGACCCTCCCACCATGCGCTGTATCGCGAACGGGCGGGCGATCGCGGGACTCAGGGTGCCAGACAGCGAGATCTGGTGCCCAGGCGTCGTCCTGGCCGGGAAGATCCTCAAGACGGGCGGCGTGTGAGCCCTGCTGGCGGAAACCACGCCGGGGGCTGCGGTCGACAGGGCACCCTCGGGCCAGACGAAGGCCGGCAACATCAGCAAGACCGAGACGACCCGCACTGGCCGGGAGCGCCACGGAGCACCAAGCCGACGCGATTTCACTAGGGCAGCATAAAGGCCGCCACCCGGGGCGGCGGGCTGCTCGGCGATCGATCCTTGATTGAGTGCCCCCGGTGGGACTCGAACCCACACTCGGTCGCTTTTAAGGCGACTTCCTCTACCGGTTGGGATACGGGGGCAGCTCAGCGTAGGCGGCGGCGCGACCCAGGACGGCGTCCAGCATCGGCTCGGTGAGCTTGCCGGTGAAGGTGTTCTGCTGGCTGGGGTGGTAGCAGCCGAGCAGCACGACCTCGTGGGCGCTGCCATCGCCGGAGAGGACGGCCTCGGCGCCGTGCCCGAACCGTGGCTTGGGCGACGGCACCTGCCAGCCGATCGCCCGGAACGAGCGGAGCGTGGCGTCCCAGCCGATCGCGCCGAGAGCCACGACCACCCGCACGTGGTCGACGAGGAGTCTCAGCTCGGCCTCGATCCATGGCGCGCAGGTGTCGCGCTCGGCCGTGGTCGGCTTGTTCTGCGGCGGCGCGCAGCGGACGGTGGCGACCATCCGGGTGTCGACGAGCTCGAGACCGTCGGCTGCGTGCACGCTGGTCGCCTGTGAGGCCAGCCCGACCCGGTGCAGCGAGGCGAACAGCCAGTCCCCCGACCGGTCACCGGTGAAGATGCGGCCGGTCCGGTTGCCGCCGTGGGCGGCGGGCGCCAGGCCGACGACCAGGACGGCCGGCGTGGCAGAGCCCCAGCCGGGGATCGGCCGACCCCAGTACGGCTCCCCGGCGTACGCCGCCCGCTTGCTCCGCGCCACGTCCTCGCGCCACGCCACCAGTCGCGGACACGCACGGCAGACCGAGACCTCGGCGGTGAGCTCATCGAGCGCGGCGGCGGCCGCGAGCCGGCGTACCTGCGCGACCGTGTCGGCCGTCGGCGTGTGTGGCGTGGCGGGGTCGCCGGGCCAACCGGTGCCGGGCGGGACCGGCGACGGGAACGGCTGCCCGGTGGCCGGGTGCGGAAGGCTCGCTTACGGCGCCGGCTGGATCGAGGACTCGCGGCGCACCTTGTCGGCTGCCGTCGAGGCGGCAGTCGTGACGGCGTCCTTGGCGGCTTCCTGCGCCTTCGAGGTGGCAGCCTGGACCTTCGGGTTCTCGGCCATCTTCTTGGCACCGGTTCGGATCTGCTCGTAGCGCTCACGGCCGGCCTTGGAGCCGAGCACGTAGCCGACCGCGGCGGCGACGAGGAGGGGCAGCTTCTTCATGGTTGTCTCCCGGTAGGGGTCTGGGTGGGTCAGTGCTTGCTGCGGGCCCGCCAGACGACGAGCCCGACGACGGCGACGAGGGCAAGGGCCAGGCCGGCGACGACCGGCGGGCGGCTCCTGAGCTCGGCGAGCTTCTCCGCGCTGCGGGACTTCACGTCGAGGCGGTACTGCAGCTCGGCCACCGTCGCCGCCAGCTCGTCACGCTGCCTGGCGATGTCCGCCTCGATCTCCTCGGGAGATGTCTTGTGCTGGCTCATCAGTGCTGTCCCTTCACGGTGGCGACATCCTCCTTGACGCCCGCGATCGCCCGCTCGGGAGCGGGCGGGGTGGCCTCCGCGACTTCCTTCTTGCCGAGCAGCGCCGCCACGCCGGCACCCGCGAACAGCACCACGGTGACGATGAGGGCGGCCAGCCACAACGGCAGCGTGAGGTCGAGCAGGATGACGACGGTGGTGAGCAACCCGGCGAGCCCGTAGAGCCCCACGATCCCGGCGGTCCCGAACAGCCCGATCCCTACGCCCGCGCTCTTGCCCTTCTGGGCCAGCTCGGCCTGCGCCAGCCGCAGCTCGGAGCGCACGAGCTCGGGAAGCTGCTCCGAGAGCCGGTGGACGACGGCGCCGAGCGGCTCGTCCGACTGGTGGGTGGCCATGCCGGGCCGGTGCCCAGCGACCCTCGGGGTCAAACCGCCAGCGACCAGGCGATCCCGTCGAGAATGTCGGCCTCGGAGACGACCAGCGCGTCGACCGGCGTACGTCGCAGCACCCGCGACAGGATCAGCGCCCCGGCGTCGATGACGTCGGCCCGGCCCGGGTGCAGCCAGGGCAACGCCAGCCGCTCGGCCACCGTCATCCCGACCAGCAGATCCACCATCGCGTGCACCTCGTCGACCGGGAGCACCGCCTGGTCGACGGCGTCCCGGTCGTAGGCCTGCAGGCCCAACACCCCGGCCGCCACCGAGGTGACCGTGCCGGCCACTCCCACGACGGTGGCCGCCCGGGCCGGCGAGACCGGGCATGCGTCGAGGTGGCGCTCGATGTCGCCGACGCACGCATTGACCTCGGCCATGGTCGGCGGGTCGGAGCGCAGGTGCCGCTCGTGCAGCCGCACCGAGCCGATGTCCATCGAGTGCGCTGCCGAGGGTCGGGGCGCTGAGTGCCGCACCGCGGATCAGCTCGGTCGAGCCGCCGCCGATGTCGACCACGAGCACCGGCAGCGCGGGCTCCTCGCGCAGGTGGCGGACTGCGCCGTCGAAGGCGAGGGCGGCCTCCTCCGCCCCCGACAGCACCTCGGGAGTGACGCCGAGCCGGGTCCGGACGCCCTCGACGAACACCTCGGCGTTCTGGGCGTCGCGGGTCGCGGACGTGGCGCAGAAGCGGACCCTGGTCACGCCGTGCTCGCGCACCAGCGCGGCGTACTCGTCGAGAGCGGCGAAGGCCCGCTCGAGTGCCTCGTCGGCCAGCCGGCCGGTCGCGTCGACGCCCTGGCCGAGCCGGACGATCCGGGTCTCGCGGACGGCGACGTGGGGCAGGTCGCCGATCAGCAGCTTGATGGTGTTGGTGCCGCAGTCGATCGCGGCGACGGGGTCAGTCAATGCAGGGTCCTGCCGACCACCACTCGCCCAGCCGGTCGAGCACCTCGTCACCGAGCGGGTTGACGCCGCGGCCCTGGGCCAGCGACTGGGCGGCGAGCACGTGCAGGCACTTGACCCGGTCCGGCATCCCGCCGGCAGAGATTCCGTCGATCTCGGTTACGTCGCCGAGCTTGGCCCGCGCCTCGAGGTAGCGCTGGTGGGCAGTGGCGTAGGCCGTCGCCAGCTCGGCGTCCTCCCCCAGCCGGGCCTCCATCTCGCGCATCAGCCCAGAGCCCTCGAGCGAGCCGATCCGGGAGGAGGCACGCGGGCAGGTCAGGTAGAAGGTCGTGGGGAACGGCGTGCCGTCGTGCAGCCGCGGCTCGGTCGCGACGACGTCGGGCAGTCCGCAGGGGCAGCGGTGGGCGACGTCGTGAACCGCACGCGCCGGGCGACCGAGCTGGCGGCCGACCGCCGCCAGGTCGGTCGGATCGATCACGGCGCCTCGGGGGTCTCCCCGGCACTGCCCTCGCCGCCGGTGCCCTTCTTGGTCCCGTCGATCGAGGTGGCCGGCGGCCGCCCGGTCTTGGGCGGGTCACCTGCCAGGACCACGGACTCCCACGCGTCGTCCCACCAGGCCTGTGGCGTGGTGTCCAGCACGGTGGTCGGGTCCTGGAGCTCGGCCTGCGGCTCGAGCGGCTGACCGTCCTCGCCGAGCACCAGGTAGGTCTTCTCGCCAGGCATCACGTAGCCCAACCGCTCGCGGGCCTGCTGGCCGACGTACGCCGGGTCCTCCCAGCGCTCCTTCTCGTTCTCGAGCGTGTCGATGTTCGCCTCGTGCTGGGCGATCTGGGTCTTGAGCTCGTTGATGTGCGAGCGCTGCTGCAGGTAGGCGCGGAGCGACGAGGCGTAGGAGACGGTGAGGACCGCCAGCACGAGCACCAGGACGGCGGCTCGACCGGTCAGCCGCGACCGGGGCCGCGCGGCGCCAGGAGCGATCGGCTGTGGGCGCGCCGCAGCAGGACGGGCCGGCCGGGGCGCTCCCGGGCCGCGGCCCGGTCCGGTGCGCCCGCGGGGTCCGCGGCTGCGTGGCTTGGCCATCAGAACCGATTGAACCTCGGGAAGGCCGCTGCGCCGGCGTACCGCGCCGCATCGCCGAGCTCGTCCTCGATCCGGAGCAGCTGGTTGAACTTGGCGACCCGGTCGGACCGGGCGGGGGCGCCGGTCTTGATCTGGCCGCAGTTCACGGCCACGGCGAGGTCGGCGATCGTGGTGTCCTCGGTCTCTCCGGAGCGGTGGCTCATCATGTTCCGGAACCCGGCGCGGTGCGCCAGCTCGACCGCATCGAGGGTCTCGGTGAGGGAGCCGATCTGGTTGACCTTCACCAGCATGGCGTTGGCGGTTTGCGAGTCGATGCCCCGCTGGAGTCGCTCCACATTGGTGACGAACAGGTCGTCTCCGACGATCTGGATCTGGCCGCCGAGCTGGTCGGTGAGGGCCTTCCAGCCGTCCCAGTCGTCCTCGTTCAGCGGGTCCTCGATCGAGACGATCGGGTACGCCGCGACGAGCTCGGCGTAGTAGGCGATCATCTCGTCGCTCGACTTCGGAGCGCCCTCGAAGGTGTAGACGCCTGCCCCAGAGTCCGATGCAGTGAAGAACTCGCTGGCTGCCACGTCCATCGCGAGCCCGATGTCGGTGCCGAGCTTCTGGCCCGACGCCTCCACCGCCTCGGCGATCAGGTCGAGCGCGGCCCGGTTGGAGTCGAGGTTGGGCGCGAAGCCGCCCTCGTCGCCGAGCCCGGTCGACAGGCCCTTCTTCTTCAGCACCGACTTGAGGGCGTGGTAGACCTCCGCACCCGAGCGGAGCGCCTCCTTGAACGTCGGCGCCCCGATCGGCGCGATCATGAACTCCTGGACGTCGACGTTGGAGTCGGCGTGCGCGCCACCGTTGAGGATGTTCATCATCGGCACCGGGAGCAGGTGTGCGTTGGGCCCGCCGACGTAGCGGTAGAGCGGGAGGCCGGCCGAGTCGGCCGCGGCCCGGGCGACGGCGAGCGAGACGCCGAGGATCGCGTTGGCGCCGACCTTTGCCTTGTTGGGGGTGCCGTCGGCGTCGAGCATGGTCTGGTCGACGAGCCGCTGGTCGTCGGCGTCGATCCCCTCGACCGCAGGGCCGAGGGTCGCGATCACGGCGTCCACGGCCTTCTGCACGCCCTTGCCGAGGTAGCGTTCGCCACCGTCGCGCAGCTCGACCGCCTCGAAGGCGCCGGTCGAGGCGCCGCTCGGCACCGCCGCGCGGGCGAAGGTTCCGTCGTCGAGGATGACCTCGACCTCAACGGTGGGATTGCCGCGCGAGTCGAGGATCTCGCGCGCGCCAACAGCTTCGATGGATGCCACGGGTGGGTGCTCCTGGGTCGGGGAAGAGTGCGCAGAGCAGCCTAGTGGGACGGCGGGCCCGATCCTCGGAGGCCCAGTCAGTCGAGACAGTCAGTCGAGACAGTCAGTCGAGACGGCGGACCGCGTCCCTCAGCGCCTGCTCGGGATCGATCCCCTCGCCGACCGCCTCCGCCACCAGGGCCAGCAGCCGGTCTCCGAGGTCGGAGGGCTCGTCGGGCGCGACGCCGCCACGCTCGAGCACCTTGGCGGCGTACAGCAGTGCCGGGAGGGTCTCGGGGAGTCCGTCGGTGCGGTGGTCACGGGGCTTGTCGCGCTCCTTGATCGCCTCCCAGACCTCGTTGACCGCGGCGGCATCCTGCGGCCGGTCGGCCGGGTCGGCGGGCGGGTTGCCGAAGACGTGCGGGTTGCGCCGATGCATCTTCTCGGTGATCCCGCGGGCCACGTCGTCGATGCTGAACGCGCCCGTCTCCTCGGCGACGACCGCGTGGAAGTAGACCTGCAGCAGCAGGTCACCGAGCTCCTCCCGCAGGTGCTCCCAGTCACCAGTCGCGTCGCCGGTGTCGATCGCGTCGAGGGTCTCGTGGGTCTCCTCGAGCAGGTAGCGAGCCAGCGACCGATGGGTCTGCTCGCGCTTCCACGGGCACTCGGCGCGCAGCCGGCGCATCACCGCCAGGAACTCCACCAGCGGTTCGCCGGAGGCCGGTGGCGTCATCCTCGCGTCAGTCGAGGCAGACGAGGTGGTCGGGTAGCGAGGCCGCGTAGTCGGGGCCTGACTCGGGCAGCAGCCCGTCCTTTGCGGTCTCCCCGACCGCGTAGGAGACGTCGGTGTCCACCTGCGTGGGCGTGCCGAACTCCAGTCCGTACTTCGGGTTGATCTCGACGTCGTTGTCAGCAACCCACGTCTTCAGCAGCTCCTGGCCCGCGGCGTACTTGTCGTCGTCGGTGGCGTCGGTGTTCTGCTCCTTGTCCAGCTCGATGCCGCCGATGGTGGTGAGCACGTCCTGGTAGTAGGCCCGCGCGCCCACGATCTCGACCACGGCGTCGCGCTGGTCGTCGGTGAGGTCCACGAGCTGGGGCTCCAGCTGGACGAGGTCGCTCTTCGAGGCGGCGCTGGCCTCGACGTCGTACTCCTCGGCGAGCTGCTCGGCGGCCGATCGGATGATCAGGTCGTTGGCGAACTCGTGGGAGAGGTAGCGCAGCGGCAGCTGTTGCTGGCCGGCAGCCTCGGGCTGGCCCTTGGTGACGGCCTCGACGGCCGCGCAGTAGTCGGCGGTCAGCTGGTCCACGTGCTTGGTGGTGATGGTGTCCTCACCGACCTGGGCGGCAGTCCCGGGATGGAAACCGGTGCCGGCCACCCCACAACCGGTGAGCAGGGCGACAGAGGTCGCGAGGACCGGGAGACAACGCTGGAACCGCACGGCGCCATTCAACACCGGGCCATTCAACACCGGACCGCGCCAGGGGGCCGAGCCGGGCAGTCAGCCGGCGCGACGCGCCAGCACTCGCGGGACCAACCGGCGCCGGCGAGCTCGTGGCGCAAGACCCACCACGTTGTTGTCGACGGCGGCCGCCAGGACGGAGGCGACCTCGGACGGGCTGACGCCGGCCCGTTGGGCCATCCTGGCCTGCTGGCGCTGGGTCAGCTCGTCGACGACCGGGTCGTCGATCTCACGCTGGAGGGCCCGCCAGTCGCCGGGGCGGTAGGCGGTGGCCTTGCGGTAGGCGGTCCGAATCGCGTCATACGGCGTGTCCTCGCCCAGCTCGAGCTCGACGTCGAGCACGCCCTCGAGGGTGGTGCTGAACCGCTGGAACAGCGCGCGGAGCAGGGTCTCGCGGTCCGGCAGGCCGAGCAGCACGGGGTCCGTGGCCGCGGCGGTGCCGGCGGCGACCGCGTCCTCGCGGGCCAGCCAGCCGTTGAGCGCGACGGTGCGGGTCCGGTGGTCGGCCCAGCCGAACGGCGTCGGCAGCTTGCCGTTGCGGCGTCGGGGCTTGATCGGAGTGGGCTGCGGAATCATGACAGGCCTCTTCGGTGGTGTCGGGAGGGAGCGAATGCCTGTCAGGAGTCCGCCGGGCGCTGGCTGATACATGGGTCGCCGGGGCCGCGTTGGTGTGAGTGCCCGCGCGCGTAGTCGATCGCGTCTCGCCGTCAAGGATCTCGCTTCGCTCGACCGCTGCGCGGTAAACGTTTGCGCTGCCGCTCGGTGGCAGCTACCACACCGTTGGGTCAGCTTCCATGGCGTTCGAACACCAAGGAAGCTGACCGAACGGTGAGTTACCTCTCCGACCAGGCGACCAGCCGGGCGCCGCGGCGGCCGCGCATGCGGCGGCGGGTGTCGGTCGGCTACGCGCGCGGCCGCCCCGACACACACCGCTCAGGAGGCCGCAGTCGCCTCGACCGGGTCGATGACCGCGTCGATGACACCGTGGGCCCACTGGAGCAGGGCGATGCCGTCGAGCGGCTTGCCGCTGACGTGCGGGCGCGGGACCAGGATCGTCTCGACCGGGGCCTTGACGATCGACTTGGGGTAGAGCCGGTTGAGCCGGACCACCCGCGAGTCCGGCAGGGTGACTGGTGCGAACCGGACGTTCTTGCCGGCGATGGTCACCTCACCGACCCCGGCCCGCCGGGCGCGCGCCCGGAACCGGGCGACCAGCAGGAGCGAGGCCACCTCCTGCGGCGGATCGCCGTACCGGTCGTGCAGCTCCTCGAGCACCACGTCGACGTCCTCACCGCTGCGGACCTCGGCCAACCGCTTGTACATCTCCAGCCGCAACCGCTCGCTCGGGATGTAGTCGTGCGGCAGGTGGGCGTCGACCGGCAGCTCGATGCGAACCTCGTTGAGCTCGGGTTCCTTGTCGCCGCGGAACTCGTGCACCGCCTCGCCGACCAGGCGGACGTAGAGGTCGAAACCGACGTCGGCGATGTGGCCGGACTGCTCGCCGCCGAGCAGGTTGCCGGCGCCGCGGATCTCGAGGTCCTTCATCGCGATCGCCATGCCGCCGCCGAGATCGGAGTGCTGGGCCAGCGTGGCCAGCCGCTCGTGCGCGGTCTCGGTGAGCGGCTTCTCCGACGGATAGAGGAAGTAGGCGTACGCACGCTCGCGGCTGCGGCCGACCCGACCGCGCAGCTGGTGCAGCTGGCTCAGACCCAGGGTGTCGGCGCGCTCGATGATCATCGTGTTGGCGTTGGAGACGTCGAGGCCGGACTCGACGATCGTGGTGCAGACCAGGACGTCGAAGGTCTTCTCCCAGAAGTCCAGCATCACCTGCTCGAGCAGGTGCTCCCCCATCTGGCCGTGCGCGACGGCGACCCGCGCCTCGGGGACCAGCTCGCGGATCTTGGCGGCGGCCTTCTCGATCGACTGCACCCTGTTGTGGATGTAGAAGACCTGGCCCTCGCGCAGCAGCTCGCGGCGTACGGCGGCGGTGACCTGGCGGTCCTCGTAGCCGCCGACGTAGGTCAGCACCGGGTGCCGCTCCTCGGGCGGGGTGGTGATCGTCGACATCTCGCGGATGCCGGTGATTGCCATCTCCAGGGTGCGCGGGATCGGGGTCGCGGACATGGACAGCACGTCGACCGACGTGCGCAGCCGCTTCATCTGCTCCTTGTGCTCGACGCCGAAGCGCTGCTCCTCGTCGACGATGATCAGCCCCAGGTCCTTGACCCGGATGTCGGGGTTGAGCAGCCGGTGCGTGCCGACGACCACGTCGACCGTGCCGTCGGCGAGACCGTCGACGACCGCGCGGGCCTCCTTGTCGGTCTGGAACCTGCTGAGCGCCTCGATCCGGATCGGGAAGCCGCTCATCCGCTCCTGGAACGTCGAGAGGTGCTGGGTCACCAGCAGCGTCGTCGGCACCAGGATGGCGACCTGCTTGCCGTCCTGGACGGCCTTGAACGCCGCCCGCACGGCGATCTCGGTCTTGCCGTAGCCGACGTCGCCGCAGACCAGCCGGTCCATCGGGACGGTCTTCATCATGTCGTCCTTGACCTCGTCGACCGTGGTCAGCTGGTCGGGGGTCTCGTTGAACGGGAACGCGTCCTCGAGCTCGCGCTGCCAAGGAGTGTCCGGCCCGAACGCGAAGCCGCGGGTGGCCTGCCGGGCGGCGTACAGCTTGATCAGCTCGGCCGCGATCTGGCGGACCGCCTTGCGGGCCCGGCCCTTGCGCTTGGCCCAGTCGGCGCCGCCGAGCCGGTCGAGGCTGGGCTGCTCGCCGCCGACGTAGCGGGTGACCTGGTCGAGCGAGTCGGCCGGGACGAAGAGCCGGTCCGGCGGGCCGCCTCGCTTGCCGGCGCCGTACTCCAGGACGAGGTACTCGCGGGTCGCGCCGGCGACCTCGCGCTGCTTCATCTCGACGAACCGGCCGACGCCGTGCTGCTCGTGGACGACGTAGTCGCCGGCGGAGAGCTCGAGCGGGTCGATCTGGCGCTTGCGGCGGGCCGGCATCCTGCGCATGTCGCGGGTCGAGGCGCGCTGGCCGGAGATGTCCTCGCCGGTGAGCAGCACCAGCTTGTTGGCCTCGTCGACGAAGCCGTGGGTGAGCGAGCCACAGGCCACGGTGACCACGTCGGACCCGGGCGCGTCCTCGAGCACGTCGACCAGCCGAGCCGCGACGTCGAGCTCGGCGAGCGCCTCGACGGTGCGCTGCGCCGGGCCGTGGCCCGGGTGCACGACGACCGTGCGGAATCCCTCGGCACGCCAGCGCGCGAGGTCGGCGAACGCACGATCGACGTCGCCGCGGTAGGCGTCGGCGGCCTGCATCGGCAGGGTGCGGGTGGGCACGCCCGACATGTCGTCGTCCGGCAGCACTGCCTCGGTGTCGTCGGCGAGCCCGAACGGGCTGACCGTCCACCAGGCCTGGCCGGCGGCGAGTGCGTGGGCGCGGACGTCGCCGAGGGCGCGGTAGGACGCGGCACCGAGGTCGATCGGCGACTCGCCCCCGCTGGCCGCGGCCGCCCAGCTCGCGCCGAGGAACTCCTCGCTGGTCGCGACCAGGTCGTGGGCGCGGCGGCGGACCCGCTCGGGGTCGAGGACCAGCACGTGGGTGTTGTCGGGGAGCAGGTCGACGAGCAGCTCCATGTCATCGACCAGCGCGGGCGTCAGCGCCTCCATGCCGTCGGTGGCGATGCCGGCGGCGATCTTGTCCGTCAGCTCGACGAGCTGGGGGTGCTGCTCGCCGAGCTCCCAGGCCCGCTTGCGGACGTCGTCGGTCAGCAGGAGCTCGCGGCAGGGCGGCGCCCAAAGACGTTCAACACCGTGGCGTCCGACGGTTTGATAGGTGCGCTGGTCGGCGACCGAGAAGCTGCGGATCTCCTCGACGTCGTCGCCCCAGAACTCCACCCGCAGCGGGTGCTCCTCGGTCGGCGGGAACACGTCGACGATCCCGCCACGGACCGCGAACTCACCGCGGCGCTCGACCAGGTCGACGCGGGAGTACGCCGCATCGGCCAGCCGCTGCACGACGTCCTCAAGCGGCGCGGTCTGGCCGGGCACCAGCTCGACCGGCTCGAGGTCGCCGAGCCCCTTGACCTGCGGCTGGAGCACCGAGCGCACCGGCGCCACCACGACCTGGAGCGGCCCGTGGCCCGAGTCGTCGGCACCCGGATGCGTGAGCCGCCGGAGCACGGCCAGCCGGCGGCCGACGGTGTCGCTGCGCGGGCTGAGCCGCTCGTGGGGCAGCGTCTCCCAGCTCGGGTAGAGCGCCACCGTGTCGGGGTCGAGCAGCGAGCCGAGCTCCTCGACCAGGTCCTCGGCCTCACGCGCGGTGGCGGTGACGGCAAGCACCCGGCGACCGGCCCGCACCAGACCGTCGACCACGAACGGCCGCACCGCGGCCGGACCGGTCAGGTCGAGGGCGCGCACCGCGCCGCCGCGGGCGTCGGCGATCGCCTCGTCGAGGGTGGGGTCGGCGAGAACGGCATCGGCCAAACCAGAAAGGGTCGGTCCGGAGAGGCTCACACGGGCTCCTGGTGGCAAGTCTTGGTGGGTGAGGGCACAGCACGAGAGCCCCCAACCCGCGAACGGGTGGGGGTGGCTCGACCCACTCTACGAGGCGCCGCCGACAGTCCGGTGGCCGTCCTGGGCCGCCAGCTCAGCCTCGGACCGCAGGATGCACATCAGGTTGCCCTCCGGGTCCGCGAACGTCACCCAGCCGCTGCCTTGGCCGTAGATCTCGCGGTGGTCGGCGACCTCGGTCGCGCCGTACTCCCGCAGCCAGGCGACCTCGTCGTCCCGGTCGCGCTCGCGCGGCCGCAGGTCGAAGTGGATCCTCGGCTTGCCCAGCGTGGGGTCGGGCACCTCGATGAACAGCACCTGGTGGCCGGTCTCGGGGTCGCGGATCATGCACTCCTCGTGGCCCGGTTCGTTCGGGTCGCCGTCGATGTCGGCGTAGCCGAGGACCGGCTTCCACCACTCCGAGAGCTCGTAGGCGTTGCGGCAGTCGATGGTCGTGTGCGAGATGATTGAGGCCACGGCCCCAGTCGACCGCGCGGACCCCGCCTCAGTCCACCGGGTTATCGGCCAGGTAGGCCAGGATCGGCCCGGACAGCTCCGGCCGGCAGACCACGAGGTCGGGCAGGTAGACGTCGTCCTGGTTGTAGCGCAGCGGCGAGCCGTCGACGCGCGAGGTGAACAGCCCGGCGGCACGGGCCACGGCGACCGGAGCCGCGGAGTCCCACTCGTACTGGCCGCCGGCGTGCACGTAGGCGTCGGTGACGTCTCGGACCACCGAGATCACCTTGGCGCCGGCCGATCCCATCGCGACCACCTCGCCGTCGAGCGCGGCGACCAGCCCGTGCACGAACTCCGGCGGCCGGCTGCGCGAGACCGCGATCCGCGGCCGCTCCGCGGTGCTGGGCGGTACGACGGCAGGGGGGTCGGTCGTGAACGTCTGCCCGAGTGCGGGCTGGGCCACCGCGCCGGCCACGAGGTCGCCGTCCTGCCACAGCGCCACGTGCACGGCCCAGTCGTCACGAGGCGGCTCTGAGAACTCGCGGGTGCCGTCGAGCGGGTCGATGATCCAGACGCGGTCGCGGGCGAGCCGGACCTTGTCGTCCTTGCCCTCCTCGGAGAGCACTGCGTCGCCCGGACGGTGCTCGGCCAGCAGGGCCATCAGCAGCTCGTGCGCGGCTGCGTCGCCGGCGTCCTTGAGCTCCCGGCCGGCCAGCCCCTCCGCGCGGACCTCGAGCAGGCGGTGGCCGGCGGTCTCTGCCAGCCACGCCGCGAGCACATGGTCATCGGCGTCGGCAGGGGGCGGTCCGGGGTCGAAGCTCACCGGCCAAGCCTAGGGATCATCCTGGGGATGCTCCGAACGGGTGGGCCGGCATGGCCCGGTCGGGTGGTCCAGCGGCCGGGAGTGACTAGGTTCCCATCCCCCAAATGAGGTACTAGAGTGCCCGGGTTGCGACGTGGATTTCGGGGTCTCCGCCGCCGCCTGAGCACCTCAGTGACGTCATGGGAGCCTGTGGGGGGATCCATGAAAGCACTACGCATCCCGTTGGGTGTGTGGGACTGGAAGGGCACGGCCCTGGTCGTCGTGCTGCTCCTGGCACCTCTGCTCGCCACGCTCATGCTGGCTCCGGACGGCGATGTCCTGTCGACCGCGTCGAGTGCCCGCAACCTCTTGGTCGGGACGGCGACTCTGGCCGCCGGCGTCTTCCTCTACCTGCACTGGCGCATCAGCGCGAGCAACACGACCGGCTGGCTGGCGCTGGCCCGGATGACCGAGCTGCCGTCCTGGGTCCGGGCGCGCGTGGCGGTCGCCCTGTTTCTGCTCGGGCTGGGCTCGGTGGTGGGCGGCGAGGTCGCGCTGGTCACCGGTCTGGCCGGCGCCGTGCTCCTGGCCGGGACCGCGGCCGCCGTGCTCCACCTGGCCATCAAGGCCGAGAAGCAGCGGGTCGTCGACCTGTCCAAGCAGCTCCAGGTCGTCGAGAGCGGCGTGCGCGAGGACCGGGCGCGGCTGCACGAGATCGACGCAACCGTGGCCGGCATCGCCTCGGCCCAGCGGCTGATGGACGACGGTCTCGCCGCCGATCGTTCCGACGCGTTGGCCGCGATGATGCGCGCCGAGGTCGAGCGGCTGCAACGACTGATGGCCGACCGAGCACCGACCCGCCGGCGCAGCGTCGACCTCGACGACGCGGTCGGCCAGATCGTGCTCGCCCACCGGGCCCGTGGCCGGGTGGTGGCCTACGAGCCCTGCGGGCTTCGTGCCCTCGGCCGCGCCGACGACATCGCCGAGGTGGTCAATGTGCTGATCGACAACGCCGCGGTGCATGGCGGGCCGGGCCACATCGTCGTGTCGGTGGCCGAGAACATCGAGGCGCCGGACATCACCGTGACGGTCACCGACCATGGGCCGGGCGTCGCGCCCGAGCTCCGCGGGGAGCTTTTCGACTGGGGCGTGCATCGCCCCGGGTCGCCTGGCCAGGGCATCGGCCTGCACGTCGCTGCCGAGGTGGCCGAGCAGCTGGGCGGCCGGCTCGAGCTGGTGCCGGGCACCCGCGGTGCCAGCTTCGCACTGCACCTGCCTGCGGCCCCGCGGGAGGTGGTCACCGGTGGTGCCGTTGCCCGGGCGAGCTGAGCAGCGGATCCTCATCGTCGAGGACCACCAGCTGTTCGCCGAGGCCATCGACCTCGCACTGAGCGTCGAGGGGTACGACGTGCGCCGCGTCGACGTGCCGACCAGCCCGGCCTCGCCGGGCGCCCTGGTGGCCACCATCATCAAGCAGCGACCGCGGGTGGTGCTGCTCGACCTCGACCTGGGTCGCTTCGGCGACGGGCTGCGCCTGATCGACCCGATCGCCCGCTCGGGTGCCAATGTCGTCGTGGTGACCGGCTCGACCGACCAGGCACGGTGGGGCGAGGCGGCGCAGGCTGGTGCTCGCAAGGTGCTCGCGAAGTCCCAGCCGCTGCGCGACATCCTCGCCACCGTGCGGCGGATCACCGCCGGCCTGCCGGTCATGGACCGCGAGGAGCGCGAGGAGCTGCTGGCCCAGTGGAGCCGCCGGCGCGTGGAGGTTCAGGGCCGCCGCGAGCGGCTCGACCAGCTCACCGTGCGGGAGAGCGAGGTGCTCGGCCACCTGATGAAGGGCCGCGCGGTGCGCGAGATCGCCGGCATCAGCGTGGTCTCCGAGGCCACGGTCCGCACCCAGGTGAAGTCGATCCTGGCCAAGCTGGAGGTCTCCTCACAGCTGGCCGCTGTGGGCATGGCCCACGAGATCGGCTGGCGCCCACCGGTGGTCTAGCCGTTGAACACCTGTTGGGTGTCGGCGAGGCCGACGGTCAGCAGCGACTCGACGGCATCGGCGGCTCGGTCCACCTGGAACGGCAGCTCCTTGCGCTCGGTCGCCGTGTAGTTCGACAGCAGGAAGTCGGCCGGGTCCTGACGCCCCGGCGGGCGGCCGACCCCGACGCGGACCCGGTAGAAGTCGCCGGTGCCGAGTGCGGAGCGGATCGAGCGCAGTCCGTTGTGACCGTTGTCGCCGCCGCCGAGCTTGACCCGCATGGTGTCGAACGGCAGGTCGAGCTCGTCGTGCACCGCGACCAGCCGCTCCGGCGGGAGCTTGTAGAACGACAGCAGCGCCTTGGTCGGGCCACCGACCTCGTTCATGTAGCAGCGCGGCCGGACCACGACCAGTCGCTGTCCGGTCTGGCCGGGGATGCCCAGCCGTCCCTCGACCACCTCGGCCCGGCCGGCCTTGTGAGCGCGGAACGACGAGCCCTGCCGTCGAACCAGTTCGTCGGCGACCAGGTAGCCGATGTTGTGCCGGTGCCCGGCGTACGTCGGCCCGGGGTTGCCCAACCCGACCACCAGCCAGAGCTCCGGGTCGGCACCCGTGGGGACGGGGCGCTCGCTCACTCCTCCGAGGCGTCGCCCTCGGCAGCGTCCTCGCCAGCCTCGGCGGGCGCGCCGCCCTCGGCAGCCGGCTCCTCGTCGGTGTCGGTGTGCTCCTCGCGCTCGATGCCGGCCTCGGCCTCGGCCTCCTCGAGCTCGGCCTCGAGGGCCTCCTCGCTCTGCTGCTCGATGATGTTGACGATCAGCGTCTCCGGGTCGACCAGGAGAGTGGAGCCCTCGGGAAGGCTGAGCTGACCGGCCAGGATCTGGGTGCCGGCGGGCAGCCCCTCGATCGAGACCTCGATGTTCTCGGGGATGTGAGTCGCCTCGGCCTCGATCGAGACCGTGCTGTTCTCGGTGACGACCACCGTCTCGGACGCAGCGTCGCCGACGAGCTGGATGCGGACGTCGACGGTGACCTTCTCGCCGAGGCGGACGGCCACGAAGTCGATGTGCTCGAGGGTGCGCCGGATCGGGTCGACCTGGACCTGCTTGGTCAGGGCGAGCTGGCTCGTGCCCTCGATCTCGAGCTCGAGGAGTGCGTTGGACCCGCCGTGCTTGAGCGCCATCATCGTGGAGTGGCCGGGCAGCGTGATGTGCACCGGGTCGTTGCCGTGGCCGTAGAGGACGGCGGGGATCTTGTCGGCGCGACGGATCCGGCGGGCGGCGCCCTTGCCGAACTCGGTGCGCGTCTCAGCTGCGATCTTCTCGGTGGCCATGCGGGTTGACTCTCCTCGGGCAAGCAGGGTGACGAACAGATGTGGTCTCGGGCCTCGACGCCAACAGCGGAGGCACACCGGGGTCTGCCCGCCCTGTCGATCACGGAGACCGGTGGTCTCCCTCGCCGAGGCAACCGCAGCAGTCTAGCGACGGGCCGCACCGCGGGCGAATCGGTTGGACGCCAGGGTTGGACGCCAGTGGTTGGCTGGACCGGTGTCGTTGACCCTTGCCGAGGCCCGCGCCCGCGCCGCCCAGCTCTCCGACGTCTCCTACGACGTGGCGATCGACCTCACCGACGAGGCGTCGTTCGGGAGCCGGGTGACGGTCCGGTTCTCCTCCACCGGTCCGGAGACGTACCTCGAGCTGCACCGGGCCGAGGAGTTGAGCGTGCAGGTCAACGGCGCCGCCGTCACGCCCGCGTACGACGGCCGCCGGATCGCCCTGATCGGGCTGGCCGACCGCAACGAGGTCGTCGTGGAGGCCCGGCTGCCCTACGTCACCGATGGCGACGGCATGCACACGTTCACCGACCCGGCGGACGGCGAGCGCTACGTCAGCGCCTATGTCGGGGTGGACATCACCCAGCGGGTCTTCGCCTGCTTCGACCAGGTCGACCTCAAGGCCCCGATCACGCTCACCGTGGTGGCCGACCCGGCCTGGACCGTGCTGGCCAACGCCGAGCCCGTCTTCTGTCAGGAGGATGCCTGGGAGTTCGCCACCACGCCGCCGATCCCCATCGACCTGTTCGTGCTCTGCGCCGGACCGTGGCACTCGGCGACCTGGGCGCACCGAGGCATCCCGATGGGCTGGCACGCCCGCCGGTCCCTGGCCACAGAGCTCGACCGAGACCTCGAGGAGCTGCGCCGGACCACCGAGAAGTGCTTCGACCACTACGCCGAGCTGTTCGACGAGCCGTTCCCGTTCGGGTCCTACGACCAGGTCTTCGTGCCCGGCCTCAACTGGGGCGCGATGGAGAGCCCGGGCTGTGTCACCTACCGCGACGAGCTGCTCCCGCGCGGCCGGATCACCGAGGTCGAGCGGCGGCACCGCGCGATGATCATCGCCCACGAGATGTCGCACATGTGGTTCGGCGACCTCGTGACCCAGGTCTGGTGGGAGGACATCTGGCTCAACGAGTCCTTCGCCGAGTACATGGGTTTCCGGGTCAGCGAGGCGGCGGCCGGCTTCGCCGGGACCATGGTCGGCTTCGAGGCCACCCACAAGCCGCGGGCGCTCGCCGCCGACCGGCGCCGCTCCACCCACCCGGTGGCACCGCTCGCCGAGGACGTCCCGGACGTCGACACCGCGTCCACCAACTTCGACGCGATCTCCTACGTCAAGGGCGCCTCGGCGCTCCGCCAGCTCGTCACCTGGATGGGCGACGAGGACTTCCTCGCCGGCGTGAACGCCCACCTGACCAGGCACCGTTTCGGCAACGCGACCCTCGCCGACCTCGTCGGCGCCCTCGATGACGCGACGCCTCGGGACGTGCGCGGCTGGGCCGAGCTGTGGCTGCGCCGGTCCGGCCACGACACGATCCGGGTGGTCCGCGACGGTGACGTCCCGACCGTGGTCCGCGAAGGAGTGCGACCGCACCGGCTGCTGGTCACCGCCTACGGCGAGGGGCTGGCCGAGGTCGGCAGCCGGTTCATCGAGCTCGGCCCGGAGCCGGTGCCGTTGCGGGACTGGGCGGGCCTGGTCGTGGTGCCGAACACCCACGGCGAGACGTTCGCCCGGGTGGTGCTCGACGAGCAGTCGTGGGCCGCGGTCGTGGCCGGGCTGAGCGCGCTCGAGGACGACCTGGCCCGGTCGGTGCTCTGGGCGACGGCGTTCGACGCGGTCGCCACCCGCGACCTGCCGGTGGTGTCCTTCCTGTCCCTGGTCGAGCGGCACCTGCCTCGCGAGCGACACGTCACGCTGGTGGGGGCGGTCGTCGACACCACGCTTCGGATCGTGGTCCCGACCCGCGTTCCGGCGGGCGATGCGTCCGCGACGTACGACGTGCTGGCGGCGGCGTGCCGGGCCGGACTGGCCGATCGCCACGACCCGGAGGAGGTCCTCGCGCTCAGCCGCGGTCTGGCCGCGACCGGCCGCGACACTGCTCTGTTCCGGCGGTGGCTGGAGGACGACCGCACCGACCGCGGCGTCACGCTCGACCCGGCGCTGCGCTGGCGAGTGGTGCATCGGATGGCCGAGCTGGGCGCCCTCGACGCCGGCGCGATCGAGGCCGAACGCCGACGCGACGGCACCGCCGACGGAGACCTCGGCGCGGCGACGGCGCTGGCCGCCCGGCCGACCCCTGAGGCGAAGGCGGAGGCGTGGGCCGCACTCACCGGGGACGACGGCATCTCCAACCGCCGGTTCGCCGCGATCGCGGCCGGGCTCTGGTCTCCCGAGCAGGCCGACCTGGGGGCGCCGTACCTCCCGGTCTATCTCGAGGCCGGGCCCCGGCTCGCCGCCCGCGGACCGGCGTTCTCGCAGGTGGTCGGTGACGCGTTCCCGAGGTTCCACCTCGACCAGGCCCAGCTCCAGCTGCTGCAGGACGCGCTGGCCGGCGAGGTGCCGACCGTGCTGCGCCGGGACTGGGAGGACGCCCTCGATGACCGGGCCCAATCCACCACAGATCCGCCGTAGCCTGCGGGAATGCCTTCAACCCCGACCGCGTCGGTCCTGGCGGCGCTGGCCGCCACGCTCCTCGCGGTTCCGGCCCCCGCCGAAGGCGCCGGCGTGCTCCGGGTCGGACCCGGCGAGGCGTTCGCGACGCCGTGCGCGGCGTTCGCGGTCGCCCGGGACGGCGACCGGGTCACCATCGACGCTGCCGGCGACAAGGACTACCGCGGCGACGTCTGCACCATCACTGCCGACCGCCTGCTCATCAAGGGTGTCAACGGCCGCCCGCACATCCGGGCCGCCGGCCAGCACGCGCAAGGCAAGGCGATCTGGGTGGTCGCCGGTGACGCCACCAAGATCGTCAACGTCGAGCTGTCCGGCGCCCGCGTTCCAGACCGCAACGGCGCCGCGATCCGCCAGGAGGGCACGGACCTGACCCTGCGGCGGGTCTGGTTCCACCACAACGAGATGGGGCTGCTGGCCGGCGACAACCCGGACAGCGACATCAAGATCGTGCGCAGCCGGTTCTCCGACAACGGCTTCGGCGACGGCTACTCCCACAACATCTATGTCAACCACGTCCGGAGCCTGACGATGTCCTGGAGCTGGTCGAGCCGGGCCCACGTCGGCCACCTGGTGAAGTCGCGGGCTGCGACGACCCTCCTGTCCTACAACCGGTTCAGCAGTGACGGCGGCGACAACAGCTACGAGGTCGACCTGCCCAACGGCGGCCTCGGGATCCTGGTCGGCAACTCCGTCACCCAGGGCCCGGAGACCGATAACTCGAGCCTCATCGCCTTCGGCGAGGAGGGCGACGTGATCGCGGACTCCCGGCTGTACGTCGTCGGCAACACCCTGGTCGACGACAGCGCCGGCGGCGGGACCGCGGTGCTGCTGGGCGGCGATGTCACGGGCGAGGTCGAGGTCCGCAACAACGTGGTCGTCGACTTCGCCACGCTGACCGCCGGCGCCCCGGCGTCCGCCGCCGGCAACTGCGTCACCACCAAGCCTCGCTTCGAGGACCGCTCTCGGCTCGCCTACTGGCTCCGACCGGGCTCGCGGTGCCGCGACGTCGCCACCACACAGCCCGGGCACGCCGACGGAAGGAGCCTGACGCCGCGCTCGCACTATCGCCATCCGGCGGGCCGGTCCACGCGTGACGACGGTGGCGAGATCGTGGGCGCGTTCGGCTCACCACGGGCGGACTGAGGTGCGGCGCGCCCTCCCTGCTGTCGCCGCAATGCTCGCCCTGGCCGGCTGCTCCGAGCCCGACGCGCAGGTGGCCGAGCCCGCGCCGCGCCCGACACCGAGCCCGTCGGCCGCAGCCAGCCCCAGCCCGGCGCCGAGCCCGGCGGAGACGCAGACAGCCCAGCCCGGCACCGTTCCGCCGGACTGGCTCGGCACCCGGGTGCTGCCCCTGCGTCCCGACGGCTTCGGTGAGGTGCGCCCGACGCCGCCGGAGCTGGACCCGCGCCGGTTCACGCTCCCCGACACGCTTCCGCCGCTACCCGGCGCCGGCTTCGCGTCCGCCATCGAGCCGGTGCCGCCCGACGTCCTGGCTCGCTCGACCTGGCAACCGGACTGTCCGGTGTCAGCCGACGAGCTGGCCTGGGTCAGGCTGACCTTCTGGGGCTTCGACGACACGCGCCACACCGGTGAGCTGCTGGTCAACGCCGCCGTCGCCGAGGACCTGGTCTCGGTGTTCCGGCAGCTGTACGACGCGCGCTTCCCGATCGAGGAGATGCGGATCACCCGGCTCGACGAGCTGGACGCGCCACCGACCGGGGACGGCAACAACACGGGCGTGTTCGCGTGCCGGGCGACCGTCAACTCGAACGGACAGTTCTCCCAGCATGCCTATGGGCTCGCGATCGACCTCAACTCGTTCCAGAACCCCTACGTGAAAGGGGATCTGGTCCTGCCCGAGCTCGCGTCGTCATACCTGGACCGCGACGACGTCCGGCCCGGCATGATCACACCCGACGACGTCGTGGTGCGCGCGTTCGCACGGATCGGCTGGACCTGGGGCGGGACGTGGTCCTCGCTCAAGGACTACCAGCACTTCAGCCTGAACGGCCGCTGACCCGTCCCCGGAGCACCGCCAGACCAAGGGGCGCCAGCCCGACGATCCACAGGGCGTCGGCGATCGGGGCAATCGTCGGCAGGTCCCCGATGCGGGTGATGGGGAAGAGCACCCCGCCCGCGACCAGCGCGATGCCGCACCAGCGAGGGGCGATCCGGGTGCGGAGCAGCAGCACCCCCATGAGGACGACCGCAAGCGGCAGGATCGGCCCGGGCAGGTGCAGCCCGAGTGAGGCGGCCACGCCGGTGCCTTCGTTGAGGTCCTCGGCGCCAGCGCCGACGTACAGGCCGCTGAGCCCGAAGGCGACGCCGCCGGCGATGCCCACGGATCCGATGACTGTGGTGACGGCCGCGAGTCGCGGGGCGCGGGCCTCGGTCAGCTGGGTGACACCGATCAGGGCCAGGAACAGGCCCATCATCGCGTAGATCTGGAACAGCCCGGTCAGTGAGTCGTCGCGTTGCAGGGTGTCGAGGAGCAGCAGCACGGGGCCGACGATCATGCCGACTCCGAGCAGCCGAGTCCGGAGGCTGGGGCCCGTCGTGCGTCTGGTGCCGGTGTCGGGAGTGTGTGCAGTGGTCGTGGTCATGGGGTTCCTTCCGTGGATCGGTGAGTGACCCCAAGCTAGGAACGCGGCCTGTCGTCAGGAACGGTGCGAGCCACTCAGCGACCGGGGGTTGCCCTCAAACCTCTCGAAGGCTGGCCTCATCGACGCGGACCCCCTTCTGCGCGACGATCGTCGCGATGTCCTCCCGTGACGTGCGGCCCCTCCTCGTGCTGGGGCTCTGCTGCGCACTCGCCGGGGTGGTGCTGGGGCTCGCGGTCGCGCCGGAGCATCCGCTGGCCGCTTCGTGGGTCGTCGCCATCGTCGCGTTCTACGTCTGCGGCACCTGGGCGGTGCGCCGGCGACCTGATCTGCGGGCGGCGCGACGCCTGCTGCTCACCGGAGTCGTGGCGACTGCCTGGTTCGCGGCGGGCATGGCCGAGCTCCTCTGGTACGACGCCCACGGGCCCGGGGGCTCCTTGTGGCTGCTGAACGTGGTGGTCGTGGCGCTCGACATCGCGTTGCCCGTCTCGGTCATGGCGATGCTGGCGACCTACCCGAACGGCGATGCCACGTCCTGGGCAGTGCGGCTGATGATCCGGGCGGGCTGGACGTTGGCGGTCGTCGTCCCGGTGGCGTCCGTGCTCAGCGGGACTCGCCAGCTGCCGGCGTACGTCCTGGTCTGGAACGAGGAGCTGAGTGCTGTGCCGGGGCCGTCGTCGCCGATGGAGGCCGCCGCCCTCCGTGCGGTGGCTGTGGCGGTGCACCAGAGTGCCCTGGCGCTGTTCGTGCTGGCCGGTGCGGTGGTCCTCGTGCTGCGCTACCGCGGCGTCGATGTCGGCGACCGGCGCCGGATCCGGTGGCTCGCGCTGGCCGGCGTGCTGGTGGCGATCGACGGCGTGTTCTCCGGAGTGCCGTCGATGGACGTGATCCCGGCGTTCGTGTCGATCACGCTGATCGGGGTGTTTCCGGCGCTGGCCGCCATCGGGATGGTCCGGCCCGAGGTCCTCGACGTGGACGAGGCACTCCGGCGCTCCGCACTGTTTGCGGCCTTGTGGCTGCTTCTTTCGCTGGCGTACGTCGGCGTGGCCGGCGCGGTCGGTGCGGCTGCGGCCTCCTCCAACGGAGGCGCGGTGGCCGTCCCCGTGACCGTGGCGGCCATGATCGCGTTCCAGCCGGTGTGGCAGCGCGGTCTGGGCTGGGCCGGCCGTCGACTGTTCGGCAGGCGGCTCGACGGCGACGAGCTGCTGCGGCGCGTGGGGCAGGCCCTCGAGCACACGATGGACCCGACGGCCTTGGCCGCGTCGCTGGCGGGAACGATCCGAGACGGCCTCGGCGTCGACTGGGTCCGGATTGCCCTCGACGGACAGCCGGTGGCCACAGCCGGGACGGCCCCGGCAGAGGCCCCCGTCGCCGTCGCGACCGAGGTCACGCACGAGGGCGAGGTCCTCGGGCGGATCGAGTGCGGCCCCCGGACCAGAGGAACGCTTCGGCCCGAAGACCGCGAGCGACTCCTGCTGCTGGGCCGCCAGGCCGGGCTCGCCGCGCACAATGCCCGTCTCGCCGGCGAGCTGGCCCGGCAGGCGGCCGAGCTCGCTGCTTCCAGGGCGCGCATCATCGAGGCCGAGGAGGCGGGTCGACGCCGCATCCAGCGCGACATCCACGACGGGATCCAGCAGGATCTCGTGGCGCTGATCGCCCACCTCGGGCTTGCCGAGGCCCAGTGCGGTCGGGTTCCCGACGTGGTTCCCGAGGCGCTGCGCGAGCTGCGCTCGGAGGCGGCGCGAGCGCTCACCGAGCTCCGCGACCTGGCCAGCGGCATCCATCCGTCGGTCCTGGGAGACCGGGGGATCATCGAGGCCATCGAGGCCCGGGCAGCGCGACTGCCCATCGGCGTCACGATCCACGCCGACAACCTGCGCGGACAGCGCTTCCCGGCGGTCGTGGAGAGTGCCGTCTACTTCGTCGTCTGCGAGGCGCTCGTGAACGCCGTCAAACACTCCCAGGCCGACCATGTCGTCGTTGGGCTCCGTTGCCGCGAGGACTTCCTCGAGCTCGAGGTGTGCGACGACGGGGTCGGCTTCGTCGTCGGCGACGTGACCGGCACCGGGCTCGCGGGTCTGTCCGACCGGCTCGAGGCGTTGAACGGTTCGCTCGTCGTGGATTCGCGCCCCGGCGGTGGCACCCGCCTCCGGGGTCGCTTGCACACGTCCGGGGAGAGCCTCCATGTCTGATCCGCAAGCCCGGCTGCGGGTCGTGATCGCGGAGGACCACTACCTGGTGCGGGAGGGGACCAGACGTCTGCTCGACGAGTCCGGCGCTGTGGAGACTGTGGCCGCCGTCGGCACCGCCGTCGAGCTCCTCGACGCCGTCGAGCGGCTGCGGCCCGACGCCGTACTCACCGACATCCAGATGCCACCGAGCCACCACATGGAGGGAATCGAGGCGGCGCACCGCCTGCGCGCCACCCACCCGGACCTCGGGGTGGCGGTGCTCTCCCAGTACGCCGACGAGGCCTACGCGTTCGCGCTCCTCGAGCACGGCGCACAGGGGCGGGCGTACCTGCTGAAGGACAGGATCGGCGAGCTCGACGAGCTGGTGCGCGCCCTGCGCGAGGTGGCCGCTGGTCGCTCGGTGATCGATCCTCGCGTCGTCGAGGCGCTTGTCGGCCGTCGCGCGCGGGTCGCCGACTCGGGCATCGGAGCGCTGACGACGCGCGAGCTCGACGTGCTGCGCGCCATGGCCCAGGGCAGCTCGAACGCGGGGATCGCTGAGGCCCTTCACATGTCTGAGTCGGCGATCGAGAAGCACGTCAGCGCGATCTTCGCCAAGTTCGGGCTGGTCACCGAGCCCCTGGTCCACCGCCGCGTGCTCGCGGTGCTCCGCTTCGTCAGGGATGGTCCGGCCGAGTGACTGGCACCTGGCTGAGCAGAGCGGCGGTCTCCGGCTTGTCGAAGTGCTCGGCCCAGTCCAGCGGGGTGCCGTCGAAGCGTGCGTCCCTGACGGTCGGGTCCGCCCCGAGCTCGAGCAGCACCCGGACCATTTCCACGTGGCCGTTTGCCGCCGCATCGTGGAGGGCCGTCTCCCACGCCTGGTCCAGGGGCGCATCGACTCGTGCCCTGGCCGAGACGTCCCACCCGTTGGCGACGGCCAGTCGCACCGCGGCCGCGGCTCCGATCGACGCCGCCCACGGCACCAGCCCCGGGCGCCGCGAACGGGCGCGACCAAGCAGGTCAGGGTCCGTCGCCAGCAGCCGCGCGAGCTGATCCGGGTCGGCTGACAGGACAGCGGCGACGACGGCGTCCTCGGGGACGAGCTCGTCGTGGTAGCCCAGTGACTCGATCAGCGCCGCGGTCCGGTTCCGGCCCGTCCACCTGGCCAGCTGCCATGCCGTGCGGCCGCCGGCCCCCGCACCGTGCAGGACGCGAGCCAGGTCGACCCCGTGGCGGTGTAGCAGCTCCACGCGGTCGTCGAACCCGTGGGTCACCGCCCACGCCATCTGGTCGAGCAGTGCGTCCTCGTGGTCCAGTCCGAACTCGAAGAGAAGCTCCAGGTGGCTGTTGTCAGGTCGGAACATCCGGTTGTAGAGGGCCTGCTCGTCGTTCGGGTCGGCGCCCGCCCCGAGCAGCGCCCGGGCCACGATGTCCCACTGAGCGTGCGTGGGTTGCGTCCCCGGTCCGAGCTCGCCCTCGCCCAGGACGCCGGTCAGGGCTGTGAACGGGGGATCATGGCCGTGCCATCGAAACCCGGCACCGGGATCGGCGCCGGCCTCGAGCAACGTCGCAACGGAGCTGCGCACCTGCTCGGCAGGCGGGTCCGGGTCGTGTCGCGAGTAGCAGAGGTAGAGAAGCGGCGGCCAGTCGAACGGCCCTCCGTCTGCGTTCGCCAGTCCGGGATCCGCCTCGAGCAGAGTGGCCAGCTCCGAGGCGTTGGCGCACGCCGCCGCGACCCAGACGTTCCCGGCGCCGATCCGCGATGTGCCGGCGAGGATCTCCCGGGCCGCCGCGAGCCGGGCGGGGTCGTCGGCGCCGTAGGTCAGGCAGGCCAGCCGCAGGAACTCGCCGGCCGGGTCCGGCTGGGGACCCACCTGGTCAGGAGCCCTGGACGGGTAGTCACGCATGTCCCTCGAACATCGAGGTGACCGAGCCGTCCTCGAAGACCTCGCGAATCGCGCGCGAGACCAGCGGCGCGATCGAGAGGCAGGTGAGCTTGTCGAACTCGCGGTCGCTGGTCAGCGGCAGCGTGTTGGTGACCACGACCTCCTGGGCCGGGCAGTTCTTGAGCCGGTCCACCGCCGGCTCCGACAGGATCGCGTGGGTCGCCGCGATCACGACGCCGGCCGCGCCGTCGGCCATCAAAGCTTCGGCAGCCTTGGTGACGGTGCCGCCGGTGTCGATCATGTCGTCGACCAGCACGCAGGTCCGGCCGCGGACGTCACCGACGACCCGGTTGGCCACCATCTCGTTGGGGCGGTCGACGCTGCGGGTCTTGTGGATGAAGGCCAGCGGTACGCCGCCCAGCCGGGCCGACCAGCGCTCGGCGACCTTGATCCGGCCGGCGTCCGGGGAGACCACCGCGAGCTCCTGGTCGCCGTACTTCTTCGCGACGTGGTCGGCGAGGATCGGCAACGCCATCAGGTGGTCCACCGGCCCGTCGAAGAAGCCCTGGATCTGGTCGGCGTGCAGGTCGACGGTGATCAGCCGGTCCGCGCCTGCCGTCTTGAACAGGTCGGCCATCAGCCGCGCCGAGATCGGCTCGCGGCCGCGGTGCTTCTTGTCCTGTCGCGCGTAGCCGTAGAACGGCATCACCACCGTGATCCGCTTGGCGGAGGCCCGCTTGAGGGCGTCGACCATGATCAGGTGCTCCATGATCCACTCGTTGATCGGTGCGGTGTGGCTCTGGAGCACGAAGGCGTCGCAGCCCCGGACCGACTCCTCGTAGCGGATGTAGATCTCGGAGTTCGCGAACTCGTAGGCCTGCTGCGGCACCAGCGCCGTGCCGAGCAGGTCGGCGACCTCCTTGGACAGCTCGGGGTGCGCCCGACCGCTGAAGACCATCAAGTTCTTCTCGGTGGTGCGCTTCATTCCCGTCAAGGGGTGCTCCCGGCTCGCGGTCAGGTCACTCCGATTCTTCCACGTCCTCGAGGGCACTCGCCGCCGCGTCCGCCTGCGGAGTGCCAGCGCGCTTGGACAGCGCCCAGCGCTTCAGGTTGCGCTGCGGGCCGCCGCTGACCGCGAGCGCGCCCGGCGGGATGTCGCGGCGTACGACGGTGCCGCCCGCCGTACCGGCGCCGTCGCCGATCTCGACCGGGGCGACGAAGGTGTTGTTGGCGCCGGTGCGCGCGTGCCGGCCGACCACCGTGCGGTGCTTCTCGACGCCGTCGTAGTTGGCGAAGATCGTCCCGGCGCCGATGTTCGTACCCTCACCGATCTCCGCGTCCCCGACGTAGGAGAGGTGCGGCACCTTGGCGCCGTCGCCGATCTGTGCGTTCTTGGTCTCCACGAAGGCGCCGATCTTGCCCTCGGTGCCCAACGACGTGCCGGGCCGCAGGTACGCAAACGGACCCACGCTGGCCCGGTCCCCGACCACCGCGAGCTCGCCGTGGCTGCGGACCACCCGGGCGCCGGCGCCGATCTCGCAGTCCTTGAGCGTGGTGTCCGGGCCGATGACGGCGTCCTCGGCGACGACGGTGGCTCCGAGCAGCTGCACGCCGGGGAGGAGCGTCACGTCCCCGGCCAGCACCACGTCGGCGTCGATCCAGGTGGTCGCCGGATCCATCACCGTGACGCCCTCGCGCATCCAGCGCGTCACGATCCGCTCGTTCAGCCGGTGGCCGATCCGCGCCAGCTGGACCCGGTCGTTGACGCCTTCGGTCTGGTCGACGTCGTCGATCGCATGCGCGCCGACGTGCAGCCCGGCCTCGTGTGCCAGCTTGACGGTGTCGGTGAGGTAGTACTCCGCCTTGGCGTTGTCGTTCGACAGCCGCGGGAGGGCGTCGACCAGAAAAGCCGCGTCGAAGGCCAGGATCCCCGAGTTGATCTCCTGAATCTCCCGCTGCTCCTCGGTGGCGTCCTTCTCCTCGACGATCGCCTCCACGTCGCCGTCGCCGTTGCGGACCACCCGGCCGTAGCCGGCGGGCTCCCCGACCACCCCGGACAGGATGCTCACCGCGCGCTGCGCGGCCTCGTGCTCCTCGGCGAACGTCCGCAGGCTCTCCGCCTCCAGCAACGGGGTGTCGGCATAGGCCACCAGCACCGTGCCGGAGGGCTGCTCGCCGGCCGACGTGACCGTCTCCATGGCCACCCGAACCGCGTGCCCGGTGCCGTGCTGCTCCTCCTGGACCGCCAGCAAGGCATCCGGCACCAGCGCCTGGATGTGCGGACCGACCTGGTCGCGCTGGTGGCCGACCACCACCACGATCCGGCGCGGCTGCACCGCCTGCACGGCCGCCAGCACGTGCCCGACCATGCTGCGCCCCGCCACCGGATGCAGGACCTTCATGGTCTTCGACTTCATCCGGGTGCCCCCACCTGCGGCCAGGACAATGACGGTCAGCTCACCACTCACGCTCCCCGGGTAGGAGTCGAACCTACGTCGCTAGTCCTGATTCAAAGTCAGGCGGGCCCTGCCGGCAGACCAACCGGGGATAGGTCTCAAACCTTAGGCCCGGTCCGCTTGGAGCCTCCCCCGCCGGTGGTTGAGGAGCTTGCGCAGCAAGCGTCTCGAAACCACCGAGGGCCGGAGGAGGCCACCCCCCACCTAGCCTGAGGTGGTGAAAGCGCCTCAGGACCCAGAGCTCTGGGCGCGCCGGTCGCGGTCCTTCGGTGCCGCGGCGAAGGAGTACGCCGAGCACCGGCCCGACTACGCCGCCGACGCGATCGCCTGGGCGCTGGCGGGCTGCCGCGAGGTGCTCGACCTTGGCGCTGGCACCGGCGCGCTGACCAAGGATCTGGTCGCGGCCGGGCACACCGTCACCGCCGTCGAGCCCGATCCAGGGATGCTGGCCGAGCTGCAGACTCGGGTGCGTGACGCCCGGGTGCTGCCCGGCTGCGCCGAGGCGATCCCGCTTGAGGACGCGTCGGTCGACGCGGTGACTGCAGCGACCGCCTACCACTTCTTCGACGACGAGCTCGCCATCCCCGAGATCGCTCGGGTGCTGCGACCCGGCGGAGTGCTGGTGCTCTTCTACGACCTCGACGACACCGAGCAGGCCCCGTGGCTCCTCGAGCTGGAGGAGATGAAGCGAACCTCGGCATCGCACCGGCCCGCAGACGACGACGGCTGGCCCGTGCACCCGCTGCTCGAGTCCTGGGAGGAGCGCCGGTTCCGTCACGCGCACCGACGCACAGCCGACTCCTTGACCGCGACGATCGGGACTCAGTCGCACACGCTGGTGGTGACCGCCGAGGAGCGCAGAGCGACCCTCGCCCGGGTGCGGGCGTTCCTCGCGTCGCAGGCCGAGACAGTCGAGGGCGAGTTCGACGTGCCGATGTGGACGCTGGCGGCGCGGGCTCAGGTGCGCGTGCCGGACTAGGGTCGCGGCGTGGACTTGCCCGTCATGCCGCCCGTGCAGCCGATGCTCGCCAAGTCGGTCAAGGGCATCCCCGACATCCCCAAGAAGTTCAACACCGAGCAGGGCGGGCTCAGCTTCGAGCCGAAGTGGGACGGGTTCCGGTGCATCGTGTTCCGCGACGGCGACGAGGTCGAGCTGACCAGCCGCAACACCAAGCCGCTGACCCGCTACTTCCCGGAGCTGGTCGAGGCGATCAGGAAGCAGCTGCCCGAGCGCTGCGTCGTGGATGGCGAGGTCTTCGTCGCGGTCGGCAACCGGCTGGAGTTCGAGACGCTCCAGGAGCGGATCCACCCGGCCAAGTCCCGGGTCGACATGCTGGCCGAGAAGACCCCGGCCGGGTTCGTGGCCTTCGACCTGCTGGCCCTCGGCGACGAGTCGTACGTCGACCGGCCCCTCCGCGAGCGCCGGGCAGCGATGGAGCAGGCGCTGGCCGGGCTGACGGGGCCCTGCTACCTGACCCGGACCACCACCGACGCCGCCGAGGCCGAGCGCTGGTTCGAGCACTTCGAGGGCGCCGGACTCGACGGCGTGGTCGCCAAGCCGCTGGACGCGCCGTACACCCAGAACGGCCGCACCATGTTCAAGATCAAGCACGCGCGGACCGCTGACGTGGTCGTCGCCGGCTACCGCGAGCACAAGAACAGCACTCCCGAGCGGCCCCTGCTCGGGAGCCTGCTGCTCGGGCTGTACGCCGATGGCAAGCTGCAGCACATCGGCGTCAGCGCCAGCTTCACCGAGGCTCGACGGGCCGAGCTGTACGAGGAGCTGCAGCCGCTGGTCTGCGACATCAGCGAGCACCCGTGGGGTGAGTGGCAGGAGTGGGCGATCGCCAACCCGGACCGGGTGCCCGGCACGCAGAGCCGCTGGAGCGCGGGCAAGGACCTCTCCTTCACGCCGCTGCGACCCGAGCGGGTGGTCGAGGTCGGCTACGAGCACATGGAGGGTCGCCGGTTCCGGCACACCGCGCAGTTCAAGCGCTGGCGGCCTGACCGCGACCCGGAGTCGTGTGGCTACGAGCAGCTCGAGGAGGTCGTCTCCTACGAGCTCGGCGAGGTCCTCAGCGGGTAGCACTAGAGTCACGGCGTGGCCGAGAACCCTCCCGAGAACCCTCCCGAGAACGCCGGCGCCGACTACGACGTGGTGCTGCTGGTCGAGCAGACCCTGACCGAGGTGGACGCCGTGCAGGTCCGCTCGCTGCACGAGGGGCTGGACGAGCCGATCACCTATCACGTGCTGCTCCCGGTCGAGGACGCCGCGGCGCGGATCGAGGCGGCGATGGGCAGCGTCACCGGCCACGACCTCGTGCCCGGCCCGTCGATCGCCGTACCGGCCCCCGACCTCGCCGAGATCGCCAAGGAGACCAAGGACCAGGCCAACCAGGCGCTCGAGGCCACGCTCGCCGCGCTCAAGGCCGCCGGCGCGAACGCTCGCGGACAGGTGGTCTCCGACCACCCCATCCGCGCGCTGGCCGCCAAGGTCGCCGAGGTCGACGGCCGCGAGGCGATCATCCTGACCCGTCCGCACGTGGTGGCCGAGTTCTTCCACGTCGACTGGAGCTCGCAGGCGCGCCGCAAGATCGGGGTTCCGGTGCTGCACCTGCTCGAGCACGAGAACTTCGACGAGCAGGCCGGCGGCGGCGAGGGCGCGTCGCTCATCTGAGATGAGAGCCCACGCATGAGGTTCCGCGGACGTCGGGGCGGTGCCGCGGTCGCGACGTACGCCGCGGTGCTCGACGGCGCCCACCTCTGGCTCGACGTCGATGACGCAGCCGGACCGGTCTCGCTCCGCGACACCGAGACCAAGGCCGTCACGGAGCTGGGAGACCAGCCCTACGACCTGACCGGGCTCACGGGTTCGTCGTACGACGTGCTCTCGGGCAAGGCCCAGGTCGAGCTCGCCAGCGAGCTGGACCGGGCTGTGGCCCGCACGCCGGTGGCCCCCGACGGTGTCACGCAGTGGGAGGTCGTCCGCCTCGACGACGGCCGGCTTCGGCTGGACCGGGCCAGGGTGCCGGCGACCGCGGAGCTCGGCGCGATCGACGTACGCGGGGACCGGGTGCACCTGCGGATCCGGCCGGCCGACGGCGTCGAGCTGGGCTGCCACCTGCTCCTGCTGGACACCGACGACCAGGTGCTCGAGAGCCTGCCTGTCAGCGCGCACGACGGGCAGGTAGAGGCGCTGGTCGGCGTCGACGACCTGCCGGCCGGCTACTTCGGGATGCTCCGGCTGGCCATCGGCACCGACGCGTCCTGGGTCCGGATCCGACGCCGGGACAACGGCCTCGCGGACGCCCACCGCGCGGTGCTCCTCCCTGAGCTGTACGCCGTCGACCCGGACGGTGAGCCGCTGCCTGACCAGCCGCGGGCGCGGTTCCGCTGGAACCCGGACGGGTTCCTCGCGGTTCGCTCCCTTGACCCGGATGAGCCGCTGTGAGGGTCACGTTCCTCACCCAGTCCGCGCACAAGCTGGGCGGCACCGAGCGCTCCGCGGTCACCCAGGCCAACGCGCTGGCGGCGGCCGGCCACGACGTCCGGATCCTCAGCGTGGTCAAGGCCGCCGAGCAGCCGGCCTTCGCGATCGACGACCGGGTCGCGGTGGAGCACCTCGTGGACCTGACGGCCGCGCACGACGAGACCCTGCACGCCCGCGAGTCGGTGCTGGTCCCGACGCGGTGGGACAAGCAGTTCTCGGCGCTCACCGACATCGGTCTCGAACGCGGGCTGACCCGGCTCGACACCGACGTGCTGGTCACCGTGACGCCGGCGCTGCTCGCGTGCGCGGTGCAGCTCGCGCCGGACCCGGTGGTGGTGATCCACCAGGAGCACCGATCGTCCTCGCAACGCACCTCTGGCATGGAGCCGCTGCTCGTCAACGCACCGCGAGCCGACGTCGTCGCATTGCTGACGCCGTCGATCGCAGACTGGCTGCGTCGCCAGCTCGGGCCGGTCGCGCCCGAGATCGTGTCGGTCCCCAACCCGCTCCCCCAGGGATTCGCGCCGCGCTCGCTGCTCGACTCCAAGACAATCGTGGCGGCCGGCCGCCTGGTGATGGAGAAGCAGTTCACCAAGCTGGTCGAGGCGTTCGCCGACGTCGCGGACCAGCTGCCCGACTGGCGGCTGCGGATCCTCGGGCAGGGCCACCAGCGACCGCACCTGGTCCGCGAGACCCGCAAGCGCGGCCTCTGGGACCGGGTCGAGCTGCCCGGCAGCACCACCGACATGGCCGGCGAGTGGGCCAGGGCGAGCATCTGCGCCCTGACCTCCCGCGCAGAAGGGTTCCCGCTCGGGCTGCAGGAGGCGATGGCCGCCGGGGTCCCGTGCGTCAGCTTCGACTGCGCGTCCGGGCCGCGCGAGATCGTCCAGCACGAGGTCAACGGCCTCCTGGTCGCACCCGAGTCCATCGCCGGCATGTCCGCCGCGCTGCTCCGGCTCGCCAGCGACGACGACCTCAGGCACCGGCTCGGCGCGGGTGCACTCGACTCCGCGAAGCAGTACGACGCCGACCTGATCGCCCAGCGCTGGCTGGAGATCTTCGAGGGCGCGATCGCGCGGCGGGCTGGCCGGCCCCGGTTCGCCAGCCGGTCGGCTGCGCCACAGCCGGAGCCGCCGCCAGCGCCGTCGTACGTCGCCACCGGGGTCACCCCGGCCGGCGCCCGGCACGAGGCCCTGTCGCTGGCCACGACCTGTGCGGCGGCCACCGGCGCCGCCTACGTGGTGGTCCCGCCGCACGGCCCCGGCGTCCCTGTGGTGGTGCTCCCGATGGCCGCACGGCAGCCGTTCCTCCAGGAGCTCGCCACGGCCCCGGCGCCGTCGTACCTCTCCCTGCGCGACCCGGCCGCCAACGGCTGGCACGAGCGCCGGGGGCCGGTGGCCGAGCTGGCCATCGACCTGCTCCGTGGGCGCACCTCTGCGGTCGCGCTCGAGCCCTGGCCACACGCCGCCGACTCAGGTGACAGCCACGCCTCCGTGCTGAGCCAGGGATGCACCGTGGAGGTGGAGTTCTGGGAGGAGGGCGTGGACGGGCAGCTGGTCGCGCCACGGCGCAACCGCTACACCCAGCGGCTCCCGCGCGACGCCACCGTCCCCACCGTCACCACCGAGGTCGACGGGGTCCGTGTGCCGACGCTGCCGCTGATGGCCGCGCCGACGGTGCACGAGTGCACGTTCCCGGTCGATGTGGTCCTCACCTGGGTGGACGGTCGCGACCCGGCCTGGAACCGGGCCCGCCTCGACCGGCTGGCCGGGTTGTCCGGGACCGCGACCACCCGCGAGTCGAGCGGGCAGGCGCGATTCGTGTCGCGCGACGAGCTGCGCTACTCCCTGCGGAGCATCCACCTGTTCGCGCCGTGGGTACGCCGGATCCACCTGGTCACCGCCGGCCAGGTGCCGGAGTGGCTCGACCCCTCGCACCCGCAGGTCACCGTCGTCGACCACACGGCGATCCTGCCGGCCGACGCGCTGCCGACGTTCAACTCGCACGCGATCGAGTCGGCGCTGCACAAGGTGCCCGACCTGGCCGAGCACTTCGTCTACCTCAACGACGACTTCTTCCTCGGCCGGCCGCTGGGCCCCGAGACGTTCTTCACCCCCGCCGGACTGGCCGCGGTGTGGCCCTCCCCGAACACGATCGGGCTCGACGAGACGCCAGACGCACCGCCGTACCTCAAGGCCGCGTGGAACAACCGGCGTCTGCTGCAGGAGACGTTCGGCGCGGTGATCACCGACAACCTGGCGCACGCTCCCTACCCGCATCGCCGCTCGGTGCTCGAGGCGATCGAGCGACGCTTCCCCGAGGAGGTCGCCCGCACCGCGCGATCGCCGTTCCGCTCCGACACCGACCTGTCCATGCTGAGCTCCTTCGCCCAGCACTACGGCCTGCTCACCGGCACGTCGTACGTCGCCCAGCATCCCGACCAGTCCGAGCGCGCCTACATCAACATCAGCAACAGCGACCTCGAGTGGCAGCTGAAGAAGGCCCTGGAGCGGCAGCAGGACTTCCTCTGCCTCGCCGACCACCACGACCACGCCCTCGACGCCGAGAGGCTCGACCGGACCCTCGCCGAGTTCATGTCCGCGTACTTCCCTGTGGCCGCGCCGTGGGAGCGTGAGGGCTGATCTAGTCCAGTGAGCAGTGCCCGCCGCAAACCTGTGGGTGTTCTGTTACCGAACGCTGGAAGGCCTGTTGTCTCGCCGTGTCCGGGGCGTATTGCGGTCGGCCTACCGTTCTTATGTCGGTGCTCTTCGGATCGCCGATCTGGGGGATTGGCTCCACGTGCACTCTGGGGGGAGCGCGAGGAAACACGTTTCTCAGCTCGAAAGGACCTCCCTGTACGGGTGTCGGGGGACATCACTCAGGGGGCTCGTCGGGGGACGAGCCACAGGGCCCCTTCGCAAAGGGTTCCCGTCCGGGTGCTCGTGGGGATGCGCCGGGCGGGCCCTTTCGCGTGTCGAAACGCCTGCAGCCTGCGCTGGAACTCAGCCACCCATCCGGGTGCCCTGCCACCAGGACAGCAGCCCGAGGGCGCCGGCGGTGAGCGCGGTGAGGGCGGCGGCTCCGAGCGCGGCCTCGCGGCTGGATAGCAGGAGGGCCACGAGCAGGTACAGGCCGGTGAGCACGACCAGGAACCGCGCGAACGTGAACCATTGCCGCCGCGCCAGCTCGCGGGACATCGCGCGCACCTCGTCGGGCGAGCGCCCCTCACCCATCCGCCACGCGCCCGGGGTGCCGCGGTAGAGCCGCCAGGCGAGCCGAGCGAGCACGAACCCACCGCCGACGAAGACGACGCCCGCGATCAGCAGACCGCCCATCGTGTCGGAGCGCAACAGCCCCACCATGCCGAACAGCAGGAAGGCGATGGCGACGAACGTCACCAGGCTGGCGGCGAGCTTCTTCGACGCCGATGGCGCCCGCCGCTGCTCGGTCGGCGAGGTCACGCGGGGCCGATCCAGTTGCCGTCGGAGTCCCAGTGCTCCTCGACCTTCTTGCTCGGCTGGACACGCGGGGGCTCGCCGGGCATCTTCGGGTAGTCCGGCGGGAACGGCATCTCGCCGCCCGGCAGCTCGTCGTACAGCTCCAGAAGCGGCTCGATCGAGTACGCCGTGTCGTCGATCGTCGCCCACGGGTCGCCGTCCTGCACCCGCTCGGGCACCGTGAACAGGTTGTATCCCGAGGGATCGGTGACCGTGGCGAGCTCCTCCCACGTCATCGGGGTCGAGACCGGCGCGCCCAGGATCGGTCGCAGCGAGTACGCCGAGGCGATCGTCCGGTCGCGGCAGTTCTGGTTGTAGTCGACGAAGATCCGCTGCCCGCGCTCCTCCTTCCACCAGTTCACCGTGACGCCGGGGTCGCGCCGGGCCAGCTCGCGGCCGAACCCGATGGCCGCGTGCCGCACGTCGACGAACTCCCACTTGGGCTCGATCCGCACGAAGACGTGCACCCCACGGTTGCCCGACGTCTTCGGGTAGCCCCGGAGCCCGAGCTCCTCGAGCAGCTCGCGCGCGCCACCGGCCACGCGGACCGCGTCGCTGAACGTCGTACCGGGCTGCGGGTCGAGGTCCAGGCGCAGCTCGTCGGGCCGGTCCACGTCGCGGCGGCGCACGGGCCACGGGTGGAAGGTCAGGGTCCCCATGTGGGCGCACCACACCGGCACCGCGATCTCTGTCGGGCAGATCTCCTCGGCGGTCCGGCCCGAGGGGAAGGTGATCTCGACCGACTCCAGATAGTCGGGCGCGCCCTTGGGCACCCGCTTCTGGTAGAAAGCGTCGGCGTCGCGGTCTTCCCGGCTGGTCGCCAGCTTCATCCCGGGCCGTACGCCGGACGTCCACCGCTCCAGCGCGGTCGGCCGGTCGCGCAGCGCGCGCATCAGGCCGTTCTCGACGGAGGCGAAGTACTCCGCCACCATCAGCTTGGTGACCTCGGGGGTCTGGTCCGTGGCCTCGTAGATCACCCGGTCCGGGCTCGAGACGCGGACGGTCCGGCCACCCGCATCGACCTCCGCAGCGGGTGTCTTCGGCATGGCGCCCAGTAAACCGGACGCGGCCGGAGGGCGCCGCGCCGTAGGTTGGGCCACCGTGGACGACCCTTCCTACCCGGGCCTGACGTTTGTCACCTTCCGTCCGGGCGACGAGCCCGAGCGCCTGCTGGGCTGGTACGAGGCGCAGTCACGCGGCTTCCACCAGGGCCGCACCAGCGAGGAGCTGCGCCAGCACTTCGGCCAGCATCTCCAGGAGGACAACGCCGTGCTCCGCGGCGTGTGGCAGGAGACGCCGGGGCTGGGCTCGGGCGCGATCCCGGTGGCGACGTACTCCAGCTACGACAAGGCCATCAACACCGGCACGTGCCTGCAGCCGGTGCGGATGATCAGCGACGTGACCGTCAGCCCGACCCACCGGCGCCGGGGACTGCTGCGCGCGCTGATCACCGAGGACCTCAGGGACGCCGTCGAGCGCGGCCTGGCGCTGGCCGTGCTGACCGTGTCCGAGGGCTCGATCTACGGCCGGTTCGGCTTCGGTCCCGCCGCCTTCCAGCACACGGTCGTGGTCGACACGGGTCCGAGTTTCGCGTTCCGCGACGTCGTCGACGACGGGTCGCTGGTGCTGCTCGAGCCCGACGAGGCCTGGCCGACGGTGGCGGCGGTCTTCGGCCGCTTCCACGAGCGGACCCGGGGCTCGGTGGAACGGCCGAGGTTCTACGAGACCCTCCTGACCGGCACCTACGACTTCGACGAGGGCCCGGACCGCAAGCTCCGCACCGCGGTGCACCTCGACGCGACGGGCGAGCCGGACGGGTACGTCGCCTACCGGCCCGGTCCTCGCAAGGATCGGCGCCGCTCGGTCAAGGTGGCCGACTTCGTGGCCCTGACCACGCAGGCTCACCAGCGGCTGTGGCGACTCCTGGCCGACCTCGACCTGAGCGACTCGGTGGAGTGGGACCACGCTGCTGTCGACGACCCGCTCGACTGGGCGCTGGTCGACCCGTTCGTGGTCCGCGTGACCAAGAGGACGGACGCGCTCTGGGTCCGCGTGCTGGACGTGCCCGTGGCGCTCGAGGCGCGACCGTGGGGCAGCGACGGCACCGTGGTCCTCGAGGTCGACGACCCGCTGGGCCACGCAGCGGGGCGGTTCCGGGTGACGACGGTCGGCGGCGGCGCCGCGGTCACGCGCACCGAGGAGCCGGCGGACGTCCAGCTGGAGGCGGAAACGCTCGGCGCGCTCTACCTCGGCGGGGTGGCGGCGGACATGCTGCGCCGCGCTGGCCGGCTGGCCGGCAGCGACGACGTCCTCGACACCTGGGCCGCCATGGTGGACGGCGGCCCGTCGCCGCACTGCCTCACCGGCTTCTGACGCCGGCCGACCTCAGAGCGCGCGGACCCGGTTGTTGCGCGGGTTGTGCTCGAGCTCGACCAGACCCAGCCCCTCGAGCAGCGGCGGCAGGTACATCCCGAAGCGCCCGCGGTAGCCGTTGCGCTGGCCGTACCAGCCGCCTACCGGGTTGTCCTCGGACCGTCCCCAGGCCTCGACCGAGCCCTCCGGGGCGTCCTTCTTCTCGTCGGCGGCACCCAGCGGCACCCAGTCGCCCTGCTCCTTGAGCCAGGCGCTCAGATCGTCGATGGACCGCAGCAGGTAGGTGAGCTTGGTCGAGCCGACCTGGCAGACGAGCAGCGGTGGGTCGGCCGCCTCGTCCTTGTGCAGCGTGTACGACGAGCTCCCCGGCGCGGTGGTCAGCTGCCAGGGGTCGTCCGCGGTTCCGGATCCGTCCATCCGGACAACCTACTCAAGTGCCGAGTCGGGGTTACTGATGAGCAGTAACCCCGACTCGGCGATGTCAGAGCAGTGAGTTGGGCTCGAACCTGGGGGTCTGGTCGGGGTCCTCGCGGGCCGGGCGGACGAACTCGAAGCCGGAGGTGGTGACCAGCTGCCAGGTCGGGTCGGCCCCGGGGCTGCTGCGCAGCTCCTCGGCGCAGGCCTCGTGCATCGGCGGCAGGTGGAAGGCGTTGCGAGCCACTTCGTCGGGAGTTCCGAGGAACGCGACCGGCCTGCCCAGCGACATCGCGCAGCCGCCACAGATCCGCGACAGCGCGCACTGGGTCACCCAGCTCCGCTCGTGGACCCGCGAGGCCTCCGACAGGATCATGACGCCTGCCGCTCCTGCGACTTGCCGCGCGACCAGACGCCCAGCTCCTGGATCCGGGACGGCCGCTCGGAGTCGGACCTGCGCTTACGTGAGCGAGATGGTGTGGGTGGCTCGGGCTGGTCGCTGGAGGTCCAGCTGTTCGGGACCGAGAGCTTGATGATCGTGCGCAGTGCCTGGCCGTACTGCTTGTAGAGCGGCCCCGTGGTGTAGGGGATGTCGTACTTCGCGCACAGCTCGCGCACCCGCACCGAGATCTCGGCGTACCGGTTGCTCGGCAGGTCCGGGAAGAGGTGGTGCTCGATCTGGAAACCGAGGTTGCCGGACATGATGTGCAGCAGCGGGCCGCCCTTGAAGTTCGCGGCGCCCAGGATCTGGCGCAGGTACCACTCGGCCCGCGTCTCGTCCTCGAGCTCCTCCTCGGTGAAGTGCAGCGCGCCATCGGGGAAGTGGCCGCAGAAGATGATCACGTAGGACCACAGGTTCCGGGTCAGGTTCGCGGTGGCGTTGGCGACCATCGTCGTCTTCCACTGCCGGCCGGAGAGCGCCGGATAGATGACGTAGTCCTTGAGCACCTGGTTGCGGCCCTTGCGCGCGATCTGGCGCAGCTGCCGCTTCATCTCCTTGGGATCCTTCTCACCCTTGCGGATCCGCTCGATGTCGAGGTCGTGGAGGGCGACACCCCACTGGAACAGCGTGGCGAGCAGCGCGTTGTAGACCGGCTGCCCGATGTTCATCGGCGACCACTTCTGCTCGCGGGCCAGGCGCAGGATGCCGTACCCGATGTCGTTGTCGTAGCCGAGCACGTTGGTGAACTGGTGGTGGACGTAGTTGTGCGAGTGCTTCCACTGCTCGGCCGGCTGCGCGGTGTCCCACTCCCAGTTGGAGGAGTGGATCTCAGGATCGTTCATCCAGTCCCACTGGCCGTGCATGACGTTGTGGCCGATCTCCATGTTCTCGAGGATCTTGTGGAGACCCAGGAACGTCGCTCCCGCGACCGCGGCGGGCAGGCGCGTCTTCTTCGACTGGGTGCCGAGCAGCAGGGTGAGCCGACCGGCCACCGCGAGCCCGCGCTGGATCCTGATCAGCCGGTTGATGTACGCCGCGTCGGCGTCCCCGCGAGACTCCTCGATCTCCTTGCGGATCGCATCGAGCTCGCGGCCGAGCTGCTCGATCTCCTCGTCGGTGAGGTGCATGTACTCCTGGACGTCCGAGATGGCCATGTCGTATCCCTTCAGATGACGGGTCAGATGTCGAAGGTGCATTCGCCGACGGCGGTGGTGACGCAGGTCTGCACCGGCTCGTTCGGCTCGCCGAACTCGTCGCCGTTGCGGAGGTCGCGCACCTTGCCGGAGACGAGGGTCAGGGTGCAGGTGTGGCAGATGCCCATCCGGCAGCCGAACGGCATCCCGATGCCGGCCTCCTCGCCGGCCTCGAGGACCGTGGTGGCGCCGTCGGACTCGGCGGTCTTCCCGCTGTTCCGGAAGGTGATGGTGCCGCCCTCGCCGCCATCGCCACCCAGCTCGAGCGTGAACCGCTCGAGGTGGAGCCGGTCCTCGAGGTCGGCCGCCTCGAAGTGCTCGGTGATCGCATCGAGCATCGGCGAGGGGCCGCACGCATAGGTCTCGCGCTCGCGCCAGTCCGGGCACAGCTCGTCGAGATCGGCGAGCTCCAGCATCCCGTCAGTGTCGGTGTAGAGGCGGTGCACCTGGAGCGAGTCGTGCTTCTCCTCCAGGTCGGCGATCTCGCGCCGGAAGATCATTCGCTCCTCGGTCGGCGAGGAGTAGTGGAGGACGACGTCGGGCATCGACCCGCGGCGGTCGAGGGTGCGCAGCATCGCCATCACGGGCGTGACGCCGCTGCCACCGACGAGGAAGAGCATCTTGTCCGGCGGCGGGTCCGGCAGCACGAAGTCGCCCTCGGGCAGCGCGAGCCGCACGATGCTCCCCGGCTCCAGCCCGCTGACCAGGTGCGAGGAGAGCTGCCCCTCCGGCATCGCCCGCACCGTGATCGCGATGGTCCGGCCGTTCCGCTTGGGAGCCGAGCTGACCGAGTACGAGCGCCACTGGAACTTGCCGTCCACCTGGACGCCGATCCCGACGTACTGGCCGGGGCGGTGGTCATACCGCCAGCCCCAGCCCGGGCGGATCACCAGGGTCGCGGCGTCCTCGGTCTCGGGCACCACCTTCTCGACGCGGCCGCGCAGCTCGCGCGAGCTCCACAGCGGGTTGAGCAGGGTCAGGTAGTCGTCCGGCAGCAGCGGCGTGGTCAGCTTCGAGCCCGCCCGACGGACCCGTTCCCACGGGATCGTCCCCGACATCGATCTCCTCCCCAGAGAGTCCTGTGGATGCACTGAAACTCAGTGAACAAGTGTTCTCCCAACGCGTCAACAGCAGTACCCATCCTTGGGGCATTCATTACTCTGGGCGCCATGAGCTACGCCGTGGAGAAGTCGGACGCCGAGTGGCGTGAGGAGCTGTCCCCCGAGGAGTACGCCGTGCTCCGCAAGGCCGGCACCGAACGCGCGTTCACCGGGGAGTACACCGACATCGAGACCACGGGCGTCTACCGCTGCAAGGCGTGCCAGGCCAAGCTCTTCGAGTCCGACACCAAGTTCCACTCGGGGTGCGGTTGGCCGTCCTTCTACCAGCCGATCACGGACACGGTGGAGTACATCGAGGACACCACGATGGGGATGAAGCGGGTCGAGGTCCGCTGCGCCAACTGCGGCTCACACCTCGGCCACGTCTTCCCCGACGGCTACGGCACGCCCACCGGCGACCGCTACTGCATCAACTCGGTCAGCCTGACCCTCGAGCCGGCCGACCCGGCGGAGACCACCTAGCCCGCGTCGACCAGGGCCGAGCTCACCAGCACCACGCCGGCGCCGTACGTCTCGTCCGCCCACCCCTGCAGCGTCCCGTCGTCGTAGAAGACGTCGACCAGCACGTGGCCGTCGCTGCCCTCGCCGCCGTACGCGCCGAGTACGCCCGGCGCCTGCGCCAGCTCGGTCGCGATCCGCTCGAGCTCTCCGTCGTCGTACGACGTCGCGGGGCTCGGGGTCGGCGTGGGCGTGGGCATCGCCGGGTCGTAGAGCGCGCCGGGGATGGCCTCGGTGGCGGTGAACGAGGTGCCGTCCCACGTGCCGGTAACGGCGTAGGTGCCCCACCGGATGTCGCCCTGCTCGTCGTAAGTGCCCTCGTGGTCGGCCCAGTCCCAACCCGTCAGCGGCGGGCCGCCGCACTGGGGCGGGTAGGACTCCGCGATGGGTCCGACGCAGAGCTCGACGGTACCGGCGCCCTCGTCCATGACGGTGGCCAGGTCACGGGTGCGCACCGGGCCGTCAGGGATCGCTGCGGCGGGCGGCCCCGAGGCCGAGGGAGTCGAGCCGGGGTCGCGAGCGACGTCGTCGGAGCCCCCGTCGCTGCAACCGGTCCCGGCCAGGACGAGGGCGGCCAGGGCAGCAAGCAGCAACGAGGGCGTCCGCACGAGGCTGGGACGCAAGGCCCGCCGAGGTGGTTCCGTCCCCATCAGGGAAGCCGGTCGACCAGCTCCGCGACCGGCACCAGCGCGCCGGTGTAGAACGGGACCTCCTCGCGCACGTGCCGCCGCGTCTCGGACCCGCGCAGGTGCCGCATCAGGTCCACGATCCGGTGCAGCTCGTCGGCCTCGAAGGCCAGGACCCACTCGTAGTCACCGAGCGCGAAGCTGGCGACCGTGTTGGCGCGCACGTCGGGATAGTCGCGCGCCATCTTGCCGTGCTCGGCGAGCAGCGCGCGCCGCTCCTCGTCCTGCAGCAGGTACCACTCGTAGGAGCGGACGAACGGGTAGACGCAGACGTGCCGCTTCGGCTCCTCGTCGGCGAGGAACGCCGGCACGTGGCTGCGGTTGAACTCCGCGGGCCGGTGCAGCGCCAGCTGCGACCAGACCGGCGCGAGCCGCCGGCCGAACGCCGTCCGCCGGAACCGGTGGTAGGCCGCCTGCAGCGGCTCGGAGTCGGCGGCGTGCCACCACACCATGAGGTCGGCGTCGGCGCGCAGGCCGCTGACGTCGTACACGCCCCGGACCACGACGTCGCCCTCGGCGAGCTCGGCGAACAGCTTCTCGACCTCGGCACCCTCGGCGGCACGGTCCGCCGCCTCACCGAGCACGTCGGCGAGGCGGAAGACCGACCACATCGTGTAGCGGATGCTGTCGTTGATCTCCCGGACGCGGGCGGCGTTCGACTGCGTCGGGGCCGGATCGTCGGTCATGGCCCCATTGTGCCGGGCGCCGACGGTGCCGGGTGCCTCAGGTGAGCACCTCGGCCCGAGGGCCTCCGGACTGGGAGATCTCGACCGGAGTGGGCGCGCGCCACACGGCCGCCGCGATGCACAGCGCCCACAGGAGGGCGAGCGGCACGCTGAAGGCACCCACGGGGCGCAACAGCACCTGCTGGCCATCGCGCTGCAGCTGCAGTCCGCGCAGGTGAACGGCGACGAGTCGGGCCGGATGCCGATGCACGTCCGGGTGGACGTGGAGGACCGTCGCTACCCCACCACCGTGGAGACCGCAGCCTGGTTCGTGGTCGCCGAGGGGGTCGCCAACGCGATCAAGCACCGTCGAGAGCCACATCGCCAGCATCTTCAGCAAGCTCGGGCTGCACGGCGCGCAGGACGACCACCGACGGGTGCTGGCCGTGCTCGCTGCCCTGCGCGCCGGCGACTGATCGGCTAACTCACCGGCTCTACCGGCCCACGTCGGAGTACGCCGTGTCCGGGTCGGCCAGCTTGTCGGGGTCGACCTGGATGCGGTTGACGATGAGCGGACGCACCTCGTCGACGACGTCCCAGACATTGACGTTCATGGCGGCCAGGATCCGGTCCGCGTCGTCGAGCCAGAACGCCACGAACTCCCGGGCACCCACGTCGCCGCGGACCACGACGCGCGCGGTGTCATCGCGACCCGCGTGGCCGACGTACTCCATCCCGAGGTCGTACTGGTCACTGAAGAAGTACGGCAGCCGGTCGTAGCCGGCGTCGTCGCCCAGGATCGCGGCCGCCGCGGTCGCCGGGTGGTTGAGCGCGGTGGCCCAGTGCTCGACGCGGATGCGGTGACCCAACGTGGGGTGGTCCTCGTTGGCGATGTCGCCGACGGCGTAGATGTCCGGATCGCTGGTCCGCAACGAGGCGTCGACCAGGACCCCGTTGTCGACGTCGAGGCCGGCTGCCTCGGCCAGCTCGGTCCGTGGCCGCACTCCCACACCGAGAAGAACGGCGTCGCCTGCGATCTCGGTGCCGTCGTCGAGGCGGACCCCGGTCGCGCTGATCTCCGCGATCGACGCGCCGAGCCGGAGGTCGACGCCGTGGTCGCGGTGCAGGTCGGCAAAGACCCGGCCCATCTCCGGGCCGAGGACACCGAGCAGGGGCAGCTCGGCGGCCTCGAGGATCGTGACGTCGGTGCCGGCTTCGCGAGCCGCCGCCGCGACCTCCAGCCCGATCCAGCCCGCACCGACGACGACCAGCCGTCGGCCCTCGCCGAACGTCGCCCGGATCCGGTCGGAGTCCGCCTTGGTGCGCAGGGTCAGCGCCGTGTCGGCGCCGGGGATCGGCAGGGTGCGCGGCTCCGCCCCGGTGGCGAGCACGAGGGCGCCGTATCCGAGCCGGGAGCCGTCCGCGAGCTCGACCTCGTGGTCGGCCGGATGAACCGCGAGCACGTCAGCGCCGCGGCGCAGGTCGACGTCGTGCTCGCCGTACCACTCCTCGGGGTGGACCACGGCGTCGCCGAACTCGGCCTTGCCGGCGAGGTACGCCTTCGACAGCGGCGGCCGCTCGTAGGGCAGCTCGTCCTCACGGGCGAACAGGGTGACCGGGCCGGCGTACCCCTGGTCGCGGAGCGCCTCGGCGGTCTTGGCGCCGGCGAGCCCTCCGCCGACGATGACGACGCTGCTGGGGTTCGGTGTGGTTGTCATGGCTGTCCTCCTAGGAACCGATCCGGGCGAGCGCGAAGAACTCCTGTCGGCAGCGCGCGTCCTCGCGCAGAAGTCCGAGCATCGTCGAGGTCACGGTGCTGGCACCAGCGGCCCGGACTCCGCGCATGGTCATGCAGGTGTGCTCGGCCTCGATCACCACACCCACGCCTCGTGGCGCCAGGTGCTCCTCGAGCCAGCCGGCCACCTGCGTGGTGAGCCGCTCCTGCACCTGCGGTCGGGAGGCGAAGTGCCCCACCACCCGAGCCAGCTTGGACAGGCCGAGGATCCGCTCGCCGGGCAGGTAGCCGACGTGAGCGACGCCGAGGAAGGGCAGGAGGTGGTGCTCGCAGACCGAGCGCAGTGGGATCGACCGCGCCAGCACGAGCTCGTCGTAGCCCTCGTCGTTGGGGAACGTCGTCAGGTCGAACTCGTCGGAGCTGAACAGCTCGGCGTACGCGCGCACCATCCGGCCGGGTGTGCCACGAAGGCTCTCGCTGTCGGTGTCGATCCCCAGGGCGTGGAGGAGGTCCGCGGCGGCGCGCTCGGCCTCGGCGAGGTCGATCGACGCGGGCGGCGGCACCACCCGCAACGGGGTGGCAGCCAGTGGCAACTCAGGGGTTCTCTCGGCCGATATCACTAATACAGACTGGTTTTATTCTCGCTCCACGTCAAGTCCTGTGAGAAAACTTTCATCCGCCAACAGATATTGGTTCAATAGGCCTTGTGGACCGTGCTGCCGTAGCCGCCATCGCGGCGCTGGACGACGACGTCCGGCGCGCGCTCTACGAGCACCTCCGCAGCGCCGGCGCACCGGTGACCCGCGAGAGCGCCGCGCAGGCGGTCGGGATCTCCCGCAAGCTCGCCGCCTTCCACCTCGACAAGCTCGTGGAGCTCGGCCTGCTGCGCTCCGGGTTCGGGGACGCGACGCAACGGCGCGTGGGTAGGGCCCCACGGCTCTACGAGCCGGCGGAGCAGGACATCGCGGTGCATGTGCCTGAGCGGTCCCCCGAGCTCCTGGCCGAGGTGCTCGTCGAGGCGGTGACCACCGAGCGGGTCGACGAGCGCGCTGCGCAGGCCGCTGTGCGCGTGGCCCGCGAGCGCGGCCGGGAGGTCGGCGCCACCGAGCGCGAGCGGGTGCGCGGCGGGCGGATCGGCGCCGAGCGGGCCCTGGCCACGGGCCAGGACCTGTTGGCCCGTGAGGGGTTCGAGCCCTATCGCGAGGGGGGCGCGGTGCGGCTGCGCAACTGCCCGTTCCACCCGATGGCCGCACGCGCGCCGGGCCTCGTGTGTGGACTCAACCAGGCCTACCTGGCCGGTGTGGTCGATGGCCTCGGTGCCGGTGACCGGGTGGTTGCCGAGCTGGCGCCGCGCGCCGGCGAGTGCTGCGTGGAGCTGCGCCCCTCCTAGAGTCGTGCGTCGGTCAGCTCGGCCACCGCCCGGTGCGCGGACGCGATGACGGCAGGCACCCCGACCCCGTCGTACGCCGCCCCGCACACCGCCAGTCCGGGTACGTCGGCGATGCCCGCCCGGATGCGGGCCACCCGGTCGAGGTGGCCGACGGCGTACTGCGGCAGGCCGCCGCCCCACCGCTGCACGTGGGTGTCGACCGGACGGGCGGTCAGACCGACCGCCTCAGCGAGATCGGCCAGGGACATGGCGGCCAGGTCCTCGTCGGAGCGCTGGAGCACCGCCTCCTCACGGTGCCGGCCCAGAGACGTGCGCAGGTGCACCGTCCCCGCGGCCTCTCCCGCGCGCCGGACCCAGCCCCACTTGGCGAACGAGAACGTCGACGCCTTGATCGAGCGGCCGTCGACGGGCGGGACCAGGAAGCCGGAGGAGTCGTCGAGCCCGACGACGTCCCCGGCGCCAAAGGCGAAGGTGACCACGGCCATCGACGCCGACTCGATCCCGGCGAGCTCGGCCGCGGCCGCTGACGCCACGTGGGCGAGCAGCCGCGCGGCCGGCGCGGCCGGGGTGGCCAGCACGACCGCGTCCGTCTCGATCCGCTCCGGAGCCGTCGTCGGCCCGACCACGAGGGCGAAGCCGTCCTCGGTCCGGGCCAGGTCGCGCACCGTCGCGCTCGTGCGTACGTCGACACGGTCAGCCAGCGCCTCGGTGAGTCCAGCGAGTCCGCCGGGCAGCCCGGCGAAGACCGGCTCCTGGGAGGTGGGCAGCGGTGCGCCGAGCAACGGTCCACGTTCGGCCAGGTGCACCAGCGCAGGCACCGTCGCCCGCGCGGAGAGGTGCCGGGCATGGCCGGCGTACACCCCACCGAGCAGCGGCTCGACGAGGCGGTCGACCACCTCGTCGCCGAGCCGGGTCGCGACCAGGTCGCCGACCGAGACGTCCTCCACCACCGGGCGTCCGGGTTGCTCGTCTGCGACCCGAGCCATGCCCGCCTCGGAGAGCACCCCAGACCGACGGAGCTCGTCCAGGTCCAGCGGCACACCCATCACCGAGCGCGGCAGCGGGCGCAACGCGCCGCGAGTCCAGATCCGCGACGAGGTCGTCGCAGGATGCTCGATCTCCAGCCCGAGCTCGCGGGCCAGCCCGACCCCCTCGGGTCGACGGTTGAGCATCGCCTCGGCGCCCACGTCGACGACGACGCCGCCGACCTCGACCCGGCGCAGCTTGCCGCCGGGCTCGGAGGCCGCCTCGAGCACCGTGACGTCGTCGCCGCGCTGCCCGAGCAGGTGGGCCGCGGTCAGTCCCGCGAGCCCGCCCCCCACGACCACGACCCGCACCCGTCCAGCCTCCCAGAAGGCAGGACGGCAGACCTCGCACCGCCCCGACCGGGTGCTGGTCGGAGCGGTGCGAGGAGTCTCAGGCCGCCCTCACGCTGACTCCGAGAGCCGATGCGTCGTGGCCTGACTTGTGTCATGTAACTCAACTGGATTAGTTGACTTTAGCACGTCGGGGGTCACGATTCGGCAACGCCCGGAACCCCTCCGCCAGCGGTCTCGTCCCAGCGCCATGACGGCGACTCGACGTACCGCACGACTTCAGCACACGGTGTTCGCGGCGGCGGCCGCGCTGGTCCTGCTCAGCGGCTGCTCCTCCTCGGGGGACGACGCGGGCTCGATGAGCGCTGACTCGGACGCCGGCGGGGCCGTCGCACGAGAGGCCGGAGCCGACCCGGCGATGGCCCAGGACTCGGGCGGCGGCGACAACGCTGTGGACTCCACGAACCCCGGGGTCGAGGCGCAGAAGGTCATCTCCATCGGCAACGTCCAGCTCAGGTCCGACAACGTCGGGCAGGCGATCTTCGACGTCCGCAAGGTCGTGGACGCGCACCAGGGCACGGTCTCGGAGGACGACACCGAGTCCGACAAGGACGGCGGCGCGCTCCGGTCCCGGATGGTGCTGCGGATCCCCACCGAGAGCTTCGACGACGCGATGACCGAGCTCGAGAAGATCGGGACCCTGGTCGCTTCCAAGCGCGAGACCGCGGACGTGACCACCCAGGTCCTCGACATCGACGTCCGGGTCGAGGCGCAGCAGCGCAGCATCGACCGGATCCAGGTCCTCTTCGACAACGCCACGACGATCAAGGACGTGGTCAGCATCGAGGGCGAGCTCTCGCGCCGGCAGGCCGACCTCGCCTCCCTGCAGGCCCAGCAGCGCTACCTTGCCGACCAGACCTCGATGTCGACGATCACCCTCGCCGTCGAAAGGACCTCGAAGGACGAGAAGCCGAAGGCCGACGACGACACCGGCTTCGTGGCCGGTCTCACCGCCGGCTGGCACGCGCTCCGTGGCTTCCTGGTGGGTGCCTCCACGGTCGCCGGGGCACTGATCCCCTGGCTGGTGCTCGTGCTGGTACTGGCGATCCCCGGCTGGCCGTTGGCCCGCCGGCTGCGCCGCCGCCAGGCGACTCCGGCCTAGTCTCTGGGGGTGCCCAACCCCGAGAACATCCGGCTCGCCGTCCTCATCGACGCCGACAACACCTCCCCCAAGCACGCCGAAGCACTGCTGGAGGAGGTCGCCAAGTACGGCGTCCCGACGGTCCGTCGGGCCTACGGCGACTGGACCGACACGCACCTGAGCGGATGGATGAAGAAGGTGCGGGGGCTGGCCCTCCAGCCGATGCTGCAGGTGGCCCACACCTCTGGCAAGAACTCCACGGACTCGGCGTTGATCATCGACGCGATGGACCTGCTCTACTCCGACAACGTCGACGCCTTCGCCCTCGTCTCCAGCGACAGCGACTTCACGTCGCTGGCCACCCGGCTGCGCGCGTCGGGCCGGACGGTCTACGGCCTGGGGCTGCGCAAGACGCCCGAGTCGCTTCGCCGCGCGGTCGACCGGTTCATCTTCCTCGAGGACCTCGACGACGCCCCGACCAGCGAGAACGACGAACCCTCCGACGCCGAGAGCTCCTCAGCCCGCCGGGTCCCAGACCTGCACCGGCTGCTGGAGCGGGCCATCACCAGCACCGCCCACGACGACGGCTGGGCGTCGTTGTCGTCGGTGGCCAACCACGTGATCCGGGTGGAGCCGTCCTTCTCGGTCCGCGACTACGGCTCCGCGAAGCTGGTCGACCTGGTGCGGGCCCAGTCCTACGTCGATGTCGACCAACCCGAGTCCGGCCCGGTCCGGGTCCGGCTGGCCGCCACCGAGCCGGCCAAGAAGGCCACCGCCAAGAAGTCGACTGCCAAGAAGGCCGCCACCACGAAGAAGGCTGCCACCACCCGCACCCGCAAGCGCACCACCAGCAAGCCCGAACCTGCCGCGGAGGTCGAGCCCACTCCGGAACCGGCGACCAACACCCACCGGGTGACCACCAGGAAGCGGTCGGCACGCTCGGCCCAGACCGGGTAGATCAGAGCGGGTAGGACTGCACGAACTCGGTCAGCCGCTGGAGCTGGTCGGGGTCGGTCGAGGGCAGCACCCCGTGGCCGAGGTTGAACACGTGCCCGCGGGCGGTGCGGCCCGCCTCGATGATCTCGGCGGCGCGGGCGGTCATCACCTCGGTCGGCGCGAACACCAGGGTCGGGTCGAGGTTGCCCTGCACCGCACGCTCACCGACCTGTCCGATCGCGGCGGCGAGCGGGGTGCGCCAGTCGACGCCGACCACGTCGGCGCCGGCCTCGCCCATCAGGTCGAGCAGGTTCGCCGTTCCGACGCCGAAGTGGATGCGCGGCACGCCGAGCGTGCCGGCGCGGGCCAGGACGTCGGCGGAGTAGGGCATCACGTAGGTGGTGTAGTCGATCGGGGCGAGGGCACCGGCCCAGGAGTCGAAGAGCTGGACCGCCGACGCGCCGGCCGCGACCTGCACCTCGAGGTAGGCCGCGGAGATCCCGGCGATCTTCCTCATCAGTGCGTCCCAGACCTCGGGAGCACCGAACATCATGGCCTTGGTGAGAGCGTGCTCTCGCGAGGGCCCGCCCTCGACGAGGTACGACGCCACGGTGAACGGCGCCCCGGCGAACCCGATCAGCGGCGTGGCACCGAGCTCGGCCACCAGCCGGCCGACCGCCTGGGTGATGAAAGGGACGTGCCCGGGCTCGAGGTCGGGGATCGCCGCCACGTCGGCGAGGGTCCGCACGGGCGCGGCCACCACCGGGCCGACCCCGGGCTTGATGTCGAGGTCGACGCCGACCGCCTTGAGCGGGAGCACGATGTCGGAGAAGAAGATCGCCGCGTCGACGCCGTACCGCCGCACCGGCTGCAGGGTGATCTCGGTGACCAGGTCGGGATCCATGCAGGACTCGAGCATGCCGACGCCCTCGCGCAACCGGCGGTACTCGGGCAGCGAGCGGCCCGCCTGGCGCATGTACCAGACCGGCGTGTGGGTTACTGGCTCGCCTCGCACGGCGCGCATGAACACGCTGGTCAGGGGGGTGCTGCCAGACTCGGTCACTACCACACCCTGACACTCGGTCCGGCGTGTTCGCACATCGAGAAACCGCGCCCCGACCTACTGTGTGGGCATGGTCGTGCGCCAGGAGACGCGCCCGGGCGCGGGCGCGACCGACGAGCCGCCCGCGTTCGTCGCGGCGGTCTCGACCATGCGCACCGCCCGGCTTCGGCCCGAGATCCACTGCGAGGAGATGCCGGCGCCGCAGCGGATCGCGCCGTTCGCCGCCGCACTCTCGGCCGACGTCGCGGTGGAGGGCGAGGACATCGGCACCGGCCGGATCATCCTGCTCCACGATCCGATGGGGAACGACGCGTGGGACGGAGAGTTCCGCTGCGTGGCCTACGCGCGCGCCGAGATCGACGTCGAGCTGATCACCGATCCGATGCTCGCGGCGGTCGGCTGGAGCTGGCTCACTGACGCGCTCGAGGCACACGGGGCGACGTACCACATGGCGTCGGGCACGGTGACGCGCGTGGCGACCGAGAACTTCGGGGGGATGGCCGACGACAGCGCGGCCGCCCAGCTGGAGATCCGGGCGTCCTGGACGCCCATCCTGCCTACCGACGCACCGCTCGGGGCGGGCCTCGACATCGCACCGCACGTCGAGGCCTGGGGGGAGCTGCTCTGCACCGCGGTCGGCCTGCCGCCGGTGCCGGAGGGTGTGGCCGTCATCCCGAGTCGCCGAGGACAGCGCGGCTCGGGGACCTGATGGCAGAAGACCAGACCCTGGACGATCTCGAGAAGCCCGGCGCTGACGCGCCGGAGCAGCCGGAGCAGCCGGAGCTGCCCCTGCTCGCCCTGCGCGACGGGCTGCCGCCGATCACCGAGACCGAGGCCGGGCTCGCGGAGGCGTGCGCGGCCATCGCCGCCGGACGTGGCCCGGTCGCGATCGATGCCGAGCGGGCCTCGGGCTATCGCTACTCCAACCGTGCGTACCTGATCCAGTTGCGCCGCGAAGGCTCCGGCACCTGGCTGATCGACCCGATCGCCTTCGAGTCGCTGGCCCCGCTGGCCGCCGCGCTCGAGGGCACCGACTGGATCCTGCACGCCGCCACCCAGGACCTGCCGTGCCTGGCCGACATCGGTCTGCGTCCGGGGTCGCTGTTCGACACCGAGCTCGCCGGTCGGCTGCTGGGCTACCCGCGCGTCGGGCTGGCCACGCTGGTCGAGACCGTGCTCGGCCAGCGGATGAAGAAGGAGCACTCGGCCGTCGACTGGTCGAAGCGGCCCCTGCCCGGACCCTGGCTCGACTACGCCGCCCTCGACGTCGAGGTGCTCGTCGAGCTGTGGGCGGCCCTGTCCGCCCAGCTGGTCGAAGCCGGCAAGGACGAGTGGGCCCGTCAGGAGTTCGCCCACCTGCTCTCCTTCGAGGCAACCCCCCGGGTGGAAGCGTGGCGGCGTACCTCCGGCATGCACCGGGTCCGCGGGCGCCGTGGCCTGGGCGCGGTCCGGGCACTCTGGGAGGCCCGCGACCAGATTGCAGAACGTCGCGACGTCACCCCGGGCCGGATCATCCCCGACTCCGCGATCGTCGTCGCCGCGCAGGCGATGCCGCAGAACCGCGACCAGCTGCTGGACGTCAAGGGATTCCACGGCCGCGGTGCGGAGCGGTACGCCGCCCGGTGGATGTCCGCACTGAACGCGGTTGCTGCCCTCGAGGAGCACGAGCTCCCGACCCGGGCACCGCGCTCCGACGGGCCGCCGCTCCCCCGCGCCTGGGCCGACCGTGACCCGGTCGCCGCCCGCCGCCTCACCCTTGCCCGTGCGGCGCTCGGTCAGATCGCCGAGCAGCACGAGCTGCCGGTCGAGAACCTGCTGACTCCCGACTACCTCCGCCGGGTGCTCTGGACTCCGCCGGCCACCCGCGAGCCCGGGGCACTGGCCGCGGCGGTCGCCGCCGTCCTGACCGAGCTCGGCGCCCGTCCCTGGCAGATCGAGCTGTCCGGCCCGGTGATCACCAGCGCCATCCTGGAGGCCGACACCCCCCTTCCGCTGGCCGCGCCGGTGCCCGACGACGACGGCTAGTCCGAGCTCTCCGCACTCGGCGACTCGGTCTCCTCCGGTGGCGCCAGGACCGGCACCGAGGCGTCGTCGATCTGCTGCGTCAGCAGGTCGAGGTCCGGGACCTCCACCTCCAGCAGGGCCCGCAGCGGCTCGGCCACGGCGGCCTCGAGCTCGGCGAAGTTGTCGATCAGCGGGGGGATCCGCATGTTCTTGATGCTGTTGTTGGAGACCCCGGCATGCAACGGCAGGGAGCCGGGCTGGAGGAACGCCTCGGAGAGGGCGACCGTGGTGTTGGCCGGCGCCAGGTAGCCGGCGGCGGCCACGGAGCTCACCGACTCGGTCGAGATGAAGTTGACGAGGAAGTCGGCGGACTCGGCGACGTCCGGGGTGTCACGGGAGATGCAGATGCCGGTCAGGTCACCCACGGTTGCCGGGTCGTCGACCACCGGCATCGGCAGGATGTCGAAGTCGAGCGTCGCGGTCGGCCGCAGCTCGGGCACCAGGTCGCGGAAGCCGGCGATCATCCCGAGCTTGCCCTCCTTGAACCACTCGAGCGCGGACTTCACGGCGAGCTGGTCGGCGGTGAGCGTCAGCTTCGGGTCCCGCAGGATCGGCAGCACCTTCTCCAGCGCCGAGCGCGTGTCGTCGGAGGAGAACGCCAGCGAGCTGGGGTCGTCGTCGTCGTCGAACAGCCTGCCGCCGCCGGAGTAGACGTAGGGCGACAGCCCCCGCAACGACGGCGCGACGTAGAAGCCGGCGATCTCCCTGCGTGGCCGGCTGGCGTACTCGGCCGCGATCTGGAACTGCTCGAGGCTCCAGGTCGGCTTCCTGTCGAGGCGCTCGTCGTCGATGGTGGGTACGTCGAGCTCGCGCTCCGCCATTGCCTCGAAGTCGACGAGGTCCTTGTTGTAGTAGATGACCATCGGCGAGATGCCGTAGGGCATGCACTGCAGGTGACGATCACTGGCGAACGCCTCGAGCGCCGGCCGCGAGTAGCCGTCGCCGAAGTCGACGTCCCGCTCGTCGAGCAGGTCGCCGATCGGCTGGTTGAGCTTCTTCTCCCGCAGCTCGGCCAGGTCGCCGCGGCTGACCAGGAAGACGTCGGGCACCTCGCCGGCGTCGAGAGCTGCGGCGAGGTCGTCGTGGGTGGGGTAGGCCTTGATCTTGACCGTGGCTTCCTCGGTCTCGTCGTTGTAGCCGTCGACGACGTCCTGGTAGGCCTGGATCTCCGGCTCGGTGCCCCACACCCCGAAGCTGAGGTTGATCTTGGTGGTGACGCCGGGCGTCGGCTGGACCGGGTCGGGATCGTCGTCGGTGCAGCCGGCCACCGCGGCACCCGCCACGAGGACGAGCAGCACCGCCAGCCTCCCTCGAAGCACCCGTCCTCCTCCCGGAGCGGCCACCCTACCCATGGGTTCCGACACCCGGCCCCTCGAAGCCGTACCGCGTCGTCAGTGCACCGCGTGGTGGCGCTTGGCCTCCGCCACGACCCTGTCGAAGACCTCGCGGCTGATCGCAGCCCCCTCCCGCCGGATGGCGTCGGCACGCAGCACGATCAGCCGGTCCAGACGCACCTCGCTCGGCCGGTGCTCGACGTCCCAGTCACCGACGCCGACGTCCATCCAGTGCCGGCCGTGTCGCGCCTCGTCCGCCGCGTCCCGGTCGTGGTCCTGGCTGGTCAGCATCAGCCCGGCCCAGTAGTCCTCGCCGTCGACCTCGGTGTGGCCGATGAGCAGCACGGGTCGGTCCTTCCCGTCGCTCGGGTCCTCCTCGTAGGGGACCCAGCCCCACACGACCTCCCCGGGGTCCGGCTCACCGTCCAGCTCCGGCGCGTAGTCGGTCACAACGGCGAATCTAGATGACTAGGGGAAGGAGGAATCCCCACTCGCGGGTTCTCGTTACAATGTGACGAGCATGCCGGGCCGCGGCAGCCCCGGGTCCCAATATCAGCCGCTCCGAGCGGCCACGCGCCGTGAGGCGCTCCCGGTCCGGCATGCTTCACCTTTCAGGCCAGGCCGTGCGCCAGCTCTTCGTGACCGGCCGCCTCGAGCTGCTCGGCGAGGCCGAGCATCCGCTTGACCTCCGCGTCGCTGGCGTCGTCGAGGGCGGCCCGGCCGGTCGCGACCACGCGCGCGAATGCCGCGGCGCGGAAGAGCACATCCGCGAAGTCGCTGCCCGCGATCCCGCGCAGCACCTCGTCGACCATGGTCCGCAGCTCGTCCGGGCCGGGTGGGGTGGCGACCCCGGCGACCACCTGCGCGACCTGGGCGGTACGCCGTCCGGCGTCGTACTCGCGCGCGACCGCGGCCGCGTCGGCGTACACCCACGACCTGAGCACGAACAACCGCCACAGGCAGCCGGCCAGCGAGTCAGCGGGCGAGCCGGCCCACACCTCGGCGATCGTCTCGATCCCCTCGGTCTCGGCGAGGTGCAGCACCCGCTCGGCAACCGCCGGGTCAGCCGCGCCCCGGGCACCGCGGACGAGCAGGTTCGCGGCCAGGTCGGCGGCCTCGCTGATCCGCGCCGGGTCCTCTCCCCCGAGGATGTCGGCGAAGAACTCGGCGCCCGGCTTCATCGGACGGTGGTGCTGACGATCGGACACCCTGAGCACGCTACGCGCCAGCCGGAACCTTCCAGGTGCGGCGCCGGTATGACGCAGGCAGGGTCGGGGTCCATGAGACGACCTCTCGGGACCGCATCCACCTTCGTCCTCGGCCTGTTGCTGGCGCTGGCCGCGCTGGTCGCACCGGTCGCGCCGGTGGCGCACGCAGCGCAACCCGCTGCACTCCACGCCCCAGCCGGGCCGTACGACGACACCTACTACGCCGACGCCATCGGGCTGCAGGGAGATGCCCTCCGCGACGCTCTGCACACGATCATCAGCGAGCAGACGAAAATCTCGTACTCCGCCGTGTGGGACGCCCTGAAGCTCACCGACGAGGACCCGGGCAACCCGAGCAACGTCATCGAGCTGTACTCCGGCCGCTCGGTGCCGAAGAACACGAACGGCGGCGACCCCGACGACTGGAACCGCGAGCACGTCTGGGCCAAGAGCCACGGCGGCTTCGGCGATGCCACCGGGCCGGGCACCGACGTGCACCACCTGCGGCCCGAGGACGTCACGGTGAACAGCGCCCGCGGCAACCTCGACTTCGACGAAGGCGGCTCGGCGGTCAGCCAGTGCCCCGGTTGCTCGGCCGACGCCGACTCCTTCGAGCCGCGCGACGAGGTCAAGGGCGACGTCGCGCGGATGATCCTCTACATGGCCGTCCGCTACGAGGGCGGCGACGGCTGGCCGGACCTCGAGCCCAACGACGCCGTCGGCAACGGGTCGGCGCCCGCGATCGGCCGGCTCTCGGTGCTGCTGCGGTGGAACGACCAGGACCCGCCCGACACGTTCGAGCTGCACCGCAACGACGTGATCTACGAGCAGATCCAGCACAACCGGAATCCGTTCATCGACCACCCGGAGTGGGCGGACTCGATCTTCGGGTGACCGGCAATCAAGGGAGCAGCACCTTCCGGATCCGCTCGTCGCTCACCGGGTACGCCGTGCCGAGCTGTTGCGCCCACAGCGAGACCCGCAGCTCCTCGAGCATCCACCGCGCCCGTCTCAGCCGCTCACCAGGGGGACGACCGGCGGGGAGCGCGGCCACCTGGTGCAGGTAGGCCCCCTGGAGGTCGGTGACCCGGTCCATCAGCGCCCGGTCCCGGTTGACCGCGCCGCCGCCCTGGTCGAGCGCGGTCCGCCGCTGCTTCAGCGCAGCGAGGTAGGTCGGGTAGCGGCGCAGCTGTGCCGCCCCGGCCTCGCCGAGGAACCCGAGGTGCACCAGCCGCTCCAGCTGGGCCTTCATGTCGGCCAGTGCCGGCAACAGCGCCATCTCGGCACGGCCGCTCAGCACCTTGTCCGCGGTCCGCCAGCCCCCGAGGACCCGCAGCAGGTCGGCCAGGAGCGCCTTCAGGCCCGGCTCGAGCTCCACGCGCTGCGAGAGGGCGGCGTACCCCTGCTCAGACCGCGCCGGCGGATGTGCGTCGACGACGTCCTGCACGACCGCCGCGCGGCAGTCGGCCAGCAGCTCGGCGACGCTCGGGTACGGCGACCCGGCAAGCCCGAGCCGATCCGTGGTGGCCAGCCCGTCGAGCAGCTGCTGGTCCGACGCCGGCTCGAGGCCGAGCAGCAGCAGCCGCCGGACTCCGAGCCGGTGCCTGGCGTCTGCCTCGTCGGTGGTGCCGAAGACGCCCAGCCCGACGGTCGCGCCCTCGTCGACCAGCGCCGGGAACACGGTCACGCGGTGCCCGGCCCGGGTCAGCGTCGTCGTCTCCTCGATGGTCCCGAACACCCAGCTCGTCTCACCGGTCCGCGCGAGGCCGGAGTCCTCGGCCACCTCGGCCATCGCCGCCGCGAACTGCGGACGCAGCGGCTCCTTCAGTGCCTCGAGGTCCTTGCCGCGAGCCTGCTCGGTGCCGCTGTCGTCGACCACGCGGTACGTCGGCCGCAGGTGGTCGGGCACCTTCGACCAGTCCCACGCCTCTCGGGGCACGACCACGCCCGTGGTCGACCTCAGCCACCGCTCGAGTGCGTCCAGCATCGGCTCCTCGCCGGGCGGGACCGCAGCCAGGAACTCCCGGGCCCGGTTGGGCGCCGGCACGAAGTTCACCCGCAGGTTCTTCGGGAGCGACCGGATCAGGCTGGTGACGAGCTCCTCGCGCAGCCCGGGTACGTGCCAGGAGAAGTCATCGGCCTCGACCCGGTTCAGGGTCGCCACGGGAACCTCGATCGTGAGCCCGTCGTCAACGGCGCCCGGCTCGAAGTGATAGCTGATCGGGAAGGTCAGGCCCGCGTCGCCGCTGTCCCACTCCTCGGGGAAGTCGGCCTTGCTGATCTGCTCGGCCGTGTCGTGCGTGAGCATCGCCGGGTCGAAGGTGAGCAGCTCCGGTCGCCGCCGGCGCTCCTGCTTCCACCACTGGTCGAAGTGCGCGCCGCTGACGACGTCCGCACCCACGCGCGCGTCGTAGAAGTCGAAGAGGGTGTGCTCGTCGACCACGATGTCGCGCCGCCGCGCTCGGTGCTCGAGCTCCTCGGCCTCCTCGAGCAGTCGCCGGTTGGTCTGGAGGAAGCGGTGCTGGCCAGACTCGGACGCAGCCCAGTCGCCGTACACCAGGGCGTGCCGTATGAAGATCTCGCGGGAGAGAGCGACGTCGACCTTGCCGAAGGACACCAGCCGGTCGCTGACCAGCGGGACGCCGTACAACGTGACCCGCTCGCGGGCCATCACTGCGGCACGCTTCTTCGACCAGTGGGGCTCGGAGTAGCTGCGCTTGACCAGGTGCGCGCCGATCTGCTCGGCCCACTCCGGTTTGATGGCGGCGTTCTGGCGGGCCCAGAGCCGCGAGGTCTCGACCAGCTCGCCTGCCATGAGGAACTGCGGGTTCTTCCGGTGCAGCACGCTGCCCGGGAAGATCGCGAACCGGGCGCCGCGGGCACCGACGTACTCCCGCGGTCCTCGCTGCTGGCGGTCCCGCTCCTCCAGCAGCCCGATGTGCGAGAGCAGCCCGGCCAGCAGGGCCTGGTGGATGCCGTCGGCGTCAGGGACGTCGGCCGGTCCGCCGACACTGATCTCCATCTCTTTGCAGACCTGACGCAGCTGCGACTCGAAGTCCTGCCACTCGCGGACCCGCAGGTAGTTCAGGAACTCGCGCCTGCACATCCGGCGGAACGCCGACGACGACAGCTCGCGCTGCTGCTCCTTGATGTGGCGCCACAGGTTGAGCCAGGTGAGGAAGTCGCTGCCCTCGGCCTTGAACCGTGCGTGCTGCTGGTCGGCCTGCGCCTGGAGCTCGGTGGGCCGCTCGCGCGGGTCCTGCAGCGAGAGCGCGGCTGCGATCACGATCACCTCGCGCACGCAACCGCGCCGCTCGGCCTCGAGCACCATCCGGGCCAGCCGCGGGTCGATCGGCAGCCGGGCCAGCCGCTTCCCGACCCTGGTCAGCCGCCCGTCGTCGAGCGCACCCAGCTCGTCGAGCAGCTGCACGCCGGCGGTGACGTTGCGTCGGTCCGGCGGCTCGACGAAGGGGAACCCGGCCATGTCCCCGAGTCCGAGACTGGTCATCTGCAGGATGACGCTGGCCAGGTTGGTCCGCAGGATCTCGGGGTCGGTGAACTCCGGTCTGCTCTGGAAGTCCTCCTCGGCGTAGAGCCGGATCGCGATGCCCGGCCCGAGCCGTCCGCACCGTCCGGACCGCTGGTTGGCCGAGGCCTGGCTGATCGGCTCGATCGGTAGTCGCTGCACCTTGGTGCGCACCGAGTAGCGGCTGATCCGCGCGACACCGGTGTCGACGACGTACCGGATCCCGGGCACGGTCAGTGACGTCTCGGCGACGTTGGTGGCGAGCACAACCCGGCGACCAGTGTGCGGGGCGAAGACCCGGTGCTGCTCGGCGGCCGAGAGACGAGAATAAAGGGGCACAACTTCGCAATTGGTCAACCCGCCTGAAGTGTTGCGCAAGTCCAAGATGGCATCTGCGGTGTCGCGGATCTCCCGCTCACCGGGGAGGAACACCAGGACGTCGCCCGGCCCCTCCGCGCTGAGCTCGCCGACGGCGTCGACGATCGCCTCGGTCTGGTCGCGGACGATCGGCTCACCCTCCTCGTCGTCCTCCGGCAGCTCCATCAGGGGGCGGTAGCGGACCTCGACCGGGTAGGTGCGTCCGGACACCTCGACCACGGGGGCGTCGAAGTGTGCCGCGAACCGCTCCACGTCGATCGTCGCGCTGGTGATGATCACCTTGAGGTCGGGCCGCCGGGGCAGCAGCCGCTTGAGGTAGCCGAGCAGGAAGTCGATGTTGAGGCTCCGCTCGTGCGCCTCGTCGATGATGATCGTGTCGTAGCGGCGCAGCTGCCGGTCGCGCTGCAGCTCCGCGAGCAGGATGCCGTCGGTCATCAGCTTGACCCGGCTCCGCTTCGACGTCCGGTCGGTGAACCGCACCTGATAGCCCACCAGGTCACCGAGCTCGGTGCCGAGCTCCTCCGCGATCCGCTCGGCCACCGACCGTGCCGCGATCCGGCGGGGCTGGGTGTGGCCGATCATCTTTTCCTTGCCGCGCCCCAGCTCGAGACAGATCTTCGGCAGCTGGGTGGTCTTGCCGGAGCCGGTCTCGCCGGCCAGCACCACCACCTGGTGGTCGCGGATCGCCGCCGCGATGTCCTCCCGCCGCTGGCTGACCGGCAGCTCGGGCGGGTATGAGATCTCGAGCTGGGGCGCGGTCATGACCGGCCCCATTGTGCCGGGGGTCAGGGCGCCTTGAACGCCACCTTGACCGTGGTGCCCCCCGCGGCGGTGCTCGGGCTCGCGAGACCGACGTAGAGGCTCGTGGTGCCCAGCGCCTTGCGGAGCGTGGTCCCCTTCTTGCGTGGCTTGACCGTCATCTCGACCTTGTGGTCGCTGAGCACCCGGCAGCGGATCTTGACCTTGGCGTTCTTCTTCCGCACCGTCGTGCCGGCCGACGTGAGGTGGTACTGCCCGCCGCTGTTGGTGATCTGCTCCCGGATCCCCACCGGCGCCTGGCCGCACGCGGTTGCCGCCTGGCGGTTCCCGCCGCTCGCGAGGTACTGCGACACGAGGGAGGCGACGTACAGGCAGGTGGTGAGCCGCACCAGCAGCTCGGTCTGCTCCACGCCCTGGTACTGCGACATGCTGTTGTTGATCGAGGCGGCCATGTCCGCCGTGTTGAGCCGGTCGCCGACCATCGACAGGCACGCCAGCACCCGTCGGCCCGGCGTGGGCAGCTGCAGCATCATGTAAGCGAGGGTGAGCAGCCCCTCGTCGTCCGGGTTGGTGGTCACCGTGACCTTGGCCGTCGTCATGTCGTTCGGCAGTGACGGCGAGGTGATCGTGGACGTGCCGCCGGCCGGGACCGTCGTCGAGACGGAGCTGTTGAAGTGGCCCGGGCCTTTGGCCACCGCCCTCACCACGATCAGCGCGGGGGGTGCGCCCGCCTCCGGTTCTGTTGGCGCAGACCGGGCCGCTGCCGGTGCCATATGCAGCATCGTGGCCGCAAGGGCGATGGACGTGATTCCCCCGAGAGCCTTGAACAAGCGCTGGCTCATGCCCGCGACCGTACTGCCGCGAACCCCAGCCCAGCCATGACCCCGATGGGTCATACGGCTTGCCTAGAACACGTTCTAGTTGCGACCATCGCGCGATGACACAGCTGTACGACGTGGTCGTGGTCGGGTCGGGCGGCGGCGCGCTCACCGGCGCCGCGCTGGCGGCCAAGGCCGGGCTGTCGGTGTGCTTGGTCGAGAAGACCCCACTCATCGGCGGCACGTCGGCATACTCCGGCGGCGCCTGCTGGCTGCCGGGCAGCCAGGTCCAGCAGCGGGCCGGGATCCCGGACTCGACGCAGGGCGCTCGCGACTACCTCGCGGCGATCCTCGAGGGCGCCGACCAGGAGTTGGTCGAGGCGTTCCTCGAGACGGCGCCCAGACTGGTGGCCGAGCTCGAGGACGACCCGGACCTCGACTTCGAGTGGCTGCCGTTCTCGGAGTACTACGACGCCCCCGGGCGGGTCCCGTTCGGGCGCTCGATCCAGCCCACCAACGTCAAGCGCGCCGACCTCCCGCCCGAGGTTGCCGACCTGGTCCGGCCGCCGGTCGAACGCGACCGCGCCGGCGAGGGTGGTCGTCGCACGCTCAGCGGCGGGCAGGCTCTGATCGCCAGGCTGGCCGCGATCCTGATCCGCGAGGGCGGCACGATCCGGACCAGCCTCCCGGTCACGGGACTGGTCACCGAGGACGCGAGCGTGGTCGGCGTCGCCGCGATGTCGCCCGAGGGACCGGTCGAGATCGGCGCGCGGCGCGGCGTGCTGCTGGCGGCCGGTGGCTTCGAGGGCAACGAGGAGATGCGCCGCGACCACGGCGTGCCCGGTGACATTGCCTGGACGATGGCGCCGCGCGGTAGCAACACCGGCGAGCCGATCCGGGCCGCGGTCGCGCTCGGCGCCGCGACCGACTTCAGTGCCCTCGGCTGGTTCTGCCCCGGGCTCGAGCAGCCGGACGGCGGCGGGTCGTTCACGCTCGGCTTCCGCAGCGGGCTGATGGTCGACCAGACCGGGCAGCGGTACGCCAACGAGTGCCTGCCCTACGACCGGTTCGGCCGGGAGATGGCCAAGGCGCCCGAGCGGATCCCGTCCTGGTACGTCTTCGACTCCCGCGAGGACGGCCGCCTGCCCGCGATCGCGATGCCCGAGGGCGACCCCGCTGCGCACCTCGAGGCCGGGACGTGGGTGACCGCGCCGACGCTGGCCGAGCTCGCCACGGCCGCCGGGCTGCCCGCCGACGCGCTGGTCGAGACCGTCGCCCGCTTCAACGGCTACGCCGAGAAGGGGGTCGACGAGGAGTTCGGCCGCGGCGAGGACGAGTACGACTTGTTCTTCGCAGGCGGTCTGGGTCCCCGTGCACATTTGAATGGGGCCCTCACTCCGTGCGACGCCCCGCCGTACTTCGCGGCCCGCTTCGTCCTCTCCGACCTCGGGCACCAAGGGTGGCCTGGTGACCGACGCCAGCGGCCGGGTGCTGCGCGAGGACGGCTCAGCCATCGCCGGCCTGTACGCCGCCGGCAACACCGCCGCCTCGCTCTTCGGCTCGGTCTACCCCGGCCCCGGCGCCCCGCTGGGCTCGGCCATGGTCTTCGCCGCGCTGGCGGTGCAGGACATGCGTGGCTAGCGGGCCGGCTGCCAGGCGTCGCCGGTGACGAAGGCGAAGGCCCGCTTCTTCGGGAAGCCCTTGTCAGAGGCGTAGACGCGGACGGCGTAGGACGGGCCGTCGTAGCCGATCACCCAGCCGCCGCCGAGCTTCTTCTTGACCGCGGCCACGTGCACGGTCTGGCCGAGGAAACCGACCTGGACCTCGGAGCAGCTGCGGTAGGTCGTCAGGCACTGCCAGCCGGCCCCGCTGTAGACCGGCTGCGCGGACCAGGACAGGGTGCCGCGCGCCGCGTCGGCGACCGACCAGTTGCCCCGCACCTCGGGGGTCCGGTCGATCGAGGTGCGGCTGAACGACTCGCCCTTGCGCACCAGCGCGGTCACGCCGGCCGACGCGAAGGTCTCCTCGTCGATCTGCGGCGGTGACACCGGCGCCTCGCCCGGCAGCGTGAGCCGGACGTCGGCCGCGGACTCGACCAGGTCGGACTCGGTGGTGTCGACGCCGGAGGCGGCGGTGAGCACCACGACCTGGCCGTCGGCGTGCTCGACCGCGACCTGTCGGAGACCGTCGTGGGTGGCCACCTCGGCACGCGGGGCCACCACGGCCGGCACGTGGCAGTCCCAGTCGGAGTACGACGCCCCGCAGTCCCACTCCACCTGGTCCCAACCGCTGGCCACGGTGATCTCCAGGCCGGCGAGCGCCCGGCCGTCCTCCCAGCGATAGGTCGAGCCGAGGGCGAACAGCTTCCCGCCGACCTTCGTCGTCTCCTTGTTGCCGGTCTTGCGGCTGTAGGGCTGGAGGTGGTCACGGGCCGGGTCGAGGTGCTCGGCGAGCACGTCGTTGTAGTAGCGGAGCACCTGGTGGACCCGGACCCTGGCGGTGTCGGTGGGTGGTGTCGTGGGGTCCGACGTCGGCGTGGCGGTCGCCGTCGCAGTCGGTGTCGGGGTCGCGCTGGTCGGTGCGCTGGTCGGCTGGGAGGCGGTCGAGTGGCCGTGTCCCGGACTGGTCGTGGCGCCCTCGTGCGGGTCGGTCCCGCCGGTGGCGCCGGTCGCCCCGTCGGTCGCCGCGGGCAATCCGGGGATGGTCGCGCCGGTCGACCCGGTCGGCTGGGTCGGGTCCGAGCCCCGCCCGACCTTGGTGCCGTCGCCGGTCCCGTTCTGGCGCCGCGCGGACCCGTCCTCCTCGCTCGGCGTGGTGGTCGGGTCGGCGGTCAGCGACGTGCTCGGCTGGTCGACCAGCGGTGGCTCGGCGGTCGGGTCTCCCGCCGTGAGGCTGGTGATCCCGAGCACCACCGCGAGCGTCCCGGTGGTGGCACCGGCCATGGCCAGCCGCATCCGCATCAGCCGGCGGCGCCCTCGGCGTACGTCGTCGTCGGTGGGCACGACGGGCACGGTGACCCCTCGGGCCAGGGCGTGCAGCCGGTCAGCGAGGTGCCGGTCGGCGGGGTCGGTCATCGCCGTCCTCCTCGGGGGGTCGGGTCGACCAGTGCGATGCGCAGCTTGTCGAGGGCGGCCGAGGTCTGGCTCTTCACGGTGCCGGGGCTGACGCCGAGGTCGGCGGCGGTCTCCTCCACCGAGAGGCCCCAGTAGTGCCGGAGCACCACGACCCGGCGCTGCTTGGGGGCGAGCTCGCGCAGCGCCGTCCACAGGGCGTCGGAGTCCTCCGGAGCGACCCCGGCAGGCGCGGCGCGGTCGAGGCGCTCCGACTCCACCGGCGACTCCCGCCGCCACGGCCGGCGCCTCTCGTCGAGATGGCTGTTGATGATCACCCGACGGACATAGGCGTCCACGGAGTCCGCGCGCGACGCGCGCGGCCAGGCGACGTAGAGCTTCGCCAACGCGGTCTGCACGATGTCCTCGGCACGGTGCGGGTCCCCGCACAGCAGGTATGCAGTGCGGAACAGGTGCGAGCGGCGCCCGGCGACGTACGCCGTGAAGCCGTCGTCACGAGTGCCGCCCAAGTGCCCGCTCCGTTCCGGTGTCCGACGTCTGTTCTACCCCCTGTGACGCGGTGGAACCCAGATCGGTTGGACGGGCAGCGGAAATCTCAGGACGACTGGCTGGGCGTCTCGCTGGGCGTCTCGCTGGGCTCCTCGCTGGGTGCTTCGCTGGGCGCCGGTCCCTGCGGCGGCGGCGGCAGCTGGCCGCCGGGCGGGCGATGACCCTCGAAGCCACCCGGGCCGCGGCGACCGTCCGGTCCGCCGGGTCCCGGCCCGAAGCGACCCATCCGGCCGTCGCGGCGGTCGTCGTCGGTGGCCGCGTTGATCGCAAAGCCGCCGAGGCCGCCGAGGATCACGCCGGCGACGGCCACCGCGGCGAGGCCGCGCACGCCGTACGCACGGTCGCGGAACCTGGTCGTCGGGGCGGCCGGAGGCTCGGTCGGTTCTGGGGTAGGCGTGGTGTCGGTGTCGCTCATGTGGCCGACGGTGCCGCGGCCGCCTGTGACCCGGCTGTGCCTGGCCCTTGAGTTGCATCGGAGCCTGGCAGGCTTCTCACAGGAAACACACAGAGTCCGAGGTCAGGCTGTCGCCATGAGCGCTGCTCCCCCCGACCTCACCCGTCCCGACGGATCACCGCTGCGCGTCCTCGTCGTGGACGACGAGGTCAACATCGCCGAGCTCATCTCGATGGCGCTGCGCTACGAGGGGTGGCAGGTCTCGACGGCCCACACCGGCACCTCCGCGGTGAACGCCGCCAAGGAGATGGGCCCGGACGCCGTGGTGCTCGACATGATGCTGCCCGACATCGACGGGCTCGAGGTGCTGCGCCGGATGCGCTCCTCGTTGCCGGAGGTGCCGGTGGTCTTCCTCACCGCCCGCGACGCGGTCGAGGACCGGGTCGCGGGTCTGACCGCCGGCGGCGACGACTACGTGACCAAGCCGTTCTCGCTCGAGGAGCTGGTGGCCCGGTTGCGGGGACTGATGCGACGCTCCGGTGCCCAGCGCGCGGCTGCCAGCTCGGTGCTCGTGGTCGGCGACCTCGAGCTCGACGAGGACAGCCACGAGGTGACCCGCGCCGGTACGGAGATCGCGCTGACCGCGACGGAGTTCGAGCTGCTCCGCTTCCTGATGCGCAACCCGCGGCGGGTGCTGAGCAAGGCCCAGATCCTGGACCGGGTCTGGAACTACGACTTCGGCGGCCAGGCGAACGTCGTGGAGCTCTACATCTCCTACCTGCGCAAGAAGATCGACGCCGGCCGCGAGCCGATGATCCACACGATGCGTGGCGCCGGGTACGTGCTGAAGCCGGCCCGCTGAGGCCGGGATGCGCACCGTCTTCGCCTCCCTCACCTCGCGGCTGGTCCTGACCGTGGTCGCGCTGGTCGTGCTGGTCGCCGTCCTGATCGGCACGATCGCGACCGCGGCCCTGCACGTCCGGCTGACCCACCAGCTCGACGACGACCTGCACGCGGCAGCAGGCGCCCGCGGCGGTCCTGGCCCCGAGGGTTCGGGCCCCCACGGGGGTGGCCTCGAGGTCCTGGGCGGCGGCCCCCAGACAGTGCGGGCGATCTTCACCGACTCCGGCCGCGACGGGAACGTGTACCGCGGACGGGGCGACGTCGACACCCTCTCCGACGAGGCCCTGGACGTGCTCGCCGACGTACCCGCCGACCGGCAGGTGCGCGAGCTGGAGCTGCCCGGGCTGGGGGGATACCGGGTCCTCGCGGTCGAGCACCCGGTCGGCACCGAGGTCACCGGGCTGCCGACCGCGCAGGTCGACGGGGCAGTCACCTCGCTGATCGGGTGGGAGGCGCTGCTCATCGCGCTGGGTGCGCTCCTGGCGCTCGGCGGGGGGCTGCTCCTCGTACGCCGTCAGCTCCGGCCCCTCACCGAGGTCGCCGCCACCGCCCACGCGGTGGCCGAGCTGCCGCTGTCCCAAGGCGCCATCGACCTGACCGAGCGAGTCCCCGAGCACCTCACCGACGAGCGCACCGAGGTCGGCCAGGTCGGCGCGGCCCTCAACACGCTGCTCGCCCACGTCGAGACCTCGCTCGAGGCTCGGCACCGCAGCGAGCAGCAGCTGCGCCAGTTCGTCGCGGACGCCTCGCACGAGCTGCGCACCCCACTGGCCACCATCGCCGGCTACACCGAGCTCGCCCGCCGCCGTCCCGACGACGGCAACGTCCGCACCGCCCTCGACAAGGTCGAAGAGGAGTCGGCCCGGATGACCACCCTGGTGGAGGACATGCTGCTGCTCGCCCGGCTGGACGCCGGCCGCGCCCTGGCACAGGAGCCGGTCGACCTGACCCGGCTGCTGGTCGAGGCGGTGTCAGATGCCCGGGTGCTCGGGCCGGACCACCGGTGGCGGCTCGAGCTGCCGGACTCCCCGCTCGAGGTGGTGGGCGACGAGCAGCGGCTGCACCAGGTGATCACCAACCTGCTCACCAACGCTCGCAAGCACACCCCGCCGGGCACCACCGTGACGGTCTCGGTGCGGCCGGACGGGTTCGACGTGCACGACGACGGGCCGGGCTTCCCGGCCGACTTCGTGGACCACGCGTTCGAGCGGTTCGCCCGCGTCGACCAGGCCCGGCAGCGAGCCGGAGGGGCCGGGCTCGGCCTCTCCCTCGTGGAGGCCATCGTCCGCTCCCACGGCGGCACCGTCACCCTCACCAGCGCGCCGAGTGGCACCACCCTCGCAGTCCGGCTACGCTGACGCCGTACCCAAGATTGTCTGACAATCTTTCACGCACGGAGGAGGCGACACCATGACGGCGATCCAGCAGCAGACGCACTCGGCCCAGCAGATGGGGCAGAGCGAGTTCCAGCGCGCGGAGGAGCGGACAGCGCACAACTACCACCCGCTGCCGGTGGTGGTCGCGCACGCCGAGGGCGCCTGGATGACCGACGTCGACGGCCGTCGCTTCCTCGACCTCCTCGCGGGCTACTCCGCGCTGAACTTCGGCCACGGCCACCCCGCCCTGCTGGCCGCCGCGCACGCCCAGCTGGACCACCTGACGCTGACCAGCCGGGCCTTCGTGCACGACCGGTTCGCGGACTTCACCGCGGCGCTCGGCGACCTGTGCGGCAAGGAGCTCGTGCTGCCGATGAACACCGGCGCCGAGGCCGTCGAGACCGCGATCAAGGTGTCTCGCAAGTGGGGCTACGAGGTCAAGGGCGTGCCCGCCGACCAGGCCACGATCATCGTCGCGTCCGGCAACTTCCACGGCCGCACCACCACGATCGTCGGCTTCTCCGACGACCCCGAGGCCCGCGACGGCTTCGGCCCGTTCACGCCCGGTTTCGTCACGGTCCCCTACGGCGACCTCGCCGCCATGGAGGCGGCGATCGACACCACGACCGTGGCCGTGCTCATCGAGCCGATCCAGGGTGAGGGCGGCGTGGTCATCCCGCCGGACGGCTACCTGCGCGGCGTCCGCGAGCTCTGCACCGCCAACAACGTCCTCTTCGCCGCCGACGAGATCCAGGCCGGCCTGGGTCGCACCGGCAAGACCTTCGCCTGCGACCACGAGGGCGTCGTCCCCGACATCTACGTGCTCGGCAAGGCACTCGGTGGCGGCATCGTCCCGGTCTCGGCGATCGTGGCCAACCGGGACGTGCTCGGCGTGCTGCGCCCCGGCCAGCACGGCAGCACGTTCGGCGGCAACCCGCTGGCCTGCGCGGTCGGCCTCGCGGTGGTCGAGATGCTGCAGACCGGCGAGTTCCAGGCCCGCGCCACCGAGCTCGGTGTGCTGCTCCGGGACCGCCTCGAGGCCCTGATCGGCCAGGGCGTGGTCGGCGTACGCACGCGGGGCCTGTGGGCCGGAGTCGACATCGACCCCGGCGTCGGCACCGGCCGAGCGGTCTGCGAGGCGCTGATGGCCCGCGGCGTCCTGGCCAAGGACACCCACGGCTCCACGATCCGGCTCGCGCCGCCGCTGGTCGTCTCGCCCGAGGACCTCGGCTGGGGGCTCGACCAGCTGGCGGCAGTCGTCAGCCGGGCCTGAGCCTGCGGGTCGAGGCCAACAGCGTGGACGAGCTGAACGCGTTTGCTGGCGACCTGTTCAGGATCTTGCCGTCGCTGCGCGAGGAGATGCGGCGAGCCGGGGACGACGATGAGCCGGACGCCGAGATGCCCACCGTCTGGATGGGTCAGGCTGGTCGGGCCCTGTCCGCCGTGCTGAGCGAGCTTCCCGACCAAGCGCGACGCGAGGCCTTCGCCCTGGTGGAGCGAGAGGTGGCACAGGGGTCGGAACTGATGCGCACCGGGGTCTCGACCGGGCTGCTCGAGGCGTTGGCCCACCAGGTGTCCGCCGGGCGCCTCGAGGGCGCGCTGCTGGCCGGCCTGCTCGGCCCGGAGTCGCGGGCGCACATCGACGCCTATGACGAGTTCACGCTGGGCCGTTCCAGCCTGGATCCGTCGTGACCGGGCAGCGGGACTCTGATACATCGAGAACCGCGCGGCCGCGATCATGTTTCGAGGAAAACGGCCCCGGACTACCCTGAGACCGGCCAAGGGTCGGACGAGGAGCTGCGATGGTCAGCGAGGACGTCTCCACCGCGGCGGACGATCTCTCCGAGGAGCTCCGGCGCGGTGACGAGGCCTTCGCGGCGGAGCGTTTCGACGACGCGGCCGAGTACTACCGGGCGGCCGCCGCAGCCGCCCCCGACACCCCGGGCCTGGCGGCAAGGCTCGAGCTGTCCGTGGTCAACGCCACCACCGGGATCGGCCGCGGGGAGCACCAGAACGCCGTGTTCGCCGATGCCTACGCCCGCACCGAGGCCGAGGGCGCCTGGCAGGATCCACCCGACCTGGGCACCCCGCCACCCGGGCCGCAGCCGCCCACCGACCGGCTCCGCCCGGTCAAGGTGGGCGTCGGCCGAGCGGCGGGCGCAGTCGGGTCGGCGTTCTTCCGGGCCGTGACCAAGGCGCTCGGGCGGCACACCAACGACGAGGTCTGGACCAACTGGTACACCGCCGGGAAAGGGCTCCCCGGGCCTGCGTCGAAGTGGGCCAAGATCCTCAAGCTCGCACACATGCGCGAGTCGCTCTTCGAGAACAACCTGGTGCGCACCTACCCCGAGGGCGTCAAGACCGGGTACGCCGAGGGCCGGACCGAGGTGCCGGAGTTCGCGCGTCGGTGGCGGACGGCCGACGGCACGTGGAACGACCTGCGTCCCGACGCCGACGGGAAGATCGACCCGATGGTGGGTGCGGCATACACCCGCTTCTTCCGCAACCTCGGTGACGACCAGGGCATCGAGGGCGTGCGCCGCCGCGAGGACCCGGCGACCAACCCGGTCAACGTGCGGGAGGTCAGCCGCACGCTGCTCGCTGCGAAGGGACCGCGCCTGGAGTACCCCTTCCTCAACCTGTGGGGCGCGGCCTGGATCCAGTTCCAGAACCACGACTGGATCAGCCACGGCAGCATCGACCTGCGACGGGTCGACCGGATCCCGCTGGCGGAGGACGACCCGCTGCGCGAGCTCGGCGTGGACCATCTCGACGTCCGCGCCTCGATGCCCGACCCGTCCCGGCACCCCGAGGATGCCGGTCTGCCGGACACGTTCCTCAACGAGGTCACCCACTGGTGGGACGGCTCACAGATCTACGGCAGCGACTGGGCGACCCAGCACTCCCTGCGCGAGCACGTGGCCGGCCGGATGCGCCTCACCGAGGACGGGCTGTTGCCCGTCGACCCGGAGACCGGCGCCGAGCACACCGGCTTCATGCGCAACTGGTGGGTCGGCCTGGCTCTGCTGAGCACCGTGTTCGTCAAGGAGCACAACGCGATCGCGGCGATGCTGGCCGAGACGCACCCCGACTGGGAGGACGAGGCGCTCTTCCAGACCGCGCGCCTCATCAACGTCGGCACCATGGCGCGGATCCACACCCTGGAGTGGACCCCGGCGATGCTGCCCAACGAGAGCCTGCTCGACGGCATGCGCGCCAACTGGTTCGGGCTGGTCACGTCGCTGCTCGGTGGCGAGCGCAAGCAGGTGCTCGAGGACATCCCGATCACCAGTCGCGAGCTCGGCGGCATCGTCGGCAACGTGCAGGGCGAGTGCCCCCGGTACGGGCTGGCCGAGGAGTTCGTCAGCATCTATCGGCTGCACTCCCTCCTGCCCGACGAGATCCGGATGGTCGACGTGCACGGCGGGGAATCCGGCAAGGTGCCGTTGGCCCTGACCCGCCACGCACAGTCGCCGAGGCTGTTCGCGACGTACGGGTTCGAGGCCCTCGCGCGCACCTTCGGCGAGCAGTCGGCCTGCCAGCTGGTCAACAACAACTACCCGGAGACGCTGCTCAACATCTCGGTGCCCGGACACCCGGTGGCCGATCTCGGTGCGTTCGACGTCTACCGCGACCGCGAGCGCGGGGTGCCCAACTACAACCAGCTGCGGCGCGAGCTCGGACTCAACCCGGTCGGGAGCTTCGACGACCTCACCGACGACAAGGACTGCGTGGTCGCACTCCGCGAGGTGTACGGCGTCGACGACGCAGGCCGCGACCGGGTCGACGACATGGACCTCCTCGTCGGCACACTCTCGGAGGGGCACCGGCCGAGCGGTTTCGGCTTCGGCGAGACGCTCTTCCAGATCTTCATCATGAACGCCTCCCTGCGGCTGCTCGCAGACCGCTTCTTCACCATCGACTACCGAGCAGAGGTCTACACGCCTGAGGGGCTTGCCTGGATCGACAACACCCGGCTGAAGGACGTGCTGCTCCGCCACCTGCCGGGGCTGGCCGACACCGGCCTGGCAAACATCGACAACGCCTTCGAGCCATGGGACCTCGGCCCACTGGCACCGGACCGCCATCCGTTGCGCGCCTGGGACCAGAAGCGCGAGGATCCCTGGGCCGGCGACGCACCGCACCTGCACTGACCCTTCGCTGGCTATCCGCCGGCACCGACCAGGGCTGGCAGCGAGGTTGCGATGATCTCGATCAGCTCGTCGCGGGTGACTTCGGAAGGGTCGTCTATCCAGGCGAGCACCAGCTCCTCGGTCATCGCCGACCAGCCGCGCACGATGAGGCGGGTGCGGGGGGTCTCCTCGATCAGTTCCCCCTGGGCGTCCTCGGTGAAGATGCGCTCGGACAGGGTCGAGCGAGCCTCCTCGTAGATCCGACGCAAGGTGTCGTTGCCCCCGGCGGCACCCTTGATCAGCGACACGTAGCCCTCGTGGTTGGCGACCACGTAGTCGACGTACGCCGTCACCGAGGCGAGCAGCCGCTCGAGCGGCTCGCCCTCGGCGGGCGGCGCAGTCTGGGCGATCAGGTCGTCCGCGGCCCTGCGGACCACGGCCTCGTGGAAGGCATGCTTGTTGCCGAAGTAGTGGTAGAGCAGCCCCCGCGAGATGCCGGCCTCCTCGGCGAGCAGGTCGATGGACAGCTCGTCGAGCGAGCGCGTCGCCAGCAACCGGACGCCGAGGTCGAGCAGCTGGCTGCGGCGCTCGTCGGGTGAGAGCCGGGATCGTGTGGTGGCGGTCACGGTGCACATTCTATTGACACTTGTTCAATAACGCCAATACCGTCAACCCATGGGCTCCCCCACGCACGTCGACCATCTCATCATCGGCGCCGGCTTCGCCGGTCTGTGCGCCGCGATCAAGCTGCAGGAGGACGGCGAGGCCGACTTCGTGGTCCTCGAGAAGGGCGCCGACGTCGGCGGCACCTGGCGGGACAACACCTACCCCGGCGCCACCTGCGACGTGCCGAGCCAGCTCTACTCCTACTCCTTCGCCCCCTACGACTGGCCGAACTCCTACTCGCCGCAGCCGGACATCCAGGCCTACATCAAGCAGGTCGCGAAGGCGTCGGGGACGCTGGACCGGTTCGTCTTCGACGCCACCGTCGAGGACGCCGTCTGGGACGACGCGACCCAGCGGTGGACGGTGCGCACGCCGAAGGGCACCTGGGTCTCGAAGACCCTCATTGTCGGCGCCGGCGGCCTGTCCGAGCCGCGAATGCCCGAGATCGACGGGATCGACACCTTCCAGGGCGACGTCTTCCACTCCGCGCGGTGGGACCACGACGTCGACCTGGCCGGCAAGCGGGTGGCCGTGATCGGCACCGGCGCCTCGGCAATCCAGATCGTGCCCGAGCTCCAGAAGAGCCTGCAGGCCACCGGCGGCCACCTCGACGTCTACCAGCGCACCGCACCGTGGATCATCCCCCGCAACGACCGTGTCTACAGCAGGTTCGAGCGGGCCGCGCTGCGGCGGGTCCCCGGCCTCCAGAGGCTCTACCGCACCGGCCTCTACTGGGCCCACGAGGCCTACGTGCCAGCGTTCACGATCGAACCGAGGATCGCCGCGCCGGCCCGGAAGGTTGCCCTCAAGAACATCGAGCAGGGCATCAAGGACCCCGAGCTGCGCGCGAACGTCACCCCGAGCTTCGCGTTCGGGTGCAAGCGGGTGCTGCGCTCCAACGACTGGTACCCGGCGCTCGACGCCGACAACACCGACCTGGTGACCGACCGGATCGCCAAGGTCACCGGCAGCGCGATCGTCACCGAGGACGGCACCGAGCGCGAGATCGACGTCCTGGTCGTCGCGACCGGCTTCTACACGACCGAGCTGCCCATCACCGAGCACGTGACCGGACGGACCGGCCGCACGCTGGCCGACCGCTGGCGCGACACCGGGATGGCGGCGTACAAGGGCACCACGGTCCCCGAGTTCCCGAACCTGTTCATGCTGGTCGGGCCCAACACCGGCCAGGGCCACACCAGCATGATCTTCATCATCGAGTCGCAGGTCGCCTACCTGCGCGACGCCGTCGGGCGGATGCGTCGGGAGGGACTGGCCAGCGTGGAGCCGACCGAACCGGCCACGGAGCGCTGGAACCGCAGCCTCCAGCAGAGGATGAGCCGCACGGTGTGGACCACGGGCGGCTGCCAGAGCTGGTACCTCGACTCCCACGGCCGCAACACCACGCTGTGGCCGCGGTCGACGGTCGACTTCCGGCGCCGGCTGGCGTCGTTCGACGCCGATGCGTACCAAGAGGTGTTGGCATGAGGACGCTCGACGACAAGGTGGTCGCGATCACCGGCGCCGGCTCCGGCATCGGCCGCGCTCTCGCCCTCGACCTGGCCCGCCGTGGCTCGCGGCTCGCGCTCTCCGACGTGGACGAGGCCGGGCTGGCGGAGACCGTCGCCCAGGTCGAGAAGGCCGGTGTGCGCGAGGTGCGCAGCGACCGGCTCGATGTGGCCGACCGCGACGCGTTCGGGCGCTACGCCCTCGACGTGGTCCAGCACTTCGGTCGGGTCAACGTCGTCATCAACAACGCCGGCGTCGCGCTGGCCGGCGACTTCAACGACCTCGAGTACGCCGACATCGACTGGCTCGTCAGCGTGAACTTCTGGGGTGTCGTGCACGGGACCAAGGAGTTCCTGCCGCACCTGATCGCCTCCGGCGACGGTCATGTCGTGAACCTGTCGTCCCTGTTCGGGCTGGTCTCGATGCCGGGCCAGTCGATGTACAACGCGACCAAGTACGCCGTCCGCGGCATGACCGAGGCGCTCCGCGAGGAGATGCTGATCGCCGGCCACCCGGTCGGCGTGACCGCCGTACACCCCGGAGGCATCAAGACCGCGATCGCCCGCAACGCCCGGGTCTCGGCCAAGGAGAGCAAGGAGGAGACGGCCGCCCTGTTCGACGAGAAGCTGGCCCGCATGACCCCGGAGAAGGCTGCCGCGATCATCGTCAACGGCATCCTCAAGAACAAGGCCCGGGTGCTGGTCGGCATCGACGCGCACGCCATGCACCACATGGCCAAGCTGCTCGGCTCGCGCTACCAGGACGTCGTCGCCAGGGCTTCCAAGCGCGTGGTGCCGCCGAAGGCCACGGTCCTCTGAGGTAGAACCGAGGCTGTGCCCACGTCCCTGTCCCCGGGCGAGCGGGTCCGCCTCGAGATGACCAAGTGGGGCGACCGGCCGCACTGGGCGATGGACGCGGTCTACCTGGGCCAGGACGACGCCGGCGACTGGATCGGCTTCCCGCACGGCACCGTGATGTCCCGGCCCGGGATGGAGTTCACCACGACCAACATCCAGGTCGGCCTGGTGCCCAGGGCGGGCACCGCGGTCGGCCAGGCCTGGCTGGCAACGTTCCACGGACCCGGCGGCGTCGTGTGGACCTACGTCGACATGACCACGGTCCCGGAGTGGGACGGCGACACGGTGCGGGCCGTCGATCTCGACCTCGACGTGATCGAGCACCTCGACCGCAGCGTCACCGTCGACGACCAGGACGAGTTCGACCAGCACCGCGTCGAGCACGGCTACCCGCGCGAGATCGTCGACCTGGCCATGGTCACGCGCGACCTGGTCCTCACCGCGGTGCGCGACAAGCACCCGCCCTTCGACGGCTCCGCCGCGCCGTGGTTCGCGGTGCTGACCCGGCTGCTGTCACGCTGATCGGGTGCGGATCGACTTCCACGGCTCGGACCAGCCGACTCTCGGCGTGGAGTGGGAGCTCGCGCTGGTCGACCGGCGCACCCGCGACCTGCGCAACGACGCCGAGCACCTGTTCGCCCGCGCCAAGGCCCGGCTGCCCGACCCCCGGCGCCTGCACAAGGAGCTGTTGAAGAACACCGTCGAGATCGTCACCGACGTCTGCTCGAGCGTCCCGGAGGCCATGGCTGACCTGCGCCGGACCCTCGAGGTCGTCGTACCGGCCGGGGACGACCTCGGGATCGACCTGTACGGCGCCGGCACCCATCCCTTCGCGTCGTGGACCGCGCAGGAGCTGACCGAGGGCCATCGCTACGCGGAGCTGATCAACCGCACCCAGTGGTGGGGTCGGCAGATGCTGATCTGGGGCGTGCACGTGCATGTCGGCATGGCCGAGAAGTCCCGGGTGATGCCGGTGCTGTCATCGCTGCTCAACCACTACCCACACCTGCAGGCGCTCTCGGCGTCGTCGCCGATCTGGGCGGGAGTCGACACCGGCTACGCCTCGAACCGGGCGTCTGATGTTCCAGCAGCTGCCGACCGCGGGGCTGCCGTTCCAGTTCTCGACGTGGGAGGAGTTCGAGGCCTTCGTCAACGACCAGATCGTGACCGGGGTCATCGAGGAGCTCACGGAGGTGCGCTGGGACGTGCGGCCGGCCCCGCACCTGGGCACCCTCGAGAACCGGGTCTGCGACGGCGTCTCCACCTTTGACGACCTCGCCGCGCTCGTCGCGCTCATGCACTGCCTGGTGGTCGACCTCGACAGCCGGCTGGCCGCCGGGGAGTCGCTGCCGACGATGCCGCCCTGGCACGCGCAGGAGAACAAGTGGCGTTCCGCCCGCTACGGCCTCGACGCGATCATCATCCTCGATGCGGAGTCCAACGAGCGGCTGATCACCGACGACCTCGCCGACCTGGTCGAGCGGCTCGCGCCCGTGGCCGAGCGGCTCGGCTGCGCCGCCGAGCTCGCGTCGGTGATGGACATCCCGACCCGCGGGGCGTCGTACCAGCGGCAGCGGGCGGTTGCGGAGCGGACGAACGGCGACCTTGTGGCAGTCGTGGACTCAGTGGTGCAGGAGCTCAGCTCGGAACTGGGCTAGTAGCCGCCCTCCGGCGGCACCATCTCGAGCCGGACCCCCAGCAACCGGACCGGGCGCTCCTGCTCGACCCGGTCGAGCAGCGACACCGCCGCCTCGGCCAGCACGTCGGGGTCGTTGCTCGGCTCCGGGAGGGTGAGGCTGCGGCTGATCGTGATGAACGGGCGGTAGCGAAGCTTGAGCCCGACGCGCGCCGCCGGGCGGCCCTCCTTGTCGATGTCCTTGACGACCTGGCGGGTCAGGGTGCGCACCTCCTCGGCGATCCGGTCCCAGTCCTCGATGTCCTCCTGGAACGTCGTCTCCCGGCCGTGGGCTCGCGGGACCCACGGCTCCGACGTCACCACGCTGTCGCTGACCCCACGGCCGATGCGGTGGTACCACGGCCCCATCGTCGGCCCGAGCTCCGCGGCGAGCACCCGGGCATCCGACGCCGCCAGCTGGTCGACGGTGTCGATCCCCAGTGCGGCCAGCTTCTTCGCGGTCTTCGACCCGATGCCCCACAGCGCCGTGGTCGGCCGGTCGCCCATCACCTCGAACCAGTTCTCCGCAGTCAGCAGCCACGTCCCCCGCGGCTTCCCGAAGTCGGTCGCGATCTTGGCCCGCAGCTTGTTGTCGCCGATCCCGACCGAGCAGTGCAGCCGCGTCTCGGCCAGCACCCGTTCCCGAATGCGACCTGCAAACCGCCGCGGGTCGGCGTCAGGCCCACCCAGGGGCCCCTTCCCCTCGGGTGGGAGGCTCCCCTGCCCCGCCTCCACCACCGTTTCTGCCTCGAGCTCCTCCGCAGCGCCACCCCAGGGCCGACCGCGGCCGATGAAACCCGCCGTGCGGCTCGCGTCCTGGCCCGGATGCGGGCCGGCGGCCAGGAACGCCTCGTCCCAGCCGAGCACCTCCACCACCACCGGACGGCCGCCCCACTCGAGCGAGCGGAGCGTGGCCATCACGGCCGCCGATGCCTCGTCGTACGCCTCCCGGTCGACCGGCAGGAACACCGCGTCCGGGCACTTCCGCGCGGCCAGCCGCAGCGCCATCCCGGAGCCGACGCCGTACTCCCTGGCCTCGTACGACGCCGTCGACACCACCCCGCGCTTGGTGGGATCACCGTCGCCGCCGACGATCACCGGCTGCCCGGCCAGCTCCGGCCGGCGCAGCACCTCGACCGCTGCGATGAACTGGTCCAGGTCCACGTGCAGGACCCAGTGCTCGATCGGGTACACACCGTGCTGACCTGCCTCGGTGGGGTCACTCATCGCCGTGGGCCGAGCCCGATTCCGGGCTCGGCTCCGGCTGCCACCGCGGAGGTGGCGGCAGTGCCTCGGTCGACTCGATCTGCGACATGCCCGTGAGCAGCAGCAGGTCGACCACGACCGAACGGAGCTGCCCCAGCACCACCTCGGCGGTCAGCTCGTCCGCCCGCTCCACGAGCCCCGTGGCCTCACCGACCGCCAGCAGCGGCTCCTGGGCAGCCACCGCGATCCGGTCCAACATCAGCTCGTCGGCCACCATGTCGGCGGCGTCCGCGAGGTCGAAGGCGATCAGCGAGTACGACTTCGGGACGGGCCGGTGGTAGTAGGCGGCCACCGCGGTCTGGCGCACCAGGACGCGGGTGCTGCGCAGCGCGCGGTCGAGCGGCTCGACCAGCTCGGCCATCCGGCGGATGTCGGGACGATGCCGGATTCGGAACGGCGAGGAAGCCACCACCGCCATCCCCTCGTCGGCGGCGTCCTGCAGCTCGCGGATCAGGCTGTCGGTCGCCCGGGCGTCAGCCAGCAGCTCCAGCCCCCGCGCGGCGACCCCGTCGACCATCACCTCCCCGGCGGCGCGCAGCAGCGCTGCGATCTTCCGCACCACCTTCGCCGCCTGTTCCCGCGGACGGCGCAGCGGCGCGGCAGGCACCACGGTGGCGGCCACCAGCGCGACACAACCTCCGACCACAGCGTCGCTCCACCGCACCAGGGCGTCGGAGGGTGCCGGCACCAGAGCGGAGATGATGATCGACTGCACCGCCGCCTGGGTGACGAACATCTGCCCGCCGGTGATCAGCAGCGCGGAGGACATCGCCAGCGCGACTACCAGCGACATCTGCCACCACCCGGACCCGATGGCGATGGCCAGCAGGTCCGCGAGCAGCACCCCGAGCGCGATGCCCAGGGTCACCTCGGCGACCCGCCGCAGCCGCTGACCGTAGGACGTCCCGAGGCTGACCACCGCGGCGACCGGCGCGAAGAACGGCGTCTCGTGGTTGAGCAGGTCGGCCGCGATCAGCCAGGCGACGCCGGCGGCGGCCGCGCACTGCACGATCTGCCACCGCTTGGCCTCCAGGCGGGCGACCCGCGCGCGCAGGGAGACGCCGCCCCGTGCCCAGAGCCGATCGAGCGGCGCGTCGTCGACCGCACCGGACTCCATGTCGGTCGATCGTGCCAGACCGGTCGGGCGGTGGCACCGACCCCGCTGAGTGCGGTCATGGGTGCACCGTCCGGCCCTGCCCCGCCGTGCCGGGCGCGACCGTCGAGGTGGCCGGCGGCGAGGCGGCCACCCAAAGCGCGGCGGCGGTGGCGACCGCGGCGGCGAGCAGGCCGAGCGCGCGTAGTGACCGCCAGAGGTGATGGTGCACGGGTCCTCCCGGATGTGTCGACGGTTCGGCTTCGACGACGTTAGGGGTGGTGGGTGGCGGATGGAGGGGCGCGGAGCGGGGCTGTGGAGAGGCTCGGAAATTGGCATGGCTGTGGAGGGTTGGTGGACAGCGGGCCATCTGGATGGCGACCCGTTGTCAAGGCAGGCTTGTGGCGCCCGCCACTGCGCGGCAGGATCGGACGCCCCGCGTCCCCGTCGACCGACTGCACAGCGAAGGAGTCCGGTGGTCACACCGATCGACCCGACAGCGGCGGGCTTCCTGCTCGCCGAGAACCGCAACATGCCGATGCACGTCGGCGGCCTGCAGCTGTTCGAGAAGCCGGACGGTGCCGGGCGCAACTACATCCGCGACATGTTCGAGCAGATGCGGGACGTCGACGAGATCGCACCGCTGTTCCTCAAGCACCCCCACCGCTCGCTGCGGACCGGCGCGCAGCTGGTGTGGAAGGAGGACGAGCAGTTCGACATCGAGCACCACGTCCGGCACAGCGCGCTGCCCAAGCCCGGCCGGGTCCGCGAGCTGCTCGAGCTGTGCTCGCGGCTGCACAGCACCCGGCTGGCGTGGGAGCGGCCGCTGTGGGAGGCGCACGTCATCGAGGGGCTGCGCGACGGACGGGTGGCGATGTACACCAAGACCCACCACGCCCTGGTGGACGGCGTCTCGGCGATGCGCCTGCTGGCGAGCGTGCTCAGCACCGACCCGGACAAGCGCGGGATGCCGGCACCGTGGGGACTGCAGCAGTCCCGGTCCAGCAAGTCCAAGCCCGAGCACCACCTGTCCGAGGTGCCTGTGTCGGCCCTGCGCACGGCGATGGGTATCACCGCCGAGGCGGCCGGCATGCCGGGCGCACTGATCAAGACGATCACCAAGGGGCTGCGCAACGAGACCTCGGCGCTCTCGCTCTACGCGCCGCGGACGATCTTCAACCAGAACATCACCGGCTCCCGCCGCTTCGCCGCCCAGGACTGGCCGATCGAGCGGTTGCGCGCGATCGGCAAGGCCACCAACACCACCTTGAACGACGTCGTCCTGGCGATGTGCAGCGGCGCGGTCCGCGCCTACCTGCTCGAGCTCGACGCGCTCCCCGAGGCCCCGCTGGTGTCGATGGTCCCGGTCGGCCTCAACGCCAAGCAGTCCCAGGTGGCCTCGGGCGAGGGCGGGAACGCGGTCGGCTCGGTGATGGTCCAGCTGGCCACCGACAAGTCCGACCCCGCGGTCCGGCTCTCGACCATCCATGCGTCGATGAAGGACGGCAAGGAAGCCCTCTCGTCGATGACCCCGGTGCAGATCCTGGCCATGAGCGCGATCGGTCAGGCGCCCGCGATCCTCACCCCGATGCTGCGGATGCAGGGGATCGTGCGGCCTCCCTACAACCTGATCATCAGCAACGTCCCGGGGATGCGCACGACGCACTACTGGAACGGCGCCAAGCTGACGGGCACCTACCCGCTGTCGATTCCGATCAACGGGATGGCGCTCAACATCACCTGCACGTCGTACGACGGCAAGATGGCCTTCGGCCTCACCGGATGCCGTCGGACGGTGCCGCACCTGCAGCGTCTGCTGGGCTGTCTCGACGAGGAAGTGAAGGCCCTGGAGAAGGCGGCGGGGATCTGACCCTCACTCGATGTACATGCGAGTGAGGATCGCGTCGAAGGCGCGGTCCGGCAGCGCCCGGCGCGCCGTCATCACCGTGCTCGCCCCCTTGCCGGTCGCGTAGCGCGCCTTCGGCCGCCGGGCCGTGGCTGCCTTCGCGATCGTCTTCGCCACGACCTCGGGACCGCTCGAGAGACGCGGGTTGTCGACGCTCTCCATCGCCTTCGCGGCCTTGGCCGCGCTGGCGGCGTACACACCGTCCTTGCTGCGCTCGACGAGCGAGGTCCGGGCGATCTCGTTCCACTCGGTGACGACGCCGGCCGGGTGGATCAGTACGACGTCGATCCCGAACGGCCGCAGCTCGACCCGCAGGCTGTCGCTGAACCCGTCGACCGCCCACTTCGTGGCGTGATACCAGGCGCCGAACGGTTCGTAGATCACCGCCCCGACCGAGGAGATGTTGATGATCCGGCCCCGGTCCCTGTTCGCCACGGCCTGCTCCCGCATGTGCGGCGTCACGAGCTGGACCAGCCGCGCCAGGCCGAACAGGTTGACGTCGAACTGCCGCCGCGCCTCGTCGAGCGGCACGTCCTCGACCGCGCCGTACGAGCCGTAGCCGGCGTTGTTGACCAGCACGTCGATCCGGCCCTGCTCAGCGATGATCCGCTCGATGCCGTCGACCATGGATGCCTCGTCGGTGAGGTCCATGGCGAACGTCTGGACGCCGTCGGCCTGCAGCCCGGCCATCCGGTCGACGCGGCGGGCCACGGCGTACGTCGTGAAGCCGGCCTGCTTCAGGCGCAGGGCCGCCTGTTCCCCGATGCCACTGGAACCGCCGGTGACCAGTGCGACCTTGCCCTCGCTGCTCATGGGCTGATCCTCACGGTCTTTCGTCGAGCCCGCCACCGTGCCTCGCGGCGACCGCGCGGAGCCTCGCCCGGGTGATGTCCGCGACCGTCAGGAGCCCGGCGGTCCGGGCGTTGGACCCCTCGCGGGTCGGTTCGGCGGAGTTGATGCTGATGCAGCGACGAGCGCCGCCGTCCTCCTCGTTGGCCAGCGCCACCGCGTGACCGGTGGTGCCGCTGCCGGCGAAGAAGTCGAGGACCAGCGCGTCCTGCGGCATCGTCGCGAGGATCCGCCGTACCAGGCCGGTCGGCTTGGGCGACTCGAAGACGTGGCCGACGATCTCCTTGAGCTCGGCCACCGCGGTGTCGGTCGAGCCGACCTCCTCGGCCAGCCAGATCGTGCGCAGCTTCTTGCGGCGGCCTCCCGGAGCGTCGGAGTGCAGCCAGTCCCGCTGGAAGACGTCGACCCGCTCCCCGTGCCGGCCCTTGATCCGCCGGCACACCAGGTCGTCGCCGCGCTCGTCGATCAGCGGCCTGCTCCAGCGCCACACCGCCGGCTTCCCGTCGCCGAACACCGGCTCGATCTCATGGCTGCCCTCGAACGGCCTCGTCCTGACCAAGCCGCTCTCCGGGTCGCCGTACACCGGGAAGTGGAGGGTACGCGCGGTCACCGGGTTGAACTTCTTGTTGGTGTTGCGCAGCGGCAGGTGCCGGTATCTCCGACCCGTCTGGTCCACGAGCGGGAAGTCGCTCTCCACCACGGTGTCGGTGCTGCTCGCGTCGAGCCGCGTGGCGCGGGCGTCCTTGGCGTAGACGAGGAGGTACTCGTGGCTCGTCGCGAACCCCCGGCCAAGCTGTCGGCCCTTCGGATTGAGGTTGACGACGACCTGGGCGAGGAAGTTCGCCTCGCCGAACACCTCGTCCATCAGCAGCCGCAGGTACGCCGCCTCGTTGTCGTCGATGCTGACGAAGATCGCGCCCGCCTCGTCGAGCAGCTCCCGGGCCGCCGCCAGCCGCGGCCGCATCATCGCGACCCACTCCTCGTGCCGGCTGCTCCCCGCCTTGCCACGGATGTCGTCGCGATAGGCGAACTCGTTGCCGGTGTTGTACGGCGGGTCGATGTAGACCAGGTCGACCTTCCCGAACTCGCCCTCCAGCGTCGGGAGCACGTCGAGGTTGTCGCCCTCGATGAACGTGTTCCACGGCCGCACGCGGCGACCTTAGCCGCGTCCGTACCCCACGAGCGTCGGCGTGGCCGTGAGCACCTGCAGGTCGACGGGCGCACCCGCGACCGTGACGGTCCCGGGCACGGCCTGCCACGGGCCACCGTTCACGCGGTACGTCGCCGAGTAGGTCGTGTCCACACTCGGCGCCACCGCGCCCTTGCGCTGGTAGCTGTGCGTCACCTCGAGGTCCGGGTACGGCGCCCCCGGCTGCTCCGTCGTCACCGCGTCGCCGTCACCGAACTGCCAGCCGAACTGGCTCGGCACGATGTGCAGATCGACCTGCTGGCCCAGCAAGGTGATGGTGCGGTCGAGCGGTTGGATCTCGGTGTAGAAGTTCGTGTCGAAGTTGACGAGGGTGCGGCCGTTGGCCGGTTGAACCTGCAGAGTTGCAGCCGGGAGCGGGATACGGGCCAACGCCGCCGCGACCATGCCCGGGTGTGACTTCTGGGACCTCATCCAGGCGGAAGATCGCAAAAGGCGAACGGGTCGTCGCCCAACGGTGATGGCGGTGTGCGACGCAGACGGCATCCAGGTCGAAGTCCGTCGGATCGGGTCGACTGCTGTTCCACGATCGAAGCCGTCGTGATCGCGGCGCACACGCAGATCGGCGTGCGACCTGAATCGTCGCCGTTCAGCGAGTCGTCACGTGTCAGCTCGTAGTGGCAGTCGCCGTGCATCGTCGCGGAGCTCGACCAGCTGCCATGACAGCGACGAGACAGCGACGACAGCCGCGATCACGACACGAAGCCGATCACAGCGAGAATCGCCAGTGCACCGCCATCCTGATCAAGTTCAAAGATCATCAGGTGGTTCTGCGGCTCGATAGTGACCGGGCTCGGCACCGGCCGCGACGATGGTCGTGCCGCCGGCGATGACGCACTGCTGCGTGCGCTAGCGGATTGACGTCGAGGCCGTACTCCATCGATCTGGCTGCTTCGAGCGCTCGACGTCCACCCTCTGTCTCGTAGCTGCCGCCAGCGGCATAGACCTCCTCGATCGCTCGGCGATCAGGTCGTCACAACGTCGCAACTCTCGGCCGCCAGTCGCCGCAACGCGCCGTGTCTGCCTGTTCGCAATGCGCTCGTTCCGAGCCGCAACCCAGGCGTCCGACTCGTCCTGCGCGGGCCGACCGGCGCAGTCGGCGTCACCGTCGGCGACGTACTCACGCTCGCCGACGTCGTCGGCGGGGATGACGCGGATCCGAGCCAATGTCCGGCTTCGGATCGTCGTCGTTGCAGCCACCAAGCACACAGACGGCCAGCAGCGCGGCCAGCGCCCAACGCGTGCGGAGCATCCCGGCCCTTCCCGAGTAAGAGACCCTTGGCCCGAACCTACCGCCGTCGCGACGGACTGACGACCCGACCAGACCGACCTGTGGATGACTCGATTCCACGGACAGGGGGCGGAAGAGTCCGGATACTTCCGAGGCATGGTGCTGCCGGGGACGATGCCTGCCGAGCGACCTCCGCAGCAGCCGCTGCGGCGGCGGAGCTCGCGGAACGGGGTCTTCGGCGCGATCGGCATCGTGGTGGTGCTCTTCCTCTTGCTGCGCGGGTGCCTCTCGATCGGGCTGGGCTCCAACAGCTACGCCTTCATCGCCACGCAGGGCGACAACCCGGTCACGTGGAACCACTGCCAGGCGATCCGCTACCAGGTCAACCCCAAGGGCGCGCCGCCCAACTGGGAGGAGATCGTCGGCTCGGCGATCGACGACATCGAGAAGGCGAGCGGGTTCGTGTTCGCCGACCGCGGGACGACCGTGAAGACGACCCTGATCGGCGGTCGATACGCAGGAAATGAGTGGGAGCCGGTCCTCATCATGTGGTCGGACCGCTACCAGGACCAGATGCTCGAAGGCGGCACCATCGGACTGGGCGGCAGCGGCACCATCGAGATCAACGGCAAGCGTCGCTTCGTCGTCGGCCAGGTCAGTCTCGACAGCAACGTCAGGGACCCCGAGCAGACCAAGCTCGTCCTCGAGCACGAGCTCGGTCACGTGCTCGGCCTCGACCACGTCCGCGACCGGGACCAGCTGATGTACCCGAGCATCACCGATCAGAAGGAACTCGGAAGCGGAGACATCGCTGGCTTGAAGCGACTTCACGACGTCCCGTGCGGCTAGCTGTACCCGAGATTGGGAGCCACCGGGAACAATCATCGCGTGAGCCCGAGCCGGCGCGAACGTCGCGAGCAGCGACGCTGGCGCAAGGACATGCTTCGGCGGCTCGAGGAGCTCGACCGGGTGGATCGCGAGCAGGGGCTCGGAGCGATGCCGCTGGGCACCGGCGGCGATCCCCCGCCGACCCGGCACCGGTTCCGACGCCGGCGTACGACGGGCCCGGTGCTGCCCGGCCTGCTCATCAGCGGGATCATCGCCGGCGCGGTGATGCTTCAGGACCCGGGGATGACCGGCTACCGGCTCCGGCAGCTGATGGACCACCTGACGGGGTCGGGCGGCGGCACCTACGCGTTCGTCGTGACCACCGCGGAGGGCGACCCGGTCGGCTGGGACCACTGCGAGCCGATCCACTACGTCGTCAACCCCTCGGGCGGGCCGGACGACTGGGAGAACACCGTCGAGGCCGGCGTCGAGGAGATCAGTGACGCGAGCGGCTTCGAGTTCACCTTCGACGGCACCTCGGACGAACGCTCCTTCGACGAGCGACTGACCGACCCCCGGGACCCGCCGCCGGTCCTGATCGCCTGGGCGGACGCGAGCGAGCTCCCCGACCTCGAAGGGTCGACGGCCGGCATCGGCGGCAGCACGCCGGTGCGCAGCGGCGGCCGGGTCCGCTTCGTCACCGGGATCGTCGTCCTCGACTCCGAGTCCTATGACCGCATGGAGATCACCGGGGACACCACCGCGGAACGGCTGATCCTGGCCCACGAGCTGGGGCACGTGCTTGGCCTCGACCACGTCGAGGACGTCGGCGAGCTGATGAACGCCGAGTACGTCGGCCAGCGCGGCTTCGGGCCCGGTGACCGCGAGGGCCTCAAGCGCCTGCATGCGCTGCCCTGTGCGTGACTTCACGAGCCCCACAGCGTTTACCCATCGGTAACAACGACCAACTCGAGGGACCTCATGAAGTCGCGCACCGCTGTCGTCGCCCTGACCCTCGCCGTCGCGCTCGTCGTACCCACGGCGGGGAGCTGGGCCACCGAGCCGGAGCGAGCGGCTCAGCAGGGCCGGACCCCGCACGCCAACAAGCCAAAGGTCAAGAACGGGTGCCTGCTCAGCGTGCCGGATCCGGGCACCACGGCTCCGGTGAAGATCTGCTACACGATCTTCCGGCCCGCCCGCGCCAAGAATCGGCACAAGGTCCCGATGATCATGCACAGCCACGGCTGGGCCGGCCAGCGGACCACCGAGGCTGCGAAGTTCAAGCGGTTCCTCGACGCCGGCTACGCCGTGATCTCCTTCGACCAGCGCGGCTTCGGCGAGTCCGGCGGACATGCCTACGTGGAGAACCCCGACGTCGAGGGCCACGACGTCCGCGCGCTCGTCGACCTCATCAGCAGGTTCCCGTGGGTCAAGAAGGACCGGCCCGGCGACCCGCGGCTGGGCGCGATCGGTGGCAGCTACGGCGGGGGCTACCAGTTCCTCGCTGCCTTCGAGGAGCTGCGCCTGCGCGGCCGGCCGATCTTCGATGCTCTCGCGCCCGAGATCACCTGGCACGACCTGGCGCAGAGCCTCGCGCCCAGTGGCGTCGTGCGCACCGAGTGGGCGCTTGCCCTCAGCGGGGCGGCGTTGGCCAGCGACGCCCTTCCTCCGTCGGCGTACAAGGCGCTCGTCGAGGGCTCCGCGACCGGCCAGTTCCCGGACGGCTCGACGCCCGGCACCGAGAACCTCTACACCTTCTTCGAGAAGAACGGGCCCCGCTGGCACATCGCACACGGCCGCCGGCTCGACATCCCGGTGCTGTTCGGGCAGGGCATGACCGACACCCTGTTCAACGCCGGGCAGGGGCTGGCCAACTGGCACCAGGCGATCACCAAGCGGGCCCGCAAGAAGAGCATCTTCATCGGCTACAACGGCGGCCACACGCTGCCCGCCGCACTCCCCCAGGGCGTCGACGTCGCCTCCGACCCGTGCAGCCAGCGGCTCGCGGGCGGTGACTTCCAGGCCCTCACCCTGCGGTTCTTCGACGAACAGCTCCGGCGCCGCAAGACCGGTCTCACCGGCTACCGCCACATCCACCTCGCGACACCCGGCAGCAACTGCCTGACCGTGAGGAGTGACCGCACGAACAAGTCCTTCGCCATCGGGGAGGTCACCACGCCGACCACGGCGGGTGTCCCCCTCGTCACCAAGATCGCCTCCGGACCGATCTCCGTCGCCGGCTCGCCGACGGTCACCGCGAACGCGACCTCGGTCGGGACGGACACGCGGATCTTCTACGGGCTGGCCGTCGGCACGGACGCGTCCGACGCCAGGCTGGTGCAGAACAACGTGCTGCCGCTGCGGTTGATCAACCCCGTCACCGGGCAGGCGACGAACTTTGCGCTGCCGTCGGTCGCGGTCCAGGTGCCCGCCGGGAAGTCGCTGTTCCTGCTCGCTACGCCGGTCAGCGACACCTTCGTGGGCATGGGGAGCCGCCCGCCCGGGCTGATCACGCTGGCGGACACGGTGGTCAAGCTCCCCATTGTGGCGCCCTGACGTCCTTACCCTCGTGGCATGCGAAGGCTCGGACTCCTCGCCGCCACCGCGGTCGCGGCGCTCGCGGTTGCGCCGGCCATCGGCGCGCCCGGTCCCGGCCGGCCTGACCCGCCGCAGACCTCGGACGGCGTCCGCGGCGAGCGCGCTCTGGCGCTGCCGGACGCGCTGCGGGGCGAGGACACCTGGACGACGCTGCAGTACTACGCGATCGCGCCCGGGGTGACCTTCGAGCAGTTCACGCTCACCGGCGTCCGCGGCGTGACCCGCGGCCAGCTCATCCGGGTCGACCCGGCGACCCCCGGGATCGGGCTGGACCTGGTCTCGGGCCGGAACGTCGCGTCACGGCACGTGGTCGCCGACATGATGGATCCCACCGGTGTGGTCGGCGTGAACGGCGACTTCTTCGACATCCGCGACACCGAGGCACCCCTCGGCGTGGCCCGTGACCGGCAGCGCGGCATCCTCAACGGCGTCCAGAGCGGCTGGAACAGCGCGTTCTGGGTCGACTCCGCCGGCGTACCGCACATCGGGGACCTGTACGCCGACGCGACGCTTCGGCAGCGCCCGACGCTGGACATCACGAACGTGAACTCGCCGTCGGTGCCGTCCGGAGGCATCGGGCTCTACACCGAGAAGTGGGGCACGCTGCGCAAGTACCGGGTCGTCGACGGCCAGCGCCGCAGCGTGCGGATGGTCGTGATCCGCAGCGGACGCGTGGTCTCCAACCGGTCGCGCTTCCCGGCGTCGCTGCGCGTGCGGGACATGGTGCTGGTCGGCCGGGGCTCCGGCGCGGGCCGGCTCGCCCCGTTGCGGGCCGGGCTGCGGCTGACTGCGGACGTCGCGCTCTCGCAGGACGCCGCGATGGCGGTCACCGGCAACCTGTTCCTGGTCCGAGACGGCGTACGCGTCGCCAAGGACGACATCGACCTGCACCCGCGGACGGCGATCGGCATCGATCGCGACACCGGCCAGCTCCTCTTGCTGGTCGTCGACGGGCGTCAGGACCTCAGCCGCGGATCGACGATGAAGGAGCTCGCCAAGCTGTTCGAGCGGCTCGGCGTCGAGGACGCACTCAACCTCGACGGCGGCGGGTCCTCGATCCTCGTCGCCCGGCAGGCGGACGGCTCCCTCGCGGTGCTCAACTCGCCCTCGGACGGTCATCCGCGGCCGGTCGCCAACGGGCTCGAGGTCACCTACGACGCGACGGTGGTTGCCCCTCAGCAGTGATCAGCTGACGGCCGACGCCGGGACGAGCACGAGCGCGACGGTGGTCATCGGTGCGAAGCACTCCGGCAGCGGTGACGGCACCTTCTGGGCGGTGATCACCAGTCCCTGGTCGCCGGAGGTCACGTGCACGTCGGTCGGCGAGTCGCACCCGATCGACACGACGGCGCCGTACAACAGCATGTCCTCGGTGATCTCGGCCCTGTCGACGGCGTCCTGGATCCGGGTCGTGATGGTGTCGGTCTCGAACTGGGAGGTGAACTCCTGGACCGCCAGGTCGTCGTTGAGGGGTACGGCGGTCGCGGCCGTCGCGCCGCCGGCGGCGGTCTCGGTGATCATCTCGACCAGGTCGAAGTCGACCTCGTCACCCGTCGTCCCCTTCGTGGGGCTGGGTGTGGGGCTGGCCGTGGGCGCGGGATCGTCGGTGACGGTCCCGGGCTCGTCGTCGCCGCAGCCGGCGAGCGACCCGGCGAGCGCACCGGCGAGGAGGACAGCGGGCAGGACTGATCCGAGAAAGCGGCGCATGACCATGGGACGGTAGCGCCCCAGGCCGGGTTCCGGCAGGCTGCGCGCGTGCCACGCTTCACCAAGGCCGAGCTCGCGTCGTTCCGCGACGCCGTCGTCCCTGACCTGCTGCCTTCGCCGGGATCCGACGGAGCCGGGCTGAGGTTGCTGTTCGTCGGCATCAACCCCGGGCTGTGGACCGCCGCCACCCAGACCCATTTCGCACACCCGGTCAATCGCTTCTATCCCGCCCTCCTCGCAGCCCGCATCATCGAGCGGCCGATCGATCCGGCAGCCGGGATGTCGGACGACGACCGCGCGTACCTGACCTCGCGCGGCATCGGGATCACCAACGTCGTGAAGCGGGCCACCGCCCGCGCCGACGAGCTGGATGACGACGAGCTGCGCTCCGGCGCCGCCCACCTGGTCGCCCTGGTCGAGCGAGTCCGCCCGCGGGTCGTCGCGATCGCAGGCATCACGGCGTACCGGACCGCCTTCGGCCGACGCCGGGCCGTCCTCGGCCGTCAGGAGGAGACCCTCGGCGGGGCCGAGCTCTGGGTGGTCCCCAACCCCAGCGGCCTCAACGCCCACGAGACCGTCGACTCCCTGGCGCGCGCGTACGCCGCGGCCGCGCGGGCCGCCGGCGTGATCTAGTTCCGGCCCCGACTAACGACCTCCTCAACCATCGTCGTCGGGGAACTGCTGGTCCTTGCCCAGCACGGTCAGCCCGTCCTGGACCACGAAGCCCCGCTTCTCGTCGGCCACCGGGTCGACGCCGATCTCGGCGCCCGCGGGGACGATGACGTTCTTGTCGAGGATCGCGTTCTTGACCACAGCGCCCTCACCGACGCGCACGCCGTGCATGAGGACCGCGCTCTCGACGCGCGCTCCCGCGCCGACCGTGACCGACGGCGAGAGCACCGACTTGAGGACGGTGCCGCCGCTGACCACGACGCCGGGTGACAGGACCGCCTCGTCGGCGCGGGCCTTGCTGCCGTCGGCGCCCTGCACGAGCTTGGCCGGCGGCTGCGGGCCGTAGGAGGTGTAGATCGGCCACTGGAAGTTGTAGAGGTTGAACACCGGCAGCGGCGAGACGACGTCCATGTGCGCCGCGAAGTAGGAACCCAGTGAGCCGACGTCGCGCCAGTAGCCGCGGTCCCGGTCCGTCGAGCCCGGCACCACGTTGTCCTTGTAGTCGTAGACGCCGGCCTGCGCACGCCGGACGAACGACGGCACGATGTCGCCGCCCATGTCGTGCTTGGATCCGTCGGTGGTCGAGTCGCGGGTGACCGCCTCGACCAGAGCGTCGGCGTCGAAGACGTAGTTGCCCATCGAAGCCAGCACCTCGTCCGGGCTGTCGGGCAACCCCTGCGGGTCGGTCGGCTTCTCGAGGAAGTCACGGATCCGCGACGGCTGGTCCGGCGCGACGTCGATGACGCCGAACTGGTCGGCCAGTGAGATCGGCTGCCGGATCGCGGCCACGGTGCAGGCCGCACCGCTGTCGACGTGCTGGTCGACCATCTGCGAGAAGTCCATCCGGTAGACGTGGTCGGCGCCGACCACGACCACGATGTCGGGCTTCTCGTCCTTGATCAGGTTGAGCGACTGGAAGATCGCGTCGCCGCTGCCGAGGTACCAGTGCTTGCCGACGCGCTGCTGGGCCGGGACCGGCGCGACATAGTTGCCGAGCATCGTCGACATCCGCCAGGTCTGGGTGACGTGTCGGTCCAGGCTGTGCGACTTGTACTGCGTCAGCACGACGATCTGCAGGTAGCCGGAGTTGACGACGTTGGACAGCGCGAAGTCGATGAGCCGGTAGATCCCGGCGAACGGCACCGCCGGCTTGGCCCGGTCGGCGGTCAGCGGCATCAACCGCTTCCCCTCCCCGCCGGCGAGGACGATCGCGAGCACCTTCGGTCGCTGGACGGTCATGTTTCGACCCTAGTCGCGGACTCGGTGCAGGTCAGCCCGCGAGTTCAAGCAGGCCGAGCAAGGGTAGGTTCGAGCACGTGCGCGTCGACGTGCTGACCAAGGAGTACCCGCCCGAGATCTACGGCGGCGCCGGCGTGCACGTGGCCGAGCTGGTCCGCGCCCTGCGCGCCCGCGACGACCTCACCACCCGGGTTCACGCCTTCGGCGGAGCGCGCGACGAGGAGGGCACGACGTCGTACGCCGACCTCGCCGAGCTCGCGTCCGCCAATGCGGCCATCAAGACCCTCGGCGTCGACCTCGCCATCGCCGACGACTGCGCCGGCGCCGACCTGGTGCACTCGCACACCTGGTACACCAACCTCGCCGGCCACCTTGCCGGGCTCCTGCATGGCGTGCCGCACACCGTGACCGCGCACTCGCTCGAGCCGATGCGGCCGTGGAAGGCCGAACAGCTCGGCGGCGGGTACGCCATCTCCTCGTGGGTCGAGCGCACGGCCTACGAGGCCGCGGCTGCAGTGATCGCAGTCTCGGCCGCGATGCGCACCGACGTGCTGCGCTCCTACCCCTCCGTCGACCCCGACCGGGTGCACGTCGTCCACAACGGCATCGACACCGAGCTCTGGTCACCGGCGCCCGACCCCGACCGGGTGCGGTCGCTGGGGGTGGACCCGGACCGCCCCTCGGTCGTGTTCGTCGGGCGGATCACCCGCCAGAAGGGCCTGCCGCTGTTCTTGCGCGCCGCCGAACAGCTCCCGCCGGAGGTCCAGCTCGTCTTGTGCGCGGGCGCACCGGACACCCCCGAGATCGAGGCCGAGGTGCTCGGGCTCACCGACCGGCTCCGTGAGTCGCGCGACGGCGTCGTCTGGATCCGGGACATGCTCCCCCGCGCCGACATCATCGCCCTGCTGACGGCCGCCACGGTGTTCGCCTGCCCCTCGATCTACGAGCCGCTGGGCATCGTGAACCTCGAGGCGATGGCCTGCGAGACCGCGGTCGTGGCGACCGCGACCGGAGGCATCCCGGAGGTCGTCGTGGACCCGCACTCCGGCCTCGGCACCGGTGAGGGCCCCGCCACCGGCCGGCTGGTCCCGATCGACCAGGCCCGCGACGGCACCGGCACCCCCCTTGACCCGGACCGCTACGTGGCCGACTTCGCCGCCGCCCTCATCGACGTCGTCACCGACCCGGGCCGGGCCGCCGAGATGGGCAAGGCCGGCCGCCAGCGCGCCATCGACCACTTCAGCTGGGCCGCGATCGCCGAGCGGACGATCGAGGTCTATCGCTCGGTGCTCTGACCGCGCGCCACCGCTCCTCTCTTCAGTTGTCTCGCGACCGGTCGGCTCCACCACCTCCCTCCGCGCTCCTGACTCGCACCTGCCGGCCCGCCACGGACAGCAGCCGGGACTGTCGGCCACCGCTCAGCAGGACGCGTCCTTCGAGTCGATGTCCACCTGGCAGTCCCACGCGCTCGGCACGCGCGCGGGCGTCGCGAGCCTGAGGTGCGAGCACCTCACGAAGCAGGAACCGCAGCCAGACGACCGGATCGACACCCGATCGCTCCTCGGGAACCAGACAGCAACCGCTCTCGCACGGCACCCACGGCGACCGCGGGCCCGGCTGCCCCGGCCACAGGCGACGGACCACCGACCCCGCGCCCGCGAGCCCCGCCAGCAGCTCGACCTCGTCGGGCACGAGGGGAGGCTGGACACGCACGACCTGCGACTCGTCGTCGGGGTGGGACATGGCGGCCTCCGTTGCGATCGGACGTGCCCACCCTGCCCGCAGACACCGACCTTCGCATTCGCAGCGAGGAGACCTGTGGACGACCGGCATCGAGCACCAGGCTGTGGAAGCGCGGTGGACTACCTTCGGGCCTCGTGAAGCTGATGTACGCGGCGTGGGGCGACGACCTGGCGACCCGCCTGCGTGACGAGCGGCTGCACCAGCGTCTCGCCGACGCGGGCGTACGCAAGCTCCACCTCAACCTCGACGACGCGGACGTCGCCCCGGCGATGCGCATCGCCACTGGCCCGGACCACATCGCGGCGATCATCACCGTCTGGGCAGAGGAGACCGACCAGACAGCCATCACCGAAGCCCTCACCGACGCCACCACCACGCTGGCCGGCTGGGAAGTCGAGGAGCGGCTGCCGATCCCGCCGCCGGACAGCCCCCACGGCGAGCGGATGGACGCCCTGGCCAACGTCGCGGTGCTCCGCCGTCCCGACGAGCTGGCGCGCGAGGAGTGGCTGCGGCGCTGGCTGGTCGACCACACGCCGATCGCGATGGCCACCCAGGCGACGTTCGGCTACGTCCAGAACATCGTGACCCGGACGGTCACTGCTGACCCGCCGCGGGTGGTGGACGCGCTGGTCGAGGAGCTGTTCCCGACTGCCGGGATGACCGACATGCACGCGTTCTACGGCAGCGGTGGAGACGAGGCCGAGCTCAGCGACCGACTCACCCGGCTGATGGCCAGCGTCGCCCGCATCGGCTTCGACCACGACATCGACCTGGTGCCGAGCAGCCGCTACGTCTACGAGCTCTAGCCCAGGACGGTCAGGCGTCGCTCCGGTCGAGATACTCCTGGACGATCTCGTCGACACTCTGGTCGACGCTGATGGTGGTGCCCCGCTCGTCGGGTGCCAGCGGCTCGAGGGTGGAGAGCTGCGACCGCAGCAGTGAGCTCGGCATGAAGTGGCCCGGCCGGCTCGCCTGGCGCTTCTCGATGACGTCCCGTCCGCCCGCGAGGTGGACGAACTCGACGTCCGGAGCATGGTGGCGCAGCTGGTCGCGGTACTTGCGCTTGAGGGCAGAAGCAGCGATCACGCCGCCGCCGGAATGCTCGGCCAGCCATTGGCCGATCCGCTCCAGCCACGGCCAGCGGTCGTGGTCGTCCAGCGGCTCTCCGCGGGACATCTTGTCGATGTTGGCCTGAGGGTGCAGGTCGTCGGCGTCCTCGAAGGGCACCCGCAACCTGCCGGCCAGGGCCGCACCGACGGTGGACTTGCCCGACCCGGACACACCCATCACCACGATCCGGTGTTTCGTGACGGCCATGCGCGGGTGGTACCCCGATCACGAGCTGCGGGCTACTGCGGGACCGCCTCGGAGTCGTAGACGACGGTCCCGTCGAGGGCCTTGACGATGTAGGTCGTCTCGCTGAACTCGTTGCTGGCGTACGCCGTGATCTGGGTCTCGGTGCCGACGTAGTCGCCCACGATGACGTACCAGCTGCTCGGGTTGTCGAGCCGCCCGCGCACCTCCTTGAGCATTTCGACCATCAGCTCCGGGTCGACCAGGCTCAGGTCGAACTGCTCGTTGGTCGTGGTGCCCTTGATGTCGTTGGGCGTGAGCTCGCCGTCCCAGTAGAAGTTCTCGTAGCGGTCGCCGGTGCCGGTCGGGACCTCCAGCACGGCGTAGCGCGGGTAGATCACCGCGCTGTAGGCGTAGGTCTGGCCGGTCTCGTCACGGAGTGCGTCGACGAGCTCGTTGAACCCGTCGACCGTGTGCACGTTGATGCCGCCTTCTCCGGGTGCCTGCCCGGGGAGGTACGTCGTGTCGTCGGACGGCCCGATGTCGCCGAAGTCGGGGAACGAGTCGCGAGCACTGACGAAGGCGATGATCGCGCCGGCGATCGGCACCACCACCGAGACCAGCACGATGGCGGCGATGATGCCGCCGATCGCCCGGCCGCCGGTCTTGCCGACCGCGGTCGCGATGTCGGTCACCTCGCCGGCCTGCGGGCCGTAGTTGACCAGAGGCCAGGGCTGTCCAGGCTGCGTCGCCGCGACCGGCGCAATGGTCGGCGGCGACCCGGGCCCGGCCGCGCGCAGGTCACGGACGACGAGGTCGACCTCCTGCGCGGTCTGGGCACGTTCGAGCTGGTCGACACGCATGTCGCGGTCGGCCTGGATGATCCGGCCCGACTTCAAGGCGCCGTCCACCAGCTTGATGGCGGCGTTACGGTCCTTGCCGTCCACGGCCTGATCCGGCGAGCTCACGGGAGAAAGGTAGTGGAAACATCGTCGGTGGTCCCGCAAGGCGAACCCCGAGCCCGGTCTGATTCGGCCACCCCGAGAAAGGTCGAGGGCCAAGAACCGGACTTCCCCGATGCTGGGGTTGCGCCGCAGCGGGACAAACGTCGTACGTCAAGGTGAACGAGACACCCGTGCGGAAGTCACGCGGGCTCGACGACGCGAAGGGCTCCCAGCCTCGCCAGCTCGGCCGCGTACTTGGCGTGCGGCACCGCCGGTCGCCCGTGGTGGGTCCAGGTGTAGACGTGGTCGAGGTCGAACGATTTCGAGCAGAGCCCGCAGGTCAGCACCCTCGTGGGGCGCCGGTGGCGGTCCAGGGTGTGCCCACCGGGGCAGGTCCCGAGCCACGCCGCCGGCGCGGTCGGCGCGTCGGGCGAGGCGCACCGCTCCCCCGAGGAGCCGATCGAGATCGCGACCCGGCGCCACCGCTCGTCGTGCCCGTGTCGCGGCCCGACCAGGGCGTGCGCGATCTCGTGCAGGATCGTGTCGCGGACGTCCTCCTCGGAGTGGACGGCGGTCAGCGGCGCGCTCAACCCGACCTGCCGCTCCGCGAACCGGCAGATGCCGGCGCGGCGCTTGGCCCCGTCGTAGACGACCTCCCACTCGTCGAGGCCGTGCACCTCGAGGAGGTATTCGGCCATCGCGTAGGCGTCGCGGAGGTCCACCCGCCGCAGGTTAGCCGCCGCGCTCCAGCCGATCGTGAAGCCGCGCGCGTACGTCGTCCGGGGTCAGCTGGGTGCGCTGCCGCTGGTCACGGGCGATCACGACGCCGGTGGCCGCCACGCCGGCAAGTCCGGCCAGCCCGAGCCACTTCCACAGCCTCCGGCGCTTCACGCGATGATCGTGCCATGGGCGCTGACACATCGGGGAGGGCGCGAATCACGCTGGACGAGGCGGCCGAGCTGACTCGGACCGGAGACCTGTGGCTGTTCCGCGGCCGCTCGATCGCCGACCACGCGATCCGGACCTTCACCAACGCGCCGGTCAACCACGTCGGCATGGCCGTCGTCCTCGACGACCTCCCGCCGCTGATGTGGCACGCCGAGCTCGGCAAGGGCTTGCAGGACGTGTGGACCGGCAAGCACCAGCGCGGCGTCCAGCTGCACGACCTGCGCGAGGCGGTCGTGCAGTGGATGGGCCGGTATGAGCAGCGGTGCTGGCTGCGCCAGATCTCCGCGCCGCCCACGCCGGCGATGGAGGACGCCCTGCTCAAGACGATCGCCCGGATGGACGGCCTGCCGTTCCCATCGACCATGGGGCTGGTCGGCCGGGTCGCCCGGGGACGGATGCACCGGCGGGCGCCGGCCGAGCTCGCCTACTGCGCCGAGGTCGTCGCCGAGGCCTACACCGGGATGGGACTGCTCGACGGATCGCGGCCGTCGAACTACTACGACCCGGGCAAGTTCTGGTCCGGGGACGACCTCGAGCTCGAGCTCGGCGTGAGCCTGGGCGAGGAGATCGAGGTGGTGCAGGGGTGAGTCAGTAGGCGACCGCGCGCCCCGCGTCCGTGAGCTCCCAGACACCCGGCTTGCCCCCCGCCATCAGGCCGGCGTCGATCATGGCCTTCCGCTCCATGCGAGCGGTGGTGTGCCAGCGGATCTCACCCGTCGGCGTCGGCTGCCGGTCGCGCTCCCGGAGCTCCTCGTCCATCGCCATCTCGAGCTCGAGGAGCACGTCCTCGGTCTCCAGGCTGCCCTCGAGCTTGAGGATGCGGACGATGTGCGGGCGGAACGCCGACTGCTCGGTCACCTTGCTGGTCGGGCGCGGCGACGCGGCCGTCGTCGTACGCACGGCGGAGGTGCGCGGGGTCGACGTACGCGTCCGGGGAGCGCGCGGAGCCGGCGGCGGTGGAGGCAGTGGCTTGGGCATCCCGTGGATGCACGTGCTCAACGGAAGATCGCAGAGTTCGCAGTAGTCCTCGGCCACTCCCCCGAGCCTACGGGGTCAGGACAGCGGTGCCGCGAGCACCTTCTTGGTGAACTTCTCGGTCGCCGGCGCCCAGTCGTCGGCGCTGTCCGGCTGGCCCTCGCTGGCGGACTTCACCGCGACCGCGAAGCTCAGCGGAGAGCCGACGCAGGCCGGGAACAGCCGCACCTTGGAGGCAGAGCCGGCCATCGAGAGCCGGGCGCAGTCCTTGTTGGAGATGTTCTTGCCGTCCTTGGTGAACGACTTGGCCTCGTGCACGGTGTATTCCGAGAACGAGTCTCCGCTGACGTGAATGTCCGGCACCTTGTCGCCGTCGAAGTCGAACCAGATGTCGATCGCGTCGCCGAACTTGACCGCGCGTCCGTGCTTGACCAGCACGACGGCCGGTCGGTTGTCCTTGGGGGCCGAGCGCAGGGTCACCTGGATGATGTCGTAGGCCTTGGCTGGCTCCACGGCGTCCTTGATCGTGCGCGAGGTCGGCGGCAGGGCCTGCGCCGGGCTGGTGCCGGCGAGGGTGGTCATGACTAGGGCGGCCGAGGCGGCCGCTCCGGCGATCAGACGGTGGGTGGTCGAGGTCATCGGCCAATCCTAGACAGCGCAGTGGACACAGGTGCGAGCCGTCGGCCGGACCTCGAGTCGTTCGTCGGGGATCGGTGAGCCGCATCCCTCGCAGGTCCCGTAGGTGCCGGCGTCGAGCCGCGCCAGCGCGGCCTCGATGTCGGCCAGGTGCTGTTGGTGCTGCCGCGCCAAGGTCGCCACCTGAGAGCGCTCGAAGGCGATCGTGGCGCCCTCGGGGTCGTGCTCGTCGTCGGCGTTGGAGTCCTTCGAGGCCGTCACGAACCCGGCGTGGTCCGCACGCAGCCGCTCCAGCCGTTCCGTCGTTCGGACCCGCTCCTCCTCCAGCCGGTGACGAGGACTCACGGTGTCGCCGTCGGGGACGGCGTGTCGGTCGGCGTCGGCGACGGCGTGTCGGTCGGCGTCGGGGTGGGCGTCGGGGTGGGCGTCGGGGTGGGCGTCGGGGTCGGCGTCTCGCTCGGTGTCTCGGTGAGCGTGTCGCTAGGGCTCTCACTGGGGGTCTGGAAGTTGCTGGGCTGCTCCGACTGATGCGGCTTGTCGGGCTTGCCCGAACCGCCACTGTTGCCGGTGACGCCGCCGAGGGTGGTGCCCTGGTCCTTGTCGCTGCCACCGGTGTACGACGAGACGCTGTGCCCGGACAGGGCTTCGAAGGCGCTGATCGAGAGCACGGCGATCGCGAACGTGCCAGCAGCGAGCAGCCCGACCCGTCGCCAGGGCAGCGCGACGAACCGTTCGCGCCAGCTTCGCTGCGCCGGCTCGTGGGCTGCTTCGTCGAGCTCGTCCTTGGCCTCGCCGAGGCGTTCGTCGGCGAGATCGAGGTGCGCCTCCTGCTCCGCGGCGGGACGCCGGCCGGCCCGTCGTACCTCCGCCTGGGCGATCCCCATCTTGAGCATGGCGGTCTCCTGCGCCTTGAGCACGGTGTGCTTGCTCTTGGCCAGACCCTGCGCGTAGAGCGCACTGCCGACCGTTGCCGCGACACTGCCGACGGCGGCGCCGATCAGGGTGCCGACGGCGCCGAGGGTCGACAGCAGGACGGCGGCGCTGACCGCCGCGAGTGCGCCGGCTGCGGTCTTCAGCCAGTCGATGTCGAGGGTGGGTGGGCTATCGGTGTCGCGATCAGACATAACCTGTCCACAGTGCCAGCGGATTGGCACTTACCCAACGTGACCTTGGGCTCAGTGTCCTGACGCCCTCACAGGAGCGGCTCGGCGTCCTCGGAGGAGAGCTCGGGCAGCTCGGCGAACATACCGGGCGGGTCGAGGTAGCGGGTCGCGAACGCGCCGGCCCACTGTTCGCCGGTCCCGAGGCCCTCGCGGAAGCCGGCGACGAACGACTCGAGCGAGACGATCCGGCAGTGCTCCTGCGGTTCGCGGAGCGCCGCGCTGAGTCCACCGAGCGCCCGGGCGGCGTCGGGGTCCTCGCTCAGACACATGACGACCACCGAGGCCGAGCTGATTCCCATGACCCGGCTTTGCACGCACGCCGCCGCGAGCAGGCTCGTGCGCCACAGCTGGTTGGTGGCCGGGCCGAGCAACGGGCGCGTCGTACCGGGGTGGAACCAGCCGCTGTGTTCGTGCGCCTGCCGGTAGCTGTCGCTGTTGTAGATGGTCCGGTTGAAGTGCTCGGTGTATTTCACCTCGACGCCCACCAGGTGGCGCGTGCCGTCGGCCCGCAGCGTGATCACGGCCGCGTCGAAGCCGGCGTGGTCTCCGAGCAGGTCGATGGCGGGCCGCCACGCGCACTCCATCACCATGACGGCAACCGCGTGTGGGTCGAGGAAGGCGCGGACGACGTCGAGGCCACGGTCCTGGCGAGCCCGGAGCTCACCGAAGATCGAGAAGCACATCGGCAGGCTCGACAGCATGTTGCGGGCGAGCCGCGCCTTGTCGAGGTTTCCGCCAGCCGCGGTCACGATCTCGGAGCGATCGAGGGCGTACTGAGCTGCGTCCCGGGTCAGGAAGTTGAGCCAGGGTCGGTCGACCGCGTCCTCGATGTGCAGCAGGCTGCCGAGCGGTCTGGTGCCGCTGCTGACGCGATAGTCGCCGTAGCGCGCTTTGAGCACTTGCTCGCGGTACCAGGACTGCAACAGCCGATAGCGCGCCGTTCGCCGAGAGTCGCTGGCCACGGACAAGCGTGGGTCGTCCCAAGAAAGTTGCATGCGTCGGGCCCCCCTATGTTGCCGACAGACAACACCTAACCCCTTGGACGGCTCCGCAAACACTTTGCGGCCATCCGGTCCAGACCAACTTGCCCCGGGCGTATCAATTGCCCCGGTAGCGATCAGCCACCACCGCCTGCTGGTCGACCGGCCGTCCGGCCTGGATCGTCCACGCGAGCCGCACCAGCGCGGCGTGGGACCAGAGGAGAGGAGTGGCGGACCGAGTGCCCTCCCCGGCCTGGCAGCACGCCGCTCCGGTGGGTGCGCGACCGTCCCAGACCTGCTCGGCGATCATGTCCGAGCCGCCGGCAGCAGCGGCCAGGCTCGCGAGGTACGACGCGCCGCTGGCACCCGCCGCGACGGCGTACTCGCCACGCTCACCCGTCAGCAGAGGCCAGGCGCGGCCCAGTGTCTCGCGGTCGCCGTCGTCGGTGGGCTCCCACTGCCCGCCCGTGCGCTTCTCGCCGTAGCCGTCGAAGCTGAACCGGTGCCAGAACGTGCCGTTCGGGGTCGCCACGGCGAGGTCGTGGTCGACCACGGCCAGGCTGTTGAGCACGACCGGGTCGTTGGCGGGCACGATGCCGAAGCGCACCAGGTCGAGGAAGCTGGCGTCCACGACGCGGCGCTGGTCCGCACGGGCCGGGCCGCCGTCGCCGATCGCGTAGGTCGTGCCCTTGTTCGGCTCGCCGTCCTTGGTGACGCGCAGGTAGTACGGCGCATCGCTCAACGGGCCGTTGGTGGTGACGGTCCAGCGCTCGAGCTTCCGCTGCCAGCGATCTCCGGTGCGCAGCCACCGCTTCGCGAGGTTGTTGTCGCCGTGCTGCCTGGCGATCTCCGCCCCCGTGACCAGGCCGTTGATCTGAGCGGCGATGGTGGCGGGTGAGTAGCCGGACTGGTTCTCCCAGCGCTCCTGGGGCGAGAACGGCGCCCTGCTGCCGGTCTCCTCGTCGCGGAAGGTGAGCAGGTAGCGGACCGCCTTCTTGATGCCGCGGTAGGTCCGCTTGTCGGCCTGGCCCACCAGGTGGGCGAGAGCGATGGGCAGCATGACCTGGTCGAGCTGGATCTCGGTCCACTCCTCGTGTCCGGCGACGTCGGAGTTCTGCGGGAACGAGCCGTCCGGCTTCTGCTGCTTGCGAAACAGCCAGTCGACGATCCGCCGGGCCGCATCGACGTCGCCCATCGCATAGAGGGCGGTGCCGAACTGGTAGGCGTCGCGCGACCAGACCGCGTGGTAGGCCGTGGAGGGCGAGCTCAGGTCCTTGACCTCGTCGCCCCAGACCCAGGGGGCCGACGGGCTTGCGATGAAGGCACCGGGGTTGGCCTTGTCCTCGCCGGCCGCAAGGACCAGAGCGGAGGCGAAGTACTGGCGCTGGACGGCGCTCGCACTGGCGGGCACCGGCTTGAGGCTGCCGAGATAGTCGTGCCAGCCCGCGTCGTACGCCGCGGCGGTGGTCGCCCAGGGCTGGGCCAGCGCCGCCTTCGCGGTGCGCGCGGAGCGCTGCGGCGTACGGCCGAAGCCGAGGCTGATCGTGGCGGTGTAGTTCAGCATCGTGGCCGGCTGGATGACGCCCTGCTGGATGTCTCTCAGGTCGTTGGCGCTTTGCAGCGCGGGTGAGCTCACCAAGGTGCTGGCTACGTGGGCCTTCCGGTCGACAGCCCTGAACGCGGGCCTCTTGCTGTGCAACCGGTCGCCGGAGGCGCCGTTGCCGAGAGCGGGTGCGTAGCGGACCTGGAGCCCGTGCGGGAGGCCGTCCAATGACTCGACCTCGATGTGGACGACGAGGGCGTTGCGGGCCGGATCGGTGACGAACTCCTCGGTCACGCGGTAGTGGCCTTTGTTGTCGGTGCTGACCTGGGTGAACCGCAGGCTCCGCTCGTCGGGCCGGGAGACCACGGTGGTCATGTGCCGGCTCTGGCGGTCGTTCACTGCGCCATCGGTCACCACCAGCTCGAGACTCTGCACGCTGGGCGTCGACAGGTTCGGGTAGAAGACCTCACTGACCCGGCCGTGCTGGAGCGTGAACCAGACCCGGCTCTTTGTCGATCGCGCAGTGCCGAAGCCGGTCTTGTCCGCCTCGGTCCATTGCCGCAAGTGCGGCGCTCCCGCAGCTGGGGCGGCGTGCATCGCGGGGATGGCGAGCCCTGCGGAGGCGACGGCGAGGGCAAGTGCGGTGATCGTCGTGCGTCGAGGCATGTGACTCGGGTACCCAATCAGCATGGCCGTTTCCAGCTACCAGGACCTCCCGCTGGCTGACCGCAAGCGCCGTTGGGACGGCGACGCCGCCGAGAAGCGGGTCCGGAAGTTCACCGGCGCCGAGGACGCACCAAACGCGAAGTACCGCTCGGTCCACCTCTGACGCCGCACTGGGACGACTGACCTTTTCCACAGATTGCTCCTGACCCCGCTGATCGCCCATGTCGCTGGGCAGCGTGGGGTCATGACAATCCGGATCGAGCTCCCCGAGTTCCATGCGTCGGTCGCCGAGGTACGCCGTGCGTCCGCCGAGCTGTGCGACGCCCGGGCGCGTGCGGCCGGCGAGGTCGACCTGCTGCTTGATGGCTGGCACGGCGCCGCCGCGGCTGACTTTGCTTCGGCATGGGAGACCTGGCTGACGTCGTCGCGGGACGTCTCCTCGGCACTGGCAGCGTTGGCGGAGTCACTCGACGGCTTCCAGACCGACGTCGTGCAGCGAGACGAGTTGGCCGGCGCGTCACTGGGGCGAATCGCGGGGCGGCTGTCATGAACTTCGCCTACGACGCCGACCTCGAGCTCGCCACCCACGTGGTCGCCTCGCTCTCGTCGGTCGAGGACCACCTCGACGAGGTGGTGACCGACCTGCGCTGGCGGGTCGCCAGACTGCACGAGACGTGGGGCGGGCTGGCCGCGATGGGGCACACCGAGGCACACGGGTCGTGGGAGGCGTCGTACGCCGAGATGCGCCGGGCCTTGGCGGACATGCGTTCGGCTGTGCGGACCGCGGCCTCCAACTACTCCACCGCCGCCGAGACAAACACGTCGATGTGGAGCGCGGTCCGGTGAGGGTGCTCGTCGACTCGGTCCCGTACTCCGACACGGCGCTGTCGTTCGAGCGGGGCAACCAGGACGCCGCGCGGGCGCACCACGCCCTCGCGGGCCGGCTTGCCGGCTTCGGGGCGATGGCGGGCGACGCGTCGCTGGCCGAGGAGTTCGCGGCGGCGTACGACGAGGCGGCCCATTCCTGCCTTGCTGCCTTGGGCGACCTGGTCGACGCGTTCGCGACCTGCGGCCGGCTGACTCTGGCTTCGTTGGCGAACCACGGCCGCGCCGAGGCGCGCTCGGTCATCTCGGGCCGCACTGTCTACGACGGCTCCGCTTGCGTGGCCGGCTACGTCGCTGTCCTGCCCTGCTCTCTCCCGACGTCGTTGGGCGGCGACCTGTCGGGGCTGCCCGGCTGGGCGAGCTGGATCCTCGACCAGGTCGAGGGCTTCGTCTGGCCGGATGCCGACGTCGACCGGCTCCGTGAGGCCGCTGAGTGCTGGCGGACTGCTTCGCTCCAGATCGCCGAACTGTCGACGTACTGCGACTCCGCGGTCCGCGGCTTCCTCGCCCAGCGCTCCCCCGAGGTCCCGATCGCCGTCGAGGTCACCGAGCGTCTCGCGCGCTCGTGCGGGGCCGTCGCGGACCAGTGCGCGGTCCTCGCTCGGGCCTGCTCGGACTACGCGGACCACGTCGAGGAACAGCGCGCCGCCATCCTCGACCTGGTCCAGGACCTCATCCGCGACGCGGTGATCATCCAGGGCATCGGCATCGTCCTCGGCGCCTTCACCGCCGGCACCACGGCCGCGGGCGCTGCTGCTCTGAATGCCGCCAAGATCGCCGCCGCCGCTCCACGCTTCATGCGGATCATCGCGACTCTGCGCACGCTGGCCTCGACCTGCGCGGCGCCGATGCGGCTGGCCGCCTCGGCCCTGCGGGACCTGCGCGTCGAGCTGGCGGTCTTCCGCAACGCCCGGACCACGGTGGCTTCGGCGTACGACGCCGAGCGGCTGGCTCGCGTCGCTCGGCTGCGGGAGATCGTTCACAACCCGCGGCTATTCAATCCGGAGGATCTGCGCGGCCTTAGCCGCGAGCAGGTCAAGGACCTCGTCAAAGGATGGGAGGTGGGACCGAGCAGGAAGCGGCGAGGGCGTGCGTTTACACGACCCGACCAACCGCGAGCCGCCGAATCCGCATCATGGACGGATACCTCGACGGCAACCGGCCCGAACCCGCTGACACACGGTCCGTATGCCGTGGTCTCCCAGAACGGCGACAGAATCAAGATCCCGCTCGAAGGGAACCCGACTCTGTGACCGATCCGTTGGACGAGCTGCTACTCGAGACTGCAGGAGACACTCGACGTCGAAGGCATCGTGCCTCTATACGACTTCTCGTGGACCATCCGTGGCATGAAGCTGGGGGTGTCGGAGGACGAGATCGCGGCACTGTGCCAGCAGGGCATTCGACGACGCTGACCCGACAGCAGGCCATGCACCTGGAGTGGTTCGATTGGCCCGCGGTGGACCTGACCTTGGGTCGTCCAGCCGAACCCGGCACTCCGCTGGACTTCGACATCCACACCAAGGGTGAGATCGAGAGCCCGTTCCTGGCACTGGTTCCGGATCAGCCCTAGCCGTGTGCTTGGCTGGAGCCGTGCCACCTGACCCCGGTGCCGTCCGATCCTGAGCAGCTGCGGGCCTGGATGGAGCAGCTGGGATCTTCGCGATTCGACGCGTTCATCCAAACCATGAGGAATGGTGTCATCGATCTGCCTCCGGCGCCGGAGCAGCCGCAGATGCTCACCATCAAGGTCACCTTGGAGGAGACGAAACCCCCAGTGTGGCGCCGGCTGGAGGTTCCGGGCGACACCACCCTCGATGGCGTCCATGAGGTCCTCCAGACCGCAATGGGGTGGACGGACAGCCATCTGCATCGGTTCTTCCGCGGCACGAAGCCCGGTGACCCCTATTTCGTCACCGAGTTCGACGTCGAGGAAGGCGATGAAGGAACGCCGGAGGAGGACGCCCGGCTCGACCAGGTGCTTCGACAGCCAGGAGATCGGATTCGCTATGAGTACGACTTCGGCGACGGCTGGGACCCGACGACTTCGATGCCGAGCAAGTGGACCTGCACCTGCGCGCCTTGGTCGCCAGCGGCGAGCTTCTGCAACAGCTGAAGCCGGAGGCACTCGGCGCCCTCCTGCGTCTGTCTCCTCCGCATCTGGCGGCGGTCTCCGAGTGGCTGGCCCAGGCGTCGCTGACGACGCTTCAGCCCGCGGAGGTTGGCGAGCTCACCGAGCCCTATCGACAACTCTTGGCGATCGTCGGCAGTGGGGTCGAGCTCACCGCTTCCGGGTACCTCCGCCCTCCGGTCGTACAGAAGCTGTGCGAGGCGTTCGCCATCGATCCGATCCTCGCGGGCAAAGCCAACCGCGAGAGCAACGTGCGACCGCTGGTGATGTTCCGCAAGGGAGCCCAGCAGGTTGGGCTGCTGCACGTCTCCAACGGATTTCTGACACCGACCCGCGCCTTTCCCGGACAAGCTCGGGTCGGTCTCAGCATCTGACTAGGCCGTGAGCAGGAACCGGTCCATCGAGATCCGCAGGCCTCGCTCGGCGACCGACCACGCGGGCGCCGTACTGGAGTAGGTGTGCCCGGTCGGAGTGGTTGTCTCGACCGTGTGGCGAGGTCCGGGTCGCGGCCGGGCCGACCACCCATGCGCTTGCTTGGCGTAGTTGCATGCCTCGCACGTCCCCTGGCCGTTGTGGGCCGAGGTCTTCCCTCCCTTCGCATGGTCCTTGACGTGGTCGAGGTGCCGGATCGGAGCATCGCAGTATTGCGTCGAACACAACTGGTCACGCAGCCGCAAGAACTCTGCCAGCTTGCCCTCGAACCGCCGCGCTTTCGAGTCCATGCCCACCAGTTCACCGGTCTCCGGCGTCACGTAAAGGCGGCGGACCCACTGGTCGACGCCGGCCTCGGCATTCTCGGCGATCCACTCGCGCAGGAGGTTGCCCGGGACCGGGCCGTAGTGCTCCACCCAGCCTGACCCGTCATCGTCACCGAGCAGCACCGAGTCGGAGACGGCCACGTTGACCATCAGAGGCATCGAGCTCGACGCCTCCGGCTCGGCTCCACCCGGATTGAGGACCCGCGATACCAGCGTGTCGACCATGATCTGGCCGCGGGACCGCTGGTCGCCCATCGACCGGCGCAGATCGGCCTCGCCCGAGAGCACCGCCCACACCGCGACGCCGACCTTGACCGGCAACAGGGTGCCCATCAGCGCCATCGTGTCGGGCGCGGCGCGGAGGGTGACCCGGCGGTCGGCCTCCGCCCGACGGCGCCGTTCGGCCGAAGCGGCCGGGTCGAGCTCCTCAGCCAGACCGCGGGCCCGCCCGTAGAGCTGCCGGTCCCCCATCGCCTCCAAGGCGTCCAGGTCACCGGCGATCTGACGGTCCACCTCGCCGCGGTCGGCGCGAGACAGGCAAGCGGTCTCACGAGCAAGCACTGTCGCCTTCCACTCGGTGATCCGCCCCGTGGCCAGGGCGACGCGGGTGTGCGGCATCTCGTCGGCCAGCACCTTGGCCAGCCCCAGATGAATCTGGCCGCGGTGGGGCGACTCTCGCCGGGCCAGCGCCACCTGCGCGGCCACTCCTTGGCCCAGCCGCTCGGCCGGCACCCCGGCGCTCGCCTGCTCGGCGCGCTGGGAACGGTCGAAGTCCGCAGTCACGATCGCCTGCGCACCCCGCGCGGCGCACGCCAGCAACTCCAACGCCCGGAGCATGTCGATCCGAGCAGGGTCGTCGAGACCGCCGCCGATCCCGGAGAGCGCAGCGGCCATCGCGTGGACATCGTCCACCGACGGCCGCTTGGCTTCGACCCCGAGTTCGAACATACGTTCGATTCTAGGACACGCAACCGACATCGGCAAGGGACACGCCTCGAGCTTGTGGATCAGACCCCAATCGCTCCTCAAGCAGCGTCGAAGAGCTCGCGCGCGACCTCCCGGCAGAACGTCGCGGCCGGCTCAGCGAGCATCTCTCCCAGCCGCTCGAGGCCCTCGCGGTCGCCAGGTCGAGCGACATCGGGCAATGCCGTGACGATGTACGGCTCGAGCAAGGCTGCCCCCAGACACGGCCATACGTCGACCTCGCCGAGAGGTCGCTGGCCGGGCCCGGCTTCCAGCTCACGAGAGATGACGTGCAGCAGGACCCGGGCCATGTCGGCAGCGACGTCGTCAGCGTCAAAGGGCGGTAGGCCTTCGCTGTCCAGTAGCGCCATTTGCCACGTCATGGGTGGCACATCACTCAGGAGGGAGTGATGGTGACGCCCGTGGGTCACGATCTCCACCTCCCCTGGTTCGCCTTGCGCCGCGCGCAGGATCTCGAACCATTCCGTTGGACGCTCCGCGACGCTGCCGGCCACCGGTTCGGGCACCAGAAGCGGCTGGGTCTCGAACAGCTCTCCGCCCTGTGTCGGCACCAAGCGCCCGATCACGTGCTCGCCAGGGAGCACGAACACTGCGCTGCCGATGTTGGGAGTGACGCGCGCCTGGCCAGTGGCTAGGTCCCGCCAGGTGACCGTGGCCGGAGTCGAGCCGACGAACCGGTAGCCACCCATCGGTGCGCGAGCCCAATCCAGGACCGGGTCCGCGGCAGCCAGCAGTGTGGACGACGCCACCCGGCGTGCGAAGAACTCCAACCCGCCGAGCTCGTAGAGGAAAAGCTGGCGATAGACCCAGTCCTGGTCCACCACCTGCCCATGCGCGTCAGCCTCGTTGCGGCCGGGCAGTCGCTCGCGCCCTCCGCGAAGCGCGACGGCGAGGTCGAGAGCCCGACCCTGGCGGTCGCGGTTGCCGTCATGGAGACACTGCATCGCCTGGTTGCATACCCAGCGAGAGGCGACCCACGGCGGGAGGATCGGCGCCAGTGTCGCGATCTGGAGTAGGTACTCGATTCGCCACGGCCGCCAGAAGTCCTTGCCATCGGGCCCGACCGCGAACGCCTCCATGACGTCGAGCGCGCCGACCGCGTCGCCGCGCGCCTCAGCCTCATCGGCCATCATCATCGCCCGCGCCCAGGGCTCGAGCTCCCCCCATCCATTGCTCGGCGTCCTCCGGTCAGCTCGCTGCTTCGACGACCTGCGTCGTTTGCGTCCTCGCGACTTCGGCATGATCTGGGTCCTCTCAGGTCAGGCGATCGCGTCGGGCAGATCGGGGACAGCGGCGCACCACATCGCCATCTCCTCGCATCGCGATCGCGCGTGCTCGGGCAGCACCTCGGCAAGGACGCGCCAAGCGGCGAGCAGCTCCGGCTTGACGAACTGCCATCGGACCCGGTCGCTGAACGCCGCGTCGAGGACGAGCTCGCCGATGACGTGGCGCCTCCCCGCCACCGCAGCCGACTCCCGACCGGCCAGCCTGAGCGCCTCGCGCAGTGCGTCGACGACCACGTCGTCCGGGTCCAGGTCGTCGTCAACCGTGACGCCGACCAGGTTCATCCACACGTGCCGTGGCAGATCGGAGGTCAAGGAGGACTCCGGCTGGTGGGAGAACGCCGGCTCGAGCCGGCCACCCGCCGCGAGGCGGTGGAGGGTGGGGAGCCAGCGCCGCGGATCCTCCGCAACGGCATTCGCCGTGTCCTTGTCGACCAGCAGGGGCCGCCACTCGAACATCGCGCCCGGCCCGGCGACCGTCGGTGCGATCCGCCCGAGCAAATGCTCTCCTCGGCTGACTTGCTCGCCAAGCCCCAGGTCAAGAACCTCGATCACCTCGCCGGAGGTCAGGTCTGTGACCGTGCACGCGTCCTCAACCCGAAGCGCCCTCATCGGGGCCCGGCACCACGCGTCGATCTGGTCGGTTCGCTCGAGGAGCTCCGCTGAGGCGAAGCGCTCTACCACGCGACGCAGTCCCGACAGCTCGTAGACGTCGACCTGGCGCACCACCCAGTCGCGCTCGCAGATGAACGGCATCACCTGCTCGACGTACTCACAGCCGATCCGCTCGAACGGGATCTTGTCGGGGTAGACCATGGGGACGACGAGCTGCAGCACCCGGTTGGTCGCGGACTCGTCGCCGCCGGTCCACATCCGGCGCCGGGCCTGGACCGTCAGCCAGCGATTGACCAGCCAGCCGGGAGCGTCGGCACCGAAGTGGACCAGCTGCTGCAGCCGGTCACCGTGGGTCGACCGGCGGAACATCGGGATCGAGCGATGCAGGCGCAACGCCTCGGCTGCGTCGCCGCGCAGCTCGGCGTCAGCGCCTGCGTTGACCGCCTGGGTGTACGCCGGAGTCATTTGGCTCGTCACCGACCGATAGGGCCGGTCTGGCGGACGGTATCGCCCACCCGAACGGCTGCGACCAGACGACTTGCGCTTCCGAGACTTTGGCATGCCGCGAGCATTCCCCGCTCGGGCGACGGACGCGACCGGCTCTCCACAGGCTTGTGGAGAGCGTTCGCTCAGCCGTGAGCTCGGTGCTTCCCGCCGCTCCGCATCGCCCGGCTCACGGCCAGCGCGGCCGCCTCGACCTCGTCGCGGGCCAGCCGCTCGCGCTTGAAGGCCAGGGTGTCGGCCAGGTTCACGATCCCGCAGACGCTCACGCCGCGGCTCCACGAGTCCTCGGGCTGGTCGCCGGTCAGGCACAGCACCGGGTGCACCTCGTCGGGACGTACGCCCGCGACGTCGGCCACCTGGTGCGCGACCTCCAGCAGCCTCATCAGCTCCTTGGCGTGCGCCCGCTCCTTCTCGTGCCCGCGGCCGCACCCGATGACGAAGACGCCAGGCGGGCCCACGACCACGAAGTCCGCGCGTGGCCCCTTGGCCTCACGGCGCGTGTCGATGACGTGCCAGTCGTCGAAGGGCAGCTCAGCCAGCGCACGCTCGATCACCACGTCGACTTCGGCCGGTGCGAGCTGTGCCATGGGGGGTCCTCCTGAGCGTGTGTTCTGAAGGTACGGCGGCCCGGCCACGCCTCGCAGGAGAACGCCTCAACCGTAGTCCTCAGGTGCTAGCTCCGGCCCGGCACCGCGTGCCCCGACTCGTAGGCATGCATGACCAGCTGGGCTCGATCGCGGCAGTCCAGCTTGGTCAGCAGGTGGCTCACGTGGGTCTTCACGGTGCCGTACCCGAGGTGCAGCAACGCCGCGATCTCCTGGTTGGAGAGGCCCTGCGCGACCGCCAGCAGTACGTCGCGCTCGCGGTCGGTCAGGCCGTCGTCGTCCGGCGTACGTCTGGGCTCGGGCAGCTCGGCGAACCGCTCGATCAGGCGCCGGGTGACCCGCGGGTGGAGCAGCGCTTCGCCGGCCGCCACCACCTCGATGGCCTCGAGGAGCTGGTCAGGACGCGTGTCCTTGAGCAGGAACCCGCTCGCCCCCGACCGCAGCGCCTCGAGCACGAGCTCGTCCTCGTCGAACGTGGTCAGCACGACCACCCGGGTGGCCGCACAGGCCGGGTCGGCCAGGATCGTGCGGGTCGCCGAGAGGCCGTCGAGGTGCGGCATCCGCACGTCCATGAGCACCACGTCCGGCGCCGTACGTCGGCACAGCGCGATCGCCTCCAGCCCGTCGCTCGCCTCGCCGACCACCTCCACACCCTCGGCCGAACGAAGCAGCAGCACGAACCCGGCCCGCACCAGGTCCTGGTCGTCGACGACCGCGACCCGGATCACCGGTCCGCTCCTGTCGGGAGTACGGCGTGGACCCGGAAGCCGTCACCGTGCGCGCCGGCCTCGAGGACGCCACCGACCAGGCGGACCCGTTCGTCGAGCCCGAGCAGCCCGTGCCCTGAGCTCGATGCCGGGCTCGGCCGCGCCGGGCCCGGGTCGGTCACCTCGATGTCGATGGTCTTCTCGGTTGCTGCCACGGTGACCTGGGCCATCGTTGCCGCGGAGTGCTTGATGACGTTGGTCAGCGACTCCTGGACGACGCGGTACGCCGTGAGAGACACGGCGGGCTCCGCGTCGTCGGCCGTCCCGGACCGGACCAGCTCCACCTCGACGCCAGACCGGCGTACGTCGTCGACAAGCGCGGCGATGTCGTCGAGGCCCTGGGTGGGCGGGCGGGTCCCGTCGTCGGTGGTCTCGCGCAGCATGCCCAGCATCGACCGGGTCTGCTCAAGGGCCTTGCGGCTGGTGTCGGCGATGACCTCGAGACTGTGCTCGGCGGCCGCCTGGTCGGTGCGGATCACGTGCGCGCCCACCCCGGCCTGCACCGCGATCAGCGACATGCTGTGCGCGACCACGTCGTGGAGCTCGCGGGCGATCCGCAGCCGTTCCTCGGTGACGGCGGCGACGAGCTGCTCGCGCTGGGCCTGCCGCCGCGACCGGATCGCGTCTCCCACCGCCCAGGCCGCGACCAGCAGGGCCAGCGACTGGAGGAGGACCGACGTACCGAGGTCGGGTACGTCGAGCAGCGCCAAGCCCACGAAGCAGGTCACGCCGACGCCGAACCCGATCAACGCATCGCGTCGCCTGCCGTGGGCGGCCAGCGAGTAGAGGCTGAACAGCATCAGCACCGAGAGCAGCCCGATGTAGTGGCCGGTCAGGCTGACCACGAGGCTGCCGATCACCATGACGGCGTACGACGCCACCGGCCGGCTCCGCCGCCAGGCCAACGCCCCGGCGGCCGCCACAGTGGCGACCGCCGAGACGATGTCCGGGTCCTCGAGCCTCGAGTCGATCGAGCCGGGGTCGGTGGTGAGCAGCGAGGCCAGCGCCAGCGCCGCGGCCGCGATCCCGATGGCGGGGTCGAGGTACGGCGACAGGCGCCGTGACGCCTCCGCCCAGCCCTTCATGTCCGGAGACTACGCAGCCGCGAGCTCAGGCGTGGCTGCCACGGACGGCTCCTGCGCCGCCGCCTCGCGCCACACCCGGGCCTTGCGCAACAGGACGACGGACGCGATCACACAGACACCCAGCGTGGCGAACCCGGTCTCGCCGGCGACGTACGCGACCGTCGTACCTCCCGTGGCCACGACCGCGGCCGAGCCGAGCTCGAAGACGGTGTTTACGGTGTTGTGCGCGATCGCCACCGGCCAGACGGACTTGGAACGGTCCCAGACCCAGGCGTAGAAGACGCCGCCCGCGGTGATCACGGCGACGGCCACCGGCGCAGCAACCCAGCGCGAACCCTCGGTGTTGTACGTCGTCGCCAGCAGGATCAGCGGCAGGTGGAACAGGCCGTGCACGAACCCGGTCAGGACGGCGGCCCGCCTCTTGCTGGTGAGCTGCTGCATCCGCGGCAGCAGGTATCCGCGCCACCCGATCTCCTCCCCGAGGATGAAGACGGTGCCGATCACGGCCGCAAGGACCAGGTCGATCGCCCAGGTGGGCGTCGCGTTGGCGATGTCGACGTCCAGTCGTCCAATGCCCAGCGCTACCGCGGTGCCGTAGGCCCCCGCGCACAGCACGAACGGCAGCGCGATCGCGGCCGGCCAGGTCTTGAACCCGGCTCTGCCGAGCCCGATCCCCCGCCACAGCTTCTTGCGAGTGCCTCGAGGCGTGAGCGTGAAGGTCAGGATGCCGACCGTCACGGTCGGAACCATGACGCTCAGCAACTTGTTGATGTTCGCGTCCGGCAGTGCCAGCGCAACGGTCAGGGCGAGCGCGTACGCGATGCCCAGGTAGGCGACGATCTCGCGGAGTGGTGTGCGGGTTGTGTTCATGCCTCAACAGTCGCTGCGACACCGGGTCGGCCGCGTCTGGCTGCAGACCCTTGCTGGCTCTGTCTGCAGACGTGTCGCCGTAGGCCGTGACACACCGCCCGGGGTGGGCGCCGCTGAGCTCGACCACGCAGCCGCCCGCCCCGATCACGGAGGCGTGGTCAGGGCGGGCGGCAGACAGGTTCTCTGATCGGCCTTGGGTGCTAGGCCGGGAACGCTCCGAGGAACTGCCCCAGCGAGGGGCGACCGAGGTGGCCGGCCTCCTGCATGATCCCGGGGGTCTCGGGGTCCGTGGCGAACGCCGTCCAGCCGACCTCGTCCCAGTCGAAGACGGCCCAGACCCGGTCCTCCTCGATCGGGTCGCGGTAGACGGTTGAGCCCTTCGACCCGTGCGACCCGCGCTTGTCCGCGCCGGCCGTGCCGTAGACCTCCAGGAAGTGGTCCAGGTCCTTCACCTTCGTGGTTGCCAAGATCATCGTTCTCTCCCTCACTCGCCAGCCCTGGTCGGCTGGATCAGGAGGAACACTCCGCCGATGAGTCCCCGGGCACATGAGGAGACCTCCTCATTCCGGGTCCCCATTCTGGTTGGCGACGTTGTGCTCGAGCGCCCACCGGGTGGCCGCCGCCCGATTGGTCACGCCGAGCTTCGTGTAGATGTGCTGGATGTGGTTGTCGGCCGTCTTCGCCGAGATGAACAGCCGTTCGGAGATCGCCCGGGTGGTCGCGCCGTCGGCGACCAGTCGCAGCACCTCCATCTCTCGGGCGGTGAGGCCGGCCAGGGCGCCCTGCTGACCTGCGACGGCGAGTGCCTGCCGCGCCACGTCGATTCGGTTGAGTGCGTACGCCGCCGTGTCCTGCAGCTCCATGGCCGCACCGGTGGCGGCCCAGCGCTCCGGCCGCTCGTCGCCCAATGAGTCGCGCAGCCGGGGACCGAGGTCGGCGAGCGACGGGACGTGGTGAAAGCTGGCAGGTTCCCGCGACATGGCACCGAGCAGAGTGCCCGCGACGGCCGGTTGGTCGAGGCGTTCGAACAGGGCCGGCAGGCTGGCGAGGGTGATCACCAGCTGCGCCACGGCACCGGTGTGGAGGAACGCCTCGATCGATGCTGCGAACAGCGTCAGCGCCGAGTCGAGCTGACCGTCCGAGGTGTGCAGCAGCGCGGCGTCCCGGGCCATGAACCCCTCGAAGAAGCGCACGTCGTGCTCGCCGATGTAGGCCACCGCTTCGTCCCAGACCTCCAGCGCACGCTGCGGATCTGCCTTCGACCAGGCCAACCCGACGATCCACGACGTGTACGCCACCCAATACGGGTTGCCGAGCTCGTGCGCGGCGTCGAGCGCCGCCTCGGTGAGCTCCAGCGCCTCGGCGACCCGGCCGGCGGACTGCAGCCCGTCGATGTAGGCGGCGATCCCGTACGCGCGGCTCGTGCCGGGCAGTGCCGCGACGTCACGGGTCAGCTCGACATACCGGGAAAGGTTCCCGCAGTAGACCTGTCCGAGGGCCTCGATGAACGTGGCGTAGCCGGGCTCGCAGGACTCGTAGCCCGGTCGCGCCTCCAGCTCGACGGCGCGATGAGCGTTGGCGGTCGCGACCGCGGCCCGCCCGACGAAGCAGGCATAGCCCGCTGCGGCGTACAGCCGGGGCAGCCGCCGTACGTCGGCGCGCACCGCGTCCTCGAGCAACGCCTCTGCCCATCCGATCGTCTCGAACAGCTCGACCGAGAAGCCCATCAGGGCTGCGTGGGCGGCGACATCTGTCGCCACCACCACCTGACCGCGCTCGACGCTCCACCGGAAGGCGGACCGAAGGTTTGCCAGCTCGACCCGCACCCAGTCGACCTCGTCATGCCACGCGGGCCCGTTCCAGCGCTCCCATCGCAGGGCCGCTTCGCTCGCGAAGTGAGCGGCGTGGCGGTCGCGATCGGCCTCTTGGTCGGACACCTCCGAGAGGCTCTCGTGTGCGAACGTCCGGATGGTCTCGAACATGCTGTACCGCGTCCGCGCCGCACCGTGATGAGCAACGACCAGGGACTTGCGCACCAACGAGTCCAGGAGCCGCAGGATCTCCACGTCGTCACTCGCCTCGGCGACCGCGCACAGAGCGGGCAGGTCGAAACCGCCCGCGAACACCGAAGCCGTCCTCAGCACCATTCGCTCGGCGTCGTCCAGCAGGTCGACGGACCACGCCACCGTGCTGCGCAGGGTCGACTGGCGGTCCGGTCCGTGATCCGGCCCGGTCAGCAGCCGGAACCGGTCGCCGAGGCGGTCCCGCACCTCGGCCGCACTCATCGCGGCCATCCGGGCCGCGGCCAACTCGATGCCCAGGGGCAGGCCGTCGAGCGTCTGGCAGATCTCGACCACGGCGGCTGCGGTCTGCTCGTCGAAGATCCCGAAGCCGGGCCGCGCCGTACTGGCCCGCTCCACGAACAACGTCACCGCATCGGACGTCACGCCACCGTCGAGTGCCAGCGGCGCGACCGGCACGACCGCTTCGCCAGCCACCACCAGCCGCTCCCGCGACGTCGCGGTGATCCGCGGCGTATCGGAACGGACGATGATCTGTGCGATGGCGTCGGCTGCAGCCGACAACACGTGTTCGCAGTTGTCGATCACGATGAGCAGGCGCCGTCCGGCCACTGCCTCGGCGACTGTGTCGATGACAGGGGTGTCGCCCTGCGGGGTGATGCCGAGGGCGTTGGCGATGGCGTCGGGTACGGCGCCGGGATCGTCCAGGGTTGCCAGCTCGACCAGCCACACGCCGTCCGGGAACTCGTCGGCCAGGCTGGCTGCGACGGCTACGGCGAGCCGCGTCTTGCCCACCCCACCGACCCCACTGAGCGTCACGAGCTGGTGGGCACGGGCAAGCGTCGCGACCTCGGTCAGCTCGTGGTCGCGCCCGATCAAGGTCGCGACGGATCTGGGCAGGTTGCCTCGGCGTACCTCCCGGATCACGCCGTCAGTCTGACCCGGTCGGCGTGAGTAGTCTTGGCCCGGCCCGGAGGGGGGCACGGGGATGGACGATCTGACACTGCTGACGCAGGCGGAGCACGAGCTGAGCCGGGTCATCGGAGAGCTCGTCGACTCGGAGATGGACGTGGTCAGCAACTGCCCGCCCTGGACCGTACGCCGCCTCGCCAGCCATGCGATCAAGAACCAGCTCTTCTGGGCCGGCCTCGTGACCGGTCACGACCTCATGCCACAGGACGAGGCGATGGACGCCGTGCCCTACGAAGGCGACCTGGCCCCGATCGCCGCCGAGGCCACCGCGCAGGTGGCGGAGCTGTGGCGCACCGACGGCGTGATGACCGCGAACCACGTCACGCCGTTCGGCGAACTGCCCGGCGCCGTCGTCATCAACTTCGCCCTCATCGACGCGGCCGCGCATGCCTGGGACGTGTCCGCGAGCGTGGGTCGCGCCATCGAGTTCCCACCCGAGTGGATCCCCGGGATGACCCGAGTCGTGGAGCTGACCTGCACCGAGCACACCGTCGAGATCGGGCTGGTCAAGCCACCGGTGACGCCACCTCCCCACGCCACCGACACCCAACGGCTGATGGCAGCGGCGGGGCGAACCATCCCGACCTGAGTGCGTCCGCTGGTGGAGTCCGCCCTCATGTCCGGAGACTACGCAGCCGCGAGCCGGCGACGAGCTGCCGCGTGCGGGCTCCTCGGCCTTGGGCGAGCGCCACACCCGGGCATTGCGCAGCAACACGACGGCGGCGATCACACAGACAGCCCAGCGTGGCGAACCCGGTCTCGCCGGCGACGTACGCGACCGTCGTACCTCCCGTGGCCACGACCGCGGCCGAGCCGAGCTCGAAGACGGTGTTCACGGTGTTGTGCGCGATCGCCACCGGCCAGACGGACTTGGAACGGTCCCAGACCCAGGCGTAGAAGACGCCGCCCGCGGTGATCACGGCGACGGCCACCGGAGCAGCAACCCAGCGCGAACCCTCGGTGTTGTACGTCGTCGCCAGCAGGATCAGCGGCAGGTGGAACAGGCCGTGCACGAACCCGGTCAGGACAGCGGCCCGCCTCTTGCTGGTGAGCTGCTGCATCCGAGGCAGCAGGTATCCGCGCCACCCGATCTCCTCCCCGAGGATGAACACGGTGCCGATCACTGCCGCAAGGACCAGGTCGATCGCCCAGGTGGGCGTCGCGTTGGCGATGTCGACGTCCAGTCGTCCCACGCCCAGCGCCACCGCGGTGCCGTAGGCCCCCGCGCACAGCACGAACGGCAGCGCGATCGCGGCCGGCCAGGTCTTGAGCCCGGCTCTGTCCGAGCCCGATCCCCCGCCACAGCTTCTTGCGAGTGCCTCGAGGCGTGAGCGTGAAGGTCAGGATGCCGACGGTCACGGTCGGAACCATGACGCTCAGCAACTTGTTGATGTTCGCGTCCGGCAGTGCCAGCGCAACGGTCAGGGCGAGCGCGTAGGCGATGCCCAGGTAGGCGACGATCTCGCGGAGTGGTGTGCGGGTTGTGTTCATGCCTCAACAGTCG